>JAIQZO010000016.1 GCA_021777055.1 Candidatus Anammoxibacter sp. | reverse complement strand
CGGATCTTCTTTTTCTAAGACGTGGGCATAGGCACTGGACCATTTATACGTTTCACTTTGTTGCACGATCTTTGCTCGTACCGGATTTCTTTCTACATATCGGATTGCCGCATACAAGTGTTCATCATCCAACAAACACGAATGAAATCTTCCCTGCCATAAATGACCCCGTCTATTATGCTTTCTATTTGTGTATTGGGAGTATCTCATATGGGTTTGGTTAAACGTCAGAGCTAATGATTTTTCATCTGCAGGAACTGCAATGTAATGAACATGGTTCGCCATTAAACAATATGCCCAAAACTTTGTGCCGTAGCGTTGTCCATATTCCTGTAACCATTCTAAATACACAATCCGGTCTGTATCATCTTCAAATATATTTTGTCCCAAATTCCCCATTTGTGTTATATGATAAGGAAGGTTGGGCACTATTATCCGTGCTATTCTTGGCATATTTAGGATAATATCAAATAATAAGCCTTCAAGCAATGGAATTGTGGGCGCTGTCCCCGGTTTTGTCGGAAGCATCGCCTTAGCTATGTGAGGATTTTACGATTGAAATTTGGGCAAAAATAGCTTGAAGTTGAACGTAAAATAGGGAAGTTATTTTTGCTCGAATCCTTAGTCGGATGTGACCGTATGTCTTTGCATGCCTTAAGCGAATTTACATGCCGTCACTGAATGACAGCGTGTAAATTCGAGGTCTGGTCATTACTAACATCAATTTATTGGTGCCTGCACGATCCCGGTACCTACATCTTCGGCTTCGGAACCAGTAACCAGGGAAGTGGTATCTCCACTGGCAAGGAGTTGCGCCGTGAGGATTTGATTGTCTACCCGTCCGGTCTCATCCAGAAGCTTTTGTGCCCAAAGGGTAGCCACACCGGCCACGTGAGGAGTGGCCATGCTTGTACCGGACATGGACGTGAGGCCGCCTCCGCGCAATGCGGAAATCACGCCAACACCAGGACCCGAAATATCAACTTGATTGTTTGAGAAATTCGCTACCGAAAGACCATTTGCACCCTCCTGTAGTGCGCCGACGGCAATTATGCCAGTACCGGCAGCCGGAGGACCAACCGCAATTTCATAAGTTGGACGTTCGCTTTCATTACCGGAGGCCGCGATAATCACTGCGCCCTGTGCAAAGGATCCTCGAGCACGTACAAAATTTGCCAGTTCAGAGAACATGTTTACGTTTGCGCGATATTGTTCCAGTGCAATTGAGGTAGCGGGGTTGATGTCTAAACCCTGATTTCTCACTAAAAAGTCGACAAAGGCCGGAAAATCAATTCCTAGAGACATTGAAATAACATGTGCGCCATTGTCGACTGCCCATAGTATTGCGTTGGCAATGGTAGCGGATGATCCGCCGCCTTCCCCTAGAACTTTGCCTATTACCGCACGCTGTGTTTTGCTGGCAACGCCGATTCGCTGACCGTTAACATCCTTGCCGAAAATGGTGCCAGCGCAATGAGTGCCGTGACCATGTAGATCGTCATCATTCTCTGTCGTAAAATTCTTCCTTACCAGATTCACACCCTGAAATGCCACGTGATTCGGGTCTATGCCGGTGTCTAGCACTGCAACTGTTATCCCCTCGCCTGTGAATGGCGAGTCGGGCGCTCGAACAGCCTTCACTCCCCAGGTTTCATTCGTAGCTGCTACATCGGCGACTGTCTCAGACTTTGTAGGCTCGATGAGCTTCATCGGCATTGGTTCGGCTATGGCCCGTGTACGAGGGTCACGTCTGAGGTCATCACGTTCCGCTTTGGTAAGAACAGCTTCCTTGATCTTCAACGTCTCAATTCCAATACCTAATGAGCCTGCGCTTCCCATTGCTCCCAAGAAACCTGTTGATGGTACAATAGGGCGCTGACTATGTAATACAATATATTTTTTTTCAGGCATGACTTTTCCTCCTTTTTGTAACATGAATGAATAATGATGTAAAATATGCACTATTATTATCTATTAAATTATTTTTTGCCAAGATAAACGTGAGAACACGATAAAAAGGAGTTTTAAAGAATTTTTATCCTGATTATCCAGTAAATCTTGTCAAAAAATGAAAACTTCTATACTCTCTATTTAATTAACATCGCAAACTGTGTGCCTTCTTTTCGTGGTTGCCTTAAGTTGTTTAATTAACGCATGTTACAGTGTTTTGGTGATGGCGGAACTAGGAGGGGGCGTCATGAAATAATGACGCTGAATAGCTAAGTGCTTATGCAGCTGTCGGTTAAGGCGTCATTTTTTTGTGACGGTATCGTCATTTTTTTGTGACGGTCAAATGGAAGCAATAATTATTTACCTGTCCATTGTTTTTTCTATAAAACAACGCTCCTCTTAATCCCAGGTGTATCCTCGAAGTAATCCATTGGATACATAAGTTTATCTCCTTTTTTCGCGAACGTTAAGGATTTTATCCGTAGTTGGGTACAAACAATTATCACTACACTATTACAATAAACAATTACTTCCGGTGAGGTGCTTACTTTTTTCTTGCCTACTCGACCAAGTAAGTAACTATAGATTTTCATATAAATAATTGCAAAAATTCTAGACAACAAAAGATAAGAGAAATTAAATATTGTATTAGTCGTTTTGTAATAACCGAGGACAGTGCCCATATTTAAGACTCACATTATTTATTGTTTTTTAATTTCCTCGGCCTTCCAGGTTGCTATGGTTTTACTACTCTACCTAACTGAGATTCAATCATACTTATGAAACTATCTCCTCCGGCTGGTCTTCCTGTTCGGGACAATACCCGAAACCGTTCCATCCATTCATCATTATCTGGTTGTGACAGATATAGATTCCAATCTTCCATTACTTCTATTAATGGGCAATCCATTGAAAGCAACGGATCTTCTTTTTCTAAGACGTGGGCATAGGTACTGGACCATTTATACGTTTCACTTTGTTGCACGATCTTTGCTCGTACCGGATTTCTTTCTACATATCGGATTGCAGCATACAAGTGTTCATCATCCAACAAACACGAGTAAAATCTTCCCTGCCATAAATGACCTCGTCTATTATGTTTTCTATTTGTGTATTGGGGGGTATCTCATATGGGATTGGTTAAACGTCTGAGCTAATGATTTTTTATCTTCAGGAACTGCAATGTAATGAACATGGTTCGTCATTAAACAATATGCCCAAAACTTTGTGCCGTAACGTTGTCCATATTCCTGCAACCATTCTAAATAAACAATCCGGTCTGTATCATCTCAAATATATTTTGTCCAAAATTCCCCCTTTGCGTTATATGATAAGGAAGGTTGGGTACTATTATCCGTGCTATTCTTGGCATATTTAGGATAATATCAAATTATAAACCTTCAAGTAATGGAATTGTGGGCGCTGTCCCCGGTTTTGCCTTGTGTGTAGTTTTTACAGTTCATGGTTATAAATTCCTGCTTTTGCTTTAAGTTCTCCTGCCAGATCAAGAACTCGCCTGTGATGGGTAAAAAGCAATACTTGAGTGCTAAGAGCCAGTTCCGAAAGGACATCAAGGCAAACTCTTGTACGATTGTCATCAAAGCTTATAAGAATGTCGTCAACGACAAATGGCATGGATTCACCCTTACTCAGATGTTGCTCAAGGGTAGCAAGGCGAAGTGACAAGTATAGCTGATCTCTGGTTCCGTCACTCATCCTATCAACAGACACCTCTACATCGTTTGGACGAATTCCAAGCAGAATTGGCTTACCACTTTCATCTAACTCATCCCGAAGATTCACATAAGATCCTAGTGTGAGTCTTGAAAATAGCCTACCAGCTCTCGTCAGAACCGGCCCCTGGTTTTTTTTGCGATAGTCCTCAATTCTCTGTTCAAGGATGAGCGCAGCAATTTGTAAGCGAAGGTATTGCTCGGCACCGGAAACCATTGTGGCAAGTTGCTGCTCCGCCTCCTCCGATGCGTTAGCTGCCACAGAGCTACCATCCTTGGCCCTAATCTCATTTTGAAGCGTTTGTCGTTGGTCACGGAGGCAGTCCCGATTTGCCTGCAGCTCTTTTAGTTCGAAAGTAATTCTTTCAAGCTTCCCGTCGATAGCATCAATATCAGACTCACTAGCTTCTTTTTCCAATTCTTGAATGCTCAGGCCATCCCCATTGCGTGAGAGTTCTTGTTCTAGCGTATTGAATTTCTGCTGCAGCTCATGCATTTTTCGTGAATTTTCACCTGATGATTCCAACTCATCGTTTTCCTCAACACTGGCTTGGGACCTCAATGACGTAAGCTGGTCCTGTGCTGTTTGAATCGTGATGTCAGCGTCTTCGATTTCTTCTCTTATCTCTTTCTTCTGGGTCTCTATCTTTTTGAGACTTGCCCGCGCTTCCCGTGCCTCATTCAAACTACGATTTAGGTGAGCAGCAAAAGCGGTCGCCTCATGTCCCTCTCTTTTGAATCCAATACTTTCGGAGAACAAGAACACTTTTTTCTCAAATTCCTCTACCACTTTATCTATTCCGTAAATTCGTCTGCGAAGCTCTTCCGATTTGTCGAATTTGTCAAAATATGCCAATAGCTGATCGAATGCCTCAGTCGCTTGTTCCGGATGGACATCAGGTTTTAACCCCAAACCATCAATGGCCTGCCCCCATTCCTGTTTCCAGTTGACTATATCATTCTCGGTTGACGTAAGCTCTTCATACACTCTTTTCATTCGAATCTCTGTATCATTAAGCGAATGCTCCAATTGACGCTTACGTTCGCAAGTAGCATCCTCTCGCTCAATTCGCTGTTCACACAGATTGATCATGGCCTCAAGGCTCATCTCTTGCAAATCTATTGAATCATCGCATTTTAATATCTGGAGCGAGATGGATTCCTTGAGATCTTTACACTCCTCGGCCAGTTTTCTTACATCACCAGAAATGACATTTGCGGCCTGAACATTCACTAGAAGTTTGTCTACTCTTAGTAGCCATTGTTTCATCTCTCTCGGAGATCCAGGATCTACACCTAATGGTTCCCAAATAGAATGCCATTCCTTTCGATATGCACCTTTTTCCTCATTTGCTTTTCTGACCTCTTCTATGGTGCCGTTTAGTTGCGATTTCAGGTTTTCAATCTTTGCCTCAAAACCTGCCCGTTTCACCACTTGGTCAGTAGCTAACCGGAGTTGATCCGATACATTATCTGCAATTTCGACCTTTTGCTCATACAATGTTGAAAGATCAGAGTCAGTTGTAAACTCTGCAATTTCCTTTTCTACATCAATTTCTTTGATGTACTTTCGCTTTATAAGATTCCATCCGGTGTTCCGTATTGATCTTGCGCCTTCAAGCTCCGAAATTGTTGGTACGTCGCTTGTCAATAACAGCGCTTTAAGGTCCTGCTCTGTCTGTTTCTGATCCTCTTCGAGTTCTTTTCGTCTGCGACCATAATCTCTTATATTTTCAGATAGTTCATCCAGCCGCCTCTCGAACCTGTCTAACGTTTCTGACACGGGCAAAGAAATTTTTGAAAGTGTTTCGATTGTTCCGGCAAATCTTCCAAGCCGGAAAAGCTCACCCTCACAGGTTGCTTTTTCATCCGAATCGCGTTTTTGTGAATCAGCTAGTCTATGTTCAAGGTCACCGGCCTTGCGAGCAGCGGCGACCGCTGCCTTTAGTTCGTTTAGGTCAAAAGTTGTTTGAGCCTGTTCGCCCAGCTCTTTCTTGATTGTCTCTTGTTCGTCTTTGACATCACGCAATGTGGCCTTTGCCTTTATCTTTTTCTGATTCAGTAGACTATGCTTTTGAGCCAATCCGGATATCCACTTTTTGTTGTTGGCCAACGGTCGTAGATGGTCGCAATTATTTATACCAAGATCGGGACGTATGCCTTTTAGCAGTTGCTCTGCTTCATTGCACATCAGACGCCTTTTTCCATCTTGTTGGGGACGATCTTTAATTGCTGTTTCAACTGCTCCCAACTCTTTGTGAATGGATAAAATGGCCTCTTCGTTCTCTAGTAACTCGTTACGTACATTTAACAATTTAGATTCTTCTTTTAGTCGAGACAGCTTGCTTCCGGCTCTAGATCTAATTTCAGAGGCTTTTTGCATGTTGTTACTAGCTGTTTTGTGTTTTTCGCCAAAGTCTTCTGGTAGAAGCAATACATCTCCTAATTCTTCAATTCGAGACATTACACCACGACGTTCAGCCAATGCACTCTTTACGCGATTGAACCTATCCAGACGGCTTTTCTCCTTGCTTTTCCCACTGATATCCTCTTCAACTTGTTGAATGGCAGAATGGGTTTTTGCGAGTTCTTTCTGTAGCCGCTTCCATTCTGCAACAGGAAGACTTGAATCCTTGATCCGTTTTTGTGCTTCTTTGAAATTGGTTATTGCCTGGTTCACAAGTTTAGTAGAAGCTCTAGGCTTAAAAATCTCCTCAGCGCTGTTTTGCAAATCAGACAATATTTCACGAAGACTCGAAGTACCAACCGCAGCGCTATAAAGCGCTTGACCAAGGTCACCAGATTGATCCAGCAACTCCTGACCACCCGCTATCAGACCTCCATGGTCTATTCCATACAATTTAGTGAATAGATTCTCATCAATACCAACTGGTAAAAATGGTAATAAAAACGAATCGTCAAGGGGAGCATCAGTGTCAGGTTCTAACAAAGTACCTTTAGTCCCCTTCCTCCGTATGAATTCTATCTCTTCTCCACCTGAAAGCCTAAGTTTCCCTCCAATCCGTAGTTGAGGGTTTGAATGCAAGTGATTGTCGTTAGTACGAGCGGTGATACCAAATAACAAAGCGATGAGAGCTCTTAGCGAAGTGCTCTTGCCTGCTTCGTTGTCCCCGTATATCAAATGTAGTCCGGCGGCTCCCTCTGATAGATTCAATGATTTGTCAGTGAATGGACCATATGCAATCAAATCAAGGCGGTCGATCCTCATTTGGCACCACCTACTGTCAACAGCCTTCCAACTAACATATGTTTGGCTTCTTCAACCAAACGTTCTACGGTTTGAGGTTTATCAAGGTTCAAGACGGAGTCAACGCCGAAAGCTTCTGATGGAATCTTCTGCCTGAGATCGGCTATAACATCTTTGAGACCGTCTATTTCATCTGGAGTGTCTGGTGTTGTCAATATATCCTTGAGCAGTTTTCCTAATGCGCTATCGCCTACCAAGGTAGATTCCAAATCGAGCTTGCCGACCGCAGCATTTTCAATTCTCTCTATCCATAAATCATCACCGGCGATTTCCGCGCCAAGCGCTTTGATTTTATGCTCAAATTGTTCCGGAAATGCTGCGAGCTCACCCGATATTGCGGTTGTCCCTTCAAACCTGATACGCATTGCAAAAGGTCGTCCGTCTGCTGATATTCTTTCGTTCTCTATGGATTTGCGAGTACGTTCAAGTACCTCTCGGATTTCAACAACATCTGTTAGATCAACGCTACACTTGATCCAACGCAAAACATCCAACGGGCACTTATCTACTGTACTAACAACGCCGTCTTCCACAGTGACTAACACGCATCCCTTGGCACCAGATTCTCGAATATGACGTCCTTGAATACAGCCAGGGAACACAATCCATGGGTTTTCGGAAACAAATTCCTGTTTGTGGATGTGCCCCAATGCCCAATATTGGTAGCCTTTGGATCGTAAATCATCTGCTGAGCATGGGGCATATACAGCATGCCCTTCCCGGCCGTCGAGGCTAGTGTGCAATAGGCCTATATTGAACATTCCTTGCTCAGCGGCAGCAAACCCTGCCGCAAGGTTTTCATCTACGTGCTGCGTTCCAAAACTCTGTCCATGAATGGCAACCGCCAAATCGTCTAACATTATAGTTTCCGCCTTCTGAGAAGACAAAATAGTCATATTGGAGAAACTGTCAAGAGCCTTGGTCATTCGATTGGCAGCATCGTGATTCCCGGCAACAGTAAAAACAGGAATGTTTTGCTGGCCAAGTCGGCCCATCTGTTGGCTTAGAAAAATGCCCGTACTATAATCCCTCCAATCACCGTCATAGAGATCTCCTGCCAACAAAACAAAAGAGACTTTTTCATCAATAGCTAGGTCTACAAGGTTTTCGAAAGCTCTTCGGCACGCATTACGTATGGATTCCGCAGGAGCAGATTCATAACGAGATAGACCGCGCAAAGGGCTATCCAAATGAACATCTGCAGCATGAATGAATTTAAACATTATCACCTCACCATTTAAAAAATGGGGACTGCGCCCATCTTTAAGACTTTGCTTATTATTTATTGTTTTTTAATTTCTTTGGCCTTCCAGGTTGCTTTGGTTTTACAACTCTACCTAACAGAGATTCAATCATACTTATGAAACTATCTCCTCCGGCTGGTCGTCCTGTTCGGGACAATACCCGAAACCGTTCCATCCATTCATCATCATCTTGTTGCGACAGATATAGATTCCAATCTTCTATTGTTTCTATTAATGGGCAATCCATTGAAAGCAATGGATCTTCTTTTTCTAAGACGTGTGCATAAGCACTGGACCATTTATACGTTTCACTTTGTTGCACGATCTTTGCTCGTACCGGATTTCTTTCTACATATCGGATTGCTGCATACAAATGTTCATCATCCAACAAACACGAGTGAAATCTTCCCTGCCATAAATGACCTCGTCTATTATGTTTTCTATTTGTGTATTGGGAGTATCTCATATGGGTTTGGTTAAACGTCTGAGCTAATGATTTTTTATCTTTAGGAACTGCAATGTAATGAACATGGTTCGTCATTAAACAATAAGCCCAAAACTTCGTGCCGTAACGTTGTCCATATTCCTGCAACCATTCTAAATAAACCGTCCGGTCTGTATCATCTTCAAATATATTTTGCCCAAAATTCCCCCTTTGTGTTATATGATAAGGAAGGTTGGGTACTATTATTCGTGCTATTCTTGGCATATTTAGGATAATATCAAATTATAAGCCTTCAAGCAATGGAATTGTGGGCGCTGTCCCCGATTTTCCCTTGCTCTTTGATAACGTTTGCATCAGTAGCCTTGACCAACGCTAACTTTGGTTGAGGCTACTCATATTCGATTTTTTCTTTTGTTTCCCAATGTTAGACTAATCAGATTTTTTCAAACATTCTGCAATCGTTTGGCTAAGTTTAGGTAACGCAATAGGTTTGTTTAGATATTTACGAATTCCCGACTTTTTAGCATCTTCTTCGGTAATCAAATCACTATATCCTGTAGCTAAAATAATAGGTAACTCAGGTTTGATCTTCAACAATTCTTGGCTCAAGTATTTTCCCGGCATTTTGGGCATAGCTTGATCTGTAAACACTAAATCGAACTTATCTAGATTCTTTTTGAAAAGGGCTAAGGCTTCAGAACCATCACCACATGTCGTGACAATATATCCTTGTCCTTCTAAGAACTTTTGGTACATATTAACCAGAAATGGCTCATCTTCAGCAATGAGAATATGTCGCATCGGCGTGCCGCCTGCCACTTTCTTGAGTATAGGTTCTTTGGTTGGTTCTTTATGCACCTCCGATTCTATTGTAGGAAAAAAGATCGAAAAGGTGGTTCCTTTACCGATCTTACTTTCCACAGTGATCATCCCCTGATGCTTCTCAATGATACCATGAACTACTGCCAAACCTAACCCTGTTCCTTTCCCGATCTCTTTTGTCGTGAAAAATGGATCAAAAATTTTCCCTTGATCTTCTAATGGGATACCACTACCTGTGTCACTAATAACTAATTGCAAACATCCTGTTTCTGTTTTGATACGACAAACATGAAGATTGAGAAAACAGCCTTCACATCTTTCATTTTTCAACGTTACTTCCAATACTCCAACACCATCTCCCATTGCCTGACAGGCATTGATACAAAGATTTAAGATTATCTGATATATCTGTGAAGTATCTGCCATAATAGTGAAGCACTCTTTAGGAATATTCTGACGGATTTCTATGGCGACTGGCGTAGTGGATCTCACCATTTGGAGTGCGTCTTTAACAACACTGGAAATATTAATTGGCTTTAGGCATGTGACATCCATCCGACTGAAAGTCATGATTTGGCGTACCAAATTCGCAGCTCGCTCACCCGACTTAGATATATTTTCAAGATTTTCTCTTACATCACTATCTATTGGAAGATTCATTGTAGCGATCTCTGCATTACCCAAAATTGCACCCATGATATTATTAAACTCATGGGCAATTCCTCCTGCTAAATTTCCTAATCCTTCCATCTTACTGGATCTTTGTAACTGCACTTCTAACTGCTTACGTTCGGTGATATCAGTGGACGTTGACATGAGACCACTGGGATTTCCTTCTGCATCAAAGACCATTGCCGCAGAGATATGTACAGGAAAGAACGAACCATCTTTCCTTATTGCTTCTATCTCGGATTTCCACTCCCCTTTTGTCTTCAAGGCCTCCATTATCTCTTCGTATCGGTCAGTAATTGCCCAATAATCTAGAATAGGTTTATTCAGAAATTCTTCAGCTTTTTCAAATCCCCAAACTTTAAGGAATGCAGGATTTCCATAGGTCATTTGGCCATCCAGATTGGCAGTAGCAATACAACTGGTTGCGGATTCAATAATATCCTCTTTCCTCTTAAGTTTTTCCTCTGCTTGCTTGAGTTCAGTGATGTCGTTGATTATACAAATGATTCCTTGAATCTGACCATCTTTATCCCGCATAACTGAACCCGATAATAACACAGGGATTCTTCTACCATCTTTTGACAAACAAATGGTTTCCACGTTGTGGACAACTCCTTTCTGAATCAACCTCTCAATTCTTGTCCAACTGGACAATCCTTGCTCTTTATCAAATATGAGCCCTATGTTTTTTTCGATAAGTTCTTGTTCTTCATAACCTAAAAGATTAAGCGTTGCCTGGTTGATTGTTTTGATGGTAGCATCAGAATTAGCAACTATCAGGACCTCAACCATCGACTTGAGAATGTTTTCAACATAGTCTTTAGAAACCGTGGTTGCTAATAATTTCTCTTCGGATTGTTTGCGTTCGGTTGTATCGATAGAGACGACCATGATATATTCAATTCGACCTTTAGCATCATTTACTGGTACGAAAATTGATTGATACCACAATTCTTTTCCATCTATGTTAGCCACAGAAGCTTCCTGTGTAATAATTTTTCCTGTTTCTTTAACTTTATTCAAATTTTTAGTCATACTATCTTTGGGTAACTCAGGATAAAAATCAAAAGGATATGGTTTTCCATAAAACTGAGTTATATCATCGATTTTTAGAGCGTTTATACCCGCAGTACTCATATATTGCAGATTAAAATTAAGGTCTATTATCTTTGTGCAAACAGGTGAATGCTCAAGCCACGTTCGATTCTTTTTCTCCGAGTCCTTTAATTTCTCATCTATCCTCTTGCGTTCAGTAATGTCAGTATTGACAAAAGTGAACCCTACGACTTGCCCTTGGTTATCCCGTCTGTAATTCCATGCCACTTCGACTTCTATGACTCTTCCTTTTTTTGTTTTTTTTTGTCCAACGTAAGAAGTAGGCGGAGGTTGTTCCTTTACCAAAAATTTTAGATAATCACGCAAAGAATTTCGCTTCTCATCACTGGGCAAAAACTCCAGTATATTCTTTCCTATTAGTTCTCCTTCTTCACATTCGTACTGCTGATGTTGAGCAGAATTGGCAAAGAGTATATTTCCAGATAAATCTATATCCTCAATTCCAAAAGTGATGGTTTCAATAAGGCAGTTGTAACTCTCCTTGGTTTTTTGTAGATATTTCAACTCGTCTATTAACTGTTCCTTTGTTTTGTCTTCGTATTTCATCTCAGCCCTTCCTCCCATTTAGGATCAACATTATAAATGCGTACCACTGGACTCCTGGGAACGTTGTTATCTAATACATTGAAAAATTTTGATTTACAACTATATATGAGCTTTTTATTAGTCTTAAAAGATAATTTTTAAGAAAAAAATGAAGTCTAACAGTAGTGGATGTTCCATCTTATTGGACAGTTTCGCAGATGAACCCCTTAAATCATTAATTCCTGTCGAAAGATAGACTATAAGATCTAAATGGCCCTTCACCATCAAACGCCTGATATCTTTTCCTGATAACGTCTGGTGCTTAGGTGCGCCTGTCAATTTAACGTAAGAGGATGATGTGCACAAGAAAATCATCATCCTCGCCTAGCGTCACCTACAGCACTTTGTTAGCCCAGTACCTTGCGTAACTTTCCTTTTTGAGACGCGTTATTCCTATACAGCACTTAAGACCATATCATACTCAGGTGCCATGTTCTGCCAGGAGTACTGCTCAATACAATGACGGAAATTATGCTGTTGGATCGTCTCGATCTCTTGCAAGGACCAGGCAAGTTTTTCAACGAGTTCCTGAAAGTCATCGTAAAAGAGTTCAGGATACTCTTCATAAGGAACAAGCTCTGGATAAGTAAGGCGCTTTGGCAATATTGGATAGCAACCACAATAGAGGGCTTCAACAAGACTTGCTCCAAAAAAATCGTGGTGGGATGTCACCGGGACGATGTCGGCGCGATGAAGCCACTGTGCGTATTCTAAAAAATCCTCAGCATACCCATAGTGAACAACCTTGTTTCCCAACTTCATGCGAGCCGTTTCAAAAATAGGGGAGTTTTGGCTGAAACTTTCTCCAAGAATTGCAACACGAAAATCCAGACCTTGCTCGTTCAGTACAAAGAGGGCCTGGAAGAATTCATCAGGATTTTTATCGTATTCCCAACGATGGTTCCAAAGAATCAGTGGTGCGTGATCGCGATGTTCTTTACGCTTTTGTTGCAGCTCAGGATTCTGAAATTTCTGGAAATCTACTCCGAGAGGTAACACCCTACTTTTGACACGAATGGTTTCTACCGTTCCCAACTCGTTATTATCGGGGAATTGTTTCAGGAAGCGGGGTAATTCGTCGAAAAAGCTTGTGTAATGATACTGTGAGTTGAACAGCACCGCATCTGCCACAAGCGCAGAGCTATAATTGATAAATCCATAATGTTGATCTCGCTTCTGTATAATATCTCGATCCGTAGGCAGCCAGGGATAACATATTTGGCTTTCGTGGAAATAGATCGCAACAGGAATCACGGAGGTCTTGTGGCGAGTTAAGGCTAGAAAGGTTGTCAGATCGAGCATATCAGAGACAAGAAGCATATCCGGCATCGCACCGGACTCCAAATATTTTTTTGCCAGAGTAACTGCGCCACCATGCATACGCCACTTCCAATAATTCCCACTGAGACTCAGAATGTCAATATTGTGTTCGCTATAATGAGCGTATGCTGTTGCCCACGCTGCATGCGAACCGGTAAAAAAAGGTTCAATTAGTGTAATATTCATTACGATTCTATACTATCCTATTTGTCTGTTGATAATTCTGTATGTCCATAGAGAATGGGCTAATATTGCATTGAGCAGTTTATCTGCTCAAATGATTAGTTATAGTTTGTCAATAATAAACAGCCTGTCCGAGAATGCAAAAAATCTTAAAATTTTGGTGCTAATATTAAACGACTTATGACTTGGAAATTGGTCAAAGTACCTATTCTCGGACAACCTGTTAAAACCAAACCCTAGGTTTGTTCCTACTTAACGAACTCTACTAGATTGTTTAATTTGTCCATTGTTTGAGGCGTGCACAGCTTTTCACTTTTTTTTGTTTCTTTAACGAATCGGGCAAAACATCTATTCCGAATTTTTCCCCTAATTTCACTACTAAGGGTAAAGTAAATGGGCTAAACGGAAGGACAACCATTACACCTAACCCTAAAGTGCGTATAAGACTTTTAAATTGGCGATTTGCGCTTTTAACACTCTCCTTGGAAGCTTTGCCTAAAGTATAATCGTGATAAATTGAAACCATTTCACGTGTAGCGTCTGTCTCTTCAGCCATTGCGATTTTTATTTTTAACAAGACGTTAATTATTCTCGCTTCTATTCTTTTCTTGTACATATTATTAGCTATTCCATGATCACATTAATATTGTAAATCCCCGGTTTATCCAAACGATTTTGTGCCTATTCTTCCGCTATCCGTAAAGTATCTTGTTTTAAACCGCAACCTATCTATAGCTGTCAATTCATGATTTCTACTTCTCTCTTTTGCTATTATTTCTTGGTCAATAGATGCCCCTTTTTCAGACTCCAACCCGCCTTTCTCATACAAATATTCCCTATAAGCTGCAAACCTATCTTTCTCGTCCATATCATTATATACTGTTAAACCGAAATCAGTAGACAAAAAGCTCTCTTTATTGCCTGATTGGGCATGATAGCCAATAGAACACCATCTGGAAAAACCGGGACAGCCCATATTTGTTAATACGGATGGCTTACCGTTAATTAATACGAGCGCAGTCCCCGGTTTTACTTTCAAGCAATGAAATTGTGGGCGCTGTCCCCGGTTTTAGCTACTTAATTAATAATTTCCGTGACACCATCAAAACCTTTTAACTGTTTCGTTTATGATGTTTCTTGTTCATTTGTGCCTGATATAATGCATATCCAAATTCTCTTTGTACGTCATTCGGGAATTTTCTCAAGTCTTTCAGTGAAGAACCTATCCAAATAATTGGTTTTAACATCTCGTCTTCTACGTCGTACATTTGTCAAATATCCCATATTTAGGATAATTATGCAATATTTATTTCTCTTTCCCTATGGGGTTTCCTTGATGTTTTTGGGGCTAATCATTTTCTCCGGCACTACCCACTCTTTAAACTGTTCTTCTGTCAACAATTCAAGAGCGAGAGCCGCCTCTATGAGTGTTGAGCCATCCTTATGGGCTTTTTTTGCGATTTTGGTGGCATTATCATAGCCTATATGTGGATTCAGCGCAGTTACCAACATTAATGACTCATCCCGTAACTTCGCGATACGCTCTTCATTTGCAGTAATACCTGTAACACATTTATCAGTAAAGCACTGACAACCGTCGGCGAGCAAACGGATCGATTGAAGCAGGTTATAAATCATCACGGGTTTGAAGACATTGAGTTCAAAATGCCCATTCGATCCAGCCACCGAAATCGTTGTATGATTCCCCATAACTTGGGTGGCAATCATGGTCAATGCCTCACATTGTGTCGGATTTACCTTACCAGGCATAATTGATGAGCCAGGTTCATTTTCCGGCAGGCTAATTTCTCCAATACCACAACGCGGCCCTGATCCTAATAAACGTATATCATTTGCAATTTTCATTAGGCTAACAGCTACGGTGTTTAACGCACCACTGGCCTCAACAACTGCGTCATGAGCAGCGAGAGCCTCAAATTTATTTTCTGCGGTTATAAAGGGAAGCTTTGTTACCTTTGCCACTTGCTCTGCGAATTTTACATCAAACCCTTTGATCGAGTTAAGCCCCGTACCCACAGCTGTACCACCTTGAGCCAGTTGGTAGAGCGTAGGCAATACCGCTTTGACTCTACGGATGCCATTATACATCTGTGCAGCATAACCTGAAAATTCCTGACCAAGCGTCAGCGGTGTCGCATCCTGAGTATGTGTTCTCCCAATTTTAATTAACTGGTTGAATGACTTAGACTTTTTTTTCAACTCATTGCTCAAAAATTGTAACGATGGTAACAAGCGGTGAGTAATCTCTTCAACAGCTGCAATATGCATCGCTGTCGGAAAAGTATCATTCGACGACTGTCCCATATTACAATGGTCATTGGGATGCGCCGGTTCTTTGCTACCAATCGTACCTCCGAGAATCTCAATTGCGCGGTTGGAAATCACCTCATTACTGTTCATATTGGTTTGAGTGCCCGAACCGGTCTGCCAGACCGATAGCGGAAAATGATCATCAAGTTTCCCTTCCATCACCTCACCAGCCGCCTGCATGATCGCCTTGCCGATGGTAGTATCCAGCACACCAAAATCCATATTCACCTTTGCCGCAGATTGCTTGATAATTCCCAAGGCACGAATTAAGGGCTTGGGCATCGTTTCCACTCCAATGGGAAAATTGATTAAGGAACGTGCCGACTGCGCTCCATAGTACTTATCGGCTGGTATTTTCAATTCACCAAATGAATCACTTTCGATTCGGTATGTAGTCATAATTCTATCCTTTACAATAACGCAACCAACGTAACAATCCGCATTTTGAAGTTTCCCAACAAGTAACTAACCAATTTCTGATTAATACCGGTGCAATTTAACAAAGTACGGTTTCTTTTACTTTTTTAATATAAATCACGTAAAACACTTCCTGTTAATATGTGATTTACTAAATATTAACTAGAAATAGATATACCATCTCTATTTATGATCTGCAAGAGGTTTTCTTTAAATATTCTACTGAAAATTAAAGGTGTATTTGATCTTAATTTAGCGGAAACAGATTATTTGACATTAAATCTTGGGGGGGGCGTTGACTTTCTTGTTCTGCTTCTATTAAAGTGATTCTAATCGCGTATAACAAAACCCTTGAAAAATTTTGGACAGCGCCCATATTTAAGGCTTTACACATTATTTATTGTTTTTTAATTTTCTTGGCCTTCCAGGTTGCTTTGGTTTTACTACTCTACCTAACAGAGATTCAATCATACTTATGAAACTATCTCCTCCGGCTGGTCTTCCTGTTCGGGACAATACCCGAAACCGTTCCATCCATTCATCATCATCTGGTTGCGACAAATATAGATTCCAATCTTCTATTGTTTCTATTAATGGGCAATCCATTGAAAGCAACGGATCTTCTTTTTCTAAGACGTGGGCATAGGCACTGGACCATTTATACGTTTCACTTTGTTGCACGATCTTTGCTCGTACCGGATTTCTTTCTACATATCGGATTGCCGC
>JAIQZO010000015.1 GCA_021777055.1 Candidatus Anammoxibacter sp. | reverse complement strand
TTTGCTAGGGATTCAATTATAGAAATGAAAGATGCAAGATTCGAATTAACGGTTTCAATCAGATGTGATTCAATCATCTTCTAAAGATATATGGAGATATGGAAAGCAGGTAATAATTAATCTTGGAAGAAAACCTATTTTTAAGATTGTATTACTATCTGATTTCAGCAAGATAAATCTTGCACTCCATATATTTCTATAATTTGATGCTTTATTCTGAATTCTGTCTCCTGACTTCTGTATTCTCTCTTTGGTTGCGGCTTTGCTGCTTTATGATATTATGAATAAACTAAGTTTTGGCAGTGTTGTCCGGTTAGCTGTTTGCTTCATACATATGCGTATGAACATTGAGTGTCTAAATTGCCTAAAATGAGCTAAAGTTATAGAAAATTATTTATTATAAAAAAACAACACTATTAACTTTAGGAACTTTAAGTAATTTAGGCATTTTAGGCAATTTCTTGCGCAATGATATGAGGAAATGTTTATAAATATGAAACATTTTTACATTGCAAAAAGCTAACCGGACAATTCTGAAATTTTGGGATAATAGATTCACATAAAATTTTCTTTATAAATTTCTGGGAGTAGTTAGATCATGAAAGAAAAAATAGGTGTAGTTATACTGTTTATATGCATGATCGTATTCTCTAACAATAGCTTGGCTCTAACTCTTTTTGATTTTGAAGATGGTGTACAGGAGTGGACTACTCTTGGAAACGGCACTTTATCGCAAATTCCTGGCGGTTCTGATGGGACAAAGTTTTCACTTGAATGCTCTAAGACTGGAAGTGGCTTTGGGTGTAGGAGTCCAAAGATTGAGAATACCGCTTTTGCAGACTTTAATGCTCTAATATTATATAGAACTCAAGGAAGCAGTAACCTTGCCAGTACTCTTTTGATAAATATCAGGGACAAAAATGGAGAACTCTTTAGTAAAAGGGCACGATGGGCGAAGACCAATGAAACAAAACTTGTAATTACTCCATTTGATCTGGAGCATGTGAATGATGATAGCAGTAATTCTCCGTTGAAAATTGATCTAAACGAAATTGATACTATTGAACTCTGGATTTCAGATTTTCAAGTTGTTAGCCGGTTTGAAAACAGCTCATTTATTGTTGATGAGATTTCCATTGAAACACTGACGCCAAATCCTGTTGGGTCTTCTAACCCTATTATAACCGTTAACTGTAAGAATGTTCTTAATGAGATTAATGAGAGGATTTATGGAGTTAATTTATCATTCTGGGATTCGCAAAATGGTATTCGAGGCTCTGGTAATTTCGGGACGGGATTTTTTATTAAAGATAATACTGAATATGAGACTAAGGTGATTGATAAGTGGAGAAATGTCTACTTGCCTTTTCATTATGATATTGGAATAAAACTCCTCAGATGGCCTGGAGGTTTGCAGGCTAACCACTACTGGTGGAAAGACTATATCGGTAGTTGCAACGGAATTGGACCTGAGACCAGGAATGGAACTACTTTGCCATCGATTTTTGGAGATGATAGTACTGCTAATCCCCATACACTTGCATGGGATCAAGTTAAGTTCCCATTTAGACACCGGGCGGTTATAGGTATAGATGAAGCACTTCAGTGGGCAGAAGATCTTGGTGCGGAACCTCTTTTAATGGTTAACGTAAATGATAATATTAAAACCGGTGGCGCTTTAGTAGACAATAATGTAAATAATTTATCCGGAAGCGATATGGATGAACTTGCAAACGAGGCCGCGGATCTTTTGGAATATTGTAATGCTCCAGATGATGGTGTTAATTATGGTGGTGGTGTCGATTGGGCCTCCGTCAGGACATCAAATGGTCATAAAGCTCCATATAATGTTCGGTTTTGGGAGTATGGTAATGAAAACTGGACGATTACGGACCCTGCTAAATTCGGAGACGTTGTCGCTAGATGTATAGATCTCATGGAGGAACGTCAGTCCCAGATTGACGGTACCTCAAAGTTAGACGTAAGGGATAAGATGTATAATATTGCAGTTGATAACGGTGGAAGTGGAGCCCATCTCTTTACTGATGAAGAGTGGTACTCTACTGTCCTTGACCGTTCAGTTAACAATGTTCCCAATAGGGATAGGATCGATTCCTGGGCGCGTCACTCCTACAATAACAATAGTCAATGTCCATCCGATGGAAAGGATGGTAAACCTTGTATTTCAGGACTTAGGCTTCAAAACGATTTAGGGTCACTTGAAGTGGAGGTTGACTTTAAGGCTTCCAGTGACTATCGTTTCTGGATTTACATCCAGGGAGTTGTTAACGATGAAGGGGAGAATCCTCAGCTACAGTTGTTTATTGATGATGAGTTAAAGGGCAGTTACTCTGCACCAATATCATCTCCTGAGGAGAAAGAGCTACTTGTGACAGGAATAACATCAGGAGTTCATAAAATTAGATTTCAGCCTAAGGGGACACACTTTTCTCCAATAGGAGGGATGAGTGATTCAAAGACTTCCGTAATTTACCTCTTCCCCATTATAAAAGCGGTTAACATACTAAACGGTGAAGTATTGGATTTTGATTTAAAGAATGATAGAGAAGTTGCAAAGATCTGGCAAGTATCAGCTATCTTTAATAGTGATAATCTTATAGAACCGGTTTCGCAATTGGAAGAAAAACCGCCTGCTGTGACAGAATGGTCCAGTCTTCTTGCTGCCGGAGGTGGAGATGTTAAATATCTTACGGAAGATATGGACAGTAGTGACAAGAGTAGAAAAGGGGTTACCAATCGCGGTGATAATATGATCGAACCACTGGGGTGGGTGGATAACTTTTTTAAATTCGCAGAACATGGTGTTGATGTTGCTTGTTTTCATCAACTGTATGAGGACGGAAATCAGAAATGTTTGATTGAAGGTGTGGGAGAGGATAGTTATACAGTTATAGATTCAGATGCTGCGGCCAGCCGTGAACTTGGGAGGGCGGATCCTAGATTGAGACCAACGGCAATGGCATTTAAGATTTTTTCTGATAACTTTGTAGGTAACCGGATCTTCTGTGAAGTTAAAGATGCACCTAAAATTGAGACAGATTGGGCAACAAGCTTTCAAACATCTATTGAAAACCAGACTCGCTTTGGAGTATCCATTGCATCGTCTGCAAATTGGGAATCGGGTAATAACGGAATAGGATTGAGCTTTGCTACAGGGACCGGCGGAGGTACTTTTGTTGGGGAAGATGGGAGCGGGATATTGGTTGATACTATAAGTTCTGGAGCAGCAATGCCTGATAATAACCACCTAAATCTATTAATAGTAAACAAAGAAGACGATTTTAGGCAAGTTAGGGTAGACCTGAATGATTTTGATCCTATACCAAATGCAGAAGTGCTGATCCTAGGGGTTGATTCTGAGGGGAATCAGATACACCCGCAAGCAGGTACTGATCCCGAACACTGTTCTGATGGTGATTGTATTGGTATAGAAACAGATCCTAAAGGATTTGCGATAGAAGATGCTTCTAACTCATTTGAGTATACACTGGCACCAAGGTCTGTTCATGCCATTAAATTTATTAGGAATGGTAGTGATGTAATATCGCCTCTGCCTCCAACAAGTCTCATTGCTGATGGGACAGTTGAGGGGAATTCAGTTATGCGTCTAAGTTGGAGTGAAAGCAACGGTGCAGACGGATACAATGTATACCGGTCCAGAGCTGCAACTGGCCCGTTTAGATATAAATGTAATAGTGATTTAATTAAGAGGTTAACATTTGATGATCTCTCTGTTTTTGCTGAAGATTTACTTTATCCTGGAGCGGAGAAAAATGCGCAGTGGAATTATGCAGTTACCGCAGTGGATACAAGTGGCAATGAGAGTATGTTTTCACCTAAAATAGTTAAGGCCGCGTTTGGGAAGATGGTTACTAGTGATGATGTTATTACAACTCCCACCATTGAACCTACAATTACCCCTTTGTTGAGTCCCACTCCCACAACCACACCGTCGTTGACACCAGAACCGTCACCTCCAACACCTAAAGCGTTTACTTTTGAATGTGATAGGGAGTTTTTAACTGGACCCAATGGATTAGAACATTTGATCTTGAATATAGACGAAACGGCTAGTTGTGTCTTAAGGCTGACTGGAGTAGTTCCGGATAGATATGTAAAGATAGTAACTGATGTTAAAGCCATTAATCATGACGTGCTTCATGTAAGCCCCAATCAGGGTATACCAGATCGAAAAGGAGAATTGAGCTTTGATATAACGGGGCAGCAAAAAGGCGTTGCATGGATTGCCTGGGGGCTAAAAGACAAAATAGGCGTGTTTAGATTTGTTAAGAATATGTTTGATAATGGTAAAGCTTGGGGAATGTTTGTGGATGTAAGATAATGTGCGAAGAATTGTAGATGGGTTTGCTATTGCTCAACCCACCTACAATCTATAATTCTCGATTTTGAACCTGATACAATACAATCAAAGTTGTGCTTCCTGTTGGCTCAATCTTATTGTTCAGATTTAACAAAATTTTGAGTGTAATGAGCTCCAATTAAGTTATGAACGCTGCCTAAGGATGGTACACCAGGTTAGGATCAAGTTCGTATGTCCACGGAGCACCTGAATTTTTCCAACCGTTAACAAGCCTTTTACCGTTGTTATAGCTCTCTGGAATATTAATCTTATTACCTTCAAATCCGTCAACTATGTTATAGACATTCTTGAAACCAGCCTTGACCAGTTTATCGACTGACATTGCACTTCTTACACCAGATCGACACATAACCATAATGGTATCTGTTTCATTAAATTTCTTTCTAACTTCATCAACAAAATTCTCATTTACAGGCATAATGGGTTTCATTTTCGTTAAATCTATGTCTGCTTTTAGAAATTTAAATGGAATATTGGTTGCCATTGGCGCATGGCCAACAAATATATACTCCCCAGTGGTTCTAACATCTAGTATTTTTACTTTGTCTGGATTTGTATGCCATTCTGTGTAGGCATCCAATGCCGTAATATAAAGTCCCGAATCCGTTTGTTTTTTCTTTGTGACAGAAGAGGTATCAGCAAAAGAAGCTATTGAAAGACTCAAAATTAATAATGGGGCAATTAATAAAAAAAATAATGTTTTTTTCATTTCTACTCCTTCTTTGTTCAAATACTATTTAATTGTAGATAGATGGTTCAATACATATCAAAAGCATGATAATAGATTAGGCCAGAAACAATAAAGATTTCTTTTCGTTTTCAAGTCTGTCCTCAAGTAAATGTATTTTGGCAACCAATAGATAACATCACATACATGAGGAATTCTCCAATGATTAAATTGCTTACTTATACTATCTATTATAAACATAGTGTGGTGATGCCACAACCAAAATGCTTGATATTTGGGAGTTGCACATGAGTCTAATATCCATAATTTTGGTAACGGTTATATCGTATTATGAATTGCATCAAACATTAATAATAGAGCCTATATGGCTTATCTCAATACGTTTTTTTTTATTTGTTGCACAGTCAAACAATTGATTTTAAAATAAACTTTATTTTTAATAATTATTTTGCGAGGGGAGCAAGATGAAAATTGAACGATTGGTAAAGGCAAATCTTTTAGTTTGTCTGATATTAGTTTTTACTACATCTGTTGTTGCCGATGAGCAAATGAAAGATTCAGGCTCTGAAATGAAGGGTAGCGGTAGTATGGACCCAGAACAAGCGGAGATGATGGCCAAATGGCAAAAATTTGCGACTCCAAATGAGAATCATAAGCTCTTAGATGCGATTGTAGGTAGTTGGGAATATACAATTAAATACTGGACAGCTGCGGGAGTACCTCCGGAAGAGTCTAAAGGTACCAGTGAAAGTGTATGGATTATGGGTGGTAGATTTGTCCAGGATAGAACTTTGGGAATGAGTATGGGGCAGCCTTTTGAAGGAATGGGAATTATTGGGTATAACAATGGTACCAAGAAATATAGTTCTTATTGGATAGATAATATGGGAACAGGCACAATGTATAGTGAAGGTACTTATGATGCAGCTGCAAAGATAATCTCCAGCAATGGGACATTTTTTTGTCCATTTCGTGGAATGACCTCCCAACGGAGTGAATTGATGATTATAGATAGAAATAAACATACCTATGATATGTATATGAAAGAAAAAGATGGTACTGAATTCCTGGCAATGACGATTAATTATACTAGAAAACAGTAAATTGTTACTGTTGCAGTGGAACCGCCTGGTTGGGGGGAACAAGATGAAATAGCTGTTTCGATTTGTTAAAGAGGTGTTCGATATTTGAATTAATTAATTTTCCAAGCGAGCAGTTATGGGGATTAAAAATGCCTTAATCTAACTTCTAAGTTCTGTAGAGTGGTTTGTCCGTATCCCCCGTGGCAACTTGTTGGACTTTTGTCTTTGTATCAGGTTGAGGTGCGACTGATTTGCGGATCGATGCTTCGTTAATATTGGAGATGTTGCCCAGTGCATCAATCTGCGCTGACGCACTTTCTATTATCTGGTCATAAAGGACCAAAACTTCTGGATCAAATCCAGGAGTCTCTTCTGCCGTCATCTTGAATATTTGTACCTGATTTAGAAAATTGTTTAGAATGTGATGAGTTGAAGACATCATTGCTTTGTATATCTTGATTTTTTCCACCTCGATCTTCAGTGATCTTTGTCGTTTGATTAGATTATAGAACACGAAAAAAGCAAATATTATAATTGAGATAATATACTCGTCGATTTCATTTGCTTCAAATCGTTTTATGATAGATACTAATATTTCAAATAAATCTAGGTCAGTAATAATCGTGATTACTAAAACTACGACAGATACAGCAAACCCAATAAGTGTCAATCTGTAATTCTTCATTTTGTTTTCTATTGTACCTAACACTAAAGTTCGTTTCCGTACTTGTTTATAACGTAAAATAATTACATTATGGCAAACTTTTTACTCTAAATAGTAAATTTATTATCGACGTTAACTTAACATTCTTTACCATTCTGCATTTCTCATAACATGTATATCTTCTAGGATGTTCTAGTTTAGTAGTAATATTTACATAGCGTGACAATGACATTTCTAGCTTTATAGGTGTTGACTATTGATGTTAATCATTTATACCTAGACTTCAAAAACAGACATTTAACGTTTCAATGTTTTTGGTTTACTAATACCATCAAATCTGTTCCGCTGTATATCGATTGATTAAGACATTTATACGTTTTGAAACACGCTTATCTTCCTTCTTAATTGTTTTGTTAAATGAAAACAGCCGTATGATATCTACTTCACTTGTTGACCTATTGTCTTCCGTTATTATTTAACGTAACTTATTGCCATTATATCGTTAACATGGTTTATCTCCTTCCTGGTATGGAAATTGCGAAACATAACTTGTTGTTTATCGTATATTATTTCACCAAATTATTAGTATAAGGAGATAGAAAGTATGAAAGAATTGAAAACCCCTTTATTATTAGCATTATTTATCCTTTTACTCTGTTATTCTGATCTAAGTAAAAAGGTATACGCTCATGGAACAATGATAATACCGGAGAGTCGAATCTATAAGTGCCGTTTTGATGGTAATCCTGAAAACCACATGGACCCTGCATGTAGGGCAGCGATAGAAGTTGGTGGTAAACAACCAATCTATGACTGGAATGGGGTAAGACAGGGGGATGCAAACGGGCAACATAGTGAAATCATACCGGATGGTCAAATCTGTAGTGGCGGTAATCCTACTTATAAGGGGTTGGATCTGGCGAGAAATGATTGGCGGACTACACCAATATCACCAGATGCAAACGGGGAGTTTGAGTTTGTTTTCTATGCAACAGCCCCACATGCGACTAAGAGTTGGACATTTTATATTACCAAAGATGGATGGGATCCTACAGTGCCATTAAAGTGGGACAATCTGGAACTGTTTTGCGAGCATGGCGAACGGCCACTTGAAGACATGGGCGGTAAAAAAGTATACAAAATGCGTTGTGAGTTACCAGACCGAGCAGGTAAACATATTATTTTTTGCATCTGGCAGCGATCTGATAGTGGAGAGGCATTTTATTCATGCAGTGATGTTATGTTTGCCGGAGGTGGGGGGGGAACTGGTGGCGGTGATGGTGGTGAAACAGATGATTGGAAACAGATTGGTGTCGTTACTTCGGCAGAAAGCCTTCCTGCTGGTACAACAATAACCTTCAGGCTTTTTGATGAAAATCTTGCAGATATTGAAACAATAGAACATGTAGTCCAGGAAAATCAAACGGCACAAAACTTGTGGCCATTTTATCTAGGGGAAACTGTTAATGCAAATTCGCAACTGGCACGCATAGGGGGTATTAATGGTTCCGGTGAAATCAATCCAACAGAAGAACTTAATGGCAATCTGGTTTATATTGTATCTGACCGCAATCTAAATTTTGCAATTGACAAAAAGCCCCCTACAGATACAGGAGACATAAACTATGATTACGCCTATCCGGACAATATTGGCAATTATGGACCGGGAACAGTTGTTAAAGGTACAGATGGTGGAATTTACGAATGCCGTGAGTTTCCTTATTCAGGTTGGTGTAACCAAGCTCCGTCATACTACGCTCCGGGTACAGGTTGGAACTGGGAAGACGCATGGACACTAAATGCTGCAATTGACGAAGAGATCCCAACGGACACAGGAGACATAAACTATGATTACGCCTATCCGGACAATATTGGCAATTATGGACCGGGAACAATTGTCAAAGGTACAGATGGGAAAATTTATGAATGTAAACCGTTTCCTTATTCAGGTTGGTGTAATCAAGCGCCTTCATACTATGCTCCGGGTACAGGTTGGAACTGGGAAGATGCATGGGCTCTAAAGTAAAGACTTTTTTTCAAGATAAAAAAGAGTTAAATAACTTTGCTTGATGCACAGCTGTAACTAATTTTGTAAATAATGTCTGGTTGAGGAGAGTGGTTTAAAACGCGTCTGTCGCAAACCAATTGTTAGCTGGTCTTGCGACAGATGTGTTTCTCAGTGTGCAAACTGTGAAAACTGAATATGCCGTTCTGCACTGTAACGCTTAATTGAAATGTAACCGTTGTATGATAAAGTACGCTTAATAGTATGGTTCTTAGGGTGGATAGCGCGAACGCTGAATGCACCTGCCTGATTAACGGCATACAGGCTTGAAAGGGTGGAATGATTTGTTAGCATTTGATTATTAAATATTTGTATAGTTTTCTGGACACCATATCAATACTTCTTTCTCGTGATAGTTTTTTTTGATTTGATCGTATTTAATCCATTTAAGAGTTGGGGGGACATTTATTCTCTTACTAATGATTGCTACTAAATTGGATCGTAGCGGAATGAAGTCAGGTACACGGTATTCTTTAGCATCAATCATTTTTTTTTATTCAAAAAATCCGGATACAATTTCTTCGCACAATCCGGACAGATACTATGGCTAAAGTCAGCATCTGAATGATCTTTTATATAAATTTCAATTTGATTCCAATATCCTTTGTCATCTCTTATTTTCTTACAAGAAGCGCAAATTGGTAATAATCCACTAAGTTTCTTTATATTATTCAAAGCATCTTCTAAATCGAGAATAAGTTCATGCTTTGCCTTCTCTACCTTTTCTCTACTATTTATCTCTTTTTTAAGTTTATCCTGATATAAATATAAAATTTTGAGTATTATGCCTGTAACTATAAGCGCGGTAATTAAACCAGTAACTATGTAATCATAGGTAATTTCTCCATGGAAAAACAGACTTGAAATTGACACTATAATAGTTGTTAACAAAATAGAAATAAATAAAAGATGTAATGTGTTAAGGTTTTCAATTATGCCTATAAGTTTATATTTTTTTGAAGACATTGATGTCTCTTTCATAGATTCTCGCTGAACCATATTTTCTAACGGTTTATTTAAATTTTAAGTCTTTAATAATAAAAGTTCTTAAAGATATTACATTCTGCCATGGTTGTTATCTTTAAAAACCGGGCAATTATAGCATTGATGACGTTTTCTAGCAAAAGGTGTTTTCTTAAAATTGCAAATGAGATTACAATACAGTTTGTTTATCTCTTAATTGACCAAAATATATTAGAATCTGAATGCAATAACATCAGATTAGATAACCAATTATTTACCATTGACATATGATGTCATTTATAGTAAAAACAATGGGATAAAGAGTACTGTTGCCTTTATTAAAATATCGATGTATTAAAGATTATGTGTGTGATATACCACTAAGCTAAAATAGACATAGCTAAACAATAATAAGTGTTAAATATCCAATCTATGACTGGCTGTTCTACAATATTCATCCTGCCATTTGCGGGAAGAAATTAAAGTATAGATGTAAATACAAAATTAAGTAATTCTATTTTGTGTTTTCAATTAGGAGAGATTTAGCATGAAAAAAATACCGGTATTGGCAGCTACCATATCAACATCAGCACTCTTTTTTGCTACTCTATTTACTGATATAGGTGCAGCAGAAACGAAGTCTGAAAAGAGCAAAACCGTGCAAGGTGATCGTGTCCATTTCAGTTCGAAATCTTTGCAAGCGCATCGCGGGGGGAATGCCTGGCAGCCACACAGTAATAATGCACAGCCCAATGGAAGTGTTAATGGTGGTGTTTCAGGTAAACAAAAGAGTAATACGGTACCACTAAAAGAACTGCGTCCCAGTTCTCAATCGTTACAAGCCCATAGAGGGGCAGGTGCCTGGCAGCCACATTATGGCAAATCAAACGCTGGCAATTTCAGTGGCGACGAATCCAATGTCCAAAACAGTACAGTTACAACAATAAATCAACCCCGTTCCAATTCACAAAATTTACAGGCAAATCGAGGGGCAGAGGCCTGGCAGCCACGTCATAATACTCAAGATAATAACCATGATGCTGACGATGGCAACAATAGCGATTTACGTATTCAATACGACGAAATGGTCCCAATAGAACTTCCCAATTCCAATCCACAAACAGTGCAGGCATTTAGAGGGTCAAAAGCCTGGCAGCCACATAATAATGCAAATGCAGGTGACCAAGATGGAGAAAGCAGAATTAGTGAGGCTACACGTGCAAAAAATGGCAAAATCATACCAATGGAATTACCACACTCCAGTTCACAACCTTTACAATCAAAGCGAGGGTCAAAAGCTTGGCAGCCACACGATAATAATAACGTAAATCAGCTATTACTTGATGATAATGGAAGGCCTTACTTGCGTGATGATGAAGAGAATAGACTCATAACAACTGATCAGGATGTGACGGAGGGGTTGGACAGTGCATTGCCTGATGAAGATAGCGAAGGAATTGATGTAAATTCCGACATTGAAGATAGCGAAGGAATTGATATAAATTCTGACATTGAAGATAGCGAAGGAATTGAAACAACGGAGCAAAATGCATCTTGATGGTCAGAATAATGATTTGGAAGATGACAATGAAAGTAGCAGTAATGTAAATGATCAAATTAGTGAGAGTGAAACGATAGAACAAATAGAATAGATACCATACAAATGGGGATTTCTAATGTACTACGCTGCAGTATTGATTTCTTCATTTTTCATCCTGATAACAATTGAACTAACCAGCGCCAGTTTTTTTTGCGTCTGAGTTAAGCGATTTGTTATGCGCTGCCCGCAATTCCGCCCATGCGCTATTGTGTTCATCCAGAACTCTCTGATAGTCGTCAAATAGTATCTTTATAGAATTGGGATCACGAAGCTTTTCGTCAGTAGATTTCTTCATAAATTTAATCTTGGCCTGAAGGGCCCGAAGACGATTTAGCGTAGTAGCATATATTAACCAGGATTCCTTCGGCGCGAAAAATGCGCCCCATGCCGAAACAATAGTAGCGGTAGCACCAAGAACTAGAATGAAATTATTTGCCTCTATACCAAACAAGATAATAGATGCTTCCAGCCAGCTATAACAGTAATTAGTCCAGAAAGAACAACAGTACTCATTGCAGCGATATAGTAACGCCTTCTATACCATTTTACTGAGCCATGAAAAGAGGATGTCCTATTACATAGCTGTTCCTCAAGGTACTTCAAGCCACCTTTTGATTCAGAATTATGGAAATTATTCATTTTTTTCTATGATTTGGCGCATAACTAGAGAATGATAAGTTTAAAGATAACATATATCAAATTAACTATTTTACATTTAAATGTTGTGCTTTTAATGTAAAATTATAAAATTACTTAAAGATAATAGGTATGGTTTAGTTGTTATCTTTAAAAACTTGATAATTATAACATTTATAACGCTTTCTTGTAAAAAGGTGTTTTTTTTGATTTTTCAAATGAAATTACTATAACGTTTTCTCAGCTTTTAATTGTTTAAATGTATCTAAATGGGAGAATAATAGCTAGCGAATCTGGAAACAATTATTTCATCTTCCCGCAGATAATTACATGCCGGTCACCTTCGGGTTTAACTGAAAGATGATCCAAACCAGTATTGCTTAATTGCTCTTTTATCTCTTTTGTGTCAAACGCGGCAAGGAGAGAGTTGTAAAAATCACGCTGAAGTATTTCCGGTTCGTTTGCAGTGTATTTCTCTCTCATTATGCGGGTATCTGTCATAGTGTCAGGTCGTCGTAAATCCATTACAAATACCTCTGCTCCGGGAGAGGTAAATTGTTTAATTGTATTCCACAATACATATGGATTATGGAGATGATGTAGCAGGCTGTTACTGATTATTGTATCATATTTTTTCCGGTTCAGAGAGATTGTGGGTAGGGTTTCAGAAAAGAGCCTGATGCGGTATCTTATTTGGGGATTTCTGGTTACTGCTCGTTTACCAAATGAAAGCATTGTATTTGAACCATCAATGCCGTGGACTCTACAGGCGCCATAAGCCTCTGCAAAACGTATTGAAATATCGCCTGTTCCGCATCCAAGATCAAGAACATATCTACCTGTTTTGTATTCAGGGAAGGTATTTGCAAACTGTTTTATAAAGTTGGAGTGGGGGGCCTCAAAGTCTGCAAAAGCGTATGCACGGGCTTGATCAATACCGTGCATTAATTCAGGTTCGGGGACTCTTTTCATATTAAAAAAAAGGGTTCAGGGGTTCAGGGGTAATGTTAGAGACGTTTTTACAGATTAATACTCAAACAAAATCTTCTAGAACCTCTGAACCTTTGAACCTCCATCAAAACACACAATGCCGTTTACCATTGTAAATAGATTATCAGATTCATTGCTTAACAATCCATTATAAACATTTCCTTCAAAATCATTGGGAAGGTTAACAATTGATATGTCGGCATAATAATCTTTTTCAAGCATGCCCACCTTACCCTCCAAACCTAATGCTTTGGCTCCATTACTTGTTCCCATGGAGAATATTGTCTTAGGCTCCACATCTAATATATTTTTATAAATGAATCTCATCTCATCCAGGATGCTTAAGGTATCGTTACTGGCAAGGCTGTCGGTTCCCAGGGCGACATTAACTCCAGCTTTAAGCAATTCCTGGAAACGGTGGTTGTTATGTCCAAAAAAACGGTGACTTCTGGGGCAAAATACAACGCTGGAACCTGCTCTTTTTATTAATTCTATATCGTCAGCTGAAATATAGTTGCAATGAACCAGTAGGGGGCGGACGTCTAATATTCCACTTTTGTTAAGGTATTCTATGGGGCTTAATCCCGTAGCTGTCCACCCATCCTTTAACATACCGAATTTACTAAGGAAGTCTATAAATGGGCCTTTGCCATATTTTAAGAAAGAGAGCTCTTCTGCTGTCTCTGCAATATGTGTACATAAAGGTAGATCATTAATCTTGCTACACTCTTTATATAATTCAAGAGATACTGTGTATGGCGCGTGAGGTGATATACCCACTTGGGAAAGATCGTTACTAATTATATTACGGAGTCTGTTTTTTACACTATTTATAGTTTCCTTGGCTTTAGAGGGCTCAAAATCTATTACTTCAGAGAAAGCTACACTACGTACAGCACTGTCATGCAGAATATCCATAGAAAAGCCACTGTTTGTAATATCTGCGATGGTAGTGGTGCCGGTTCTCAAGCTTTCCGTTATTCCGTTGTGAATAGATGCATTATAATCTTTCTCTTCCCAGCCCATTTTGGATTGCAATAGCTCTTTGATCCATGAAATAAGATTATTATTTGCAACCTCTAAACCTTTAAGATCTGATAATTCCAGGTGTGCATGTGCGTTTATAAGTCCTGGTATGATTACTGCATTACCAAAATCTACAGCCCTTGCTTTTTGATCCTCGCTTAAATCACTGAAGTTGCCTGCATAACCAATCCTGTTACCATTAACAACAACCGCGCCTTTACGAATTACTTTGCCGGGTTTCGGAAAAATGTACTCGGCTTTAAAAACAGATTCATTCATGGGAAACCCAACTATGCCAATCTTCACCTACGTCACCACGGTCTTTGTGGCGTTTCATCAGGGCCTGGCAGTTACAGCTGCTTTCATTTGGTGCTGTGCTGTTTACTATACTCTTTAAGATTGCAGGGAAATTTAATACGGCATCTTGAACAAGCCGTCTATCTTCGTCGTCCGCAAGGCCTTCAAATAGTTCTCCGGGTTTAAATGGTCTGTCCACGAGGCCTTCTGCAAAATTTGTAATATAACAGATAGAGGCGTAACACATCTCCAGTTCCCTTGCCAAAAAGACTTCAGGGCAGAGGGTCATACCTACAAGATCTCCACCACAGATAGCAAACTTTCTGATCTCTGCGGGTGTCTCCAGGCGGGGGCCTTCGGTGCACACATACGTGCCTTTTTCGGAAAATGTGGTAGATAAAGAGGTCAATGATCCCTTAATTAGTCCCCTTAGTGTGGGGCAAAAGACAGGGTTTTGCCTGATAAAGCCAACCCCTTTGTTTTCATAAAATGTTGATTTTCGCGTCCTGGTTTCGTCAATAATATCATCCACTATTACATACTGGCCTATCTTAAATTCTTTGTTTATGGTTCCCGGTCCTGACCATGAGATTATGCGTTTAACCCCTATATCTTTTAACGCATAGATATTGGCCCTGTAATTAACAAATGGGGCGGTGATGGAATATCCCTTTTCCCCATGTCTGGACATAAAAAAGGCATTACCAAACTCAGCACCTAATAGGTAAATTGGCTGCGATAAACCGTAAGGTGTTTCTGCCGGGCCAAGCCTTTCGCCCTGTATGTCGCCGGACTTCAAGAGATCATAGGCCTGACTTCCGCCCATGACCGCAAATTCTGATTTCATTCTATTGTTCATTTTTTTTATTTCTTATGGTATTTTATAACTTCTAACCGAATATAATAGTATAACATTTGTAACGTTTTGCAAGATATTTTCCGTATAGAAAAATTTCTTGACTTCCGTTTATGACAGAAGGTTAAATTTATTCATAACGCGGCGAAGCCGCAACCAAAATATGAGATTCTAGATACTGGATTCTAGATACTGGATACAGGCAAATTGTTCAATTTCTATCTTTCTTGTCAAGATGCAACATAAAAAGAGCCGAATTTAATTTGCGATATAACGTTTTACGGCGTTTGAATAAATTATCAAGCATTTAGTATCAAGTAACCAGTAACTATACTGCTGCAAAGAACTTAACAGTACGCGTTAAAAATTTCTTTCTAAAAAAAGAAGTTTTTAGAGTGTAATACTATATTGCTAAGTTTCTTTCAAAAAAAAGAATACTTGATATGAAAATTCCAGTTGACGACGAAAAGCGTGTTGGCTTCGGCTTTAACGATTATACACTTCTTCCCAACATAAAAGTAAGATTGCTGATTAAAAGTATTGTTAACAATTAAATGGAGAAATATAATTATGCAAAATGCTGAAAATTTACTCTCAAGGATAAATGTGAATCCTAAAATTATGTTAGGAAAACCAACGATTCGTGGGATGAGGATTACTGTAGACCAAATTTTGCGGGCATTCGCAGGAGGTGTATCGGAAAAGGAGTTAATGGAAGATTATCCAGCGCTCGAAAAAGAAGATTTTCTGGCCGTATTTGCATATGTTGCAGATATAGTAGAAGAAGAGCAAGTATTTCCGGTAGAGATGACCGCATGAAATCAGATGGATTGAGATTTTTGGTAGATATGGGGGTTGGAATAAAAGTAGAGGAATATTTACAGAAATCGGGATATAACACAACTACTATAAGAAAAATTGATCCATGTATGTCAGATCATGACATTATTAATCTTGCATCTTCAGAAGACAGGATTATTATTACAATGGATAAAGATTTTGGTGAGCTTGTTTATCATTTTTAAGAAAAGCACTGTGGGATTTTGTTGTTAAGGATAGAAGGTGCAACAGGTGCTGAAAAATTACAGATTGTCTCTGAGATATTTGAAAAATATTCCAAACAAATAAAAAATCATTTTAGTGTTTATAAAAACAATAGGTTACGAACTCGAGTCATAAAATAACGGTAAGGAATCGTTCACAAATAACTATTATTATCAGTACTTTGACGGGTATAGCTACCGCCAATGACCGCAAACTCTGCTTTTATTCTGTTCTTCATTTTTATCTGAACTTAAAATTATTTCTGTAGCTTAGGGGTTGCTATCATCTTTGTGTATATCTCGGCTAACCATTGTGCAAATATCGGGTTGGCAGGGTTGATCTTTATGGCGTTTTCGTAGAGTAGAGAAGCCTTTTCCGGCATTTTGTAATTAATGTAAAGATTTGCAAGAAGTTTGTAAGGCTTTTCTGTATAAGGTGCAAGTTCTATAGCCTTCATCAGGAAGGCTTCAGCTTCCGGGAATTTGTCATTCAATGCAGCTATACGGCCCATATCACAGTATGGTTCAGGATTTGAAGGGTCTAGTTCAATGATCTGTCCAAGAATTTCTACCACCTCTTCGATTCTTTCCATTGCAATGTATGTATTTGCAAGTCCATAATATGCCTTAAGTATTAATGGCGGTGAGCCGTTTACTTTGTTCATGAGTTGTTTTTCCGGGGTTTGGTTCTGACATTCATTGATGGCCGCGAGATACTTCTTTTCTGCCATTTCATAATCTTTTACTTTGTAATAGAATTCCGCAGATTCGAAATCATTACCATAGTTTTCAACTGCTTTTTTTAGAATAACACCCATATCTTCCTTACGCTTATTCCAAACGTTAATCTTCTCTTCGCAAACGGCAAGTAGTGAGTCGGTTTTCTCGTTTTGCCAAAGGTGGCTTTCTGATCCCTCTTCTATTTGGAGCTGATCTTCACTTTTATCTATTTCGTCCAATATCTCCTTTGCGTCAAGAAATCTAGACTGGTTTATATACAACTCCGCAAGGGAGATTTGTAAAGTATCCTTACCGTGTTTAGGGTAGTTCTTATCTTTCGCCATATCGTTATCTAATTTATCAAGTGCATTTATTGCCAGTTCTGTATATTTTACTGCCTGGTTTACCCTGTTTGCCCTATTATAAAGTCTTGCCACCTTTGAATACTTTATATATTCGGATAAAGATTCGTCCATTATTATGGTGTTAACTCTCTTTTCCAGTTCCATGGCATTAATAAGCTTGTCAAGCCTTTTGTTAAATATATCAATGGCTTCAATAACCTCAGGGTAATAATTCTTTGCCCTCTCCAACTGTTTGTCAAGGCGTTCCCATTTATCAACCATATCATCTATTGATTTTGTATCTTGACCCTTTAAATATAATTCCAGTTTATAATGATAAGCGGCAATAATATTAAGCATGGGGCTTTTTACTTTTTCTGTTAAACTTTCAATCTTTCTTAGAATATTGTGAAATTCTTTGCAATCCTTCTGATTTCTTTCTATCAACTTTTCTAACCTTTGTACATAATGCAGTATCTTTTTTCCGTTTCTCCTTATATTTGTAAACAACGATTTGGTTTTATCAATCTCCAGCAAGAGATCATCTATGTTGTAACGTATCTCTCTGTTGCTTGCGCGTGTTAGTATGGAAAATGTATCTATCTCCGGGATGTTGCAATAGGTATCAATAAAATCAACCAATCGCATTATAGTTGTTCCTTTAATTGGTAGCCCGTCTTCGCTTGCATGAATAACGGATCCAGGAAATTCATTCGCTTTTGTTTCAAATGCAGTTTTAAACGCTAAAAAGGCATCGTTTGTGTATCTGTCTTCACCTGCTATATTTTTAACTACTGTTGCACTCTCTCTACTGTCCACCATCTTTGTGTCTCTAGTGTAATTGAAAAAGCCTGCACACTCTTCATTTTTAATAATATAATCATGAAGTAGTTCCATTCCTGATCCAGCATGGAGATTCTTTGAAAAAGAGAGATCCTGGCCTGTAAGTGCAATGCTACTGCAACCGATATATTCTGCAACAGAGAATGCTAGGTGTGCCACTGACCCACCTCCACTTTCAATAAATCCTTTTTCTTCCCAAAAATTGCAAAGCCATTGGAATATAATATTACCAGCTGTCATGTTTATAAAAATAGGGCCAGGGTAACTATCCAGTGTTTTTGGGGTGTATTGGCAAAGACAAACGAAAGGAACATGCTTTAGTAAAGGATTACCATAAAAGAAACCAAAATTGTCTGGTAACGGATCTATTCCAACAACGATATCCGGTACAATCCCTACGGGCAATATTGTTTGTAAGACCGCATCAACAGCTACAATGATAGCCTTGCCTTTAGTCTTTTTAAGTAAATGTAAATTCTTCTCAAGAGATGGTCCGGCAGAAACGATAATGGCAGGACGGCCTTTAAATATATCCTTTAAATTTAACACTCCGGGGGTTCTGATTATAGATGGGATGTTATCCATAAATGAGTTGATAAACTCTTTTCCCAGGTTAATTATAGTTGCAATATTTGACCCTGTAATTCTCTTTTCGTTTTCCATCTTTTCCTGAAACTTTTGATAAGCCTTTTCATCAAGTTTTAAAGAGGGGTGATGTTTTACTATCCAGAATTTGCCGTTTGCCAATAAATGGTGGTATTCCAGTGGAAATAAAAAGTTGTTCATCTCTTTCCCAAGGACTATTTCTATTTTTCCTGATGTTAACAGCTTTGTAAGATCTCTTGTTCTTAATGCTGTCTTGAATATCTCTGGCACTGCTTCATACACAATCATAACCTGGCCACTGTCAAATAGTTCTAATACCTCTTCCGCAAAATAGCCCAGACCAAAACCAAAAAGGATAGCAATGCCTTCTTTATCCATTTGGCCCATTAAATCAATGGCTTGCTTTGCTCCAATAGAGGGGTCGTGTTCATTATGGATATAAACCTCTGAACCATCATCTCTTTTATAGAGTATTCTATGGTCGCCACTTGTTGTAGGTAGCACCATTATTTTTTCATTGTCAATATTTGTGTTCTTTATTAACTTTATAAGCTGTGGGTGGTGCTTCTTTATTGCTATTAAATTCTTTTGGAAAATTTTCATATCTATTTTTTAACAATTAACAAATATATCGAGATAAAGCATATCTGTTGACAAACTTAAAAAAACAATTAAAATCTTTGAATATATAGAATCGTTCTATAAGACCGCAAAGGGTATGCCTTTCCGGAATGCATATTTAAATAATCTACAAGGGATTTACATCCAAGTAGTTACGCGTAGAAGAATTCTATGATTTGAAACAAGGTGGAAACAAGGCGTGGAAATTTTTGACACTGCTGGAATTTTTTTCCACATCTGGCAAAAAGTGGAAAGACCTTGGCATTGCACTAAAGTTTTCTACAAACGGTATTAAAGTTAAGAGAGGGCTTCTTATGAAGGCAATAGTGATTTTGGTGTTTGTTTCACCTGAAACAGGATTAGGACATTGGGTGAGAATGAAGCCTTTAGCAGAGATTCTGCAAACGTTTGGTGTTAAGGTAGCCCTTGCAGTTAACGCGGATACAATAATAATCAATGAGATAAATGAGTTAGGCATACCATTTATTACACTAAATGCTATAGATGATCAAAGATTTATTAGATATATTCAGGAACAAGATATTTGTCTTACTATTATCGATACAAAATTGATGCCAGAAATCTCATTCTTGCGGAAGATTAAAGAGCATACAAAATTAGTCCTTATTGATCATTTAGGTGAGGCTTGTACGGAAAGTGATTTGACAATATTACCAAATTGCCATAATAACATTAACAGTTTTAGTGGTCTAATTCTTTCAGGTACAAAATGGTCATTAATTCACCCGGAGGTGTTGAGTTTTTCACCAAAAAAAGAATTTCCCGTAAAGATTAAGCGTATTGCCGTCACTAGTGGTGGTAGCGATCCTGCCGGTGTTTTATTGCACATACTAAGGCTTGTAACTGATGATATTTCATATGAATGGATGCTCTTTCCTGGTGACCATTTTATTCATACTAAAGAACTCCAAAATATTGCCTCTTCTTCATGCCAAATCAAAATTAGACCATATAATTTACATGATATCTATTCTTGTGATATGGTACTGTCTGCATTTGGTGTTAGCGCCTATGAGTGGGTATTCTTTAATATGCCGCTGCTTTTAGTTAGCCATAACATTGAGAATATAGATGCCGCTGGAAATTTCTCAGCCATTTTTCCCCAATCTAAATCTTTAGGTTTTTATAAAAATCTATCCAAAGAAACACTTATGGAAAGCATTTCCAATGTCTTGAAAATTCAGAATGCAATGAAAAGAGAGGAGTTAGCAGACACAATAGGGTCTGGATATAGAAATGTTGCTTCTTATATTTGTTCATTGATATAATCTACATCGTAAATCTGATCGCTGCTTCAACACGCTATTTAGCAAAAGAATAATTAAAATGACAACAAATTATGCCGATCTAATGTAAACAGGTTATGTATAAGCCCATATTTTCGTATTTATATAGTTTATCGGTACAATAGCTGCAATAGTGCCGGGTTCTAAATAGGAGTATGTATATGAAAGTGATGCTTTGGAAACATGGAATTGATGATGGCTCAACAGGTGAATTGCCCCATACAGGATTAGGAATACTTGCGCGATCAATAAAGGAGTCAGGACATGATGTGTTTATGGCAGATCACCATTTTAATCCCACAAGAGATGATACAGCTATAAAACTTTTAGACGAAGAGAGACCGGATATTTTATGTATTTCCATGGTTTCACAAGAGTGGCTTTTCCCTGCAGTTCAGGATATGCTTGATGCTGCGAACAAAAGAGAAATACCAATTTGGATAGGTGGGCCGCACACACATGGGTATTGGGATATATTAAAAAAGGATAATCGTGTTACAAAGATAATAGTTGGTGAAGCAGATGGTGCGTTTGAAAGAATTCTTAATAGTGAGGAACGGGTTATACAACTAGGGCGGGCGGATACCTTTCAATCCCCGGATTTTACTTGCATGATTGATCATCATAAAATGATTACCTATCCAATCTTTACTTCCAGGGGATGTACGCATAATTGCTCTTTTTGTGTAGGTACAAGAACCCATGGTAATAAGTGGCGGGCTCGCACCTTGGATGATAGTTTCTGGGAAGAGATAGATAGAATAGAGGTAAACTTTCCGGGTGTAGACAGGATTGCAGTAATAGACGATGCATTTACAGGTAATATAGACCATGCAAAGGCTTTCCTAAAAGAATATATAAGCCGATCATATCCATATAAATTAAGTATTTTTAATGTGCGGGCAGATCAGACAGACAGAGAGTTTCTGGAACTCTTAAAACTTGTGGGGATTGAGACATTATGCATTGGGATTGAATCAGGAGATCCAGAAGTATTTAAGTTAGTAAGTAAAGGTGAAAGCATTGAAACTATACGTAACACTATTAGTCGTATTCAGGATGCTGGTATTACCCCTTGGTTAAATATGGTTATCGGGTTACCTGGTGATTCTCCCGAGAATCACGATAGATCTTTAGATTGGGTTCTCTCCATTCCCCAACCTAGAATCGTGCAATGGTTACATTTTGCCCCATATAGAGGCACATGGGCTTATGACTATTTCGTAAAACTTGGCGTAATCAAAGATGGTTTTATCCCTTGGTTACAATCAGGCCGGTATGATGACCTTCCAGAAAGTGCGTGTTTCGGTACAGATAGTTTCTCCCTTGAAGAGAAAATGCTGGCGCAACTTAAGTCATATCTGAAATGTTATTGTCCAATCCTTATTTTGAGTGATGAAAAAGTTAAAAGAATCTGCAAGGAACAAAATTGGGAAGCATTGTACGAAGACTGGAAAAAGAATGCGCCTCTTGAACGTTTTGTCAATAATACCCTACCTACCAAGATTAGCAAAGGCCAGGTACCAGACCGCAGTTATGAATTAGTAGAACCGGTAGAAAGCACCGACAGTAGTCATGAATTAGAAGAAGCAATATTGTGCACCAATTGAGGAATTATTATCTGCTTTTTCTACTTTTGTATTGGATTAGTGGTTATGGACAAACTTGTTTGTCCATAACGACGATATTTCTTTCTGTTCAATCTTGACAAGTGACTATTTTGACTTTTTGATAAACCCAATCTGCCCGTTGGTTAGCTTCCTCCAGTGTCTCCCCGGTAACAATGAAGACCCCAAACCTATCGGCGTGGCTCTTCACTTCAGGTACATATTCATCAATATTATACCAGGTTTCCAATTTCTGGACCCATGGCTGTGCAGATACTTCCTCCAGGCCATCAATAGATTTTAGCGTTCCCGGTTCGGGAAAGAAGTAGCGGTTTAGTACTACACGGCTCCACCTTGGTTTAAGTTTATCGAGTGCAACTTCATTTCCCATTGCAATGTTAAGTGCGGCCTCAACAATATTCACTCCTATGCCCAGAGGTATTAAACTTTCTGAAAAATCACCACCTGAGAGCCTTGTTGCTACTTCAATGATTTTTGGGCCGTCAGGAGATAGCACTATATCACCTTTAACGACACCATCTGTTACACCGAGAGAGATAGCGGCTTTCTCTACCAGGCTTTCAATTGATAACCGTTGTTCATATGTAACACTGCTAGGTTCAGTACCGCCATTTTCAATAATATTTGGTAGATATTTGGAAAGCATATCATAATTTCGGTCAACAAATCCTGGCGTATAAGCCTTTCCTCTATACATAATTGTTTCAGTACTTATTTGTAGACCATCCAGGAACTCCTCTACAAGGACATCACCACAAAGTGACAATGCTTGCGCATCTGCAAACAATTCGTCAATGTTGCGGGTTCCATCTAAATAATAGACGCCACGGGATCCTGAACGATCAACGGGTTTTATTATTAACGGATATCCCCGTTCTTTTATAACCATTCTCAGATGATCCGGCGTTTTGACGCTGGAAAACCAGGGTATGGCAACACCGCTCTTGTAGAAATGCTGCTTCATCTTTAATTTATGTGTTGAAAGTAAAGCCGCTTGCATTGGAATGTGCGGGGTATCAATATATTCAGCAAGCGAACAGACTATATGAGGGATATCGCTACCTTGTACCAATACGCCGGCTATCTGATAACCATTGCTATGATATTGATCAACCATTTGTTTTAATGATTCCACATCACGTGTGCTTACAACGGCATAATCATCAGAAATTGAAAAGCCAACAGCATTGGGGTTTGCATCTACAACAAGCGTATTCAAGCCCATAGCTTGTGCTGTACGTATAGCATAAAGCTGGTCTGAGCTTGCGCCTAACAAAAGGATTGTCTTTTTTTTAGCCAAGATAACTCCCACCGCTTACACTGATTACTTGTCCTGTAATGTAGTTTTGTTCATCTGAAGCAAGAAGTACACAAGTATTGGAAACATCTTGAAGTTCTCCCGGCCGTTTTACGAGTGTCATATCGATAATACCTTTACCACTACTACTTGCAAGCTCCTCTACTGATTGCTCTGTCAATATAATACCAGGTGCTATAGCATTAACTAGAATATTATGTTCTCCTCCGTATCTTGCTATAACTTTCGTTAGACTGTTTAAACCAGCTTTAGATACTGCGTAGTGGACAGTTTTTGGCCCGTGATACAGACTGGCAGCAGATGATATATTAATAATGCGCCCGCCTCCCTGATTCTTCATAAGAGGAAAGACCTCCTGGCAACAGATAAACGGACCTTTCAGGTTAACCCCCATGATCATATCCCAATCTTCATCCGTTATTTCATCAAAGAAACCTCTTTTATTAATGCCCGCATTATTGACAAGTATATCAATTCTGCCAAATTCATTGAGGACTCTATCAAAAAGTTGTTGAACATCATTTCGTTGTGTTACATCTGCTTTAATCGATAATACTCTGTGTCCTAGTTTCGCTATCTTTGACTCAACTTCTAAGGCCGCATTACTATTAGTTTTATAATTTATAACAACATCTGCCCCTTCACGAGCAAATGTTAAAGCTATGTCACGGCCTATTCCACGAGAGGAACCGGTAACTACGGCTACTTTATTTGAAAGCCGGCCAGTATTGGATAAATTTACACTCTTATTAATGTCATTACCTCCATTTCATATTTGGCCAGTGGGAAGCCAGCCTTTTCAGGATGCTGTTTGGATCTATGCCAGCTTTACAAGCACACTCGTCCTTACTACCTGCCGGTACAAAAGAATCATCGATTCCTGAACGAAAGATAGGAATATTCAGATGGTTGTCTGCAAGCGTTTCACAAATTAATGAACCAAAACCACCTTGCAGGGCACCTTCCTCCATTGTAATAATCTTTGGGACATTACTACAAAGGTCTACGATGTTTGCAACAGGTAACGGTTTAATTGAACGAACAACGGCTAACCCAAAATCGGCTCCGGATTCAGTCTTAAGCATATCACGAACACAAATACCATCGCGCAATTTATTAGGCAGACAGAAAATAATTCCATCATTTCCCTCAAATAATAATGATATTTCTCGCCACTTGGTGATATCTACCTCCGTTTCCGGTTCTATGATCGGTTCATAGGGATGAAGTATTGCCATTGGGCCATTGGGGGCTTTCAATCTGTCAATTAGAACATTACGCATATCATCACTGGAAGATGGATAATAGATCTGCATATTCGGGAATGATCTTAAATAAGAGATATCATAAACTCCATGATGTGTTGCAGAATCGTATCCCGCAAATCCGGAACGGACGGCTAGAAACGTTACCGGAAGGTCCATGAAACACGCATCATGAATAAGTTGGTCGTAAGCCCTTTGCATAAAGGTTGCCTGAAAACAGACAATAGGCTTTTTCTTGTCTAATGCTAGTCCGCATGCCATTCCCACCGCATGTTGTTCTGCCATTCCCGCATCAATAACCCTGTCAGGGTATAGTTCTAGCGGTTTATCTAGATATGAAGCATAAGGTGTTGCAGGAGTTATAACAAATATGTCATCATCCTTTTCCATCTGTTCTAAAATTACGTCCGAAGCAACAGATGCGAATGTTTTTCCACTTACGGTAGGGGCGGCACCCGCACCGGTAACAGGATCAAATGGCATGGAAAAGTGCATTTTGTATGGATGATCTTTTGCAGATGGGAGCCCTTTCCCTTTTTCTGTCTTCACATGCACAACAATAGGTTTACCGCAATCTTTTGCCGCATTAAGAGTAGAGATTAACAATGGGATATTGTGTCCATTGGGGACAGATGTATAATCTAGACCTAATCCACGAAAAAACGCGGATGATTTTTCTTGCCAGTCTGGGCCCGATGTGATGTTCTTTATCCCTCCAACATTTTCTGCGATGGCCATTCCGTTGTCATTAAGAATTACAACCATTCTGAACTTAGATGATGAGATAAAGTTAATGGCTTCAAACGACATACCCTCTACCATGGCGCCATCACCAATAAAAGCGACAACGGTACGATTTTGTCCGGATTTATAAAAAGACCACGCCATTCCACTTGCTATGGAGATTGAAGTCCCTGCATGGGAAGCGTCAATTACATCGTGCGTACTCTCTTGTCTTGAAACAAAACGGCTCATACCTTCCCATTCATTGAGGGTTGGAAATAGTGATGCCCTGCCAGTCAATATTTTATGTGTATAGCCTTGATGTCCAGTGTCAAAAATTATCGGATCTGACGGAGAATCAAACACATAGTGCATTGCTAGTGTTAGTTCAACAATTCCTAAATTTGTGCCAATATGTCCACCGGTCTTAGAGATATTTGATATCAGGAAATCACGTATTTCTGACGCAAGGTCGTCCAAATCCCCTATATTCATGCCCTTTATATAATCAGGTGTTAGCGTTTCAAACATAATTTATCTCATTAATAATATTATGAAATTAAGAATAAAAATCGGTAAAGGTAATTACTCTCCCAAAACCACGTTTTTTTGCTTCCTCTTTTATCTCAGAAGAATACTCTCTTGAAGCTATGAATACTACTATATTCTCTTCACAAAAGTCAGATCTATTGCTCGGCTGACTAACAATACACCCATGTGACTGGTCAATAAATTTATACAATACCTTGTCAAAAACTACCTTTATTCGCGTAGTGTCAACTCCTCCCTCACGTACAATAATATCAAAAAGTCTTCCGGCTCCCCATATTATTAATGTTCTTGATTGAGAAAGATGATTCAAATGCTCTCCGATTTTCTTTAGGAGAGCACGATTCGTATGCATCTTGTCACGATAATCTAAAATCTTTGTAATATTATAATTCTGCATCCTACCATTTATGGGAGAAAACTTACCAACTTCAGGATTTTTTTTCTCAAGGATTAGTATTACCTCTGCATCATTATTGCGACTTGAATACAATGTCTTAAACCCTAGTTGGGTCGCAAAATTAGCCAATATGCTTAGGTCAAAATGAAACGTGTGAGGATCAATAAATATTTCCTCTACAATATCCTCATGAAATAAAAGGGTCTGTGGAACTGCTAAAAAAAATATCCCGCCAACTTTTAATGATTTATAAACTTCCCGTAACATTTGAGAAGCAGACAATGCATGTTCTAGTGTATGTACACAATATGCAAAATCATATGTACTATCATTAAGTTTACGATCTTCAAATCTAGCAATTCTTAAGGATACATTTTCATTATCCATATATGATTGAACCACTGATTCCTGTGGTTCAATAGCATCAATCTTTATTTTGGGATAATGTTCTAATGCCCAGTGAACAAAGATCCCCCGATTTGAACCAATATCCAGGACATTCCTAAAAGCATCAAAGTTCAAATGTTTTTGAAAAAGAGGAAGATATTTATCAAATACCAGCTCTTTTGTGTATCTATAGCTAGACCTGTTTGCGTCACCTGACATTGACCCTGGTGGTGCGCTGGAATAAGTAGTGGTTGATATACTTTGTACTAACCCACATTCGTTACATACATAAACCTTCATGCCCCGTGTGGAATTAATCGGATCATGGACATGCTCCATTTTGTCTGATTCGCAAAAATCGCATGTTAGTTTAATATTCAACGTTATACTCCTTTTGTGTATTATATCCCAACTGATTCATCATGTCGTCTGCTATATCGTGAAACTGCTTTTCCTGCATTTCTGACAAAGGATAATTAATTGGAACATGTACATTAATAGGCCTTTTGAAGAAATCAATATACTCTTCTTTCATTTCAATACCAACCAAATCTGTGATTTTTGAAAGTTGTTTTGGCTTTGAATATATATCTTCGAATTTAATCATCATTTCATTGGAGTTAATAGGGTTTTCTTTGCCTTTCAACAACTCTTTATTGGCTTCAGCCCAATAGTAACACAACCGCTGGAATCTATTGTAATTTAAGAACGCATCTGATAATAAACCTCTTTCCATTGCAAGAGGCCTCCAATATTTCTTGTCCGGAGGTGGTAGGGGGACTTGATCTTTAGAACTAATCCACTTTATTAAAGCGTTAACTGCACTATCGCTATACATTAAATCTGTGAATTTGTGAAAAAATGAACTAACAACCTTTCGTCCGTCGCGAGTTAAGTAGACATACTTTGCAGCGGGAAACACTTCCTTTAATATATCAATAATCCAAACCAGGGCATTAGAACTATCTATCCAATATGGGGAGTCGGAATAATAAACAGCCGATAAATGGATATCAATCACTGTTTTCTTAACATAATCTCTCTCAACTAACCCCATTTTATATAGGACTGCTGGTCTCAGAATCTGCTCAAAACAATATTCATGATGGCTATCAATATGAGAAAATTTCTGGAAAAATTGTGCGATTGAATATGTGCCGCACCGACCGGAGCCAATAAAAAAAATAGGTGTGGTATCTTTCATTTTTTATTACTCATTAAATCTTTTTTTTTACCGAAATAAACAGTAATTATTCATATTTAAAGCCACATACTTATTAGGGAAGTTTATATGAATGATTAAATTCCGAGTTTCTGAAAAAATTAAGAATAGATTAATAATTATTAAATTTCAAGGTTTTTCCTATCGGTATATTTGAAATAAAGTACTCTTGTAAAAGGGGACAAAAAATACAAGTATCATTGGCAAACGAACCATATAGATTACATAAAACTTAGTTTAGTTTTTATATCGGCATATCGCCTGAAAGAGTTAAGTGCATATAGGTAGAGTCTGTTTCCGGAACAAAATTATACTTTGATGTTTTTTCTTTGTGTGATAACTTACTTCTACTTTGTATGAGGTTTTTTTCAAATTTTTACTTTATAAAGTTTATCTGCTATATTTATTGAATGACAATGAGCGAATTCATAAGATGGAATATCCATGAGGGGAATCTACTAGAGACTAAGGATGAGTTTAAGGTTTTGGACTGCGATAAATGTGGATTTGCACATTTAATTCCCATACCATCAATTGAAGAATTGGACAGGATATATCGAGAGGAGTACTATACTGAAGAGAAACCGGATTATATCAGTAAAACACAGGAAGATATTGAGTGGTGGAATTGTGTGTATGACGAGCGGTTTGACATTTTTGAAAGCAGCCTAACTGGCAAGCAACGTAGGGTGTTGGAGATCGGAAGCGGATCGGGCTATTTTCTGAAAAGGGCCCAACAAAGAGGCTGGATTGAGCTCGGCATAGAGCCGAACAAGATTGCGTTTGAATATAGTAAAGAGTTGGGAGTTAATGTCAAGAATGGCGTCTTTGATTCAGAAATTTCATCTCAAATAGGAGAGTTTGGCGTTGTTCACCTTAACGAAGTGTTGGAACATGTTCCAAATCCTATTGAAATCATTAAACTCTTAAAGAATAACCTGATCGATAACGGATTGATATGTATAATGGCTCCAAACGATTTCAACCCTTTGCAGGAAGTGGCACAAAAACAGCATGGGTTAGATTCTTGGTGGGTTGCGCCACCTCATCATATAAACTATTTTAACGTGAAATCCTTGTCAGCTGTTTTAGAAAAATCAGGTTTTCAGGTAGTGCACAAGACTGTCACGTTTCCCATTGATATGTTTCTCTTAATGGGAGATAACTATGTAGGTAAAGATGATATGGGACGAAAATGTCACTCTAAAAGAAAGACATTTGAGAACAACCTCATGAAGTTTGGTAAGAGTGGTCTTAAACAGAAATTATATGAAAAGTTTGCTGAAGTTGGAATTGGACGTGAAGTTGTTATTACTGCAAAAAAAATAAAATAAGATTTAAGATGGACATTTTGTCCATCCTCCATCTCAGGAAAAATAAAATAAGGCTAAAAATGAAGAATCTGTCTGAATTAAAAGAAAATGTTCATAAATTAATTCCGGGAGGGGCGCATACATATAGTAAAGGTGATGATCTGTTTCCCTCTAACGCTCCTAAATTTATAGTTAAAGGCGAAGGATGCCATATTTATGATAATGAAGGTAATAAATACATAGACTGGGGAGTGGGGCTTGCTTCGGTGATTTTAGGGCATTGTTACCCGCGAGTTATTGATGCTGTTATGGCGCAACTAAAAAAGGGGGTTAATTTCTCACGACCTTCTCTGGTGGAATCTGAATTGTCAGAATTGCTTGTGGATCTGATTCCGTGCGCAGAAATGTGTAAATTTGCCAAGAACGGTTCCAATGTTACTACTGCAGCTATAAAACTTGCCAGAGCATATACACAAAGGGACTATGTTGCATTATGTGGAGATCATCCTTTTTTTAGCTTCGATGACTGGTTTATTGGTACTACTCCGTGTAATGCAGGTGTGCCAAAGGCGGTAAGGGAATTAAGCTTAACTTTTAAATATAATGATATTGAGAGTCTCAAAGGGTTGTTTAAAAGATATCCAGGTAAAATCGCTGCGGTCATCCTTGAACCTTCAACAGGAACTCCACCACTGGATGGATTTCTAGAAAAAGTTCGTGATGTTGCAAACGAAAACGGAGCCGTACTGATCTTTGATGAGATGTTAACCGGATTTAGACTGCATCTTTCCGGAGCGCAGAAATATTATAATGTAATCCCTGATCTTGCAACATTCGGAAAGGGAATGGGCAATGGATTCTCGGTTGCTGCTGTAACGGGTAAAAGAGAGATAATGGAGCGGGGTGGTATTACGCATGACAAGGAACGAGTATTTCTACTTTCAACTACCCATGGGGCGGAAACACATTCAATTGCTGCTGCCATTGCAAACATCAATGAGATAAGGGACAAAAACGTTATAGATCATCTCTGGTCAATTGGAAAGCTCCTACAAGATGGTATCAAGGAATTAATAGGTACAACGAAATTGGAGAACTATTTTCATATAGGTGGATATTCCTGCAGGCCTGCATTTGGGTATAAGGAGAGTGAAGCGGGAACCGCATTGGAAATGAATACCCTGTTTCTTCAGGAACTATACAAACACGGGGTATTTATACAGTCGATTGGGATAACATATTCCCATTCGGAAAAGGAAGTAACCGAGACACTCAATGCAATGGAAAAAGCATTCTCTGTATGCAAAAAAGCTGTAGAATCCGGCTCCGTTAAGAGTTTTATTCAAGGGCAAACAATAAGGCCCGTCTTTCGAAAATATAATTAACTGATTATAGCCATAATTTTGCTGGTGGTCATAACATAAATGTGAAGTGTTGGAGTAATGGGTTGTTGTATTTTTCTCCATTGTTCCGACACCCAACTACTCCTGTTCGAACAACAATTTAGTTTTTAACATCTAAATTCATCAACTAGAGCGGAGAGTACTTTATAAGTAAGCCATTTTGGATCGCTCCCTACCATTGTTATCAAGACCTTCAAAGGCATCTAAAAGGATAAGTCCTTATCTGCTTTTCTGTATTTATAAAAATGTTCTGCAATTAATACGGGAAATGTTACAGCTTGGTGAAATATAATAAAAAATAGTATTTGCCAAAAGAGATGAATATTACTCGTGCGGGTGAAAAACGATAATCTGAAACCAAACACCACTGGTCATATGCATTTCTTATCCATAGGCCATGTTGATATGGCTTCCATGTGTAGCTTACTTGGAGTATCCACACATAACTATGGACATCACTATCGTAAGATCATTCATCATAATTATCTAAATTTGATGAGCCAAGGATGTTTTTTTCAAGCTATTCTCTACTGATATTCTTCTGATGTTTTTTGTCTCTTTCTAAAGACCAAACCATAGCCCTAATAATGTTTTACTTTCTAAAGGCATTGAAACAAAGTACCTTCCTCCTCTTCCAATAAAAGCCATTTTACAACTAATTAAGTTTTCATACTCCGTATAACTGTTATGAAACTCACCAAGATCTACAACATAAAAGTAGATTCTATACGGTAGAGATTTAACATTCATATTCATTTAAACGTTAGATACATAACATTAAATAGTAATATTACAGAAGGAGGCTTTTATGGGGGCGGCTGTGAAACTTGTTGCACAGGAACATGTTACAATTCAATATGCTCCTGTGCGATATGTTGGAATATTATTTGCGTTATTAAATAAAAGGCCTTTGTAGATTTCTCATTAAGAAATATTAAATGGTATTAATGTCCATATGGTAAATTGGAAAGGTATTAGAACTGAACTCTTTTGATGGAATTGAGCTGGCTTTGATATTGGTGAAAACGATAACATAGAAGTCTGGTTTCTTTATCATTTGATAACAATTCTTTCCAGTCAAAATCCTTTCTTTGACCGAGAAGAAGCGGCTAGTCGTTTTATTAACCATTTTCATTGTAATCTGGATTTTAGAGTGTGGTATAATACTAATAAGTTGAGATCACAAAATAATTTAATTGTGCCCGGTGCCCATTGATAATTACTAATGATTCAAAGTTCAATATTTTAAAGATTTTAAATGAATTTCCTTCGGAATCGTTATTTATGTACGAGATCACGATGGATACAGAATGAATGTCTTTTCAATATATGGCTAAACATAGAACTATAAGTATCTATATTTATTTGATATTAAAAATGTTAACCTTTTAGTAAGTGAGGGGGTGAGGGGGGAATTAATATCAGCAAAATGATATAACTGAAATTTCTATTTTACTAAAAAACCATTTTAGTGGGGGGATGGTTGAGAATGAAAAAAAAATCAAGTAAATTTGCGATTATTTTAGGGGTTTTGTTTCTCGTTCTTTCTTTTATTACATTAGACAGCAGAGCAGAGACATCTGCTCTTGAAGACCATGAAGGCTTAACAACCGAAGCGGAAGTAGACAACGAATCATTAGAAAATGGTGATAATGATGAAAATGAGCAAGACGAAGCGACCACAATAGTTTCTGGATTTGAGGAACCTGCTGAAAATATTGAAGTCGAACCTGCTGCGGCACAAGAAGCCGCCGTACAAGAAGCTGTATTGGGTTCAGTTTCTAGGCAATCCCCGGCACCCGGAGTACAAGAATCAGGTTCCATTAACTTAACCGGCAGGGCTCTTTTTGGAGGCAAGGTAGGGATTAAAACTACAAGCCCTGAAACCAACTTGCATATATACAATGATGATGGTGCCAGTTCATCATCAATTCGGTTGGAAGGAAATAGCGCTGCAGATGGTAGTTACAGGGAAAACACAACTATTATAAGAGACGCCAGTGCATTAAGATTTGTAGATGATGACTTTGGCCACGTTATTTCATTTATGGAAGGCGGGAGAGTTGGTATTGGTATAACTAGTCCTTCTGCAAAGTTAGATGTTGCAGGAGCGGTTAAAGCACTTAGTTTTCAAGGTGATGGTTCATTGTTAACGAACGTTGCATCAGGAGCTCAAGGACCGCAAGGTGATCCAGGTCCTCAGGGACCAGAAGGTGATCAGGGCCCTCAGGGACCACAAGGTGATCCAGGTCCACAAGGACCGTCCGGTGATCAGGGCCCGCAGGGGCTAGTAGGTCCTCCAGGCGTACCAGGTGATTCACATTGGTTGTTAAATGGAGCAAATACATACTATAATGCTGGTGATGTTGGTATCGGTACAAGTGCTCCGAAATGTGATCTCCATATAAACCGTTCAGGGTCAGGTGCAAATAGGCCACCAACATCAGTAGGTGTTCAATTTAATAGTAATTCTTTTATAATAGTATCTGATGAATCAGAATCAGAAGCGGTGGCAGATGCAGAAGCAGAAGCAATTGGAACAATAATCCCAGGTCCAATTCCAACTCCTGGGCCAGGTCCTATTCCAGTTCCACTTTTTATTCCATACTGGTGTTATACTGCTGTTGGAGGTACTAATTCAGGAGGTTTTCTGGATACAGCGACTCGAATAGTAAGAAAAACAAATACTTCACTCCATTTTCAAACTGAGAGCACTATAAAAACTGGAGCAAAATCTACACAGATGAGTTTGAATGGTGCTGGAAATCTAGGAATAAGAACTACAAATCCAGCGGCAAGACTGCATATCTTAAATGGGAATGATGTTAGTCTTTCGAACCACGGCTTTTTGCTTCTAGGATCAACAACGAGTACGAACATTGCAATAGATAACAACGAAATGCAAGCTCGTACTGACGGGGCTGCAGCACAAATGCATATAAACTGGGATGGAGGAAATGTTGCAATAGGCGGACCTTTGGTTGGCAGGGGCACGTCTCTTTCAGGAGATTCAAGTGATGCTTTCCAAATGGGAACAGGCAGAGGTGGATGGGATGTATATTGTAAGGATGATTTGTGGGTTGACGATCAGATAAGTACTGCGATAATTCACATTCGAGGAGGTTCTGACCTTTCTGAAGGCTTTGATGTTAGTAAACCTGCTAATCTTGAAGATCTGATTAAGAAAGATGACGAATTTGGTATAGAAGCGGGAATGGTTGCATGTATAGATACTGAAAATCCGGGAAAACTCCTTATAAGCAGTAAGGCATATGATAGAACCGTTGCAGGTGTTATTAGTGGGGCGGGTGGTATTAATCCTGGTATGATGATGGGACAAAAAGGCTCTATCGCAGACGGAAATTATCCAATTGCTCTAACTGGCCGTGTTTATTGTAAGGCAGATGCCAGTTATGGAGCTATTAAACCTGGAGACCTCCTTACGACATCTGATACTCCCGGTCATGTAATGAGAGTAAATGATCATAGTAAAGCACAAGGGGCCATTATTGGTAAAGCTATGTCAGCCCTTGATATGAGTACAGGCTTGGTATTAACCCTTGTGTCATTACAATGATATTTTGATAGAAAACAGGAGAAAATGTATGATAAATTTGAAATCTTTTTTCGTCATTATATCTGGCGTTATTATCTCATTATCGCTTTCGTTATTTACTACAACATATGGTGATGATGGTATTGATGATCCATTTGCCCCTTATGAGAACGGTATACCTGAAGGGTACAAGGTGATCGAAGGTGATATCCTTGTACCTGAAGTAGAAAAAGAGGGTACTTTTGAGGCTACATACTGGACAAATGGTATAATTCCATATCAATTTGATTCCAATGTAAATAGCACAAATCGCAATCGTGCAATTGCTGCTATGGGAGAATGGGAAGCTGTTGCCAATGTTGATTTTATACCGAGAAATGGTCATGGTAATTACATACATATTCAAAATTCTACCAAAAATAACTCCGAAGTAGGAATGAAAGGTGGAAAACAGGTTATTAATATTGTCAGCTGGGGGTCTAGGTTTATAATTGCCCATGAACTATCACACGCTTTAGGATGTTGGCATGAGCAATCACGACCGGACCGAGATACATTTTTGACCATTAACACTGATAGAATCAAATCAGGTGAAAGTCATAACTTTGACAAACGTAACTCTGCTGATGTTTATGGTGAGCATGATTTTGATTCTGTTATGCATTATGGCCAATGTGCATTCTCAGACTGTTCGAGTTGTTCTTCAAATGCTAGTAGTTGTCGTACAATAACAGTAAAAGCTCCATGGAATAGTGCTTGGCAAAATGCTATTGGACAACGAAACCATTTAAGTGACCTCGATGTGTTAACTATGTCATTTTTATATCCGGAAAACAATTGGCGGTTTGTTAACGGATCGTATCCCCTTGCACCTAGAAAGAGCGTCTTCTTTTTCCCGCAACCGGGTACTTTTTTCTTTCCTGCTTTTACTATTAACCATGGTGTTTCTGTAGTCCCTGCAGGAGGAACGTTAATTATACAGCCAGGTAATTACAATGAAACTGGTTCGTTTAGTAAAGCTATGAGCTTAAGAGCCCCTTTGGGAAGTGTGACTATTGGGGGATAATGGACACGGCGTTTTTTATTTGGAATTGAAAACGGATTTAAACATTGCTAATAAACTAAGATATTCTGTGATCAAGTAGTATTTCTTAGCTACTGATATATTTTAGAGGATGTATCCGGAGTTTTACAATCTAAAGACATATATACTGCCTAGAAAGGAAGGTAGCCTATGAAACTTTTTAACCTTAAATTATCATTAATAGCGCTTTTCGGCATTGCAATTAATTGCATTATTGTCTCCAACTTTAGTACGCTATTAGGCCAGAATGAACGTCAGGCATTTTCATTAATGGATATTCCGTATACTATGGAATCTGGTGTTTTTAACGGTGCTGGTACAGGACAAGATGTAAATGGGGAAGAGAGCGTAAATGTTGATGAAAATGCGCAATTGTTGTATTCAACAATCATTCAAGCGGAAGATACACCTTGGATGCGTATTCATTTTAGCAGTTATAATCTTGGTGAAAACAGTTATATTAAACTAACATCATTGCTTGATGGAGATTCTCAATTTTTAGATGCAAACTATATGTTAATCTGGTCTGATACTAGTGGTATTTTTAATGGTACAGAAGTTGAGTTAGAGGTATATGTTGCTCCGCAAGACAATGGTATCTTTGTAAATGTAGATAAGATCCTTGTTGCTGATCCAGTAGATATTGATTTTAATTTAGATATTGATGCGGTTTCTGATGGAAACATCCCAGAAAGTATTTGTGGTGACTTTGATGACCGTGTCCTGTCTAATGATTCACGTGTCGGGCGACTATTTTTTGGTGGTTGTACGGGATGGCTCGTACACAACGGCGCTGCTCTAACTGCTGGACACTGTGGTAGCCCAGACGGCAACCTTAGTGGTGTTATCTTGGAGTTTAATGTGCCTCTATCTACCTCTAACGGGTCGCCTCGTGCCGCCAGTTTAAATGATCAGTATCCAGTAACTAGTGTTAGAGCCTTTGAATCAGACGGTAGGGGTGAAGATTACAGTGTTTTTGCAATCGGCCCAAATTCTAACACTGGTCTAAGGGCTCATATTGTTCAAGGATTCTTCCATATGACAGAGTTAGTACCATCAGAAGGTAATATCGTAAGAGTTACCGGATATGGTCTTGACCCGTTTCCTGAAGGTACAGGAGGAGCCGGGGCTCCGTGCTGTGACTGGGATGCGGATGGAAATTGCAACCGCAGTTGTAACTCTCGAAGCCTTGTTCAACAGACCGATATTGGAGCGTGTGACGACTGTCTGGTTGATACTGCTATTGAACATGAAGTTGATACACTCCCTGCCAACTCTGGCAGCCCGGTAATATGGGAAAGCAAAAATATGGCCATTGCTATACATACTCGGGGTGGTTGTGATAGTTTTTTTTCCGACTTTGACAACGACGGGACCTGGCTTGGTTATAATCCTCTGCAGAACGCATTGCACAGCTTTCAGGCCAATTCTCGGTATGCAGATGCACGATCTATATCGCCTACTTTGTTTCAAAACGGTAATGTCTTGCATCCTTATAAAACTATAGCTAAGGCCGTTTCTGATACGCCAAGCGGTAGACGAATTGCTATAGTTGCAGGGTCATATCGAGCTTCAGCGGGAAATACATTTACTGCTGGTACTGGTGGTAAGGCGCTAACACTTTTTGCGCCTGTTGGGCAAGTAACGATTGGAAATTAATCATTGATTCTAGAGTGTGTAAAAAAAATGTGGAATAGTAGGATCGCAGTTAATAGCTAAATTTTTACACAAGATGTATTGAGCTGCCCGCGATTTCCTTCTTTTGTAAAGGAGGGAATCGCGGCGTGGCACTTATTATGTAGGCCGTTTAAAAAATTTTGCGTTATTGATGTAGGAGTAGTTAAAATAAAGATAATAGAACGAAGAAACATTATAATCGCGAGTATCTTTTTTGCTCTAATTCTGTATTGTAATGTCGCCATAAGCGCAAACGATGCACCAATACCTTGTCACAATGAAATGTATCTCTTGGAATCAGGTATTCACGAGAATTTAGGAAATGAGGAACCTTTAACTATCCGCTACACTGTTATCTGCCCAGATGTACCTTGGTTACAGCTCTATTTTGACGATTTCAATCTTGGAAAGAAAAGTTATGTTACCATTACATCTCTTCAGGATGGCGGAATGCAAAGATTTGATTCTCAAACTCTGTTACAGTGGCAGAATGCAACTGCTTATTTTAATGGTAATATACTGAATATTGATCTTAGTGTCGCGCCTGGTGAGACAGGGATATATTTTCGAATAAAAGAGATTCTTGTTGGTGAATGGGAAAACCTGGATGAATCAGCGGATAATGTTTCTGCGGTGGATGAAAGTCTTTTTCAAGAAAGCCAATGTGGTAATTCAGACGATCGCGTATCAGCACGCGATCGAGCCATTGGGCGCATTTTACCTGTGGGTTGTACAGGTTGGATCATTTCTAACGGTACATTCCTGACCGCAGGGCATTGCAGAGGTGTTAACCAGGTAATACAGTTCAATGTACCTGAATCATCTCCTAATGGTACAATCGTGAACCCACCTCCACAAGATCAATATCCTATCTTTTATATAAACTCGTCGAATAATGGTGTGGGTAATGATTGGGCATTGTTTAAATCCGGTAGAAATGTCAACGGTGAACTTCCTATTAGGAGACAGGAGGATTTTTACAGGATTTCATATGACCTTGTCCTTGTAAAAGTTCGTGTTACTGGATATGGCGTTGATTCTTTTCCTCCTGGTACTACAGGTGGATTTAATGCTGATAACCAAACATTACAAACTAACGCTGGCGGTTACATTGGTGAAGATAGTCAAAATGGATCTAATATCGCAGTTGAGTATACTGTTGATACAAAAGGAGGTAACTCCGGGAGCCCTGTAGGTAGTATAGATAATAAAACAGCATTGGGTATCCATACCCACGGCGGATGCAATTCACCCGAAATCTCCGGAAATAAAGGAACTAGTTTCAAACAGAGCGATCTGCAAAATGCAATAATAGAATCTTCTGGTGCAAATGTTAAATATGTGGATAAGGATCATCGTGGATTATCGTTAATCAAAGATGGAACTATATTTAGACCATTAAAATCAATTGAAAATGCTACTGAATCCGCTTTGGCGGGATCAACGTTAAGTATTGTTAAAGGCTCATATGATGAATTTCTAACAATTAACAAGGCATTAACATTAGAGGCACCTGTAGGTACTGTTACTATTGGTAAAAAGAAGAATTGACGTGCTAATATGCAATCGTACAAACAGTATATCTATTCCTATTTTACAGAATAATCCTATATCTCTAAAGTACTAATTCACCATTTAGATCATAGGAGAAGATTTGAAATGTGCACAATTAGTAAATGTTACATAGCATATTTTATGCTGTTACTTACAATATCCTTTTTTTCAATCAATGAATATCTATTGGGGGGGGTGCCTATGATGGTTATTACAATCTCATCGGAACATATCCTGATCAGGTAGATACTATCTATGCAGAAGACGTCCAGGGATTGGCCCATAACGATGATTCTTGGTTTATAACTAAATCTGGTGATGAAGGCGCAGTGCTTTATAAAATACCTGTAACACAGGATCTAGGCTTTCCATTCATTACCGCCTTGACTACACCACTTACTAGTGGCCTTGCTTTGCATGGCTATAGCAAATTTAAGGCTATGGATTCCAGAAAGAATCCGACAAATGGCATTTGGTACATTTTGATAGGAGTTGAGGGAAGTAGTGGCTCAGGTATTGCTTTTTATGATGAAAACTTGAACTTCAAAGGAGTAGCTAAATTACCTAAACAAGACGCTGCAGGTTGGTGTGCAATTGACAATTCAGGAAAGGTATACTCGGCAGTCAATAACACAAGCCATCTTAACTGCTATGAATTTAATTGGGAAGCATTAGCTATCTCAGGTTCTGTACCTTCAAAACTTGAACCGGTAAATAGAATAAATTTGCATGACTCAAACGGCAACCCTTTAACAATGTCTGAATATCAAGGAGGCGATTTTACTCCGGAAGGAGACAAACTCTTCATTGTAACCGGCTTCTTCGGTGTAAGCACGTCTCCTCATGGGATTCATGTCTTTGATGTATCCGCCTCACCAAATACGTTCAGAAGGATACGAAAATCCAGCCAAGGAGGATTATTCCAATATAATTATGATCCGGCCTGCACATTCGGAGATTTCGAGTGCGAAGAGCCTGAAGGGCTTACCTTTTGGGATTTAACAGATGGTCGTGCTCCAAATATCAATGGTGAACTTCACGTATTACTTCTGGACAATGATGCGGATACTATAATTGTTGATGACGATGACATCTATATCAAGCATTACACGAAAAGTATTTATGTAGATCGCAACTTTAAACATCCGTCAGGTCTTCCTATCTTTACCGGAGATCCCGACTCCCCTTTTAAAACAATTACTGATGCCGTAAATTTAGCATTTGATGATATGGAGATACGAATCAAAGGGGGTACCTATCCTGAAAATATTTCTATATCCAAACGCTTACGTTTAGTGAATAGATCTGGGTCTACAGATGTGACTATAGGGAAATGATTGGTAAATTAGGTACAAGGATGCTAGCTTTATTTAAAGACATTTTCTGGGGTGTTTTTATAGAGAACGCTAAAAAGAACGTATTATTTTAGCTTCTACGAAAACTAGTCAATCGTTACAAAAATGATAAGTAAGGAAATAATGTACAGATCTATAAATGCTTTGTATACTCTTCGCCAAGGTTGTTTTTCCACTTGATTTTACACTCATATCCATACAAATGATAATTTCTCAAACCGTCAACGATGGTTATTTTCAGCTTTTTGTTAATCCTACTTGCATACTAAAAGAAACTATTTAGAAGTGTAATGCAATGGCGACTTATAGATTTATTTGTTTCTCCTCCACATCTCATTTTGCCAATCCCCAACAGGGCCACTTGTTTAGTTTATAAAAAAACAAATAAACTTCTTTAATTCAGCCAATGTTTTTGTGTTGTTATAAAATTGTAAATACGAAAGGAGATAAAGTTTAAATGGGAAGAAATTTATTGGTAACTATAGGTGCTATTATTTTTGGGATATGTGGGACCGTTTATGCCGGTGAGACAGAAATAATACTAAAAGATAGTTCCTCAAATAGTGGTTTTTCTGTAAAGAATGGTAATGGCGGTTTTCTTATGCGTGTTCAGGGGGATGGCAAAGTTAGCATGGGGCAATTAACGACTGCCAGTGGTGACACATCAACAGCAATGGGATTTCAAACAATAGCCAGTGGTGATATCTCTACGGTAATTGGATTTCAATCAACTGCCAGTGGTAACAACTCAACGGCAATGGGCCGTTTTGCTACTGCCAGTGGAGCCCAATCAACAGCAATGGGAAGAGCCTCTACTGCTATAGGGGACAGATCAACGGCAATGGGAAGTAATACAATTGCAAGTTCCTTTGCCGAAACAGCAATTGGATCATTTAACACGGATTACACTCCTGTTAGCGCAAATACTTTCGAAACTGCAGATCGCTTGTTTGTTATAGGCAATGGTACTAATGGTTCTAATCGATCTGACGCTATGGTAGTGTTAAAAAATGGTAATACTGGTATTGGGACATCGAATCCGAGCAATAAACTTTCATTTGGTGTGGGAGATTTAGGCATTGCCATTGAGAGCGCAGATGGTTCGGATACTGGTAGGATAATACTCCAGGGCGCTCCTGTTGGTACTGGTGGAAGAGGTGCTTTTGTGGCAGTATCCGGTGAAGAACATGCTACGCCGGGTGAATTACGTTTGGCAGCAGGTAATAGCGGAAATGTTGTGATAACAAATGGCAACCTTGGTATTGGTAGAACTGATCCGGCTCATCCAATACACATGAACAGCGGAGCACACGTTACATCCGGTGGCGTTTGGACAAATGCCTCAAGTCGTGAATATAAAGAAAATATTAAGACTCTGTCATTAAAAAATGCAATTAATACGCTTAATGAACTTAATCCGGTTACATTTAATTACAAAATAGATAAATCTGAAAATTATGTAGGATTTGTTGCAGAAGATGTACCTGAACTCGTTTCTACTCAGGATAGAAAGGGGTTGTCACCAATGGATATAACAGCGGTCTTAACAAAAGTAGTTAAAGAACAGCAAGAAATGCTTAATGCACAGCAAGAAATAATATCATTATTATTAGACAAAGTAAATCAGATTGAAAGTAGGATTTGATACTGTTTTTATTGTCTTCTCGATATTAATTATATGTAAGGGATATGAAAGGAGATAAGTTGATATGAAAAAGAATATTTTGGTAAATATGTGTGCTGTTGTTTTCGGAATATGTGGAACAATTAATGCAGGTGAGACAGCTGTAATTCTAAAAGATGGCACCGAAAATAGCGCGTTTTCTGTGAAGCATGTGGATGGCAAAAGCATTATGCGTGTTCAGGGGGATGGCAATGTTAGCTTGGGAATTGATACGGTTGCCAGTGGAAGCGTATCAACTGCTATGGGAAATAACACAATTGCTAGTGGAAGCCAATCAACGGCTATGGGAGAAAGTACTATTGCCAGTGGATTCAAATCAACGGCTATGGGACGATCTACCACTGCAAAATCGTTTGTTGAAACAGTAATTGGAACATTTAACACGGATTACACTCCTGCTAGTATATTTAGTTTTGTGTCTGATGACCGCTTGTTTGTAATTGGTAATGGTTTTGAAGATTCTAGTCGATCGGATGCCATGGTAGTATTAAAAAATGGCAATATAGGTATTGGTACGTCTGAGCCGGATATCAAGATGCATGTTGACACCGCAGGCGGAGATGCAACATTGAGAATAAGTTCGGATGACGCTGGAAAGGCTTCTCTTGAACTGTTTGAGCAAGACGATAGTTTTGGTTTTGAATTCGAGTATGATGGGAATGATGACAAACTCAATCTCAGGAGCAGGGACTTTAGTAACAATGAGGCGGAAAGAATGACGTGGCTGAAAGATGGTAACGTTGGTATTGGAAGAACTACCCCAACGCATCCACTACACATGGGCAGTGGCGCGAATGTTACATCAGGTGGAGTCTGGACAAATGCATCAAGCCGTGAATATAAAGAAAATATAAAGAATTTATCACTTGAAAATGCAATTAATACGCTTAATGAACTTAATCCTGTTACATTTAATTACAAAATAGATAAATCTGAGAATTATGTAGGATTTGTCGCAGAAGATGTACCTGAACTTGTTTCCACGCAGGATAGAAAAGGGTTATCTCCTATGGACATAACTGCAGTCTTAACAAAAGTGGTTAAAGAACAGCAAAGGATAATTAGTGAATTATCTGAAAGGGTAAAATTGTTGGAAAGTAGTCTATAATTTACTATTATCAAGTTAATATTAAAAAAAAAGGGATTTAATATGAGATATCATCACAAAGTATCAGTATTTATTGTACTGATAATAGGTCTGATTGCGTTTACGACCTCTTTGTACTCAGCAGGAATTATCAATGACACAGGCAATAGAATTAATATTGACGACGCAAACCTGAATATTGACGGAGATATGGATAATGCCGGTATATTAAATGCAGGCACAGGAACAATTAATCTTGACGGTAATTGGACAAGTACAGGAACTTTTGATGGTGGAAGTAGTGGCAGCGTGATATTTTCAGGTTCAGCTGATTCAATCATATTTGGTTCAAATACATTTACTAATTTAACAAGTACCCAGGCAGGTAAAGTACTGAGCTTTGAAGCAGGCACCGAGCAAAATATTACTGGCACATTGACATTAATTGGTTCATCAGGAGACTTAATACTTCTTAGAAGTACGGTAGCAGGTACTCACTGGAGTGTTGACCCGCAAGGTGCACGAAATATATCGTTTGTGGATGTAAAAGATTCTAATAATGTTAATTCCACAATTATGGATCCATCCAATTCAGTTGACAGTGGTAATAATACTAACTGGTTTGTGGAAAATCAGATAACTCCGACGCCTACAGTAACTGTAACACTGACACCAACTCCGACATTAATACCTACGATTACTCCAATTGTAACCACTACATTGACTCCTACACCTACAGCAACAGTAACTATAACACCGACATTGACTCTTACACCCACAGCAACTGTAACACCGACATTAATACCTACGGTTACACCAATTGCAACTGTTACACCTACGTTAACGGCGGAGACACCTATATTGACTGCAACACCAACGCAGACACCGCTACCAACACAAATACCAACAATAACCACAGAACCATCTCCAATCCCAACACTGTCGCCGCCGACTGACGGATTGACATTAACAGTTAACCCTGCATTTCTCGAAAGCTCCCTTATACCAAGAAGAGTGATAGTTACTGCCATTGATCAGGATGGAAACCCAAGAACCGGCGTTAATATTACGACAACATTAGTGGGGCGCCAGGTAACTGTGAGGCCATCGTCAGCGGAGACAGGGCCAAACGGTACCGCCACATTTCGTGTACGGTTTGGAGTTGCAACGAGAAATGGCGAGGTACTGTTTTCTGCTGAAGACAGTAGTGTTTCTGTTGTTCGAGAGTAATTTCTGTTAATGGGAAGGGGAAATTAAGAATTTCCCCTTCCCATTATATATAGAACACGTATTCATGGCAATGCTTCAGCTGATGACTGGCAAGGATGCATGTCCTACGACTTTCATTAATCAAAAACGTGATTTTCTTTTGTGTAAAATTGCAATTTGATGTACAATTTTCTTCTAAATACAGAAAATAGATTTTATTGATTCTAAATATATATTCTCATGAATGTTCCTCATACAACATTAACTAAAAAGATCTTTATCGCATTGACAGGATTGTTCTTGTCATTCTTTCTGATTATTCATCTAGCTGGAAATTTACAGTTGTTACTACCAGAACAGGTCGCCCATACCCAATTTAATAGTTATTCCCATTTGCTGTCAGGTAATCCAGTCATTAAGCTTGTCTCTTATGTGTTGTATATTGCGATCTTTTACCATGCCTTTGATGCTCTAATGCTTACAATCGGCAATTGGAGAGCAAATGATGGAAACTACGACAAAGATGCAAGAGGGGAGGTGAGTAGCTGGATATCCCGTAACATGGGCATATTGGGATCTGTGATCTTTCTATTCCTTGTTATCCATTTTAAGGACTATTGGTATATATATAAATTTGGTGAGACAGCAGTTGATGCAAAAGGAAATAAAGATTTATATATTATTGTAATAGAAAGCTTTAAGCAGTTGTGGTATGTGGTGCTCTATGTTATAGCAATGGTGATATTAGGTCTGCATTTATGGCATGGTATAAGAAGTGCATTCACTACTCTAGGGCTTTATCATGAGAAGTATATAAAACTGGTTAGATATATAAGTTGTCTTTTTACATTTATTGTTTCGTTGGGGTTTGCCATTATCCCCATTGTTATCTATTTAGACTCAAAGTGATCAGAACTTTGACGTTTAGCAATCCATCTTTCGGCTATCTTTGCATGTTATTCAATCGTGCTTTCCTCGATGTAGCTAAGGCTACACCTGCGGAAGCACTCAATCATTACATACAAACTTAACCAAAATCTAAATCACTAAATGTCAAATTTCTAATCACTTTGAGTCCAAAGAATATGTAGGTTAAATATGCTGGATTCAAAGATTCCCAAAGGCCCGCTGTTTGATAAATGGGAAGAATATAAATCTAAAGCAAAGACTGTAAGCCCTGCGAATAAAAAGAAACTGGACATTATTGTGGTTGGCGCGGGACTGGCAGGTGCGTCTGCATCTGCGTCACTTGCAGAGCTGGGATATAATGTGAAGACATTTTTCTTTCAGGACTCTTCCAGAAGGGCTCACTCTGTTGCCGCACAAGGTGGGATAAACGCCGCTAAGAATTATCAGAATGATTCTGACACTGTTTATCGTCATTTTGCAGATACACTTAAAGGGGGAGATTTTAGGGCCAGAGAGGCAAACGTATACCGACTGGCAGAAATATCATCAAAGGTGATTGATCAGGCAGTTGCGCAGGGTGTACCTTTTGCCAGGGAATACGGAGGTGTCTTAAGTAACAGATCTTTTGGTGGTGTGCAGGTAAAAAGAACGTTTTACGCACGAGGACAGACAGGGCAGCAGATGTTACTGGGTGCTTATTCCGCATTTATGAGACAGGTTGCTTTAGGCAGTGCGAAAGAGTATAAAAGACATGAGATGCTTGATCTTGTAGTGATAGATGGCAAAGCGCGAGGTATAATTGCCAGAGACCTTGTAACCGGAAACATAGAACGTCATGGGGCTCATGCTGTAATCCTGGCTACGGGTGGTTACGGTAAGATATATTACCTTTCAACCCTTGCAATTGGTAGCAATGCCTCCGCCCAATGGAAGGTCCATAAAAGAGGGGCTTATATGGCTGGAGTAAGCTGGGTGCAGTTTCATCCTACTTGTCTGCCGCAATCCGGTGACTATCAATCAAAACTTACATTGATGTCAGAAGCTCTAAGGAATGATGGTAGGATCTGGGTGCCTGAGAAAAAAGGGGAAGAAAGATCTCCCAATGATATTCCGGAAGAGGAACGAGATTATTATCTTGAAAGAAAATATCCGTCATTTGGTAATCTGGCACCACGTGATATTGCCTCCCGTTCTGCAAAAGAACAGATAGATGCCGGTTTAGGAGTGGGCGGAAACAAAAATGCAGTTTTTCTTGATTTTAAGGATGCGGTTAAGGAGCATGGTGAGAATATTATTAGGGAGAGATATGGTAATTTGTTCAGAATGTATGAAAAGATTACGGGTGTTGATCCTTACAAACAACCCATGATGATATCACCTGCTGCCCATTTTACCATGGGTGGATTATGGGTGGACTATGAATTGATGACCACTATTCCCGGATTATTTGCCATAGGAGAGGCGAATTTCTCTGACCATGGAGCAAACAGATTAGGTGCAAATTCGTTGTTGCAGGCCAGTGTGGACGCCTATTTTGTTGTCCCTGTTACAATTGGAAACTATCTTGCTGATGAGATTAAAAGTGGAAAAGTATCAATTGATCACCCCGCTTTTCAGGAAGCAGAGACAAAGGTTAAAGAGGGATTGGATAGGCTCATATCCATAAAAGGACGGAATTCTGCTGAATGTTACCATCGAAGATTAGGCGAGATCCTTTGGAATAATGTAGGGCTTGTAAGGAGTAAAGAGAGCCTTGAGCGGGCCATTGTTTTATTGGAAGAAGTGAGAGAGGACTTTTGGCACAATTTATTGGTCTCGGGCAGAGCTGATGAGATCAACTCCGAGTTAGAAAAAGCGGGAAGAGTTGCGGATTACCTGGAGTTAGGTTCATTGATGGCTTATGATGCCCTTGACAGGGAAGAGTCATGCGGTGCTCATTTCAGGGCAGAGTACCAGACAGAAGAGGGTGAAGCGAGCAGAAATGATGAGAAATATTCTTATGTTTCAGTATGGGGGGGCGAGGGTGATGGGAAAGCTCCTGAGTTGTTTAAGGAAGAGCTAACCTTTGACGTGCTGAAGCCTATTGTACGAAGCTATAAATAATTAAATAGTATATGGATTTTCATTAGGGAAGATCTACATTCGTATGTTTTTGAATGTTCTAATCGACTCAAGGCTTTAGCCTTGATGTTGTATAGGAAGAGATGTCCGTTTGTGATAGGAGACGCTTCTCGTTGGAGATTCTAGTCCACCCGAAGGGCGCTAATTTATGATCACTGCTTAAGTGATGGTAGATGTCTTAAGAACCAGAAAAAATAACAATGAATATAAATCTAAGTGTGTGGCGTCAGAAGGATGCAGGTAGTAAGGGGGCATTTGAGAGACATTCTCTTGAAGATTTGAATAAAGATATGTCATTTTTGGAGATGTTGGATGTATTAAATGAGAAACTCATACGGGAGGGGGGACTTCCGGTAGAGTTTGATTCTGATTGTAGGGAAGGCATTTGCGGGCAATGTGGAATAGTGATCAATGGGCGTGCCAATGGGCATCTTGAAGGTACAACTGCCTGTCAAATGTATATGCGTCATTTCAAAAATGGGGAATGTATAACGGTAGAACCATTTAAGGTTGCCGCATTTCCTGTTATCAGGGATTTAAAGATTGACAGAAGTGCATTGGACAGGATTATTCAGGCGGGTGGTTATATCTCTGTGCATACTGGTTCGGTTCCAGATGCGAATGCTATTATGATAAGTAAAGATGATGTAGAATCTGCTTTTGATTCAGCGTCATGTATTGGTTGCGGGACATGTGTAGCTACTTGTAAGAATTCCAGTGCGGCCTTGTTTACTGGTGCAAAGATCAGTCACCTTGCCAAATTACCACAAGGGAAGGTTGAAGCGCAGGAAAGGGTAGTAAATATGGTGGAACAGATGGACAAGGATGGCTTTGGCTCATGTACCAATACGGAAGCTTGTGAAGCCGAATGCCCGCAAAATATTTCTGTTGTAAATATAGCTAGAATGAACTGGGAGTATAATAAAGCTTTATTGCTAAGGTAGTGTCCATAAATTAATTGAAACTCTTTACACACAGAATCCTGTTAGATTTAAACAAATCTGGCGTATGTATATGCGTTACATGCCTATTCCATAGTAAATGGCACAGCAAGATATATTTATTACCATTGTGAGTCTTGATCTTTTGATTTCTGTTTGCGTACGCCTTTTCTGCTAGAAGATTTATAAAGTATATTTGTTCCCAAAGATCTATTTTGGTAATTTCTTATACATGTGCGACTCCTTATATTTAATTACACCTTCTTCAATAAATACTTTTACCGTTGCAATAAATGGAACTGCAAGTAAGAGGCCGAGAGTACCCAAAAGCTCTCCGAGAACTAGTATTGATATAATGATAACAACAGGGCTTATGCCTATTTTATGTCCTATTATCTTTGGTGTTATTATTGCGCTATCTAACATCTGTACAAAACCGAAGACTGCAAGCACTATAATTATATGCTGTATATCATGAAAATGTAGGAATGTGATAATTAGTGCGAAGACTAATCCCCATATTGTCCCCACATATGGGATCATATTTCCGAATCCGGCAACCATTCCCAGGACAAATGATAACGGTATGCCGGCAATTGTAAGGCATATGCTATAAATAGAAAATAGAATAAAAGAGACAGTAATTTGCCCTCTGAAAAAATCTTTAAGGTTTATATCGATCTTAGAAAATATGATAATTGATTTTTCGCGTCGAGAAAGAGGTATTAGATCACGAGCTGAAGAGATTATCTTAGTAAAATCTTTTAATAAATAGACTGTTACAACACTAAATATAAAAAAATCAATAAGGTTGCCCAGTAGACCAAAAGTGCTATGGAAAACCTTATTGAAAATATTGGAAATAAATTTAACGGCTTCTGGTGAATACTCTTGTAACCGTTTAATAGCAGGGATGTTATGAGTGTGGGTTTTTGCATCGTTATCATTCCTGTTAATTGTTTTCGTTTTATTTGAATCTATATTCAGCCCTTCACCTTCATTGACAATCTCCCAATCCTCTGTATGTTCTTTATTCTCAGGTTGGTTCTTGCTGAGATTGTCTATCCCTCTCTGGTTATTAAAAAAAAGTAATATAGCATTATCACTATTGTCTTCCATATATTGTTTTATATCAATATGGTACTGTTTAAGGGTGGTTCGTAGCTGTTGTGCCCCATTTATTGTTTTAGGAATTGCATATGTTAGAAACCCGTATGATGTTAATGTGATTCCCATAAGCAGTATAATAATGGCAAAAGTACGGCTTACTTTAAGAGAAGGGAATATTCTTTTTCTGCTTTCAATAAAGTCTACTATTGGGTCAAATACGTAAGCGATTATGAATGCTAAAAGGAGAGAGACCAGAATCTCTTTTAAGAAAATACAGAGTCCTAAAAAAGAAGCCCCCAAAACGGTAATAATTATTGTCCTAATCCATACATTATCTAAAATTTTCTGTCTTTTATCTTCCATTGGATTTACTTTTCCCTTTCTTAACTATTAAGGAATGAGCATGTAATAAATTATGTATGTAACACGCATCTTTACATCATCTCTGCCAAGACTTCAATCGCCAAATCCTCAATGGGGTTAAGGCCACTCTTCTGGCGTGGTTCAATTAGTTTGATCAAATCTAACGTAGAACTTAAAGTTACATGCACAATTTATTTCATGTTCATCCCTAACCGTTATTTTATATTGGTAATCAGAATCAACTTGAACACTTTATCTATCCGGGTAAAATAAGATTAAGAATTTATAATGATAACTATAAAAACTATAAAAACAATATGAAAATATTTACTGAGTATATGTGGTTTTATACAAAAAGCAAACGAGAATATATTAACATAACTGGCGACGTGGAACAGATATTGTTGAAAAGTGGAATAGACGATGGTATGGTATTGGTTTCAGCCATGCATATTACTGCTGGAGTGTATGTCAATGATGCAGAGAGTGGCATAATTCATGATATTGATGAATGGCTTGAACGGTTGGCCCCTTATAGAGATGACTATCAACACCATAATACCGGAGAAACCAATGGAGATGCACATTTGAAGAGCCTTATGATGCACCATGAAGTTATTGTACCAGTTACTAACGGCAGACTGGACCTAGGAACATGGCAACAGATATATTATGCAGAATTTGACGGAATGAGAAAGAAACGATTAATTGTAAAGGTGATGGGTAGTTCTGGAGCATAAAAAGTGAAAAGTGAAAAGTGAAAAACTAAAAGTGGAAAGTTGAAGTAAATTAAGTATTTCGCTGCGCTCTAATCAATGTTTCGATGATATTTGGATCAATCATGGATAAATCTTGATTATCCAAGAACCCAAGCTGATATCCTTTAGTTTTTCACTTTTAGTTTTTCACTTTTAGTTTTTCACTTCTCACATTTACCAATCAATGGGATAATAATCTTTGAGGAACTTACCGCACCAATGTGAGCCGGTTTTGATACCATTGAAGAAAGGATCACAAACCCTTGCTGCGCCATCTACAATATCCAGAGGTGGTTGGAAATCGTGTACCTTTTTCTTGAAATCGGAAAGTTCTGCTGGGTCTTCATCTGTTACCCATCCTGTGTCCACTGCGTTCATGAAGATTCCATGTTTTGCAAATTCTCCTGCAGATGTGTGTGTCAGCATGTTTAGTGCGGCTTTGGCCATATTGGTATGAGGATGGCGAGGGTCTTTTTTAAAACGGAAGAATTTTCCTTCCATTGCTGATACATTCACAATATGTTTCTGCCCTGTATTGTCACGTTTCATTAGTGGGGAAAGTTTGTTGCACAACACAAACGGAGCTATCGCATTAACCAATTGCAATTCAAGCATCTCTGATGTCTGGATTTCTCCCAAACGTAGCCTCCAACTGTTGGTTTTTCGCAAATCTACTTGTTGCAGGTCAACATCGAGTTTTCCCTTTGGAAACACCTCTTCTGTGGCCAAAGAGTTATTGTCATGGCTATAAGGGATCTGTGATAATTGAGCAGAGGCCCGTAAACCAATCCCTTGTACATTTCCATGCCAGGTTACAGGAAGAGATGTTTCTGCTGTGATATCTGATTTGGCGAATGTTATCAGTTGTTCTTTACATGCACGATAATGGCTAAGAAGGGATTGTGCCTTTGCTGGCAATCCATTAAGATCCATGGTTTCATTGGCCATAAGATGGGCGTAAAATCCAGGAGGACGTCGAACTGTTTGTGCTGCATTATTAATTAATATGTCCAGCCGATTGTTATTTTGTGCTATATAGTTACAGAAAATTTCAACACTTGGTGTGTGCCTCAGGTCTAAACCATAAATTTGTAGACGACTTTCCCATTCATGAAAATCTTCTTCATCAGAAAAACGGATAGCGGCGTCTACAGGAAATCTGGTGGTGGCTATAACATGGGCCCCTGCCCTCAGCATCATTAGGCTTGCCTGATAACCGATCTTTAAACGTGCCCCGGTAATTAAAGCTACTTGGCCCTGAAGTGAAACTGTATGAAACCGTTTTTGATAGTTAAATTCTGCGCAACTCATACACATTGAATCGTAGAAGAAATGTAACCGGGTAAACTCCGTTTTGCATACATAACAATTCCGTGGAGATTTTAATTCAGAATGCACATCTTTTATATCTGGGTTTGAGTGGTTAACAGGTTGTACGATCTGTTTTGGTGTCTTGAAAACTGTGGCGTCACGAGCAATACGGATGCCGGTTGCCGCCCTGGCATCCCGTTCATCTTTAACTGCCATTTTACGTTTAGCCTTTTTTATCTCTTTGTTGCGTTTTTTGATTTCATCACAATTGGGGTGCGAGAGCCGTCCTGCCGCACTCATAAGCGCAATGGTTTGCTGCTCTGAAAGGTTTGCGAGTTGTTCACTGTTGTTGACCAGCTTTTCAAGAACAGTAATACAATCTTCTATCTCTTGATGTGAACATTTGTCTTCTATATTATCGTTATTCATTGTTACTCACCTTAAATACCGAACATGAAATACCTTGAGGGAGAAGCCGCAATCAAAATACTTGATTCTTGATGCTGGATTCTAGATACTGAATATTTGTGAATGGTAATATTATAGTGCTGCAAGCCCCAATCAAATTGGGGCTTGCGGAATGCAGAATAAAGCATAGGTTTAGACGGTACCTTCGCCCAAAAAATCTACTCATCTCGAACACTAATTTCATTTAAGGGTTAGGACGATATTTGAGCTGCAAACCTTTTAGAAAACCAGATAAAATCTGATCTTTACAGTCACGGTAGTGCTTATGGTCTGTCCTACGGAAAAACGCACTTAATTCGTGTTTACTCATGCGCAAACGAGCCAGGCCCATGATCTCCAACACATCTTCGGCTTTCAGGTTTAACGCGATCTTTAATTTTCTGAGAATGACATTGTTCGTTAGACAGTTCTCCGGCTCAGGTTGTAAACCTTCCCTCTTGCCTCGTTTATCGTTAATCAAACCGTTTAGAAAGATTGCTAGTTCTGTATCGCTACATTCCTGACACGTAGGATCATCGTTCTTTTTTAACCAATCCCTTATCTGGTCCTTCGTTACCTCATGATCAGCTAAACCAAATATAGCAATCATCGTTGAATCACCGAAGTCAAATATATAGCGGATGCGGCGTAAGATATCGTTATTTGTCATAATTATATTCTGGTCTAAGTTATTCGTGGTTGGTCTCAAGTGATTGCCATCTGCAGGTTCACGGTAAAATTGTTTATATGGCAGGAGTGTAAATATGCACTTCTGCATAAAGTCGATTCTTTAATCTATCTTTTTCTATTTCAAGATCATATCTTGCCTGAATATTTATCCAAAACCTTTCTGAAAGTCCAAAAAACTTTGATAGCCTTAAAGCTGTATTTGGTGTTATAGAACGTTTTCCCTGAACAATCTCATTAATGACTTATAGTCATATCCATTTGTAAATGAAATTTTTCCTTTCAAATCTCTGATATCAAATCGGGATCGATTTTTAATGAATTCTTTCAATGCAACCGTTATTAGCTCTTTCTTTGTACTTATACCTGATATTGATAGTGCATCTTTTACTAAATTATCATCCAATACAACATTTGTGTGCATGTAATACACCTCCTTATGTGTATTGTATTGTGTGCAGTTTTTATTGCAAGAGGCTTTTTTCCATTTATATCATTTTAGACAACTGTAGAGTGCATTTTAATTAAAACTTCTTTATATATAACTCCCTGACTCTATTAAAGAAACTAATGTATTCATCTGTTCTGTAATCAGGAAATGTCCATTGCAGATGTTTGTAAGATCTTTCCTTGCTGCTGTACATAAGGGTTACTTCTGCAAATATACCGTCCCGCAGATAGATACGGTGTGAGAAGTCCTTTGTGCTTGCCAGTATTATCCTACTTTTGCATAGGTATCCCGGGTCGATGTTGATTACGCGTTCAAGATTGTACCTGTTATTGCTGCTTATTTGGGTTTCCAGTTCATTTGATACAATCTTTATTGATGCCAGGGTTACGGGGTCTATCAGCTCTTTAAATCCTATAAACTTACGCATTATATTACTGCCCATCTCCGCCTGGTAATACTTTGTGCGTGTAAACTGGATGAGGTCGCTTTTAATATCAATGGGGCCGTACTGCTTTTCAAGTTCCGTCTCTACCGTTTCAAATGTATCAGGGATACCCGATAGCATACCTATGACAAGGTTTACCGGCTCTGGTTCTGAAATTTTCCCCATTATACTTTACTAATAGCATCAAAAAGTTTTTTTACCTCTGCGACGGTATTATTCATTGGTACAAGGCATTTGTCCTCGTCTTTTCGCAATTTGATTTCAACTTCACCTGAAGATTTAAAGCTCTTTCCTACGGTTATCCTTATGGGGATTCCTATCAGGTCTGCATCTTTAAATTTAAAACCAGGTCGCAGGTCTCTATCATCAAAGAGGACCTCAAAACCTTCAGTGATTAGCCACTCATAGATTGTTTGTGCTCCTTTAATTATGTCTGGATCTGATGGATTCAAGGCTGTAATCAGGATATGGTATGGGGCGATTGATATGGGCCAGATTATCCCGTTTTCATCATGGGAGTTTTCTATTGTTGATGCAATTATGCGGTTTACTCCGATTCCGTAACAACCCATGATAATGGGTGCTCCTTTTCCTTTGGAGTCCAGATACGTAGCATTGAACGCTTCGGTATATTTGGTCCCTAGTTTAAAGACATGGCCTAGTTCGATACCGTGTATGATATTAAGCTCCTTTTCACACTTAGGGCATTTGTCGCCATCCACAACGTACCTTATGTCCTCAAACTGGTCTACTTTAAAGTCACTGTCTATGTTAACGTTTATTAAATGGTAATCCTGTTTATTCGCTCCTGTAGCGAAGTTCATTAGGTTTGCAATGGAGTGATCAGCTATAATCTTAACTTCTTTTAGCCCTACCGGCCCACAGAAACCCACAGGTCCACCTGTAACTTTCTCTATTGTGCCGTTATCCGCGAGGTTCAGTTCTCCAGCACCAAGCACCCCTTTTAGTTTGGCTTCGTTAACATCATAATCACCTCTGATCAGGACGGCGATAACTTCATCTGATGTACTGTAAATTAATGTTTTTACTATATTATCCGGTTTAATGTTCAGGAAACTACTTACATCATTTATTGTTGACGTATTAGGTGTATGAACCTCTTCCGGTGTTTTAAAACTCGATTTGTCTGGTTCCGTATTTCCATCCAACGGTGCATTTATTTGGACCGCGCTTGCTTTTTCTATATTTGATTTATAACTGCATTCAGTACAGACGATTAATAGGTCATCTCCAGAATCACATGGTGCCATGAACTCATGTGAAACATCTCCGCCCATTGCGCCAGAATCCGCTTCAACCACCATATAGTTTGACTGACATCTATCAAAAATGCGGCAATAAGCATCATACATCTTGCTATAACTCTTATTCAGCCCGGAAGTCGACGTATCAAAGCTGTATGCGTCCTTCATAAGAAACTCTTTACTGCGAAGAACTCCGCACCTTGGTCTGATCTCATCCCTGAACTTTGTCTGTATCTGAAATAGGGTTAGAGGAAGCTGTTTGTACGTTGTTACACAATTTCCTACCAGATCGGTTATTACCTCTTCATGGGTAGGGCCCAAAGCGGTCTTTTTTGCGTTTCGATCTTTGAATTGAATAAGATCCTCACCAAACACTTCAAGTCTCCCGCTCTTTTCTAAGAAATTTACAGGTTGTAGTGCTGGTAGAAAAACCTCAATAGCTCCTGCTTTTTCCATCTCCTGACGTATAATATTAATTACTTTATTTAATACTCGGAATCCCAGCGGAAGGTATGAATATACTCCTGATGACAGTTTTCTGATCATTCCAGCTCTTATCATTAGCTTGTGGCTGACGACCTCTGCTTCGGCCGGTTCTTCTTTTAATGTAGGTATTAGAGTTTGACTCCATTTCATTTGTGTTGATCCTAAAAAAGTTAAATTTTTTTAACAGTTATTACGTCGATTTATACCTCTATAATGTTTGTATTAGTATATCAAATCTGGCATTATAATTATGCATCATTTTATATGCAAAGTAATTATAACGGGTTAGCGGTAAATTCTATTTAATAAGATAATATCCAAAGATAGTAAGATTTACCTTCTGAATCTTTAATCCAATAATTTTCTTAAATAAGTGAAACGGCTATCCTATTATACTGGCAATTATTGTTTGACTTTGCTAATTAAATTTGATGTAATAGCTAACAAATTTTTAAGAATTTCTAGATAGAAATCGTTAGTTAATTATTGATGTAAGGAGGGGTATTATATTGTTAAAGATTAAGAATTTCTTGATATTTCTTTCATTTGTTGCACTTTTGGTTACTATAAATCAGGTGGCCTTTTCTGCTGAAAAGAAGGCATCAAGTGAATTGACGAGATTAATGGTAGACATTGATAGAAGTTATAAAAAAAGTGAGGCTATTTCAGGGTATTATGATTATAGCGATGAGGAGTGGGACATCCTTTATGATTCGGGTACTGTTGTTTCAAGATTGACTAAAGAGGTTCAGGCAAAGTACGGCAGGCCTGATAACAAAAAATATGAAGATCTGATGGAGGCCATGAGGGATGCCGCGCAAAAAATGGCAGATATTGCAAACAAGAAGAGGGGAAAGGATGGGGCACTTGAGGACGTGCAGTGGCAGGTGAGAAAATTGAGGAATTCATGTGCAGAGTGCCATAGGTTACTTAACATACATATTTATCCTAACCTCTATCCAAAAAAGAAACACAGACGCGAGGAAGGTATTTTTAAAGACTGGGGCAAACCAGATTAAATATCGATTTTGATTTAATATCATATAGTTAATATATTTTGTTTGCAGATTCCGGAAATATAATATATAAATATCATTGTTCTGTGGGGCGACTTACCTCCGGTTTATAATATTCCTTGTATTTTATGGCCAAATTTATACAATACTTTGTCTTTATTGATGTATAGTTTTCGGTCGTTAACAAAAATGTTTCAAAGTTGTATTTGTTCTTAGATCTAAATTGGGGTAGCTGTATACACTGATCGCTGCATAATTATACAGTTGAACAAATAAATAGAAAAAAACAAAGAAAGGAAGGAGGGGAGGTGAAATAAAACAAAAGGAGATAAATTGTTCAATTCTAATGTTATTGCTATATCAAGTTTTTAAGTAATTTTCTTAAAGTTTTGTGGTATTTAGATATAAAAATGAGGAGGAGAAACATAATGGTAAAAAGATTCTGGTTATTCGGAATAGCCGCATTAGCAATTACGCTTTTTGCAGGATCAACTTCATTTGCTTATGACTCAGAGAAGGACCTTTGCAGGGCAGAGCGTGACAGCTTTTTGATATTTAAAGATTATGCTGGTCAGTTGGGTGTATTAGACGAAGAGTTTGATAAGATTGCTATTGCTGGGCAACAGATACTTGACGCAGAAAAAGAACGTATGGCGAAACACGGCCGTGACAAAAACTATTCAAATATCAGCAGTTTGCTACAGATTCACGCTGGTGATATCGTAAAAGCCGCAAAAGCAAAAGGTGAAGCAGCAATTGAAGATATTGGTTATTCTTACAGATTTGTTTTCTTGTCTTGCAGAGCTTGTCATATGATTTATGAATGGGATCAATCACAAAAGACACACCTTTCTCCATAATTGTTTTGTGACATTTATAAACATTTAGAAGAATATAATAGATCATAAATAAAGAATTGTTTTCTGAAAGGAGAATTTTTAATATGAAGAGATTTTGGTTATACTGCGTTGCAGCATTTGCATGCATATCATTTTCAATAAGCGCTCCAAGTTTTGCTGGGGATGTTGATTTGTTAGAACAGCCTACAAAGAATATTTATTACATATTTATTCCAGGAAGTATTCAGGGATCATTTGGTACTTTGGATGCTTGCTACTACTGTCATGGTAATGGTGGTAAGGGTACTTCAGTTGGAAAAGCAAAAGGTGTGCCTGATTTCACTAGTCCTGAATGGCAGGCTTCAAGAACAGATGCACAGTTACTTGAGCACACAAATATGGGTTCTGATAACTGTACAGCATGCCGTGGTAGGATTTCAGAAGGTGCGATTAATAAACTCGTAGCGATTGTTAGGAATTTTGGTAAAAAATAATACTGTTATACCTGAAAGTATAAGAGCTATATTAATATAGACCCTTAAAGCCAACTTGTTTTTATAGCTGGCTTTAAGGGTTTTTTTGTGGAATGAAAACATACTTAAGTGATTGGAAATGCACCATTTAATGATTCAGATCTTGGTTGGATCTGTATGTTTTGATAGAGTACATTTACAAGTGTAACATTAGTTTACATTAATGAAAGCACGGACAGAATAAAGCTTTCAAAGATAATCGAAAGACGGATCATTAAATGGAGAGTTTACAATCACTTTGAGTATGACGATTTAATGTTCTCTTCAACCTCTTTTGTACTTACCCATAAGTTTACCCTCCCCCAATATATGACCATCCATGGCTTTAAGTAGTTTAGCTTTAGTTAATCCTGGCTTGAGGTTTAGTTTTGTGTCCAGAGCATAAAGTTTGAAGAAATATCTATGTGTTCCTCCTGGGGGGCAAGGTCCACCATATCCTATCCTGCCAAAGTCGTTTTTCCCCTGTTTTGTGTTGTCCTGAAGCGTCTCTTCCGCAGGTACTGATTCCGGTAGACTTTCAATTTCTGCAGGGATATCATAAATTACCCAATGTACCCATGTTCCCATTGGGGCATCCGGATCATCGCTTATTAATGCTAAACTTTGTGTGCCTTCAGGAATGTCTGACCATGACAACGGGGGTGATATGTCCATGCCATCGCACGTGTATTTGTCTGGAATATGGCCACCTTCTTTAAATGCTGTACTTTTTATTGTGAGATTCATATTGTTTTCATCCTTTCTGTTAAAAGTCAAAGAATGTTTACTCTGGTTTTCATTTGCGAATAGATTGTTAGTAAGTAATTGATCATATGGAGATAAGCCGGATAATAACATTAGTACTACGTGGTAACCTGTTACAATTATCGTGATAATGATTATTCTTTGCATTAAATTTGTTGTGAGAAATGTTTTAGATTTCATTACAGGAACAGTCTTGCAAACTGTTCCTGTATGAAGGTGATAAAGGATCGATCACTTGAACTTGGATCTTTGTATAGCCCAGCCAATGTAGAATACAGAACCTCCTATACCTAAAAGCATCAGTTCTTTTGACATGGAATCTGCTGCTATTCCAAAATATAGTGCATAGGCGAGTAGGATAATACCCAAAACCTGTAGAAACCTTGAGAGTATAAATAAGAAGTTAGTCATAATTTGTTATTTCGTACATCCATGACGTCCCTTAATCCGTCACCAATAAAGTTTAAAGAAAAAAGAGTTACTGCAATTGCAGATCCCGGGAATACAATTAACCACCAATAAGTCTTCACTGGGCTTGTAACTGCTATGCCAGCTGCGGTCAGTGAACCCCAACTTGCCATTGGTGGTTGTACACCTAAACCCAGGAAGCTTAGGAACGCTTCTTCAAGCATTACAGTTGGGATTGTTAATGTTGCAAAAACAATAACAGGCCCCATGAGGTTCGGTATGAGGTGTCTTGTTATTATTCTAAAATTACTTGCGCCCAACGCCCTTGCTGCTTCAACAAACTCACGTTCTTTTAGCGTGACAGTTTGTCCCCTTACTATCCTGGCCATAGTTAACCATTGTACCGCTCCCAAAGCAACAAATAATACATAGATGTTTCTTCCCAAAATAGTCATCATTAGTATTACCAGAAACATGAATGGTATGCCGTACATTATGTCAACAAAACGCATCATGTAATTGTCTATCTTGCCTCCAAAGTAACCCGCAATGGTGCCATACGCAATCCCTATCAAAATACTTACACTGGTTGCGGCAAACCCAACTGCTAGGGAGATTCTACTACCATACATTATCCTTGTCAGCAGGTCTCGTCCCTTGCTGTCTGTCCCCATTAGGTGCTCATTGCTTGGAGGTTGATATTGGCGACTTAAGCTCTGTTCCTCGTATGAATATGGCGCTATCCATGGGGTCAATATGGCAATAATAATAAAGCAGGCAACAATAGAGCCTCCGATGACGACCGCTCTCTTCCCCAATAGTCTGGCCCATATTTTTTCCTGAACAGTTAAGGTGTTGTCTGCCTGGTCTGAATCCGTTAAGGTCTCCATGTTCTATTGCTTTACCCTTGGGTCGAGGTACATATAAAGAATGTCAACAACAATGTTAAGTATTACCAACAGGGTACTATACAAAAGTACGGTTCCCATTACCAGTGTGTAGTCTCTGTTTAATGCCCCGTTCACAAAGTGGGAACCCAGTCCTGGGATGGCAAATATCTTTTCTACAACAACTGAACCTGTCAATATGGAGGCTGCTGCAGGGCCCATGTACGAGATTACGGGTAGTACTGCGTTTTTAAACGCGTGATTTGTAATTACTCTAGTATAAGGCAGCCCTTTTGCTATTGCTGTTTGTATATAGTTCTGTTTAAGTACATCTAACATGCTTGTTCTCATAAGACGTGCAATATAAGCAGTAAATGGAGCTGCCAGCGTAATTACCGGTAATACTATATGGCTTATTCCTCCCCACCCTCCAGGTGGAAACAGTTCGATCTTGAAGCTGAACAGTATCAGCAGCAGCATTCCTAAAAAGAAGCCCGGCATGGAGATACCGATCATGGCAATAAACATAGTCAAGTAATCAAATGCGGAGTTCTGTTTTACGGCAGATATCATTCCGATTGTTATTCCTATATCAAATGCAATGATCAGGGCAAATCCCCCCAACAGTGCGGAAACCAGAAATGAGCCGCCTATTATTTCATTTACTGTACGGTTCCGATATTTAAATGAAGGTCCAAGGTCTCCCTTACAGAGATTTCTTAGATATAAAAAATATTGAGTAAACAGGGGTTTATCAAGGTCATACTTTGCCTGAATATTCTTTTCGATTGCCGCAGGTAGAGATCGCTCTTTATCAAAAGGCCCTCCGGGTGTATAACGCATTATAAAGAACGATACGGTGGAGATAATTAAGAGAATAATAACTAACCATGCGAACCTGTGAATTATATATCTAATCATTTAGTGCCTAAAGTGCCTAAAATGCCTAAAATGCCTAAAATGCCTAAAATGCCTAAAATGCCTAAAATGCCTAAAATGCCTAAAATGCCTAAAATGCCTAAAATGCCTAAAATGCCTAAAATGCCTAAAATGCCTAAAATGCCTAAAATGCCTAAA
>JAIQZO010000014.1 GCA_021777055.1 Candidatus Anammoxibacter sp. | reverse complement strand
TTTGCTAGGGATTCAATTATAGAAATGAAAGATGCAAGATTCGAATTAACGGTTTCAATCAGATGTGATTCAATCATCTTCTAAAGATATATGGAGATATGGAAAGCAGGTAATAATTAATCTTGGAAGAAAACCTATTTTAAGATTGTATTACTATCTGATTTCAGCAAGATAAATCTTGCACTCCGTATATTTCTACAATTTGATGCTTTATTCTGAATTCAGTCTCCTGACTTCTGTATTCTCTATTTGGTTGCGGCTTCGCCGCATTATGTATTCTAAATTTTAGTTACAGCATTTCCAAGCTATGTGATAAACAATCGTAATTTTTTCGGTATCTATTCATCGTAGACAGAATACAAGTGACAAAATTCAGAATACATAAAACTAATATAATATTAACACCATTTGCTGGCGATAAAAAACTCTACTTGCCCATCTACTCTGTTTAAATATTCTAAAGTTACACCGAAGACGAATGCTATATTCTGAATCCCGTCTCCAGACTACTATATTCTGAATCATTACTTATTTCGACACATAAAATGTGCCATACATTGACTTATGAAAAGATTTTTCGCTCATCTTGAATCATGCAACATGGAAAACATTTTTAATCCATGGTTCAGCTATGATAAAATAAATGACTTAAACAAAGATGCGTTTAAAACCAGGCAGCTACAGCTGGAGCAGTATCTGTGTGAACGTAAAGACGCCAAATACATCTTACTGGCAGAAGCACTGGGGTATCAGGGTGGGCACTTTAGCGGAATACCAATGACATCAGAACGCATTTTGTTGGGAAAGATGCGGCACAGATCTATTACGCCGGAACATGTCTTTTCCGGAATAAAACCGGAACGTACAAGTAAACCTGATGTGAAGAGATATGGCTTTACAGAGCCGACAGCTACCATTGTTTGGGAACGGTTAATAAAGTCCGGATTAGACACAAAGGAGTTTATATTCTGGAACTCATTTCCATGGCATCCGTATGATCCGAAAAAAGGTATACTTTCAAACAGAACACCGTCCGATGATGAGCTTGAAAAAGGGATACCTGTTTTGGATGAGTTAATCAATATTACAAAAGTAAAGAAGGTAATCGCCATAGGTGAAAAGGCAAGGAAACAATGCAAGAAGGCTGGTATCGATGCTCCCACAGTAAGGCATCCTGCAAACGGAGGGGCGGGTAAGTTTCGAGAGCAGATAATTAAGGTTATAAACGGTTAGGGAAATTGTAAATTTTATATTTTGAATTTTAAATTAGCGCATACGGTAAACTTTTAGTTTCTCTGAAATTATTTTAAACCTACAGTTATTAAACATGAACAAACCTGTCGACCCAAAACTTTACAACCTGCCTTTAATAACAAAACTTAGCCAGGTTGGTCCAGTGCCGCTACGGTTGGTTCAAGTCTCCGACTTGAACCACATCTGACTTTAACGCAACACTGTTGCGAGTAAATGCTATTGATAGAGCCTAATAAGCAAAACCATACAGAGTATTGTTAATGTCAGATTAGTTCAAGTCAGAGACTTGAACTAACTGCAGATATATTTAAAATTGATCTATGGTAAATAGTCCGCCGAATGAGCTCATTTAAACTCTTTTTATCTCTCTGAGAAATATGTTTAAATTTACTATTATAAAATATGAACAATACAGTTGACCCAAAACTTTACAACCTGCCTTTATCAACAAAACTTAAACAGGTTGGAGCAGACCAGTTTGAAATAGTCATTGATCGCAAAAGCCGGATCATTATGAAAGATGGAGAAATAATCTTAACAAAAGTTAACAAAATAAAGGAATGTGTACCAAGCGCACATGTTAGTTTAAGGACATCTACACCTGTTTGCAGCAAGACAAGACTGTTTTTAGAGAATCACAACATTAATGTTATTCCAATTTAATCACACATCAAGAACTTCCCTCTCCACCTAATAGAATATCTACCCCATATGGTACTTGCACTCATATACAGTATGTGATAAACTCATTCTATATTTATACTTCGATAAAAGAAAAATGTAGATTTAAACTGTTTTTCATAAAATGATTTGTATAAAAAAATTAGTCCGTTTTTATATTTTTACGTATGGAGAGTTAAATATATGGGTATTATTTCATGGATAGTTATGGGTCTGATTGTTGGTTCGTTAGCAAAAATTTTACTGCCGGGAAGGGATCCTGGTGGAATATTTGTAACGATTATTATCGGCATAGCAGGTTCTTTCATCGGTGGAGCTGTAAGTTCAATTTTTGGATATGGAAAGTTTACCGGATTTAATTTCAGAAGTATTATCATTGCCGTTTTCGGTTCTATCATACTCCTTGTAGCATATCGTATATTTAGAGGAAGAAGACGCATTTAATATAAGAAATAATATTCCTTGTACATTTTACATCTTGCAACAGAAAACAGGTTAATATATTTATGAGAACCAGATTCAAAAACATTGCGGTGTTTCTTTGTGTTTTATACATTACATCAGTAAATGCATCATTTGCCACAACAATAAGTGATAAATGGAATAAACTTCACTCCCTTTTAGATGATACATTAGTAAGTCTTGATGAACAGCGAAAACTGCCGGATTCAACATGGATACCCTTAAAAAAGAACAAGAAAACTGTTCAGAAAAAGATCGACAGTTTGATAGATGAGGCAATATCAATTCTAAACATTTCTGATCTTTCCGAGACAAAGAGTAAGATAACTGAAAGCCTGGAGGCAATAAAGGAGTATCAGTCAACCATAAGCCAATTACAGACCGAAAAAATGATGGCCCCAAAGGATGTAGAGGATTGGAAATTATGGAAAAAGGACGAGAAAGATTTTGAAGAGATGATCGAATCATATGAGAAGAAGATAGTAAAAAAAGAGAACGAAATAGAGGGATTAAAGATTGATTTCCAGGAAAAGATCAGGAAGATAGGGATTGATCTGGACTCAGATCAGGTTGACATGTTGGTCTATAGTGTAACCGGTGATGATGATGTAAAGATTATCTCTGTCTTTAATAATGTAAAAATCATTACTAACAAGCTAAAAGAGCTCTCAGTAACCTCAAATGAAAATATAGAGTCCGCAAGACGGTATTATGGTATGCACACCGTATTGTTGAAGGTGTTGTTACACCTACAAGAGTCTTACAACAATAAAGTTGAAGATGAGTACCTGCCAAAACTGGACAAGATTTCCAGAGATAACAAGAAATTAACACAAGAGACAAAACGGTTATTAAAGGACAGCGATAAGCAGTATCGATCCTTATACAAATCTAACCTGGAAGCTCAGGAATTAACAGAAAAGACGATCAGCTTCTACAAGAAACATCTCATTAAAAACGCAAAAAGGATGACAAAATCGAGAAAGAAATCAGAGAAGGAGTATCGTATAGCAGAGAATACATATAATACGGTTTCAACCGCTTACTCATTAATAACGTTGATGCGCAACACGGACAAATTTTTTAATTCCCTAAGCGATCTTCAAATTCCGGATCTGTTAAAATTTGAAAATAATGAGATGAAGGAAGAATTTAAAAAGCTTTCGGCAGAGATCAATGCAAACTAAACGAGTTAGGTGAATAGGCTGAAGGCTGAAGGAAAAAGCAAAGTAGGTGGATAGTAGGTCGTTACCCATTAAGGTAAAAAACATTTCGTTTTTAGCATTTTGCTTTTACCTTTAGTCTTCAGCCTATCTACCTAGTCAACAGCCTTAACCATCGTTAACCAGACAGCCCTGACCTGTAGACGCAAGCACACATTGCCATAAATTTCCCTCAGGGTTCACATGCTTTCTTTCCATAATGGCTGTTCCAATGGGAACATGTATAAACATATTGTTCCTGATACCAATAATAGTACCTGTCTTGCCTGCCATAGCAGCATGAACGGCATTATTAGCCAATAAACCACAAAACACCCTCTCTGCAGGGATAGCAGGTACTGCCCGGATAATGTAACTTGGATCAATATATTTTACTGTAACCGGCAAATCTATATCATCAAAATATTCGGTGAATTGCTGTTTTAGAAATACCCCAATATCTCCAAGCTTTTTATTACCAGATTCATCCGTCTTGTTATCCTGATCAAGAAACCTCTGACCAGCACCTTCGGCAACAACAATAACAGCATGGTCTCTTGCAATTAACCTCTTTCTCAGCTGATTTAACAAACCTTTCTCGCCGGTCAAATCAAAATCTATTTCCGGAATAAGACAGAAATTTACATCCTTTTGGGCCAACGATGCGTTAGCTGCAATAAAACCGGAATGACGCCCCATTAACTTGACTAGACCGATGCCAAATTGTGCCCCTCTTGATTCTGTATGCGCACTATGTATTGCTTCTGAAGCACTTGAAAATGCGGTTTCAAATCCAAACGACTTGGATATAAACTTTATGTCATTATCTATTGTCTTTGGTATGCCAATAACACTTATCTTTAACCCCTTTTTTTCTACCTCTTTTACAATATCAAGTGCACCACGCATGGTACCATCACCGCCAAGGACAAATAATATGTCTACATTAAGCCGCACCAGATTATCAACCATACCGCCTATATCTTGTGGCCCCCTTGAGGATGATAAGATAGTACCCCCATCAGTGTGAATTTCACTAACCACGTCAGGTGTCAGGTTAATGTATCCGCTGTCGTCATTTGCAGCCAGGCCTTTATATCCGTAACGGAAGCCTATACAATCTTTTACTCCGTATCCATAATAAAGAAGCCGTACAATTGAGCATATAACGTTATTTAAACCTGGGCAAAGACCGCCGCAAGTAACGATTGCGCACCTAGTCTCATGCGGATTAAAGAATATTTCTTTTCTGGGACCAGCCTGTTCAAATGTTACCGGCTTCTCTCTTCCATCTATGTACTTTTCGCAGTCATTTATAGCAACACTGTATAGAATCCTCATGCAGTCATCAATAAATATTGTATGTTCCAGCGGAGAGAGATATTTTGCAGGGCCTAGGGACTTCACATTGGTATTAAATGTTTGGTTATCCATAGAAAAGAACCTTATCTTGAAATAAGTTTATTATATTCTTGCTACAAAATTTAATAAGAAATGTTCATTTAACACTTTTCGTCACATTACATTTGACCAAACCTCAAACACCAAACCCTCAACGCCTGTAATATCACGCGATCGGTTTGATTCAATCAATTTGAACAAATCTAACGTAAATCTTAGCGTTACATGCACAATTTATAATATGCACGTTCCTTAATAACGTTAATGATAAAACCGATATAGAATATTTGGAGAAAGCCCCAGGTAATACAAATATACAATAACCGAATTCTTTAATGCTTGAATAAGAGGATAGTGTTTCTTATATCTTCGGCCAGAAGTGATAACATCTTTAGGAAGCCATTTAATTTGTCCAAACTCTTTGATCTTTTCGAAGATTGCATACTCTTCCATAAAAGGAACATCAGGAAACCCGCCACACTTAAAATAGGTGTCTCTATGTATAGCAATCGCCTGGTCGCCGTGTGGCACTCCGGTCAGCAAATAGCGAACTCTGGCAGCCCAGCAAATTAAATTGTACTGCCACCCGCTATCATCAAATTTTAAGTGAAAAGCAGTAGCTTTAGGTAATGGTATACACTCTTTCCATGCAGATAACAGGCACTCAACCCAGTTATCTGGCAGGAGTGTATCAATATGTAGAAAAAGAAATATTTTGCCATTCGCAGCAAGCGCCCCCTGATGCATTTGCATTCCTCGTCCTTTGCGGTGGGTAATCAACACCTTATCAGCATATCTCGCGGCCAGGTTTGCACTGCCATCTTTACTTCCACCATCAACAACTATTATCTCTACCTGTAAATTATGGCTGGTCTCTTTTAATAAGACCATATTTCTATTTATTAATTCCTTCTCATTATAGACAGGTATAACAACTGAAATAAGCATTCAGTTCCCAACAAAAAAACTTAATTCGCCCATCCTAGTCAGATGATGCAAAAAAATATTAGAGAAATCTCATACATTTTACTCAATATTATCAAAATAAATCATAGTTTAGAAACATGCATGTTATAAATTGTGCATGTAACGCTAAGATTTACGTTAGATTCTTACACCGTAATTGTGCGAATTTATCTCACGCATTTAATAATCAACTGAGATAAAAATTTTTTACAAGTTCATGGTTCAATGTTCACAGTTCAAAGGTTAAATATACTGAAACAAAAAAAAACGTTTAACGTTGAACCTTGAACCTTTAAACCCTAAGAATTTCAAATATTTTTGGCTAGATTTGTTCAAATTGATTGAGCCAAACCAAAACCACAGCTTTACCCACGTTGAGGATTTGGCGATAGAAATTTTGTCTAAAATAATATTAAATGTATAACATATTGTATGCAAGTCCATTAAGACAAAATCTCATTAGTGCCTATTCCTAACCCTACACTTCCTCAATTATCTTACATATCTGATCAAATATGTGTTGGATACCACCCTCACCCTTTATACTTTTCAACATATTTTTTTTGGAATAATAATCTATCAATGGTTGCGTCTGTTCCTTATAAACCACTAGCCTATCTTTAACGGTACTTTCTCTATCATCATCCCTCTGCATAAGCTCATTACCACAGACATCACAAGCATCGCTAACCTTGGGAAGTTTGAAGGTAACGTGGTAGCCCTTTCCGCAATCTTTACAAGTACGTCGCCCGGTTAACCGTACAACAAGTTCTTCATCGTCAACACTAATGCTAATTACTTTATCTATCGCCTCGTTTCTTTTTTCCAGCATATTTGATAGTGCGTCGGCCTGGGCTATATTTCGCGGAAAACCGTCAAGAATGAAACCAGGATTGCAATCTTCTTTCGAAATCCTCTCCTCAATTATTCCCACAACAACTTCATCAGGAACAAGTGCCCCCCTATCCATAAACTCTTTTGCTTTTATTCCCATAGAGGTCTTTTCCTTAACAGCAACCCTTAATATATCTCCTGTTGATATCTGAGGAACATTATATTTATTCACTAGCATAGATGCCTGTGTACCTTTACCAGCACCTGGAGGTCCTAATAATATTAATTTCATGAACTCTTCTCCATCTTCTTTTCTACTGTCTGTCAATAAATTAGCGTTTACAGCGAACTTTTTGTTATCGAATTAACATCAAATTCGTAATCGTAATCGTAATCATGCTCATAAACTTAATCCACTAATTGCGATTACGATTATGGGTATGATTACGATTATAGTAATGTATGTATGGTAATACACAACATACATTATTTATTACTTCTAAATATTTACAGTAGAACAAATTAAAATGAAAATTTCTTTGCTATTTAAATTAACACCTACGGCGAGTTATTGTTATGCTCAAATAATGTAGGAGGGGTTAAGCGATAGCAACACACATCAAAACGTGAAGAATTATTGATGGATTTCACTACCGCATAACCCACCCCACACTCTAACTCATACCAAATACAATAGTTACACCGTAGTTATAAAGAAAAAGCTATTCAGTCTAAAACGAAAATCCTTGTATTATCAAGTTAACATTACATTTCAGAAAAACTTAATGGGATATTTTAAGTCTTTCCATACCCCAATTCAACAAAAACTTCGTATAGAGAAAAGCAATTACAACCAACCAAACGGCTAACCATTTCTACACACGTTATTATTGTTACAAAAGAGACCTTTGGATTAGAGATTTGTATGCCAGCTTTATACTACAAATCATTCCGGTATGCACAACAGGCACACAAATAGAACATTTACGGATGCTGATTTTGGTTTGATTTGGATGTTACGTTTGACCGGTTTACCAAGTGTGTTGCCTTGGCTACAAAGTGGAAATTATGGATGAATAATATTTTAACGATACCACCGAAAAATGGATCGCTAAATACTTCATTTATGCCTACCACAGGTGGATATAAAGTTGCTACGTTATTTATGGCTGGCCTTAAATTGGTAATAATACAAAGAAACTAACGGAAAAACAGAGGTCAATGTAGGAGATGTTAATAATTTGCGCCTACGGTTTGGATGCGGATCCAAACCGTAGGCGTGTAGATAACATAACAAAAGGGGATGTTATATTACCTGAAATCATAAGATTTCTTTGATGGTCTTATTATCTTGTTTAACAAACATCATATTATAAGAGGTACCCTAGCTTAGCGTTCAAGAAAATTCATGCCTTTTTCATGGGCTAGATTACGCAGCATTATCTTTACAATAGCGCCACCTTCGGACTCAAGGTTTTTAACCAAGCTTTCCAAGGCTTTTTCAGGACTCTCAACTGAGAAGATTTGGCCATTTTCATCAAACTTAATCCCTGAAGCTTTATAAACCTTATCAGCACAATTCTTATCAACAATTCCTTTAGTTCTATCAACTATGCTTTTAGTTATATCTTCAGTTGTCATAATTTGAAATACCCTTATTCTATAAAAGAAACAGTTTGTTTAGTTAAAATATTTTATTTTCAGCAACCTAAAGGTTACTCGATAGTTATATTTTAGCGAAAATCCTAAACAATGCAACACAAATATTAAACTAAAATTAATTTTTTACTACACGAGCAACCAACCACGTATTCTATTGCACACAAACATGTTACAATATCAACACCACCAATTTATATGTTTTTAGAATTATATTTCCATTAATTATACTTTTTTTACAACACAATGATGATATAATGCTACCAAATAACAATTAAGGTTCGAAGCACTTAAAACAAATATCACTATAAAAACAATCAAATATCAACAGCATATTTGAAAATAAAATTATATAACTAAAGAATAATTTTATAAATCGACATAATAACAGAGTAATTTAATCTATTTTATAACTTTTTTTTGCTGTAATAATGTTGTAATAATAATGAAGAATTCTATAAAGGATATTGAAAGCAGAAGATTTAAGTTATTACTTAAGATACAAGATTTACGTGAAGCCAGACTAACGCATTTATCCGAAATATTTAAGATTTCACTGGCTACGCTAAGGACAGACATCTCTTTCCTAGAAAGCAGGAGCTTGATCACACATCACCACGGTGTAGTTGAGATAAATGAGAACAAAACAGTAAAAAGAATATACGATTCTTTTGATTTCAGGTGCAGCCTTCACAGCAAAGAGAAGGACGCTATCGCCTCTTATATAGTAAATAACCTAAAATGCATTGAAAACGACTATTATATAGCCCTTGACTCCGGATCATCTATTTTCTGCCTAATGAGAGAGATCATCAATGACAACGATTTACAGGTACACGTAATAACAAATAATGTTGCGGTTATGTCTTATTTCATCACTTCCGGACAACTTGACGGACGTATAATGATGTGTTTGACAGGCGGACAGCTTTTACCTTCTAGAAAGTGCTTAATCGGCAAAGACGCAGAAAAGGGAGTTCCCAGGGTAAAGATAGCATTTCTCGGAGCTGACGTTATTAGCTTTGAATCAGGCATGTTCACTTCAAGGCGTGAAGAGGCAAACATAAAGATGAAATACATAGACCACGCTGAATACGTTGTCCTCTTAGCTGATCACTCAAAGTTGGGGTTCCAAAAAGGATCCGTCGGAGAACGTGTGGCATATTTTGAAAAAGGTGAGTCAGGTCTGACCATTAAATCTGATAAAAAAGGTTCTCAGGCAAAGCAATGTATTATAGTCACAGACAACAATGGGCAAGATATCAATAAACCTTACATTGATAAAGAGATGGAATTCTTGAAACGAAAAAATATTAACATTGATGATATTATCAAGATTGCGCCTGTTCATTAATATAATCAGACGGTTAGGCTGAAGGCTGAAAGCTATTAGAGAAAAAAAGTGCTGGATCATACAAAACTTAATCAACTGATTCTGGTGAATCCTCTTGGATTCTTGAATAATCAGAATTTTCTCCAGATTGAGTCAAATATCATCTAAGCTGAGAGAATCTTAAATAGCTTGATTTAAAACACAACAAAACCGTAGATTTCCATCAGCCTTCAGTCTATTCATCTAAGTAGTTTCCAATATTAATAACAGATTTTTTGTAACTGTTCAAAGAAATCTAATAACACACCCCTAAATCCCCTCTTTTTAGTGGGTACATTTAGGCTGTAGAGGAACATTTATCCTTTTTGATTGAAATTATAGGTTAAAAACAGATGCTGTTAATCCCTTCTAGAAAGAGGGGTGGATGCGTAAGCAGACGGGGTGTGTAAAACACGCTGAACAGATACGTTTTTTTGTTGTTTTACTTTTAACTAATAATAAGATAAAAAAATGAGAGTAATTGCGGGTTTAGCAAAGGGAATACTTTTGCAGGCAGTTGAAGGACATGGAACCAGACCTATCCTTGATAGAGTAAAGGAATCTCTGTTCAGTATCATATTGCCAAACTTAATAGATGCAAACATAATTGACCTTTTTGCTGGAACAGCAGCATTAGGTATAGAAGCCTTAAGCAGAGGAGCAAAAAGCTGCCTTTTTGTTGACAATAGCCATAAAGCAGTAAAAACGATTAAACAAAACCTGGAAAAAACCAGACTTACAGATAATGCAGAGATTATAGAAGGAAACGTTTTTACAATAAGTGAAAACAAAAAGTTTTGTGAATATAGAGGTAAGCAATTAAACACCAGTGACCTGGACAACAACGATGTTCAATTACCAGAGCATTTAGACGATCACCAGAAATCATTAATCGGACCATACACCCAAGAGGATTTACTGAAATTTAACGTTGTTCTCGTTGGCGCTCCGTACCCGATTGTCGAGCAACCAGACACAAAAGAATCTTTACTTTTACTATTTAAGCGTTTTGTTGATGAGCAAATAATCCAACCTGATGGCATTATTGTGCTACAACACAGGAAAGAAGATATTACCGTACAAAAAGAGCTATATAACATTGAAGTGTTCGACTCTCGCATATACGGCATCACACAGATAACCTTCCTCAGGCCATGCCCACCATAGACATATCTTCTTAGTAAAGCACTATTTTTCAAATTAACACCAGATTTATAATCATAATTGTAATAGTAATAGAAACCATTAGCTTGTTATTAAGAAATTTTGTAATCAGAACACTAAATAAATGCGCAACTGTTTTATGTTTTACCTGAAAAAAATGTCCAATATTAACAAAAAAGTCTCTACATAGACACCCAAATTTATCTTCTTGTTTGTTACGGGAAGAGGTTCTGGAGAAAATGCATTGTGCCTTATTGTATCTATGTTTGGCATATCTACATAAATGTATAATACCTTAAGAAAAAATTTCTTTGACATAAATCAAGAACTGTAATGTTTTGGCCTCCGTGTTCTTGACAGTGTTTCCTTTCTTTTGGGTTATCTTAGAATTAATAATCATCCCTTTCCCCATACTCGTCATGATTAGACTTTCGCAGATAGATGCTGGAATGCTCACGACCGGGTGATTGACACAAATTTTTAGCTTCATCCTCATCACCATTTTTGTGACACTCTACACAGTTCTCATAGTTATAAATGCCTTCTTCTACATGCTCTTCGCGAACTTTTGACCGCGAGTGCTCGTGGCAGCCATAGCAAGTGTAGTTACCGTAATCATTGTTGACATGACAGGTTGCACATTCATTATTGTGATGACGATCAAAGCGGAAATACTTTTCATGGTCAAACGTGGCAGGATCCACGTCTCTTGGGTGTGGCACTGGGCACATTTACCATTGAGTTTCAAATGTAAGGCATCTCCTGGATTGCGGTGGCAATTTTTGCACTGTTTTTGTAAGGCGGGTTCTAGTAAATCATGCGAGAAATGACTACTGGGAGGGAAAGGTTTCACGCCCTTCTGATCACTGTGGCATGACATACAATCTTTTTTGATCAGTTTTTGGTGAAAGGGGTACGTTTTTCTTCTTCACGATGGGTATTCCTTTGGTGGTATTTATTCCGATCTCTTCTACTTTGTGACAAGTAATGCATTTCTCAGGCGTACTGCCGACAAAAATGGTATGGCAGGCAAAACAATCTTTCGCAAGTTCAGCATGGGCATCAATTGGCTTTCCTGGGCTTATCATTAGATGCGGCAAGAATACCACCAGCAGTAACCACGGTCACTAGATTAACAGTAACAATGAGGACGACTGCTTTATTTTTCATTCCCACTGCCAGAAAATTAATATGCTAATGATGTGAGCCATACCGAGTACAGCAAAAGCCCATGTTATCGGTAGATGTACCGTACTCCATCTCTTCATCAAATCGCATACGGTTGCATCCCAGAAAATATTCGTTTCTATTTCTTCCTCAGACAAACCCTTCAATGAGTAGATTTACTTCTTTTCAGCTAGGAAGCGGCGAGACCGACCCAATAGATATGTTCCAGTCATACCACTTATGGCGTTGATTAGCATTGCGATCAATGCGAGCCATGGTAGGATGGTGTAAATATGTATACCCGCGTATACCATAATCATGAGCGAAACCAACCCATGTAAGAACCTCATGCAGAGTAAGCAATGCCTTGTGGGTGCTGAAACTGATTATTTTTCGCTTCCGTATGGAATAGAAGAATGACAACAGAATCAGAATCGTTCCCGGTATAGCAACCCAACGCCCGATCCATACCAGTTCTAACTGGTGCAAAAGCGCATCTGTAATGATGGTTGCCAGAATTAGCGATCCGAACATTGCTAAAAATGGCAATATTTCTTTGATTATGAGTGATGGTTTCATAACAATACTCTATTCGCTCTTGGACCCGGCTTCCGTTTAGCGCAAAAATGCAGGAAGTCGCCATATTCATCCTGCGAGTGCAGGCATTTTGATTTTCTCTTCAAATTTTATTTTGTATCCTGTTTGAAAAGCTAAAAAAACAGGTTGCAACAATTGTTAGGGTTGCTTAGTAATGAGCCTATACATAATACCCAAGAAAGTATTACTGCTGCAGTACCATATACATACCGTAGTGATATTTGCTCAGAATAGGAAATAATTACTTTCTCTTATTAAGAATCTCTTTAATTTCTTCAAGTTTACGCTCAATCTTATTTGCGCTTACACTAGCCTTATGGGCCATTATGATAAGTTTCACAGAAACCAAAAAAACACCTGCTTCCAATAATATGTCATGAGTAAAGCCAGTAAAAAACAAGGCTAACATAAAAAGAGTAAACGTAATTATTAGTATTAGAAAACCTTCTATATCGAAATGTTTCATAGCAATTTACAAAATATTTAAAATAAGCATTTATTTCTAAAGGCAAGGCAATGTAATGTAATTTGCCATTATCGGACGGTAACAAGACAAGCTATTATATAAAATGAGGAATAATTACATAATATAAATTTGAAACGCACTTACCAAAATCTGTTTCAATATCTTAGTTTATGAAACGATAGATTAACTTTTGAGTATTAGTTAATCAATACAATCTAACTTGAAAGAATAAATTATCAAGAGAAAAGCACCTCTGGATTTTCTTCTACTATTATCATCTATAGTATTACCCTGTAAAAGCTTCTTTTTTTTAAAAGAAAATTCTTAATAGATTTGATTAGGTTCATCGGAGTGCAAAATTTATTTTGCCAGGGATTCAATTATAGAAATGGAAGATGCAAGATTCGAATTAACGGTTTCCACCAGAGGTGATTCAATCATCTTCTGAAGATTTAGAGATACATAGAAAGCAGGTAATGATTAATCTTGTTAGAAAACCTATTCTAGGATTGTATTACTATCTAATTTCAGCAAGATAAATCTTGCACTCCGTATATTTCTACAATTTGATGCTTTATTCTGAATTCTGTCTCCTGAATTCTGTATTCTCAATTTGGTTGCGGCTTCGCCGCATTATGTTATATAACGTGCGAAAATACATTTGGATATAAAAGCTGTTTTACTTGTCACAATGATACGAACTAGTTAAATCTGTTTGCTTCGAGTATAAACAATAGAAACTTACAAACATGTCGTATCTATTGTCCCCAGAACGGTCTCACCAGCTGCAACCTTTTGTCCGATTTTTACACCCAAATCAAAACCCAGATCTTTCGGTAAAAAGACCTCTAGGCGTGAACCAAACTTTATCATCCCGAATCTACGTCCTTTTTGCAGATCCTGTCCAACTTCACAATCACAAACAATTCTCCTTGCAATCTGACCGGCTATCTGTTTCACCGCTATCTTTATCTCACTTTTGTTTAAAGTTAAGCCTAGTATATTCTGTTCGTTGTATTCTGAACACTTAGGTATTCGTGCATCCAGAAACTTACCGGACTTATGTTTTATGTATCTAACTACGCCCGTAAATGGAACCCGGTTAACGTGAACGCTCGCAACAGACATAAATATACTTATCTTAATTGCATCACTTTTCAGAAAATTATCTTCAAATATTTCTGATATCTCTACAATCGTCCCGTCAGCCGGTGAAACCAAGGTACCCGCACCTTCGGGAATCACCCTTTCCGGATCTCTAAAAAAATATATTACAAAAACAAGACCAAACAGGAATAAAGGAAAAACATATGAAAAAAAGATTGCCGAAAGCAAACATCCGGCAAACATTGCCGATGAAAACAGTATAATTTCTTTCCATCCATACGAAGCTAGTGGTATTCTCATCTTTAAATATTTATAATAATAAAGGTTAATGATTTATAAAAAAAACAATACAATAGACATAATTGACACAAATTTTCGCTTTGTATAAAATGAGCGCAAACTATTTTACTGTATTTTCAAAAGAGAAAATTTATGGAAAAGAAGGTTTACGAAAGACATATAATATCAAAGGTCCTTATGTTTATGGGATTAACCATTGCGATTCTTGTATTTTTTACCAATTCCATCTCAAAAAAACAACAAGAAAGAAATTTTATGTCTGGGAAAAAGGATAAACTTGAATTGGAAGTGCAAAAGCTACAGGAGACTAATGAGAAACTTAGCAAGCAGCATTTTTCATTACTAACTGATCCCATAGCAATAGAACGGTACGCAAGAGAGAACCTAAACTATGTCGCCCCCGGGGAAAAGGTATTTGAAACAAAAAATTTTAAAGTTTTGCCAAAGGATGATATTTCTGACAACAAAGAGTTAAAAGGCAAAGAAAAACGGATTTGGGCTGACGGTTTCCCGTGGCAATTACCCGCAATTATTATTCTAATATCTACCCTTGTATTTTATATAACATATTGTTTTGAAAACCATAAATCATACAATAAGCCAGAAACTAAGTAGATGATTTTTAATAATATTACCTTGTTACAGAAACAGCTCAATTTACAGTTCAATTTATAAACGTATCGTGTATAATAAGGACCATACCTTCATGGTAAAGCTGAACCATAAAGAATTAAACGACATTGTTAAATTTATTGTTAGAAACGTTGATAACATTAGACGTATAATCCTTTTTGGTTCAGTTGCACAAAAAGGTTTTGGCAACGATTTGGACCTGGCATTAGTAACCGGACCATGGAAAAGTGATTTAAAGGAGCTTGACTTAATTGTTGCAAAAAGGATAAAAGAGATTTGTACAAAATTTCCAATAGACTACTTTATCCTGCCTGTTAATTTAATAGAAAACCACAAAAATAGTATTTTTCTGCGAATGATAAATACTACAGGCCAAATTTTGTATATGGACAAAGAAAGTTTAAATGAATGGGTTGCCGATGCAAAGCTGGATTACGAACAAGCCATCTGCCTTTCTAATGGAGGATACTATAAGGGAGCTTGCTACTACGCACAACAGTGTGTGGAAAAGCTTTTAAAAGCTAAACTCTTTCATTATGGATGGGAGTTAAAAAAAACGCACTCCATATTACAACTAACCGCGGAATTAAAATCTTTTGGATTTACAGTTGAAGACATAAAAGAGGAAGATCTGTTCTTTCTTGATAGTATCTACCGGGGAAGATACCCTGGAGAGCAGGGTTTGCTGCCCTACGGAAATCCGTCTATGGAAGAATCAGAAAGATCATTATTAATAGCAACAAAAGTTGGAACCGCAATGGATATCAAATTAGGAAAAAGTCATGAATGAACAAATACTTAATATCTTTCTTACTTCAGCGGTACTGAACCATAAAAAATTAAATTACATTGTTAAACTTTCAGAATAATATGGACATTAAAGAATATACACAAAGACTGCTTAAGGATGCAAAAGAGTCGGCACGGAATATTGCATCGGCTGGCACCTTTATAAAAAACAAGGCACTGTCGGAAATTGCGGACGGCTTAGAAGCAAACAAGGCTTTAATTGCAGCAGAGAATACAAAAGATATAGCCGCAGCAAAAGATATGGGGCTATCAACATCCGTTATTGATAGACTGACACTAACAGAGACAAGGGTCATGGAGATGGCACAGGGAGTAAGGACCATTATCGGACTAAAAGATCCGGTTGGCGAAGTACTTGATGGTCAACTCATGCCCAATGGACTTAAGATAGAGAAAGTTCGTGTACCTCTTGGGGTAATTGTCATAATCTACGAATCACGACCAAACGTTACTGCAGATGCCGCCGCATTATGCCTAAAGACCGGCAACTCCGTCATACTCAGAGGTGGCAAAGAATCCATATATTCAAACAGGGCAATTTACAAGGTCATCGCAGACGCCATAGAAGCCGCTGGAGTGGACAATAGATGTGTGCAGGTTGTGGAGACAACAGACCGGCTTGCGGTGGAATTGATGCTCAAAGCAGATGATTATGTTGATGTTGTTATTCCACGAGGCGGAGAGGCACTTATTCGCAAAGTAGCAGAAGAGTCAACGGTACCGGTTATTAAACATTATCAGGGAATATGCCATACCTATGTGGACGAATTTGCAGATTTAAAGATGGCAGAAGAGATCTGTCTTAATGCAAAGGTGCAGAGACCGGCAACTTGCAACGCAATGGAAACAGCCCTGGTACATAAAAAAATAGCCGATAAATTTCTGCCTAACATAGTAAAACGTTTGCAAGACAATGGAGTTGAAGTTCGCTGTTGCAAAATAGGAGAAGAAATAATTAACAATGCAGGTGTAAACGGTGTCAAAAGTGCAACCGAAAGGGACTGGACTACCGAGTACCTTGACATGATCATTTCCATTAAAATAGTATCATCAATTCAGGATGCAATTGATCACATTTCTTTATACGGTTCTGCTCATTCGGACGCAATAGTAACCGAAAACTATGCAAATTCAATCAAATTTACTAATGAAGTAGACTCTGCGGCTGTATATGTAAATGCGTCAACCAGATTTACAGACGGTGGCGAATTTGGTATGGGAGCAGAGATTGGCATAAGTACAGATAAACTACATGCAAGGGGTCCCATGGGACTACCAGAACTTACCTCATACAAATATGTTGTACTGGGCAACGGTCAAATAAGATAGATAAAAAAAGAGAAACATCAACGAAAAGAATATATAGCATTTTCACAATATTAAATTAGAAAAGGAAACTGTTACTATTCAACGAAATCCAGGGTAACACACCCCTAAATCCCCTCTTATTAGAGGTGACTATAAGTTTTAAAAAGTATGCTATATAATCCCATCTAGAAAGAGAGGTGGCCGCGTAGCAGACGGGTGGGTGTAATACACACTGAATAGAGACATGGACCTTACATCAAAGTAAAAAAATATGCTGTGCGAACTCCATATCACAAATTTTGCGCTAATCGATAGCATCACAATCAGTTTCACAGATGGATTAAATGTTTTTACCGGCGCTACAGGTGTTGGCAAGTCATTGATTATGGGCGCCTTGAATTTTCTATTAGGAAGCCGAATTGGAAATGATATTGTCAGAACAGATCAAAAAGAAGCTAGAGTAAGCGGCGTATTCTTCATTAAAAATGATGCCGTACGTAAAGATCTAGAGGTAATGCTTAATGACACTGTTGAAGAAGAGGTTATTTTACAAAGGTCAATAGATCGTAACGGCAGAAACAAAAGCAGTCTCAATTCCAATCCCATTACAGTCACACTCTTAAAAGAGATAGGCAATCGGTTGGTTAATATTCATGGCCAACATGAACACGAATCATTAATAGAACCCTCTTATCAACTCTCTATTCTTGACCGTTTTGGCAATGCTAATGAGGTACGGAATGAATTTTCCTCAATATACAGGATAGCAGTGGAAAAAGAGAGGTACCTTAACTCCTTAAAAGAGAACGAATCACTCAGAAAAAGAGAGATAGATCTATGCCGTTTTGAAGTAAACGAGATAGAAAACGCGGCAATAAAACCCGGAGAATCAGACGCACTGGAAGAAGAACAAAACGTTCTGGCAAACTCAGAAAAGATTAAAACCACAGCATATGAGTGTTTTGACAATATTTATGAAGCAGATAATTCAATAATTGAACGATTAAGAGAAATAGCAACTGAGCTGGAAGGTATCAGCTCTTTTGATAAACATTTTACCCCATTAGCGGAAGGATGTAACCAATCTATCTACCAGTTAGAAGAGATCTCCGTTGAATTAAGGAAGAATGCAGAAAAGTGTAACGTCAATCCCGAAAGATTATCAGAAGTAGAAGAGAGGCTTGATACCATACAAAAGCTTTGTAATAAATATGGCAACACAATTGATGATGTCCTTGCTCATTATAAAAAGTCAAAGAAGAAGTTAGAACAACTTGTTAGTGAAGATGAGGACCTGGAGAATATTGAAGAAGAGCTATGCAAACTACGAAATGACGTTATTAAGAGAGGCAATAGTCTCACAAAGCTAAGAACAAAGGCCGCAACGAAGTTATCAAAATTGGTAAAAGATGAACTTGGAGATCTCAGCATAAATAACGGTCAATTTGAAGTAGAAGTTTCAGGCCACAGCATGGATCGGAAAGAGGGCAATCTTTTAAAATTAGAAGACGTTTCAAGCTCTGGGTTTGACGACGTGGAATTTATGTTTTCAGCAAATGCCGGTGAAAAAGTAAAACCTCTGAGAAAGATTGCCTCTGGCGGCGAAATGTCAAGGGTAATACTTGTCTTAAAACGTCAGCTGGCAATGGCGGACAACACTCCGGTATTAGTCTTTGACGAGATTGATTCTAATATTGGAGGGCGCATGGGAAAGGTTGTGGGTGAAAAGCTGAAAACTGTGTCAGACCATCATCAAATTATTTGCATAACACATCTGCCACAAATTGCCAGCTACGCTGATCAGCACATGAAAGTAGACAAAAAGGTGGCCGGAAACAAAACATCAACAGAAATCTATGAACTCTCTGAAAAAGAGCAAATGGAAGAGATTGCAGATATGATCAGGGGCGACGAAAAGAGCAACGTTACAAGAAAACAGGCAAAAGAGATGATCAACGACGCAAAGAAATTTAGTAATAATAGAATGGGAAATTAAGAAAAGTATCCACTTACCTTGGTACAATTTGCAGTATAACCCTAAATTTTCATTACTTTTTCTCTAAACTGGCAGAGGTTTACCATACCCTCCGCCTCCCGGAGTCTTGATAACAAGTTTATCTCCAGGGTTTACTTCAGCAGAGTCAATACCATTTAGCTGAACACTCTCTCCACTTTTTTTTATTATATACTGTTTTCCCTTTTTCCCCGCCTGCCCCCCTTTCAATCCATAAGGAGGATAATTTCTGTGTTGGCTAATCAGAGACAAGCTGGTATTTTCTGTAAACAAAAGTTCACGTGTGACTCCATCGCCTCCATTAAATGCTCCCATTCCACCAGAACCTTTTCTGATCTCAAAATTAAGGAGCTGCACAGGATATCGGAGTTCAAGGATTTCAGGATCTGTAATCCTGGTATTTGTCATGTGATGATGCACGGCAGACCTCCCGTGGAATCCATTTCCTGCTCCGCAACCTCCACAAATTGTTTCGTAATAGCTATATTTGTCATTGCCAAAAAGGAGGTTATTCATTGTGCCCTGGCTGCATGCGACAACCCCAAATGCCTTAAGTATGGTATCTACCAGCCTCTGGCTAAGTTCTACATTACCACCCACAACTGCCGGACATTTATTGTAATCATCCGGAAAGTCCGGATTAAGAATACCTTTTGGGATTATAATTCTAACTGGCTTTAAGATTCCATCATTTAAGGGTATATTCTCCGCAAGCAGTAATCGTAACACATAAATAACAACACTGTTAACAATACCCTGCGTACCGTTAAGATTTCCTTGATGCACCCCTGACGAACCTGTAAAGTCTATTGTACATTCGGATTTCACAATCTTTATATTCACCATTAAAGGGGTACCGTCGTCCAGGTATTCAGTGGCAGAATATATACCTTCAGGGATTTTATTCAGGGTATCCTTCATCTTATTCTCCGCGTGGGTCTTTAAGTAATCCATGTACTGCAAAACCTTAAACGCCCCCTGTTCATTAACAAGGTCTAGAACAGCTTTTTCGCCACTTCTATTAGCAGCAAGTGCGGCATTAAGGTCCGCAATGTTCTCATCTATTGATCTACTTGGATACTCGCCTTCATTAAGTATTTTCTTTATCTGTTCCCAGTTTACTTCCCCATTTCTTACTAAGTGGAAAGGCTTAATAACTACACCTTCCTCTGCAAGACAACTTGCACCAGGAGGCATAGAACCTGGCCTCGCCCCCCCTATTTCCGCATGATGCGCCCTGTTTACAACATAGGCCAATAGTTGGCGGTCTTTAGTGTAAACCGGAGTTACAACGGTAATATCAGGTAGATGAGAGCCACCAAATTTTGGGTGATTAGTCACGATTGTATCACCAGGTTCCATTGGTATGTAATCCCGCAGGGTTCGTACACACAAGCCAAGGCTTCCCAAATGCACCGGTATGTGAGGTGCATTTGCAACAAGTTCACCATTGGGGTCAATAAGAGCGCATGAATAATCCTGCCTCTCTTTAATATTAACCGAAAGGGAAGTCCTTTCAAGCATCGCACCCATATTTTCTGCAATGGACATAAACCTGTTAGTGAATATTTCCAGTTCTATCTCTTTCGTCCAACCTCTCTTTTTACTAATGTCTCTTTCCTTGCCTCTTTTTCTTTCCAATACTCCAGTTCCGGAGCTATCAATCTTAAGTTCCCAATTATTTTGCACCAGGCAGGTGCTATGTTTGTCAAGCAGCAAAGCAGGTCCATTTATTAGAGCTCCAGGTTTAAGGTGGTCAGTGGTAAAAACCGGAATGTTTTGCCATGCTTTAATAATCAATGCTTTCTTAAAATGATGAGGTTCAGGTAAATAGATCATTGGTTCCAGAGTAGTCTCTTTTTGTTTATCACTGGAAAAGGATGCAATAACCCTTACTGATTCTACCTCAACATCACGATTGTACGTCCAATGACCATAAACACTGATGTACCTCTCTTTAAATTTGCTTGTCACACTTTTTACATCGGTAAAGGGTATTTCCAGGCAGTTTTCCTGCCCTTTAAATCTTAGTGAAACAGTTGCCAACCTTATCCTTATTTCATCACTGTTAAAGCTTAAGCTATCCGTTATAAGTTTCTTTGTAGCAACATTGCCAAGCCTATTTATTATCTCTGGAATCTGATTAATAATTTCCGTTAAAGGACACAAAAACTGCTGCTCTGCAAACCTTTCCACCCTAGCCTCACCCAATCCATAGGCGCTTAACAGACCAGCATCAGATGGGAGCAGCACCTTTTTAATATTTAGTATGTCCGCAATTTCACAAGCATGCAATCCGCCTGCACCGCCAAATGCGATTAAAGCATATTTAGAGGGATCATATCCTTTTGCTATGGAAATCTTTTTTATCGCATCGGCCATATGCTCATTGGCTATGCGGATAAAACCGGTGAGGAGCTCTTCTTTTTCTTTACTTTCACCACTGGACCTTTCAACTTGGGCAACAAGATTCTCCAACTCCTTTTCCGGGTATATGGATGAAACCGGAATACCAAAGCGAGTAACATCCAGGCGACCTAGAAGAAGATTGACATCAGTAATGCACAATGGTCCACCTGCACCATAACATGATGGTCCGGGACTTGCACCTGCGCTTTCCGGTCCTACTTGTATCCTGTAACCATCAAAAAAGCAGAGAGAACCGCCACCGGCAGCAACCGTCTCGATTGATAGCGTTGGTGAATTTATGTGTGCACCCCCAACTTCAAGTTCAAAGCTGTAATCAAAATCACTATCAAAGCGAGAGACATCAGTGCTAGTTCCACCCATATCAAACGAAATAAACCTTTCTACTCCTAATTCGCGGCTAACTGCCGACGCCCCCACAACCCCACCTGCGGGACCGCTTAAAAGACTATCTTTAGGATGAAAAGAGTGTCCATTGACTAGCCCACCGGCACTATTCATTACCAGTAATTTTTTGCCATTAAGGTTTTTAGAAATAGAATCTATATAACTCCCGATTACAGGAGATAAGTATGCATTAACAACCGCAGTCTCTGTCCTTTGTAAATATTTTATTTTTGACCCAAGTTCCGTGGAAAGCGAAACATATTGAAAACCAGTCTGTCTTAGTAATTTGCCTATTTTGATTTCATGATCAGGATTTTGATATGCGTTTAATAATGCAACCGCAGCAACTTTGACTCCTTTCTTTAGATACTTAGTAAGCTTAGTTTCAATATCAGAAGAGTTTAAAGCTCTGATTATTTCCCCATTGCTATTAACTCGCTCATCAACTTCAATAACGTAACGGCATAAAGGATCTGGCTTTTCTACATTTAATGAAAAGATATCCGGTCTCTGCTGATTACCAATGTTCATGATATCTTTAAATCCACTGGTAACAATTAAGACCATCTCTGCGCCTTTTTTTTCCAGCAGTGCATTTGTTCCCTTTGTTGAGGCTAACCGCATTTCAATGGGAGGGAGAGGTGAATTCAAGTTCGTTGCAGTAATCATTCTGGCAAGCATTAGAGGAGCTTCTTCTCCGGAATAAATTGCGAAATTTCTCAGACTATCCGTTTCTGATATGTATACATCTCCTTTTAAATAAATGCGCTTTTTCTTGAAATCATAGCTACGTATTAAAACCGGTTCATCATTACCGACTAAAAGAGAGAAATGATAACCGCCAAGTACATCCGCATCAATGTCCCAATTCTCATCTATTTCAAGTTCATTAAGGGAAATGACTCTCTTAACCGTCCCTCTGAGACAGCCATTACTAAGGATCTTTTTTCTAACTATATTTTCATCTGGTGTAACAGCAATACAGTCTGTAAATGTTCCTCCCGTATCTATATACAGACGGTAGGGTATTTTTTGTATCTTTATATTTTTCAGTAACATATTTTAGGGAAGCAAAATAATTGGTGGGTTTGCGACTGTAGATTCAAAGTGATTAGTAAATTGACATTTAGTGATGTGATTCCGGGTTTGGTTAGAGTTTATAAACTCACTCTATACGCGCCTGTCCCATACCGATCATGGACAGACCTTACGAGAAAAGAGTGTATCATAAAATGGTCTTTTTCTTGCATTCACTTAGCTACGGACATTGCAATATTTGGACTCTCTGGGTTAACAATGAGAGCTTGTTTTGCCGGTGATACCAATACGTCCATATCTTCCATTGGAACAGCACCTAAAAGCACTTCATCTCCAAATACTAATGCACCAGTGAAACAGCCACGGTTCTCAAACTTTATCGATATTGGCCCCATATATGGCACCAAGTGTTTCTTACCATCAGCTGTCGTTGCTTCCCGTTTATATAGTTCTTCGAGTTCAAGCTGAATGGCAACATGTTCTGGTATACATAGATGCAATGAACCCGTGGCAACCAAAGACTTTATGTTAATTGGCTTGATATTCCGATCCCTCGGATTTGAAAGTTCGATTTCCGTATAAATCAGCCCCATATGATACTCCTAAATGTGTTGTAATTTTGTAGCTATAACTAACGGTGGGGGAAAAATAACAGGCCGCAATTATTCAGCCCCGTTCTTTTGTTTATAATAAAGTACCAATCCCCAATGAATAGATTCTTAAATTGTTTAAACTTTGAACTTCACTTCCCATCTTTATGATTTACTTTCTTCGATCTGAAACTTTAAGCATTAGGTCAAAATTAACAAATAGACGGTAATATTTTACATCATATTAAGAATATTTAAAGCTCTATTATACTTCTACCTTTTATTAAACCTAGACTAAGGATCAAATTATGAAGTCTCTCAGGGCATCACTAAACTCTTTTTCATTTCACAATACTATAGAAAACAGATCAATGAAGATTAATTTTGCATATTTATTTTAACTCATGTAGAATTGGACCCCATAAGGGACATGCTTACCGTTATCCAAAAGGAGCATCTTTGCAAAATAATTAACCCATTAAACCAAAGAATAAAGCATCATTTTTCAGACGTTTTACATGAAAACACTTCTACCCAATCTGCAACCCTATGGTTAAACCCTTTCTTAACAAGGCCTTCGATGATGACGCGTCACATCTTAACCTACAAAAGATTAAAATACGCGGGACACTAAGGAGATCTATCCTTGAAGGAAGTTTCGCAGGTATTTCCACATCGATCTTTTAATATTTTATTCGTCCCCTTGTATTATTTATAAATGCAGACGTTTTTCAGATCGGTCTATTATCGTCCATTCCTCAGCTACTGGTTAGTATAGTTCAACTTTGGCTACCCGATATCATAAAACTGTTTAAGAGCCGAAGAAACTTTGTTTCTCTTTTCTCATTAATTCAAGGCTTTATGGTAGTGCCCATTATATTAGTCCATTTTGTTCCAATACCAATCCAGTTTTGGATGCTAATAGTTTTCTTCTGCCTGTACATGGTTATGGGTTCAATGACAGCGCCAGCGTGGGCCTCTCTTATGTCTGATATTGTCCCAATAAGAATAATTGGTTTATATTTCGGAAGAAGGGAAATGGTCGTAGGGATTTCCTCTCTGGTCTTTGTCTTATTAATGGGTTTTTTTCTTCAGATGCAACGACAGAGCATGGTCTGGGGATTTATTACGATTTTCGCCCTTGCCTTCATCTTTAGAATAGTTTCATCATGTCTCTTGTTTACACAATACGATGCCCCTCTTCACGCAAGACCAGAACACTACTTTTCGTTCTTTCAATTTCTTAAGAAGGCAAAGACCGGGAATTTTGGCAAGTATGTCTTTTTTTTATCCGGGTTGTCATTTTCTGTATCATTTGGATCCCCGTATTTCGCTGTATACCTGCTTAAAAGTATACATTACGGGTATATTCAATACATTATTGTTACATGGCCCACTTTTTTTTGGTCTTTTATTAAAACCTGTATGGGGACGGATAGGTGATAGATTTGGCAATCTATTTGTAATCAAGATTTGTAGCATTGTGATTTTCCTTGTCCCTGCTTTCTGGCTTGTCTCAAGTAATTTCTATTATCTCTTTATTATTCAAATACCTTCCGGAATTGTCTGGAGTGGTTTTAACTTGTGTACAACTAATTTTATATATGAATCTGCCATCTCTGAGAAAAGGGTACGTTGTATATCGTATTTCAACGCCATGACCGCATTTTCAGCTTGCGCCGGCGCTTTTCTAGGAGGGTGGGCAGCTTATTACGTACCCCCAATATGGGGAGAAAGGCTTTTAACGATCTTTGCAATCTCCGCTTTCTTTAGAGCAGTAACTGTCATATTTTTTTATAACCGTGTCAAAGAAGTCCGTCTTGTTAGGACGTTTAGATTAGATAAGGATTATTTCAAGGAGATAATCCCTATTTTCAGGACGAACAGGGGATACATACGACCTGTTAGTACGAATCTTACTAAAGATACTTCTCAAAATCAAAGCGAGAATGACTCATCTTAATTCCTAAAAAACCAAGTTAAACCGCCAACCAGACGTGAGAAATTTAATATCCTGTGTACTTTTAGTTTCTTTTACTGGCAATAACTTACATTGGAGCTTTTAAAATCTTTCAAATACAGAATATCTACATCGGCAGTCCAGGTTCACTATTCTCATGAGCTTCTCTCGGAGCTAGCGCAGCTAGTACAGGATGTCAAACAGTAACGAAAATCTCTGTTTTTATCTCCTTTACAAATTCAGACAAATTTAACATCTTCGCACGAAAATAGGGAAGCTTTCAAACCACTTAATAGAATCTGTACTCTTTCTCCGCCTCTCTAACAACTTCATCAAAGAAGTCAGCGCCTATTTTAAGTACATTTTCATTAATATCGAATTTAGGACTATGCAGTGGAATGTATTCCTGTTCATCTTTCCGTGCACCAAAACGTAAATAACTTCCTGGAATTTTTTGTAAATAGTAAGAGAAATCTTCAGATCCCATGCTGGGATAATCCATAACCATTAATCCGTCATTAAGAACAATTTTTTCTGCTGCCCTGTACGCAACCTCTGTCTCCCGTTTTGTATTAATAACGGGAGGTGAGCCTTTGGTTATCTCCAATTTAATATTGGCATTGTGAAGATCACCAATCGCGCTAGTTATTCGCTTGAGTCCGGCATGGATATGATTGCGTACTTCAAGCCTTGTGGAACGAATAGTACCTTCTAAAAAAGCATTCTCTGCTATTACGTTTGGCGCGCTGCCCGCCTTTATAGTCCCTATTGTCACGACTGACGGAAAGACCGGATTTATTTCTCTAGATACCAGTGTTTGTATTGCAGTAATTAACAACCCCGTGATAACCACTGCATCAGTTGCTTCGTGTGGTCTGGCACCATGTCCGCCCTTTCCTTTTATAGTAATGGCAAAACGGTCTGATTGTGCGGTAATTACACCAACAGCCACCATGATTTCTCCTACCCTGTAATGGTGAGTCACATGTCCGCCAAAGATTGCGTTAACATCTTTAAGAACACCGGTTTTTAAAACAACACGAGCACCGCCGCCTCTCTCTTCTGCTGGTTGAAAAACGAACAGAATATTACAAGGTGGCGGTGTCTGTTTTAATAAAGCAGCCGCGCCTAGTACCATGGTCATATGTGCATCATGGCCACAGGCGTGCATTTTACCTTCAATAGAGGAGGAAAAAGGTAGACCTGTATTCTCCGGGCCTGGTAGAGCATCCATTTCCGCCCGGATTGCAATTGTAGGGACATCTTTACTCTTATGAGTCATCCTTCCAACAAGGCAGCCTCCAGGTCCATCATACTGATAAGGTATTTTAAGGCGTTCAAGTTCAGAAATGATTGTTTGCGCTGTTTCTACCTCTTCAAAAGCCAACTCCGGACAACGGTGTAACCGTCGTCTTAAATTAACCATCCAGTCAAAAAGATATTCTGATTTATATGGTGCCGGCATTGTATTACCCCTCTATAATAATTTTAATGAGCACAAAATACTCATGATGGTATGTATTAATTATATCCTAAATGTGGTTGGTAGGCAACTTTAGCAATAACAGAAGAATACTCAAGTTGTTGATACAAACCGCTCAATTTAGGTTCAATATATTTTTTTAATATTTGCAGATTACATTTGGCAGAGTTAAAGAATTTTCCATATTTCCCTGGTCAAAATCTTTAGAATACTGTATAAAAAACCAATTGTTTTGTTAGTTTAAGTGCAATGTTATGGTATGAAACTTAGCAAGCAGGTTGATCTGGTTTATTCTTTTTAAAACCCAATAGTAACTCCTGATGGATAAAGAACCACTTGAAAAAGATATTGATAAAAGCGAGATTATCACTAAGGTTTCTCAGATTGTAAAACAATACAAAGCCGTCTGTAAAAGCAAGAAATCCTTGCGTATTGGTATTGAGTGCGAAAAGTTGGGAGTGTATAGGAATTCGGGAAAAGCCGCACGTTATTATGGCAAAAAGGGATATTTACAGGTTTTAAAGAGACTGCGGGACGAATTGGGATGGCAAGTAACTCAACTAGATAACGGTGATATTTTAGAGCTTGAACGGGGAAAAGGGACAAGGATTACCTTAGAATCTGATGGCAGGATTGAATTTACCGGAAGTCCATACTCCACAATTCACGATGTGGCACGTGAATTTCGGTTACATAGAAATGAAATTCATGAAATGTCAAAACTGTATAATATTGCATGGCTTGGGTTGGGCTTTCAGCCCATAAGTAGAATTTCCGAAGTTGAGCTCATTCCTAAACTACGCAGCTTGTTAGCAATCAAATACCGGCAAAGCCATGGAATGCCATATAGTCAGGATTGGTCAAAGCAAACAGCATCGATTCAGGTAAACTTTGACTATACCAGTGAGAAGAACATGTCAAATAAATTCCGGACTATGGTAAGGATTGCGCCAATTATTACGGCAATCTATGCAAACTCACCATTCTGTCATGGGAAAACAAGTAAATACTTAAGTTATCGAACATATATTTCTTTAAAGACTGACCCTGAGCGATTCACACTGCCAAAACTTTTTTACGAGACACACTTCAGTCTTGACGACTGGATTGAGTACTCATTAGATATACCATTTATGTTCTTTTTCCGTAAAGGAATGCCCATCACCCCTGAAAAAAAACTTACTTTCCGTAAATTTATGGAACATGGATACGAAGGGTATTTTCCTACGATAGAAGATTATAAACTCCATTCCAGCTATATATATACAGATGCCCGTCTGAGAGATTACATAGAATTTCGCAACAGCGATACGGTTCCGCCTGATCTGGTTCCATCTGTTGCCGCATTGGTGAAGAGCATTGTTGATGATCAAGCAGGTTGCAAACACGTTGAAGATTTAACTGCAAATTGGAGTTATAAGGATATCATTAACTTGCGACAGAATGTAGCAAGGGATGCACTCCAGGCTACAATTAAAGGCAAAAAGGTGCTTGACTATGCAAAAGAATTATTAGAGATTTCCACTTTAAATCTGAAAAAACATCATCACTTAAATGAGAAAAAAGAAGATGAGTCTATTTATCTAATGCCAATAAAGGAATATATCTTTGTAAGGGAGAAATCACCTGCACGCTATATAGCGGAAAAATGGCAGACAGATTGGAACAAAAATATTGGGAAGGTAATTGAGTGGTGTGAGTATTGATTGTAAAATGATTTCTTTTATCTTACAAAATGCCAATATCCATAGCACCGCAAAGCCGCAACCAAAATACATGAAGCCTGATACTTGATTCTAGATACAGGATACTGGCAATAGTTAGGCTTGTTATTTTTTTCGATATACTAAAGCTCAAACTCAATTTGAGGTGTAAGATTTTAAGGTCCCGGGATAGATTATCTGGCATCTAGTATCAAGTTCCAGTATCTAGAATCTAGTATCTAGTCTTTTGGCTGCGGCTTCACAGTATTTATGTATATTCAATAATCCCACTTTTTACAGTTTAGTATAAACAGCAAATTACTCTAAATACTTTTCTTTCCATATTATTGGATCAAACTCAACTATACGGTCTTTGTTGGATATCCATACATGTCTATCATTAATTGTGAACTGCAATTCCATTGTTCGGTTTATCATTGTAACCAAATCCTCCAGGATTTGTGCAGGCAGGTTTATCACTGATAGATTCTTTAATTGTTTAAACTTTGAACTTTTCTGCTTCCACCATGTATCAGAGAGTGGACCGTTATAGGTATATATAATGACATCCTTTGAACATGCGCACGCTTTACGTACCCGTTTTTCTAATGGTTCTCCAATCTCTATCCATAATTCAATATCGCCAATCAGATCTTTTTGCCAGATGTCAGGCTCATGATTTCTATCATTCCCTTTGGTGAATAGGAGGCGGTCGTTGGCATTTAGTGCAAAAGCCAGTATGCGGGCAATTATATATGTTTCTGTCTCTGATGGTTGATGTGCCATCGTAAACTTATGTTCCTGATAATAATTACGATCTATGTCTGAAACGTTCAACTCGAGTCTAGATATATTTACTTTACTTCCCATCTTTATGATTTACTCTCTTATATTTGAAACTTTAAGGATGGAGCATCTAATAAATTGTGTATGTAACACTCAGATTTACGTTAGATTCTTGCGTCCTAATTGTACGATTTTATCTCTTAAATTTATAATCAGCAGTAAATAAGCTTTTTTCGTGTTCATGGTTCACAGTTCAAAGGTTAAAATACAGAAACAAAAAAAACGTTGAACGTTGAACCTTTAAACCCCAAAATTTCAAATATTTTTGGCTAGATTTATTCTAACCGATTCAACCAAACCGGAAGCGCGGCCTTAGCGGTGTTTAGGATTAGGCAATTAACATCTGGTAAAAAATAATGTGAATATACGTGTTACATCTGTAATTTATTACATGCACCTTCATCAACATTAGGCCAAAATTAACATATATATATGAACATTTTACATCATTTTTAGAATATTTAAAGCTCTATTATCCTTCTGCATCTTATTACACTTAAACTCAGGATTAAACGTAGAATACTTTGAAAGATGGAGCCTTCTAACAGGCGTAAGTTCTGCCATAATTAAATCCTATGCGTCATAGCTAGATGGTGCAGATAAAGAGAAAAACATATCTATCTGACGCACTGACACAGGCAAACAAGAAGACAAAAAGAACATTGAACGTTGAACCTTTGAACACAAAATTTCAAATATTTTTGGCTAGATTTACTTCCCCCTTACATTCGATAACACTGTTAATAACCTTATAAATGCATCCACAGACTCTTTGGATGCTGATTCCTCCATTGTGTGATATCCAGTGGAGGGAATCTGTATAGTTGTACCGTCAACCAGTCCATTTGAAGCAGCTATTATTCTGCCTAATTCTGTACGGCCTAGTGATCTGGGTTTTTTACCCAAGCTAACCAATCGTTCGTTGTTTTCTTCTACATATCTGTCTTTATACAAATAGCTAATATTGTTTTTTTGACAAAAGTCCTCAATGACCATGGTAACATCCTTGTTAAAAGAGGCATTAGCGTCCTTTTCCCTTAGAACAAGTTGCTGGTGATGCGCTTCATCAACGCTTGGAAAAGGACTAGTGTCAACTACAAAGAGCCTATTAGTTGACCCTCCGAATCTACGAAACCACTCCAGCAAATAACGCCAGCTTTTTCCAGATTCTTCTTGCGCCGTAAAAAATGCAGTACCCTTAAAACCGAGACTAAATAGATGCACAAGCACCGCAGCGGTTAATACATTATCTAATTGTGCTTCAAGCAAACTACCATTGATTTTGAGACTGTCTTTAAAAGCGACAGGTGTTCCCGCAACAACATCATCAAGCCCTTCTACCTCAAAAATCAAGTTATTCCTAAATTCACAGATATACGAACTTTTTATAATGCCGTTTCCCATGTAGACACCCGACCATGGTTCGTAGGCAAAAACTGATGCAGACTGAAATCGTTCAGCAATTTTTGTCATTAACTCCGTGGAAACAGAATTGTTTAAAAGTTCAGTTCTATCGGCAGATACGAAAGCCGCATACTGAAATTCATTTGGGCCGGTGCAAATAAGGCCATGTCTATCAATGTGAGCAGAAAACATAGTACTAAAAGGTTTGCTACCTTGAGCAACCAAGAGGCCCTCATACCAGGTAACATTCGCACCTCGTTCTTCTAGCTCACGTTGTAACACCCTAAAGAATGAATATTCAGCACCTACAACACTTGGTTGTCTTACAATTGCTTTTAGTAGATCAATGAATTCGTTACTTAACACTGATGTATCCTGTGATTAAAAAAAAATTGCCTAACTCCGCATTCAATGCATTCTCCACTGCAATGCCGTGAAAAATCATGTAAGTATAAATTTCGTTGTTAATTCATTTGCTGCCAGTGCTAAACATATAATAATTAAAACATATGGCCGCATAACAAAATCCTTAAATACTGATTCACTAATACTAAGTGGCTTAGGAGGAAATTCCCTTTCATCTGGATGAATAGGATTTGTACCACCTGCTGTATATCTGAAGAGGCGTCGTCTATTTAATTAACAGCTCTTACTCATCCCGAATAGCGCTTCTATAATCCCTATACGGTCTGCGGTAGCATATTGAAAGACTTTCCACTTAGCGTCCAGATACCAAAAGCATGCTGTAATGAGAGCTATCAAGATCCAAATTACGCCAACGCCTGATTTATCAGCATCAAAAACAATACTATCCCAGCAATTGCACCTGCATCTACCCTCCTCTTTATCTATAAAGCCAGGCGATCATAGTCCTCATATTGGTCTTGCGGCTTGAAGTACTCTTCTTTTAAGTTATCTCTATTTTGTTTCTACGATATTTCTTAGTATTAATTTGAGTAAACTTATTACAACTCATAGTCCCTAATAAACTTAATTCATGCCAAACAATATAAAACATATATCACAATCATTGCCAAATGTCAATCAGAGTAAAATAGTTCGCTAATTTACTTGTAAGATATTGCATTACAAAGATTGTATGGTCTTTCATTACAAGGCAATGTCATAAGATTGACATTTGTTACCACACAATCTTCATAACATTCTATTTTACAAATAGTTACAGCGGTGGTACAATTATAGAGTTAGTCAGTTGTTTTAGAGGCCGTTTCTAACAATTATACTTAAAAGAGTTTTTAATTTTTTCTACTCACAACCAGCATTGTCCGGTTAGCCTTTTGCAGTGCAATAATGTTCCATATTTATGAACATTTTGCAACATCATGATGCGAAAAAGTACCTAAAGTTAATAGCTTTGTTTTTTATAAATAATAAATTTCTATAATTTTAGGCATTTTAG
>JAIQZO010000013.1 GCA_021777055.1 Candidatus Anammoxibacter sp. | reverse complement strand
GCCAATGCATCATTTGCCGCATCTGTGTTTACACTTCCCTTATTAGGGTTTGCAAAAGATGCCACAACTGTGTGGTTATCCGGATCCAGGAACGAGTCTGATCGCATCAGTTTGTCTTCTCCGACAAGGTAGGTTTCCCCGGTCTCGCCCATGCCATCACGCTGCTGCATAATGGTATTAATTGATTCTAAGGATAACTGCAATCCCACAATAAGCTCTACTTTGTTATTATTCACTACCGGTTGGGCTATAAATGACGCAGGTGCGTCATTACTAGGTGCATAAGGGGCAAAATCTGCTATTCCATACTGACCGGTACTGGAGACTTTTCTTATCAGTTCTCCAAGGTTTGAACTACTATATTTTCCATTTATCAGATTTGTCTGATAGTCCGGTTCTTTAAATACGGTATAAAAGCAGTATCCGTCAGGGTTTATTAAGAAGAGATCGTAATATCCGTATTTCTCTGCATACTTTGCAAAGAAGTATTCTCCATTTTCGTCCTTTGGACAAAATGCCTCTGAAATATTAATCTTTGATACCATTGCCCATGTCTCACCAAAAACCTTTACTGGTGCATAGGCACAAAGTACCTGATTTCCTTTATAATCTGTAGTTACTAAAGCTCCCTTTTTTCCGGTAATTGCGTTGGTAACTGAAATATTATCAAATTTTCCTGTTTCAGGTTTTTTGAATGAAGAAATTACACCATGAAATTCCGGGTCAAGATAGGAGTCTGAACGCATAAGCAGATCATTTCCCACAAGCACGGTTTCACCTGTCTCACCAAGGCCAGAACGCTGTCCTACTATCTCGTTCAGCTTATCAATGGGCAGCTGAAACATTGCAACACCAACTTTTTCATTACCATCGTATATTGGAGATGCCAGAAAGCAGGCTGGTGCTTCATATGAAGGTGCGTACTGAGCATAGTCAACGTAGACAAAGGCATCTTTATCTGATATTGCATTAGCCTTACGAAAGGCCTCGCCAAAGTTTGTTTGCGCGTACGGTCCGTTTATCAGAGAGGTTGCGTAGTCAAGCTCTTTAAAAACGGAATATACTATGTCACCGCTCTTTGAGTCCACAAGGAATATGTCATAATAACCGAATTTCTCAAGGTATTTCCTGATAATAGGGTGAATCTTACCATGTAAATCACTATATCCGGAGCTGTCATCAGAACTGTCTAACATGTGTTTAGAGCCCAGTGGATGGTGATTTGCCTTGATATACATATACTGTAAGGCCACTGACTCGTCGTCAAGCTGGCCTAAATAACTTTGTGCTTTTGACGATTTCCCATCATTCTGTTTTCTGTATTCACCGTCATAATCACCTGTGTAATATGTCATCAGCTCTTGACGCATATTTGTTAGCTTATCTTCTTCCATCTCCGTTTCACTAAGCACATCTTTAAAGGTTGTTGAAAAACCTTTCATGGCATCGACAACCATCTGATTCCCGGAAAATGTAATAATCTGGTCCCTGGAGGTATTAAAGTAACGTTCAACCGCCTCAAGTTTCACATCGCGATCAGCACTCAGTTTATTTATGGATTCCTGCCGCAATGTACCAACCATATCAACAAGAACGCCCATATCGCCTTTACGTTCCGCAAAAAAACGTTCAATTTGCGCTTTCTTGATCTCACGGGAAGATAGAAGGCTATTGAAAGCCTGTTTTTCCAGAGCCCTTGAGCTGCTTATTAGCGACAAAATTGATATAACCGCAAATGGTAGAAGCCCAACTAATAAAAAGGCCAGGATTAATTTCCCACCAATTTTTAATGAAAACCTTCCTTTTTTCTCTGCTCTTTGAGGGGTATCATCCTTAGCAGTACCAGCTACAGAAACAATGTCTTTTTTGCTCATACAAATCTCCTTAGATAAGTAATATAATACCGTTTATCCCAGTCCACCAGGCTGGAATTATTAATACTTCTTTCTTAAGATACTATCGGTTATTTACTCAGGGGATTTATTTTTTTATTTTAATGGTGTTAGTATTAAAGTGCTATTAGGAAATATATTACGACTGTGTCAGGAAATATATTACAGAGATGTAAGGAAATGTATTACTGCAGTGTAAGGGGATATATTGTAAATATTTGATTAATCCTTCTGCAAAGAATAGTAGGTCCTGGTAAAGGCCTCTTTTGTGAAGAAGTGATTCCGGACTGGCATGATAAACTGTTCTGATATGTATCTAATTCTGCTAAATTCACGGAGACCTGTGTCTTATTACATGACCTATCATCCAAATTGACATGTAGAGTATATTTTAGGATGTCGTATTTATGGTTTGGTGGATGATATGTAATCATTACCGCAGTCATTATGTTTGATATCCTTGGGCATGGAAAAATGTAGGATAAAAAAAAATAATTTAGCAAACGGGGGATTGTTAACCCATACACAATACGGTCAGGATAAAGATTATAAGGATATGTTGCTAATGATTACAGATACTGTTAATCCGAGGATAATCATTAACAATGAAGAAATGTGTATAATTTGTATTGTCTTATATATTTTTTTTAATGACAATGGATCCTCTGTTTCACCAATCAAAGGTTTATGGGAAACTATTCCTTTGTATGAAGAGGTTCCTCCCAATTGTACTCCCAATGCACCGGCAAACAAGGCTTCAGAGATGCCGCTATTGGGGCTGGGGTGTTTACGCCCATCACGAATGCCAATTTTCAATGATTTTGTTGGCTTACAGCCACAAAAAAAAGATGCCACAGGCACTAATCCCAACGTTATTCTGGCAGGGATATAGTTAGCCAAATCATCTAGCCTGGCTGATGCCCAACCGAGACGAAGATACCTCTTGTTTTTATAACCTACCATTGAGTCTAGTGTATTAACTGCTTTGTAGGCCATCGCAAGTGGTGGGCCGCCAACAAACGCAAAAAACATTGGTGATATTATTCCGTCCACCATGTTTTCTGCCAATGATTCAATACATGCACACATAATCTGGTTTCTGTCTAAATTCTCGGTATCCCTTCCTACTATGTTTGACAACTCTCTCCTTGCGCCATGCAAATCATTCAACTTTAACAGAGAGGTGATCTTCTTTGCCTCTTTTATTAGACTGCGAACTGAAAGTGTAAAATAGATTATTAATATACCTGTGATAATATGAAATATGTTTCCTAATTTATGAGAATAGGATATTATCTGAAATGTCGCTATGTATGTGATTCCTATTACAAAGATGGTAAGGATAATGCCAGCGACTCTTTCATGTACGCGGAGATATCGGAGAGCAAATTCTGTTGCCTGTATGAGTTTACCAATTCCCCTTACAGGATGAGGAAACCAGTATGGGTCTCCCGCAATCTGGTCAAAAAGAAAGGCGATTAAGATAGTTAAATCCATTTCTAACTACCGGGGGGATTAACGTATTTCCTGGCAATAATTGCAGCACCGAGGGCTCCGGCTATTTGTGGGTCATCAGGCATGTTTACGCGTCCGGGTGCAAGTTCTTCCATCAGTTTCTTGCACATTCCGGAGTTTTTCATAACTCCGCCTGTTAGTGTTATTTCATCTTCAATGGGTATTCTTTGTGCAAGGCTTAACACCTTTCGTGATATAGCAGTGTGAAGTCCGCTGATAATATCCTCCTTTGAAAGACGTTGATGTATTAGAGATATCACTTCTGACTCTGCGAATACAGTACACATGCTGCTGATGGATATCTCTTTTGTTGATTTCTGAGATAGTTCACCTAAATCCTTTACATCAACGTTCAGTACTCCAGCCATAACCTCAAGAAATCTGCCAGTGCCTGCGGCGCACTTATCATTCATAACAAAGTCTATGACTCTTGTGTTTCCATTTTTTCCATCTGCAATGGCAATTGCTTTTGAATCTTGCCCTCCGATATCAATAATAGTCCTGGTTCCGGGGTAGAGGAACTGAGCGCCTTTTGCATGGCACGTAATTTCAGTAACCGCCTTATTTGCAAATGGAACGTTATTGCGACCATAACCAGTGGCGATTATATAGTCGATATTTTCATTTTTAAGGCCAGACTTTTCCAACACTACATCCATTGCATCTTTGGCTGTCTTTTCCATGTCCATTTGTGATGCAACAACAACAGAATCAATTATCTCATTATCATTGCCAACTATTACAACTTCCGTTGATACGGACCCTATATCAATTCCTGCGGTAATCATTATTCTATATGTGCAAATTGTCTTTTTTCTGCTAAAATTTCTATAAATGCATCCAAGCGAGTTCTAACCTGTTCTCCTGAGTAATTTGTTTGGTCTACACATTCAAGATCTAAAATAAAAAATGGGATATCCATCTCCTTACGGAGACTATCCTTTACCACCTGTGACAAACTGTTAAAGTGACGGCATCCCCATGATGCCATCCAAATGATACCGTCTATCTTGTAATCTGAAACCATTTTAGAGATCGATGCGGTCATCCTTTCCGAACGGCCAATTCCAGGGCTTGTTAATAGTTTTTCTGCCAATGATCTAAAAGGTTTTTGAGGATCCATCTCTTTCCATGTTATAAGATTTACATTCTCAAATGCTATAACCGCTTTATGCTCCATTTCAAGATAATCAAAGACGTCGTCATTATAATACGGCCTGAGGTGACACCACAAAAGCCTGTACTTTTCATCTTCCACAGGGGTATATGCGTTTTCCGCCCTTTCTGCCAACTCTTCATAAAGCAGCTTGGAAATCCTGACCATTTGTTTTGATCCCCATAGTTGAGATATTCCGGCAATATAATCTATTGCCTCACCTCCCAAGACAACGGAAGGAGCTTGTTTTCTGATCTCCATTGCTTTTTGCAGGTTTATGTGCGCTTCGTTGGAGTTTTCAATGATCTCTCCCAGCTTGTCAACAGAGAACTCTTTACCTGTTTCACGAGCCAGATTAAAGGCTATCTCTTCCAGTTGTTCTGCAAGGAGCTCGACGGATTCATCTGTGTCTGTTTCATATGGGACGTGTAGATAAAAATGAGGTTTTTTATATTTTTCTGCAAATATGTCAAATATCTTTGGGTCTCCGTCACAGTAATAAGATGATGAGACTAGGGCATCCGGCCTTGGAAGTATATTGTTATTTGATGCGCCCATAACACCCCGGAGGAATGTACAGGAATCTTTTGAAAAACCTGCTTTATCTGATGCATGGAGTATCTTTGTTGAGAGGCCGACCGCCGATGCGATGGCGCTGAAGCTTTCAATATATAAAGGAACTGCATCCATGGCATAGATAATTTCAGACGGGAAGAACGTGCTCTTCCAGATAACAGTAGAGTTATCTCTAAAGCTTTCCATTAATAATTTATACATTGCCCTCTCTCTAGCAATAGAGCTTTTAAGTGGGCTGTAACCCCGTGACTTTTTTATACGTTTTTGAAACTGCTCGCTGAAAAACCTTCGCTGTTCTTGCCTATCTGTTTCTGCTATCATAATATTTTTACCCTGTGAAAACTTTGCTTTTTTACGCATTGTTATAAGGCTGTGCCTTATAATTAATCGTTAAATATCATAATGCGGCGAGGCCGCAAACAAGTTTGGAATACAGAATTCAGGAGACAGAATCCAGAATAAAGCATAAGTTCGTTATCATTTTACCATGTCTTTAATCTTAAGAGTTAGTTTGCATTTTCTCTAAATCATGTTTTCTATTATTCTGGCTTCAGACTCCTGGATTCTGTATTCAATAAAACTACATTCTCTATTATAGTATAGAGCCTATGCATAAACAGCAAAAATACAGTATTCTTTTGTACTATAAATCTTTAAATCTTGCGTTGTAAAAGATACAAATTATACATGTGGGGTGAAAACAAAAATGATAGCATTAACCGAATGTGAAGACAACCAAATTCCATTATTTTGTATTAGTTGAAAAGATGACATAGATTTATCAAATAGCCATGAAGTAGACATGAAGCAGAGTTGTTAGGGGAGGAGATACTGCTGGTTCAGATTATGGGGTTAGTCATATACTAAACGTGGTGAGCTAAATGAGGTATTTAGCCATCAATCTTTTGATATCTTTGAATATTATTCAACCTTGATTTCTTTGGTGTACCCTATGGTCGTACATCTGGAATCCTCAGTCATAACATATAAATCGAGTATTGTAATATTGTAGGATGTGTTTAGCAAAGTGAACCCATCAAAACTTAATGAATTATTGATGGGGCACTTTGCTAAACACATCCTACGTTTCTCTTAATTCAACGACATTGCTCTGTTGGGCATAGACATAAGTAATAACCCCTCCTACAGATGTTTTCTTTACATCCTGATCTTAGATTCTGTCTTTCCAGGTCCTTTTTCAAGATGCTTATAATGTTTTACCGCGGTTGCCGTAAATCTGTCAATTATTTTCGGAAGATCTGATTGTGTCCATATGGAGTCAAAATGGTCAGTTTTCGCCGTTAAATTCTTTAATTTGTAGTTTGGCTCCTTGTTTGGTGTTAACTCAATGTCGTTATGTGTAAAGTTGATTTTCTCTTCAAATGCTAAGTTTAAAAGGTCGGTGGTAGTGTAGGCATAAAATTTCTTCACATCTTCTGTTGATTCTGCTAAGTCCATCTTTTTTCTGAATTTATGAAGTAATTCATTTTCAATCTTTGTAAAAGAAAGCTGTTTACTCATGTGGTCTCCTTTTCTGCATTGAAAATTAATAACATCTATATTCTCGCTCTCATCTTTATGCTATTTTTGCCCAAGCCTCAATCTTTAAACTCTTAACGTAGTTAATTCTACATTTCTGGTTTGGCTCAATTATCTTGAACAGATATTGCCTAAGTCTAAGCTCTGGAATGTGATTATTATTAATTCTCAATCCATTAGTTTTAAGTTGTTAAACGAAATCCATTGACAACTATGTTAGCTTGAACAAAAAATTTACTTATATAAATATTATACCATATTTTACTTTATATCTAAAAAATAAGGATACTCTTAATGTGTATATGTATCATTGCATGTCTGTTTTTCTTTTCCAAATACCCCTATTAGGGTTGTCTCCTCCTGTTGATGAGAATTTGGTGATGACCTCTAGACAATGATAATGTTAATATGAATGTTAAACTTGTAATTTATTAAATCTCCATTCTTAACGCTGTTATGTCCCCTTATTAATCTAATCATAAGACGCAACTACCTTGTAAACCAGATTTTTGGTGTATTCAATATCTGATGGTATGGGAGGTGCACTCCATGGTTCATCTCCAATATTCTTATCGACAGTAGTATTGTCAATTCCAGTATTATCCTGGTTTTTCTTAACTTCATTTTTTAGAATCATTGTAACTCCGGTAAATAGGCTGAAGGCTGAAGTAAATCAACGATTTCGCGGCGCTCTAATCAACTTGTTTCTAGACACCTCCTTATCCAAGAACCCAACCCGATTAGTAAAACTTAGTTTATTAAGTTTAGTATGATAACGCACTATTTTTCTCTAATAGCTTCAGTAATACTGCTCCAGTAACGTGAAAGAAGTAATTTTACTGAACAGTTGAGACTATCTGTTCCTTAAACATATCTTTTATATAACAATTTATTTCCCACTGATCTGCTATTGGCTCATTTGTAAATGGCAGGGTGGTCATATATTCTGGAGGACCGAATTCGGAACATATTGGAAGTAGTTCTGTTTTCTTGTTCTTGTTATGCTCCACAATTCTTTTCCACCACATAATATGTGCATCAACGGCTTTGGCACACTCTGGAGCCCTTGGGTCTGTAATTTGTGGAGTAATTGCGTTGCCGACTCTTGCGTGAATGTAATAGGTTCGCTCAATAACATGGTTAACAATATATTCTTGATCATGGAGTAAGCTATTATGTACACAGCACCAGTGAGAGAAGTCGGCAGTGAATTTTATTTCTGGTAATGATTTAATTATCTCCATTGTGGATGTTGTGCAAAAAGTTGCCCTTGCGCGGTGAATTTCATGTGTGATTTCTAATTCAAGATTTTTGGAAATATTCTGAGCCGCTGAAATTACTTGTAGGTTTTCTTCCAGTGTCCAATAATCTTTGCCACAATGTATGTTTACAAGCAGCGGTTCAAGCTCTGCCGCATTAAGGAGTGCTGTATTAAGAGACTCTATCTGCTCCAGTGATGATCTCCCCTCTGCCCTTACCTGAGTTATGATATATAGGCCTGTTTTGTTTATCAGGTTTTTAAGGCGGATTCTTTCACCTTTTCCTTCAGGTGCTTTCATCTCTACTCCATCAAATCCTGCTTGTTTGATTAGCTTAAGCTTCTCTTCTATCGTTGGCTGGTTCATTCCCCAGATAGTGCAAAGATATTTTATTTCCATTGTTATAACTTTAAGAATTTTTTAAATCCAGAAAATCAAATATGCAACAGAGGTATAAATGAAAAATCTATACCTCGTTGAGCATAAGATGATAGTATAGGGATCTTCACTTTGAACAGAATATGTTTTTCCTTAGTACCAAAAATGTAACTGGTGTATTTGTTATGGCTTAAAATGTAGGATGGGTTAAGCGATAGCGAAACCCATCAATAATCCTACATATATTTTTATATCCAAAAAATAGGATATTTTCTGTTTTTTGGGACATTATTGACTAAAAGTGCAATGACCAGCAAAATTAATGCACCTGAACCAGCCGGTATTAAAGCGTATAGGTATCCTAAATCATGTATCTTTCCACTTCCGATTACGGCTATCAGTGCAGTTGCTCCGCCTGGGGGATGCAGGGTCTTCGTTGCATGCATTGCCGCAATGGCTGTGGCAACAGCGACTCCTGAGCATATCCAGAGGTGATCATGGAGGATCAAATAGGCGGTTACTCCTATAATTGCCGATATAACATGGCCGCCAACTAGGTTTCTTGGTTGTGCCAGGGGGCTCCCTATTGCTCCGTATACAAGTACTGCCGAGGCACCGAAACTCCCGATTATCATTACAAGATCACTATTTTTGAAAAAATAGTGTTCCAGAAAAGCAACAAGAGTTATCCCTATAAGTGAGCCAATCCACGACCAGAGTATCTCCTGCCAGTTAACAGTAGGGGGGCTCTTTGATGTGCCTTTCATTTTTCTAAAATAATCATTCATACTATTTTATCCTCCTGCAGAACTAAACTGTTTAATAAATTCTTCTACTGAAAGATTGGCGGTCTTTGCCAGTCTGGCACACTTTTCGCTGTCTTTAAAATCTTTTTCTTCAAGCCGGATCATATATTTACGTGCAACTTCATACGATTCTGTGTATATATTTACTAACCTCACTTCCGATCTTAGTGTTTCCGGATCTATAATGTTTTCAAAATAGAGAGGCTTTATCTTACCTCCCACCAAGCTTACCATTGCCCTGGTTCCATTATTAATCAAAAATTTAACCGCACCATAACCAAGATCTCGTGTGTATTCTATATCAAATGGTATGGGTGCTGCGCACCGTAGTTCATATCCAATGTTCTTGTCGACAATAGTGATCTCAATTCCAAACTTATCAAGCTTCTTCTTTACTTCGTTTTTTAGAATCTTTCCCAGATCAATCTCTGCAAGGCGAACATTACCTGATTCGTCGATTTCAACATTTTCCATGCCTTTCAAATCATTTTGGTTTAGTTTCAAGGCAAGTCCTTCAGACAGGATGGCTACTCCGTATGTCTTACCGTTGGTCATTCTTTTAATTATACTGCCTGACAGTATATCGCAAATAGAGGACAAACTGATCTGCTCTTCCGTAAACTCCTCGCTTATTATTGCAAGGGTTGTTCCGGCTGCCTTGCTTATGCCCAGGGCAAGGTGTCCAGCGCTTCTGCCCATAGTAACAATAAAGTACCACCTTCTTGTGGTCTTTGCATCTTCCATAATGTTCTTTACCAGATTAAAACCTACCTCCCTTGCAGTCTGGAAGCCGAATGTACAAACTCTTTCAGGTAATGGGAGGTCATTATCTATAGTCTTTGGTACGTGTACGACATTCAGGGAGCCATTGCTAAGTTCTTCAATCTTACTTGCAGCTGATAGTGTGCCATCCCCGCCTATTGTTAAAAGATAACCTATTCCTAATTCCTGAATAACCTTGAGTACATTTTCTGTTTTAGTAGTGTTGTTTGTGGGGTTATCCCTTGATGTTCCTAATATTGAACCGCCTGTGAGGTGTATTTTTGAGACAGTATGCACATCCAGATTCATAACTTTTGTCTTGTCGCCCAGTGCCAACCATTTGAAACCATCTATGATTCCTATTACCCTCATTCCATTGTTTTTTGCCTCTATTGTTGCGGCACTTATTATTCCGTTAATGCCGGGAGCAGGTCCTCCGGCAACTAATATCCCTAATACCTTGTCGCAGTTTTCCTGTTTTTCAGTTTGTGTCATTATTTTTCCTTATATCAATTATTCAATAATAGATCGCGTAAAAACAATAGAGCTTTTTCAGGTTTTAAGTAACTTTTGTCAAGCATGAGGTTAATCGTTGTGTTATTTATAAACCTAAGTGACTTTTTTACCCGGCTTAAGGCTTTTTCTACACGATTAAAGTCGATATGTTCAATGGTAATTGTACAGTTTATCTTTGAAAGCGACCTTATCTTTGCATAGAAAGCGGCGATCTTTACTTCTGTTTCCAGCAATAAATTTTTTACAGGCTCCGGCATTGGCCCAAATCTATCACGAATTAATCTGCCAGCTTCATCAACATCTTTGACGTTTTCCAGACGGCTTAACTGTCGGTATATCTCCATCTTCAGGCTGTGATCTGATACGTAGTTATTGGGCAGATACGCGCTTATGCCCATGTTTAATGATACATTTATTTCTACCCTTTGAGGCATTTTTTTTAGCTTCTTCACCGTTGTTTCAAGCAGACGACAATACATCTCATAACCGATTGCGGTTAAGTGTCCGTGTTGTTCACCACCTATAAAATTCCCCGCACCTCTGATTTCAAGATCCCTCATTGCGATCTTGAATCCGGCGCCAAGACTGGAAAACTCTTCTAGTACCTTAAGTTTTTTTTCAGCTTCAGGAGTAATAGGGCGGTTTGATGGCAAAATAAGATATGCATAAGCACGGTGTTTGTACCTCCCGACACGTCCCCTGAGCTGATGCAGATCGGCCAGCCCAAACATGTCCGCCTCGTTTATTAATATAGTGTTTACGTTTGGTATATCAACCCCGGATTCAATAATTGTTGTTGAAATTAAGACATCCGCATCTCCGTTAACAAAGGTCAGCATTCTTTGCTCCAGCAGTTTCTCCGGCATCTGGCCGTGAGCAATTACAGTCCTGGCCTCCGGGACAATGTTCTCAATTTTACGTGCTATTTTTTCTATATTATAAACTCTGTTATGTACAAAGAATATCTGTCCGTTTCTGTTGAGTTCATGTACTATTATCTGTCTAATCAGGTCAGGTTCGAATTTGATTATACGTGTCTGCACAGATTTCCTGTCAGGAGGGGGGGTGTTCAGTGATGAAATGTCCCTTAACCCCAGGACTGCCATATGAAGTGTACGTGGAATAGGCGTGGCGGTTAGTGTTAAGACGTCAACCACGGTCCTGAGCTTCTTTAATTGCTCTTTATGCCTTACTCCGAATTTTTGTTCTTCGTCTATAATAACAAGCCCTATATCCTTGAAAAGGACATCCTTTTGCACTATTCTGTGTGTTCCTATAACTATGTCTACTGAACCGGCCGCGGCCTTTTCAAGGGTCTCCTTCTGTTCTTTTTTTGTCCTGAAACGGCTTAGAACATCTATTGATACAGGATAATCTGCCATACGTTCAGTAAATGTGCGAAAATGCTGCTGCGCAAGTATAGTGGTTGGTACCAGTACGGCCACTTGCCTGCCGTTCATAACCACTTTAAACGCGGCTCGCATTGCTAGTTCAGTCTTACCATAACCCACATCTCCGCATATTAATCTGTCCATGGGCATTCCGGCTTCAATGTCGTTCTTTATCTCTTTTGCAACAGTCAACTGATCTTCTGTCTCCTGATAAATAAAGGCCGACTCAAACTCGTTTTGCCATTCATTATCCACTTTGCATGCAATTCCCTGTATGGTGCCCCTTGCGGCTTGCAAGCTCAGGAGTTCATCCGCCATGTCGTTTATAGCCTTTTGAGCATACTCTTTTTTCTTACTCCAGCTCTTGCTCCCAATCTTGCTTAGACGCGGTTTGTGCTCTGAAGGACCGATGTATTTCTGTACAAGGTCAATATTTGAAGCTGGTACATATACAATACTTTTCTCTGCAAATTCCAGGACAAGGTACTCTCTTTTGTTGTGGTTTTCATTTGATGACCCGAAGTTGTCTTTGCTGAAGACTCTATTATCCGCCTCTTTTGATATCGCGGTATCTATCTCTTTTATTCCCCCGAAACGTGCAATACCATGCACTACATGCACAACGCAGTCTCCTTCTTTCAGGTCGATAAACGATTCAATAGGTTTTGCCTTTATACTCTTTTTAACTGCCCTTTTTTGATCGTAACGTTTAAATACCTCGTTGTATGAAAGCAGAGAGACCGCAAGATCCGTAAACTGAAATCCTTTATTGATATGTCCGACCTTTAGTTCAAATATATGCTTCTCTTCAAGCTCCTTGTTGCCTAAAATCTCATGGAACCTGTGTATCTCTGCCTCATTGTTGCAGAAAATAATGGTTTGTTTGTTTTTGCCACATATATCCTTTAATTTCTCTGTGGCAAACTTCAACCCAAGGTTAAATTCATCAAGGGATTTTATGTTGAATGAAAAGCTGCTATCCCCCGCTCTCTTTTCTGAGGATTCTTTGACAGGAGTTAAAGTGGGGATAGCTTTTGTCTTCTTTGAGTTTTTTTTGTCATTAGTTTCAATGTTTGAACAGAGATTAATAGTAGAGACATTAATCTTTCTAAATACCTGCAGTTCATCTATTAACCCTTCATGGGAGATGGTGAGTCCTTCCAGACCAGTCTCTGGGATTAAAGAAGATGCGTTTTTAAAAATAGCTGTTTGGTCTTTCAACACAATTAGTGCATCTTCTGGCAGGTATGTGAGTATGGTACCGTGTCCTGATTTATGATCAGCGGCCGATTCGTTTCTTAACGCGAGTATCTGGCACGTCTTAATTTCCCTCTTCGATATCTGTGTGTCAGGGTCAAATTCCCGGATAGAGTTAATCTCATCCCCAAAAAACTCTATGCGGTAAGGATCTGCAGCTGAATATGGATAGACGTCTACAATACAACCCTTTAGACTGAACTCTCCGGGGGATTCCACCAGAGTAACATGTTCCAGATCTCGGCTTCTCATCCACTCTATCAAAGTTTCCTGTTCGTGCTCTTTCCCGGTTTCTATTTGTAAGGAATTGTTTTCTATCGTTTTGGGAGATGGCATAAACTGCATCAATGACTGTATAGATGTTACAACTATACTAATTTTTTGTGTACTCTCGCTATTTTCCTCTTCATCTACGCCTTGCTCCATGAGAAGATGGTGTAATACCTTTGTTCTTTCGGTTAATGATAAGTGCTGCGAATAGTCATCCCATGTATCAGAAACTGTATCGATTTCCAGTGGAGGCAGTAAAGTTGAACAGTCATGCATAAAGAGGTTGATGTCATTAAGACACTCTTCAGCATTAATGACTGAATCAGCAATAAGCAGTATAGTTACTTTCTTTCTGGTCCTTTTTTGCAGATCAACGGCAATAGTGCTGAGAAAAAAAGCCCAGGACGAACCCCACAGTCCATTTACATCGCAACTATTACCTGTGGAAAGGCTTTCCATTATCTGTTTGTAGGTTTTGTTTTTAGAAAGTATTTTAAAAAGCTTTTCCATGTGTTCTAGTTTACCAATAAATTAAAACTCCGTGAATATTAAAATCTCTATCTGTGCCCGCGATGAGTATAACAACCAATATAAGAGATTAACCATAGAGCGGCGACGCTGTAACCAAAATGCGGAGATTGGCGTATTGTATGTTTGGAGTAATGGAAAAAGTAAAAGAAACTAAGGCCTCAATATTCCAATACTCCATTACTCCATTACTCCTGTCTCCACAAATACTTAGTTCTTGTAGAGATTAAATTTCTTTCTAAAAAAACAAGTTTTTAAAGGTTAATACTATAGAGTTGTATTTGTTTTACTAAAGTTATTTATTGGAATTTGTAAGTACTTTTAAAATAATGTTTTCTACTATTCTGAATTCTGACTCCTGTATTCTCTATTCCATAAAAACAACAAAATTTCTAAAAAAGAAGTTTTTATAATGTAATACCATAATAAGAATTAATAAACCCTAACTATTAACAAGTTTTTTATTTACAATAAAGCGCAAATAATGTAATATCCATAACTTGACACATGAGACTATATTTTACATGCCGAAAGAATTCTAAAAACAAACCAGTTTTACAGGACTGTTATGAATAGAGGATTACATCCTTTGTTCATTTTTAAACGTTGAAAAAAGAACCATGTGCGCCCGTAGCTCAATTGGATAGAGTGATGGACTTCGAATCCAGGGGTTGACCGTTCGAGTCGGTCCGGGCGTGCCATATCAAGTAAAATGCGTGTATCTTAATGTTGGTTGGGAGAAAAACAGTCTCTTTATTGATACAACTTAGCTGGGTTTGCATATTTCAACCTAATCTTGGAGTTAGCACAATTATCAGAAAAGGTGTTTTCCAAAATATTAAGCAGACAATCAAATAAAAGGTATCTGTAAGAACATAAAGCATTATATATCAATCAGATAAATGAACAATACATCACGTGTTTAACTGCTCGCTTAATAAAGCCTGAAAGGCTGGAATATACCAGCCCAGGGCAACGCCCTGGGGAAACGGTTACAAACAATTATTAGCCCTGAAAGGGCGTAACAAATGTACAGAGATTAACAAAATATTGAATAACATTGAAATAGCCGGAAAATGGATTGCTGAATGTCTAATTTGTCCCGTTACTGAGTAGGTATTTGAAAACTTCTGCTGCACGACCCTGAATAGCCATTTCTGTATCTGTTGTTTCTTTGTTTATCTCAATGATCTTTGCTCCAGCTTCCATTGCAGAGTCTATGAGGGTAACTGCAGGATATACAACCTTTGAAGTGCCAACAACAACAAAACAATCACACTGTGAACTTAGCTCATATGCCCTGTTCCATATATCCATGCTAAGCAAATCGCCAAAAAGAACTAAATTTGGTCGTTTTTCCAATGAGTTACCGATTCTAAATATGGGAGACAGGATTTTCATTAACTGAATAGGATTAATATCGCCATCTACGTGTTTTTCTAATGCACTAATAATATCAATTAATTCTCCTCTTAAAACCTTTTCTATTCGCTTATCTTGTGCTCTTATTGTTTCATATATAGATCCATGTAGTTCCAGGACTAATTTGCTGCCCGCTTTATTATGTAAGCCGTCTATATTTTGGGTAATGACAGTAACGTCTTTGGCCTTCTGTAACTGTGCTATTGCAATATGAGCCTCGTTAGGTTCTGCAAGAACCATAGGTTTAATGAACGCTAACAGAAACTTTAGGAGTCCCATTGGATTCTAGTTTATGGCTTTGCAGATTCCCTCCCATGTGGAGAAACCACCATCACTAAATTTATCCCATAAACCGTCTTTACCCCTAAAAACCCCTATACCGCTATCTGCAGAGATTCCGGCACCTGTAAAGAAGACAATGTTTTTAGCACTTTGAATTGTTTTAATAATTTCATCCATTCGGTGTGACTCTTTCATTAACCTTTACATCCCACAAATTGCACGGTTATTAAAGTAAACTTATTAATAGCGGTTTAACGTCCACAGTTTGTCAAAATGTTGACTCTATTTAAACTTTGGGACAAATAAATCACGATCACAATATTTACAATCATACTATAAATGTGCTAAACTTTTTATTTTCTCAATTAATAAAGAGGGCTTATACGTTAAAACTGTATGCTGTATAATCCCCTCTAAAAAGAGGGGTGGATGCGTAAGTAGGCGGGGTGTGTAATGTGCCAATAATTTAGCCTTTTAAAAAATTGTAAGATTATAGATAATAGATTACTGTAAAGTATAATAATAACTCACACAAAGGCACAAAAACACTAAGGTTAATTACAAAAAAAAGAGAATCTAAAATTTGATGAATCATTGATAAAGGATGGCATATTTGTAATTCTCAATCAGCATTGTCCGGTTAGCGTTTTGCTGAGTAAAAATATTTCATATTTATGAACATTTTACAACATAATGGTGTTAGAAAGTTCCTAAAGTTAAATAGAGATTCTCTTTATTAATAATAAATTTCTATAATTTTAGGCACTTTAGCGCATTTTAGGCATTTTAGGCACTTAATGTTAAGACACATATGTGTTACGCAAATAACTAACCGGACAACGCTGATTCTCAATGGGAGAAATCAGATAAATATCTTTGTGCCTTAGTCTCTTTGTGTGAGAATTATAAAAGAGTAATTCACATGAAAAATGCGATAAAGTCTGTAAAAGTAGCAGTTGTACAAGCCGCTCCTGTACTGTTTGACAAAACTTTAGCAATAGAAAAAGCTTGCCATCTAATTAAAGAGGCTGGGGCTAAAGGTAGCAAATTGGTTCTCCTGCCAGAAGCATTTATTCCAGCCTATCCCAGAGGATTTAATTTTGGTATGGTTGTTGGAAACAGGAGTGAGGAGGGGCGCTCTCTATGGAAAAGGTATTGGGAGAACTGTATAGAGATACCGGGCCCGGAGATCGATGTTTTAGGAAAGGCTGCTAAAGAGGCCGGTGTCTATTTAGCCATAGGAGTAATAGAAAGAGACGGAGTTTTTAGCCATGGTACATTATATTGTTCATTACTCTATTTTGGGCCAGATGGAAGCTTTTTGGGCAAACATAGAAAACTGAGACCTACAGGAGCTGAGCGGTTAATTTGGGGAGATGGAGATGGAAGTACCATGCCTGTGCTTCCCACGGAGTTTGGTAAGATTGGCGGTCTGATTTGTTGGGAAAATTATATGCCCCTTGCCCGCATGGCTATGTATGGAAAAGGCGTTGAAATTTACCTGGCCCCAACTGCAGACCCTCGTGAAACATGGCAGGCAACAATGCGCCATATCGCTTGTGAGGGACGATGTTTTGTGCTAGGTTGTAACCAGTTTGTAACAAAAGATATGTATCCGTCTGATCTGGAAACCTCGGAAACCTTAAATAATCAACCAGAAATTATGTGCCGTGGAGGAAGTGTTATTATATCCCCATTGGGAGAGATTCTCGCTGGTCCCCTCTATGATAAAGAGGATATTTTATATGCCGAGTTAGACCTTTCACAAATATCCAAAGGAAAAGTGGATTTTGATGTCGTTGGCCATTACGCAAGACCTGATATCTTTAAACTTTATGTAAATAGTGAACCCATGTTACCTGTAATTTATAAGTCTAATAAATAATAATGTAGGGTGGACGCTTTGCTCACAAATAATTACTAATCGTACTCTTAATCTTAATCTGTGTGTGGATTATGATTAAGATTTTAAAAGCTAAAAGTCCACACTAGGCGCTAAATTTAAAATTTAAAATTCATAATTTAAAATTTTATTGCAGCTTTGCCGCACTTAAATATTTATACTTGACGCAGCACCGTTTATGTAGTATTTTATGACCCTTGAGTTATTCATTTCTCAAGCATTTCCCATTTTAAGGATTCAATTCATTTTAGGTTAGAATTGCAATCTTTAAAATGTCATAACTCCTCTAAGCACCCTTAGCTCAGCCGGTAGAGCAACTGACTCTTAATCAGTAGGTCGAAGGTTCGATCCCTTCAGGGTGCACCAACTTATGACTTTCTAAAAATCATTTTTTCCCAAATTGTATACTTTTGGTTTAGTTAATTCTATTATTAAGTTTTTCTATGGCTTTAACTTAATGACTTGGAACAAGATGATCATACCGTAAAGTCCTTGTTATTAATTTGTCTCCTAAAAGCTCCTTCCTGCAAATTAAATCTACGTCTCTCAGGACGTACATGGCTTGCAAACGTATGTCTCAAATCATTAAATCTAACTTCTTTTATTCCAGCTTTTATAGCCATTATCTTGTTTAAGCGTAAGTGACAGCGCTTTCTTAACTCTACTATGTTGTGCAGAAGAGTATGAGCTCGCAATGATTATGTATTTCATGTATGATAAAGAGAAAAATACACCAATATAATGAGGAGTTTTACAATGCTTACTGTTCATAAAAAGATTGTCACAGATGATAAAGGAAATCCTCTGGAAGTAATTATTCCATGGAAGGAATATAAAAAGATTGAAGAGTTATTGGGGGTTGATTTTACTGAAGAAGTCATAGAAGATCTTAAACAGGCGAAGATTGATAGGGATAATTCTAATAAAGATGCTTATGTAGATTTAGAGTCAATTTAATGTTTAAAATTGTTGTACATAAACGAGCTGTTAAGTATCTAGACAAGCTTCCTTCTCATAGGAAAAACAAAATTAAAGAGTTGTTGAATGGACTTTGTGATAATCCTGTTCAGTTAGAAGCTGTAAAACCAATGCTTGGAGAATGGAAAGGATATTACAGACTTAAGATAGGAAATATAAGAGTGATATTTTGGATCGATCAAGTGGAGAAAATTGTTTACGTAGACCATGTTGGGTCGCGGGGTGATGTTTACAAATAAGCAATTTCCAAGTGAATGAATGACGTAATAAAAGCTTAATGAAGTTAAATAATGATACCGTTGATAGTTCAAGTCTCAGACTTGAACTAATCTGACATTAACAATACTCTGTATTGTGTAAATTTAACAATTCTTCAATATTACTTATTTTGAAATAGAGTTGCCTTAATGTCAGGATGATTCGAGCCAGGAGACTTGAACCAATAGACGTCTTTCTCTGATTCTTACAAATGTCAAATATTTTTGATTAGCTTTTAGATAAAAGTTAATCAAAACGTGATCCTGATTAGCATTGGACACATATAAAAAACAAGAAAATATGATTTCATCATTGCAATTTAAAAAATTAGTTTTTAATATACTATGATGATTAAACGGACTATATATGAAAAAGTCTTATGGGTGCTAACTCGTTAAGCTGCAGTGGCATTGATCGGACCACGTCAGGTTGGTAAGACAACCTTAGCTCTAGATATTGCAAAAAGCTGGAAAGCGGTTTACCTTGACCTTGAAGTCCGTGAAGATAGGAAAAAGCTCGAAAACCCTTCTTTGTTTCTCCCAAAAAAAGAGGATCGGCTTGTTATCCTCGATGAAATTCATCGAATGCCAGAGCTGTTTCAGGCTTTACGTGGTTAGATTGATCAGGGGGGCAGTAAAGGTTTACGAACATGGCGTTTTCTGATTCTGGGATCGGCACCATTGATTTGCTGCGCCAATCTGGCGAAACCATCGCTGCACGTATGGAGTATATTGATATGGATCCTTTAAATATCCTTGAAACAAGCACCGAGGAGGAACCATATCCTAGCAAAACCTTTGGGTGCACGGCGGTTTCCCGGATAGTTATCTGGCGGCAAATGATGAAGATAGTTATGCCTATCGGAGGAATTTTATCCGCACTTATTTAGAAAGGGACTTGCCGCAATTTGGACCACGCATACCAGAAGAGACACTAGGGTGCGGATCTACCTCAATGAAAAGTAGATTATTTTAAACTTGAATAATTCTGATTCGCTGTGGCCCCGCACAGTTAATAAACTTTGTATATAGGTAAGGTTTGATACCAAGCTTTTCTATATTTTTTGTGTACGATTTATTTGCAAAAGCTTTCCGTCTATATTAATCTCGTTGCTTATAATATTATGAATTTGTAAAGCAAGATTATTAAAGTCTGGATTAAAGCTACAAACAATAATACCTGAATGTTGTGAACTTCTTCTATGAAGGCGGATAAAATGTTTCCGATTTAGGGTAATCACTGCTCTCTTTCTAGAAATTGCAAATTTAAGTACCGCCTCATCTGTAAAAGCTTGATTTGACTGACCTGTTTCTTGAATTGTTAATACGTCATGTGCCAATCTTCTAAGGAGGTGTGATATAACAACTTGTACATTTAGTGCTCAGATTTAGGTTAGATTTGTTCAAACTGATAGAACCAAACCGGAAGCATGGCCTCTGCCATGTTGAGGATTTGGCGATTGAAGTTTGGACATAGATGGCCTGAAGATGTGTGCTAAATGTACAAGTTGTTTTGTCATACTTCTTTTGTTCATCTACAACAGGAATAGGTAAGTTCTCATTTTAATACAACGTTGCCATTAATTATTCTTATTCGTTTTCTCTTATCTGATTGTTAATTTCATCCTTATGAACTCGGTAATATGACCATGCGTTAGCTAAGTCTTCAGATCTTAAGGTTGGGTAACATTTTAATAAGTCAGATTCAGTTGTTCCTAAAAGTTTAGCTTGTACTAAAACCCAGACAGGTATTCTTGTACGGACTATACATGGTTCACCACCACAAACCCCGGGATTACTTTCTATATCTGGAAAAGCATCCCCCAAATCGGCAACAACCCATTGAAGAACCTGGGCTTTCTCAGCTCTAGTCATACGTGATAATAATTTTTCAGTTTCTAATAAATAATTCATAGTTATTTTGTCGTATATCGTCTACACATTATTAAAGCCGACCTTACTTTGTTTTAAAGTTGACAGCTGAATTTGATGGTACAAATATTATTGCTTTAAATTTCCCCATCGTCAATTCAAATTTCTGGGGAACATTAGTAGTGAGAGTGTGTGGAAGTTTGCCTTCCCTGATCGCATCGTAATGACAGATAAAATCTAAACCTGTTTGACTGTATACTTTTTGTATACTATAGAGACATAAACAAGCAGTATTATATATAAAATGTAGAGGTTCTAATTCATATTAACGTAAACAAACAGTACCAGTTAGTACCATACATGGCTTATCTTGTTTGTTAAAAATCTCACTCTTAATCAGTCGGTCAAAGGTTCGATCCCTTCAGGGTGCACCAACTTATGACTTGCGATGACTAGGAAAATGTACTGGTTATTGATTTGTCTTTTCTCTGTCACTATTCGCAAGCTCAATTTTGGCTACCATTTGCCCTATCATCTGATCAAAATCCATTTTAACAAATATCCACCAGTTTTTCATTGTAGACAAACCATCAACACCTTTTCGTAAATTTTCTGTACAATCCGCTTACAAAAAAAGCGTTAAAATATGTATTATTATAGTGTTAAGAGGATTTGTCGTTGGTTAGCATTGGACAGCTATAAACAAGGAAACATAATTTCATCATTGCATTTTAAAGAATTAGTTTTTAATATACTATGATGATTAAACGGACAATATATGAAAAAGTCTTACGGGCCCTGACTCGTCAAGCTGCAGTGGCATTGATCGGACCACGTCAGGTTGGCAAGACAACCTTAGCTCTAGATATTGCGAAAAGCCGGAAAGCTATTTACCTTGACCTTGAAGCCAGTGAAGATAGGAAAAAGCTCGAAAATCCTTCTTTGTTTCTCACAAAAAACGAGGATTGGCTTGTTATCCTCGATGAAATTCATCGAATGCCAGAGCTGTTTCAGGCTTTACGTGGTCTGATTGATCAGGGGCGCCGTAAAGGTTTACGAACAGGTCGTTTTCTGATTCTGGGATCGGCATCCATTGATTTGTTGCGCCAATCTGGCGAAACCCTCGCTGGGCGTATTGAGTATATTGATATGGATCCTTTAAATATCCTTGAAACAAGCTCCGAGGAGGAATCCTATCCTGCAAAACTTTGGGTGCGCGGCGGCTTTCCGGATAGTTATCTGGCTGCAAATGATGAAGATAGTTATGCCTATCGGAGGAATTTTATCCGCACATATTTGGAAAGGGACGTGCCGCAATTTGGACCACGCATACCAGAAGAGACACTTGAACGTTTGTGGATCATGTTGGCCCATAGCCAGGGGCAATTCTTAAATGCTTCCAGACTGGCGGGTAGTTTGTCTATTTCCGCACCAACAGTAAGTAGCTATATTGATCTTTTGGCTGATCTTTTGCTTGTACGGCGGTTAAGGCCATTCCATGCAAATACAAAAAAACGCTTAGTGAAATCACGACGGGTTTATGTTCGTGATAGTGGGATTACCCATGCATTGTTAGGCATAGCAGATTATAATCAGCTTTCTGGTCATCCCGTTTTCGGGGCCAGTTGGGAAGGTTTCGTAATTGAAAACCTACTTTCCGTAGCCCCAGACCGAACAACTGCTAGTTTCTATCGTACATCTGCTGGCGCGGAAATTGATCTGGTGTTAGAATTACCAGGTGGTGAGATATGGGCTATAGAGATTAAGAGCGGGTTGAGTCCAAATCTGGAAAAGGGGTTTTACTATGCCATTGAGGATATAAAACCGAACCATAGTTTTGTTGTTTATGCTGGGTCGGACCGTTATCCAATCACAAAAGAGACCGATGCTATAGGCCTAACTGAATTGGCCCAGACATTAAAAGATAAAAAATAGAGGAGAACTGAGAACATAAAAAGTTCATTGAGGCATTTTAGCGTAGTTCTGTTTCAGCAGAAAAGTTGGGGCACCTCTGGCTATTAAGCAAATCAGTTAAGAAAGTTTGTACAACGTGTTGTTTGGACAGGTCGACCACAAGCTTTTCTTGTATAGCAGGGTTGTTGTATACTTTATAATGGCTCTTTAGGATTTTGAGTGGGTAACATTGGCCTTCTCCTGAATTTATATTTTTCCAGGATTATACCATACTTACCCACTCAAAATCCTAAAGAGCCATTATTTTTTGATATCTGTGCGGTCAACATCAATTGCTCTGTCAAATGCTCTTGCTTAATTCCCAGATCTTCAAGGAAACCTTCATTTAACATTAGACCAGTATGTTTTATTTCAATTCGCATTGCAGCATTAATATAACGCTGGCGGTGAGAACTTTTTTTGTAGAAAAAGTATGAGAAGTAACATTAATCACATCTTATATTACTCTTATATTTAATAATAAACATACTGTAATCATGCAGATGCCTATGCTAACAACGAGTATTGCATGTTCGCCTCGGCTTTAACAAGGAGATTGTGCTAAATTCGAATTATGCGGCGGCATACTAGAATCTGGGGCAATATTCAAAGTCTGACCTTGAATTTTGTGCAGGTTTGAAAAACAAAGAAATAGGATCCGTTTTTGGAGTAAGTGAAAGTGCCGTAAATAAGGCGGCTATACGTATAAGTGGACAAATCAAGACGGAGAAAGATCTTGCGAATAAAATTGACAAGATTATGAATTCTGTATTCACTGAATTTTGTGACCTGTCCCTGAATTTTGGCCCCTGAATTTTGTTCTTTCTGCGAAATTTTTCTTGAGACGGCTGAAACTGGTCAGTTCCTTATTATTAAAACAATCAAAAACTGGGATATTGCTAGTATTTATAAACGATAATGAAAAACAAACTAATAAATATGGGTGCTTTCCCAAGTTTTTCAGAGAGTGATACTTCACGTAAAAATATTTTGACCAATTTTAATTTCTTTTCTACAGATTATTTGTAAAAGAGCATTCTCAAATGAGATATTCCAAAAAAATCATATTGCCGATAGACCAATTCATAAAACGCATTACACCAACTCGGGTTGGTGTGGATGAACAGCAATTGTCTGCTGACCGTTTATTGGTTTATATCAATTTAATAACTTCAGCTTTTGCTTTACTTTATGCTGGCTTGTCGTTTTTAATAGGCCTTGACATGGGAATTATTCTGGAGCTTCTGTGCTTCGGATTGCTTATATTGAACCTGTTTTTATTCAAAACAAAAAAAAATTTTCGGTTCAGTTCAAACTTCTATTTAGGGAACTGCCTGGTCGTATCTGTATTTGGCTGTAGTTATTTTTCAGGTGGAATACATTCACAGGTAGCCCCATGGTTTGCCTTGGCCCCAGTTGCAAGTATTCTGCTGCTTGGAGTTTGTAAAGATACAATTGCCTGGTCTATATTGAGCATTTCAGGTGTTCTAGTATTTGGCATACTGGATATGAATGGGATAGAACTTGAACAACAATATAACCTTGAATACACAGGTATATTTTTCACAGTGTGTTTGATTGGATTGGTTGTGATATTGTTCTCCATTGCTTTAGTTTTTGATATAAACCGTAATGGTTTTATGAGAAAAATGATGGAACAAAATGATGCTCTGGCGATATCAAGAAAAAATGCTGAAAGGGCAACACGTGCAAAGAGTGAATTTCTTGCAAATATGAGCCATGAAATACGCACCCCTATGAATGCAGTCATAGGTCTGAGTCATCTTGCTTTGAAGACTCAGCTTTCAAGGCAACAGCGTGATTATTTGACAAAAATCAGTTTTTCTTCCCAAAACCTTCTTGGAATCATAAATGATATTCTCGATTTCTCAAAAATTGAGGCTGGTAAACTTTCTATAGAAATGGAACCATTTTCTTTGGATGAAGTTCTTGGCGAGCTTTCAAATATGATTATGGCGCGTGCAGAAGCCAATGATACAGAAGTAATTATTTCATGTCCTCAAAGTGTTTCAACAACCCTTGTTGGAGATGCATTAAGACTTGGTCAGGTTCTTCTCAATCTAGTGGGAAATGCGATTAAATTTACCCAGGGCGGTGAAATTGTCATTTCCGTAACTCAGGTAGAGAAAACAGATGGTTCAGTTATCCATAAATTTTCTGTGAAAGATACAGGTATAGGGCTTAACGAAAAGCAATTGTCTAAACTCTTCCAGTCTTTTTCCCAGGCAGATACTTCAACAACAAGAAAATATGGAGGTACTGGTCTGGGCCTTACAATTTCAAAACAGCTCGTTGAAATGATGGGAGGGGAAATTAAGGTTATAAGTGAGCCAGGGGTAGGCAGTGAATTTTATTTTACAGCTAAATTTGGCCTTTATCATGAGCAAGTTATAAAATCAATCCCTACAAACAGTAAGCTTTTCGGCAAACGAATACTAATTGTGGACGATAATGAGACCGCACGTCAAATAATGGTAGAAATTGCTGAATCCCTTCTTTTTAAGGTGAAAACAGTCTCTTCTGGAGAGTCTGCTCTGGAGGAAATTGAGAGAGTGACACGAGATGATAATTGTCCTGACTACGATATAGTTTTAATGGATTGGAAAATGCCCGGTCTTGACGGGATCGAAGTATCAAAACGGATTAAGAAAAATGACAACGTTAGCCGAACTCCGATCATAATAATGGTAACGGGATATGATGAAACAGAGGCCAGAGAAAAGGCTGGTAAAAATATTCTTGACGGCATTCTTCATAAGCCTGTTACCTCTTCGGGGATATTTAATGCAATTGTAAATGCCATTGGCGGTAAGGATCACTATAAACTGGACAAAGCCGATAAAATTGAGCTGTCTGAAAAGGGAATTGATTTTGACGGTTTAAATATTCTAGTGGCAGAAGATAATGAGATCAATCAGCAAGTTACCCGAGAATTACTTGAAGGTAAAGGTATGGTTGTGACCATAGTAGAAAATGGTCAACAGGCTGTGCAGATAATCCAGAAAACTAAAGATGAATTTGATCTTGTCCTGATGGATATCCAGATGCCTGTCATGGATGGTTATGAAGCGACTGTACAAATCAGGAAAGAACATGATAAGGAGTCATTACCAATTCTTGCATTGACTGCAGATGCATTAACCGGTGAAAAAGAAAAATCTATATCATTCGGCATGAATGGCCATATTACTAAACCGGTTAATCCGGATATTCTTTTTTCATCTATTGCAAATTGGGTAAAACCTAAAGCCGCTTCAATAGAAACAATGATTGAAGTACCATCTTTTGCTGATTTGCAAACTATTTCCGACCTCGATGTTCTTCCCGGCAGCTTACCACCGTTTCATCTGGAAACAGCTCTATTCCAGGTTGGGGGTAATAAGCAATTACTACACAATTTATTAATCAAATTCCATGATCAGTATATTGATTTTAATACCGCTTTTAAAAATTTAATTGCAACAGAACAATTTGATGAGGCTCTGATAAAGATTCATACACTTAAAGGTGCGGCTGGTACTTTAGCGGCCAAATGTTTATATGAACAAGCTCAAATAATTGAGACAAAGATTACACTGGAAAACATGTCTGAAATAGAAAAAGAATTGCTTGAATTTGAAAACACATTGCTCTTGGCGCTTAATGCGGCAGCATCATTAAAGGTTGAAAAGCCGTTCAAATCAGAATCTGGCAACAGAACCCAGAGAGACGTGACCAGGGCCACACAAGATTTTCCCAATAAGACTATTATAAAAAACTTAATTAATGAACTGGAACAATTATTTGCAAAAAACAATATAAAGGCAAAACGAACATTTCAAATTTTTTATAATACATTGAATGGATACGGATTGGATGAAGAATTGGCATCAATTAAATCTGCCACAGAAAAACTTGACTTTAAGACTGCTAAAGACATATTGACTTTATTAGTTCAAAAAATGGAGGAATTAAGTTAATCGTATGAAGAATTTATTGCCTGAAAATGATAAAGGAACTATTTTAATTGTTGATGATGACCCTATGAATATTGACATTATAGCAGAGATTCTTGGAAAACATCATGATATCTTATTTGCTACCAATGGTAAAGATGCCATGAAAATTGCCCTAAGTGAAGTTCCGGATCTTATAATTCTTGATGTTCTAATGTCTGAAATGGATGGTTATGAGGTTTGTAAGAAATTAAAAGCAAATACTATTATATCTGATATTCCGGTGATATTCATAACTGGCCTTTCAAATGTCGCAGATGAAAGAAAAGGGCTGGAGGTAGGTGCTGTTGACTATATTACAAAACCTATCAGTCCACCGATTGTAAATATGCGAATAAACAATCATATGAAACTTACCCGTGCGCTTAAAAAGTTATCTGAACTGTCAAGAACCGATGGTCTAACAAATCTTGCAAATCGACGTTACATGGATGAAAGGCTTGAAAAGGAATGCCTTGGGATGCGAAAACCGGAGTCCCCACTTTCTTTTATCTTGATAGATATTGATTATTTTAAACAATTTAATGATACCTATGGGCATTTAGCAGGTGACGGCTGTTTAATAGAAGTTGCCCGTACAATTTCTCAAACTGCTAATCGCTCAACTGATCTGGTTGCACGTTATGGTGGTGAAGAATTTTGTTGTATTCTTCAAAATACAGGCAATGAAAGAGCTCTGAAGTTGGCAGAAAGAATTCGTGCAAATGTTTTAGCCCAAAAAATTAGAAATGAAGATTCAGATGTAAACGAGTTTCTTACGCTAAGTCTTGGTGTTGCTACCATTCTGCCCAACGGGAACTTCACACCTGATGAGGTTATAACAATAGCTGATGAAAATCTTTATACCGCAAAAACAACAGGGCGTAATAAAGTAGTTTGGAAAAATTGTATAGAGTAAATATACAGCGGTTAGTTTTAAAAGGAAATTTTAGTGGGAAATTTTAGGGTCAGACCTGGGGAAATTTTAGGGTCAGACCTGGAAACCAGAATACATAACCTAATAACGGGTCAGGACTGACCCCTAATGTACCCAAGCTCTAAACGCTATTCCTTGGCACCGAGCCGACTATTTAGACTTCCGCTAAAGGCCTTGGATGTGGTATCTTTGGTGGATGCTCAGTATCTTCAGGTTCCTTTGCAAACCCTGGATGTGGTATCTTTGGTGGGTGCTCAGGATCTTCAGGTACCTTTGCAGGCCCTGCATGTGGTATCTTTGGAGGATTTTCAGGATCTTCAAGTACCTTAGCAGGCCCTGGATGTGGTATCGGTGGCGGCCCCTTAGGATCGTTTTCAAGCTCTGAATGTGCTACCTCTGGTCTTTCTTCATCTTCTTTTAAAAATAATTTATCATTCATTTTTGCTCCTCCTCTCTTAAGCTCTAAATATTCAATTTTACTTATTTAAAGCTCTTTTTTGTCTCTTCCGAAAAGCTCTTAAAATAAAATGATAAAAAACTTCTCTTTATCCACTCATGTTACCTGAATGGCTCTATAATGTTGATTTATAGATTCACACCTTTATTCCAACTTTAATATCTTCCTAGTAAGTCAGGTAAAAACTCATTCTCTTCCTGGTGGTATACTCATGGTTAGCCCTCCTTTAATGAAAAACTTACCCTCTATTTATTATACCCTGATTTTCATGCAAATGAATATATGAGTAATGAAATTATAAATATTTTTTGCAAGAAAAACTTTTGAGAATGTTGAGGATCAGATATTCCAGCTTTTATAGTCCTTATTTTGTTTAAGCGTAAGAGACAGTGCTTTCTTAACTCTACATGTTATGCAGAATAGTATGAGCTAGTAATGATTATGTGTTTTCTGTATGATAAAGAAAAAAATATCTCCATATATAATGAGGGGTCTTCGAATGCTTACTGTTCATAAAAAAATTGTCACAGATGATAAAGGAAATCCTCTGGAAGTAATTATTCCATGGAAAGAACATAAAGAGATTGAAGAGTTATTGGGGCCGATTTTACAGAAGAAGTCATAGAAGATATTAAACAGGCGAAGATTGATAGAGATAATTATAATAAAGATGTTTATGTAGATTTAGAGTCAATTTAATGTTTAAAATTGTTGTACATAAACGAGCAGTTTACCCACTCAAAATCCTAAAGAATCGTTTATGGTTCATTGGCCAGACGTTTGAGTGAATAAATCCCCTCCAGCCTGACATTTTTTTTTTTCAGCTTCTTTTCATTTCTTGTATTAAAACACCCATTAAATATATCATAATAAAGAGAAACAAAACTCTTTGTGCCAATTATACTGCTGCTCAGGTGAATAACATGGAAATAGTTAGTTGCGTGGAGTACTTAATCTTGGAAAGCATGGTATTATTAAAGGTAGAGATATTGGTAATAGTTATATAAATGATAATTTTGGTATAAACATTTTGACTAAGGCAAAAGAGATTAGTCTTAAAGGCGGTGTAGCTATGAAAAAGACATTAATATTGCTTACTATATGTTTTGTATTAGGTGTGGTCGGTTGTGCTGGAAAAGGTAAAGTTAGGATTGTTGGTCCAGACGCAGGCTTAACACCAAATGATGCTAAAGTGCTCAAGTGGCATAACAGGCAGGAGCTCAAGCTGCGTAGCGTCCTAACCGGACTGGAAGTGGCTAAAAGCGACCTGATTAATGTTGAAAGCGGTGTTCTTGGCAAACAGGAAATTTTAAAAAAGAATGTTTTCCTGCGGAGGAAATTGATAAATGAACTTATGATGCAAAACCAGGTAGATGATGGAAAGTTGATTGATTTTGGGAATTACATAAATAGGGTCAGAGAAGAAAAACATCTTATTGATGAGGAGATTGAACCAATAATGTCTGATCTTAACAAGGTAAGTGAGGACCGTCGGTCTTTACGCAAGAAATCATCTGTAACTGGTGATAAAATTTTAGATGAAAGAACTAAGTTACCAGAAATACCCGACTCGAAAACTATTTATCATAATAAAAAGAGCCGTTTCTCCACTCTTATTATAGACATTGATGCACTGGAGGTTAGTCCTTTTAGTCCTTTTAGTAATAAAGCATATTCAGAAGAAAATATTTATAACGAACCGTGATTTCTGGATCAGTAGTTAAGATGCATTTGTGTTTTTACCGCCAACTCGGGAGGATAAACACAATGAATATTTAGAAGATATTACAAAAACAATTAATATCAAAAATAACAATGACAACACTAGAATTCACCTTACGGCTTGTAACGGCCTTGTTTTCAGGTATGTTAATTAGGGCCTGAAAGACAATACGCACCGGTGATTTCAGCGTTAGATGGCCATAATGAGGGATATCTAAATGGACAATATCTTCATCAGTTATTCGCGAAAAGACACCAATTTTGTAGATTCCCTCCGCGCTAGACTTGGGGAAGAGAACTACAGAGTCTGGATCGATCGTGGCGGGATTCCAGGAGGGAAGGAGTGGAAGGGAGAAATTGTAACGGCGATAGAGGAATGCGGTGTGTTTTTGTTTGTGTTGTCCTCCAGCTCAGTGCGCTCGAAGCATGTTAAACGTGAATTGGCCATAGCTACGAAGAGAGGAAAAACGGTCATTGCTTTGGAAATCAAACGGACCGATATTCCTAAAACGATGGAATATGATCTAGCTGGGATACAGCGGATTGACTTCGTGACTGATGCCGCTCAGGCAATGGCTAAATTGCTCAATGACCTGCCTGGAGCTGAGCTCAGGGCAAGGAAAGCGGCGATCCAGCACGATGAGGATTTTGGCAAGGAAGATGAACAATTTCTCTTACATCTATTGGACTTAGAAGAACTAGATAAGAAGAGCGAAAAACTCCTAGACAAGCTTGTTAAGTTGGATCGTCCTGCTTCCATTAGAGCCAAAGATGATGAGAGGGATAGCCTTCAGAGGGAAATAGACGAAATATTGAAGGAATTAGATGAAATATCCAAAACTAAGAAGGTCAAGGGCAAGACGGCCAAACGCAATGACTTGTACTCTGACCACTTGATAGATCTCACTTGGCAATCTGATGATTGAGGCAAGCCTAGTACATAGTCAATGTTCTTATGACGGGTGCAATTTATCAAGTCTTATCAGTTGCAACTACTCAGGTAGATAGACTGGCGGCTGAAGACTGTAGGTAAAAGCATAAAGCATTTTAGGTTGCAAGGTTCTAATGGTAAAAAGCAAAAGTCACCGCCTTTTTGCCTTTAAGCTTTACCTTCAGCCTTCAGTCTATCTACCTGAGTAGTTACTATATCTTATGTTAACAAAAAGAGTTTAGACCACATGGCTATCACCAATGCAACATAGACGTTGTACTAGTGTCGTATCTTAATTAACTATTTAGGGCTGAATTTAAACTAAAATGGATAATGATATACAGAAGAAAACAGCTTGATTCCATTTAAAAAACTATATATTACTCTAATTGCTAAATAAGGAGGTGGTCAGAAACTGTTCATCTCCTTATTAAAACCAAAGGAGGAAATAAGTATGTTTATTCTAGATGATGTTGTTGGAGAGGCAGTTGCATATTTCTTTAAAAGAGTAGAATCATCAAGAGATCAACATGATGAAGCAATCGGGCAAATCAAAGTTGCTATGAGAGGTCTATCTGCATCATTTGGTGAAATTATAGAGTTTTATAAAAAATCTAGTCACAAACTTCAACGTTACTTATCCGCAGATGATATAGAAGGGTTTTGGAATTACCTATCGCAGATGCTTGATGAAGATAGACTTAGAAACTACTGCAATGATTCAGGCGTTTGCCAAGAATTAAGAGTCGCGCAAGATAAACTTTTCTCACTGCCTATGGCATCAGAGAGCAAAGAAAAGCAACTAATTGCTGATTTTGCTAATCAGTTAGAGGCTTATGAGATGGGGCTTATTTATGCATTAAAGGAGTATTTTGAAAAAGCAGAATCTATTGATCTTCTAGCTGTATCCGGATCACGTGATGCAGATCCTAAAGATGTACAAGCTGTTTTAAACAAATGCCTTGCTGGACTTAGCCTTCATAAAGATAAGGTAGACTCAGTCTTGAATCTAATAAGAGAGAAATCAATGAGGGCTTGGTTATAACAAGGCAAGCCCAGTGTCGTACATTAACTGGTTGTCTGATATTGTTATTTTGTTTTATCAATCTTATAATCCAAATCATGGCTAGACTGTAATTGGTCAAAATACCTATTCTTGGACTGCATGTTGATATACAGTTCGGTAATGCCAGATACTGGATAAAACAAGGCATTTATCTTAATTATGTACGAGATTGTTTAAAATCTTACTCTTAATCAGTCGATGGGAGGTTCGATCCTCCTGTACCCATATAATTCCTCAATATCTTTGCAATTGTTATCTTATTCAGAAATTGATTATTTGTTTGTTGGCTATTTTGCTATTTGTTATTAGTACATCTACAAGTTATAATTAATAAATTATTAAGGGCTTAAAGCACAAAGGTTTGTGGATGATCTTTGTTAACGCACCACATTCTGGAGAAACTCTTAATAAATTATACTTTGATCCATGGTGTGTAAACGCTACCGAGCCTTCAAATATAGAAAATTTGAAGTTTACCTAAATTTCACCTTCAGAATCATCTAAAATATGACTAAAACCATATATAGGCGATTTTGCTACCGTTATTAGAAAAGGAGTTTATAATGCCGAATAGAATGTCAAGTAAAGATAGACTTCGTCGATTGGCAGATGATGCAGCTATAAAAGATGAACAAAAGGTGGAAAAGAAGGTAAAAACATCACCTACCAAGAAAAAGACCGCAAAAACAAAGCAAAACAAAATAGTATGGAAAGTCTTTGATGTGGGTTATAAGGAAATAGCATGTTTTCCTTTTCCTGAAAAAGAGAAAGCATATGCTACAGCAGAAGATTTGTCCAAAAAGACTAACAAGAGTTACTTTGTGAATGAAGTAAGTGTTCCTATGGAAAAAGGAGAGTAATGAGTAAATTAGTTTTGGTCTGTAATGGAGAACAAGTGATGAATTAGGTTCAAAGATAATTCCGATTCCATGTGGAGCCGCGCAGTTTTCAACTTTATGCATATGTTAGATTGTATACGAATAATTTGCTATAGCTTTCCATTTAAATTCTTCTTCTTTTCCTCTTATCTGATTGTAAATCTCATCCTTATGAACTTGGTAATATGACCATGCGTTAACTAAGTCTTCAGATCTTACGGTCGGGTAACATTTTAATAAATCAGATTCAATTGTCCCCAAAAGTTTAGCTTGTACTAAAACCCATACCGGTATTCTTATACTGACTATACATGGTTCACCACCACAAACGCCGGCATTACTTTCAATATCTGGAAATGCATCTTCCAAACCGATAACAACCCATTGGAGAACTTGTGCTTTCTAAGCTCTAGTCATAAGTGATAATAATTTTTAGCGTCTAGTAAATAATTCATAGTTATTTTATACCATATCTATTACTCATTATTATAGCCGATCTTACTTCGCTTTATAGTTAATCCTTGAATTTTATGATACAAATATTATTGCTTTAAATTTCTCTATTACCAAATCAAATTTCTGATTTCTTAAACATGTATAGAATTTAAAGAATAATAAAATCTACTTTCAACGTCTATCCTAATACCGGATGGTACGATTTTTGATAGTACCATGCTAAGAATCTTTCTTGAGAAATTGAAGCTTCCTCCGCTTTCCTTGATGATTAGAATGGAGTAGCTAGGGCTTTGACTGAGAGTGCACGTAAATGAAAACAGCGGAGTCCTGATTAGTTTTAGTATTGCTAGCGAAAAACAAGTTGACGCTTATGCCGTTAGAATGGGGACTTGAAACAGTTTGTCTTTTTAAAATAAATTGTTAGAATAACTGCAATCAATAATAAATAGAAGTTATTTATCAACAGTGATTAAACTCCTTTTCAATGGTGAAATTCCTGGTTTCAACGCGAAGTGCATTAATTACACTGAATAGTTACAGAGTACTTGCCCTCTTTTCTATGCCAGATTGCGGTAAGAGCGTAACTTCTTAAATGAACATCAGATGACAACAGTGAAAAAAATAATATCGTAGAAGTGAAGATAAAAATTTTTTGTGCTTCCAATAAAATTTCTGTCATTAATGATAACAAAAATACTTTCCCTATCGTTGGAATAGGAGCATCTGCGGGTAGGCTTGAGGCCCTTGAAGGTTTCATTAGCAATACTCCGGATGGAACTAATATTGCTTTTCTAGTTGTTCAGCATCTGTCTCTCACGTACAAAAGTATTATGCCAGAACTCCTGAAGAAGTATACAAATTGATACATGTAGATGTTGGTCGACCTATTAGTGACATAAATGCAAAAATTATTTATCAATGTTTGTATGACGATGCAGAGGATGTACTTAGTACGTTAAAACAAAAAGAGATTGAGATACAAAGTAACGATAATAAGTGGTGTTCTATGCGTATTCTGCCGTATCGGACCATAGAAAACATGATAGATGGTGTAGTTATTACATTTGTAGATATAACTAAAGCCAAACATATCGATAGTGAGCTTCGCAAAAGCCATGAGCTTCTCCGTGCAGTTTTGAACCAGCGACAGATGCTATTACAGGAAGATTGTGAACTTTAACGAGAACGCATACAATGATCTTGGATATACTAGAGACGAATCTGCAAATTCTCCATAACTGATTTTGATGTTGCAGGACCAAAGTCCAATATTAAGAAACACATCAAAAAATTATTAAAAGACTGCGACAATAAATTTGAATCACAATATAAGACAAAGAATGGTGAGGTAAGGGACGTCATAGTAAATGCAAAATTGCTTTTGCTTGAAGGGCAAAAGGTTATTTCAAGCACTTGGCGTGATATCACTGAGTTAAATCGTTCAAAAAAAGAGATAGAAAGCGGCACCATAGATTGGGAAATAACTTTTAACTCTAGCACGGATTTAATTGTAATTATGGATAAAGATTTAAACATCATTCTGAGGGATGTTACGAAATGTAAACAGATTGAAAAAAAGGATAAAGCAAAGATAAAGAATTTAGAAAAAAATTGAAGGAAATAAAAAAAAGAGAAAAGAATAGCTAGCCCGGTATACTTAAGGGGGGACGAGAAGTGGAGGAAAAAAACTCCAAACAGGAAAACATATCAGATCTGCGTAAGAGAGCAGAGGAGATGCACAAACTTGCACAAATTCCATTAGATAATCTAACAGATGCAGACGTACGTAAACTTGCGCATGAACTACAGGTGCATCAGATAGAACTTGAAATGCAGAATGAAGATCTTCGCCGGGCACAGATATTGATTGAGAATGCACGCAGTGAATATAGAGACCTTTTCGATTTTGCCCCTGTGGGATATCTTACTTTTAATATTGACCAACAAATTGTGAAAGCAAACCAGACGATTGCTAGAATGTTAGGGGAAGAGAAGCGGAACCTAAATAATAAAACATTTTACCTGCATATTATAAGACAGGATAGCGATATACTTTATTTACACCATCAGAAGGTTTTTGAAAGCAAAGAATACGATAGGTGTGAACTAAGATTTAAGAGAAAAGACGGTGTGTTATTTTACGCACAATTGGACAGCTCATATGTAATGGATTCAGAAGGGAACGGATTTTGCCGAACATCGATAATCGATATTACAGACCGTAAAGAATCGGAAAATAAGATGCAGATGTATAAGTTAATAATTGATAATGTCTCTGACCTAGCATTTGTAGCCGGTTCAAAGGGAGATATTTTATATGTAAACCAGGTTTTTGAGGAATTATCCGGGCGTAAGGTGGAAGAGTTTGTTGGGGCATCATTTGCTCCGCTTTTTGATGACGAAAATTTAATAAAGGCAAATCGCCTGTATGAGAGAACCTTGCAAGGTGAAAGCCTGAAATCAGAGATTTATTTTAAGGATACTGGGAAATTATGCGAACATAAGACTTTCCCGTTGAGGGATGTGAACGGCGTCGTGATAGGTGTCTTTGGTCTCTCAAGGGATATTACAGACCGTAAACTCGCCGAAGAAGCAGTATTGCATGCGAAAGAACGTAAATTTAGAGATCTTGTAGGTATGATACCTGATATTGTGTACAAGATAGATAGCGAAGGGCGTTTTACATATATTAATAGTTCCGTAGATGTCTTAGGGTATGAATCCAATGAACTTCTAGGAAAACATTTTAGTATACTTTTTGATGAGAAAGATGTTGAATCTATCAGCCGAAATACTATTCTTGAAAAAGTTCAAGGTGGAATAACCGATATTAATATGACTCCGAAACTTTTTGATGAAAGACGAACAGGGGAGAGGATGACAAGAAACCTGGAAATCTGTTTGGTAAAAAAATCTGACAAAAGATATAAAAACCTTGATCAAAGAAGATTCATAGGTTTGGTAACCGCCTTTGGTGATGTGGAGGTCGTTAGCGATTATCGTGATGTTGAAGATGGAAAACATATACAACCCACAGGGACTATAGGGATTATACGCGACATTACAGAGAGGATAAAACTGCAGGAGAAGGCAATACAAGTGGGCCAACTTGCGGAAATTGGCAGTTTGGCTGCTAGTGTCGCTCATCAATTAAACAGCCCTATAAACTGTATAATGGTTTGCGGCGAATTATTGCAGGAAAGGTTTGATAATAATGATAAAGATTTTGATATGGTTAGAAGGATTATAAGTGAGGCAGAGCGTGTTTCCACTGTTATTAAAACTTTACTATCCTTTTCTCGTGATAAAGATGATGAGATGGACTACATTAATATCAATGAGCTGCTAGATGAGGCCATATCTCTGGTAAAATGGGAGATGGAAAAGGATGGGATTCGTCTTGTCTCATGCCTTGATAAAGACGTTCCAAATATATTTCTATACCCGCAAAGGATTCAACAGACCTTTATAAATATTATTAATAATTCTATATACGCTTTAAACAAAGAAGATCAGAGAAAACATAAAGAGAAAATGATCAGAATAACTAGTAAGAAATTATTGGTTAATGATTTGGCTTATATTGAGATCGTGTTTTATGACAATGGTTGCGGGATACCTGCGGATAAAATAGATAACATAATGGAACAGTTTTTTACGACTAAACCAAGGGGTAGCGGGACCGGTTTGGGATTAAGTATTAGCAAAAGAATTATTAATGAACACAGTGGCAGTATAGAGATTAATAGTTTAGAAAAGGAGTATACAAATGTCATTATTACCTTGCCAACTATTAATGAAGAGTGTCAATAGTGTTTATGGAAAAATGTTTTCAACTTAACTGGTGATTTGGACTTTAAGAATCTATCAATGCATAGTCCACTTTGTAAGATCAACCAAATAGGAAAAATTTATGAATAAGAAGATTCTCTTGATAGATGATGAGGACTCTATCATATTCGCATTTAAGCGTGTGCTTGAGGGTGAGGGATATGATATTTCCTCTTCTGCCAGCTTTCAAGATGCAATAGAGAAGATCAATAAGTGTGGATACGATCTTATATTTTCAGATATTAGATTAAACGGAAATACAGGGATTGATCTCTTGCGTGAAGTAAAAAAGAGAGGTTTGTCAACGCCAGTAATTATCATGACCGGTTATCCCGACGTTGCGAGTGCATCTAAAGCGGTTTATCTCGGGGCATTTGATTATCTGGTTAAGCCTATTAAGAGAGAAACAATAATACGCCACGTCAAGATGGCGCTAAGCCACAAGGAGCTATGTGATGAGAAAGAGAGATGCCAAATAAATCTGGATGCAATTTTCAGGAATGTTAAAGATGGTATTCTCACCATTGATACGGATTTGAATGTTTTGGGTGTCAATAAAGCCGCTGAGGATATTTGCGATATACTCACAAAAGAAAATATTGGGGGAAGTTTTAAACAGTTGTCCGGAGGATGTAATGCGCAATGTTTGGCTATAATCAACAAAACGCTTGAAACTAAGGATTATAATGAACTTTACAGAGTTGAATGCAGATCTAGACGGGGCAGACGCAGGATAGTTGATCTCTCTTCTTTTCCGCTTATTGATATGCAAGACAGGTTTTACGGATGCGGACTGGTTATAAGAGATGAGACACGTATTGTAAAGCTTGAGAGTGATCTACATGCACGTGCCAAGTTTTATAAATTGATAGGGAAGTGTGAGAATATGCAGAAAGTATATACACTGATTGAGAATCTTGCGAATGTAAATACCACCGTATTGATAACTGGCGAGAGTGGCACTGGTAAAGAGTTGGTTGCTGATGCGCTGCATAACCATGGTGATAGAAGCGATAAGCCTTTTGTCAAGGTGAACTGTGCGGCGTTACCTAATGATATACTTGAAAGTGAACTCTTCGGGCATGTTAAAGGCGCTTTTACTGGGGCCGTTAGTGATAGGGTTGGCAGATTTCAGATGGCGGCAGGTGGTACAATATTCCTTGACGAAATAGGTGAAGTATCTTACAAAATGCAGCTTCGTCTTTTAAGGGTACTTCAGGAGAAGGAGTTTGAACGTGTTGGGGATTCTGTGCCAATAAAAGTTGATGTTAGGGTTATCGCTGCGACTAATAAAATACTTTCTGAACAAGTTCGACTTGGTAAATTCAGGGAAGATCTTTTTCACCGTTTATCAGTTGTGGAGGTAGATATCCCACCACTTAGAGAACGACAGGATGATATTCCGTTTCTAGTTAGTCATTTTCTGGAAAAATTCAACAAGAAATTTGATAAACTTATAAAGGGTGTTTCCACGGATGTTCAGCATGCATTTGTAAACTATGCATGGTCTGGAAATGTAAGGGAAATGGAACATACAATTGAACATGCATTTGTGCTTTGCAAGGATACCGTTGTTACATTAGATGATTTACCCCAAAAATTTAAAGGCCTTAAAGATAATATAGGTAACACCAAGATTGATATGAATGACGAAATAGATGAGATTAATAGAGCGCTTGAAAAGTGTGGAGGAAATAAGAGCAAGGCTGCACGGTTATTGGGGATTGACAGGAAGACATTATACAGAAAACTTGAGAGATACGGTATCCAAACTGATAATTTGCCAGAATAGATTGTCTATTATAGATAGTAGCAAATGAATAGGTATTCTTGCATCTGATTGTGTTATTAAATCCCTCCCAAGGAGTGAATCCTTTATATTTTTAATACAAAGTGCTGTAGCAACTTTTGTATTTTATAATAAAAGAATTGCGCAATTAACATAATGCTGCGAAGCCGCAACCAAAAGGTAGAAAACAGGAGACTGAATCCTAAATAAAGTATAGATTTGTACTTGTTTTACAACAGAGTTATTAATTTTAAATTTGTATTCACTTCCAGAATCATGTTTTCTATTATTCTGATTCCTGAATTCTGTATCCCATAAAAAATTACATAAGAGGCTTTCCCTTTTACTCCCAACAATAATTTTTCATAAGAAACACCTTTGTCATCTTCGAAAATCCTGCGTAGTGAACCACCGTTTGCAACTCTGCTAGAAATATAACCCAACACAAAAAATGTAGGCATTCGCATTTGTGTGGCATGTCACGTTTGTGTGGCATGTCACGTTTGTGTGACATGTCACACTTGCAAATTAAGAATCTATACAAATCAATATAACATATCAGCTTAGAAATTTATTTTTAGTCCCTATTTACCATGCATAGGGCAACCTAACATAAGTTGTAGAGCACAATTAGGCCAGTTAGCACTTTTTGATAATAATAACTAAAAATATAATAAATCCCCTTTTGGCGTCCGTTTTGCTTTTGGTAATTTCAGCCATTTGGGCTGGGATAATCGATTTCATATTACATTTTTAAGGAGATTCGTATGAGCAAAAAAGATATTGTTTCTGTCCCTGGTAATGTTGAGGATAAAACTCCTGATAAAGCAGTGAGAAACAGCCGGTTTTCTCTAAAAATTGGTGGGAAATTAATCCTGGCATTTTTATTAGTTGGGCTTCTACCATTTGCGGTTATATCAATTTTGTCGCTAATAAGCAGCTCAAGAGCTCTGGAAAAACAGGCTTTCAATAGCCTTCTATCTTCCCGTGAGATCAAGAAAGCGCAAATTGAACGGTTTTTTGCGGAACGTAAAGGCGATATGGGTGTTCTTGTTGATATGGTTGGTACATTGCGGCAGGAATCCATAAATAAACTGAGTGCTGATCGCGATGTGAAACTTGAGGCAGTGGAACGTTACTTTAATACATCCAGGGACCAGATTATTACATTTTCCGGGAATCAGATGGTTGTCGATGCCATGAAAGGTTTTTCAACAACCTTTAAAGATGTGCTTAGTGAAACGGGGATGGAAGAAGATAAGCTAACAAATATGCGTCAAGAGCTGATGACATATTACACCGGTGATTATGACGGTGAATACAGAAAACAGAATGATGGGAAATCGTCAAAGGCGCAAAGTTATTTAGGCCAGCTTGACGACGAATCTGTGGCCTTACAGTATATGTATATCAAGGCAAATCACCATCCGCTGGGCTCTAAACAGATGTTAGACAGTTCTGATGACAGCTCCGGATATAGTGATTTACATGGTAAGATTCACCCTATTATCAGGGAATACCTTGAGAAATTCGGTTATTATGACATATTCCTTGTGGACTC
>JAIQZO010000114.1 GCA_021777055.1 Candidatus Anammoxibacter sp. | reverse complement strand
ACATATACATCCATCGCATGGGCAGGGAGATATCTAAATAAATGGATAGGATGGGCAGAAGAGACGGGTTTAGAAGAATTAATACGATTTTCAAAAGGTCTAAACAAGGCACGTAAAGGATTGCTTTCCTATTGTAAACACAGAATAACCAGTGCAAAAATTGAGTCGTTCAATGCAACAATAAAACGAATAATTCGCAAGGCATGTGGATACCGTGACCTTGATTATCTTTATCTAAAAATTCGTCAAGAAGCTATTAGTAATTAATTAAAAACAGGCTCAATATTTGGTGGGAGTAATGTTCAAAAATATGTAAAAATGATCAGCGAAAGTGGTAAAGGTCCATAAAATGATTCTGCCAATTTATTAGCTATGGCTTGGTATATTAGTAAAGCTTCAAATCCAATGTAAGTTATGGGCCGTACAAAACCTCCTTTTTTAGGCAAGTATGTTCGTACAATTCCATGATTTTCTACTTGATCGGTCGATAAGAATTTCTCTTTAAGTAACTCAAAATATTCTTCATGAAAAGACTCAATATCTTTAAGTGCGCCCCAATAAAGTTTTTTATGGATGTGTGGTGAGGCAAACTTAAGTCTCAGAAAAGCAATTTCTAGATTTCTCGCCTTAAAAATAGTTTCTTTTTTTACCATATAATATTTATCATGCTTGTTGGAGTTTTTATTATAGTTCTAACATTGTGGATTCCATGAATAGTTGAGTAGGTACAATTAACACGACACTATCACAAAAACACTTTCTTAGGGTGAAGTGTTTATATTTTTTTTTGACCGTTTAAGTACGGATAAAATTTTGTTGTGCGAAGCCTATGCTCCAATGAGTATTCAATCCCAGGCTATTAAATAATCTATGTAAGCAAGTTGTAAATAAAGCAAGTTAATGTTAAATTACATTAGGATAAATATTCTTAATTTCATCCGGCTGAATACAAAGATAAGTAAGTGTTTGTTTTTGCGTTGAATGATTAAAGTATTCCATCAATGTAGTTTATCAGCACCAGCTTGACGTTGATGATAACCCCAAGTTTTTCTTAAACTATGTGAACCGTAATTACCTTTTAGCCTTATTGCTGATGCCCAGTTCATAACTTTAAGATTCAAGTTTGGTGTTTGTATAACTGTACCAAATGTACCTGTAAAGAGATAATCATTTTCTTTTGAGTTTTTAGGTTTCAGAAGATTTTGGATTACATCAATACAATCTGAAAATATAAGTATAGTATTATGTAACACCTTTAAGTTAATCCTTTTAATCCAAGATACTCAATTTATAAAAACAATTACCCTCTGAAATATGTGTTTGTTAATTAATATAAGTCGTTATTTGTGTTGATTCTACCTAACACGTTGCGAATAAATAAATTACACCTAAACTACTTTCCTATGGTTATTAAAAAATTGTAAAAAAAGCCTAAAGTACGTAGGATTTAACAGATATACAGTTGCCATCCTTACAATAATGTAAAGATCTTCTGATAATCGCCTAATATATTAGAAAAAATTAATAATTAAAATAAATTGATTTTTATCTATTCATTGATTATTTTTTATAAATTTCGAGATTTATAGTAATAATAAAATGATACAAGAATTACCAGAACTTCCAAATAAGATTGTAGAGGCAGTAAATAACGACAACCTTGCTGTTTTTATTGGAGCTGGAGTTTCTCAAATAATTGGTTGCAAGAGTTGGGGCGAACTTGCACAACAGCTTATCAATAAATGCTTTACTACTGAACGAGAAGACAAAACGACCTTTATTAATTATAAAGAAAAAGAAAGTCTTTGCCTATATCATGACAACAAAAAAATAATTACTATTTGCGATGGAATATTAAATAAAAACAATCGTGGAGACATTTTCTTTGATGAACTTAAAAAGTCTCTGGGTGCAGATGAAGAACTATTAAAATCTCATAATATTTATAATGAGCTGAATGAATTACGAGGTATTTTTGTTACAACAAATGCTGATAAACATTTTCATAATAAATTTGAACCCACTTATATATTATATAAAAGGGAAGATTTCGACCCTACGAAAATAGGCAGAAATAAACTTTATCAAATACATGGTTGCATTTCAAATAAAGAATCACTTGTTTTTACCGTACCCCAATATATTGAGCGATACAATGACCCTATATTTATTAAGTTTTTAAAAACGATATTTGATAAGTATGTTGTGTTGTTCGTTGGATATGGAATGGCAGAGTTTGAACTACTTGATTTTCTTATAACAAAATATGATGCAAATAAAGGAAAAGAATTAAAGCATTTTATTCTTTTGCCATTTTTCAAAGGGGAAGAGAATATCCTTGATTTTGAACAACATTATTACAACGCAATGGGCATTTCAGTAGTTGGATATGAAAAGGACCGAAAAGGCTATAATCAACTTTACTATGTCATTAAAAGTTGGAATAGTGAAATAAATCAAACTTCTACTTATCTATACGATTCATACCAAGAAATTGAAGAAGTTGCTAATAATTATGACAAAGATAAAGCTGAAACAATATTTCAGATTATAAAGAACGACAAGCCACAAGAGGATTATTTCTTCAAAAAACTTGCTTCTTCTATCAATCCATTTCCTTGGCTAAAGCCTTTGAAAGAAAAAGGATATTTTGATCCTAAAAATAATCAGCCGCCACTCGAAATACAAAACAGAAAAGGTTGTTATGATGTTCCGTACTGGAATGTTTTAAGTTATTTAGAAAATGTTGCTTCTCAAAATGCTGGAACACCCTCTGGTGAAATAACTAATATGCTTCTCGATATTATTAATTCAGTATCAAATTATAGAAATAAAAAAGGAGAAAGGATTGATAATTACAAAACATATAGCACTATTGTAAAAATAACTTATAAACTTAAAATAGAAAAGATAACAAAAGAACATATTGAATTTATAAGATCCGCATTAAAGTCAAAATGGGACAACGCATTAGTTTCGTATGAGATAGATGAAACAGTTTTTCCAAAATTGCTTAATAGTAAGTGTCCTAAATTGATATTGAAATTGATAGATGTAGTACTTGATTATCAAGAGGTCACAGAAAGAACACCAAAAGAATATACTTCCTTATTAAAAAATCATTATCTTTATGACATTTTGCAAAATCATAAACCTAAAATAGCAGAATTATGTGGTATTAAAGCAAACGAAATAGCAATTGATAAAATGCTTGCTATTACAAATGACAGCAAGTCTCAATTTAGTAATGTCTTGATACCCACAATTGAAAACCATTCGCAAACAACTTTTCCTGAGCGGTACGAATGCCAATTGGTTCATTTCGTTAGAGATATGTTAGAAAAATCTGATCCTAACAAAACGAAGAAAATATTAATTAGACTAATTAAAGCAGAACACCCTATATTTAAAAGAATTGCATTTCATATAATTAATTATCACTATAAAAATTTAAAGCACTTACTCTGGAATTGGGAAGGTAATCCCTTAAATGAAAAGTTAGTTAAACATGAGTTGTATGAGCTTCTTAAAAGAAATTGTTATTCTTTTTCACCTGAGGAGATATCAAAGATTTTGGAATGGATAGAATCAAAAGAATATTACATACATGATGAAATTAAGGGAGATAAAAACAAAATAAATAAGCTGTTAGCCTATCGAAAAAAGGAATGGCTTTCAGCTCTTATAGAAACAAAAGATAAAAAAGTAATTTCATCTTTAAAGAAATATGAAAAGATAAATCCTGAAGAACTTGATCATCCAGGTTTTGACTTTTGGAGTGAAAGTTGGTCTGGAACTGTTAGTCCAATTGAAAAAATTGAGCTTCTTGGTAAATCGAATGAACAAATATCAGAATACCTTCTAAATTATAAAGAAGGACAGGGCTTAAGAAAACCTACTAAAGAAGGTCTTTCAGAGATCTTACAAAAATGTGCCAGTGAAAATCCTAAAAAATTTACAGATAATATAAAACCATTCTTAGCTGTAGAACGTTTATATCAGCATGCATTGTTAAATGGCTTATCCGAAGCTTGGCGGGGGAGAAAAGGATTTGATTGGAACAGTGTTTTGAGTTTTATATCAAAAATAATTAATGAAAATAAATTCTGGGAAGAGAAATATCCTGATGGTCATTATAATTATAAAAACTGGATTATATTTAAAATAGCCAGCCTTATTGAAGATGGAACTTGCGATGATAATAATGCATTCGACCCCAAACTTTTACCCCATGCTGAAGAAATATTGATGAAATTAGCAAATAAATCTGAATCTGATCTTGTTAAATCAAATGATATTACAGATGCAGTATTGAATTCTACGAAAGGACAAATTTTTTTGGCGATGGTAGTATATTCTCTTCGTTATGCTAAACTATATAAAAAAGAGCAAGAAGAAAGATGGGTTGAGTCAGTTAAATGTGATTTTAATAAACGTCTTGATCGAAATGTTGAACCTGCTGTTGAATTTTCATTTGTATTAGGAGAATACTTACCATACCTTGATTATCTCGATAAAAAATGGGTTACAGATAATATAAATTTGATATTCTTTCAAGATATTGATTCTTATTGGGAAACTGCTTTTACAGGATATCTTGCTAGTGCTTTCTCAGTCAATAAAGAGCTTTATTTTCTGCTTAGAGAAAATGGGCATTATACAAAAGCATTGCAAACTGAATTTAGTAATGATCACATAACAGAAAGGCTTGTTCAGCATATATGTATTGGCTATTTAAAAGACTGGGAGAATTTAGATAACAATAAAAGCTTGATTAATAAATTAATTGAAATTAAAGACATCAACAAGATTTTAGCAATAGTAAACTTCTTTTGGCGATTGCGAGATGAAGTTAAAAATAAAATAAAGACAAAAGTAAAAACTCTTTGGGAGAAAATGTTTGCGTTGTTATCAAAAGAAGAAAAAAATGTTGAATATAAAAATATAATTTCAAGCCTTTTGAAATGGTTACCATTTATAGACGAAATAGATGATCAGATATCAGAATGGCTAAAATTTTCACTAAAATATTTAGATGAAAATATTATGAGCTCTTCTTTTATAATGAATCTTTTGATGCATGCTAAAAAAACACCAGATAAAGTTGGTGAAATCTACTTGGAGATGCTTAAAGCGGATGTATATCCTCATTATAAAGAAAATGACATTGTAGATATTGTTAGGGTATTATACGATCAAGATCAGAAAAGCATTGCTGATAAAATATGTATTATGTACGGAAAGAAAGGTTTTGAATTTCTTAAGAGCATATATCAAGAATATAATAATTAAATTAAGGTTTGTTAATATAGCAATTATGATAGTTATTGCAGACAATAAAACATGAAGTAAATATGAAGATAATTTCCCAAAACAATTGATTATTTTATTTTGCTTCTACTTTATGTAAAAATTCACGTAAACTTAAGCAAAGAGACGTAAATAAATGAACATAATAATTTCTTATCTTTATAATAGCTTACGTTGTAACGTATATGGTAGTACAAATTACCTTATATACCTTTTTTCGCCTTCGTAATGCCCTAGGTAATAGTAATTATAAAAACAACTTTTCCTTGCTTAAACAAAATTACTATTACCAGTTAGTACTAAACACGACGTACGTGATCACAAAGTATCGAATTAGAATTCTAATCCAAAGTCAATGGGTTTGGAACAAATGTCTTTACACTCAATATTGTGAGTAGAATATAAGGCTGAAAATAACTAAAACGATAAATCCCCCTGTTTGACTACACAGAGGGTCGAATGTGAACAAATTGTGAACAAAACAACTCAAAACAGGTTAAAACAGACCAAAATACGGGTTTGGCTATTCTCTTGTAACCCTAGCAGAAAGTACTAATTAGAACTAAATTAAAATTATACTAATAATGATGATAGTGACTGGGGGTCAAGAGGTCGCTGGTTCGAATCCAGTCGCCCCGACCATATTTAGTTCCGTCTGAACTAGTTACAATACATTTTAAATCTTAAATTTCGGGCACTTTTACGAAAGTGTATACTTTGCAATAAATATGTAGCAAAAGACCTTACGTAGTCTTACTTTTATTCTGGTAAAAAATGTAATCTGCTAGATGTTTTGCTATCCGGTAAGTGGCCTTTGGTTTTATAATGTCTTTATTTTAGTTTGCAATTGCTCAAACTTCCTAAATCATTCATCAATAATCTAAAACGATATAGAATACATTAAAAAGAAAGTACCAAATATTTGTTGTTATATACTACTGTCTGATATTACAATAATAGCGTTATGCAGTACTTTATTACGATGTCGTCAAAAACTTTTTATTTCATTGTGAAACATACATCATTAATGAGACATGCGGACCTTATCGTTGAATTGAGTCAAAAAGAAATGTGTGCAAATGGACAATCATTATGGAACAACCTTGTTGAAGAATATGTCACCAATAATAAATTTAAGGGTTGTAGATATTATAGTGATTTACAAAACTTAGCCGTTTCTTTTAGTGACAAATTGACAAAAGACCAAATCAACGAAATTTGGAGAGGAACAGATGCTTGCTTGGACTTTGCTTTTGAGTTCTTAGGTGCTGCTGACTATGATTCTTATAGGGGAAATAAGCTTGAAGATATTATTGTCGAATCAATGGAACTGGTCTTTACTGACATAATTTGCAGTGTATAAAATGACAAACATGAGTAAAGCATTTAGTGGAAAAGCAAGGACAGTGCCCATATTTAAAATACAATTATGAATTTTGTAAATCTTATTAAATTTGATTACGTCTTTCTGCATGAGTATATTTAATTATTGTATAAGGAAGTATTATTTATGACTGGTTTGTTAGAAAAAGCATTTAAAGAAGCATCTAAGCTCCCAGACTTAGAGCAAAATATAATTGCAAAACAAATACTTAAAGAGTTGTCGGCTGAAAAACAATGGGAAAAAACATTTGCCGAATCTGAGGATATTTTGTCTAAACTTGCTGATGAAGCATTAAAGGATCACAGAAAAGGAAAAACCTCGCTTCTTTGAATTGGATGAATTATGATTTCTCATAAAAATGAAAGTTTTAAAAAATTATTTGCTCGTCTACCAATGGAGATTCAAGAAAAAGCAAAGAGAACTTATGCCACATTTAAACAAGATCCTTATTATCCAAGTTTGCATTTTAAAAGGGTGCATTCTGCAAGGCCTATTTATTCAATAAGAATCTCAGATGATTACCGTGCAGTTGGAATACTACAAGATTCTGAAATTATTTGGTTCTGGATTGGATCGCATGCCCAATATAATAAATTATTAGTTCAACTACGAAATGCATAGCAATAGAATTATGTGTACAAAAAAATATATTTTATCCTGGACGTAATGTAAAGGCTGGTAAAATCTAAATATGTTTGACTGTATACTTTTTGTATACTATATAGACATAAACAGGCAGTATTATATATAAAATGCAAATGTTCTAATCCATTCTTAAACTAAACAAACTGTACCAGTTAGTACTAAACAGGACTAATCACGTTTATATGAAATATAACTGGGGGTCAAGAGGTCGCTGGTTCGAATCCAGTCGCCCCGACCATTCTTCTAAAACTTACGTTACCTTTTATAAACAGTAAGATTAAAGAACTACCTCCTCGTCTGCTTAAAAGAAACAATACTTCTAATATTAGGCAGCATATTATACTATATAATGTATAGTATGATTATTTTGAAATTGGAAAGGAATCTGAATGTCAAAAGTAAGTGATATTAAGGAGGCTATTAAAACCCTTCCAGAGAAAGAATATGCTCAATTAAGGCAGTGGTTTTCAAAAAAAGACTGGCAAAAATGGGATAAACAGATTGAGATGGATTCTGAAACTGGCAAATTGGATTTCTTGATTAATGAAGCCTTTGATGAAAAAGCGGAAGGTAAACTCAAGAAACTGTAAATGCATAAGACAACAGATCGTTTCTGGAAATGTTACAAAGACCTTCCGGAAATTGTTCAATGAATATCAAGAAAGAATTTTAAGCTCCTCAAGGCAGACCCCTCACATCCATCTTTACATTTATGGTATTTGGTTGAAACCAAAGGAAGCCACAGACAATATAAACATCCTTTTAAAAAAGGCCGTGTAACAGTGCCAGGAAAATTATCGGATGATCTTTTATCCGGCACATTAAATAGTATTTTAAAACAATCTCAGTTAAAGAAAAGATAAATTATGCGTTATGGTGTAGTAATAGAAAAAGGTCTAAATAATTATTCCGCATATGTTCCGGACTTGCCAGGATGTGTGTCTACTGGGTCTACAATTGACGAAGTTGAGAAGAATATAAAAGAGGCCATTTCTTTCCATATTGACGGTTTAAAAGAGGATGGGTTAACTATTCCTGATTCTACAACGATTTGCGAGTATGTTGAAACTCTTTAATGGATCTTGAAAGAAGTTAAGAACGGGTACTATTAAAGAAGATTTGTTATCTGTTTTAGCATGGAAACTACATATTTGAGCTGTTCATATATTGCATTTCTAATGTCTGAAATTAAATTGGTTCAACATATTATTACAGATCTTGCGTTCATGTAATAATTCATATATGTTAATAAATTTTATTGAACTAAAGTCTTTAGAGAATAAATATCCTTAAACCCTGAAATTTTCTTCGGATTCTTTGTTCTGCTTGTATTAAAACAATCTTTAAATTGTTCATAATAGTGACTTACAAAACCCTTTGTTCCAATTATACCACTATCAGCAAAATATCTTGTCTTATATCTAAGCCTATCCACTGTTGTTAGTTCATAATTTCTGCCTCGCTCTTTTTCTAACACGTCATCCTTAATAGTGGCACCTTTTACAACTTCCAAAGCTCCTTTATCATACATAAACTCTCTATAATCTTTCACCCGTTCAGTTTCTGCCAAATCTTCATAATCATGTTGCCCAAAATCAGTTGATAGAAAACCCTCCTTGTTTCCTGTTTGTATATGATAATCTATTGAACTCCATCTATAATCTTCAGACCTTATTACAATATTTGCCCTTATAGGATTCAAATCAATATAGGCTAGGCAATTAACTAAAGTATCCCCGTTTTGGGAAAGATAACAGGAAACAAAAGTAAAACAGTAGTATTAAATTCAATAATGGCAAATTAATTGAGCTCTAATATTGGAAATAGGGAAAACTTTTTTAACCGATCTTTTGTAATATCAAATTATGTTGTTTTAAGACTCCATAATGCATAATTTCAGAGTAACATATTTTTAATTTGTTTTCGTCTAAAGATCTACTTAATTCTTCCATTGTATAGATTCCACTATTGAGCAACAAAGGTTTTGCAAAGGTTTTGAAAGATTGTGGTATAGAGAAATCACAAAGAAATAGATATTTTTCTGTTTTTAGCACACGCGAAATCTCTGCGATAACGTGTTCCCATCCGTAAATATGATGAAAAACATTTTGGGCGACAACTAAATCAAAAATTTCAGATTTAAAACTTAACTTTGTGGCATCTTCTACTAAAAATTTTAAGTTATTTTCTATTTTGAAATATTTGTGAGCTATTTTTATTTGCTCTGGGTCTCCGTCTGTACCTAAAACAGTAAAATTGTAATTTTTGTGTAGAAAATTTGAAACAGCTCCAAAGCCACAACCAATTTCAAGTACATTATTGATTAAATTTTTGTTAATAAAGCATAGTTGCTTTTCAAGTTTTAATATATTTTGCTTCCCCTTATTAATTCTGTTAACAAACAATTTTTCCAGTCTTGTCATTTTCATTAATCTTCTCCATAAGATAAGGATTTAGTGCTTTTATTCATTTTGATATGACAACATAAGCATTTCTTATCATTATTTCTAGAGACATCAATCAAAACACTTATGTTGCCATGGCTTACATATGAGATCTGTTACTTCATTTTGAATAATATACTAAAGAAATTAAAAAAAACTTTCTTATTTATAATGAGTTTTTAGAAATTGAGACTTAAATGTATCTTTTTGCTCATTTGTTAATAAATTGTTGAAAGAAACAAAGCTATCCGATAAAGAATAAGCCGCCTGCCTAAATGATTCTATTTCATCATCTACTAGAGCATATATCTTTTCAGGAACTATTTTTTTGTTGCTAAATTCAGCAATAAGATCTCTTCTAAATTTTATTTTCTGATTCTCAATTTCATTTATATTCTTTATTAAGTTTTCTTCAATAGATAGAGCTAATTTTTCCTGAGAATCATTAAGATTTAAATGTTTAACAATTTTGTTAAAATTTAAATCATTGTCAAGGAAATGCGAATTTTCTCTATTTGAGGTTGTGCATCTATGATTGCCTGTAAAGTGGGTTATTGATAAAGCTAAGAGAGTTATCAACAATCCGATTCCAAATATTTTTAAATGTGCTTTTTTCATGATTATTATTCTCCTGCAATTAATAAAATGGTTAAAAATCTGTATTCTTCTATTTCTTTAGTTGGTTTCAGTCGCCTCCTTTCTATTCTTAGTAGAATTTTAAAAGAAATAATGACTCCTTTGGTAGAATCTATTAATTTGTCCTCTTTTCTGAAGCCCTTTAATACGCGAGAGTATATGAGTGAACAATTACTTACTAAAAAGCCCAAATAAAAATTATTCAATTTTTCTTCTTAGGCTTTTCTAATAAATACGGATCATAATGATTATCAATAAACTCCTGTTTTATTCCGATGCCACGTAGTGTAAAAATAGTTGCCTGATTTATTACTTCTTTTCTGTTTTCATCATAATTTATAATGGCTTTATTAGGTAAGTTTAAGAAGAGAATGGCCATGGACAAATGGTGCATAAACCATATCCTTAAATTGTCTTTAATCTGCACATTTTCCAAATCATTAGATTCTTTTGCCGCGTTTAATGATTCAATAAATAATCCAAAAAAATCTACTTTCATCTTTTTTAATATCATTCCTGCAAATTTACCGTCATCTAAAAGGCTTTGAGCCATTAAACGAGGGAAAATTTGATTCTTTTGCTTTGCCATATGCAAAATAAAATATTGAACGCTTAACACTAGTCGTAAGGTGGAAGGTTTCATCTTAATAATACTCTCGACTTCTAGTTTATTCTCATCTTCAAATAGATGTTCTTCCCAGATCGCATTGTAAATCATCTCTTTGCTTGGAAAGTGTTTATACAAAAGTGCTTCAGACACTCCAGCCGCTTTGGCTAACTCTTTAGTTGTTGTGCCATGAAAACCTTTCTGAGCAAAAATAGGCATTACAGCTCTGATAATTGCGTTTTTTCTGTCTTGAGCAGTTAATTTAACCATGGTAGTAAGTTAACACACACTTACTTAATTGTTAATCTTTTTTTTACTCTGGCTTTAGGGATGCTTTTTGCCATTTAATATTAAATCAAGAAGTGATGGGGGCTGGCAAGTATTGCTATTGGCAGTCTTAAGACTTGTTATAATAATCATTTTTAGATGATATGAAATTTTTTTTAAGAGATGCGGTGGTAAAAAAACAAAAGGTTAAATGCTGGATATAGTTGCAAGGATGGGATAATGTTTTGAGGTTATATTAGATGAGTGACATAAAGACTCAGCGTTGTCCAGTTAGGTATTTGCTTGGCAGATATATGCGCTAACATCCAATGCCTAAAATGCCTAAAATGAGCTAAATTATAGAATCTTATTTATTGTTAATAAGAAATCAACACTATAAATAAATTTTAGCTCATTATAGGTATTTTAAGCATTTTAGGCAATTCTCTACACTATGATCTTGAAAAATATCCATAAATATGGAACGTTATTACTCTGCAAAAGGCTAACTGTGTGATGTTGAGCTTAATTATTAATCTATCGTTTTTTGCCCAATGTACAGATTTGGTCAAACTCTGATTTTGTTACTGGCTGTATGGAGAGCCGCATACCTTTCTTTATTAGCATCATACCTTCAAGACTTTCCTGCTGTTTTATTTCTTGTAATGTAACAGGCGTTGTAAACTTCTTTACAAATTTTATCTCAACGCAGTGCCAGATAGGGTTCTCATTAGTTGATTTAGGGTCAAAATATTTGCTTGTCTTGTCCATTGCTACTGGGTCAGGCTTTGCATTGTCTGATACTTTCACCAGTCCTACCACAGCTGTTGGTTTGGTATTTGAATGATAAAACAGTACTTCGTCACCAATATGCATGTCCTTCATCATGAAATTTCTGGCCTGATAGTTTCTTACTCCATCCCACAAAGTTTTCTTATCTGTTTCCAGATCATCAATGGAGTATGAAGACGGTTCAGATTTCATTAACCAGTATTTCTTCTTCAATTTCAAACCCTCCTTTTTACAGTTATCATTTTAAAGCCTTTTATATATCTATTTAAAAATAACAAATCTAGGTCGCATTGTCCATATACTAGTGTTTGTTTTGGATATGCTAAAACATCAGATATAAAAAAACTGTTTGATAAATGTATATAATGAAGGTATATATTGAAGGTATACTTTTTGGAAAAACAAGCTATGATTAAAAAAGAAAGGAAAGTGTATTTTAAATTAGGATTTATTTTTAGCTTATTGTAATATAAGTTTGCGTTCTCACCATTACGGAAAGAGCGAAACAGCACAAGTAGAGGTCATAAAATGAATAAAGATAATGATAATGTCTTATTTAGCATTAGTGTGTGTGGTGGAGATGGGTGTACCTCTTCCGGCGGTGAAATAGTTCGAGCCAGGATTGAGAAGGAATTAACAGACAAGAAGTACGATGACAAGATCGTTATAAAAGATGTAAAGTGCCGCAGTCTTTGCTTTAGTGGACCTGTTGTTATGACTGCAAAAGGACCGAGGAAAAAGATCTATAAGGATGTTGGAGAGAAAGATATTCCCGGGATAATTGAAAATATAATTAAGTTATAAAATATGTGCACGATAAATATAGTTGTGTCATATTTCTATAATAATGTTCATGAGGGCTATTAAATGAAGATGAAAAGTCTGATTATTATGTTTTGTGTTGTCTTTCTAACAGTAAATAATCTATATGCGGCATCAATGGAGAAATTGAACGCAAGGATAGAGAGATCCCATAATTACCTGAAAGAGATAATGGAGACTCCTGATACGGCAGTACCCTCATATCTTTTCAAAAAATGCCAGGGTGTAATAATAATACGCCAATACAAAGCGGGGTTTATTTTTGGCGTTAAAGGAGGTAAAGGTGTTGCATTGAAAAAGGACAAAGTTACAGGTAAATGGAGCGCTCCGAGTTTTGTCACCAGTGGAGAGGGGAGCTTTGGCCTTCAGATTGGGGGGCAGGCTATTGATGCTGTTCTTTTGATAATGAATAAAAGCGGCGTTGAGTCTCTGTTGAAGGTGAAGTGTAAATTAGGAGTGGATGCTTCTATTGCAACCGGTCCGGTTGGGAGAGATATGGAGGCCAAGATAGGGGCAGATACTGCTTTTCTTGTCTATGCAAAGGCGAAGGGGTTGTATGGTGGTCTGTCATTCGAAGGTGGGATTATGACGCAGGATAACCGTTCGAATGAAAAGTTTTATGCTAAGGAAGTGACGGTAAAAGAGATATTCAATAATGAAGTGGAGCTACCTGATTCCGCAAAAGAACTTGTTGCGAGTCTGACGAAATACAGTAGCGAGGAAGTTTCAGATGAAAAGCAAGAGGATGATGGCAATAAGGAATCTAAAGAATCAACAAAGTAATATAGAAACAGTTCAGTCTATAACTCTATTTCCATCCCTTCTTTGGCCAGAAAGTAGTTTGGCCCATTTGGATTATCTTTGTTTTCTTCAAGTATATCTTTAAAAATATCTTCCAGGTTGTCATCACTTCTGGTTGGTTCGTGGTGGGTAAAATATAAACTTCCCACATTGGCTTGCTTTGCCATATTTATACAAGTGTCAAAGGTGCCGTGGCCCCATCCTTTTCTTGATTTATACTCTTCAGTTGTATAAGCTGAATCAGCAATTAAGACATCGACGTCGCGGATAAAATCATATATAATTTCATTTCTTTGATTGATAAGGTTATTGTAATCTTCGTAGCTGTCATCCTCTGGTTCATATATGTTATATGGAAATTCCAGATCTCCGGTAAAGAAAACTTTCTTATTGCCGCTCTCTATCTTATAACCATAATTTAGTACAGGATGGTTAAGTAAAATATTTGTTACTTTTGTTTCTCCTAGTTTAGTAACTTGTTTTTCTGGTAATGATGTATATTGAATGGTTGCCTTTAATTCTGCTTCGCGGACAGGAAAATAACAGTATTCCATCTGTTGTGTAAGGATATCCTTTAAGCTTTTGTTGCACACAGGGTCAAAAGATCCGTAGATATTAATAATGTTATTTGGTATAAAAAGAGGTGTAAAAAATGGTAGCCCCTGGATATGGTCCCAATGAGTATGTGTTAAGAATATTGAGCACTGTATGGGCATTTGGTTTAACAATTGTTGACCAAGGGGGAATAAACCTGTACCTGCATCAAGGATAATCCGCTTTCCATCATCAGAAATGATTTCGATGCATGTTGTGTTACCACCATATCGTAATGTATTGTCCTTTGGCGTTGCAATGGAACCACGAACACCCCAGAATTTTATTTTCATATCCTCGCTTTGGCTAAATATTTAGAAATTGTAAAGATTTTTTTATTTCTTTTCTTAACTCCTCTGGGGACTCAATATACTTGTCCAGATCATTTCCGAATCGTGATTTAATGTCACTAACCAGCTCTTTGGAAAAGGATTTTAAATTTTCGCTCCCTTGCAGTTCTTTGCTCAATTTGTTTGTGATAAAAATAATGTTAACCAGAACATCGTTATCTGGGTATTCTCCAGATTTTGTTGTATGGTGGAATCCTATTGCTTTACGTAACTGAGAAGAAAGGTTCCATTTCTTACTTAATAACATTCCTACTTGTGTATGGTCAACTCCCATTATATTCTTCTCTATTTCAATCAAACGGTTTGGGTTACTTCTTTCCAAATACAATGCTTTCTTGTACTCCTTTGGCAAAGACTGTGAGAAAACAATCTTTCCAAAATCGTGCAAAAGGCCTGTTACAAAGAAATCGCTGTTCTCCTTGTTAGATATCCCAAGCTGTTTTGACAGCAGGTGCGATAGTGCTGCGGTGGAAACCGAGTGGTATAGAAATTTGTCAATATTTAAACCTGCTTCGTTTTCATTGGGAAGCATACCTATGGATGCGATACTAATGGCCAGGTTTTTTACCGTATTAAGGCCCATGTAGACGACAGAATGGTTTATAGAGCTGATCTCTCTTGATAGCCCGAAATATGGCGAATTTACCAATTTTAGTATCTTGAAAGTCATAATCGGATCGTGTTCAATAACTTTAACTAGATCCTTGTGGTTGCTGTTTATATCAGCCGTAAGCTCTATTACTTTTTTTACGCTTGTTGGGAAAGCTGGCATGCTTTCCACCATATCTGCCAATTGTTCCTGTAAATTTTTCATCTATATTCTATAAGAAAGATAAAAGTAATTATAGGTGTACTAATTTTCAATAATTTTAACCAAATCCTTACGGTAGAAGTTAATATCGGCTGTAAAAGCTATAACTTTATTTTTGCTTGAGAAGAAGAGATCACGCTTTTTTTTTATATTTACCAATTTATGCTTTCTTTGGAGTTTATCCCGAATATTCTTTTAAAGTATTCCCATATACAAACTTGTCTTTACATGGGAAGTTTCTTTGCCAATGAACACAAGTGATTGTTACAATTGAAGAAATGGAGTTATCATTTTGTCATCTAGTAGTGTACTTCATATATGAGTTGTATAAAGTAGATGCCTTAGCAAAGATGTATAAATCCAAGTAAAAGTATTTAAATTTCTCCTCCCACTTTAACTAAAATGGGTAGGGGGATCTGTTTCTATATAATAATAGATGGTTGGAGATTCAAAATAATAAACAGGTAGAATAACTATAATTCGTATGGTATATAAAATGTTGTCATGTACCTGTTTATCCTATTTAAATATCTACTTGTAAGTTTGGCTTCGGCATTGCAGAGTTAAGGTGTTCATAATGTTGTTGCTTGTGGCTAATGCTTCTGCAACATGAACCTGACGATTTCGCCATATGCGGTAAGACAGTTTGTTGGATTTTCAGCAAAAGAAGCAAATATAGAAATGCAGTGGAAAGTGGAAGGTTGTGAAGAGAGAGGTTACGATGTTAAGGTTGGTAAATGTATAATTGTGATTGTTCCAAAACTATTTTCGGTCAGTGGAAGTGGAGGCTCTCATTGGTGGCCTAAAAAAGGCAAAAGAGAAACTAGGATGGGAGCCTAAAACAACATTTATTCAATTGGTTAGAGAAATAGTGTCTAATGATCTAAAAATAGCGGAACAAGAAGCACTTTGTTATAATAACTCATGATAAAACTATTTGTGGCGAAAACAATAGTAGAATGAGAGCGAAACCAAATTAATATCCAATTAAACAAGACTGTTATTCAGGGAGATTTTCTTTTGCTATTTTGTTAAGTGGTGTGCCCTGTGTATCTTTTCCTGACACAACGGGCTCTGAAAAGGGCCATTTTATTGATAATGTATCATCATTCCATAAAATAGTATGCTCTGCTTGTTGGTTGTAATAGTCTGTGCATTTATAAACAAAAACTGCAGTTTCTGAAGTTACGCAAAAACCGTGAGCAAATCCGGGTGGGATCCAAAGGTGTCGTTTGTTCTCCGCAGATATCTCAACTCCATACCAGTTCCCAAATGTGGGAGATCCCTTTCGAATATCTACTGCAACATCAAATACCGATCCGAAAGCTACAGAAACTAGTTTCCCTTGTGAATTAGGATACTGGTAATGCAGCCCGCGTAATGTTCCTTTCTTTGAATATGACAAATTGTCCTGCACAAATTCATGATCAATTCCAGCTTCCTTATAAAGCTGTTTTTGAAATGTTTCCATGAAAAAACCACGGTTGTCTGAAAATACTTTTGGTTCTATAAGGATGACTCCAGGTAGATTTGTTTTGTTAAAATTCATTGTTTTTTATCCGTGTGCAACTATGCTGTGAAGATACTGACCATATCCATTATTACCAATCGTGTTTGCTATTTGTTTTAGCCTTACTTTATCAATATAACCCATTCGGTATGCAATTTCTTCGATGCATGCGATCTTTAAACCTTGACGATTTTCCACTGCTTCTATAAATGTTGAAGCTTGCTGCAGTGAACTATGGGTTCCGGTATCCAGCCAAGCCATACCACGTTTAAGAATCTGAACACTTAACTGGTTTTTCTCAAGATATTTGAGGTTTATGTCAGTTATTTCAAGTTCACCCCGTGCGGAGGGCTGTAGATTCTTTGCGAAATCGACAACCTGGTTATCGTAAAAGTAAAGGCCGGTTACTGCAAAATTAGATTTTGGTTTTAATGGTTTCTCTTCTAAACTAATGGCATGTCTTTTTTCGTCAAATTCAACAACACCGTACCTTTCTGGATCATTAACATGGTATGCAAATACCGTTGCCCCTGTTTCTAGTGTTGTTGAATCTTGCAGTAAAGCACTAAGTCCATGGCCATAAAAGACGTTGTCACCCAGAATTAGTGATACGGACGAGTCTCCAATAAATGATTCTCCGATAATAAATGCTTGTGGTAGTCCATCTGGACTAGGCTGTTCGGCAAAACTTAAATTGATTCCTAATTCCGCACTATTTCTAAAAAGTTCCCGATATTGCGGCAGATCGTTAGGGGTTGAAATGATAAGTATATCTCTTATTCCTGCCAACATTAACGTTGTCAGAGGATAGTATATCATAGGTTTGTCATATACCGGTAATAATTGTTTACTAACTGTTAATGTCACCGGATATAACCTGGTACCCGAACCACCTGCAAGGATAATCCCCTTCATTTATTATTTCCTCTTTTAGCCTTTTTCTTGCATCAATTTTTATTATTAAGGTTCTACACTAAATAATTCCTGCTCTACTAAGCTACAAATGATATGACCCATGGTAATATGTGCTTCCTGGATATTGGCAGTTATCGTGGATGGAACACTTACCGAACAATCACATAATGCTACCATTTCTGATCCTTCAGTACCGGTAAAACCAACAGTAAAAATACCTTTTTCTTGTGCGGCCTTAATCCCGGTGAGAATGTTTTTTGACCTCCCGGATGTAGAGAGTGCAATAAGTATGTCACCTCTATTGCCAATTGCTTCAATCTGTCTCTTAAACAAAACGTCATAACCGTAATCGTTGGCAATTGCAGTTATAACAGAAGTATCTGTAGTTAAGGCAATTGCAGGTAATCCGGGTCTGTTAAATACAAAATGGCTTACAAATTCAGCCGCCAGGTGTTGTGCATCTGCAGCGCTACCGCCATTGCCAATAAAGATGATTTTCTGCCCACCTTGGATTGCATTTATGCACAAAGTTGCAACTTTGTCAATAGCACAGATAATATCACCGTTTGCCTGGATAAGATTCAAGACTTTAATTGTTTCGGATATCCCATCTACGATTTTTGTTGACCTCACAATTTCCATGTATATTCTTTTTTTCTAAAGAGGCTTATCATGCACTCTCCCTGTATGATAATAACCTTTCTGAACGAAGTAGCTTAGGCCAACCATGCTGATTATTGCCGCGGTTATTAATCCGCTCTAAATGAGTACCAAATGATAGAAGAATAAGTATTGAAATTCAAGATTTTTATATAATTGAAGAATTAAATTCATCAAGGATTGACTTGGACTATGTGAAAAGTTAATATACTTCCTAATAAATTAGACAGACGGCTAATTAAATTACTTAAAAGTATCCAATGAAATGCCATGGTCCATGAACAGATTCTGCGTTTACTAAAATATTCAATAATGATTAGCCGTAAGATGTATTGATACATTTTTTTGAACTCATTGCCTTGTTTAAGCGATTATCCTTAATTTCTGTTTGACACATAGGATAGCCTATCAAAACAGATGATGGTATGATTCTGAAACATTGCAGTTCATGAATACCAAACTGTTGATAATACAATAGTGCGGAAAATAGCTGATGATACCTATAAAGACTTTATAGAATTCTACAAGGCTTTTACGATTATAATTAGGGAGAGCATATAAGAAAATTGTAAGTATCTGGAAAAAGAGATGGTTAAATTAAACAGCTTCTTTAAATTTTCAAAGTAGAAAAGTAGATTTTTAATAATGATCAAAGACCTTTATAATTACCGTGGCTATATTTTCTATAGTACGCGTGCTAAATTAATTACGGAAGTAATACAGAACCATCTTGGTTTTCTATGGTGGCTTTTGGATCCGTTGTTAAAGATGGCAGTATACTATGGTGTTTTTGTTTACCTGTTGCATAGGGGGACGGAAGATTTTGTGTCGTTTCTCATTGTTGGCATAGTTGCATTTACATGGTTTTCTACCTCTGTAATGCAGGGTGCAAGCAGTATTAATGAAGCCAGAGGATTAATGCAGCAGATCCATTTCCCTAAGATAATAGTACCAACTATTACATTTTCAGTTAAATCTTTTCGTTTTGTTATTGTAACAATTGTGGTTATGGTGTTTCTAAGTATAAAAAACGAGCCATTTGTTACATGGTTTGCTGTTCCTGCGGTTGTTTTATCACAGGCAATGTTTACATATGGCGTTTTGTTGATAGGATCAGCTGTTGTTCCATTAGTCCCAGATGTTGCAATTATTATACAATACGTTTTGCAGGCAATGATGTTTGGCTCTGGCGTGTTTTTTCGAATCCAACCTGGGCAGGCAAATTATGATATATTTATGTTGAACCCCATGGCTAAAATTTTGGAACAATACAGAGAGGTGCTTTTATACAATCGTTGGCCAAATTGGAACTCTCTTGTAATAATTGCGCTACTTGGAGTCTTTCTGTCTGTTGTAATGTCCTATGTTATCAAAAAGCTGGACCATTGTTATCCGCGTGTGGCAAGATAACTTATTTGTTTTATCGTGCGACGAAGACACTCCATGATTGAGGATACATAATAAAGCATAGAGTTCTATTTATTTTACTATGTTATTAATTGTAAATTTGTATGTACTCTCTGATTCTTTTGTTCTGCATTCTGTCTCCCATAAAAGCTACAAAATCTTAAAAAAGAAGTTTTTATAAAGTAATACTGTATATGAATAAACCGGAACAATATACTACAGACCATAATCGTGGAGAACTCTTTATTTCTGTCCGTAATGCTGCTGTGGTTTATAATCAGAAAAGGTCTATATTTAAGCTCCGTAAGTTTGAAGCTTTAAAAGATGTAAGTCTGGATATACATGCCGGAGAATCTGTAGGTGTTATTGGGCGTAACGGGGCAGGTAAATCGACGTTTTTAAGGCTTTTAGCCGGAATTATAAAGCCTGACAGAGGGACGGTGATAAATACTGGAGTTAAGGTTTCTTTGTTAGCATTGCAGGTGGGATTTGCGCCTGAATTGTCCGGACGTGATAACATAATGCTTTCAGGAATGCTCCTTGGCTTTTCAAAAGATGCAATACTGGAAAACATGGATGCCATAATAGAGTTTTCGGGATTACAAAGTCATATTGACGTTGCGGTAAGAACTTATTCTACTGGGATGAGTGCCCGTTTGGGGTTCTCCATTGCTCACCAGTTACATCCGGATGTGTTGCTTATTGATGAAACGCTTGGAGTAGGAGACAAAGCGTTTCAAATAAAGTCAAGCAAGGCAATGAAAGAGAAGATAAAGTCTAACCAGACAGTTGTATTGGTGTCTCATAATGCACAAACTATTGCGGAACTCTGTGATCGTGCAATTTGGATAGAGGATGGAGTTGCCTTTGCTAAAGGGCTAGTTGATGAAGTTCTTTGGCTATATAACAATGCTGCCAAGTTGGAAGCGACCAGGAAGATGGGGAAAAATAGAGACATACAGAAATAATCGGTTATCAAATTTAACAATGTGCGGGTAAAGCTGAAAAAATGGAACTTTTTAATTGTAAAACTATAGCAGCGCATATAGTTCGTAATTTATAAAAAAAGTAGATTAGGAAGAAAAATAATGCAATTAATAGTACTGGGTATGCATAGATCGGGAACATCTGTTCTTGCACGATTGCTAAATATGATGGGAGCTTACTTTGGCCCGGAAGGTATAAGTACTGGCGCGAACAAGGAAAACCCAAAGGGCTTTTGGGAGAGGCGAGATGTTAGAGATATAAATGATTTTATTTTGACCTCTGTAGGTTGTGACTGGAATAAAATTGCTAATTTCGAATTGGAAACTATTCCTGAAAAGACAATTGAAGAATTTAATTCTCAAGCATCAAAGATTATACTGGAGATTGATGCGAATCGCCCATGGTTTTTAAAGGAACCAAGGTTCTGCCTATCATTCCCTATGTGGCGTCGTTTGTTAGAAGTTCCTGTCTGTATCCATATTTTCAGAAATCCAGTTGAAGTTGCAAAAAGTATTAATAAACGTAACGGAATTCCTGTTGATGTGGGGATTGCTATGTGGGAAATTTATAACATTTCTGCCCTTAGGGCTTCTAAGGACTTGCCTAGGATATTAGTGTCACATCGTAAACTCATGCAAGATCCTATTCCTGTGGTTGAAGATCTCTTTTCCCAATTAAGTAGTTATGGTGTTGATGGGCTCCGCATACCATCGCCGAAAGAAATTACATCATTTGTTGATGTGGAACTTTATCGTGAAAGAGAGGATAAAGGGGACCTCGATCAGTATTTAAATGTAAGTCAGAAAGAATTCTTTAAGCTTTTTGAGGATGGCAGAATATTTACTAAGGATAGTAGCCTTTTTCTTTCTAAAGGCGGACGGTCATCCCTTGAGAGATATGAATTCAATTTGCAAAAACAAGAAGAGGCAAAGGCGGCACATGAGTCTGCCTGTAAGGTTGAATCAGAACTTAGAGGTCAGCTGGAGCAAAAAGAGAAGGAGCTAGTAGGGCAACTGTCGCAGAAGGAGAAAGAGGTGTTAGTTGCGAAGGAAGCTGCGGGTAAAATAGAATCAGAACTTAAAGGCCAGTTAGAACAAAAAGAGAAAGAGTTGCTCGAACAACTGTCGCAGAAGTCTCGTGAGGTATTGGTTGTGAAGGAAGCTGCGGGTCGAATAGAATCAGAACTTAGAAGTCAGCTAGAGCGAAAAGAGAAAGAGTTGGTCGAACAACTGTCGCAGAAGTCTAGAGAGGTATTGGTTGTGAAGGAAGCTGCGGGTCGAATAGAATCAGAACTTAGAAGTCAGCTAGAGCGAAAAGAGAAAGAGTTGGTCGAACAACTATCGCTGAAGGATAAAGAGGTGTTGGTTGCGAGGGAGGCAGCAGGTAAATCAGAATCAGAATTTAGAAGCCAGCTTGAACAAGAAGAGATGGAACTAGGCAGATTACTGCAGCAGAAGGATAAAGAGGTGTTGGTTGCAAAGGAAGCTGTGGGTAAAATAGAATCAGAACTTATATTGCTGAAGGAGAAATATGCAAAGGTTGCGAGTGAGGCTGTAGGCAAAGTAGAGTTAGAACTTAGAATCCAACTTGAACAGAAGGAAATTGCACTGATATCCGCAAGAAACGATGTTGACAAATTTGATAGCTTATTATCTCAGTTAATTTACGTAACAGATGCTCTAATTTGTACATATCGTTGGAAAATTGGTAACGCGATAGTTTCACTTAAAAACAGAGTGTTTTTTATGCCATCACCAATGCTTGCCATAGAACATATTTCTAAGATTACAAATAGATATAATAAGTTGAAGGCCGAAAGAGCAGTTGTAGATGCTAATTACAGCGAAAATGGATCAGTGTTTGTGATTGATAAATTTGCGGATGACATTAATGTGGTAAAAAGAGAGTGGCGTGATATTGAAGTTCCTTCTCGCCAAATGAAATCACAACTTGTCAAAGAAAGTAAGATATTAGTTAATGAAGAAGTTAAAGCAAATGGTAAGTTAAAAGGATTTCTGCAAAAAAATTGCGATATTATTATTTGTGTGCATAATGCGCCAGATGATGTAACTGAGTGTATTGAATCAGTAATTCGGCACACTAATTTAAAACATAATAACATTGTACTGATTGATGATGGTAGTGATAGAAAAACTTCGGAGATTGTAATTGGGTATGCAGCAAGACTTGCTGCGAAATATACTAGAAATGAACAAGCAAAAGGTTATACGATAGCAGCTAATCAAGGTTTAAGGCTTTCAACAGAGGAGTATGTCGTCTTGCTTAATTCGGATACTATAGTAACTCCAGGGTGGTTAGAAAAACTAATTAATTGTGCAATACTAAATCCTAAAGCAAGTATCGTGGGGCCATTATCAAATGCTGCAAGTTGGCAGAGCATCCCGTACTTAACTGATGAAAATGGCGGATGGTGCACTAATACTTTACCAAAAGATATAAGCTTAGAAACTTACTCAGAAAATATCTCTAACAATAGTTCTCGTTTGTACCCTAAAACAACTCTAATTAATGGGTTTTGTTATCTAATGACAAGGGAGGTATTAAACAAAATCGGATTGCTAGACGAAGAAACATTCCCTACGGGATATGGAGAGGAAGACGATTTTTCCATTCGGGCAATGAATAGTGGTTATGTCCTTTATATTGCAGATGATTGTTATGTCTATCATAAAAAATCACAGAGTTTTACAGCTGAACGCCGTAAGACAATTGTTAGTACTTCTAAAAATAAAATATTTAATAAGCATGGCAAAAACAAAATAAAAGAGTTAGTTAAAGCTGTACAATTCAGTGAAGATTTAGTAAAAAGCCGAACAGTTGCACAACTCCTGCATGAAGATCTGGCACAAATTAAGAAAACTGAAAAGAAGGCAGGACGTGTTAATCTAAAAATATGCTGGTTACAGCCACATTTAAAATCTGTTGGAGGAATTCGGCGTGCAATTGAGATGACAAATCGGCTTATTTCTTATGGTCATGAAGTTACGTTACTAACTTTGGATGGTGTTAAATCGGACTGGCTTCCCATTGCAGCGAAAGTGGTTAAGGTGTCAGAATATAATAATCATGTTGCGGATGTATTGATCGTCTCAGATCCAGATATGTTTGGTTATTTTGAGAAAATCAAAGCGCCATTGCGGATAAATTACCATTTAGCGGCTTATATGTTATATAGAGAAAAAACAAAATATCTAGAGAAATATTATGTTGGTAGTAAAGGTTTAGTTAATGTAGCCAATTCTAAATGGACAGCTGAACAATTAGAAGACTATAATGGGATCTCATGCCAAAAGATAATTCCTGGAGGAATAAATAGAGCTCAATTTCATCCTATTAGTTCAGAAAACGCATTTGATGTTGTTTGTTATGGGTCAAAAAGGGTACACAAAGGTACTGATTTTATATATGATGCAACAAATGGTCTAAAAGTGCTTAATTTGGCCAACGCAAATCTTGAACAAGATGAATTATCAAGATATATAAGTAAAGGTAAGGTGTTTGTTTCCGGATGTAAGCATGAGGGGTTTAATTTTTGCCCACTTGAAGCTATGGCTTGCGGGATTCCTGTTGTTATGACAGATGATGGTGGCTCTCGTGAGTATGCAGAAAATGAGGTGAATTCTTTGGTTCTAAAAAATAGAGATACAAAATCAATGAGAACGGCGATAAATAGACTGCTATCAGATAATGCACTAAGAATAAAATTGATAGAAAACGGGATTCGAACGGCTTGGAAGTATAATTGGGATTATATAACAAAAGATTTTAATGATTTAATTGTAGAGAATTATTTAAATTATAAAGGCCATTGATATTTTTTTGTCAATATTTCATTAACTATTTGATGAAAAAAGTTTTGTTTTTACCAAATGTATGCGACTTGATGGTGGCAAGTTTTTCTGAATTGTTTTGGAATGGCAAATAGACGTGGTATAACATGGCCGTGCATTAACTAGGAAGAAAATGATAAGTATTAATGGTAATCAGTACGATTTTATTGATTTTGGCGCATCAAAAGGTGGTTGTATCGACTTTGCAAAACAACGTTTGGCTGGTACCAATGGGCTTGGTATTGACATAAGTAGGGATAAAGTAGATTTAATGAGAAGGAATGGGTACGAATGTATTTTAGGAGACATTACTAATCTTGCGAATATTCCTGACAATTCCGTGAGATTCGTTACAATGAGTCATGTGTTAGAGCATCTGCCCAATATTGAAGCAATTAAAGATGCAATTGCAGAAGCCGCGAGGATATCAACAGATTTTTTGTTTATGCAAGGTCCTTTCTTTGATGCGGATGAATATCTTTTGCGCAAAGGATTCAAATTTTTCTGGTCGAGCTGGCGAGGGCACACATATCATTTAACTACAAATATCTTAGGGGGAGTCTTGGAGGAGTATAATTTTCGCCCTTTTGAAATTTTTGTTAGACTTCCTGTTACTAGTTCGGAAGACCAATCTATTCATCCCATAAGCTCACCTGTTGATCAGCATGAATATAATGAAAAAACACATCCATACAAAAAAATAATTGAGTTTAATGTCCCAGTTTATAAAGAGATTGTTTGCTATGTTCGTTTGAAAGAATTCGCAGAATGGAAAGACATTCTTCTGGCAAGAAAGGGATGTTGTAGGCTTTTAAGTTAAATGAAGAATTTATCGCATTTTAAGTTTCAGATGTTTGTAGAAGAAGAATTTTGACAACAGTGAAGAATATTAGACTTGCTATGAAACAGAATATTAACAGGTTATGTGATATAATATTGCCAACTTATAACGGTCTAAACTATGTCAAAGAGTGCATTTCCTCTATCCTTGAAAAAACACCGCAGTATCTTTATCATCTTTATATCATAAATGATAATAGCGATTCAATCACTACCCGGTACCTTGCAGTGATAGCACAAAACTACACTAATGTATCACTTGTTTGTAATGACTCTAATCTGGGCTTTCTGCAATCATGTAACAAAGGTCTTAAACATGGGAGTGCACATTATCTTCTGTTAATGAATAGTGACGTCATTGTTGTTAACGGCTGGCTTGAACGGATGTTGGAGTGTGCTGAATCTGATTCAAGAATAGCGGCGGTTAATCCTCTCACAAATCACGCTGCAAATATCAATATTCCAATGACGCCAGGCGCAAATTTTTATAGCATGGACTGGCATGTTAGTCAGATAACCAGGAGGCTATATCCTGATGTTGTAACCGGTGTTGGCTTTTGTATGCTTTTACGTCGTTCTGCCCTTGATGATGTTGGTTTGTTTGATGAGATCTATGGGGGTGGCTATTGTGAAGAGTCTGATTTATGTATGAGATTGACAACAAATGGTTATCGAACAGTTGTTGCGGATGATGTTTATGTCTTTCATAAAGGTTCTGCAAGTTATGCAAGCAGAGATGCCCGTTATCTGGAAAACCGTAAAATTTTTGATCAACGCTGGCGGGAAATTTATAGTAAGCAATTCCGGGCCTTTAAAAAAGAAGATCCATTAAAGAGTCTTAGAGAATATTTTAAGCCTCCACAGCAATGGTCCCCATTGACCTCTATGCGAGAGACCTACCGTAGAATCCGTGGTAGATATCGGGATAAAAACTATGTTGGTTCAATTAAGACCGCAGTTCGTGGGTTAATGGAACTGCCTTTTGCGACAAAAGCCGCAGTTTCCGGAGAGTTTGTTAATAAGTTTACACGTCCTGATAGGTTAAGGATTACTTATGTTTTACACAGTTTAACTGTTGCTGGTGGGGTATTATCTGTTGTGCAATTAGTTAACGAGCTTATTCTTTTAGGGGTAGATGCACGGATAGTTGCTTTATATCAATATCCTGAAACAGAGGATTGGAAATTATATACTTGCCCAATCATTTTTAAGAATGAATCTGATCTGATTGAGGATTTTCCGGAATCTGATATTGCCATTGCAACGCGTTGGACAACTGCGCAGCTGGTTGCGAATCTGATAAAATTAGAAAAGACCAAAATAGGTGTATATTTCGTACAGGACTACGAAAGTTGGTTCTACCCTGAGTCTGAAACAGAAATTCGTGACCAGGTCATTGCTACTTATTCAATGTTGGAACATAAAATTGTTAAATCATCCTGGTTGCAAAAGTTGCTAATTAAAGATGGGTACCAAAGCCATAAAATATGGTTAGGAATGGATCTTGATGTGTTTTATAAAAAAGATACTCGACAAAGTAAAAACCTTACTATTATTGCTATGGCCAGGCCGAGAACACCGAGGAGAGGTTTTGTTACCCTTATAGGTGCATTAGCACTGATTAAAGAAAAAATCACTGATATCGAGATAGTTTTGTTTGGTGATGACCTTTCTCGCCAATCAATTCCATTCGGATATACAGACAAAGGTGTTATTACTAATCAAGATGAATTAGCCAAATTATATTCAGTTGCTGATATTTTTATAGATGCCTCGGATTTTCAAGGTTTCGGACGTTCGGCATTGGAAGCGATGGCCTGCCATACAGCATGCATATTGACAGATGTGGGAGGAGTCAATGAATACGCTGAAGATAAATTTAATTGTATACTAGTACCCCCTAGACAACCTGAAAAGATTGCGCAAGCCATTTTTACATTACTTGATGATGAACTCAGAGAGAAAATAATCAGAGAGGGCGTTAAGACGGCCGAACAATTTAGCCATAAGTGCGAAGCAAGCAAAACTCTTGCTTTTTTTAAAAGCCTTGTAGATTAGATGATAATCGTCATATTTCTTAATTATTTGTAAGTTAATTTTTACATTTACCCTTTCTTCTGTTTGATTCTATTTGCAGCTTGTTTTAATTTATTAGCATGTTAAAATGTTACTATTTCAGTAAGCTAGGGTTTGTTTTTCAACTGCCATAATAAACTGTTAGAGTTTTTTTTACACCAAAAAGGTCACAATGGTGGTGGTGAAGATCTAAGAAAGTATGCAAATTCCGTAAACATGTCAACTAAAGTAAATTTTATATTACAAAATGAATATTTCATCTCACTTTGGGTCAAATCGCTATAATAAAGGGAAATTACCGTGACAGGCTTGTTACCTATTGATATCTTACTTTACCTGATGATACATGTATCTCCTGGAATTGGTGTTTTCTTAGTTTTCGGTAATATCCCTAGCAAGCCAACTGTTTTCATTGCTGCAGTCTGTATTGTCTCCACCGCATGGAATCTTCTATGGTCGTTGATACTTCTCTATTTTGGCTTATTCAATGGGCTTAGTCTGATAATAGTAGCGTTGTTGCCATTTATTATTGGATTACTGAGACAGAAAGGCCGTCTCAGTCTATTAAATGAGTTAAGGTCTGGTTTTACGTTACGTTCCGAAACCATTGTCTGTCTGATTTTGGGCATCTCTTTTGGTATCTTGTTTCTGGTTACCCCAAAATGGAATTTTCTTATCAGCCCTAACATGGATGCCGGAAATTACGAAACATATTCCAATTACTTCTGGACGAGCGGAAGCTTGTATTGGAATGTAAATGAGTATTTGGAGCGAGGCGTTCCTTGGGACTGGATACAATCCCGTAACACATGGACCTTTGATAAAGATAATGGACTGGCTAAACCTGTTTACCTTTACGGCTTTCCTGTGGTGCTTAGCATGGCAAAAACGCTTCTAGGCTCACCTGCCGTATCTTGGTGCACTAATGCTCTGTTCAGTATGATTTCCGTTGCTTTGCTTGCTTTTATTGGGTTCAGGATAACACAAAACAGATTTATCGGCGCTGGGCTTGCTCTTATGGTTTGTTTTACCCCTATGTTTTATTATTACTCAAAACAAGCAATGTCCGAGGCGTCAGCTTTATTTGGATTTTTGGCCTTGGTAGTAGGCATATCTGAGTATGTATCTGATCGCCGTTCAAGCTATCTGGCAATGGCGTTTGCCGGTCTTTTTTTGATGTTACAGGTTAAACTTGATGCGTATGTGATTCCGGTATTTGTACTTTTTGGGTTGGGGATGGCAGCGCTGGCTACATCTGAAACCAGTTCAATAACCATGCGTATTCGTAATTTATATTTTGTCTTGGGGGGGTGCACGGCGTTTTCCGCAATCATTGTTTGTCTGTTGGAACGAACCTACTATTTGGGGCATGTTACCATTGATGTACCTCTGATTCCCGGGCAGCCATTCCTCTTTTCGTTTGGTCTGTATTTACTTGTGGGATTTTGCCTTTTTCCTTTTGTGTTTTATCTCTACGATCGTTTTTTGAGAGCAAGGCGATACGTTCAATGTGGAGGTTTTTACTTGTCTGTTGGTCTATTTTCTATGCTATGGATAGTATTTATTGCCTGGAATCTGGGGCTTAGACCGGTGGGGCAGGATGTATCCAACAATCATGAGCCTTTTAACCTCATACGTCTCTTCACTGTGAGTTCTCCGATAGCGTTGATCTTACTTTGTGCCGGAATTCCTTTGGCATTGATTAAGTCTGAAGGGGGATGGAGAGCCGTAGTGTTCATTGTGGCGGCATCGCTAATCTTCCTGGTCTATAATTCGACCCATAGATCATCGGCCTCTGTTTGGTGGATGCGCAGGTACTTATCCTTTTTGCTTCCTGCCATGGTATTGGTGATGGCTTATATCTGGCAGTTAATAAATAACAGCCAGATAAACCGCACTAAAGCGATTGTTGGTGTTTCTATACTGCTGACGGGTACTCTTTTTGTTCAGTTTTTTCAACTTGTTCCATTTTTTAAGCATGAGGTTAATAAGGATGCTCCCCGTCTCTTAAGTGAACTGGAAAATAGTATTCCAGACAATGCGCTTCTGGTTGTTTTGGAAGGTGGCAGCGTAACAAGGGGATCTATGAATACATTTAGGAGCTTGCGATCTGGGCCAACTTTGTTAAATGTACCAATGAATGATTTGCAAAACTCTTTTGATCTCTATACGAATCATGTAGGAAAATCTTATTTATTGGCTTCAATTAAAATAAAGAAAATTTCTGCAAAAATTGATCTTGAACCTATAAAAGAGGGTTATATATCAAAACAATGGGTTAACACCTTAGAAGCACTTCACAACAATCCCAAGACGAAAAAATATTCACCATATTTCCTTTATAATATTAAGTCTATAAGATAAGTATTAGTTAAAAATAATTTATATTATTGTAGTTGGTATGCTATTATTATCATATCATTTTATAAAAACATCTTCTTTTTAAGATTTTGCAGCTTTTATAGGAATACAGAATTGAGAAGACTGGATAGACGATAATAGTATTCAGAAAGTACATACTAATCACATAGTTGATAATATGTTAAAATAATTACCAAATCTAAACTTTGTTCTGTATACTCTAGCTGGAGGAATATTATATGAAAAAAATCATAGTTGTTGTACCTGCGTATAATGAAGGTGCTACAATAAAAAAGACTCTGGAAAATATTTGGTCAAGAAAGGATGATATAGTTAAGATTGGTGGCGAGTTGGAAGTTTACGTAGTCAATGATGGTTCTGCCGATGATACCGAAACTATCTCTAAAACGTTAGCTACAAAAGTTATAACACATGTTTGTAATAAGGGGCTTGGGGCCGCGGTACGTAATGGATTAGAAACAGCATACCATGACGGAGCTGATTTTGCAATTAAGTTTGATGCGGATTGTCAGCATGAAGATAAAGATCTTCTTACTATTTTGGAACCTCTATTAGAAAACCAGGCAGATGTGGTATATGGCAATCGTTTTGAGAGTATTTCCTATCGAATGCCTATTGTTCGTCGTGTTGGTAATTTTGTTTTTACGGCTTTAATGAAATGGCTCACTGGCTGGGAAATAAAAGATAGTCAGCCTGGTATCTTTGCGGTAAACAGGAACTATCTTGAAGTTCTGTATATTCCAGGGTGTTATAATTACACCCAGCAAGTACTGTTTAATGCATACAATGAAGGGCTGCGATTTGCTCAAAGGCCTGTTGCTTTTAATGGCCGTCAAGGTGGCAAGTCTTTTATCTCTTTTAAGTATCCATTTAAGGTCTTACCTCAAATTCTTCAGGTATTGGTGGGTATAAAGCCTCTAAAGGTTTTTGGCTATATTGGATTGTTTGCATTGATTCTGGCATTGACGGTCTCTTCTATAAATCTTGCTCAATGGTTCAACGGTACAACGAATAAGCCCATACTCTATTCAAATTTCGTTTTGGGGGTTGGACTTTTTGGAATTCAGACCATTTTCTTTGGTTTTTTGGCAGATATGATAGTGCAGATTCAACGTCATCATTATAGAAAGCTTTGAATTGTTTCTTTAAAATATTATTTGTAGATAAAAGCCGCGTTGTCCGGTTATGCGTTTTAGGCAATTCTCTACACAATGATGTAGAAAAATATCCATAAATATGGAACATTATTGCACTGCAAAAGGCTAACCGGACAACGCAGAGATAAAAGGTATTAAATTAATATTTTAAATTTTTCAGTATATTATTATAGTATCACACTGTAAACACTTCTCTTTTTAGAAATATTCTGGTATTGAAGTTGTTTTAGATGCAAACATATACTTCAGTAGAGTACACTAAAACGTTTAGAACCAGTCTGCAAGACTGTTCCTTTAGCTGTTGTACGATATGTACGTTTTTATGATGTATAGAAAGGAATGGGAGGTTTATGAATATCGCTGAGAATAATATTTGTTACTCATCAGCTCAAAACAAGATGTCTTATCTCCCGAATTACTACAAGTGGATATCTGATAAATCTGCAAGGTACTTATCTGGAGAAATATGGGATATTGGCTGTGGTTCAGGGCATATTGTTGATCAGTATATGCACAATAAAAACATTAAAAGAATTACTGCGGTGGATCAGGATAGTGATTGTATTGATGATTTGAAGAAACGCTATGCTGAATGTGAAAATAATAATAAGTTGAACGTTGTGCATTCTGATATTATCAGCTTTCTTGATCAACAAAGGAATGGCGTTGCTGATAACGTCATCATGCTTGATGTGTTAGAGCATTTTGATGACGACACTGATGTTTTGAAGAAAGTAAATGATTTTCTTTCACCACAAGGAAAACTCGTTATAAAAGTACCTGCTGGAGCGGATCTCTATTGTGAAATAGATCGCCAGTCTGGCCACTATCGTCGCTATGATTACACTCAATTAAAACAACTAATGGTTGAATCGGGGTTTTCTGTTTTATCATTATCCTACATGAATCCTTTGGGAAGAGCAGTTTATCGTTTTAAATCAAAGAAAGAAACAAAAACGAATTTCTCTAAATCTTTTTCGGTAAACTTTCTAAAGACAATTAACATAGCGATGAATGTTTTACCTCTTTTTGATGTTTTGGGCTTGCCTGGACTTAGCTTAATAGGTATTTTTAAGAAAAATGAAGAACAACCTTAAACCATTTAAGTATACATTTCTTGACATCCTTATTCATGCTATTTTCTTTACGATTTATGGCATGGTAAAATACTTGCCTTCGCCAATAGGAGACTGGATGCGATATGGTGTTTTGAAATGTTTTGTGAAAAAAATGGGGTCTGTTAGGATTTATGAAGGATTTACAGTACGATATCCGTACTCATTAACCATTGGTAATAATGTGTCACTTAATGAATGGGGATATATTGATGCTCCTGGTGGAGTGGAGATTGGAGATAAGGTACGTATTGGGCATAGCATTTCAATTATATCTTCTACTCATAATTATTCCCGTACAGATATTCCTATTTATGAACAAGGTCTTTCCGCTGGTAAAATTACAATTGAGGATGGTGTTTGGATAGGCTGTAACGTTACAATCTTGAGTGGTGTTACAATTGGTAGTAATTCTATAATTGGAGCAAATTCCGTTGTTACTAAAGACATACCTACATACTCAATAGCAGTAGGTAGTCCTGCAAGAGTAACTAAAAATCGTATAGTTGATATTCAGGAAAAGAAAAGTGACTAAATATTTATTACTTGCGATAGATCTTTTTGTATCACGACAATTTGTCAAATTTATAATTACTGGAGGGATCTTGTATCTGTTTTCTGTCTCCTTCCTGTGGTTTACTATTGAATATCTTCAGATATCCCCCGTACTATCGTTATTTTTTTTACAGATTGTAATATTTTTTGTAAGTTTTTTTCTTTCTAAGAAGGTGATATTTAGAAAACCATCAGTTCTAGAAGGAGAATTAGATAATCCAGATAATAATAGTAGAAATGAAACTCTTGAACAAGGAAAGCTCTATCTTTTAATGTTTGTTTTCTTTAGGTTTTTAGACTGGGCTATCAATTCGGTTTTTATTGAGCATGTTGGAATTCCGTATTACACATCTCTTATATTTACAATTCTTATGATTCTCCCGCTAAAGTTCTATTTGTATAAAAATAAAGTATTTAGATGATTTTATTAATTATTTAGAATAAAGTAGGTAATGCTAATGAATGTTCTCTTAATATCACCACCATATGATATAAAAGCATACATGGGGAAACTCGCTAATGTGGCTTATGTTTTTCCTCCTATGGGGTTATTGTATATTGCATCTTCTTTAAAAGAAGCGAATATTAATGTTGCTATGTATGATTTCTCGGTTGACACTGAAGATTTTCTTGAATATTGCAAGGCGTTTAACCCAGATGTCGTTGGTATAACCTGTCAGACGGCATTAGTATATAGCACAATAGAACTCTCAAAACTTATTAAAAAACAAGATCCTAAAATAAAAGTTGTTGTTGGTGGAGTACATGTTAATCTTAGACATGAGGATTTGCTGAAAGAACCCACTATTGACTATAGTATTCGTGGTGAAGGTGAAATTACAATGGTTGAATTTGTTCAGTCATTAGATGCAGGTAAGGATCCAATGCTTGTTAATGGTCTTGCTTGTATGGATGGTGGCAAGATAAAACAGGCACCTCCAAGAGCACCAGTCAAGAATATTGATGACATTCCTATGCCTGCTATAGATATGTATGACCTGTCAAGATATCGTATTAGTCCTGATATGCGTTTAGGGAGTAAAGTTGGTGTTATTATTACATCAAGAGGGTGCCCATTTGATTGTGTTTTTTGCTGTAATAGGATGCTTACAGAGGGACGTTGGCGAGCACATAGCCTTGAGCGAGTTTTTGCCGAGATTGATAGATTTATTTTGGATATGAAGGTTGAGCAATTATTTTTCTTTGATGATAATTTTTGTGTGAACAAAAAGATTACTCAAAAGATTTGTCGCGAATATATTAAACGTGGCTATCATAAAAGAGTAAAGTGGTGGGCCGCCGCCAGAGTAGACTGTGTTGATGAAGAGACGCTGCAATTAATGTATGATGCTGGATGTAGAATTATTTCCTATGGTCTGGAAAGCGGTTCGCAGCGGTTATTAGATTTAATAAACAAGAATATTACAATCGAGAATGCGAAGAAAATATCAAAGCTGACTAGTAAGATTGGTATTAGCGTTAGAGTCTCATTAATTTTAGGGCTACCAACTGAAACAAGAGAAGAGTCTTTGCAAACTATAGAATATGCTAAAACTGTTGGTGCTGATCAGGTAAGGTTCGCAATTGCCACGCCATTTCCAGGGACTAAATTATGGGAAATTGCGGTTAAAGAGGGTGCGATTGATCCTGATAATGTTGATTGGCTTCGCTTCAGTTTAATGTCTGGATATAGTAAAGGGCTTCCAGTATATGCACCTGTAGGACGCTCGCCGCTGGAGCTTGCTGAATTACAGCGACGGGCAAACTTTAATTTTTATTTCCGTCCTAAAACTATTTTGTTGTTTGCTAAAAGAATAAATTCCTTCGCCGCTTTAAAGGAAATGATTGCGGGCGCATTTACACTTATTGCTACGATGTTCAGCAAGAACTAAGAATCATTAGCTTTTGTACATTTTAACCTGTACGAAGAATTATTATTCTCAATGTGAACAATTGAGAATAACATCAATAACATAGCGCGATATAGCCACAACTAGAATAGAGGAGTCAGGAGACAGAATTCAGAATAAAGCATAGATTTATGTTTGTTTCACAGTAGAATTATTAATTGGAAATTTGTATTCAATTATTCTGAATTCTGACTCCTCTATTCTCTATTCATTAAAAACTACAAAATCTTTTTAAAAAGAAGTTTTTATAAAGTAATACTATATAATATTCTTAAGATTGGAAAATATAGTTGATCTTATTCAAAATACCTTCCATTAAAATGTTTTAAGAACCCAGGGTTTAGTAACATTTATACCTAATAATAACGCATAAACTAAAAATAAAATTTGAAGATTCGTTTGTTGCCGTTTTAGAGAAGGGCAACCTTATGCTGACTGGAGGATTATGTATGGAATTTAGACAGTTGGGCCTTTGTTGTTTTGTCGGTTTTGGTCTATTTATTTTTCTTAATACAATCTCATGTGCGAAATTAGTGGCAAAAGAACCTACCTTAGACACAAATCAGAATTTACCTATCATATTAAATGAGATCCAAAACCTGGAGAGCAGAAAAGATCCCAAGTGTTATGCCACTGCTTCAAGATTAGAAGATTTCATGTTTGGAACACCTTTACAGGAAGAAGCTCGCTTCAGGAAATCCGATTTACAAAAAGAACTTATTTTAAAAATTTGGTATTCAGCTAGTCAGCTTGCTTTAGAACATGGCAAAACAAAATTACAGAGAGAAGTACTAAATGTGGTAACCTCTAAACTTATGACGTATTCTGTTTTAGATAATGGCGACTTCTTAGTTAGATTATCTAATACCCGGCCACTAGTTTTCTTTAAGCGGGACATAGAGCATTATAGTTCAATTGCTTATTCCTATCGTGCGTTATTAGCACTACAGCAGGAACTCTTATTAAATCCTCAGCCACTTATTACACTTGAGCAGGAGAGCATTGAATTCTTTAAGACCTGGTTGGACATTTTTACCCTGACTGCCCTTTATAAATCAGATCAAAATGCTCGTCATCTTCATCAGAGAAATATTTCCAGATCAATTTTTGAAAATGTTTGGGAACAAATTACAGAGCCAGCTAGACCCTGGACATTGTTGTCGCTTTTGCCTTCTCATGATAGATCCTCCAGCTTGCCTAATAACTTTTCGTTGATCAAGTCCATCATTGAGACAAAACTAAAGGCTTACGAAGCATATAATCAAATCTCTATGCCTGTGTTCATGCGAAACCTTCAGGTATATTTTGCCCGTTTTCAATGGCCTTCAGATAAAAAGGAGAGTGCTGAACTAAAAGTCGCGTTTACTGAAAGCATGATTGAATTTATGAAAGATTTGATCATGAGCTCTGCTGTAAAAGCAAAAAATGAAAAACAGGCTTTTATTCGTGCTGATCACGTTTTTGAGACGTTGCAGGAGTTTGTGCCATATGAAGTTAACGAATATGAAGATGTAATCTTTTTCCCAAATCTGGCATCAAAAGATCGGATAGTTCTGGAAGCTTACGATACTGACTCTTTTCGAGACAGTGGACTGCACTGGCGCTACCTGGAAGGGGCATTAAATGAGTTACAAGGGCAATTAACTCTTGAGCCGGATCCTTTTGCTGCTGAACTGCTAGTTGAGGGGGTTGCCCAGTTTGGTGTTTTAGTTCTGAGAGCAACAGGATGGGCCGCACAAGGGGATAATGCCAAAAGTTTAAATGCCAAACATCTTGAAAAAGGGTTTGCTATGGTTCAGCAAAAAATCAATCAAAATGCAAAAGCCCCACAGCCAGAAACTTTGCAATCAAAGCTGCACAGCACTGTCGGTACAGCGACTCTATCATCTGATAAACAATTTTTTAAAGATGTAACAGCGCAAAGCGGTATAGTTTTTGAACATCGCAGTTCTAATTGGTTAAGCCGTCTCATTCGTTCTTATCTGACAAAGAGTGAAAATAAGGGCACTCTGACAATACCACCTGCATTTGGAGGTGCAGGGGTTGCGACTGAGGATATAAATAGTGACGGATTAGTTGATGTTCTTCTAGTTGGTGGATTTGGTAATGCAATGTTTATGAATATGGGAGATGGTAAGTTTAAGGATGTAAGTTCTAAACTGCCCATTCAGGTTACCAGGGATGATCGCGCACATGGAGAACCTAGGCAGCCTATAATTGCTGATTTTGATAATGACGGGTTGCAGGACATTATGGTTACTTATGTAGATGATACCCATCGCATTTACCGTAACCGTGGTAATTGGATATTTGAAGATATGAGCAAACAAGCTAACCTGGGAGGTATTGGGTTAGTCGCGGGACCTGCGACAGTATGTGATTTGAATAACGATGGATTGCTAGATATTTATATTGGTTATTTTGGCAATTATTTACGAGGTGATTTACCAAATCTGAGTCGCCGTAACATGAATGCCCTGCCAAATAAACTCTTTTTTAACCAAGGCAAATTTAATTTTAAAGATGTGACAAAAGATAGTGGCACGGATCATACAGGTTGGACTCAGGCTCTAAGTCATACCGACCTTGATGGAGATGGATTTCAAGATTTAATTGTAGGAAATGATTTTGGGGTGAACTCCTATTTGCGTAATCTTGGAAATGGTAAGTTTACGGATGTTGCATCCTTAATTGGTACAGATAAGCCTAGTTTTACTATGAACGTAGGTATAGCTGATTTAAATGCAGATAATATGCCCGATATCTATATTTCTAACATAGTTACTATGGTTAAGGATGAGAAATACGTTCTTCCAAGCTCAGAGACACAAATGAAATTCAATCCAAAAAAGTTAGCCCGTATGCGTGTTATAGAAGCTAATGACTTGTTTATTTCAGGCCCAGGCCAAAATGGATTGCCACAATATCAGCATTCAGATGCAATTGGCCGTGGTTTTAGTTCTACTGGCTGGTCATGGGATGCAGACTTTTTTGATTTTGATTTAGATGGTGATGATGATCTATACTGTTTAAACGGCATGAATGAATATAAAGTATATTCAGATACCCCGTACTACACTTCCGTTCTGGATTCTGTGGAAAAAATAGTATTACCGGTTGCGGAACGGGAACCAAATATTTTCTTTGTTAATGAGAAAGGTAAACTGATTCAGGCCGCAAAGGAGAGTGGAACCGACCTCATGGGAAATTCTCGTAGTGCTTGCTATTTTGATATGGAAAATGATGGAGATCTGGATATAGTGTTAAACAATTATCATGGCCCGGCTGTAGTGTATGAGAACCAATCAGAAAAATCGGGAAACTCCTGGCTTAAGGTAAAATTAATAGGAAATCCTCAACGGAAATCCAACCGTGATGCCATTGGTGCGCGACTGATTATTCGTGGACCTAACGGGTTGCAGGTATGGCGTGAAATTCACGGCAGCGAAGGATATCTTTCGGTACATCCACGGACACAACACTTTGGTTTGGGTAAAGCCAAAACAGTAGATTTGACCATTATTTGGCCAAATGGTGAAAAACAGGAGATTGAGGCGTTAAACGCAAATCAACGTTATGAATTTAAACAATCGTAATGATAGATCCATACCAAATAACTAACAATGCCACGTAAAGGATATTATGCTGTTCACCACATAATATTCGGGAAAACTGAACATCCGGTTTGACAAGGGTGAGTTGGAAACAGGGCATAATTTTGATATTATGACACGCACTGACGAAAGGGTGTGTAAACCGTGAACACAACTTCAGCCTGTAACCACAGCGCCAGCACTCTACCTTGATTTTCCCTTGCCACCCTTTAATCTACGCCAATAATTGCAGCACCACCATCTGACGTCAGTATTACCTTCTTCAAAATAGTTGGTTTTTCACTACTTATGCCAGCCTTAATTATCAGCAAACCACCACTTGATACCTCATTTAGAGCTTCTGCAAGAGTATTAAATGGTTCATCTTCTGTGCCTTTTTCAATACCGGAGAATGAAGAATCTACCCAAGCAACCCCCTGAGACACTGCTAAAGTGGCGCTTGCGGCACTACTAGGGGTTTGGACATCATTAAAAGTTGCTTTGACAAGACTCGTAGTGTTTAGATAATTCCCTACAGCAGTTTCCGCAGGTACTTGCAGTATTACTGTAAATGTACACCCCTCTTCAGACGATAAAGAACCATCGCTTAGTGTAATTTCAGATGTGCCAGAAAGAACTGAACCTGAACCACATACGTCATTAACTGGAAGACCGGATGCTACAAGATTAGGGATCATAGCGTTTAGATCGTCACTAAAACCTATGTTGTCTGCTCTGTTAACCTTATCCTTATTAAGTATACTGAATTCCAGTTTAGTAGTACCACCTTGTATCGCATCATTAAGAAATGATTTACTAAAAGCAAGAGGTTGGATCTGTAATGTGTCTGTTGCCTTATTACCAGTAAGATCACTACCACCATTAAATTTTCCTGTTAAATCACTTGTAGTATTCGTATATTGATTAATTGCAGTATCGGTAGGCACGTTTACAGTAACATTAAATGAACAGGATGATTGGGATGGTACAGAACCGCCAGTAAAGGAGATCACGTCGGTTCCTGTAATTTGTGAACCTGAACCACATACATCACTTTGTGGCAAACCTATTGCCGTAAGCCCTGGTAATACCGCATCTAAATCATCTGTAAAACTTAAATTAGTCCAAGTTCCTCCAGTTTCAAGGTTTTCAATTGTAAAATTAAGTGTAACAGTTTCACCTGGAAGAACTGGATCGTCTGTAAAGGACTTAGATAATAATAATTGAGGTTCCGTTACATCTAAAACATCACTTGCAGAAGGATTAACAGTATTATTACCATTTACAGTTGCAGACATGGAGCTGGAAGCAGAATTGAAACTTCCAACTGAAGTACCGGCCGGTATTGAAGCTAGAACGTCAAATGTACAAGATTCTCCCGGTTGAAGAGTTCCACCCGAAAATGACAAAGAAGTAGTCCCGGTTAGAGTAGAACCTGGCCCACAGGGTGTAGAAGGTAGAGATGTCGCAGCCATACTTGATACAACACTACTTAGACTATCAGTGAATTGCATAGCTGTTGCTGCCAACGCGGAAGCCGCATTTGTTATCGTATACCGTATAGTTACAGTCTCACCTGCAAATATCGGATCAATAAAAGTTTTACTAAATGTAAGACCACTAATTGTTAGAGTATCAGACGCTGCAGCACTTGAAACAGATTTGGAACTTACAACAGCGCTAACTGCAGATGTAGTGTTTGTTACAACTCCAGGGGTTGCTCCAGAAGGGATTTGGAGTGTGACACTGAAGGAACAAGACCCACCAGGAGCAAGCGTTCCACCTGTAAAACTAAGATTTGATGTGCCTGAAAGTTGGGAACCTGTTCCGCATATATTGTTTTGTTGTGCTGTAGTTGATACTGCACCAGACAACATAGCGTTAATATCATCTGAAAATGCTATGCTTGTGGCATCCGAAGTTGCATTTGCACTATATGTCAACTCGAACTGCAAAGTAACGGTAGTATCAGGATTCGTATGATCTTCTACAATTGAAGCCGTAATAGAAGGCGCGGCAACCACAACCAGGTTGTCTGTCGCTGCACTGCTGTAAACAGTAGCACCTGAAACCGTAGATGAAATAGTACTGGTTGAATAGGCGTAAGTGCCGGGTGTTCCGTCCTCCGGAGCTGTTAATATAACATCGAAAGTACAGTCTCCCCCGGCTGCAAGATTAGCACCTGAAACAGAAATAGAAAGGGTTTCATTAACTTGTGTAGAAGTAAAAGTAGAACCACTTCCACAAGAGTTTGCAGACGGTAATGTTTTAATAACCATACCGGCAAATACGTCATTAACTGTTTCTGTGAATGTAATAGCAGTAGCTGCGTTGGCACTATCCGTATTGGTAATTACATACCGGAGTGTCACATCCTCTCCTGCGGAAACAGGGTCGTCTATAAAAGTAGCTGTTACAACTGGGGCTTTCTTAACTACAAGTTCGGAACTTACCGCAGGTTTTGTGGTAGGAGAGCCAAGAGTAAGGTTTACAGTACTAGTCGTGCTTGTGTAACTACCTGCAGCCGCATTGGCAGGTATAAGTACTGTTACTTCAAAAGTACATGATTCTCCAGAATCAAGAGATGCACCTGCTATTGTGAGCGTGGAAGAGCCACTTAATGTTGACCCCGCACCACAAAAACCGTTTGCAGGTAGTACTGTTGCAGCCAACCCTGATAATGCAGCGTTTAAATCATCTGTAAAGGTTATGCCTGTAGCTGTATTGCTTCTATCGAGATTGGTCATCGTATAAGATAGTTTAACTGAAGTGCCTGGACTATTTGATGTGGGGAAACTTTTAAATAAAAAAGGGTTTGTAACCGTAAGTAACGCTCTAGCCGTTCCACTTGGATTTGAACCATTCTGGCTAAGATCACCGGATATGTTAAGATAATTGCCCGTAGCAGCGGCTGTTACATCCACAGAAACAGTACAGGAAGTCCCGGCTATAGCAGAACCTGTAGTCAAAGAAATAAGATCTGTCCCCGGGGTTGCAGTAATTACCGGTGTTCCGATACCGCCAGAACAATTTGTTGAGGAGTTAGGAGAATTTGAAACTACCAGACCTGTGGGTAAAGTATCTGTAAATCTCAGAAGATTCGCGGTTGATCCGTTTAGACTATTGTCAATTGTAAATGTAAGAGTACTAACGCCACCCGGTGTTATTGAACTGGGAGAAAAGCTTTTGCTAAATCCTGGACGTCCACTATCCACAGTAAGATTAGCATTTGCTGTGCCCGCACTACCTTCGCTTGTTGACAAGGCACCTGTAGTATTTACGTGAGTACCAGGAGTACTGCTCGTTACGTCAATAGAAAATGTACAGGCGCTTTGTTTTCCTAACCTATAATCGCTAAAAGTAATTGCATCTCCTCCTGCAGTTGCACTAAACGACCCGTTTATACAAGAAGTGGAAGCAGATGAAGGATTAGCAATTGTCACTCCAGTGGGCAAAGTATTACTAAATGTTAATCCACTGACCGGTGTACTTTCTGCACTATTATCAATGGTATATGTAATGGTACTGATTGCCCCAGGCCCTATAGTGCTAGGGGAGAACGCTATGCTGAATGTTGGAGGGCCTGCAATAGCATTTGAACCCATACTAACTACCACAAAAAACACTAGAATTACCACTGCAAACTTACCGGCAATTAAAGTTGATCTGTCTCTCATTATAAAAACCTCCAATTAATATCACTATAAACTAACCACTTAATTGCAGTAAATTGTTATAAATGCCTGCATTTAGGTACCATTCTTCATGTTCCATATTCAATACGATTATAGTCGTACACCTTCAAGGGGGTCAGGATTGCAAGCCACCACATCTGGTGGTGGTAATTTGACTTGATTAAACTCTCCAGTACTCCATTACTCATATCTTCACAGAGGCTTAATCGTTGTAAAAATTAAATTTCTTTCTGAAAAAGAAGTTTTTACAGAGTAATACTATAATAAACATACCAAGGCTCTATGATAAACGATTATAATAATCGTACACTGATGAAGTACTTCTACTAATAATATGTAAAATCGGGCTATGATATTAATATATGAGCTAACACCTATTGAAGAGAAACAAGTACCAACACCATCCCTTTTCCCTGTTTTAGATGACTCATGGCTTTGCCAATGATAGCTCCTTGCGCTCTAGTGTAATCTGTTACTTTCATTGAGTGCCCCATTGTGTTTGAAGTTGTAAGTAAGTCTCCCGGTTGTATTTCACCATTTGATGCATCGGCCATACAATAAACCCTGCCAGTTAGAGCAACCGGCAATGCACCATCAGCCAGACTTCCTTTTTGCATCATTGTAAGTCCTGATTTAATGCCTTTCGCACCGCTAATTATTCCTGCAACTTTACTATCATAGGCTTTGTCAGATACAAATAACTTACCTGTCTGTTGCGGATCAATACAGACTACCATGCCCGGACTGGCAGAATGGAAGCCTCCGATGTCAAATGGTTCTGCCAAATCACTGCCACCGGTAATTTGTAAAGTACTTACAGTTGCAGTACCTACAACATGTAACGATGATGATGGCGTAGTTGTACCGATTCCAAAATTTCCGCCAGCCACAGTCGCAGTACCTACAACATGTAATGGTGATGATGGTGTAGTTGTGCCGATTCCAAAATTTCCATCAGTCACAATAGTTGTGCCTACAACATGTAATGGTGATGATGGTGCAGTTGTGCCGATTCCAAAATTTCCACCAGTCACAGTCGCTGTACCGTTAACTTTTAATGCCGCAGATGAGAGAGTAGAAGGGCCTACAACGTGTAATGTTGCAGAGGGTGTAGTTGTTCCAATGGCAAGTTTGCCGTCTGATTGCATAAAAACAAGTACTTCCTGAGAACTATTAGTTACATTAAAATCATCAGCGCCCACTGAATCACTTAACTCGATAGATACAGCCGCATACGTCTCATTAAAAAGATTTAAAAATAGAAATGATGTCAACGATATTAGCAGAAATGCCCCTTTAATTTTTTTCATTACCATTCTCCATAGAAATTAATTTTTTTCATTACGGTTCTCCACATATAAAGTTGATTAATATTTCAAAAATTTATGTATAGTTACAATTTTACGCATAGAAGAGAATATCTATACTTCCTGTTCGGCATTAACTTAACATTATTTAATTCAGATTTTGGTTATATTTGTGTCTCCTAATTAAGTATTTCTGCTGGGAGAGAGCCCAAGGTACCTATTAGGTGCATCTATCTATTACAAATACCTCATTTGCTAAAAAAATAACATTTTTTTGCTTTGTCAATCTTTAAAAGATAATAAACGTTGAAATAATTTAGTCTATTCAGGCTTAGATTTTACACCTGGATTATATCGAACCAGAGGAGCTCCAGAGCTGTGTTGAGGATTAGGAGGTTGAATATCGTTCAAAGCGGGCTTGAAGATAAAGATAGATGGAATCCTAAAAGATAAAATAAATAAAGATAAAGCTCAAATTAAATGTTCCGATAGTTACTGTTATTCCTTTTTGATTATTTCAACACATTGATAATAATGCCTATTTGTCTTAATTCTCTAGTGTTTTAGGAAGAAATTCCAAGTTGTCATTAACTTAAAAAGATATCTTTTCTTTTAGTGTACATGAAGTGGACAATCTCTTGAAAATTAGGCCCATTTATTTGTGTGAAATTCTGTAATAAGCCGAAAAAGTAGAACTTCAGAATAAACGCAAGTAATTATAATTTAAAGAATTATTTAATAACCGTCATATAATTAAGTAGGTATTAATGTCTTTACATTCAAAACAAAAATCCACACGAAGAATTGTATTAAGCGTATTATTTTTTTGTATATATGTTTTAAGTACATGTGACATATATAGTGCCGGAATTACTGTTGATAATAGCACAAAATTGACAGTAAACGGTTCTACCATTAATATAGATGATGATTTAAACATTTCGGGAATTGTTGCCGTTCCCACAGGTACCATAACCGTTGGTGGTAATTGGACAGATACAGGCGAATTTTTTGACGCGGGCAGTGGAACAGTAAGTTTCAACGGAGTAGGTAACCAACAAACCATAACCGGCACATCAACGTTCTTTAACCTTTCCAAGATAACAAAATCCGGAGACAATGCGGGGTCGTTATTAATCGATATTAATAGTAAACAGACCATAACAAACTCTCTGGAATTAAAAGGATTAAATGGCAATGAGCTTTCCCTTCATAGTAGTTCTTCAGGGAGTCAATTTGCCCTTGTATTGCTGGACGGCGGAATGCAGTCTCTAGAGTTTCTGAATGTTAAAGATGCAAACGCATCAGGAGGGCAGAGGCTTCGTCCATTAAATTCTTCTGACTCTGGTAACAATACAAACTGGTTTAATCCGTCTTCATCAGAATCGAATCCGAAATCGACACCAACACTTGCACCAGGGGCAACACAAACACCTACACCAGTGGCAACACTAACACCAGTGGCTACACCTACACCAATGTCTACACCTACACCAGTGGCTACACCTACTGCAACAGTAACACCGCAAAGCTCGCCAACCTTACAACCAACTAATACCCCGGTCATCATAGATACCGGGATAAAGGGCAGAGTTCTAGATGAAGGAAATACCCCTCTGGAAGATATCTTTGTTGACGCGTTTAATGAGGATAGTCCAGGTGAATCTAGAAATGGAACGGTAACTGACTTAAACGGCGAATACCTAATAGTTCTTGCACCAGGGATGTATAAGGTAAGTGTTGATACCTCCGGGACCAATCTAATAGGTAAGTTTTTTGAGGATGCGTTTACATTTGCAGATGCCGTGGTAATAGAAGTGCTCCCGGGAGAAATAACAGAGAATATTAACTTTATTTTGAAGCCCGGTGTTGTTGTAAAAGGAAAGCTATCCGGTCCGGGCGGTTTTCTGATTTCAGATGCAATATTAAAAGTCGTAAATACTGAAAGTGAAGGTTCTATTAAGTATGCGAATACAGATGATAATGGTAACTTTGAAATTGTACTTGCTCCGGGTGTGTATGATATCTTTGTCGATATTTTAGGCTCGACAGTACTATTGCAGGCAAATCTGGACTTGAGCAGTATTAGTCCTGACGATGCACCCATAGAATTTGGTGTTCCAGTTCAAAAGGTCTTCGGTGAAATTACAGATGATGGAGGTAAACCGCTGGATGAAATGTTTGTTAATGTGTTTGACTCACAAACTGAACGCCTGATAAATTTTGGCAAGTCAAATATTAATGGCGAATACACCATATTTTTGCTGCCAGGTAATTATAATGTATCTCTTGATGTTGTAGGATCAAATTTTAAGGAATCATCAAAGAACGTTGTTGTGGATAACGTTGACGTTGAACTTAATTTCAATTTGTCTCATCGCAGTTTTATAAGGGGAATAGTCAAAGATACCTCTGATGTCCCTGTTACTGGAATGGTTGTGGATGCGTTTGAGTTTGAGTCAGGGTTTTGGGGAGGGTCAGATGTTACCAATGCCGAAGGAAAATATTCTATATCAGTGCAAGAAGGAGAATGGAAAGTTGGTGTAGACACCGCTGATACAGATTTTGTACCTGTGTTCTTTGAAAACTCAGACTGGCAAAATGCGGTTCCGGTAGTAGTTATGGAAGATACTGATACTCTTGATGTGGATCTTACAATTGGCCAAACGAGTTTAATTACAGGAAGTGTTAAAAACGGTTCTGTTGGTTTAGGTGGAATATTAATCAATATCTTTGACTTCAACTCTGGTACGTGGATAAATCTGGCTGAGACGGATAATATTGGCAACTATGAGGTCGCGGTATTTGATGGAGTCTACTTAGTTGAAGCGGATGGAACTGAACAGGGATTTTCTAAGGAGTTTTTCAGTGGTAATAATGAAAGTACTGGGGCCCCTGTTACAGTTGATGTTGGGGAGAGTGTTTCAGAGATAAATATAGAACTGGATAGTGGAGGTTCTATTTCTGGAACAGTTAAATCTGACGGTAAGCTTCTAAGCGGGACAAATATAGATATATTCGACTTTGACAATAACAGATGGATAAGCAGCGCGACAACTGTTAATGGTATATACACTGCGGAAATGGTGCCAACTGGAAAGTACAGAGTAAGGGCCTCTGATCCTGCTGGTAATTTTGTGATGCAATTCTTTAACGAATCGACATCAGCTTCACTTGCAAATACTGTTTTTGCTGAGAACGGACAGGATATGTCAAACGTTGATTTTGATCTTTTGGCTGGAATTCCTATTTCCGGTTTGGTGGTGGACACGGATACGAGCGAACCTATTAACGCAATAACCATTGAAGTTTATGATGCAAATACAGGACAATCAATAGGTTCCGTGGACACAAACAATTCTGGGGAATATTCAATTACTGTGTTTTCGGGAGAGTACAAAGTAAGGGCCGTTGACATTAGTGGCAGGTTTGCATCCCAATATTACAGTGGAAGAAAAAGTTGGAACAGCGCTAAGTTAGTCACTGTTGATAGCGGTGAAGTTCCATCAAATATAGATTTTAATTTGTTGTCGGGAAGCTCAATCTCTGGCATGGTAAAGGATAGTAATAATCGTCCTCTAAAAAATATAAAGATAAGTATATTTGACTTTGAAACTGATGGCTGGATCAACTCTGGTGTAACTGATTTAAATGGTCGGTACAAGGTATCTGTTTTACCGGGAAAATACAGGGCAGTTGCTGGCCAGAACAATCCCGACTTCAGTGCAGTTGTGTTTAACAATAAAAACGGCTGGGATAAGGCCTCTCCGATTACAATAATAGATACTCAGTCTGTGAAAGATATAAACTTTACGTTAGAAGTAACGGTTGCGCGGATTACCGGAAAAATTAAGGACAGTAATGAAAGCGGCATAGGAAATATTGGAATACAGGTATTTGACTATGATTCCGCACTTCAGGTTGCGGATACTCTTAGTGATAAAGACGGAAGTTTCACACTTCCCGTTCCACCAGGACGTTACAGGCTCTTTATTCTGCCATTAAGTGGACAAAATCGAATTGGAAGTGAGTTTTACAATAATGTTAAAAATTGGAATGAAGCAAATGTAGTAGAAGCCATATTAAACGAAGAGATTAAGCTTAATGATATAATACTTGAAGAGGGCTTCTCGTTAAAAGGTGTGGTGAGAGACACTTCTGGTAAGCCTATGCCAGACATTCGGGTAAACATATATGGTTTTGATTCAGGAGTATGGTCAGGGTCAGCATACACAGATAATGAAGGAACATTTTCCATAAACGGGTTGTCTGCAGGAGTATACCGCATTAATATAATCCCATTACAGGAATCTGGTCTGGCAACCACATATTATAATGGGCGCTTTAATTGGGATAGCGCTGACAGGATAACTATAGGTAGTGAAGAAGGTAATAACATTGACGTTGAATTCTTGGAGGGTGGATTTGTGGCTGGCAGAATAATTGACAATGATAACGAAATGCCTATTCCCGGAATCAACGTGGAAATATATGATTTCGAGTCAGGTGCGTGGCTTTGGAGTAGTGTTACAAATGGGGCAGGGAATTACATTATCAACGTGCCTGTTGGAGTTTATACACTCAGGACAAATGCGGCAGGCACAAAGTACGTTGACCAATTTTTTGATAATGCTACTGTTTTGGGGCTAGCTAAGCCTGTAGTGGTAAAGAGTGATGTAAACGCAAATGCTAATTTCAGGCTACGCAATGAATCTGTTATAAAGGGTCTTGTTACAGATGAAAATGGAAAGGGAATACCTGGTGTAAAGGTGGATCTTTTTAATTTTGATACAGATGTCTGGATAAACAGCTCTTTTACTGACAGTAATGGCCTGTATTCCGTTAATCTTTTTATAGGTAGCTATCGTATCAACTATATGGCTCCCAATGGTAGCGATTTTATTGATATGGATGTTGCGACACCCATAGAAGTTACTGAAAAGGGCGAACTTGCCATCTCTAACATTATATTGTCTAAAGGCCGAGGCGTTATTAAAGGTAAGATAACTGACATTAATAACATACCCCTTGACGGGATAGAAGTCAACGCATTTAGATCTGGTTCAAATGGTAATACGGGTTTTGAGAAGGCAAACTTGGCAGGCTTTAATTTCACAGATAAGGAAGGAAACTACAGTATCTCTCTGCCGCCAGGTAACTATAGACTAAGTGCAGCTCACACAGATAACAAAGCGAAATACTTACTGGAATATTATGACAATAGAGGTTTCTTTTCATTTGCGGACGTTATTAATATATCTTCAGGAAAAGAGGAATCTGCTGATTTTGTATTAGAACAAGGGGTATGCATCAATGGAAGAGTACTTGTTGATAATGGCTTAACTGCGGCGGTGGGTATAAAAGTTCGGGCCTTTAGATCAGATAACGGACAGCTTGCCGGCAGTGGAAGCACAGACTTTAACGGTAACTATTCCATTTGCCTGCCTAACGGTACGTATCGTATATGGGCTGGGGATAGTCTGAGGTTTAAGCAGAGCTTCTTCAACGGTACGGGAAACTTTGAAAAGGCAAAAGATATTATTTTGGATGGTGAAGATAGGAGTGGAATTAATTTTAGTCTAACAGACAAGTAAGCGGATGTTGTTTAAGTGTAAACTACATCCATAGTAAGGTACGTACTATAGAGCATATTAAATAAAAGGTTGTATAAATGAACGATCCAAAGAAAAATAGATTTAAGATTGGAATGGTTTTTTTTCTTCTGATTACGTATATAAGCATAATAATAGCTGATGGCGCCTTCTTTCAGCCTGTTAACGCTCAAAGCTCTTTAACCGGAACTATTAATGGTCTTATTACTCATAGTACAAACGGTAAGGAGATATCAGGGGCAAGTGTTGAATTAAAGCGTGAAAATGAGGTTGTTTCCAGCGTTTTATCATCAGAGGAGGGCCAATTTACAATAATAGCCCCTGTAGGTGATTATGATCTTATTGTTTCAAAAACGGGTTTTAAGGAGAGTTTACAGGAAATTACTATTCTGACAAACGAGATATCAACCTTTGATTTTGAATTATCTCCCATCCTTTTGGAAAACAATGCAAATATTTCCACTAAAAGAGCAGGTGCGCAAGCCGCTATATTCAAAGAAAGTAAAGATAGTTTTGGATTTCTATCTGGAGTTGTAGTTAGCGAAACAACTGAACTACGTATACAGGGGGCCTTGGTAACCCTAAAAAATAAAGCTGATGAAATTGCAACTGATGTTACGGATAGAGATGGAACCTTTTTTATAGCTGCCCCGTCTGGCGAATATGATTTATTTGCGGAGAAAGGTGGCTTTGCGAAAAAGAGAGATATTGTATTAATATCTGCATTTAATAAAACAGATCATGATATTGCCTTGTTGACAAATGGAGAGGAACCAACGCCAACACCTGATTCAAGTCCGACGCCAGTACCCGGTTCAACACCGGAGGTTGAGGAATGTGAAGGAGGTGGTATACCAAGCCGTATCAGGGTTTCCACACGTCTTTTGATTATGAAACCAATTCGTGATAGAATTATTAGAATCCATGTGTGGAAGGGCAGAAGGAAAGCGTGTGTGACAGATTTAAAGATAAATTGTATCCGCGGGTGTGAAAAGATTGAGTTTGAAGATACTGTTACTACAAACAAAGAAGGTCTTGCCACATTGAAGATAAGCACATTGGATAGTGAGCCGGGTATAGCAGTTTTAAGTATCACAGCTGGCAATCTTGAGCGTAAAGTTAGGGTTGTTATTAGGCCTTCTGTGAATGCTTTATATAACGACCTGAACCAATTAGATAATTTAAGAAATAACGGAAGCGAATAAATGGCTTGCGTGTAAATAACTTGGCCTATTCAGGTCTATATTTAGCGGAAGTTCTCCCCACTACGGCAAACGAATTCCAGCCGTAAATACCTGCTTTTCCGTATACAGATTTTAATCTTTTGAGAATTAAATGTTATGTTCAAAATTGACTACCACTTAAAAGCTTCAAATAAAATGCAAAAATGCAGCAAACGATCTGTTATCATCGAAGTTGCGGCGGACGGACACATCCGCACACGCTTTATCCAAATTATTTGTTAAGCTACGGTTATTATAGAACTTAAAGGTCTGCTTGGTGTTTTTTTGCACCAACATGTTATAATATTAGTTTAGCATTCTAAAAAAATGTCGACAAAATAAAGATGATATCTCTGGTCAAAGAAATCTAGGTATCTCTATCTCTGAGTCCTAGGATTAATTTTAAAAAAAGTAATTCTCCATATTTTAATGGAATACTATATTCGTTATTTTCAACATTTATTATGACAGCTTATTTTGGTCGTGTTCAAATAGGAAAAATTTTTTAGGACGAGAAACAGATTTATGTTATCCAAAAGAGGGAAGACCAAAACTGTTATATTTCAACAAAAAGACTCTGAAAATAAGGCTTGTGTCAAACTTATAATCTTAGCTTGTTTAGAAAGGGGAAGCTGTATTATGCTAAAGAAACTGTTAATAATTGCTACTGCGAGCTTTTTTATAGGCTTATCTAGCGTCTCTTTTCATGTAAATGGGGAAGGGTTAATAAAACCTATTGCAACCGAACAGATTTTTGGTACTAGGGTAAGTTTTCAACAAAATCGTATTTTAAAGAATATTACGTTATCAATCTCTGGTCCAGATGGGTTTAACGCACAAGTTTTCTCTGAGTCAGCTTTTCCTTATATAGATTTAGAACAATTTGGCAGGGTAGTGGATGGAATCTATAACTACCAAATTAGTGCAGCGACAGATGAACTTTTGGAAGTGCGGGACAAATTGGATAATGGCAGGGGAGAAAATAATCGGACATATATCAATAAAGGTGTGCGTCAAAGCGGTACCTTTAGAATTATTGACGGTCAAGTGGCTCTTGATCTTGGTATGATTAAAGAAAACAGGAGGGCTCAAAAATGAAGAAAAAGAGATTATCTTTTTTTAATGTGGTAATTGTAGTGGTTGGAGCTCTCTTTGCGACAGATGCAATGGCGGATCAGAAAATACAAGATGATCTGATTGTCGTCGGAAGTGAGTGTTTGGGTGTTGACTGCAACAGTGGTGAAAATTTTAACTTTGATACATTGCGTTTAAAAGAAAATAATCTGCGCATAAGATTTATGGACACGAGTAGCTCTTCAAGCTTTCCCTCAAGAGACTGGCAAATAACTGTTAATGAAAGCGCAAACGGCGGTGCAAACAAATTTTCAATTGAGGACCTTGATGCCAATACAATTCCTTTTACAATAGAGGCAAGCGCACCATCAAATTCACTCTATGTTGATGATGGTGGACGAATTGGTATTAATACTAACACTCCATTAGTAAACATTCATAATAAAGAAGGAAATTCCCCAACATTAAGGCTAGAACAAGATGGAAGTTCTGGATTTTCACCGCAAATATGGGATGTTGCAGGCAATGAGGCAAATTTTTTTGTTCGTGATGTAACTAATGGAAGCAAGCTTCCATTTAAGATCGTACCTAATGCTCCGACTAATAGCCTTTACATCGCGGCAGACGGTGATGTTGGTCTTGGAACGGCGACCCCAGATGGAATCTTCGATGTTGCGGATCCTTCTGATGCAAATGATCATGCTTTTTTAATTAGTAGTGTTGGCAACGTAGGTATTGGAATTGCAAATGGTTTTGAGCCCCTTGCAATGTTACATATAGATGGTAATGCCTTAATTGGCCCTGAAGCCACGGGGACATCTACTTTACATGTTTTGGCGACAGGTAGCACGACCAGTCTTTTCGTCGCGAGTGATAATGGTGATGTTGGTTTTGGAACTGATTCCCCTGATGGTCCCTTTCATATTAGCCGTTCTGGTGTAGTCAAGTGTTACACGGAAAGCTCGAGTAACGATCCCGTTCAGTTGAGAATTAAATCTAATTCAGACAATCGTAGGGTGCTTGGAGTTGACTCTAGCGATACCCCACAATCCCAAATTATATTTGGTGATGATGAGTTCAAACTTGCCGGTGTAGGCAGTGTTATATTTGCCACATTTGATTCAACCGGTTTAAATGTCAATGGGGCCATTTCTACGACAGTAAGTGGTCAAGTGCACCCTGATTATGTTTTTGAAAACGATTACAAATTGGAGTCTATTGAAGAACATGCTGCTTTTATGTGGAAGAACAAATATCTTAGCTCTGTGGGACCTGGAGTTCATAATGAAGATGGTGATGCGGTTATCAATGTAAGCGAGAAAATGATGGGAGTTTTAGAAGAACTTGAAAAAGCACATATATATATAGAGCAAATGCATAAGCGGTTGAGTAAAAAAGAAGCCCAAAACGAACTCGTACTCCAGAGACTTTACGCACTTGAGGCAAGAATCAAAACTATAAATCAATTGAACAACGACAAGAAATGAAAAATCCAGTATCGCCCGGTTAGGTATTTGCGTATACATAATTAACTTTCTGATCATCAGAAGTACTGTTTTCTGTTGGCAAAGTATTGGAATTAGGCTGTTGCAATTCGTTTACGATTTTGATTCTTAATTCTCTAACGAGTTTGATTGATACCTTTTCATCAAAATTGTTGTGGCAATAGATAGAAATCAACAGATAGGTAGTTAAGCCAGCTAGTATTTGAACCATTAAACCATGTTTATTCATTGCAATGATATGAGTGTGCTTGAATTGTGAAGATAGTCTTTTCGCACTTAGCTCGGTCCTTTGTTGTCTGTGCATAAACTACTATAATGTCTTGATGATTTACGTTGCCATTTTGCGAAAACGGTATGCTGCTTTGACCTTGCGCCAATCGTCACAAACTTTGTTTATGTGGATTGGAGGTGCATCTGCAATCTGTTGGGTAATCTTAATAAGCCTCTGATTTAATCTATCATCCCCCTAGTCAATCGTTTCAAATTCTTTTTTACCAATTCTCTGGTTTTATCTCTTTCTCCTTAGATATCCTTACAGTAATATATACTTCAGGATATGATAAAGAAACGAACTTAAATACAATCTTTAAAAATAAGATTGCAATCAAAGACAGGATTCTTCAATGAACAACCCTGTTGGAGCAATATAAACAATGCGGAAAATATAAAAAATCTAGAGAGACTGGGTAGCACAGAAACGAACAATCATATAGCTCGTTTTGGAGACCTCTTCTTCAAAATAATTAAAAAAAAGTATTTTACCATATTAATGTTTAAATTTAAGAGTGCGAAAGAAAAATTTTTATTATTTCAGTAGGTTTTAGGCCATAAGGATTAGGTACAATTTCTCTCTAAAAAAATGGAGTTGACCCGGATTAACAACTAATTTAAAATTACTAAAATGTGATCTTTATAAAATGCCATGTATGCGGTTCTAAAATGAAACTGGTAATTTCTAATATTACTTTTAAAGTGCAGGAAACACCCATAGTCATTTTGAAAGATTTACTAGTATTACAATGTAAAGCTTCTACTTACTGAGGATTTGTTGGAAGATTTAGTATTTGCGAGAGTAGATGAAATTCTTGACAAAGTAGATACGTCGGCATAACTAGAAGTCCTTAAATATGCACCCTAAAAGAAACATTAGAAACGTTCAGAATAACCACCAAATACAACGAACAAACATTGGGACCAGAAAGTACTTCTAAATTAAGCTTTTGCATGAAATTGAAAAAGTTAAAAAACCGAGTTGATGAATAAAAAGGATAGAAGCAATAATTCTAATCAGTCATTTGAGCAAATAAACCGCTCAATTCGATTGTTAGGCTTCCTACTGCAAGGAAAAACAGAATGAAGATAGCACAATTGTTTAAACGACTTTTTCACAGGAAGTTATCACATCAAACACGTCGATACAAGGGCTTATATCTGCCTTTGGCGCGTTCAAATGAAGGTTTATCTGGCGACCAAGAGTACGTAAACTCAGCAGTTGAACAAGTGGATGATCTCATGCAGTTTTGTGAGCTTAAGTCCAATATGCACATTCTAGACTTTGGGTGTGGTCAGGGGCGATTAGCAAATGGCCTGCTTGTGCGCGCACCCAATATTGGTTGCTATTATGGAATTGATACAAACGAAGAATCTATTAATTGGTGCAAACGTTGGATACAGAGGTACCATTCAAATTTCTCATTCATTCATGTTGCCGCCCATAACGCACGCTATAATCCTTCAGTAAATTCGCGTCCGGAATTGCCAGCGAAGGCTAACTCGTTTGATGTGGCATTTCTGAATTCTGTTTTTTCGCACATGCTTACTGATGATGTGCAGTTTTATTTGACACAGTTGCATGGTGTACTTCGTATTGGGGGAATCATATATGTTACAGCATTCATAGAGAAAGACGTTCCACCGGTCGAAGAGAATCCAGTTGACTACCTCGGGAGGAAGTCAACTGGCGCACTACACAGAGTTCGCTATGAAAAATCATTTTTCTTGGGGCTTGTTGAGAACGCAGGCTTTAGTCTCGTTAGTTATATAAATCAGAAAATTGAACGTACCAAACAAACTGTCGTGGTCGCAAGGAAAATTGCATAACTATTCAGCTTGATTTGTAAATTTCAACCTTGTCTTGGAGTTAGCATAATTATCAAAAGTGAGGTCTTTCAAATTAAAACCTGAAAGGCTTTAATACTCCAGTTCAGGGCCGCGTTCACAGTTCTATATCTACCTACCCAATAAATTTCCGGTGTTTTTGCCGTAACACTGGTTATGTTTCGGGAATATGGCTATAAGAGAAATACCATGGTATGAGAGGTTTCCGGTATTCCAGATTACGTTCTGAATGTCTCAATACCAGAACTGACCCACAAACTGCCGTAATGTGCTTGTGATTTGAGAGTTTTTGGAAATCGTAACTTATATTAGTAATAAATTCTCGATTAGTTTTTGAAAGATAAAGTTTATTTGGCCTTTAGATTCTTTAGGGGAAATTTTACTCAGTGAACGTCAAATCCAGAGCCGAACAGTTTGATCTTCGTCCCGAAACAAATTTGGCATTTTTTACCATTAGATTTTGTGACAAAATGTTAAGTTGGTTTTGGTCAAGCTGTTAGCGATTAATAACAGATATACTTACCTTCCGTTGATATCGGTATCTGGATCATCCAGCTCCTTATCTTTCTCTTTATCTTGGTTTATATCTCTACCGTCATTTTCGCTATTATCATCTACCTCATCTTTCTCTAGATCTTTATCATTATTTTGGCTTATATCTCTACCGTCATTTTCGTTATTATCATCCTCGTCGTTATCCGGTTCTAGCTTAAATCCAGTTATTATTATTATATCGTCAGTAGGATAGTCATCAAATAGAGGCATCAACGTATCATCTGAATGTTGGATGGACAGATATGCAGTTGATCCATTTGTTGTAAATATAAATCCTGTTGGTTCTGCGGATGAGTCTATAACTGAAAGAATTCTTACGCATCCATCTGTTTTGATATCCCTATCTTCTCCGTCTGGCAGGCACGCAAATATGTCGCCGTTTTTATGGTCTTCTACTACATAAAGGTTATTTGTAAACGGTTGAAATGCTAGATTATCAAATGAATTGAAATCTTCATCTCCTTCAACAAATCTATTGGTAACCACAGTACGCATATCTGGATCTCCCAATAAAGGTTCGTAATCAATTGCGCAAAAGACGGCAGCAAAATTCCCCGCGTTTTCTTGTCCCGGACTTGCCCAGCAAACTCGAACTGCATTCGGGTTTTCGGATGTAGCTTCAAACATTGGATCTCTCTCTAAGTTTTCCACTCTATAATAACCTGTTCCGCCTAGATCCGCTGCATCTGTTCTAGCTGTTTGTGCCGAAACAGGTATCCAACTGCCATTTCCAATTTCGCATCCCTGGCCAAATTGCTGCTCACTTCCTTTGCACGATATTTGTAAAGCATAAACTGAGCCTGAAACAAGAGGTGAATCTTCTATGACTGTAATGTTGGACTCGTCGATTCTTGGTATGTCAGGTATAAACTTAAAAATTGTGCCACCATCAGAATCTGACTCTAAAATACCTGGGGTAAGTTCATCACCTGCGATTATTACACCACTTGGTAGAATGGCTATCCCTTCCCATGCAATAGTGGGAAGCGCATTTCTTTTAACTATATGCAGTGGATCGGTTATGATTCCTAAATCACGGTCAGTAACAGTTTCTTCTGTTACATTTAACGGGTTTAAGATTTCATAGGCACCGCCGTCAGCTGTTTCTTCAGTCGCAAGAATAGTTCCCCATGGTGTTAATCGTATTCCGTCGCATTTATCCATTCCTCGTAGTATGGTGTCTATATTACCTGTTTGAAGGTTTATACGTTGTACTGAAGGGTTAAATTTTGCAGGTGCGACAATTAGCTCACGCCCTCCTTCTACAGAAGAAATAAGATGTGTTGGATTATCAGATGGAAAGAAAGCAAACATATCAGTTTTATCTCCAGCATTTCTTGTAAGGAATTCCACTTCTAACCCTTCTGCAAGAAGAACCTGATTTTTCGCATTTTGTGATTCGTTTCTGAAAGGTAAAGTGGATGCAGGGGCGGAGTCTGTTAATGTTCTTTCTATCCCAAAAAATATGTTTGATTGATCATTGAGAAGTTGCTCAACCATTAGACCAAAATCTTTATTTTCTGCATCATCTCCTGCATACGAATAAGCAGGAATTACAACTGCTATTACGAACAAACTGACAAAATATATAAATAGTATTTTTCTCATTAAACGACCTCATTATTCTAAATCAGCAATAAAACGTGATTATATGGTTTGCTTAGTCGATAATCAAAGAAATATTTAATTCTATAAGAGATTATCTGTATTTGATGTTTTACCTTTATATTCTCATACGTGGTGTGTAATAATACTTCATGGTTTAGTCTTTTCAAAGTAATAGAGACAATGATAAAATCATATATAATTGATATTAGTCTAGTTTTATAACTCTATGGAATTGACGTAAAAAAAGTCTCTAAGTTATGACTATATGAAAATGACCAAATGTAGATTTATTAATACTGGATTATCTGATGCGTATACAAATATGGCGATTGATGAAGCCCTGTTAAATAATGTGGGTGGGCCAGTCTTAAGGGTATATGGGTGGAGTCCTACTGCGCTTTCAATCGGATATAGTCAGAAAAGAGTTCATAATATAGATCTTGAATATTGCAACAACTCTGGTATCCCAGTTGTTCGGCGTATTACAGGCGGTAGAGCCGTATATCATGATAATGAACTGACGTATAGTTTTATACTCCCAAATGATAAATCCGTTGTTCCTGATAGTATTGCATTGTCATATAAAAAAATAGCTTCTGCTCTACAGTTGGTATTTGAACATTTTGGTATAAGTGCCACTTTAAAAGAACGGCCAGGTAGGGGAAGCCAATCCCTTTGCTATATGAGTGCCGGGTGGTATGAGTTGTTAGTGAACAATAAAAAGATTTCAGGGTCAGCGCAACGGAGAGTCAATACTGGGTTCCTGCAGCATGGCTCTATCCTTCAAGACTTTGATTTTCAGATACACAAGAAGATATTTAATCTTTCACCTGAAGAGTGTCTGGTTCTCCCTTACAAGATAACATCACTAAAAAACGAAACCGGAGGTGATATTACATACAACGAGATAGTAAATGCTGTCTACGAAGGTTTTGCTTCTGAATTCTGTTTTAAAATGGAGCATGATACATTAACAAAAAAAGAGACAGAAGATGCCCGCAAACTACGTTACATCAAATATGAGAGTGAAGAATGGACAAATGTACGTTAGATGTATCAATCCATGACCATCCCGCTCCTTCATTAGGAAAGAAACGCTTTAGGAAAAAAATGCTTGCCGAAGAGCTGTTTCAGTTTTAAATAATAGCTAAAGATTTTTTGCCTATATTTCCCAATATATTCATTTGTGCCACAGTTGCAGATAATCAGGGATTTCCAAATGGATAAAAGAGCTAAATATTAGATTTTTATTTCTTCACTCGTCGGAGATTAAGGCAACTATACGTAAAGGAGCACCACTGCCGCCTTTTATTTTCATTGGGAGAGCGATTAGAAATATACCTGTTGCTGGAAGTTGATCCAGATTCGCCACGTTTTCAAAGATTGGCACATCGTTTCTGGATAATATTCTGTGTGATCCAAAGTGTGAGGATTGTCCGTTATCAATGCTAGCGGTATCAATTCCAATAGATTTTATTCTACGTTCTTTTACCAACCACTCTGCTGCATTTGGATGTAAACCCGGAAAATGAAGATCAGGGATTGCGGCGTTACCTCTCTTATCGGTTCCCATATACTTCTTTAGATCTGGCCAGAATTTTCCATGCCCTGTCTTTAAAAGTACAATAGACTGTTCTTGTATCTTTCCGTATTGAGCTTCCCATTTCTTTAAATCGTCGACTATAATCAGATAATCACGGTTTTTTAACGCATTTTCTGAGACATCGATTATAACGGCATCACCTAAAAGCTGATCAATGGGAATCTGATCCACAGACCTTCTTCCTTTAGCAAAGTGGACAGGGGCATCAACGTGTGTACCTCCATGTTCCGGTGCACTGAAACTGTAAGCAGAGTAATAGTATCCTTTTTCTGTTTCCCCGTCATAAATAAGGTCTTTTTTAAATGTGTCTCCATTGGGCCAGTAAACGGTTTCAGATGAGAAATCGTGGGTCAAATCTATCCATTGTCCTGCTGTTGTTGGTTTGCAGATTACGAAGCTAGTAATTATCATGGATAAAATAAACAGAGGATGGTAACAAAACGACCTTTGCTTTTTAGACATAACTCCCGCCTTTCGTATTTGATATTAGATACAAATTAATCTTTTCTTTTAAATTATTCTTTCAATAAAATACCAAATGGGAAACATAAGTCAACCTAATCTTGGATACAAGATGATAGATACAGACAAAAGCAGGATTAATATGTGAAAAAACAATGGTCAGCCACGCGCAATTTATTATAATGTGGGGATGGTTGTTATGGCGTAATCTGTAAAAGATTTAATGATGTATATATTTAGCGTATTCAGAATTCATGAGTCAGAATCCTGCATGAGAAAACCAATACAATATTGAAACCATTTAACTGGTGGGTAAAACTCCTGCTTGCCCATCTGTACTGTTACTGTTTAAATATTGTTAGATTGAGGTGCGTGTCCTACGGGCGTTTGTCTCAGACCGATTGTTGGCGGGCCTTGTGATTAAAGAAATGTTTCTTAAAATTGAAAGCTCTTAAACCGAACATTTGTTACCGTGAAGCTGCTGTCAACTAGAAATTAATCTTTAAACTAGTGCTATATCCAGAATCCAGGATCAGGACTACTGTATTCTGGATAATTACCCAATTGTTAAAGAATGCGATACAAATATTTAAGAGAAAGTTACAAAATATTTAAATGCTCTTCTTGCATATTTGTGTTAATGTCGGGATTGATATTCGGGTGCATGAAATTTGATCGTTTAACAAATATAAATATGGTCTTTCCTAGAGCCGAATTTTGCAAAGAGTGTCATATTGATATTTACAATGAATGGGCTGAATCACTCCATGCTAAGGCTTATACTAGCAGCACATATCGTCAGGCAACCAATGATTATCAATTTCCAAGTTGCCTCGCATGCCATGTTCCGGAACCAAGGATTTCAGATGGACCATTAAAAAGCAGAGAGATATTCCGTGAAGAGGGAGTAACTTGTTCTTCCTGCCATCTGGAAGAGAGTAAAATGGTTGGTCCAATTGAACCTACTAGTAAACTTGCACCACATCCAATGAGCGTACAGGAAGATCGATATCGTAACAGCAAATTTTGCGGACGTTGTCACGAAGGCACATTTAAAGAATGGAAGCAGGTAATATCAAAAGAGAAACATACCTGTCAGGAGTGCCACATGCCTTTAGTTAAAAGGAAGCTTACACAAGCAACTCATCTGTTATCTAAGATAATTGTTACTGTCTCTATGGAAAAGGAGGCATTACAAAAGAAGCACACATTTGGTGTTCATAAGAAATTACCGGATATGGAAGCTTTTGCTATGAATTTGAAAAAAGATGGCGAACAAATTGAATTAATACTAAAGAATCATCTCCCTCACTCGCTTCCTACAGGAGACTTTGGTTTTCGGATTGTGATTGTTGATATTTTGTCTGTACAGGAAAATGACATAATTATCCCTATAAAAAGCGTTGAGTTAATAAAAGAGATTAATACTGCTATTCCTGCAAAAGCTACTGCAAGCTGGAAATTTCCAGTGCCTGATAATGCTAAGGCAATTCGGTGTATAGTATCAAGGCTGAGTAAAGGCAGTGAAAAGAGAGAAAACTTATATCAAAAAGAGGTCTCAATACCATGAAGGCCGCTTTAGTTCGTAGATTTACCAAAATAGAAGTTGTTTATCATGCCATTCAGCTAATTCTCTACCTTATATTGTTTGTTAGCGGCGGCCTGCTTCTGTTGCAGAGAATATTTGAAACGGAAAAAATAGATTTCACTACGCTATCCAATATTCATCGATTAACAGGGATTGTTCTGATCGCCTTTATCCTGCAAACAATTCTCATTAGTATTTTCGCAACGAGTTTTAGGCCCCTATGGAAAACCCTGCTGGAGGCATTTAAATGGAAACCTGAAGATTTTGTTTGGCTCGTTAATGTTGGACTCCATACCTTTGTCCCAAAGGTGACAATTCCTCCTTCAGGCCGTTTTAATCCAGGTCAAAAACTACATCTACTGGTTATATTATTTGTATTATTAATCTTTTCGTCTACCGGAATTGTCATAATCCTTATTCCGGGAGCGATTGGTGTCTGGATAGCCCATGTCGTCTGTTTTGTTCCGGCTCTAATGTTTCTTGGACTACATCTGTTTTTGTCACTTGTTAATCCGCCTACAAGTAAAGCTTTGAAAGGGATGATAACAGGTTATGTACCCCTGGATTATGCCCGGGAACATCATTCACTCTGGCAAAATGGAGAAAATCCAAATATTCATGCAAACCATGTGTCGTTATCCGCTATTATTCTAACAACTTTTGGTGTGGTGGCTGTTCTCATTAGCTGTGTATGGTATATTGGTTTTGGCCAAGTTAAATCGCAAATAGGCAAAGTGGCGGGGAATTATGGGAGAGAAGTGATCCTGCCGGGAATGTTAGTATCTGGACATGCGGAAGAACCAAAGGCGAAACATTGTACGGCTTGCCATAATTTTTTTAACTCGCAGCCATCTGACAAATGCCTGAAATGTCATGAAGAGATTCAGACCGTAATGGATAACCAACATGGTTACCATGGCACCTTAAATGGGAAATGCCGAACCTGTCACTCCGAACATAAAGGATTGACAGCTAATATCTTCTCTTTAGATTCCAAAGCTTTTAACCACGAAAATACCCGTTACTCACTACTTGGCAAACATCGCGACCTGGATTGTGCTAAATGTCATAGTGTGCCGGATAAAAAGACAAAACGGGTTAAGACTAAATATATAGGTTTGGAGTTTGAAACTTGCATACAATGTCATGACAATCCACATCCGAATATTAAGGATAAGAATGATTGTTTATCGTGCCATACCATGCGCGGCTGGTCAAAGGATAAATTGGTTTTTGATCATAACCAGGATAGTCAATATAAACTTGAAGGGCAACATATTGAAGTATCTTGTAGAAAATGTCATCCGTACAGTTCTAAAGAGAAAGGAGCAACCATGGTTAAGCTTATCAATATAGGCAGTGAATGTGTAGATTGCCATGATGACATTCATAAAGGGCAGTTTAAAAAGACGTGCAAAAGCTGTCACCTGGAAGATGGATGGAAAGCTCCTTGGCTAGCCGAATTCCATGGTGCGGATTCTACATATCCGCTAAAAGGCGCCCATGGTAAAGTTAAATGTTCTGATTGCCATAAATTACCCGGTAAAGATGCTAAATTAGCCAATGCAAAATTTTTGGGTTTGTCCCATGAATGTTCTTCCTGCCATGAGGACCCGCATGAAGGGCAATTTAAAAAGAATTGCCAAAGTTGCCACGTTGAAGATAGCTGGAAAGGCCCATGGCTTGTGGAATTCCATGGAGCTGATTCATCATATCCACTCAAAGGTGCCCATGATAAAGTTAAGTGTGTAGATTGCCATAAATTGTCTGGTAAAGATGCTAAATTAGCCAATGCAAAGTTTTCAGGCTTGTCCCATAAGTGCTCTTCATGCCATGATGACCCCCATAAAGGGCAAATCACTCACTCTTGCAGAATCTGCCATCAGGCGCAGGGTTGGAAAGATAAGGATCTGTTGTTTGTTCATAATCAACACTCTTCATACAAACTTGATAATTTACATATCATTATTTCATGTTCGTTATGCCATTTGCCAGATGAAGCTAAAGTTGTCCAATACAGACCTCTTCCACAGAAATGTGACCAGTGTCATACAGACATCATTGATTTCATGAACGGCAAATCCTCAATAGGAAACGCTGCCCCTGACCCCCATGCTGGTCGTGTCGCTTGTATAGATTGTCATACTGTTGATCTTGCCAAACAGCATCCGTATCAGTATGCCCGGAAATGTGTTTCATGCCATAATCTGCGTTATTATGATCTCTATTTTGACTGGGAGAAATCAATGGGGCGAGGGATAGAAATTGCTTTAAAAATAACTACTACATTAAACAATAATGATGACAACGAAAAAGAGAACCTAGCCAATAAAATTAAGATAATTAGAAAAATCGGGTTTCACAATATTCAGATGAGCAGAAAGTTGATTGACGAAATTAGGTGAAATGCAGCTCTTTAGGGTTTTGATTGAGTAACTCTATACCAAAGTTACCCACCCAAAATCATTAAAAACTAGAACGTTTAAGCTAAAGTTTCTATACACTAGTCGAAAGAATAGTGGTAAGATATTAGTTCCCTTTGAATTAAAGTTCGACTGATATCTCTTTTTGAGATATATTCTTCTATGCATGTTATAACAAGAAGACGGTTAATTAAGTTTGGTACGAAATATCCAGACGCAAAAACACGGAACGTCCACGGAACGTTGACAAATATCACAAATAAATGTTATTAATCTTAACATAGACCAATTTGACTTGGGGCCTCGATTTGAGGAGTTTATAAGAGCAAGAAACTTGTTACAACGGTAAGCTAGAATTAAAAATTAACTGGCAATATCTTTCAGTGTGAAATAGAATCCACAACCAGTTATTTGAACAGATAAACCGCTCAATTCGATGTTAGGCGAGTGTAAATATAGTGGCAGAGGCGAAAACGCGATGATTGAGAAGTACAAACACCCAATTTTGTTCTATTGTCTAGCAACAATTATTCCCTGGACATTCTGGTTCGTTGCTGGGTTCATTAGTCACATTACACCCTATTCTAATCAGTACTTGGTAATTGCAAGTGTTACGGCATTTAGCGGACTATTGGGGCCAGTTGGTGTCTCGTATTGTCTTATCAGGAAAGATTCTGAATTACGGACAGATGCCTATAGGAGGTTCTTCAACTTCAAGTCTGTAAAATCGATCTATATTCTTATCGCTTGCAGCCTAATGCCTGCGAGCATCTTACTGGCTCAGGCTATTTCGCTTCTTTTTGGGTACAGTTCATCCCAATTCGTCATCACCGGACATTTCACATTTACGTCGGGGATCTTCCCTGTATGGTTTATGCTGATTATTGCACCTATTCTGGAAGAACTAGGATGGCGCACGTATGGAACCGATTGCCTGAGAAACAGAATGAATTTATTCAAAACGTCTTTGCTCTTTGGTGTGTTTTGGGGTATTTGGCATATGCCACTAGCCACCATACGCGATTATTATCAAAGCAATATTGTTGAGACTAGCTGGATATATGGTGTCAATTTTCTTGTAAGCATTATTCCTTTTGTTTTACTGATGAACTGGCTGTACTACAAGACAGGTCGAAATATCATTATCGTAACGGTCTTTCATATTACAGCTGGATTCTTCAACGAGATATTTTCTACACATCCTGATAGCAAAATTATTCAAACGATTTTGTTGCTTGTGCTGACGACGATAATCGTGCTGAATAATCGGAGTTTCTTCTTTCAAAAAGAGCTAATCTGTATTGAAAGTTCAATGGATAAATAGGATTGGAGTAGTTGGCTGGATAACGGGTGGTTCGAGTTGCGCCTGACAAGGCGCTGCACACGGACGGCAACTTCGCTGCGCTCTGTTTCCGCCGGTGATGGAGCCGTTATGCGTAAAATAAAATTATGAGAATTTGGGACATTCATCCAGGCTATTTAAACCGTCAAAGTTTGCTCGGCGAGCATAGAGAGCTACATGGTTTGGTCTCTATTATCGTAAATGGTAAAAAAGGTTATTCTTGTCATCCAGAAACTATGCGCTGGATAGGATATGGTTGGGCGATTAAACAACGCCATCGGGAACTTGTATGTGAAATGGATTTGAGAGGGTATGTAGATAATTCTCCTGTAAAAACTAGATCAAACAAGGGAAATTGGCCTTTGTTATACATTGATAAGCCCCATATTCAATTTCAGTTACTTAAAGAAAAGTATAAGGAAAAAGAAGAAGGAAGAATTCCGTTACCTAATAACGAACAAGAATTATGGCGTCAACATAAGTATTCAGTGTTGGCTCGTGATCAAAACAAGTATAAAAAAATAGGACGTGGTATTTCTAGTCGGAAAATCAGTTTTGAAAGTTTAGCTTTGGAGCTGGTAGAAATTCTCAGGATTCCTCCAACAGAAGGAGGCATCAGAAATGCAGTTCAGCATATGTGGGGCTATGTTTCTGGAGAGCATAAGGGAGGTTCTAACGATATTGAATCTTGGTCGTTAAAAAAGCTTCTAATTTTCACCCAGGAGAATGCAAAAAAAATTAATGAGCCGTATATAAATAAATCTACTGCTTTAAGTGAGCTAATGGCGTGGCTATGAAACGCATAACAAACCTCTGATCCATGCGTTAGGACTATCCGTGAATTGACTCTGCTCTTTATATTGCTAACAACTCAGCCGTTCTAAATATTTTTTCGTTAATTAAGGGTATTAGATAAAGAGGGCTTTATGGACAAAATAGCCATAGTTATAGGTGCTACCGGTTTGGTTGGTCGGGCATTAGTAGACCAACTGGCAGATGCTGGTCATATCAACAAAGTCATTACGCTTACCCGTCGTCCAGCCAAACATTCATCTTCAAAAGTTTTTAATCAAGTCGTGGAGTTCGATCATTTAGAGGATCACGCTTCATCGTTTAGCGCAGATTTTTTGTTCTCATGTCTTGGAACAACACTTCAGCAAGCTGGCTCTATCACTGCTCAACGTAAAGTGGACCTTGATTACCAATTTAAAGCAGCACAACTGGCAGCTGACAATGGTCTACGTCATTATCTTTTGGTCTCGTCCAGCGCTGCTAATGATCAAAGTAGAAATCCCTATCTAAAGATGAAGGGTGAACTGGAACAGAGAATTAAATCTTTGCCTTTTGAGCGTATAAGCATATTTCAGCCTTCACTGTTGATTGGTCAGCGAGCAGACTTTCGCTTGGGAGAAAAACTTGGTAGCTGGGCGTTGCCTGTTTTATGCAACATTCCCTGGCTGAAGCGCTTTCGCCCAATTTCTGGTGAGCAAGTAGCCGCTAAAATGGTACAGGTAAGCCGACAACCTGGGCAGGCGTTAGAATGGTTTCGACTTGATGAAATTTTTATCAAATAACAACTCAATAGCTAAGTGTGGGTCCGAACAATAGGTTCAAGCCCACGGAGAGAAGTCTCTGCAACTTCGATCAAAATCCTTGAGACTCGTAACAAGGCTTCAGCCTTGTTACGAGTTAAATGGGTGTGTACCTTAACTGGGCATTATGTGCCATAGTAATCATTCTATTTTAATGTATTTTCGTTCTTTTTAACAAGAATAGGAGCAACTATTAAAACAATAAGCATATTAGGAAGTGGTTGGCTAGGGCTACCATTAGCTGAGCATTTTATTTTGATGGGGCACAATGTAAAAGCTTCTACAACATCAGAGAATCGCATACCAGATCTAAAGTCTATCAATCTTGATCCATTCATTATTGATATTGAGATGTTCCAATGTAATATCCAAACCTTCCTTAAAGCAAATGCCTTAATAATTAACATCACATCAAAAAACATAGATGGTTTTCGAAACCTAATAAAAGAGATTGAAAAATCTGAAATTGGGAAAGTATTATTTGTTAGTTCTACCTCAGTTTATGATTACAATAATAAAATTATATTAGAATCAGACGGTGAAGAATCAACACAGAGTCCTTTATTGAAAATTGAAAATCTGTTTAGAAACTGCGGTAAATTCAAAACCACTATTGTCAGGTTTGGAGGATTAATAGGTTACTCTCGAAACCCTGGAAAGTTTTTCAGCAAAGGAAGGCTTGTTCAAAATCCTGACTCTAATGTAAATCTTATTCATCGTGATGACTGTATTAAAATTATCAGTCAAATTGTCGAAAAAGAAGTTTGGGGTGAGGTTTTTAATTGTTGTGCAGATACACATCCTACAAAAAGGGAATTTTATACTCAAGCAGCTAAATCCATAATGGGCGCCGCCCCAGAGTTTGCAAACTCGGCCTCTAAGTCCTTTAAAATAGTCAGTAACAAAAAGGTGAAGCAGCTTTTGAACTACAAGTTTTTACATCCTGACTTAATGAAAATAAAATTTTAAAAAATTACATTAGCATACGTTTAGCTGACAATAAACAGGTCGTTTAAACGGTATATCTAAGTATAGTTATTGTCGGGTGCAGTTATCCTACCTAAGCATTCCTGGCTTTTTGTAGTTGAACTTTACGTTGGCTGCCGATTCGCGTCAGCCAACGCTCGGTTAAATAGCAGGCAATTATCAAACAAAGGTTTAATATTATACACTAAAGACATGAACAACTTTACTGTTACTCAAATAACAGCATTTGCATCAATTCTTGCGATTATCGTATCTGCAACCCAAATATATATTACCCACATTGATAATACGAATGAGTTGTCAATTACTACAATACAGAAGGAAAAGGAACTGATTCAAAAGACAAAAGAACTACAGCTTAAGACATTAGAAATTGAGAGAAATTGGCACTTTAAATCAATAGATTTTGTCTCAAAACACATGGATAAAATATTTTCAAATAACATTGAAGAAAGTACTAGAATAAAAAATGTAATGGAAGCAAGTTTTCCACCACAAATAAACCAAGCTCTTTTCAAGAAAATAGGTAAAGCTTCTAGTTCTAAATCTACAAGAAATATTTGGGAACGTGCATATGAAGACATGGTCCGACATAAGAGCTTGATAATTGATGAATTATTATATCCAGTCACAATAAGCCTTAAGAAGACGAATGACGCTTACAAAAGATGGAAAGAAACTAAGAAATTCATCGAAATAAAATCAATATACGAAGGTAATCTAACAACCTCAACCATTTTAACAACTAAAAATCTTTTAATTCCACCTGAGTTAAGAGTGGCGTCCTTACAATTACAGGAACACTATGATGACTGGATCGCCGGTTATCAAAGAATAATAGAAAATAACCAACCATCAGATAACCGCAAATATACAATTAAATATAGTCATTTACCATTTCCAAAATCAGCGTCTGCGTTATTTTCTGAAATATTAAAACAATATAAGGAAGATGTTGCAGCATTACGGCCAGTGATTCCAGGAACTAAATATCATCTCAAATAAACCTGGGGTTAACAAATTAATTAATCAGAGCTATAAGAAGGTTTGTTTTCTTGAGGAATAGCGTTAGACCACCCTTAATGATAGCCCCAACCAGCACCTTGTTGACGGACAGGTTGTCTTGATTATTAGGCCGTACTCCATATAAGATCTTGATTTTTAACAAATACAGCCATGATTTACCCTCTCTTCAATTGTCTCAGGCTTAACACATTTGGATCAATTAAGATAAAATGTAAAACAGAATATGTAAGATAAACAGATTGTTGATAATTGGTCCACCATTTTCTGTTAAATCAATCAATGTATTACACAATTACCTTTATATTTTATGTTGGCCATCTTGATAAAAAAAGTTAACTTGCCTTAATAAGAGAGCCTAAGTATGTTGGTAGGGATGAGTTTTCGTTGAAGAGTTTATTAACGAGAGTATTGATTTAATTATTGAATTTTTTAGCTTAAGAAATAAAATTAGTGAAAGATGAAAACAGAAAGTAAAAGATGTGGTGTTGGTTTATAAATATATCCCTAATATAGGATGGATATTTGGTCTTTTATTGCATAATGACTCTCAATGCGCAAGTTGATTATTTGTAAATGTTTATGTTTGAATGTTACAATATATGAGCTTATATAATCAAGCCTATTACTTTCTCCCATTTATTATGAGTACGATATTATGAGTGGAAAAAAACAGTTTCTTCTAGAGAAATTACTTTTTACTCTGCTTTGTGTATGTATGTTTTTTTTGTTTTTGAATCTTGTCTGGGCTGTTAACGTGCAAACGATTTATGAAAATAACGCGGTTGGTACATAAAGTTACAATGCAGATAATGTTAATGTAAAAGGACAAAGCTTGCACTTTAAATTGTAAGGTATAATTAATTCTATGTGCAAAAATTTTGTGAAGATAAGTTTGACGTATCTATTACCTAAAAAGGAGGGAAATCATTATGGGTAAGATGTCAAGATTTGATTTGGGGATTGTGTTGCTAATGATTGTAACAATAACTAGTTTTTCTGTTAAAGCTAATGCACAGGGTGGTATTATCTCTACTATTGCAGGTAATGGTGATTTTAGCTTTAGCGGAGATGGTAGTAGTGCTACAGATGCTACTTTAGGAAACCCTGAAGCGGTAGTTGTTGATAGTGAGGGGAATGTATTTATTGCTGACACGGGTAACAATCGCATTCGTAAGATTGATACCTCTGGTATCATTACTACTTTTGCTGAGATAGGCGCACAGGGTCTCTTTATTGATACTTCTGACAATTTGTATGTTGCTTCAGGCTTTGATGGTATTAGCAAGATTGACACATCGGGAAACATTACCACTATTGTAGATACTGCTACTATTGGATTTATAGGATTTGAGGGTGTATTTGTAGATAGTACAGGGAACATATTTGCCGCAGAAGGAGGGAATGGCTGTTTCGTTGACAAAATAGACAATTCTGGTACTTTTACCAGAGTGGCGGGGAATGATGAATTGCCATGTCTTTTCTTTGGGGATGATATGCTTGCAACAAGCACGGCAATGAGTTTTCCCGAAAGTGTAATTGTTGACAATGAAGGAAATTTGATTATTGCAGATACAAAGGCTTGCAGAATTCGGAAGGTGGATGCCTCCGGTATTATCACAACTATTGTTGGTAATGGTGTATGTGGGTTTATTGGTGATGGTCCTGCAACAAGTGTTTCTTTAAATCGTCCTTCTGGTATATTTAGTGATAACGAAGGTAATATATTTTTTGCAGATACTGATAACCACCGTATTCGTAAGCTGGACACTTCGGGAATAGTTACTACAGTTGCTGGTACTGGAAATATTGGATCAAGAGGGGATGGTTTTGCTGCAACTGTTGCTGAATTGAATTCGCCTGAGGGTGTATTTGTTGATAGTGAAGGTAATATATTTATTGCAGATACATTTAATAATCGTATTCGCAAGATTACCGCCGGGGAACCTGATCAGGAACAAGAAGAGGGGATTATATCTACGATTGCAGGTAATGGTAATGCCTTCTTTGATGATACTATCGGCCCGGCAACAGATGTCACAATTGGGCAAACTGATGGCATCTTTGTTGACAGTTCAGGTAACCTGTTTTTTTCAGGAAATGCTTGTTGGATCCGCAAAGTTGATACATCTGGCATTATCACAAGGGTTGCTGGTCGTGGATTTACACCGGAATGTGGAAACTTTGGTGATGGTGGGCCGGCAACGGATGCTGGTTTAAATTTTGTTACCGATACTTTTTTTGACAATTTAGGCAACATGTTTCTTGCTGACTTTGGTAACAATCGTATTCGTGTGGTGGACAGTTCCGGGATTATTACTAATTTTGCCGGTGAAGGAAAAGAAGGTTTGCCGGGAAAGGCATCAAAACCTGCTTTACAATTATTTTCTGCGCTTGCGTTTCCCGGTGACGGGGGGCCTGCAACGGAAGGGGAATTAGTAAATCCGTCAGAGATATTTATTGATAATGCTGGAAATCTATTTATTACTGAACTAAGTAATAATATTATTCGCAAGGTTGACGCTTCTGGAATTATCAGTACTTTTGCTGGAACTGGGGAGTTTAGATTTAGTGGTGATGGTGGGCCAGCAATCGATGCTACTTTCTTTGGTCCTCAAGGCATTTTTGGTGATAGTGCCGGCAATATATTTGTTTCTGATACAGGTAATAACCGTATACGTAAGATTGACAGTTCTGGAATTATTACTACGGTTGCAGGGACCGGAAATTTCGGGTTTTTTGGAGACGGAGGTCCGGCAACAGAGGCTGAATTAGCGACCCCTAAGGGTCTCTATATTGATAACGCAGACAATATGTTTATTGCGGATACAGATAATAACCGTATTCGTAAGATTGATTCTTCCGGGATCATCACCACTATTGCAGGTTCAGGAGCGAGAGACTTTTTTGGTGATGGCGGCCCTGCAACTTTAGCAGCCCTAAACCTTCCCAGTGATGTCTATGGTGACACGGCAGGCAATATATATATTGCAGATACAATGAACAACCGGGTGCGGAAGGTTAGTTTTGGGGCAGAACCTACTCCAACACCTGACGTAACACCACAACCAACGCCCAGTCAAACACTAACACCGACGACAACCGTAACTCCTACGCCAACACCTCCATCTGGTAAACGGTTTACATTTAATTGTGACCGCGATTTTGAAATGGGAAGGACTGGTCTGGAAAGATTAGATTTAAATGTAGGTGAAAGTGAAAATTGTATATTACGTTTAACAAATTCTAAAGCTGGTGTAGAGGTAAAGGTTTTAACAAAGCGAAAGTTAGGCCTTAAACAGTCTATTAAGGTTGAGCCTGAAGAAGGGATTACAGACAATAACGGTGTAATTGAATTTGCTATTACCGCTATAAACAGAGGTCGTGATTGGGTTGCGTGGGCCGTTGCAAACGAGAATGGCAAATTTGAATTTAATAGAGAGGCGTATGATACAGGAAATGCCTGGGGTTTAATGGCTACAGTGAAACCTTAAAGTTGCAAGATAAATTTGAAACAACTATGATGGAATGGGCATGTGGAAATTACATGTCCATTCCTTAGATGATTTAATAATTGCAGGATAGAATGTTTTTTAGTTGTAAGAATATTTTGTTCCTTTACCTTTTCTTCAAGAATTATATTTTGGTTTGCAAGTTCACTCCTTACAAGCATCAAAGATAGATGTGTTTTTACCCTGGTATTGACTTCCATTACCTCAAAAGGTTTAGTAATATAGTCTACAGCTCACAATTCAAACCCCTTGGTCTTCTTTTGTATCTCACTTATTGATGTAATAAATATTATTGTAATTCCACAGCTTGTCTCAGGTTTACTCTTAAGCATACGGCAAACCTCTTAGCCATCCATACCCTGCATCATAATATCCAAAAGAATCAAGTCTGTGGGGCAGTGCTAACAGCTTTCAGTGCAACCTCTCCATTCATTACAGCGCTGATTGCATATTCACTGTCAAGGGCGGCAACTAAGATATCGATATTTACTTTGGTATCATCTACTATAAGTACAGTCCAGTTAGAAAGTTTACGCATTGGTCTTACTCCCACACTCCTGAGTTCTTTTTTTGCATGTTATACAGATAGTCGTCCATCTCCTCAACACTTGCAAATAGTTGTTCGGAGGGCAGTGCTTTTATAATCTCAAACACTTTCCTAATCTGGGGCTGGAGATTGAGCAGCAAAACTTTGCCTCCACTTTTTTTAAGGACCTTTTTCGCTTTGGCAATCACCCGTACTCCCATACTGCTTATGTAGTCAAGCTTTTCCAAATCAAATATAATCATACCGGGATTTGTATCAAGAAGTACGTCAACCTTTTCCTCCAGAATAAGATATGTGTCTGTATCAAGTGAACCTTCAGGTGATACAATAAAAACCCCCATTGACTTTTCCCTTGAAGTAACCTTAAGTGGCATATTTCTCCTCCATGCTCTATAATGTTAAAATATTATTCTTTTTAATTACAAGGATATTCTTATTCTGTTTTCTGATGTATTCTATTTCGTCCATCAATCGGCGGACAATATGAATACCCATCCCACCTATCTCCCTTTCTTCTATCGGTATTTCTAGTTCAGGTGTTTTATTTTTCAGCGGATTAAAAGGTATGCCATCATCCTTAATTACAAAAACAAGTGTATTGTTCCTAATGGCGAAACTAATCACAATCTGGTGCTCATCTTGATCGTCAAAACCATAAAACACTATATTTGAAAATATTTCTTCAAGTGCTAGATGTATGTCATGAGTAACATCACAGGAAATGCGGTTCTCTTCACAGAACTCCTTAACTGTGTTTGACAATACTCGCATCTCTGAAATAGCATTTTTTAAAACAAGCTGTTTAGAAATAGTTTTCATATTTGATCTTATTTTTATTTATGGTAAATACTGTACATTAAGAATCGTAATATCATCAGCCTGAGGCATCTTTCCTGAAAAGGATTGTACCTTATGAAACACTCCCTCTACAAGTTTACTTGTGGTATATTCTCTGAGTTCTAAAACTTCTTCTATAAGCCGTTCTTCTGAAAACATCTGTCTTCTTTCGTTAAAGGCTTCCGTTACTCCATCAGTATATATACATATCATATCAAGGGCTTGTAACATGATCGTCTTCATGCCGAAAGAAAAATCATCATCCATTCCGATGGCTGGATACCTCGAATCATTCAACAGCATTACACCTTTTTCCCTGCTAATTATTAAAGGGGCGTTATGGCCTGCATTTGTATAGGCAAGTTCACCTGTCTTGATGTTCAAAATACCAAGAAAAACCGTAACAAAAGTACATGAATCATTTCCATATGTGATTTCTTTGTTAACGTTATTAAGTATTAAATCAGGTTCATCAATTACTTTGGCAATTGATCTGATTTGGGTTATTACCATAGACATAAACAGCGCAGCAGGAACCCCCTTGCCGGATATATCACCAACAACTATACATAACCGTTCTGGGTTGATAAAGAAAAAATCGTAAAAGTCACCGCCAACTTCTCTAGCTGGTTTCAGTATTGCATAAATATCAATTTCAGGTTTATCCGGAAAAGGAGGAAAATCAGCAGGCATGATACCCATCTGAATATCATGGGCAATTCTGAGTTCACTTTCCATCCTTTCTCTTTCCGCAATGCTCTTTCTTAATGCTTCGGTCCTGATCCGCACCTCCTCTTCAAGAATTATATTTTGATTTGCAAGCTCTCTTCTTGCAAGCGTTAAAGATAGGTGTGTTTTTACTCTGGCTTTGACTTCCATTGCCTCAAAAGGTTTAGTAATATAATCCACCGCTCCTGATTCAAAACCCTTGGTCTTATTATCTATTTCATCCATTGAAGTAATAAATATTATTGGAATCTTGCTTGTCTCTGGTTCACTCTTAATCCTCTGGCAAACTTCGTAACCATTCATTCCAGGCATCGCAATATCCAAAAGAATCAAGTCAGGTGGATCTAAGTTAACGGCTTCTATTGCACTCTCTCCATCCATTGCGACGCAGACTTCATATTCGCTATCTAGAACTGAGACTAAGACATCAATATTTGATTCAGCGTCATCTACCACAAGTACTGTACAGTTAGATAGTTCTTTCATTCTTACCTTTCCATAAATTTAAATTTTTAGGATAGTAGAAATTGCGTTGGCAATAATATACTCATCCCTTATGTAAATTTTTCAATTTGCTTATTATTGATTCTGCAACTGTTTCTGCTTCTCTAAATTTATATCTTCCTATTAATTTAATTAGTTCTTTCTCTTTTTCTTCTAGATGATAGGGCCACAATAGTTTTGATATCTGTTCTATCACCGGTGCGCATTTTCTTGGTTTCCGGGTTTTTATGTGAGGGATCAGCCCTTCCAATAATTCAATGAGTTCTTTTGGTGATACGGTATGGGTATCACTTACCTCTTTATTCTTATCTCTATCTTCTTCAGGTTCCAGATCTTTTAAAGCATTTAGTACATTGTTCAGCTCTTTTGAATATTTTTCAAGCATAATATCATACTCTCCTGTTTCCTGCTTTCTGATAACGGCCTCAAGGTCTCCGGCAATTTTATACAGCTTATTGACACCAAGAGTTCCTACAACCCCCTTTATATTATGTGCAGATCTTTCAGCTTCTTCCAGGTTATCATTATTAAGCGCGGCTTTTATCTCATAAAAAGAATTTGAATAGTCGTTCCTGAATTTTATTAACAGCTTTTTATAAAGTTTCATGTTTCCTCCAACCCTTCTATATCCGGATTCTACGTCAATCCCAGGAAGAGTTAGTAAATGGGCCTCGTCACTTTGCTTTTCATCTGCCTGAAAGTTCTTTTTCCCTGTGTTAGTGTCTGTAATCTCACGTTCTTTTGGTTTTATCCATTTTGCCAGTGCAGAAAAAAGTTCATTTATATCAATCGGTTTTGTGATGTAATCGTCCATTCCTGCCTCAATACACTTTTCACGATCACCAATCATTGCTTGAGCTGTAATTGCTACTATTGGTAAATTACTAAAACGTGGACTTCTCCTGATACATCCAGTGGCTTCAAATCCACCCATCTTTGGCATCTGCACATCCATTAAAACAAGATCAAACTCTGCTTGCGCAACCTTTTCAATTACCTCTTTACCATTATTTGCTATAGTAACTATTAAACCGGCCTTTTCCAGAAACTCTTTTGTAACCTGTTGATTGATTTCATTGTCATCAGCCAAAAGTACTTTAGAGCCGCTGATTTTTTTTATCATACCCGTACTGTCTATTGTGGCTTCTATTATTCTCTTTTTCTCTTTTACCTGTTTTCTAAACCTGGAAGTAAAAATAAAGGTGCTTCCTTTGCCCGGTTGACTTTCAATCCAAATCTCCCCTCTCATCAATTCCACTAATCGCTTACAAATAGCTAAACCAAGGCCAGTGCCTCCATATTTTCTTGTCGTCGACCCGTCTGCCTGAGAAAAGGATTGAAACAACTTCCCTATCTGTTCTTCACTCAACCCCAGGCCAGTATCCTTAACAGAGAACCGGAGCCTAACTTCTTCCCCGTCGATGTTAACGTCATTAACAGATACAATAATTTCCCCTCTCTCTGTAAATTTCACTGCGTTGTTTGTCAAGTTGGTAAGAACCTGTCCAAGCCTCAAAGGGTCACCAATTAATGAGATAGGGACATCATCTTCTATTGAAAACAGTATCTTCAGGCCCTTTTCTTCTGCTTTTAATGTAACGAGATCAGAAACACCTTCCAAAACATCTTTCAAGTTAAAATCAACAGACTCTATACTCATCTTCCCCGCTTCAATCTTGGAGAAATCAAGGATATCATTGATGATGCCTAAGAGAGCATGTGCGGAATATTCGACCTTGCCTATATAATCATGCTGTTTTGGGGTAAGCTCTGTCATTAGAGCAAGCTGACTCATTCCGATAATTGCATTCATTGGCGTTCTTATTTCATGGCTCATCCTTGCAAGAAAATCGCTTTTTGCTGTGTTGGCATCATCTGCCACCTGTTTTGCGATTTTTAGCCCCTCTTCTGCCTGCTTGCGCCTTATAAAGATACCGATCTGGCTACCGATAGCTGTCATCATATCAAGCAGATCCTTATCCGGCTTTCTTATCTCATGACTATAGAATGAGATTGTTCCCAGGACTTCACTTCCGCTAAGTATGGGAAAACCAAATGCTCCGTGCAATCCCACTTCGGATGCAATCTTTGCTCGTGGAAAATTTAAATCATGGACAACATCTTCAATCCAGATTGGTTGAACACTGGATAAAACACGCCCAGGTAAACCAATACCAGAGGAAAAAGTAGTTTGTCTTGTGATATTTACAAATGATGATACCTCTACAGATGGAGTATGCCAGATTTCAGAGCATTTTAACACGCTGTTTTGAAAATCGAATATCCAGATTTCACCAAGTTCCCATTCAAGCGCCCTGCATATAGCTTTAAGAATTTCAGAAGAAGCCTCTGTAATTGTAGTAGATTCTGCCAATACTTGCGTCACAGTATGCTGGGCTTTAAGACGATTTTCAGCTCTCTTACGTTCTGTTATGTCTTCTTTTATAGCAATGAAATTGTTAATAACACCCCTATTATCCCTGACAGGCGAAATAAAACCATATTCCCAGAAAAGTTCTCCATTTTTCTTCTTATTACAAAACTCCCCATGCCATTCGTTACCGGAAGAAATTGTCTTCCATAACTCTTCGTATACATCTGATGGGATTTTACCTGATTTTAAGATTCTTGGATTTGATCCAAGAGCCTCTTCTATGGAGTAGCCCGTTAATTCAGCAAACCTGGAATTGACATACTCAATGTTTCCCGCACTGTCAGTAATTACAACTGCTGCGGGACTTTGTTCAACTGCACTTGACAATTTTATAAGCTCCGTTTCTACTCGCTTGCGCCTCTCAATAGACAAACAGAAACTGATAACTAATGCAACGGTGCTTTCTGATTTCTTGATCCAATCAAGTTGGTTCGACGAAAAATTATCAAATGATCCTAGCTCCAAAACACCCACAACCTGATCATCATTAATTAAGGGAAAAACAAGTATACTGTTCGGTGCAGCTTCTCCAAAACCAAATGTAATTCGTGCGTATTCAGGGATACTATCTATTATGATCGGTTCTCTCTGAGATGCAGCCTGGCCTACCAGACCAGATCCAAGTGCAAATGATTCTGAAATATCCTTTCCTTCAGGATAACCATAACTGCTTACACGCTGAAGCAAATTGTCGGAATTCAAGACATAAACCGCCCCCAACGGCAAGTTGAGAAAAGTAACAATGGATCTGATTATATTATTACCCAGTTTTGATATATCCTGTTCGCCATGCATACTTGTGCTCAGTTTATGTAATCCAGTATTCAATCTGTTCTGATTTTCAATATCCGAGACAATTGCGTTAAAATCCTTGGCCAATAAGCCTATTTCGTTTCGGCATGCAATGTCTACTCGCTTGGAATAATCTCCGCTTCGCACTTGCAGGGCTCCATCCCTCATGCTTTTAAGCGAATCAAGAATCCGCTTTTTAAAAACAATGAAAGCAAGAACGGAAAAAATGAAAACCCCAAATGTAAGTAGAATCGCCACAAGCATAATATGCGTTTGTATCCGATTGATATTGTTACGCTCGTTTACCATCCTAATATGCAACATCTGAATAAACTCACTAATTGTCTGCATTATATTACTCTTCGCTATGTGATAGTCTTCTCCAAAAACCAAGCGGCGAGCCAGCTCCATATCAGGCTTACCTGTTATTGAAAACGTACCATCCTTATCCTTGAACTTGCCTTTTACTGCAGCCATGGCAACTATTTCCATATTAACAAGGTCATCGGATTGTCTTTTTACCTCTGAAAGTTTATCTAATTCCTGCTGAGAAAAGCTCAGCTTCTTCATCATTGAAAACATGCTTTTTCTTATCCTGTCCTGCAAGATCTCTTTTTGTTTGGCAATTATATCATCCCAATAAATGCCATCATAATTTGTTGGACTGGGTAGCTCACCATTTCGAATTTCCAAAATATTGAGAAAATATTTCTCATATGTGGGATTACCCGTAACTACGTATGTTAGTGCCATACGGGTCAAGTCATCAGAAGTCTGGCGTAATTCATCAGCAAGCTTGTCTGAGTTATACTGTCTTACCTGCATTTGCAATATTTTGCTATGCTGATCCAAAAGCAGACTTACCAAAACAATCATTAAGAAAAAAAACGCAAACAATGTTGCAAAAACAACAAACATGCTCTTTCTAATAGTCATCAAAGTCACCTTTCAATTTACCTAAGTTCAAATTGATTCCAGAGGATTAATCGACAACTTTCCCGTTAAAATTGGGCTGTTTAATGCCAAGTATTTATACAGCACAACAATTTGTCGTAAATTTTTTATACAGATAAGTTATGTTTTTACTGGGAAGTTGCTTAATTTATAATCAAATGAAAAGTAAACGTAATTACATTTTTGTTTTCTATAAATTTACCCGATAATGGCAAAGGAATGTTTCCTGGGGTACAAATCCCGGAAAAATGTTGTCAAGTTATGCAAAGACATAACCAGACAGCTCTGAGTACGGTTAATTGTTTTGGTATTTATTACATAACATGGCGAAGCTGCAACCAAAATAGAGAATACAGAATTCAGAATAAAGCATAGATTTCTGTTTGTTTTACAGTAGAATTATTAATTGGAAATTTGTATTCACTTTCTGAATTATGTTTTCTATTATTCTGACTTCTGACTCCTGTATTCTCTATTCAATAAAAACCACAAAATCTTTTAAAAAAAGAGGTTTTAATAAAGTAATACTATAAAACTTCGCCACTTTCAAGTCGGTTATTTGTAAGTGTTTATATTTGAATGTTACAATATTTGAGTATCTATAACCACTCCTATTATTTTATTATGAGTATTATATTATAAGTCGTAACTTCAACTTCGCTACCGTTATCCACTGTTAATGTGTTAGAATGTTATTGGAGTGTTTTACGCGTATACAACAAACGAAAATAGAATTGCAGGCGCATAAAGTTACAATACAAACGATGTTAATACTAGAGGACAACTCACTCATGTTGAATTGTAAGGTATAATTCGTTTGGATCTTTATGGTTCTTCAAAAGTTTAAAATAAACAAGAAACAATGAAGATAATTTTGCAAGGAGGTAGTATAAGATGGTTTTTAGATGTAAAAAGATGTTGATGCTATTTGCTGTAGTGTTACTTTTTTGCAATATGGGTAGTTTATTTGCTGATCCGGATTGGTCCATAAGCGGTGAATATTTTGAAGGATGTACCTGCAATCCCGGTTGTCCATGTTTGTTTGGAAGTGAACCAACATACGATAGAAAATGTGAAATTAGTGGTGTGTTTTACATAAAAAAAGGGAAATACGGAGAAATCGATTTGGGGAATCAGACTGTAATAGGTATTACCGATTTGACTGCAAAACCTGAGAAGAACTGGATAGTATTTTATATCAATGGGGATAATGATTCAGGTGTGATAGAAAAGGCACTTTTAGACATCTTTCAGAATCATGTGTTTGGATTTGCTAAAGTTCCGCCTGAACGGACAACTATAAGGTATCTACCCATATTTGTAGAGTCATCCATGTGGCGGAAAAGGGCTATTGTGGCTGAGCATCTAACATTGGATCTAGAGATATTACACGGGAATGGAGATGATAATAAACCAACACAAATAGTTAATAAACATTTTCCTGTATGGGCGAAAGAATTTGACGATGTACTAAATATGGGGAGAATGGTTGCTCACCATTTTCGGGAGGATAGTAAAGAGTGGAATTATGATGGGAGAAGTGGTTTTGCTACAACATTTATTTTTTCATCAAAATGAATAAAATTGTAGATGTGTGATTGGTTGTACGGTGTAATTATCTAAGGTTATAACTGTAGTGTTAATTTGTCTGCTTTAGCAACTTCTATGGGTGAACATACATTAAATTCTAGCTTGAAGAATAAGATATCTTCAATATATCGCTATGCCGGATTCGCTGCCTTAGTTTGGACTATAATTGTAGTTGCTCTATCTTGGTGGATAATAGCTAATGAACGCGGACATATTTATGATTTGGCAGAGAATGATGCCCGTCTGAGCTTTAATAAGGATCAGGCTTTTAGACTTTGGGCAACAAAGCATGGAGGTGTGTATGTTCCCATCTCTGAACATACACCACCAAACAAATACCTTGCACATATTCCAGAACGGAATATCAAGACACCTTCCGGTAGGAAACTCACATTAATGAATCCTGCATATATGGTAAGACAGATGACGGATGATTTTGAAGGTTTGTATGGAGTTCCTGGAAAGATAACAAGCCTAAAAGTGTTAAACCCTATTAATGAGCCGGATAATTGGGAACGCAAAGTGCTTAAATTATTTGAAAGTGGCGTTAAAGAAGTATTGGAGTTTGATAATATAAATGAACAACAGTATCTTAGGCTAATGCGCCCCATGTTAACTGAATCTGGTTGCTTAAAGTGTCATGCCTTCCAGGGTTATAAGGTGGGTGAGGTTCGTGGTGGCGTGGGGATTTCCATACCGTTTGCTCCTTATCAAGCCGTAATAAAAGATAAATTAACTAAAGTAATTAGTACGCACGCAGGTATATGGGGGTTAGGGCTTATGGGTCTTGGTATCGTGACGTACCGTAGTAAAAAACGTAATATTGAAAAATGGAAAGCTGAGGAACAGAAAGATCGGTTTATTAATATAATAAATGAATCCAATAACGAGACTTATATCTTTGATGCCAATACATTCTATTTTGTTTATGCCAATAAAGGTGCGCAAAGAAACCTTGGGTACACGATGGAAGAATTACAACTTAAAACAATCTTTGATATTCAGCCAGAATATAATATAACGAGATTTAAAGAGATCGTTACTCCTTTGTTGCGTGGAGATGTTGCAAATGTAGATTTTGAGACCAATAATCTAAAAAAAGATGGTACACGTTACCCTGTTGAGGTTCGTATTCATACTACACAATCAGAAAAAATCCTGCTTTATGTGGCAATCGCCTTTGACATTACTGAGCGCAAAGAGGCAGATGAAATAATAAATACATACGAACATTTAATTCATTCTGAAAAGTTAACGGCATTGGGAAAACTTACAGGATCCATTGCCCATGAATTTAATAACCCGCTCTTTGGTGTAACTAGTATCCTTGAACAGATTGAAAGCAGTGAATCTTTAAGTAAAGAATATAACGAACTTCTGGAATTAGCTATTAAAGAGTGTTACAGGATGTCAAATTTAGTTGTAAAATTGCGGGATTTCTATCGCCCCTCATCAGGTCATGAGGAGGAAATAGATGTACATCAGATCCTTAATGATATGATTTTGCTAATGGATAAAAGATTAAAAACAAGGAATATTGTGATAGAGAAACATTATTCACAATATGTTCCAAAAATAAGAGGTATAGGAGACAGGATAAAACAGGTGGTTTTAAATATTATTCAAAATGCAGAAGAGGCAATTACAACAGAATCCGGGAAAATCTATATTTATACTGATGCCAGTGATTCAAAGGTTTTTATAAGGATAAAAGATACGGGCGAAGGTATTTCAGATAATGATTTAAAGAATATTTTCAATCCTTTTTTTACCACAAAAGGACATAAAGGGACGGGCTTAGGGCTTTCGGTTTGCTATGGCATTATTAAGGATTGTGGTGGGGGCTTGAATGTGGAGAGTGAATTAGGGAACGGTACCTCTTTTATTCTTGATTTACCCATAAAAGGTAAGGGAAATAGTAATGAGAAAAAAGTCCATTCTGCTAATTGATGACGAAGAAACTATTCTTGCAAGTTTAGGTCATGTATTAAGAAACAACGGTTATGAGGTGTTTACCTCTGCAAATGGCAAAGATGGATTAGATATTCTTAATAAAAATAGACCTGCTTTAATCATAACCGATCTAATGTTAGACGGGATGAGTGGTATTGACGTTTTTAAAGAGGCGAAAAAGATACAACCGGATATTATGGTTATGATAATAACGGGGTTTGGTGAATTGAATTCGGCGATTGAGGCATTACAATTGGGGGCGCTTGACTATTTATTAAAGCCGGTTAGAAACAAAGAACTTGTATTGCGTATAGATAAATGTTTTGAAAGATGGGAAATGCAGTTAAAGATTAAAGTATTTGAGAATATTGTTCCTATCTGTAGTACTTGCAGGAGTATAAGAGATGATACAAATAGTGAGCATGGGGAAGGGGACTGGATGTCAATTGAGGAATATCTTAGCAAAAATTCTGATATGCAATGTTCCCATGGAATTTGTCCTAATTGCTACGAAAAGAGCATGAAAGAGTTAAACGACTTAACGTAGTACAACGTCTATGTTGTATTGGCGGTAGCCATTCGATCTAAATTCTTTTTGTTAACAAATAGTACCTACGCAGGCGGATAGGCATAAGGTAAAGCTTAAAGGTAAAAATCCTGTGGCTTTTGCTTTTTAACATTAGCCTGGCAACCAAAAATGCTTTATGCTTTTACCTTCAGCGTTATTTACTCAAAGTATGATCCTTACTTTCTTTAAGGCAGTTTTTAACACAGTTTCAATCCTCTTTTTAAGAAAATAGAGTCAACAGATGTTCTTCTAGACTTTTCTTTTTGCTTAGGTAGGTAAATCTCTACAGTTATGAGAGTCGCTCTATTACTTATTCCTTTTGGCGAGTCTTCCTTCAATCTTTCTGGAATATGCCGTAGACGGAACATTAATGTTCCGTTTCTCTCCCAGATGAGTTTATCCCGTTTCCAAAAACAGGTTCCTTCTGTATCAAATCACACATGGATGGTAGCATATCAAACAGTGAACAATTGTTTATTGTAAGCTTCCGTTCATAATCACTCACCATAAGAAAGAATTGTTGCTCTATATGCTTTAGGTATTCTTTTTTAATATAGTATCTTATAAAGACTTAAGTTATATTTATAATGGCATATTAAACATTTTCATGCTTTGTTTTGTGTTTGGTATGAAATGTGAGTATACCAATGCTGTTGAATTAATAATGAAATCTCCATGCATTTCAATCCTTCGCAGAAGTTGAATTAAGAGGGATTTGTTTTGCGGTATTTGAAGATTAAATGGTCCATTTATCAGTGTTGTCCAGTTAGCTATTTGCTTCACACATATGCGTACTAACATTGAGTGCCTAAAATGAGCTAAAATTATAGAATTTTATTTATTATTAATAAAAAACAACACTATTAACTTTAGGCACTTTAGGCACTTTAGGCACTTTAGGCACTTTAGGCACTTTAGGCACTTTTTCGCGCTATGATATTGGAAAATGTTCATAAAAAACGTTTTCTCACCGCAAAAAGTTAGCCGGGCAATGCGGTCCATTTATATAAAATCGAAATTTTATTTTGCACAATAATGGTAACATCTATTATTAAATTGGGATGATATTGTACCTTCTCTCTGGAAATAACTATGAACGATAAAAACATCATCATTGTAGACGACGACAAGAATCTCACAAAAATGTTGACCTTTATCTTGGAAGAAGAAGGATATAATGTCGTTGCCTTTTACGAACCACATTCCTGCCTTTCATACATGTTTGATCATAGCTGCGAGCTCGTAATTACCGATTATAAGATGCCGGAGATGAGTGGTATTGAACTCCTGTCAAAGATAAAGAAATATAGTCCTGAGACTAGCGTCATATTGTTGACTGCCTATGGGACAGTTAGTAGTGCAGTTGATGCCATGAAATTAGGTGCATACGATTTTATTTCAAAACCGTGTAGCAAAGAAGAGTTAAAGCTTAAGTGCAGAAATGCCATCGCATACAGTGCAATGCAGATAGAAAACAGGATGCTGAAGGAAAAATTATCAGAGAAGTTCAGTTTTGCTAACTTTGTTGGTAAAAGTGTTGTCATGCAAGAGGTTTTTCAGTTAATAAAAAAAGTATCTAAAACAGATTCTACAGTGCTAATAACTGGCGAAACAGGTACGGGGAAAGAAATCGTAGCGCATTCCATACATTATAACAGTATTCGTAAAGATGGCCCTTTTGTTGCTGTCAATTGTAATGCCATACCAAAAGAACTTATTGCCAGTGAACTCTTTGGCCACAAAAAAGGTGCTTTTACCAGTGCCGTTACAGAAAAAAAAGGGAAATTTCTTCTTGCAGATAAAGGCACACTATTTCTTGATGACATTGGAGATATTACACTTGATATACAGGTGCAATTATTAAGGGCCATTCAGGAAAGGGTCATAAGTCCACTAGGTTCTGAAAAAGATATTGAAATAGACGTAAGGATACTTGCTGCTACAAACAAGGACATTGAAGTCCTAATAAAGAAAAATTCCTTTAGGGAAGATCTCTACCATCGTATAAATATATTTCCTATCTACCTGCCCCCTTTGAGAAAGAGAAAAGATGATATTGCGCTTCTTGTAAATCATTTCGTGAAAAAATATTCAATTCAAAATACCGGAAAAAATGAAACAACGGTAACTCCGGAAGCTTTTCATTTTTTGAATGAATATGAATGGCCCGGTAATGTGCGGGAGGTCGAGAATGCTATTGAAAGGGCCTTGATATTGAGTGAAGGAGGGGATATCTTGCCTGATCACCTTCCAAATAGAGTGCTCGTAAAAAATGGGGGGAATAACAGGGCCAGAGAGACCCTGTTTGATCTCCTTGATTCAGGTCTATCCCTTGAAGAGGTAGAAAAGTTTTTGTTAGAAAATGCATTGGATAAGGTGAAAGGAAACCAGACAATGGCGGCAAAATTATTGGGAATATCTCGTGCTACTTTAATCTATCGCATGGAAAAATATAATTTAAAAGAGACTTCATTTGATTGAGTATTTATTTTTGCGGGCACGGAAAGCCTAAAACAAGACATTCCTATTTATCATTATATTTCTGGTTCTCTTCTTTGGATTAGTAATACATTTTGGAATCAAACAAATATATTTGATTTTCGTGGAGAAGAAAATGGACAATAACATAGATAACTTACAAAACAATAACTTTAGTAAAATTAAGAAATCCCATATCTATAGTTCTACTCCGGTTTTCATATTGATTATAATTATCACACTTGGCATAGGTATACTTGCTGGTTTTCTTATAAGTGAAAAAGAAACAGAGATTTCCCCTCTACATCAAAAAACAACAAAAGAAAGTACAGAAAATATCCTTTTCTGGACATGTAGTATGCATCCTCAGATTAAACAGGACGGCCCTGGCCGTTGTCCTATATGTAGTATGGATTTGATTCCAATGAAGGAAGATGCTGGTGGGGGAGGCAAAGCCAGCCTGAAATTGGGCGAGAGAGCTCGGCAACTCGCGGCGGTTAAAACTGAGCCTGTTGGTTACAAAGAATTAACAAAATCAATTTATACAGTAGGTAAGATCAATTACGATGAGAGCAAGGTGTCTCATGTGACATCATGGACTGGTGGGAGAATTGACAAGCTTTATGTAAACTTTACAGGAACAATTGTTCAAAAAAATGAGCACCTGGTTTTTATTTATAGCCCGGAACTGGTTTCTGCGCAAAACGAATATCTTATTGCCTATAAGGGGTTAAAGACCTTGCAGAAGAGTTCTATTCGCGAAACCGTTGCAGGGTCAACTTCATTACTAAAAAATACCCGTGATAGGCTATTGCTTTGGGGAATTACAGAAGATCAAATAAAAAAACTTGAACAGACACAAAAAACGGAAACTTCCCTGACCATATATGCGCCTACAGGTGGAACGGTCATTGATAAAAACGTTTTTGAAGGAATGTATGTAAAAACAGGTGATAGACTTTTTACCATAGCCGACCTAAGTCGCGTATGGTTATATCTTGATATATATGAATATGACCTCCCATGGATAATGTATGGTCAGGATGTGGAGGTGTCTACAGAGTCTTTTCCGGGAGAAGTCTTCCATGGGACTGTAGTTTTTATAGATCCGTTTCTTGATGAGGATACCAGGGCTGTTCGTGTAAGGGTAAATATGGATAATCGTGATGGAAAACTTAAACCTGGCATGTTTGCAAACGCAGTAATCAAGGCGAGGTTTGGTGCTAACGGTATTATCTTTGATCCTGATATTGCCGGTAAATATATGTGCCCGATGCATCCTGATATCACCTCCGACCAGCCTGATAATTGTCCGGAATGTGGAATGCGTTTGGAACCTGTTGGTAAAAGGCAACAAAGTGGTTTTGGGATGAAGGGAATGGATATGGGTATTTCTGAATCATCCCTTCACAATCACCAGGGAGTTCTATCTGTACCCCATAGTGCGGTACTTTATACAGGACTTCGGAATGTTGTTTATGTAGAAAAACAAGAAGCTAATTACGAACCAAGGGAAGTCAAACTAGGCCCAAAGGCGGATGGTTATTATCATGTGATTGCGGGACTAAAGTTGGGAGAAAGAGTAGTTACCAAAGGCAATTTTCTTATTGATTCGCAAATGCAATTATTAGGCAAGCCAAGCCTCCTTTTTGCTGAAGGATCTGGATTTAATGAGAGAGATGGCAAAGAAGATAAAATGCCTGATTCTGTTCTTACTGATTATACCTTTGATGCTCCGCAATTTAGAGATGCGATTAGTAGGATAATTGATGTTTATTTTTCTATTAGGACGCGACTTGCCAATGATTCAATGGACGGAATAGAAAAAAGTATATTATCAATGGAAGAGAAAGTGAAAAAAATAAAGGGAAACAATCTTGATTTACCTGAAAATGTATATAAAGAACTAATGAAAAAGTTTGCTCATATGGATCATCAACTGGCTGATATGAGTGGTAAGTCATTAGATGAAACACGTGAAGCATTTAAGAATATCAGTAAGAATTTGCGAGAATATGTTGAAGAGTTTCATTACAGGTTAAAAGAGACAAAGAAGGTCTATATCTTCTTTTGCCCAATGGCAGAAGCGTCATGGGTTCAGGAAAATGGCGAGATAGGTAACCCGTATTTCGGGTCAAAGATGTTAAATTGTGGTACATTAGAAAATGAAATACCATAGTGCGGAAAAGTTGCAACTAAATTTGGAATATAGAATTCAGGAGACAGAATTCAGAATAAATCATAGATTTGTAATCCTTTAAACATGTTTTTAATCATAATATTAGTATCCAATTTACTGTAAATAGTTGCAGATTATTGATGCAGTGATGAGGTATTGACAACTAAAAAGCACTATAGTCATAATCGCAGTGAGTGGTTCATGATTAAGAAGATAAATTGCAGTTAACTTAAAATATAAAGAATTAAAGATTTAAAGATATGTAAAATACCCCGATGGGGTTATACATACCAGCCCAGGGCAGCGCCCTGGGTCAAAGGTAACCATTAATTTGCACCCTGAATGGGTGCAACATATTTCCACGATTCATAGCCAATGTATGTTACGCCCTTACAGGGCTATATTTTTTTGTGGTTTTGTCCCAGGGCGTTGCCCTGGGCTGGTATATCAGCCCCTTTCAGGGGCAAATAAGTGCTATGCTCATAATCTTAATCGTCATAGGTTGATTAAAATTAAGATTATGTATTTGGAGCTAACTTGATAGCTAAAAGTCAGTCGAAAATGTTAATTTAAACCGCGCTTTATTTTTGTACATGGACAAAATTTACTTTAACAAATTATGATTAACAGACTATTGCGGTTTTGCCTGGAAAACACGTTTATCGTTCTTGTTATTATCCTGGTTACAATCGGCCTTGGTTATTATGCAATAAAGAATATTCCGGTAGATGCCATTCCTGATATAGGTGAAAACCAATCCATTGTCTTTACCGACTGGCCCGGACGTGACCCGCAGACAGTGGAAGATCAGATAACTTATCCTTTAACTACAAGTCTAGAAGGTGTTCCCGGGGTCAAGGTTATACGCTCATATTCAGGTTTTGGCTTTTCTGTTATTTATATCATTTTTAAAGATAAGATTGACTTTTATTGGGCTAGGTCACGTATTTTAGAACGCCTGAATGTTGCGAAGCAGTTGCTTCCTCCTGACGTGATCCCCGTTCTTGGCCCTGATGCTACGGCTTTGGGACAGATATTCTGGTATACGGTAGAGAATGGATATTACTGTCCTAATCACTCCGGTGGTGTTTTTGTCTGCCCGGAAGATCCATCTATAGTTGCTGATAAATCTGGACAATGTCCTAAGCATGATCACCCCTTAGAATTCCAACGCACATTTAACGATCCCGGTATATGTCCGTTAGGTGATGCGCAACTTGTTAAGTCAGAGCAAAATCAAGGTGAATTACGTTCCATACAGGACTGGTACGTAAGATATCAACTTAATGCGGCAGATGGTGTTGCCGAAGTGGCTTCTGTAGGAGGATATGTTAAGCAGTACCAGATTGATGTTGATCCCAACCGTATGCGCGCCCACAATGTGACTCTGGCGGAGATATTTAACTCTGTGAGCCGATCTAATGTTGATGTGGGTGCCAAGGTGATAGAAAACTATGGGATGGAATTTATCATTCGTGGTGTAGGGTTTATTAAAACGGTTAGTGACGTGGAAAATATTGTAGTAAAAGCTGCAAAAGGTACACCTTTGTATGTTAAAAATGTTGCAACTGTATCACTTGGCCCTGATTTCCGTCGTGGGGCCCTTGATAAAGAGGGTGCAGATGTAACTGGAGCGGTTGTTACTATGAGATACGGGGAAAATCCTCTACAGGTAATTAATGCCGTAAAGGAAAAGATTAAGGAGATATCGCCTGGCTTACCTAGCGGAGTGCATATCGTCCCTTTTTATGATCGAACCCAGCTTATTCAAGAGACAATTGGAACACTCAAAGAGGCATTAACAGAGGAAATCATTATAACGATTATTGTTATACTTTTCTTTTTACTTCATATCAGAACTTCATTAGTAGTCGCGTCAACCTTACCGTTAGCGGTAATCATGTCATTTATTGCAATGTATTATTTAGGTGTAGATTCCAATATCATGTCCCTTTCGGGAATAGCAATCGCTATTGGCACAATGGTGGACATGGGTATCATCATGACGGAAAATATCTATACCAACCTGACGGAGTCAGATGGCACTAAACCACGAATAGAGATCATTTATGAGGCTGCCAAGGAGGTTGGGGGCGCTATTATAACGGCAGTATCTACAACAATTGTCTCTTTTATCCCGGTTTTCTTTATGCAAAGCCAGGAGGGAAAACTCTTTAAACCCCTGGCCTATACAAAGACGTTTGCTCTCTTAGGGTCAGTTATCGTGGCCATAATTGTTGTTCCGGTCCTTTGCAATCTTTTCTTGAAAGAGATTAATTGGAAAAAACGTAGCTCTCTTATTGTCGGTGGTTCCATAGCTATAATATTTTCTGTTATTATTCGAGTTCTTCTTTTTGGAAGGTCTGATACGATTGCAAGCACCTCTTCCTGGATTTATTCCTTGCTCCTCGGCCTTCTTCTCGGAGCTTTTATTTACCAGATAACCCAGGAGCGTTTACGGCCCATAGAAGAAAATATATTGTCTCGGGCAATTGTAAAGATTTATGAACCTACACTCAGATGGATCCTTGACCATAAGAAGCTATTTCTTTGCATTCCAACATTTATCGTTGTATCAGGATTTAGTATCTGGATCGGGGTAGATAAAGTCTTCGGGCCAGTTGAAAAGGGATTAAAATATGTCTATCTGGATTTGAACAAACTGCCGCCATGGGTTGCGCTGAAACATAAATTTCCAGGTATTGGTCGTGAGTTTATGCCATCGTTGGACGAGGGGTCACTTTTATACATGCCTTCTTTGCTGCCAGCTGCTAGCCTTACACAAGTTACTGAAGTGCTAAAAAAACAGGATATACTTATGAAACAGATACCTGAAGTGGAGATGGTGGTTGGTAAGCTGGGACGTGCTGAGACAGCCCTTGATCCTGCACCAGTTGCAATGATTGAAACATATGTTAATCTGAAACCAAAAAGTGAGTGGCGAAAGATCCGGGTAGATCGGTGGTATACTGAGAAGAATATCCCTGATTGGTTTAAGAGATGGCTAACATTTATATGGCCGGATAAACGTGCCATAACCAAGGATGAAATTCTTAATGATCTTCGTGAAATTTCTGATATACCAGGGGTTGCTCCAACATGGTTGCAGCCAATCCAGACCCGAGTAGTAATGCTTCAATCAGGCCTTCGTGCGATGATGGGGGCAAAGATATTTGGTGCCGATCTCAAGGAGATAGAACGGATAGGTTTGGAATTAGAATCTATTATTAGAACGGTACCAGGCGCTGTAGATGTAATAGCCGATCGTATAGTTGGTAAACCTTATATAGAGTTCAAGATCAATCGTGAAGCGGTTGCCAGGTATGGCGTAAATCTGCAGGACGTTCAAGATGTTATAGAGGTTGCTTTAGGCGGCAAAAACATTACATGGACAGTTGAAGGGCGTAACCGCTATCCTGTTAGAGTTAGATATCTGCGTGAGATCAGGGATAGTTTTGATATGCTTCCTAAGGTGCTTGTACCTACGCCATCAGGGGCACAGATTCCTATTACTCAGGTTTGCAACATTGAATATACCATTGGTCCATCTGTAATTAAAAGCGAAGACACCCTTTTGGTTGGTTATGTTACCTTTAATACAAGAGATCGTGACGAGGTGAGTGTTGTAGAGGATGCGGATAAACTTGTACAGGCGAAGATTGCTTCCGGCGAACTGAAGTTGCCAAAAGGATACTACATAAAGTGGGCCGGACAATTTGAAAACCAGGTTCGGGCAAACAAACGGCTAGGGCTTCTCCTCCCAATGGTCCTTTTTATTAATTTCTTCATCTTATATCTTCAATTTCGGTCTGTTTCTACATCAATTATTATTTGGTCTGGTATTCCTGTGGCGCTCTCCGGTGGATTTATTCTGCTTAATATCTTTGACTATAATCTGAGTGTTGCCGTATGGGTTGGATTTATTGCCCTTTTTGGAATTGCAGTTGACGATGGGGTTGTAATCTCTGCCTACCTGGAACAATCATTTAAAAAGAGAAAGATTACATCTGCCCAGGATGCCAGAAATGCAACTGTCCAAGCAGGATTAAAACGAATTCGACCTGCCATTATGACTTCCGTCACAACGATCCTCGCCTTAATACCCATTCTTTTATCTACGGGGCGTGGTTCGGATGTGATGAAGCCCATGGCTATTCCAACTGTAGGTGGGATGACTGTAGTGCTGATCGCAATCTTTATGGTTCCGTGCTGCTATTGCGGTTTTATGGAGTTTAAATTACGAAGAGGGATCAAAGATGAAAGGTTTGAAAAGCAGTTAAAAGCAGAGGAAAGTTAAAAGTGAAAAACTAAAAGTGAATAGAGAAAAGCAGTGAAAAGTTAAAAGTGAAAAACTAAAAGTGAATAGAGAAAAGCGGGAGGATATTATGGGGGAATCTATTTTGTGTCGTTAAACTGTTGTCAGAAAACCTTATTATGTGAAAAACTAAAAGTCCCATATGGGACGATAGATGTTAGCCCATAGCGTAAAGCTATGGGAACTAATTGTGACCAAATTTAGCCCCGTTAGAGGCGGCAGAAAGATACACGGCAAATAATATGAATAGAAATATCTTGATAACAAAAGATTTCTGTCGCCCCTGATGGGGCTAATTTGGTCAGGATTCATTCTATACCCACAGCTAACGCAGTGGGCTAACTTCTTTTGCCCCTATCGGGGCTATGGTTTCTGAAACCAGTTTGTACTTACGTCTATTTTAAATGATAAGTGTTATACGTTTGCGATACGTATAGTCAAACTAGCACAATTCTTAATAAATGATGAAAAGGAGTTTGTGCTTAGTAATCAGATTTTGAAAAGCGGGACGTCGGTTGGTGCGTTAATTAGAGAAGCTGAGTTTGGTCAAAGTAAAAAGGATTTTACCTCAAAAATGAATATTGCTCTTAAAAAAGCAATCGAAACAGATTATTGGCTTTCTATTCTTCATGATACGGGCTACATTAACCAGAACTTGTTCTCAAGTTTACAAAATGACTGCAAGGAATTTACTAAGCAGTGAAAAGTGAAAAACTAAAAGTGAAAAGTAACGAGTGGTAAAAGGTGGATATTATGGGAGAATCTATTTTAAAGGATAAAAGTTATAAATTTGCAATACGGATAGTTGAATTATCTCAATTCTTAATAAATGACGAAAAAGAGTTTGTACTTAGTCGGCAGGTATTGAAAAGTGGGACATCGGTTGGTGCGTTAATTAGAGAAGCGGAGTTTGGTCAAAGTAAAAAGGATTTTACCTTAAAAATGAATATAGCCCTTAAAGAAGCAAACAAAACAGATTATTGGCTTTCTATTCTTCATGATACGGGCTACATTAACCAGAACTTGTTCTCAAGTTTACAAAATGACTGCAAGGAATTAATAGCAATGCTTGTCTCGACAGTAAAAACCTCAAAATCAGAATAAAGAAGTTTATATGGTTTGCTTTCTGCTTTCTGCTTTTCACTTTTAGCTTTTCACTTAATAAATTTATGCTGAAATTGGATCTAAAATTTAGGTTATTAATTATATTAGTGCTAATAATGTTTATAACAATTGCACATTTTTCAACCGATATTTCGGTACATAATATACACCATATTTACAGGAGGCTTTATTACATACCAATAATACTCGCTTCATTCTGGTTTGGACTTTGGGGAGGTGTATATTGTGCCCTGTTTATATCGGTAATTTATTTGCCGCACTTACTATTTCAACATCGTGCAGCTTTTTTCGCCCAATTAAATATGTATTTGGAGGTAGTTCTATTTAATTTGATCGGATTAATTACTGGGTTATTGGCATCTGCCCAAATGAAGGAAAAGAAAAGGTATCAACTCACTGCATTAGAACTGGAAAATAATTTAAAAGAGATAAAAGACCTTCAGATCTTTAACGAGAACATCTTAAATAGTATTAAATCAGGAGTTATAACTGTTGATACCAATAATAGGATTACATTGGTTAACTCTGCCGCGAAGCGAATATTAGGAGATTCTTTAATAAAAGGAGCAGTGGTACCAAAATGGGGACAGCAGATAGAACGCAATGAATTAGATAAAGAATGCTTAACCGCAAATCGGAATGACCTAAAAGAGGTTACGGTTCTCCAGGATAATGGAATGGAAGTTGTTATTGAAGTTGGTATTGCAGAGTTAAGAAATCATATAGGACTGATTATGGGAAATGTAATTGTGTTTACAGATCATACAGAGAAGGTTGAATTGGAACGTCAGTTGGCAAGGGCGGCAAGACTTTCAGAGCTGGGAGAGATGGCTGCCGGGATTGCACATGAAATTAGAAACCCTTTGCATTCAATAAAGGGGACGGCTGAAATAATATGTGAAGATTTTAAAGCTTCTGATAGAAAACACAGTATTACAATGATTATGATTAATGAGATTGACAGATTAAATAACCTTGTAACTGATTTTCTTACGTTTGCAAGGCCAAAAGAACCAACTATAATAAAGGTAGATTTATATGATTTGATATTAAGAACACTGGAAATTGTAAAGTTTAAATCTGGTAAATCAGATAAAATAATTGAATTTGTTACTAATGATAATATCCCCGCATGTTACGTGGATCCGGAACAAATAAAGCAGGTGTTTATTAATATTGTTTTTAATGCTTTAGAGGCAGTATACAATAACGGAATTGTAAAAATAAATATTAGGGAAGATAGTACTTATGTTATTGTTGATGTAATTGATAATGGGACTGGGATAACGGAGGAATGTATAGAAAAAATATTCACCCCATTCTTTTCAAATAAAGATAGCGGGGTAGGATTGGGTTTATCTATTTCACAAAAATTAATTGAATCCAATAATGGAAAGATATCGGTTGAAAATAATGTAAACGGTGGGTGCTGTTTTTCAATCTATCTTCCTCTCATACAGGAGTAATCTAATGATACAAATATTTGCCAAATGTATTACATATATTTTGGTTTTTATAATAAGCTTTATATCTACTTTTTGTATTCCGGATGTATTTGCAAAACAAGAAAATAACTCAACGCATGATATGGGTGTAAGTAATGTAGGTGAGGTTGATGATAACGATCAATCTGACTTAGACTTAGAATATGTTATTCAGGAAGCTATTAATAGTAACCCTGAAATCCTCGCTACTGGTCAGAGATGGGAAGCCGCTAAAAAGAGAATAAAGATTGCAACGTCTTTGGACGACCCTACTCTTAAAGTTGGAAAGATGAATGCCCGTGGCAACCCTTTCAATTTTGGAAGTGAACCTGTTTCCGGTTCACGTATAATGTCGCCCACAACCTTTGGTATCGCGCAGAAAATTCCATTTCCCGGAAAACTAAAGCTCAGAGGGAAAGTTGCATCCGAAGCAGCGCAGATGGAGAAGAAGGTTGTGGAAGGTAAAGTGCAACAGATCATTGCAGATGTAAAACTTGCCTATTATGAACTCTTTTTGATTCACAAATCTATTGAGATTAACGAAGAAAACAGGAATTTGTTGCAAAACTTTACCGAAATTGCTGAGTCAATGTATTCGGTGGGAAAAGTATCTCAAAGGGATGTCCTGGCTGCAATGGTAGAACTCTCGAAGAGTGTAAATGAAATTACTGTGTTAAATCAAAAGAAGAGATCATTGGAAGCAAGATTAAATAATCTTTTAAATCGAAAACAGGGTTCTCATCTGGGTAGGCCAAAAGATTTCAAGAAGCATAGGATCTTGTTTACATATAATGAATTAGAGGAGATAGCATTGAAAAGTCGTCCTGTTTTTTTAAAGACTAAACATGCAGTTAGAAAAAACAGGTTTAATCTTGATCTTGCAAAAAAAGATTATTTTTCAGACTTTACTGCGATGGTTGAGTACCGGCGTATAGACGCTGATCCCTCTGACACATGGGCGTCATCACTCACCATTAACATACCATGGCTTTGGTCTAAACAGAGGTACAAGGTTAAGGAAGCAAAAGATGAGTTAAGTGCCGCGATTGCAGATACTGAAGCGGTAAACAATCAGACAATATTTGAGGTAAGAGACCTTGTCTCCAGACTTATTGCCGCGGAAAGCACAGTAAACCTGTTCAAGACAAGCGTTATACCGCAGGCAAGTCAGGCTTTAGATGCTGCTCGTGTAGGATACGAAACAGGGACGATTGATTTTCTAACCCTTATTGATAGCCAGAGAACCTTGTTAGACTCAAAGCTACAATACTATAAAGCACTTACTGAATATGAGCAGAACCTTGCCAGGATGGAAAGAGTTGTTGGCATTGAATTGATAAAAAAAGAAAAGTGAAAAACTAAAAGTGAATAGTGAAAAGTGATAAGTGATAAGTTAAAAGTGAAAAGTGAAAAGTGATAAGTGAAAAGTGATAAGTGAAAAGTTATAGATGAAGCTATTTTCTTAGAGTGATAATGGGTATTTCGTTGTGAATGAGTGGTTGTTATTGTGACTAAACTGGTTTTGCCAGACTTTTAGTAGTTAATTAATTTATTCTCGTTCCTAAGCTCCAGCTTAGGAACGCACATGTCCAAGAAGCTCCAGCTTCGCGTAAAGTTTTAAAGAACGTCTGTAGGTTGAAGGATTCTGCTTTGAACCATATGACATTACCGTTATTAATGTGAAATATAACGTAGCATTAACAGAATTAAACCTTCCGCAGTAACTGATTTCTTATATTCCATGTCGAAAAAATCACATTACCTGTTGTTTTTCAATCAATATTCAGCTATGCGTTTGTAGGGTATTCCCCTACAAGAAAAACAGGGATTTCCTTACACGAATTATCTTGTTTATTGCTTTAAGATCATTTACAATTTCTACCTTCAAAACCCCGGAAAGAACAACCAGACAACGATTATAAATTAGCGACAATAACCACGCTTGCGGTATGCAAACGGCATTAGAGCAGATTAAATGCTAGATCATTTTAAGTTTGCAAAATTTACGTTTGTTATAGAAGCGACAGAAGAGATCTCTCTGCCTTTTTATAAAGGCGCCGTATTTAGAGGTGGATTCGGATATACGTTTAAGAGGATTGTCTGCGTACAACATGCTAATAAATCCTGCCTGGATTGCATGCTCAAGAATAGATGCGCCTACAGCTATATTTTTGAAACGCCCTTGCCGGAAGATGCCAAAGTACTTAAATTGTACAAGACAGTGCCCCATCCATTTGTAATAGAACCACCATTGGATAATAATCGGATTGTAAAGAAGAATACAGAAACTGCATTCAACCTGATCTTAATTGGTAAAGCGATAGACTACCTTCCATATTTCGTCATCACGTTTTCAGAACTGGGTAAAAAAGGTATAGGAAAAAACAGAAGCCGATTTATACTGAAAGAAGTGAAAAGTGTGAATATTGACGGCCAGGCTCAATCAATTTACAACCATGAGCAGATGGCGCTTAAGAGTAGCTTTTCTATACTGAATGCCGATAGCCTGGATCGAATGAATAACCACAATGGTAATAAACAGATCAAACTGGAATTTTTAACACCTTGCCGCATCCGGTTTAATGAAAAGATTACCGGCAAGATAGAGTTTCATATCTTGATTAGGAGCTTACTACGGCGCGTATCGTCTCTGTCCATCTTCCATTGTGAAAAAGAGCTTGAATTAGATTTCAAACAATTGATTGATTACGCAAAAGACATAGAGATATCAGAAGATTCCCTGCAATGGCACGATTGGGAACGCTACTCTACCCGTCAAAAGCGGAAGATGAGCTTGGGAGGAGCGGTAGGTAGCATTACTTATCAAGGAGACCTCAAACCATTTTTGCAGTTATTGCAATTGGGTGAGTATGTTCATGTGGGTAAAGGTACGAGTTTCGGGTTGGGGATGTATGTGGTTTTTTGCTCGGGATTAAATTGAGCATAAATTTTCGGATATTTTAATAGACACATTTAGTTTATTTCTCTTGTCAATTTTAATACCATTATAATAATTTGGAGAAACAAGCACATTTATAATGTGTTTTCTGCCTTATTTGATGTGGGGTTTCGCTAATATGAATTCTGAAGAAAAAAAAACACCAACTTTTCGTTCTATCTTTTGTAGTATAAAAGAAAAACCAAATAGTGATTACCCTGCTAATAGTTTCTTTAAAGAGTTTACTTTTGATTCCATATCATACCCTGAATCTTTGGAGATCGTTGATGGTAAGAATTATTCTCTTCTTGATGAATCAAGGATATTCGAGGCAAAAGATACTTGTCAGACTAATCCGGAGAATAAAGAGCGACCTTATCTTTTAGTCTCCGTAGATCTTTCCGGTATTCAGGATACAGTTTATACAATATCATCAAAAGGTGCCTTGAAGTCCTTACGTGCCCGTTCATTCATGTTGGAATTTCTTTGTGAACATATCTGCTATGAACTTATAACCGCCTGCATTGGCGACTATAAAGAGTATAAGAACAGAAGCCATATTGTTTTCTCTGGTGGCGGTAGTTTATGTCTCCTGTTACCAAACAATACCAAAACTCGCAAGGCTATAAATGATCTAAAGCTATCTATTAATAATTGGGTATTTGACGAGTTTTCAGGGAGATTGTATATCGCAATAGCTTATAGTGAACTTTCAGACACGAACCTAAGCGATGTTGAGTTCAAAAAAACTTGGAAAGAGCTTGCTGATAAACTCACCAATGATAAGAGGAGAAAGTTCAGCTGGAAGTTGGAGTTAATTTTTGATGAAAAGTTTCTTAAAGATCCCACATTAAGGTCTAATGCACATGAGTGTCAGATATGTCACCGGGATGATATAGATCCCGACAAAGAACTGTATATGCGTATACTAGAAACGGGTGAATCTCGCATGATTAAACATTTGCAAGACAGAAATGATGATCCTTCACAAACTATTGTGCACGAACTGTGCTATCAACTGTATGAAGTAGGTAAAAAGCTAACAAATTTCAGGTATATAAGCAGGTTAAGCAACATTGAAGAAATTGAGAAAAGAAAAGGTTGTCTAAAATTTAGGACAAAGGACGACGAAGAGGTTTACTATGTTCTGGGGAAAGCTAATAACAGCGATTGTTTATGGGAACTTAACATTCTTGTGGAAAAAGATGGGGCCCTCCCTTTTTTCTATGCTAACTACAACAGAAAGATAGCAGATTTACAAGATCAGGCAAAAAAGGTTGAAGTAGATACGTACTGTAAAGAACGGGGCAAGAAATCGATAACACCCGGCGAATTAAAAGATTTAGAAGAAAGTACAGCATCCTTTGCCGGGCTTGCTAATTCTGCACGTGGCGCAAAACTGATTGGATGTTTGCGGATGGACATAGATAATATGGGGCGAATTATTACTGAACAGTTAGAACCTTTTACTTTAGCAAACTTCTCAAATCTCTCAAAAATGCTAAATATTTTTTTCAAAGTCTATCTTAATAAAATTTGTAAAGGTGATTTAGGGGAAAACAAAAAAAATGAGAATATAGGCTCTACAGACTTAACTGAAAAAACGGAGAAGAACTATAACGGCAGAAACGTTTCCATCGTCTATGCGGGGGGGATGATCTTTTCATTATCGGCGCATGGGACGAAGTTGCAGAGTTAAGTTGCGATATACAGAAGTGCTTTGCGCGATTTTCCGGCTTGGGTATTTCTGCGGGTATGACGCTTCACAAACCTAATTTCCCGTTATATCAAATGGCCAAGCTGAGCGGGGAAGCAGAGAGCTTTGCTAAAGAAGATGAAAGTCATCATGTAGACGAACCAAAAAACCGTATTTCTATATTTTATGACGTTAATAAAATAGCACGCAGAAAAGCAATAAAACATGCATTAGATAAATTTGCTTTTGACAAAGATGACCGATACCGGCTTTCTATAAAATGGAATGAAATGGATAGCTTTGTTATTTCATCCGTTAAATTTCTTAAAGGGTTAGGCGTTATAGAAAACAACAAGTTGTTTATAAATAAGTTGCCATCTGCATTTATTGAGAAGTTATTTTCAGTTATAAATGAGTGGCAAATGAATGGGCAAATTTACCTTCCTACAATGGCAAGTGTATTGATGCAGGCAAAAACAGAGTTAAGCGCGGCAGAACAAGAGGCATTGAAAAAGTATCTTTATTGGGGCAATACTGAAAATATAAAGAAATTGCATATCCCGTTAACATGGATCAGCTATTTAAGGAGGTGACTAAGATGGTCAAAGATGAGTATAAGTATGAGGGTAGTTATCTAAATATTTATGATTTTGAAGGTGTAGAAGCAAAAGGAGATAAAAGGATAAAACAGATTGCAGATAAATTAAAATCAATAAATAGTTTTGCAAGCTTTCACGAATCCAAAGAAATGTCAAGTGAACTTGCAAAATACTCATATATAGTTGCCGGCGAACTGGTCAAAGAAGAATTGAAAGTAACGCAGTTACGAAGATTCTATAATTATGTAAAAAAGATGCAGTACGAAATAGATGGAGATACAAACAAAGTTCTTGCCAGGTTAACCATGTTACCTCCCAAACTAGCTGGAGCGTCATCTAAAAAGGATGCTGTAAAACCTTTATACGTAATTATTGCGGCTTGCATAGAAAATAAGAAGATTGAAGATAAAGAAGATTTTATCTGTTTTGTTGAGTTCTTTGAAGCAATATTAAGTTATTTTGAGGCAATATCTAAAGATAAGTGCGACGAAAAAACGAAAACATGAATTGTTCTTAAATATCCACAAAGGATAGTCAAGCTAATCAATAATTTGTAGAATGAAAATTTACCTTTTGTGGATTTTATTAAACGTTTCAGCTATCTGTTTTCTCTTTATTTTTTTTCTTGGTATTCTATTAAGTACACTATATTCTGAATATTTACAATGAATTATTAACCCTTTTGGAAGGCAGGACAAAAGTGAACGGTGATAACAATAAACAGATTAACCTCTTAGGATATGTTACTATAACAGGTATTATAAAATGTATAACGGGAATTCATATTGGTGGTTCTGCAGATTCCATTGACAAAGGGGGAATTGACAGCCCTGTCATTAGGAATCCTGTAACGAATCAACCGTACATTCCAGGGAGTTCGCTGCGAGGTAAAATGCGTTGTTTTTTGGAAAAGTGGTTAGGGAAAGAGTTAGATGAATTAGTTTCCGGCATTTATATACATAACGGTAAAAAGAACAATTCCGCAGAATCATCGGAGATTTGTAGAATATTTGGGACAACCTACAAAGATTGTGTTATCCCTTCCTCTCTTATTGTTAGAGACTGTCTTATGAATCCCAAATCACTAGAAGATTATATGGATGGTAAACTTCCAATCACTGAGGCCAAAACAGAAACAGCCATTGACAGGATCACATCTGCCGCGCACCCGCGAACCATAGAGAGAGTTCCTGCCGGAGCTGAATTTGAGTTTGAGCTTATTTATAAGGTTCAGTCAAATGATAGAGGACAATTTCCTCCTGAGTCAGATACAAATGTACGTGAAGATATTAAAAAGATTGTCACGGCTCTGAAATTTATAGAAAAGTATGATGGTATTGGCGGGCATACGGCCAGAGGATACGGTCACGTTAAGTTCATAGTTAATTCCATCGAGGCAATAAAGACGGATTTAAAAACCAAAGCTTTTGAATCTGACAGGAATGAGTATCAAAAGCCGGAAGAGGAGGCATCTACAAATTTTACAGATTTGGTCGATAACCATGTCCAAAAAATTTCGTTTTTGGAATAAAAACAATTAGCGATATGTAACGACAGTAAGGAAGTGTTGTAATTAAACAGTAAAAGAACTAAAGAATTATAAACACCCTCTAGCTGATGGCGTCAGGTATATTACAAGTTCAAACTGCATCCAGATTTCCAAATCCACCCGTTGCCAAGCTTCCTGCTTGGTAACGGGATTGGACAAGAAGCACCAGCTTTGCGTGTGGGTTTATTATTACCACACGAAGCTGGTGCTTCTGAAGCAAGTGCGTTCCAAAACCGGAGTTTAGGAACGAGATAGCAACAATAACAAACTAGAATTTCTTAAACCAGGTTAAACTTACGCTAAATTCATTTGACATTGTTGTGTAGTTGCCTGATTCATCAGGCTCATCATGTAAAGTGAAAGTTAAAAAAATGAATAGATACACAGTTAAATTCCATTTTCACCATTCTGTACATCTGGGAAGTGATGTGCCTGGTATCGGAGAAGAGTCCTCGAAGGTAATACTGCATTCGGATACCATTTTCAGTGCGTTATGCAATGTCTGGGCACAGATTGATTGGTATTTGCAAAGTCAAGGTTGCATACCATTCCAGGAAATTCTGGACCTTTTTAAAAGCGGTAAGCCTCCTTTTAAAATTTCATCAGGGTTTCCTTTCTCTGGAATGGAATATTATCTTCCCAAACCATTAATAGAATCGAAATCCCTCTATTCCACACGTTGTCCAAAGAGCCAACTGGAGAAAGATGTCAAGAAAGTACGGTTTATACCTTTAGAATATTTTATGAAGTGGATAGTTGAAAAAGATGACGACATGGGTTTTGCAGAAAAGCTAAATGAAAACAAAAACTTTGGCATAAGGAACCTAATTCCTAAGACACCCGTTAACAGGATAGATAATAGTTCAAACATATATCACACGGAAAACTATTTCTTTAATAATTTATGCGGTCTTTATACTATTGTTGAAATATACGACGATAATCTGAAAAAGCATTTAGAGTCTGTACTCAAACATATAGAACTGTTTGGTCTTGGTGGTAACAGAAACACTGGTCAAGGTGCTTTGAAAAAAATTATTATGAAAGCAGCTCCAGATGAGATGAATGATCTATTTGATCTATCCAGTAATTTTGGATACTGTTTAATTTCTCTTTATTATCCTTTAAAATCACTTTTAACTAAAGAAGCGCTGGCATATGAGTTAACACTGAGAAAAGGATGGATAGGCACTCATTCAACAAACAAGTCCTTAAAAAAGAGAACGTGTTATATGTTTTCAGAAGGCTCAATGTTTTCTGATATAGACATGGGTAAACTAGTTGACACAAAACCGAAAATGTTTAATGAACATGAGGTATGGCAATACGGATATAGTATGACTATCCCAACAAGAAAGAGTAATGAAAACCAATGAAAAATATTGACGACAAGTTAGAAGTAAAAGTCATCGAATTAGAAACCATATCACCCATACATATTGGAGGGACTCTTGCTAATTATGGTAAAGGATATATCAGATTAGATCGTAAAGATGATAAACTAAATGGAAATTATGTATATCTGATTGATAACGACGTGTTCTGCGAGTGGTTATGTTATCTTTCAGGTAATGGGGATAACCTGGGATATATTAAAGATTACACGGAATTCTTTACCGGTGACGGTTTAGATGATTTTTTCAAAAGATATGCAAAGAGATTAAGGTTAAATGTTGGTGATTTTATTGATAAAAAAAAAGAATTCTTACTTAAGGTAACTAAAGAAGAATATTTAAAACATAATTTTAATGGTAAGACCAAAGAATCATTTGAACATAACGGCAGTTACTATAAATTTAATAAAGATAGGACGGCGACCAAAGTAGTAAACAGTTATTTGTCGCAGCATGTCAAGAATTCTAAAGGTGTCCTTGACGCATTTTACAACCATTCATTAGATCAATTCTTAAAGGACAATTGTCTTAAAAAAGAGTTGGAAAAAATATCAAAAGATGATGAATGGTTTAAAGTTTTTAAAGGACGGACATTTATAGGTGACAAAAATAGTTTTATACAAAACAGAGAAGGAGAATACTATATCCCCGGCAGTTCCATTAAAGGGTGTTTTAAGACTGCTGTTTTATATTATATCCTGAAAAGAGAGAAAGATAAGGATCCGAACAAATTTGTAAATAAACTTAGGAACGATATGAATCAACTTATAGGAAAGTGCGAAGAAAGGGACTTTTCTTCAACACTTTTAGAGAAAATATTTTCATCGACTATACCTCAAGAATGGGAAAAGAAAGGTTTGCACCCAAATAAAGAACAATTGGATTTTTTTCGCTGCATTCAGATCACCGATGCTAAACTGGAAAAAAAACATAAAGACAAAAGCGCAAAAATAATGCATTCGTTCGGCGAATTGGCCACCACACAACCTTTAAATATCAAGTCGGTTATGGTAACTACATTAGTTAACAAAAATGAAGTGAAGGATAAGCTTTTTATTGGTGATATAGAATGCTTTACTGGAAAAGCTCGATTCAGAATAACGCTAGACTTTGAACTCTACAATGGATTTTATCCAATCGACGCAGACAAACCATTCAGAACCGTTGAGGAACTAATGAAAATAGTAAATGAGTTTTATGCAAATATATGGGACGAAGAAAAAGCCTTTCTTGAGAAAGACACGTCATCCTTAAAGAATCATATAGACACAAAAACAATTAAATCTTTTTATAATAAAAAGCACATAAAAACAATTATGAGGATTGGTTGGGGGACTGGCTTGTTAGGCATGACGATCTTGTCGCTTTTTGATAAAACAACAGGTATCAGGCAAAAGATAAGAAATATTTCATCTAATAGGGATAATCAGGTCGCTCCAAAATCCAAGAGATTTATTTCATGTAATAAGAAAATACCTGAACAACCACTTGGGTGGTGTAATCTGGAAATAAAATCATGAGGGGGAACATATTGGAAATAATTAATAAACGTATAGATATTTATAATGAGTTCGGTAATAAAGACATGTATCCGAATATAGAGGATATAATTGGTAATGATAACAAAGAAGATTCATTAAAGTGGCATATCAAACATTTGGATGACGAGGAAGACAGAGTTCGTTATCCTGTCAAATATTGGGAATATTATTTCCGTAATATATTCCCTATCTCATTAGCAATGTTTAGAGCGGTTATTGGATATCAAGTTTCGAATAAATACGCGGGGCTTTTACCAACTATTCCAGACATTATTAACCAACCTAAATTTGATATACTGATATCTCTGGTGGGTTATTCACCTGAACCCATTTTACACACTATCTGTGCATTGAAACCAAAGCAGGAGATACATCTGATATGTAGTAAGGAAACAGAAAACCTTCATGAAGGCATGAAATTTATCGATTTTGTTTCTGAATTTGTGACGAATAACAGATTAAAACTGTGTGAGGCGGAAGACAGTAAAGAATTAAAAAACATTGATTATAAAGATGAAAAACTAAAAATTAGTCTAAGAACGATTAAGTCGATGCTACCTGGTGAAACAGCGGAACGCATTAAAGAGATAATTGACGCTAATAATGATAAAGAGATAGCTCTTGATATAACAGGTGGTAAAAAGACAATGATCTCTAGCGCTTATACTATAGCATCTATTCTTTCTATACCCGCATTTTATGTTGATTTCCAAGAATATGATATGAAATCAGGCAGGCCATCCTGCTGTACTGAATACCTGAATTTGCTAGAAAATCCCTTAAGAGACTATAAACTAATAATAGAATCCGGATTAGGTAAGTTAAAAAATTACTTGCTGAAAGGAAACTATATTTCACCTGCAAACTATTCTGAAGCTTGTAAGAAGATTGGGTTGCCAAATGGAAAAAAGGTGGCGCCTTCAGATGGCCTTTCATTTACCAGGAGTTATAAGTAAATTATGTGCCCGAATAAGGATGAAAAGCTATTAGAAGGTTCTTATCGATGGAAGTATCACAAATTAGACGATGATAAGTCGGTAAATGACGACTATAAACCTATAGATTTCTATGAAAAAGTTATCCTTAGCAATGACAAAATAAAAGAACTGGGATGGGAAGATTTTAGAAACAAAATAGGCTGGTATAACCATGGGAATGGAAAACTTTACAATTTTGAAGAAGCTTGGTATTTTTTTCATAAATGTGTTTTGAGATTTGCAAAAGAAAGGCACTTTGAAAGAAATAGTAAAGGTATTAAAATGGAAAAAAGCATATTGGATGTAAGGGATAGTATCTGGTGGCTTTATAAATTCATTTCTAATCCTGATAATAAATGTTTCTTTGGCTCTAATGGTCTTAAAATTGATGACGAGATTGGAGAGATCATTTTATGCTTTACTTCTCGTAAGGATGATGGGGAAGTGAATGAAGTAAAAACAATGATTATTGACAAAGAGCCACATATCCTTGAAGATTTCTCTACGATGTTATTAAAACTGTATAATTTAAAAGATACAAAGATGATAGTATCGTCCCAATGCAGAAGGTGGTATATTAAATTGTTCACATTTTTATTACCAACAGAGAATAGCTTAACATGGAATTTATTCGCTTCTATATTGCCGTTTATTCTTCTTGCTTTTCTCATCGTATTTGCTTCTGAGCATTGTACCACTTGTCACAGTAACTCTATCTTTCCATTGGGAGACAAAATAAAGTTGAGCGTTGCAAACAATAAAGTTGCCGGACAAGAATTAATCGTTTTTAACACTTTATATTTAATAACCATTGTAGAAGGTTTAGTTATAACACTACCTGTAATCGTATTAATTGCTTCTTTATTTAATCATAGTCTTATGAAGTTACTGGTTCCACGTCTTTTTGCGGGTATTGTTATTGGATATTTCCCAATTTTAATAGCGAGTGATTTTTGGCGGTTTGCACTTCTGGCCGATTATTGGGCAATTGGTGCTATAGATGGATTTGCGCTCATACTAAGTTTTGTGTATCTTTACCATGAAATAATGAATATAGTTTGTTGTAGAGGGAAAGCCCTCAAAAGGGCACTTAACATATTCGCAAAAAGCATAGTGTACTCGTTCTGCACAGGCATCATTATCCTTGATATATTTACCATTTATTTTCTGCCTATACTTAAGATCACACAAATTAAGGACAAATACAATTTGCATGTTGGTATTATAGGTGCTATTGATTTAAAGATACTTTTACTCTTTTTCCCTTTAGCACTGCTCATTGGCCTTTTTGTTCAGATCATATGGGAAGATAAACCTATAACGTGCCCTATTCAATAAAGATATTTTGAAATCCTGGTAACTATTTAGCGTAATTAATATACTTTTTCATTGAAATCTGGAATTTCATCATTGAATAGTAATGTTAACGCCTGAACAAATGTCATTAAATTCTTTTTTGCCGTTGATAAATAACTTCTAACTCGGCAAAATATTC
>JAIQZO010000113.1 GCA_021777055.1 Candidatus Anammoxibacter sp. | reverse complement strand
CAATCAAATCCTATTGATATACAATCGGTTTTCATGCGCCCTCCTTTTTTCTACATTGGATATTTATTACTAGTCACATATATACTATCCAATGGGAGGGCCTTTATCTACTCAAGTCTCCTTTTTTCTACTCTATCAAATCTTTAATAACAAAGGAAAGATTAATAAAAGAGATGTCATACAATATAATCACATTAAATCAAATATACAAGATATGTCAACCATACGCGCAACATTTTTGCTTTAATGCCACTGTACCGAGAAAGTGTAACTATAATTGCGAATAGAGAATTAAGAAGACGAAATTCGAATATGCCATATATTTGTATCCATTTTAAGGATCTTTCCCATTATGATTCCAAAGAAAAAGCATGATTCCCAAAGGTCAATCTCCAAAAAATGGAGATGGCTAATAGTCATTATATATGTTATTGCTATATATGCATTTTTGCCTTTTGGTTCACGATTGTGGGTATATATATTGACCCGCTACGGGAAGAATGGTAGTTATCTCGGAATAGTCTTGATCTTTATGGTTGGAGCCTATTTCTTATATTATTTGATCTTTCGGAAGCAGGTTAGAAATATTTACCAATATATATCATTTTTCCTTATTTCATTGACATGTGTTGCGCTCCTTAAATATATATGTATCTTTAGCGCAGAACGATTCCATTTGCTTATGTACGGAGCTTTAAGTGTCATTGTATTCTGGGCAATGAAGCCTGACGTAAAAAGAAGATGCATTTACGCATATACGGCCATTATGGTATTTACCATTGGAGGAGTGGATGAGGTTATACAATTCTTTCTCCCCATGCGTTTCTTTGATGTAAGGGACATATTCTTAAACTGGGCCTCCGGTACTCTTGGAATATTGTTCATTATCTTTGTATTAAAACCAAAACAGGAATTAGCATAATGGTTCTAGCCGCAACCAAAATACTTGATACTTGATGCTGGATGCTGGATGCTGGTAAATAGTTCGATTGCAAATTTTTTGCCAAAATTTCGCATGAAAAAGACACAAAGATATAACATTTTAAAGTACCAGAATAGATTATTAAACATCAAGTATCAAGCATCAAGCATCTAGTATCCAGCATCCAGAAACTATACCGTTGATCATAACTTGCAACGCATGCATAAAATTTCTTTCTGAAAAACTAGTTTTTATAAGGTAGTACTACAGTACACTATGAAAAAGAATCAAAACCTAATCATTCTTGGATTCTTCTTTATCTTCACCTCTTTTTGTTGTAACTGTGTCCGTGCAAACGATAGAGGACCAAACATACTCCTTTTAACAATAGACGCCTGCCGACCGGACCATCTTGGTTGCTACGGATATAAGCGCAACACAACACCCAACATTGATAAACTTGCAAATGAGGGAGCCCTATTTATAAACGCATTCAGCCAATCTGCATGGACAACACCAGGGATGATCTCCATATTTACATCTCTCTATCCATTTAAACACAATGTGGACGCAAGAGGTAAGACACTGAGCCCCAGTATTGTAACACTTCCTGAAGTCTTAAGAGAAAATGGATATAGTACACAGGTGTTTCCCAGATTTATCGATATTCCAAATTACTGGAATTTAGGGTTTGAGGCTATAAATAAGGATGAATATACTGAAAACAGAAATGACGAGTTAATAGAGCTTATAGAGAAACAGAAAGCCCGCACGTTCTTTATATGGTACCACTATAATGGCGTACACCTCCCCTATAACCCACTGGAATCATATGCAGATAAATTTTTAACAGACTCAGATAAAAAGATGATTTCAGAATCAAAAGGCATACAATTAGTAAAAAACAAGGTGGTTATTAAACATGGTTCTGTTGATTTCAGAGAAGAAGATAAACGCCCAGTCAGGGCCTTATATGACGGACAACTTAGTCAGCTTGACGATTATGTTGGACGGCTCATTGAAAAAATGAAAGGGTGGAAAATCTTAGATTCTACCATAATTATCATAACCGCAGACCATGGCGAAGAGTTGCTGGAACATGGATTTATTGGGCATGCGTCCACATCATTAAATGCCCAACTCTATGAGGAAATCATACGGATTCCTTTGATAATAAGGTATCCAAAAAAAATCCACGCAAGAATTATCAGCCACATATCACAACAAGTCGATATTATGCCAACTATCCTGGATCTGATCAGTTTACCTGTACCTTCCGGTTTACAAGGTAACTCTCTTTTACCATTATTAAACGGATCTTATATAGAGATATCAAAAGATGTATACTGCGAGACAAACAAGGGGGGGTATCAGAGTACAAAAGAGATGCAAGAGTGTAAAATAAGATGCATCAGAACAAAGAGATGGAAGCTGATCTGCACCAGCAGTGATGATATGGATTCTTATGAACTATATGATCTAGAAAATGATCCGAAAGAAAAGAGTAATATTATAAAAGAAAGGCCCAAGATTGCGGAAACACTTAAGATAAAGCTAAAACATCAGTTAGCACAGAAACGTAACGAGAGCAAACTGGCTTCAGAAAAAAAAGATTAAAAAATAGGATTTAATGTTCCGCATTTCAACAACTTGTCATACGGAACATTAAGACAATTATTTATTATCTCCATTGGTAATCTTCAAAAATCAAGCCAACCTAACAACAACTACTTCATAGCAGATAAATCAAATGGAAACTCCAAGACATCACCGTCGAATGGTTTCAAGATTAAAGTTACCAATGCATTCTCTTCAACACCTTCAATAGGAAATTTATAGACACAGCCTGCTATACTAGCGGGTTGATCCGGCCAATACTCACTGGTTTCTGCAATTTCAGGAGCAAACTCAAATATTGGGGCAATAAATTTATCACCAACTTTAAGCATTGCATGATACTCCGCTGCAAAATCCCTACTATACCCCAAAATTGTTGCTGTAAATGTTAGCTCTTTACCTATTTCCAACGCATGCGTAATCTCATCCTGGGTTAATTCCTTATGCTCTATACAAGCTTTACGCGCCTTAAAAGCCAGATTATGAAAACCAGTATACAGAGTAGCCCAACCAATATCACGCCCCAAACGCACATCCCACGCCTTTGTGAAATCTGTTAAAGTAACCCTTTTACTTCCTTTGCCATATTCAATAGCTTCTGCAATATCATCATTACTTAAGTCTATAATAACTGCATGGGAGTTATTAACTTGCAAATTAAACAAAGCAACACAAACCACAAAAGATACAGCAAAAAGTTTATAAATCAAATTATTCACTCCTTATAATGTAAAAAATAAAGGCTATATTATAAACTCTAAAGAGCATAAATTAAATACTTACGCCCCTTTTTAAGTATAACTCATACCAAAAACGAGAATAAAAAGAGTATTATGGAAAATAGAACTCCAATACCAACGATTACAATATGCTCCTTTGGTGATATGGTTATATCATGCCTGGAATCTGCACCCTCTTGTTCAACATCTGTTTTACAATTACTTATATTTTCCAAAGCATTACTCGCTATTGTTATCAGATCACAATGCACCCTTCTTTTTATATTAATTAAAGGGGCTTATAAAATGACGAATTCACAACCATTTTTCTCAAAATCGTTGCATTAGTTAGCCTTATTTCTACGTTTTCCCAGATTGTAACTTTGCAATTTAATTTCCATGAAACTATATTACCATTTTACTAAAGCCACAGACAGGCAATCACCTTAAATTAATCTTTATTCTTCTTCAGATTATGAAGGGCGCCAGACAATATCTGTCCAAAAATATTTTCAAAATAGTGCTTCAGTTCTTCCCTGTTTTTTTCTATGGAACCAGACATATGTTTAAGTTGTTTTACAGTATTATTTAAAACTTGTTTATCTTCTGTTATGTTACCCGCAACCTTGTTTGTTACCTTACGCAGTTCATGGTTATTCCTGTCAATAGTTTTTCCAAGGTTAGACGTAATATTTTCCAGACCTTCTACTGCACCACCAAGCTTTTTTTCTATCTCCAATCCCTTAAAACTTTCCAGCTGACCTTTGACAGTTTTTCCAAGGTTAGAAGCAATGCTTTCTAGACCTTCTACTGCCCCGCCGAGTTTTCTTTCTATCTCTAACTCTTTAAAACTTTCCAGTTGACCTTTAAATGCCAATAATTCTTTATCAATACCTGATACGGCTTTCTGCAAACTTATGGATACACCGCCAAACCCGCTGTTCATAAACGCCTGCAGTTTATTCCTATTGGCACCTATAGTATCCATTAATGTAGTAATCTGCTTTGCAATATTGTTCAACAAACGATTATCGTCAGAAACACAACTAGCAATACGGTTAGTGACCTTCTGCAACTCAATACTTCTCTCTTCAGTTGTATTCTTCAGAGTCACAGAAACCTTTCCTATTTCATCTCCCACATATGTTTGAAGTTTATTCCTGTTTTTATCCAAAACATCTGCAAACTTTGCAAAACTCTCATCTATCAAATTACCCAGATTTGTGAGCTCTTTAACATTATTACCCAGATTTGTGAGCTGTTTAACATTATTGTTAAGAACCTGTTTATCTTCCGTAATGTTGTTAACTATCTTATTTGTAATTTTTGACAGCTCAAAGTTGTTACTTTCCATTGTCTTATTCAAACTTGATGCAACTGTTTCAATACTTCGAACGGTATCATTAATCTTATTGTCAGTATCCAAGCTCTCAAAAGTCTTAGCAAGTTTACCAAAGTCTTCTAATAATTTATCAATTGAGGTGCTATTTTTATTTATCCCTAACGTATTTAACTCCGCAGTTTTCTTTAACCCATTTACATCATTATTGGTTTTTGTAAAACAATCGTCAAGTTTTTTGGACATCTTTTGCAAATCAGACCTTGTGCTTTCGCAACATTTACTCAACTCTTCAACAACCTGATCAACTCCGGAAGCGTTTGCCGTAACTTCTTTTACATCATTTAATTGATCGCTAACCTTACTTAGTATAGTCTTTAATTCACTTATCTCTTTGGCGTTTTTCTCAGAATTGGCATTACTCTTTTCAATAGCAGATCTTATATCTTTTAGTTCTGTACTATTAGATATCGTTTGAGTTTTAATAGTTTCTATTTCGCTTTGACTTTTAAAGAAAAGATCTTTAACTTCAATCAAACGCGGCGTAATAAATTCCTTTATAATACCTGTCAGTTCACTGTTTTTCATTTACTCCTCAACCCCTTCTTTTATCAAAATTAATCCCGTGTATCTAACGGTTTTGTCCGATTATTATACATGGAGGACCAACACCACAAGCAAATCTTAGAATGCAGAATAATGTATAGATCCGTAATCATCTTATTTGTAAATTAATCATAAAATCAGCATCTATTGCCAAAATTCTGTTCTCTATTATTCAGCCCCCAACCTCTTTTATTCCCGCTTTCATAAAAACTCCAAAATCAAAAAAAACGAAGTTTTTATTCAATAATAGGATAAAATAGATTTAATTTAATTTTTCAATTAAATCAAAATTAACCACCAAAGTCAAATAATAACATTGACTTTAATATCAATTTATAAATAAGATATGACCCTGTCGTATTACCCAAAAAAAACTTGTTTTTTTCGAGGAAAAACGTCGAAATAGACAGTTAAGTTATTTTCATTTTGATAGTTACCGGATACGTAAAAATAGAGGTATGCTTATCTATTGGTGCATCTTAAAATAGTTTTTTCAAATTAAGTTTATTTTTTTCATGTTTATATTAACAACTAATTTCATTGTTAAGTAGAAATCGCGTTATTTACCAGTATCCAACATAAAGTCTTTTCGTTGTGACTTAATTACCATTTGCTATATTATAAACTTCTACACGATGTATTGCATCTTCGTAACATATCTATTAATTTTTATTCCAAAACAATCTTAATATTTCACACCGGTATAAATTGAACAAAAATATTTTGGTAAAAGAAGAGATCAAATCTGCATTAAATACTAAATTTATTGGAAATGATATCATGCTGTTTGACACAGTATCATCAACAATGGACATTGCCCAGCAAGAAATATTTAATAACGCAAAGGAAGGCTTAACAATCGTAGCAGAACATCAAACCGCAGGAAAAGGCAGAAGGGGTAAAGAATGGTTTTGTCCAAAACATAAGGGTTTAATGATTACAGTCATATTGAAGCCAGGAATTCCCCAGGAAAAAGTACACCTTATTATGGCTGTTTCTGCAATTGCAATAGTTGATGCCATAAAACATCTTTTACATATTCAATGTACAGTAAAATGGCCAAACGACATAATGATTAACAGTAAAAAGGTCGCAGGCATACTTATAGAAGTCCATGGTTCTTATAAACATATACCAACATTTTCAGTGGGAATAGGGATTAATGTAAACACAAAAAGAGAAGAACTACCTGAGAATACAATAATACCATCAACATCTTTGGCAATTGAAGCAGGAGAGACAATTAACAGAACAACATTGTTAAAGTTATTGCTACAAAGCATGGACACCTGGTATATTTTTCTACAAGACAACCAATATGAATATATCAGAGAACGTTGGCGCAGCCTATGTTTAGCATATAATCAAAGGCTTACAATTAAAGATAAAGACATTTCCTATAATGGAATGTTTGCGGATATTACGCCTTCAGGGGATTTAATATTAGAGCTGGAAAATAATGCACAAAAAATTATCAGTAAAGAAGATATTGTATTATTTCCGTAGTTTTTCCGATCTCTCTAATATTTCTGCAATCGTCTTTGGAAACTCATTAATATCAATAGGTTTACTTATATAATCATCACAACCTGCGGCAAGAATACCTTCCCGATCTCCAATCATTGCATGAGCAGTAAGCGCAACAATAGGAACCCCTTTAATCTCTTCTCTTTTCTTAATCTGTTTTGTCAGCTCCAGACCACTCATTTGCGGCAGGCCGATGTCCATAAGGATCATATCAGGTATAGTCTTTTCTAACTCACAAAATGCAGAGGATGCATCTTCAGCTTCAAGGATAACATATCCTTTTGCTCTCAAAATAACCTTTACTAATTTCCGATTTCTCTCGTTATCCTCAACTATTAATATAGTTTTACCCGCCATATTTTACTCCTCGGCACTCATTAAAATACTACTATTTTTAGAATCCGGCTCTACTGGTAACGTAAACATAACCTTACAACCTTTATTTTCTTCACTCACGACCCATATTTTCCCTCCATGTAATGTAACTATCTGTTTAGATAATGTCAACCCCAGTCCAGTACCATCAAACTGCCGTGATTCCGAACCGTCAACTTGAAAGAAATCATCAAATATTTGGTCCTGATTCTCCTTCTTTATACCAATACCAGTATCAGACACACTCATTAGGATTTCATCACCATTCCTTACTCCGGAAATCTCCACTTTTCCCATTTCAGGCGTAAATTTTATAGCATTTGAAATCAAATTAAAAAGCAGTTGTTTTATTCGTAGTTTATCCGCCGTAATCTTATCTAAGGTCTCATCGAGACTCACCTTAGTCTCAATATTCTTCTTATTTGCTATTCCAAGAACTACATTTCGCACATCTTCTACAATATCAGGCAAAGAGAATTCACCATATTTTAATTCAATTTTACCTGTCTGTATCCGCGAAAGTTCTAGAATATCATTAATAAGCTGTAATAATCGCTTACCACTTCCATGTATATCAGCGACATATTCTAGCTGATCGTCATTTAAATCACCTGAAATTTTATCCCTCAAGACCTCAGAAAACCCAATAATAGCATTTAAAGGTGTGCGCAGTTCATGAGTCATGTTTGTTAAAAATTCTGATTTCAGACGATTTGCTCTTTTAAGTTCTAAATTTTTTTTTTGTAAATCCTCTGTTTTTTTATCTATTTTTTTTTTTAAAACAGAATTTATGTTTTCTATCTTTACTAATCTTTCAAAATCAAGCCATGTTGTAACATCTCCATATTCTGCAATACTTAGCCCAACTTCTTCTTCTTCTTTTGTTGCACGTATACCAACCACTTTCTTTAATAATAAAAAGAACAAGAAACTTAACCCAAAGGCCCAACAGAAAGCGACTGAAACTCCAATACATTGAACCCAGAGCTGTTCGAATCTGCTTTCGTTTCCCACTAGCAGTTCTGATTTTGGCACAAGGAAGACTAATCCTATCGTACCAACTACACCGCCAACACCATGTACGGCAATTGCACCAACCGGGTCATCAATCTTTAAACGCTTTTCAATATAATCCTGCGCAAAAATAACAATAAGCCCGGTTGCAACTCCAATGATAATTGCACTTTCCGGATGAAGCTTATTTGAGCCCGCAGTTACGGCAACAAGCCCGCCTAAAATGGCAGTAAAGACTCTAAACACATTAGGTCTCTTATTTCTTATATAACTTATAGCTAATGCCGTCAAACCTGCTGCAGTAGGAGCCATAATGGTATTTACTATTATTAACCCAACCGCGGTATTTGCAACAAACGCACTTCCACCGTTAAACCCAAACCAACCAAACCATAAAAAGAAAGTTCCTAGTGTTGAGAGCGGTATATTATGATGCCCAATTTTATTAACCGTCCCGTCAGGATTGTATTTTCCTGCCCGTGGTCCTAAAACTATTGCACCTGCCAAGGCGACCCATCCTCCAATTGAATGCACCACCGTTGATCCTGCAAAATCCATAAACCCAAGATCACCAATCCAACCTCTACTTTCAGGATGTAAAAAACCACCCCAAACCCAGTGTCCAAATACAGGATAAACTAGTCCCACGACAAATGTTGCAGCAAATAGATTGAGAGACAGTTTAGAACGTTCAGCTACTGCACCGGTTAGGATAGTAGCGGATGTCCCGGCAAATGCTAATTGAAAGAAGAAAAAAGTGTAGCGAGTGTTTGGCGCAGAGCCATCAATTCCTTGTAAAAAAAAGTGTTCTGTCCCTATCCAACCGGAAAACGAACTACCAAACATAAACCCAAACCCAACCAGATAAAATATCATAGACGATACAAGGAAATCTGTAAGATTTTTGACAGAAACACTAATAACGTTTTTAACCTGTACACAGCCAGCTTCATATGCAGTAAAACCCGCCTGCATAAAGAACACCATAGAAGCGGCAACAATTGACCATATTACGTTTAAATTTATCTGAATTGATTCCATAACCTTATTAGAAGTCAAAAACCATACTAAGGAAGCAGAGATGACATAAACTGTCTTAAACCCAGCGTTATCCTATACTTATTGTCGGCACAAAGAAATCACCTCACCATACTCTTTATCTTGGTCTGTCTCTTATCCCCTGCAAAACCTCCCTGTAAAGATTTGCACTATCGAAAATCCTTATTAAACGTTCCGATATTGTTATGTAACTTATATAAATGTTAAGTATGTTTGCAGGAAGGCACTCCTTCACTCTTTCAGCCCACTCAATAATAGTAATAGCGCCACAGGAAAAGATCTCGTCACAACCAAGCTCATACATTTCATCAACGCTGGTAATCCTGTATGCATCCATATGAAAAACAGAAACATTTCCGATATATTCATTAATCAGTGTAAATGTAGGACTAGTAACAACCCTGCTATCTTTAACTCCAGCCCCCTTTGCGATCCCCTTGGAAAAATATGTCTTACCTGCACCCAACTGACCATCCAAGGCAACAATACTCCCTTTTTTTAAAAGAGAGCCTAATATTTCACCGTATCTTTGTGTTTCTGCTTCATTCTTACTCGTTAATGATAATTTATTATACTCAAAATTTCCCACTAAATCCCACCTTTTTCAAACTTTAGTTCAAATTAGTGATATGCTCATATCCTTCCAAAGAAGCCGGACCCACCCTACCATCTAAACCTTTGATTAATAGCCCGGAGCCCTCATTGATATAACCTATTCTTGTTAAGGGAATAGAGAAAAGATCAGATTGTAATAACTGGTCTGCTTGTTGCGCAGAAAGAGTAAAAAGCAGTTCATAATCTTCACCATCACTCATTGCATGGGTAACTGGTTCTTTTTTTGATATCTTTGCAAGGTTATAAGCATCATCTGCAATTGGCAGCATTGATTCATCTATTATGGCTCCAACGCTACTTTCAGTCAATATATGATTCAAATCTATTAAAAGCCCATCAGTAATATCAATCATGGAATTTATAGTAAATTGCCTATTTAATATTATTCCTTCATTAACACGAGGATTAAAACTCAAGTGTCTTCCTAAGATCGACCCTCCCAAACAACCCGTAACTATTATAACATCACCTATTTTAGCACCAGACCTTTTAATGGGCATAAGTTCCATTGAAAAACCCATTACAGTTATGTTAATGCTTAAAGGGCAATTACCAGATACAATATCCCCTCCGATCACCTGAACATCATATAATTCTGCGGCTCTGGTAATTGCACTATAAAGCCTTTTACAGTAATCTTCAGTAATGAGATTTGGCAGAATAAATGAAACCAGAGAACATACAGGCTTGCAACCCATAGCGGCAATATCGCTAATACTTGACAAAAGAGCCTTTCTACCTATCTCCTCAGGTGTACACGTTTCCCGTACAAAATGAGTACCATCCAGAAGTGTATCAGTTGAAATAACCAGCTGACCTTTACCAGAAGCATTTACCACTGCAGAATCATCTCCAATACCTAATAGAACAGGTTCCCTGTTTACAGTTTGGGATCTGATCCAATTAATTAAATTAAATTCACCCATAAGAGAAGAAACAAAATTTAAGTAGGAAATTTAATAAATATTAGTTTACAGAAGAGAAATGAAAAAAAGGAAAAATATTGCTCTACTTCCAGTAACAGACAAACGAAGAAAAAAAAAGAGATGAGCCCAGAAATAAAAGAGCAGTTAAATAATGAATGGAATTGATAAATCCTTAATCTCCATTTTCATTATTTCCAGGTTTCTGTCTCTTTTGTCTTGACCTGAAAATATCAAAACTTACACCAGCAATGATGAATCCTGTAAAAAGAGCGGCATACGTAATCATTGCTATAACAAGTAATTTATTAGAGATATCCATAAAATAACAGAAACTTTTGTTAGTTATTTGAAAAGATAACGGTGGGGATTTTCAGAAATGAAACAGTAAAAACATTACTCTCATAATATTTTTACTGTATATTCAATTATTACAACAACTTCTTTTTACATCAATTACCTATTAACTAATATACAAAAACCTTAGGATGTTTATTGTAAATGAACTATATTAGTTACCACTGATTTTTAACCTGGTAATTGCTTTTTTTAACGCTAGTTCCGCACGCTGCAAGTCAATTTCTTGAGTTTTTTCTGCTAATCTTTGCAGGGCTCTTTCTTTAGCGTCAAGAGCCCTTTTAGCATCAATATTCTCCATTCCTTCAGCAGTTTCTACTAGAATTGTTACTTCATTATTATTAACTTCAAGAAATCCATTACTAGTAGCATACTTTTTAACACTGCCATCTTTATCTGTGACAGATAAAACACCTATCTCAAGAGATGTTAACAACGGTGCATGCCTTGGAAGTATACCTAGTGAGCCACTAGTTCCGTTAGCAACTAAGCTTTTAACATCTTCTCCGTATACTAATCTTTCAGGTGTAACGAGATTTAATTTGAAAGTATTTTCAGCCATTTAGAACCTGTTAATTTAATCTTATTAATGTATAGTATTATATACTTTATAATCTTACTGCAAACCTTTGTAATTACTTCCCTGACATTTTCTTTGCCTTTTCTTTTACTTCGTCAATACCACCCACCATATAAAAGGCTTGTTCAGGAATATCATCAAAAGCTCCATCAAGGAGTTCTTTAAAACCCTCTATAGTCTGTTCGACTGGAACATACTTTCCTGGTGTGCCAGTAAACTGTTCCGCAACAAAGAAAGGCTGAGAAAAGAATCTCTGAATCTTTCTAGCACGAGCTACCGTTATTTTATCCTCTTCCGAAAGCTCTTCCATACCTAAAATTGCAATAAAATCTTGCAAATCTTTATACTTTTGGAGAATCTGTTGTACATCCCTTGCTATTCTGTAATGCTCTTCACCAACAATTCGAGGATCCAAAACACGGGAAGTAGAAGCCAAAGGATCAACGGCAGGATAAATACCTATTTCAGCTATCGCCCTTGATAATGATATAGTTGAATCCAGGTGTGGAAATGTTGCAACAGGTGCTGGATCAGTAAAATCATCAGCAGGCACATAAACCGCCTGTAGTGACGTAATAGATCCCTTTTTCGTAGAAGTAATCCTCTCCTGTAAATATCCCATTTCGTTAGACAATGTAGGCTGATAACCCACAGCAGATGGCATTCTACCTAGTAGAGCAGATACCTCTGAACCAGCCTGAACAAACCTGAAAATATTGTCGATAAAGAGAAGAACATCCTGGCCCTCTTTATCCCTAAAGTGTTCAGCCATTGTTAATCCAGATAATGCTACTCGAAGTCGCGCACCAGGCGGTTCGTTCATCTGACCATACACAAGTACGGTCTTATCTAAAACCCCCGACTCCTGCATTTCCAGATACAAGTCATTTCCTTCTCTTGTTCGTTCCCCAACTCCTGTAAAAACAGAAAAACCGCCGTGCTCGCTTGCAATACTTCTTATAAGTTCCATAATAAGCACAGTTTTACCCACACCGGCACCACCAAAGAGGCCAACCTTACCACCCCTGGCAAAAGGAGCCAAGAGGTCAACAACCTTCAGGCCCGTTTCAAAAATAGTTGTAGTTGTCTCTCTTTCTGCATATGAAGGAGGGGTTCTGTGAATAGGAGATCTTTCACAATCTGTTATATCACCGAGTTTATCAATTGGCTCCCCTAACAGGTTGAAAATACGTCCTAAAACCTTTTTACCAACAGGTACCGTAATCGGTCCGCCAGTATCCACACCCTGCATACCTCTAACCATACCATCAGTTGTTGATAAAGCTACAGCTCTTACAGTATCATTACCTATATGTTGAGCAACTTCAACAATTACATTGATATCTTTTTCATCATCTTTGATCTCTATTGCATTATTAATTCCAGGTATATTCTCAGCATCAAAAACCAAGTCAACAACCGGACCGATAATTTGGACAACTTTACCTACGTTCAATTTTCAACCTCCTATTTACTTTTGACAATTTATAATTGACATTTAAAGATAGTAAAAAAACAAAGCTGACTAACAACAATAAAATCTTTAAAGCCATCACTGTCTCAAAGCTTCTGCTCCTGATATTATTTCCAGCAATTCTGTGGTAATTGCATCTTGACGCGCTCTATTATAAGATTTCTTCAAATCACCAATGATCTCTTCAGCATTTTCTGATGCAGCTTTCATTGCCACCATTCTTGCACCTGACTCTGAAGTTAATGACTCTAAAATAGTGGAAAAAATTTGCGATAAAACATATTTTGGTATAAGCCTGTTAAGTATATCTTCCGATGACGGTTCAAAAATATAATCAACCGATTTAACATCCCCTGTAGATTCAGCTTTTTCAATGGGTAAAAGTTTAATTGTTGACGCAAAATTTTTAGATAGAGTTACAAACTTTGTATAAATTATGTACAATTCATCAAATTTTTCTTCCTCAAATTCTGTTATAAACTTTTCAGAAAGATTACTTATATCTTTTGAAGATATTTTTTCAACGGGTATAGGACAAAATTCATCAACTGTATAGTGTTTATTCTTAAAAAATGTAATACCTTTTTTTCCTATAAGATAAAGACTATAATCTTTCCCACTCTCATTTTTTATAAATTTTATTGCCGTTTGGATAGCATTACTATTATAAGCACCACACAACCCCTTATCCCCGGTTATAAGGACAATCTTAACTTTTTTAACAGAATCCTTTGATTTAAAAAACCTTGAATTGTCCTCTACCGCCAGGGACAATCGTTTTAAAAGTTTACTAATATTTTCAGCATAAGGCCTAGAATTTAGCATACGTTGTTCAGTCTTTCGAACCCGGTTAATAGCTACCATTTCCATTGCCTTGGTTATCTGCTTTATATTAGTAACACCTTTAATCCTTTGCTTTATTTCTTTTAACCCTAGCACGAATAATACTCCATAAGATTAACCTGATTTTAGAAATTCAGATTAGATTCACGTTTTATCCTAAAAATTTTTGCTTAAACTCACCAACTGCCTCTTCCATCTTGTGAGTTACTTCTGAATCTAGTTTCTTGTTCTCTTTTATACTTAAAGGCACATTTGGATACTTATCATCAATATACTTAATTAGACCTTTTTCAAAATCTTTTAATTTATCAGCATCAATTTCATCTAAAAAACCATTAGTACCTGCATATATCATAATAATTTGGTATTCCACAGCCATTGGTTCGTACTGTATCTGCTTTAATACCTCTATTAACCTCTTACCTTTTTCCAGCTGTGCGGCTGTTGATTTATCAAGATCAGAACCAAACTGCGCAAATGCCGCTAATTCTCTGTATTGTGCAAGGTCTAACCTTAATGTTCCAGCTACCTTTTTCATAGCAGGTATTTGAGCACTTCCACCAACCCTTGAAACTGACAAACCAACACTAATCGCTGGACGAACGCCAGAATTAAAGAGATCACTCTCTAGATAAATCTGTCCATCAGTAATTGAAATTACGTTTGTTGGAATATAAGCAGAAATATCACCTGCTTGGGTTTCAATAATTGGAAGGGCAGTCATACTGCCTGCACCTTTATCATCACTATATTTCGCAGCACGTTCCAGAAGGCGTGAATGTAGATAGAACACATCACCAGGAAAAGCTTCACGGCCCGGTGGACGGCGGAGCAGTAGTGAAATCTGTCTATAAGCTACAGCCTGTTTACTAAGGTCATCAAAAATAATCAATGAATGCTGACCGTTATCACGGAAATATTCACCCATCGCTGCACCGGAAAACGGAGCAAGGAACTGCAACGGCGCTGGGTCACTCGCTGTTGCTGCAACAACTATTGTATAGTCCATTGCATCATTGTCTTTTAATGTCTGTACCACTTGGGCAACTGTTGACCTTTTTTGACCAATAGCAACGTAAATACATTTAACGTCATGGCCTTTCTGGGCAATAATTGTATCAATGGCGACTG
>JAIQZO010000112.1 GCA_021777055.1 Candidatus Anammoxibacter sp. | reverse complement strand
GAATATCTTTTCTTTTCGGTTCCCCCTATTCATTACATGATAAAATGCTCCTTTATATTCTATTCTTGCTGGTCGTGCCATTGCTGTATTTTAGCATTTAATGTCCATTTGTCAATACGCCAGATGTGACCCCAAGAGTTCCACAAGAGTTCCCATAATTTCAAAGGTTACTCCATCTACTCCTGGACTGCCTTTGTTTATTTTGACAAGTTTATAAGCATGGGTTAATATATCCACCCTGTAAACCTTGTCATAAAGAAGATAGAATCTAAACTCTTCTTCCTGCTTGGCCTTCTGGTATAGTTTTCTCTGAAAGTCCTGAATCTTTTCTGGAGTTTCAAGCATTATTGCAATCTCCTTTACTTCCTTTCTTCGAAATACATAATGAAGGTATTGCCCTTCCCTCTCACAAGGTTTTGTTGTCCTTGCGTTACAAACGGTACTATGGGCAACTCCGACTCCCATACAGACCTAATGAAATTTCGGATTATCCATCAGTTGCCACTCAATTATGGCTATCTATATGGGGCTCCCGCACTACTTTATATGGCTTCTTCTACGTGTCATCCCTGCTACCCAGGAAGTCCATCTATTGGTTTTGACAGTTATCGTGAGGATAGATGTTCCAGCCTTCCCACAGCGACCAAAAGGTCGGCAACTTCATTTCTATTCACGAGGCTACTTGTAGGTTCGCTTACGCTACAACCCGCAGATTTGCTAGGCACCACTTACTGAGCCTTTGTCAAGGAACTTAATACTTCGGATTACTCCTTGCATCTCCCTCAAGCTACGTGGACGAACTGCCGAACTTCCACGATCGGACTTTAACCGACTAGTCATATAACATATACGGCATACGGTCACCCATTAGGTGGCTCCTGTCAAATACAAACATCTCCCTTGCACAAAAAAGATAGCTCTTTTTGCTTTATCAATCTTCAAAAGATAACAAACGCAGCAATACATTGTCTTGCAGAAAGTTCGGAGTCAGACCTTGAAATCAGAATAAACCAAGAAAGTTCGGAGTCAGACCTTGAAATCAGAATAAACCATGGTCTCAAATTTAATTCATGAACTATCTACAAAATAAGACAAACAAATATGTCCATTTTACAGATATACCCCTATCTCCCGTGATCACTTTAAGTATATAACTGTAATCCCAAATTAACTTAATGCATTATTGGCAAAATAATACATATAGCACAATCATTGCTGCTTGTCAACAAGAGTAAAATAGTCTGCAGTTTTACTTGTAAGGGATCTCACCACAAGAGTGTAAGGGATTTTACGGCAAGATATCGTCATCAGAATAAGAATTGTAACCGAACACACTTCATAATATTGTACGCTAGGCATACTTACATCTGTGGCGTTATTATTGACTCGCTCAGTTGTTTTAGAATTAATTTTTACAAATAATTCGCAAAAAGAAATTTGTTTTTTTACTATAAACTGAAGATGGAAAGATAATTAATTATTAGGTGAATAGACTGAAGACAGAAGGTTGACTTAGTGTTTACGATTAACCTAGTTTAAATAACCTACCCTGTAAGAGAATGGGATCGTATTCGTATGGATTCATTTCAACAAGCAATGAATTCAGACCTATCTCTTTTAACCAATCTCTTGAATCTTTGATTTGTTGTGATGAGGTGGTGTTATCTTTATTGATTATAACAGTATCAATCTTTTGGAATATTTTGGATGCGGATTTTTTAATATCTTTTTGCGGTGGTCTGGTTACCATTATGGCGAGGTCTACATTGTGGACAGAAAGAATGCTGTTGCCTTCTATTACAACTGTTTCATCAGTATCAAAATAGTCCAATGCCGCACTAACACCTTCTGCTAATGTTTCGGGAAACGAGAGCAGCCAAACTACCTTCCTGGCGCCTGCGTTCTTTAATCGAGCGGTATCTTTGCCTTCCTGATTTATTGTTGGATCATCCTCTACTATTACAAAAGGATATTTTATGGAATCGCAAACACCGCACGAACCTTTGGAGCAGAAACCTTGGTGGCGTGTAGTTATTTTTAAAGCAGAAACATTACCTGTAACAAATGTATTATCCATATTGTCGGTTTTACTACCGGGATCAGAAAGGTACCGAATTAGTGATTCACAAACTGCTGTTTTACCAACATTACTGGATGTGCCGGCAACGGATATAAGTTTCATCTTTTTTGGGAGGGAGAAATTTGTAAAACCCATTCAGGGTTTATATTTTGTTTGATATTTTACTCAGGGTGTCGCTTTGCTCAACCCTGGGCTGATGAATATTACCCCGTTGGGGTAAGTTAAAATTGGTACTTAGGAATGACCATTTAATAAATTATGAATTTAGCACACATCGTCAAATTATCTTGGCAAAACTTCGAGAGCCAAATCCTCAACATGGGAAAGACCAAACTTCTGGTTTAGTTCAATCAGTTTGAACAAATTCAACCAGAATCTAAAGGCCAAAAAAACTAAGTCATTAGTTTAAACAAATGTCAGAAGACATTAATCATGTTTAAATAACAAGTAGAACCATAACCCGCTCGTTACAAGGCTTTTGTCTTGTAATGTTGTGTACCAGTGCATTTGACTTTACTTTTTTGGCTTAACGTCGTTTAACAAATGTTGCAATATGCGAGGCAGAGCCTCTAAAACAATGCATTCCCAGGCTGAGCCTGGGAACGAGTAGAAAAGAGAAGCGTCGCCTATCGCAAACTGATACCTCTCACCATACATCATCAAGGCTTCAGGCTTGATTCGATTAGAAAAGATACAACTATCTGAATCTTAAAATGAAAATTCCTATACTATTCAATTAGTTTGAACAAATCTAATATATACCCGGGATTTGTAAAGGGGTTCAAAATCTTGAACCCCTACAAAACAGGAAATTTATTAATTTCCCTTTTTCTAATAATGCTAATCAGAAAGGTCACATCTTAGACAACGCCTTGACTCCCTAACTGTAGCATCTTCGTTATATCCCATCTTAACTTCGGCAAATGTTGTCTTCCTTAACTTCATATCAATGTGAGGCATCGGAGGTCTAAACAGCTCACCCTCTTCACTATCAAGATATTTGTTTTTTGTCATGGCTACCAGTTCATCGCTATTAACGGGCAGTTCACCATTACCACCAAAGAATTTATCTATCTCAACGGCGGCCATCTGACCGGCACCAATGGCCTCTATTGCAGTGGCAGGGCCGAGAACACAGTCTCCACCACTGAACACCTTTTCATTGGTAGTCCTATGGGAGCCAGGTTCTGTTACAACCGTTCCCCATTGGGTCTGTTGAACATCACTTTCGTTTAAGAATCCCAAATCAGGTGACTGGCTAATCGCCAGCAGTGCCATATCCGTCTCAATCACAAATTCTGAATCACTTATGGGTACAGGTCGTCTTCGTCCACTATCATCAGCCTCGCCCAGTTCCATCTTGATACATTTAAGGCCCTCAAGCCTCTGACCGTTCCCTGTTACTTCAATGGGAGCAGTCAGGAATTCAAATTTTATTCCTTCTTCCATTGCCTCTACAACCTCTTCGTCTTCAGCTGGGACCTCTTCTCTGGTCCTTCTATATACCACAGTAACCTCTTCGGCCCCAAGCCTGACTGCTGTTCTTGCTGAATCCATTGCCACATTTCCGGCACCGATAACGGTTACCTTTTTCCCGACAGTCTGATGTATGTGCAGATTAACGTTTCTGAGGAAGTCAACGCCATCCATTATTCCGGCCATCTCTTCACCAGGTATGCTCATTTTACGTCCTTTGTGAGCACCAACTGCGATAAACACGGCATCATACTCACTTACCAGATTATTAAATTTCGCAATGTTATCTATGGGACTGTTTGTTTCTATTATGACTCCGGTC
>JAIQZO010000111.1 GCA_021777055.1 Candidatus Anammoxibacter sp. | reverse complement strand
AAAATTAAACTAAAGGAAAGATAGTTTATAGGTAAGAGTTTGTCCAGCTTTTTTAGGGGTATTATTCGATTGGTAAAGGTCTTTTGGTGGGGTCGTAGATGCAGAAAACTACCGCGCAGCGGTTTCGTTCAACAAGGAGATTAGAAGTTTCTCTAGATCTCCGAAAAATTTAGCAGTCATACTAAAATATTGACTTTTTTTAGTAAACCAGGCAATATCTTTATGTCTATCATGGTATATACCATGATAGACATAAAGTGTACTTTAATCTCTTCGTCTATCTTTCTCAAAAGGTTTTGTATTTTGATCATACCTCAAGAAACTAATTCCAAGTTTAATTTGATACTGATTAATAATGGTGTTCCTCTTAGAGAGCATAACAATTTCAGAAAATGGTTGAGATGTTATCTTGATTTTTGCAGAAAGTACCATTTTACTGAGTCAAAAAATGAGACACTCTCACATTTTATAAAAAAGCTTCAAGAAAAACGCCAGACAGTCACACAACAAAAGCAAGCTTCTAACGCTATATCTCTATGCTATTCGACTTTTCAGACTGCCTCTGAAAAAAGTCAGAATGCAAACATCACAAGTAGAGAAACTGTAAAAAAATCCCAAATTTGTCAACGTATCACAGCTCATACTTTTCGTCACAGCTTTGCCACTCACCTGTTACAGGCTAACTATGATATTCGTACAATACAGGAGCTGTTAGGACATAGCGATGTTAAGACAACCATGATTTATACTCATACTATTAAAAGTCAAACCACTAAAGAGGCGAAAAGTCCGCTCGATTTTGATTAAGTTTTCTGCAATGTGTAATCCCAAATTAACTTAATGCATTATTGTCAAAATAAAACATATAGCACAATCATTGTTGCTTGTCAACAAGAGTAAAATAGTCCGCTGTTTTACTTGTAAGGGATACCACCACAAGGGTGTAAGGGGATTTACTACAAAATATTATTATCAGAACAATAACTGTATCCGTGCACACTTCATAACATTTTGCTCTAGGTATACTTACATCGGTGGCGCTATTTTTGAATCAGTCAGCTATTTTAGAATTAATTTTTACAAATAATTCTCAAAGAAAAATTTGTTTTTTCTATAAGCTGATAATGAAAAGATAATTAATTATTAGGTGAATAGACTAAAGACTGAATGTCAATTTCTTTATTTGTTTGCATTTGCCAAATGGTTGCAGTTCCAGGCAAGTAATCTATTTTATAATAGGATGCATATGCAAGGTGAACAGCATCTCCCTCAATATCTCTAGGCATTAAATTGTTTAGCTATATCCGGATTTCCCGTAATGTCAAAACAGATTAATAGCTTAAAAGCCAGAAAAACACTGTTATTATAAGTGTTATTACATCTACGAGTTATGGCCTTTTTCTGTACATAAGAATATTGATGATAAAAAATTCCTTCCGTCACAAGCGTAAAAGCTAATTAGGGGCTTCCCCAGCATCATCACCGTCAACATCGGCCCAATGGCAGGGCGTGATTGATGTTGACGGTGACAAACCTGATAGGGATTTGTTTTCCCAGTAACGACTGTGAAAATAGGCCCTTATGTTTTAGGTAAAAGCTCACGGGAAATCCGGATTGAGCCATTTGATTTGTTTACGACATAATAAATGGCAATTTTTATTATTTCCTTGTTAGGTTCTGGTTGTTTGATAGCAATGTTAAACTCTAATATTTCATTTTCCTGGGGATAGTTAAATTGTCGATGCCCCTGTTTTCAAAGGTTGGTAGTAAAAAAATCAAACATTTGCGAAATAAATGGTATAATTTATGCATGATTTCAGAAAGAGATAAAATAACCATACAGGAAATATCAAAGAAATATCAAGTAAAACGAGTATTACTCTTTGGATCCAGTTTAGATAATACAAAAGAAAGTAATGATATAGATATTGCAGTAGAAGGTATTGCACCTAAAGATTTTTTCAAATACTATGGAGACTTGTTACTTAAACTTTCAAAACCTGTTGATGTGATTGATTTAACTGGCACAACAAAGTTTATCAAATTAGTTGAACAAGAAGGTGTTAACCTCTATGGCTAACTATAAATTACGTATTGAGGCAGAATATGAGACAATTGAGAAAACAATCTCCTTTCTTCCGAAATATCCATTATCACAACTGTCAGAATTAGAACTTGCAGGAGTCGCAACATTAGACTGAAGACTGAAGAACATCAACGATTTCGCACCACTCTAATCAAGCAAGTTAAGGCCTTCTCAGTCTTGATGATCTATGGTTCAATCAGGGATAAATTCTGATTATTCACGAACTCAAACCGGTTTGCCAGACTAAGGAACGTGGATGTAATAAATTATGCCTTATTTTTCTCTAATAGCCTTCTACCTTCTACCTCTCTACCTTAGTATTTAAGATTAACCTAGTTTAAATAACCTATCCTTCAAGAAAACAGGATCGTATTCGACTGGATTCATTTCAACAAGCAATGAATTCAGGCCTATCTCTTTTAGCCAATCTTATTTATTAGGTAAATAGGCTGAAGACTAAAGACTGAAGAAGAAGAAGAAGAAGAAGAAGAACATCAACTATTATGCTGCGCTCAAATCAGGTAATTTAAGACTTTTGTCGTTTCGATAAGTTTTCTAAATCAATAACAATTCCTGATTATTCAAAACTCAAGCCGATTCTCCAAACAAAGGAACCTAGATGTAATAAATTATGCGTTATTTTTCTCTAATAGCCGTCAGCCTTCAGCCGAACAACCTACGTTGTAACTATTAATGTAGTTTAAATAACCTATTCTGTAAGAGAACTGGATCGTATTCGTATGGATTCATCTCAACAAGCAATGAATTCAGGCCTATCTCTTTTAGCCAGTCTTGTGAATCTTTTATTTGTTGTGATGAAGTGGTGCTATCTTTATTGATTATAACAGTATCAATCTTTTGGAATATTTTGGATGCGGATTTTTTAATATCTTTTTGCGGGGGTCTGGTTACCATTATGGCGAGGTCTACATCGTGGACAGAAAGAATGCTGTTGCCTTCTATTACAATTGTTTCATCAGTGTTAAAATAGTCCAATGCGGCACTAACACCGTCGGACAAGGTTTCGGGAAACGAGAGAAGCCAGACGACCTTCCGTGCGCCCGCGCTCTTAAATCGAGCGGTATCTTTGCCTTCCTGATCTATTGTTGCTTCATCATCTACTATTACAAAAGGGTATTTTATGGAATCGCAAACACCGCATGAACCTTTGGAGCAGAAACCTTGATGGCGTGTAGTTATCTTTAGAGCTGAAACATTACCTTTATTGCAGGTCTTATTATCTGGGTCGGAAAGGTATCGAATTAGTGATTCGCAAACTGCGGTTTTACCAACATTACTGGACGTGCCGGCAACGGATATAAGTTTCATCTTTTTTGGGAGGGAGAAATTTGTAAAACCCATTCAGGGTTTATATTTTATTTGATATTTTACCCAGGGTGCCGCGTTGCTCTACCCTGGGCTAGTGAATATTACCCCGTTGGGGTAAGTTAAAATTGGTACTTAGGAATGAGCATTTAATAAATTATGAATTTAGCACACATCGTCAAATTATCTTTGTCCGAATTTCAATTGCAAAATGTCAAATCCCAGACGCGACTAAAACTCTTCCGGTTTGTTCCAATTAGCGCCAATGCGGACTAGAATCTCCAAAAAGGATCGTCTCCTATCGCAAACGGATATCTCTCCCTAAACATCATCAAGGCTAAAGCCTTGAGTTACGAAATGTAACTCAAACCTTCAGGTTTGATTCGATTAGAAAAAATACAACTATCTGAATCTTAAAATGAAAATCCCTATACTATTCAATTAGTTTGAACAAATCTAACATAAATCCGGGATTTGTAAAGGGGTTCAAAATATTGAACCCCTACAAAATGGACAGTTTATTAATTTTCCTTTTCTTAACAGTGCTAATCTGAAAGATCACACCTTAAACAACGCCTTGACTCTCGAACAGTAGCATCTTCATTATATCCCATCTTAACTTCGGCAAATGTTGTTTTCCTTAACTTCATATCAATGTGCGGCATCGGTGGTCTAAACAGCTCACCCTCTTCGCTTTCAAGATATTTATTTTTTGTCATGGCGACAAGTTCATCACTATTAACGGGTAGTTCACCGTTACCACCAAGGAATTTATCTATCTCCACGGCTGCCATCTGCCCGGCACCAATGGCCTCTATTGCTGTGGCAGGGCCAAGGACACAATCTCCACCGCTGAACACCTTGTCATTAGTCGTCCTATGGGAGCCAGGTTCTGTTACTACAGTTCCCCATTGGGTCTGTTGAACATCACTTTCATTTAGGAATCCCAAATCAGGAGACTGGCTAATCGCAAGCAGTGCCATATCCGTCTCAATCACAAATTCTGAATCCATTATGGGTACAGGTCTTCTTCGTCCACTATCATCAGCCTCACCCAGTTCCATCTTGATACATTTAAGGCCCTCAAGCCTCTGACCGTTCCCTGTTACTTCAATGGGAGCAGTCAGGAATTCAAATTTTATTCCTTCTTCCATTGCCTCTACAACCTCTTCATCTTCTGCAGGAACCTCTTCTCTGGTTCTTCTATATACGACAGTAACCTCTTCAGCTCCAAGCCTGACTGCTGTTCTTGCTGAATCCATTGCCACATTTCCGGCACCGATAACAGTTACCTTTTTCCCGACAGTCTGATGTATGTGCAGGTTAACGTTTCTTAGGAAGTCCACTCCATCCATTATCCCAGCCATCTCTTCACCAGGTATGCTCATTTTACGTCCTTTGTGAGCACCAACTGCGATAAACACGGCATCATACTCACTTACCAGATTATTAAATTTCGCAATGTTATCTATGGGACTGTTTGTTTCTATTATGACTCCGGTC
>JAIQZO010000012.1 GCA_021777055.1 Candidatus Anammoxibacter sp. | reverse complement strand
ATCCGTACATCATCAAGGCTAAAGCCTTGAGTTACGAAATGTACCTCATACCTTTAGGTTTGAGTCAATACTTAACAGTAATAACGAAAACCATTTCAATTATCTGCGACACACAATATTTTGTAAATAGTAGGTTGGGTTTCGCTACCGCTTAACCCAACCTACACCTTAAATGAATCTTCGCTGTAATAAATTAGCGCCTTCGGCGAACTTCGGCAATGTTGTCATTTCGAACGAAGTAGGAAATCTTCTAGCTCTTATAATTACAATTTTTTAGATTTCTCCCGTTGGTCCAAATGACAAACCTGCTTTCTTGCCGCACTCTTCTTATACATTTAAATAGTTTCAGATTATTACTGTATAGCACAGTACTGCTTACTATAAATATTTTCGCGGTTAGCTTTTTGTCTGTGAACGTTTGAATCCTCCAATATAAAATGAGGGGACAACCAAGAAAAAGAGTTTATCAAATATAATATCGGAGTTCAAGTTCATATAAGATGGACAAGTGGAAAGTATAGAAAGATGGAGCAAAATTTTGCAGAATAAAGTAGAGGATGGTATGGTTTCAAGTGTTAGATAAAATATCCGGTAAGTATAAGTTGATCATAGAGATGGTGCCATTACCAGAGAAACAAAATTTGGTTTGTGTGATAAAGATGAACGTTGATGCTGCCGGTTTTGCGCCATCTACAGGATATGAAAGAGGACATATGGATATGTGTAAGTTACATTAATCATAATAAGATTATATTGAGCAAAAAAAATGCCAGCTCAATTACCTACTATTCAATTTATGGACACAGCCTAGTGCAGCGTCAACGTTCTAGTGACGGGTATGATTTCTTAAGTCTTGTCCTCTGTTACCTACTTAGGTGGAGAGACTGAAGGCTGAAGACGGAAGGTGAAAGCATAAAGCATAAAATATTTTAGGTTGCCAGGCTAAAGGCAAGAAGCAAAAGCTACAGTCTTTTTGCCTTTAAGCTTTACCTTCAGCCTTCAGTCTCTCCACCTAAGTAGTTGCTATCTGTTAACAAAAAGAGTTTAGATCAAATGGGGTTATCGCCAATACAACATAGACGTTGTACTAGGTTAAGAAAGAGGCATCCTTAATACTTTTAAGGATGCCTCTCTAAAATTCCTTCCGACTAACTGGTTTAATTATTGAGAAAACAGCATATATCCAACTTCTTCAGGTATATGGCCAGTCTCACTATCCTTTGATTGTTCTTCATCTATTAGCAGATCAATAGATGACCTGGTTTTGTTCTTCCAGCGGACATTTGATGTGTTTATGCCATTAGTTGTCTGCATATCTGAGATAAATACCGGAAGTTGGTTAAAAGTCTTACCAAACTGAATTGTTTGCAGGCGATCCGTAACAACGTTCCCTGTATTGGCAACTTTAAAAGAAACATCGTTAATAACGCCTGATGACTGTGGGCAGGCAATATAGTCTATTGTTTCAGTAATGTGACTTAGTTGGTTACTCTCTTGTTCTTGCAGAAGAAACCCAAATCCCTGTTTACTCGTATTTTTTATCCTGCCGGTTACTGTATCGCTCCCATTAAAAGTAGAAATGGAGGTAATCACCACAGGAACATCTTGGAAATTCAGGTTAAAAGGTATATTATCAAATGTGCTGGTTTGGTCAGTGTCAAACCTGTCTGCAACTATCTGAACCCCGTTGTTTAATGTATATTTTCCCCGTTCCATAATAAGAAATCCAACGGTTTCTATTGTATGTTGGCCATCAAGATATTGCCACTCTTGTATCCTTACGTCAAATCCAGTACTGCTCACATTTCTAACACGAACTACTGCGGGATGCCCGCCGTTAAGACTCAACGGTTTGACCACCACTATTGGATCTGTAAATGATTTAGTTAATCCTACCGTGGTCCAGTTATGATCAATGGAAACTTCTCCTATTTCGATTTGTATATCTTGTGGTGGAGACGGAGTTGCAGTTGAAGTTGGTGTCGGTGTTGGTGTAGAAGGTGTATCTGCACCACAACCAAAATTCTGTGTCCAATAGTGACGGAAATTTCCTCCTTCTGCATAACCGACACCAATATCACAGAAATCTGGATTCAAAATATTTGCCCTGTGCCCAGGACTATTCATCCAAGCTTCCATAACTGACTCTGGCGTAGAAAAACCTGCGGCTATGTTTTCGCCATATGTAAATCCTGAGTAACCTTCTGCCTTTATACGATCTCCCGGTGTCCTCCCGTCAAGACTCCTATGGCTAAAAAAGTTTTGCTGTGCCATATCTTCTGAATGTTTGCGGGCTGAGGATGTAAGTCTGGTATCATTGCTCAATAGATCGAGCCCAGCTTTTATTCTCTCCTGATTTACCAGTTTAAAGACTTCACTCTCAAATGAATTACCTTGAGACGTTGGCGTTGCGGTTGGTGCCGCTGACGGAGTGGGTGTTGCAGTTGGTGCCGCTGACGGAGTTGGAGTTGGTGTAGAAGACGTATCTTCACCACAACCAAAATTCTGCGTCCAATAATCTCGAAAACGTCCCCCTCCTACAGCATGACCCACACCTATATCGCAGAAATTTGGGTTCAAAATATTTGCCCTGTGTCCAGGACTATTCATCCAAGCATTCATAACTGCCACGGGCGTAGAATAACCAGCTGCTATATTTTCGCCATATGTAAACCCTGAGTACCCTTCTGCTTTTATGCGATCACCCGGTGACCGCCCGTCAAGGCTGGTATGACTAAAATAGTTTTGCTGCGCCATATCTTCCGAATGACCTCGGGCAGCACGAGTTAGCCTATCATCGTTATCTAAAGGATTAAGACCGGCTATTGTCCTCTCCCGATTAACCAGGTCAAGAACCTCACTTTCTAATGGTTCCAGCATATTAGCCACTATAAGCTTTTCTGCCACAAAAAGCCCATACGTATCAATGTCCCGTATAACATGAAGATTGTCTTTTATATGCCGTATGTGGTATAAAGTATCCTGCATGGTAATTGTTCCTGATACCCGTTGATCTTCAACCACAAAGGTTACAGTGCTATCTACCTCGCCATCAATATGGCCGATCCATGCAACCCCGCCTGATTTGTTCCTCTCTATTCTATCACGAATTGCCTTAAGGACTGTATCGTCAAAAAGATTTAGCTCCAATGAGGCGCCCTTATTATCCTTACTAACCTTAGCAAGATCAAATAGTTCAAAACGAACATCGACAAATCGGTGACGCTCTACAAGTTCATGGCGTGGGACATCTGGATTGTCTTTCATCCTGTCTATAAATAACCCTCTTGCAGTGCCATCGGCAAAAATGTTCTCAGGAAGAACAAGAAAACAAATAATTAAGCTAAAAAAAACGATCCATGTTTTTTTCATCACTCTTCTCCTCTTCAATGGTTTAATAATTAATTCGGGAAAACTAAACTCCGTTGCAGAGTTCTTCCCATTCGAAAAATGCAGCTAGCTTTTTTTAGAAACACCTATCAAGTGATTAAGCTAAAAAAAACAATCCATGTTTTTTTCATTATTTTTCTCCTTATCAAACATTAACTAATTAATTAATCGGGAAACCAAACTTATTTGTAAAGTTGTTCCCGCGCAGAAAATAGAATCATTTTCTTTTTAGAAATGTTTAGACGTTATGCAAAATAGATACCAAAAAACAATAATCCTGGTAACTGGTTAAAAAGACAGAACTTATGCTAAGATTTGTTTTTGCTGCATTAAGATAAATTAAAAGATTTACCTACAGTTAAAAGGCGGGTAAAAGAACAAATAGTCATAACAGTCAACTGTACCATTAGTTACAAACGCATGCATGGCCATACACTTGTATATTGCTTCTTTTACTAAGAGAAGATGTTGGTAAAGGCTGGTTTTCTGTAACCTGTGCTTTGGAATGTGCATGTAACTCTCTGATTTATGTTAGATTTGTTCAAGCTCATTGAACCAACCTGCAATGCGACCCAAGCAGCATTGAGGATTTAGCGATTGAAGTTTGGACAAAGATGATGTGAAGATGTGTATACATGCACTTTCCTTAGTTAGGTAGGTAATGTAATTAAATAACAGGTACATTTACAAACAGCGTCTTCCTTATGCTAAATACAGGGTATGTTTCCACTGAAACAGACGATGATCTGTAAAGAGGTGTGTATAATATCTTTGATATATTTTCTAGATAGCTTTGGTGTAGCAATATTTCTCCAGCCTACTCATTATTCTTCCATAATAGTAGCAGTTAGGCCATTTGCAGCAAAAGTAATCGCTCCATCCTGGCTGAGTAACGGAAACCTGAATTTAAACCGTACTTCACCTTTAAAGTCAGTGATAGTAGATAATGGCCTGACCTCGGGTAATTTTCTTCCTTTTCCTGTTACAGTAGCATTCACAATCACACCGCCCCTTACGGGTCTTCCATCCTTATCCAATACCGTAACAACAGCATTCTTGAATAGTAAGGATTTGCCTGCGGATGTGGGAGAAACTGCTAAAGTGCCTTCTGGCCGAGGACAATCGATTATTATTTCCCTTTCAGCCGGGCCAGTTAAAGGAACAACGCATTGTCCAGCACAATCTACTTCTAACTTAACTGTAAAAGTACCCTCTGTTAAATATGTATGACACGGATTTCGTTCACTACTGGTACTTCCATCTCCAAAATCCCATAACCAGCTAACTATCTCTCCCGAATCAATGGTGGATGTGTCCGTAAAACAAACTGTTTGTGGACAAGTAGGAGAACTTGATGCTGTTTCAAATACAAAACTAGTTGCACAAAAATTGTCGCTAACAGGGAAAACGATCTCTTGAACACTTACTGTATCTGTTTTGAAATTGACACAGCCGTTTCTATCAGTAATAGTTAAGTTGACAACAAACTCGCCTCCTAAACCATATTCATGGCATGGATTCTGTTGAGTACTGTTACTGCCGTCGCCAAAATCCCATAACCAGCTTACTATATCACCACTAGATTTGTCTGTGAAACAAACCTTGTCTAATAGTACACTGTTACCGCCACAAGGGAAACCTGGGAATGGTCCATCGAGTACTTCACTGTCAACGTTAATATCAAAGTCGGCCGTAATACCACTTTCTATTCTTATTGTTTTACTTACAACTGGCTCATCTCCAAATCCAAAAACAACACATGAGCATTCTACTGCTAGTCTAACTGTAAATTCACCACTTGTTAAATATGTATGACACGGATTTCGTTCACTACTAGTACTTCCATCTCCAAAGTCCCATGACCGACTATTTATAATATGACCAGACATGTCTTTAAAACAAATTGTTTGTGGGCAACTATCTGAACTTGTCGATTTCTCAAATACAAAACCTGCAATACAACCAGCGTCTTTGACAGGGAAATCTATTTCCTCTACACGGACTGCATCTGTTTTGAAATTTACACAACCACTTCGGTCGGTAATTGTTAAATTGACAACAAATACCCCCTCTAAACCATATTCATGGCATGGATTCTGTTCTGTACTGGTACTTTCGTCGCCAAAATCCCAGAACCAGCTAACTATATCACCACTCGACTTGTCAGTGAAACAGACTTTGTCTAATAGTACACTGTTACCGCCACAAGGGGAACCAGGAAAAGGACCGTCGAGGGCTTCTCTATCAACATTAATATCAAAATCGGCCGTACAACTATGGTTTTCATTTATTTCAATGTAGGCCTTTTTTCTAAGGGTGTCCATCTTACCATTGTTATTGATGATTAGAGTTACAGGAAAAATTCCATTATTATTGTATGCGTGTTTAGGATTCCGTTCCGTACTCGTGTTTCCATCGCCAAAATCCCAGAACCATGAAACAATATTTCCGGTTGATAAGTCATTAAACTCTACCTCTGTTCCGGCAATACCAATTCTAGTGCGTGCATGAAATGCTGCGGACAAATCTGATGAGTCAGAATCTAAAATGGTAATTAAATCTGCTTTTATTTCAGAAATATCATCTGTAGCATTATTTAGCGTCAATGTTACATCAAATGTGCCACTTGTACGATAGATGTGCGAAGGGTTAAATTTCTGACTACGCGAATGCATACCATCACCAAAATCCCATAACAAGTTATCTATCTTACCATTTGACAAATTGGTAAACTTAACCGTTAATGGGGCAAAACCTGTTAACGGTTCTGCAGAAAATGCTGCGACAGGTTTTCCTTCATTTTGCACGTTAATCAAATTGCCCTTTTCTTCTCTATCAATGCCATTTAAATTACTAACTGCTAGTTTTACCGTAAACGTCCCCGTTTCATTAAAGGTATGCACAGGGTTTTGTTGGTTACTTATTCTTCCGTCACCAAATTCCCATGACCAGAAATCGGAGTAGCCTTTAGAAAGGTCAGTAAACTGCACCTTCATAGGTGCTTTTCCCACTAACGGAATAGCCTCAAATGCTGCAGTTGGCGTTCTAATCGGTGGAATATTGATTAAATTGTTTTTTATCTCCAAATCAGGACCATTGTTATTACTAGCCATTAGACTTACAGTAAATAACCCTTCTTTACTATAGGTATGTTTCGGGTTTTGTTCGGAAGAGGCTTCACCATCTCCAAAATCCCATGACCATCTTGTTGGATCGCCTGTAGATTTATCTGTAAATGTTATATCTAACGGTGTTAACCCAGATGTAACATTAGCTGAAAACTCTGCAACCGGTTCATTTGCGTTGTCCAAGATAATCGTTACATCATCTGCTGCAATATTCGTAACGTAAATAATATTAGTTGCCGGATTAACTTCAATTTCTGTTGGAGTACCTCCAACTTTAATAATATTAATTACCTGATTAGTTTTTCCATTTATTACGCTTACATTGCCACTGGACCAATTAGCCACATAGATACGGTTTGTTGTGGGATTAACTCCTATGGAGAAAAAGGAACTTTCAATGGTAATAATATTAATTACTTGATTTGCATCTCCATCAATTACAGTTAAATCGACACTGGGGCGATTATTAGCCACATAGATACGGTTTGTTGTGGGATTAACGCCAACTGCAGAGGGGGAATCTCCAACGTCAATAGTACTAATTACCTGATTAGTTTTTCCATCTATTACGCTTACATTGTCACTGGACCCATTAGCCACATAGATACGGTTTGTTGTGGGATTAACGCCAATTGCTCTGGGGAAATCTCCAACTTTAATAATATTAATTACCTGATTAGTCTTACCATCTATTACACTTACATTGTCACTAGATCCATTAGCCACATAGATACGGTTTGTTGTGGGATTAACGCTAACTGCAGAGGGGGAATCCCCAACTTCAATAGTACTAATTACCTGATTAGTCTCACCATCTATTACGCTTACATTACCGTTACTGTTTGTATCAGCAGCGTAGATACGATTTGTTGTAGGGTTAACTGCAATTCTTCTAATAAAATTCCCAACAGGAATAGGATTAATTACCTGGCGAGTCTCTACATTTATTACGTTTATTATGGCGACATTGTCAACGCTTGGGCCTGCGACATAGATACGGTTTGTTGTGAGGTTGAAAGCAACTGCATTTGTATTACCGAATGAGGGCGCAGGATTTATTGTTGTTATAACTTCAATACCAGTTACTTGCCTGATGACCATGTTAATTGCCATACATAAAATTAAAAGGCAAATGGCAATTGCCCGGCAATTGAAAAGTTGATGATTCTTGATGTTTTTCATTTTTCCATGATTACTCATTCTACAATTTACTTTGCGCTTTTGTCTCTTTGTATGAGTTATTATAAATTTTAAGAGTCCAAGCATATATACAATAATAACAGTTTCTCAAAACTGTAACTTAATGAATATATTTATTAAATGCAAGAAAAACAACATTGTCATTTTAAAGTTATTTTGAGTGTTTAATCTGATAATGAACGTACATGTAACAAATTATGCATGTAATACTTATCTTCACATTATCTTTGCCCGAATTTCAATGGTCAAATCTTCAACTTGGGCAGTATAAAAACAAAAAAATGACAATGTTGTTTTTCTTGTATTTTACTAATCATTTGTAATAACATTATTAGTTGGAAACTCTGCTGCATATTATTTTTGCGGTTTATATCTTAAAAACGAAATCTTGTTGTCAATCAATTAACTCCGGTATTTAAAACATATTAGAAAAGGATGATCACGCTGATGATTTCTAAAAAGCTAAAATATATACTATGTTTCGTTGTTGGAATATTTCCATTTGTTGTTTCAGCTGGTGAGAATAAACAGGGAAAAGCTGACAAACCGTATGAGAAACAGGTGTTTGAACAAATTTTGTCAGAATATGAGGACATGACTTATCAGCAGTTCAAGACCAGGATTCCTAAACGCGGATACAAAGATAGGCTGACTTTTGATCCTACGGCAATCAAATTCTATGATTCCGTGAGTGAGAAGATGAAATTGAATCAAAAAGAGATGGAAATATTCAAACGAAACGGGTTTGTTTCTGTTGACCATGGTCAACGCAATAGTTTTGGATCGGCTTATTTTGCTATTTATACAAAAGATCTACCGGTATTTATTACAACAGATTCTATTCTTCACGCTATGCACCGCAGTTATGATGAAATTCTTATGGAGTTAGAAGAGGTGCTTTTTGCTCATACAATTGATGACATCCTTTCAAATGCACATAATGAACTTTTTAACAAGTACTCCAATTATACAAATCCACCACTTTCTAATCACATTAAAGATGTTGATCTCTATTTAACAATTGCTCGTAACTTATTGGCTGGTGCAGGAGCGGAAGTACGTAAAGATCAGAATGGTAATGTCGATGACAAATTAGAATTGGATGAAGATGACGTTGAACTTCTTTTAAAGGGGCTGGAGGACGGGACTATCAATAAACGAGAGTTTTTTTCTATCTTAGAAAAGCGAAACAGGATTATAGTACAAGGTACGTGGGACGGTAAGTTGAAAGTGCATACAAAGTTTGCGCAGGATGGAAAAGCCTTGGAGGTCCTTAATTTAGTTGCTGCGCTGTGTCTTCAGTCTCCCGTTTCAGGGAAAGTGTCGACAACCTCTATTTATGGTGATGAACGTTATGTAGATTATTCTCAATTCAAACCGCGTGGTCACTATACAAAGAGTATCAAATTGCAGAGTTATTTTCGTTGCATGATGTGGTTGGGGCGTGCAGATTGCGGTTGGAACATTATCCCGCGCAAACCTGGAGATCGTTTGCAGGCCAATCGTGAATTAAGAGATGCAATTCTCTTAACTGAGACATTGGTTAATACCAAAAGTATGGAACAACTCAAGGTCATAGATGATATTATTGCGTTTATGATTGGTAAGAGTGATAACTTATCTCCTTTTAACCTGGTTAAGGTGCTTAAAGAGAACAGTATAAAAGATCTTAATGGTGTCGAAAAAGATGAAGATTTGCAAAGGGTGAGGAATACAGTTGAGTCAAATAGATTTACAAATCAACGTATACGCTCTCAACTGGTTATTTCTAATAAGCACGACACGATTAAAGTACCTCCCCCTTCACTATTTCAAATGTTTGGACAGCGGTTTGTGATTGATTCATTTATTCTGTCTCAGGTAGTTTTTGATTCCATCATTTTTAAGAATAAGAAGATAAAACGATTCATGCCAAAGGGTTTGGATGTAATGGCCGCATTGGGGAATAATGAAGCTGTTCTTCTTTTAAGTGAAGAACTCAAGAAATGGAATTATAGCGCTAATTTACTCGCGTGTTTTGAGTTTGTAAACAACCAATTGCCAGGCTTTTGGAAACAAAACTTATATAATCTCTGGTTGCATAGTCTCAGAACTATTGATGATGACATGACAAATCATAAAAATTTTCCGCAAGTTATGGCGGGTAGAGCGTGGCAAATGAAGCAACTGCAAACCCAGTTGTCGTCATGGGCAGAGTTGCGACACGATACAATTCTCTATGCAAAACAGTCGGGTACTGCATTTCTGGGCTGTGAATATCCGACTGGATATATAGAACCCTATCCGGCTTTTTATGCGGGAATTAAGTATTTTGCTGACGAGTCTGCCCGTCTATTTAAGGCAGCAGACTATTCATCTAATGATGGAAAGCCAGATAAATTGCTAAATGAGATACAAAAGAGGCAAATTTCATTTTTTAAAAACATGTCTGTTACATTAGACCAATTAAAAGGACTGGCGGAAAAAGAACTTGAGGGTAAGCCATTTACAGATGAAGAGAAACAATTCATAAAAAAGACCATTGATGTCAGGGGCGGAGGGAGCGGGCCACCACGATATGATGGATGGTACTGCAATCTGTTTTATAATCGAGATAAACACGGAGGGATTCTTGCAAGGAAATGGGATCCGACAATTGCGGACGTGCACACAGATACCAATGAAAAAAAGGTACTAGAGGTGGGAGTTGGGGATGTTAATTTTTGCGTAATCGCAATCGATAACGAGGATGATAAGGCCGTTTACGTAGGGCCGATTTATTCATATTATGAGTTTAGCCATGGCGCGAAAGATCGCCTTACAGATCAAGAATGGCAAGGTAAGATAGATAGAGGTAACCTTCCTCCACGCCCGGAGTGGACACAGACATTTCAGGGTCCTGTTGAAAGGCGTTCTTTAGGAAAAGATTGAATTCTATGTGTGTGTTACACACACCGTCTGCTACGTAGCCACCCATCTTTTGCTTTTGGCTAATCATTTGTAATAAGTAATTATGCAGAATCCAGTATTCAGGATCCAGAATTCAGAATATAGCACTAGTTTCCAGATCAATTTCTAGTTGGCGCCGCTTCGCGACAACAAATGTCCGATCAAAGAGCTCTCAATTTTAAGAAACATTCTTTAATTACAAGGGCCACCAACAATAGGTTTGAGACAAACGCCCTTAGGGCATGCCCATCAACCTAACAACATTTAAACAGTGCAAATGGGCAAAGAGGACTTCTACCCACAAGTTAAATAGTTTCAATGTTGTGTTGGTTTTCTCATTCAGAATTCTGACTCCTGAATTCTAAATACGCTAAATAGATACTGTAATAACATCTTTAGTTTTAATCGGGTATTTCTATTTTATTAATTTGGAGTACTAATATTAATAAGAATGAGAAATTTCATGAAAATTTAAAAATGCTTGTTCATTATTACATGCCCCTTCCTAAATATTACGTTTTGGTTAATGAAAATAGACAGGAGAAAATAGTTATGCTTAAACCATTCTGCAAAATGGTGTTGCCGTTTATTGTTTTTCTTGCTTTGGTCATACCTTTATTTATAAGCAGCTTGATTGCCCAAACAGTATTAACAACAATACCCATTGGGCCCAAAGCCGGAAATGGTACTGGCCCGGAAGGGATTGCTGTAAATACGGCCACAAATAAAGTTTATGTGATCAATACACACAGCCGCAATGTCAGCATAATTAACACAAATACTAATGAAGTTGTTAAAACAATAGAAATAATAGCTGGCCCGCAGGCTATTGGCATTAATGTGTTAACAAATAGAATATACGTAACTGATCACCGTAATAATCTCAATGTGGTTGACGGGGAGACTAACCGCATTATTGATAAAATAAAAGTAGGTAGCTCTCCTTCGAACCTCGCGGTTAATCCTTTAAAAAACAGGATTTATACTGTAAACAGTAATGGCCGCAGCATCAGTGTGATTGATGGAGAATCTAATGAAGTAATTGATACCATCATGATCGCATCTCCATCTGGGATAGCTATTAATCCTGTAACAAACATGCTCTATGTTTCGGATTCATCGAATGAAACTCTATCTGTGATAGATGGCGTTACTAACCTGGTGGTTGATACAATTATAGTTGAAGGTTTCCCTAGGCAAATTAGCATTAATAGTAACACAAATACCGTTTATATAATAAATAATGATTCTATCAACATAATAGACGGCAATAGCAACAGCCTTATTAATTCTATTAATATAACACATGGATTAAGGGCTATTGATATTAATATTGAAACAAATAACATTTATGTCACTAATGTTTCGGATGACAGTGTAACTGTGGTAGATGGCAATACTAATGAAGTTGTTGACACCATAACGGGCAGCAATTTTCCTGAAGGAATAGGAGTTAACTCTGTCACAAACCGCATATACATAGCAAATGCAGGCGGTCATAATATTGGTGTTATTGATGGCAACTCAAATCAGGTTATAGATAGTGTGGTTATTGGTGTTATTCCATTCCAAATAATTGCTAATCCTACCACTAACAAGATTTATGTTTTTAGTGATGGGGACTCTAGAAAAAGAGGGATTGTCAGTGTGATAAATGGGTATACTAATCGTGTTGTTGATACTATTGAGATAGGTTTCATAACACGGGGGGCGTGTGTTAATCCGGTAACAAATCGAATTTATGTGGCGAACCAAGGAAGTAACAGCATCAGCGTAATTGATGGGAACAGGAGCAGTGTAATTGAAACTATCAGGCGGTTGGCTTCTCCACAAGATGTGGGTGTTAATATAAAGAGTAATCGAATCTATGTAACGAATAGATTAAAAAGTAAAGTTAGTGTAATAGACGGTCTTACCAATAAGATTATTGACAATATTGATTTTATAAGAGGAATGAATCTTGACCTTGTTGAAGCTAATTCTGTAACTAACCGTATATATGTTACAAGTTTTATTGTAAGCGATTTAATGGCGGCTCCACATCAAGATCAGGACATTTTTTTTGCACCTGTTATAGTAATTGATGGATTTGCTAATAAAATTAAAGAGACAATAACGGGAATCTTTGCTCATGATCTTAGTCTTAACCAAAGAAACAATAAGATTTATGTTGCCGGTAATAGTGTCAATGTAGTTGATGGAAAGAGTAACCAAATTATCAAAGAGATTCCGGGTATAAATGACGCCTTTCGCATTGAAGTTAATCCAACAACAAACCATATATACGTAAGTGGTCTCTCAAGTGGTAGAGATAGAAATATAGTTAATGTTGTCGATGGTGGTACTGATGAGGTTGTTAAGAGCATCAGAGTGGGAAAAGCACCATGGGACATAGCAATAAATCCCGTGACAAACCGGGTCTATGTAGTAAATCTAAGATCCGGTAATGTGACAGTGATACAAGATTAACATCAATATGTAATAATTCGTAACTTCAAATTGAGTTAATGTTCCATCTCTAATAATATTCAATTTACCTATCAATCTATTTATATCATGTCCTAATGCAAAATAGCTCAATATACAAGATTCTACAAATTGTAATCTTCGTTACTATTTTTTCTTGTGATCTTGCGCAATCACAGATTATGGTAAAAAATATTGCAGTTGGTGCTGCACCTGTAGGAATTGGTATAAACCAGATAACGAACCGTTTATATGTTACCAATAGCGGAGATAACAGTGTAAGCATAATAGATGGAGAAAATAATAAAATATTGGATTCTATTGATGTTGGGAACATTCCAAAAGGAGTTGCAGTTAATACAATTACTAATCACGTATATATAACTAACTTTGGTGAAGATACGGTTAGTGTGATTGATGCCGCTACTAATGAAGTAATAGACGTAATTAATGTGGGCATTCGTCCATTGGGAATATGTGTTAATGAGTTAACAAACCTGATCTATCTTGTAAATTCTGCAGGAAATAGTGTTGATATTATTGACGGTGATGAAAACATTGTGCTCGACCGGATTGATGTAAATCTTGTAAACAAGAATGATCCACTTGATGAAGTCTTCTTAAATACAAACGGGATTGTTGTTAACCCTAATACAAACATTATATATGTTACACATTCAAGTTTGGTGTTTAGTGCAACTGTTAGTTCTGATAACAATTTATTAGTTATTGATGGCGCAAGTAATGAGATAGTTGATAATATTAATTTAGGGTCTATTAGAGGAGATATCTTTGTTTCGCAAATCTACGGATTAGATTTAAACCGGGAGACAAATCAAATATATGTGGCAAATGAAACTTTAATACTTGGTCCACATACTAACCGCCTCCAGTTAATTGACGGTGAAAGCAATGACATTGTAGCAGATATTGTAGTACCCTCAACCCCTTTTAAAGTGAATGAATTTAAATTAGACGAGCCATTCAGATTGGCTGTTAACCCTAACAGAAACCATATATTTATAACAGATCCCGATAATAGCGGTGTAATCATAATCAATGAAGAAACCAAACAGGTCAAAACCAAAATAGAGGCAGAAGAGTTACCTGTGGGAGTTGCGGTTAACACGAATAATAATTTTGTTTATGTGGTTAATAAAGGATCTAATAGTGTTACGGTACTTTTGGATGAGGATGCAGTTGTAACAAATTTAATTGTGATTCCATCTTCACATAAAAGATCCTTGCTGAGAAAAAAAGCAACAGTTATAGTAGTGGATCGGCAAGGTAATCCTCTTCCAGGGATAAAGGTTGATGCAGATACCAGTGGTGCCGGAGTATTAGTATGGCCGTCATCCGCAGTAACAGACATTAACGGAACTGCAAAATTCTTTTTCAGATTTAAGCTTGTAGGCAGTGACGGGACGATTGTATTTAGTGCAGACGGAATAGAGACCATTATTAAGCAGGATTAGCGGATAAATTCAGGACTGATGGTTTATTACTCTTGTTGGGACAATAATGGAACTCATGGTTAGTAATTGTTTAACTCTTCATGGAGAGTTAAACAATTATGATTAGTCAAGAGATACAATACCAACGTTGAACTGATAAATAAGGTTGGAGAAAGAACAAAAATCAGTAAAAAGGTGCCACATTGATCCCTGTTTCTTTTATTGTTACAGTAATTGCACCTGATCTACCGGTTTGCAATATCTTTGCATTTTTATATGCCTCTATAGTGCTTTCGGATGGTCCTTGGTCTTTTGCACTTATTACGGCATACTCAGGTTTAACATGATCTGCTAATATGTTACTGTTATTAGAATGTCTGCCATGATGTGGAACAATGATAATGTCTGAGTTAATGTTGTTCTTATAGTACAGAACAAGTCTGTTTATCCCATCTTCTTCTATATCTGCGCATAACAACACCACATATCCGAAACAGTTAATTTTTAAGACCGATGATGCATCGTTTACAGACAAAAGAGATGCAATTGCTGGATCATTTGGAGGGTTTAAGACAGCGATCTTTGTATTTTCATAACCGGTAACTTCATCACCGGCGCTGATCATTCCTGTTTTAATGCCATTTGTCTTTGCCGACTGCAATAATTTGTTTCCTGTTGCAGAAATGGAACATCTTTTCGTTGTAAGCAGAGTGCCGATCTTAAATCTTTCCATTATTGAAGGTAGACCGTTGCAATGATCCGTATCCTGATGTGAAATAACAACAGTATCTATCTTCTTTATCCTCTGTTTCCATAGAAAAGGGGCGACTATCCACTTCCCTATATCATAATTTGAAAAACTGCCACAATCAAACAAGAGGTTTTTCCCGTTTGGGAATTCAATAAAGACAGCACTACCATGTCCCACGTCAAGGCATGTTAGCCGCAGCTGATCTTTTTCCGAATCGATCAGGTTTGAAAAAAAGTATACACTTCCGGTCAGAAGTACAATAATAATCACACGGGAACGTCTTAACTTTAAGCGTTCTGAATTGATTAGAACCATTCCCAATATGTAGTAAAGTACTAGCCAGGCAGCGGTCAGACTACAAGTATAGAAAAATGTTACGTGGCTAATCGTTGAAAAAGAGATAATCTTTATTATTATATAATCAGCTATAGTGGCTATCCATGCAAACGGTACTGCTAGAAACAAGAAGATACTACCTACTGTCATAAATATAAATCCTGAAACTAAGGCAAGCCATATAAGAGGAAAGATTACAATATTCAATGGTATGGATAAAGGTGCAATTATGTGGAAATAGAAGGCGGACACTGGTGCTACTGCCAGCCATGCGGCAATAGAAACCGATAGTGTTTTTGCGCAGTAAATCTCAAAGAAATGCAGAATCTTTGTAGATAAGCTATTGCATAACCTCTCTTCTAGCCCAGGTGTTCTCTGGAGGTATGGCTCTATACGGTGGGCCATTAGCAGAATACCTGTAATAGACAGAAAAGAGAGTTGGAAACCTGCATTAAAAAGTTCAGATGGGTTTCTTATCAAAATAAACATTGCTGCGGCGGCAATTCCGCATGGAGTATTCCACCTTCTGTTAAGTATTATGGCTACGTAATAAACTACAACCATAATAGTTGCTCTTAGGACAGGCGGTTTCATACCTGTAAGGATGGCGTAAACTATAACTAAGACAATTATAATGTAGCCGGAAACCTTGGTGTTAACGGAGAGTATTAAGAAAATCAGATTTGCCACTACAACTAGAATTCCGACGTGAAGACCGCTTATCGCAAGAAAGTGAATTGTCCCGCTCTTAATGAAAGCATCCATGACTTGTGGTTGCACGTCTTCCCGCTCACCCAGTAGAAGGCTCGTTAGTATTGACGGTTTACTTTGCCCTGTCACACTATAAATGGTGTTGAGGAACTTTTTCCTTAACGAGAAAATATAACGGAATATAAGGCTTTCGTTGTTACGGGACAATAGTTTTACATTGGAGGGATCTGCCACACTTATTAATGCCCTGATAGGAGGCTCGCTACGACATAGATATTTTTTATAATCAAACTGGCCTGGATTCGTTGGTGGTCTCGGAGAAAAAATATTGCCTGTAATTTCAATCTTATCTCCATATTGTAAATCTTGGTGTTGTAATGACAGATAGGTGTTGTCTTTTGATTTGTGAAAATAATTAAGGTATATAGTACCTCTTACTATGCCGGAGATTGGGACCCATTTGTTTTTTATCTTTACTGCTTCTGCACGTATTAGGAAGATAATGGATTTGTTTTCTTTGGCTACTCTTGATAAACCAGTTGGGAATTGGTTGAATCTACTTTTAACAACCAAAGGACGGATAATTATCCCTTTTATTTTTGTAAGTGTTCTATCTTCGGAGATAAGGTTTTCAATGCTGTTCTGAGAGGTGGGATATGAACGATAATGATGGTATGTGAAACCTGATGTAATTATTAGTGCTACGCAGATAATACTGCGTATGTTCTTAAACTTGTAGAATAAAAGAACGAAACCTACTGCTAGAGAAGCGAAAATTAGAAACGAAAACCTGAAATAAACGTTAAGCAAGTTGTCCAGGAATATACCCAATGCAAAAGATATAGTTATCACGACGATAAAGTATCGATTCATGGATGGCCTTCTATTCTATACTAAACTATACTAACTTTTGATATTCTAATCCTCTTCTCTGTATAATGGGATTTCTGCAAATATTCTATAAACCGCATCTGCAAGTTTCTCGGGGTCATGCCTTAACATGTCTTCTTTTTCCCATAATATTCTATGATCCGGCAGATCTTCCACCAGATCTGTCTTTTTTATAATGGGCTTTAAATTATAAGAGTCCTCATCCATAATAATGACGCCCGCACCTTTTTCTTCATACTTTTTTAATATCTCTTTTCCTGGTGTGTTATTATTTACAACAACATAATCAATTACTCCTTCACCCAGATATTTTTCTATGGCTCTTATGTGGTCTGAAACAGAATAATTATCAGATTGTCCGGGTTGGCTTACTATATTGCAAATGTAGATCTTTACTGCTGTTGATTCTTTGATTGCCGTTTTAATGTCATGGACAAGAAGGTTTGTGATAACGCTTGTGTACAAACTGCCGGGCCCGATAATAATGATCTCTGCATTTTTAATATCATTAACTGCTTCGGGGAGGACTTTAACATCTTTATCCTTTAAATATACGGTCTTTATGGGGGCTTTTCCAACTGCCCTGACGTTGTACTCTTCTTCCACATATGTTCCGTCTTCAAGTTCAGCGCAAATATGTGTGCTGGTAAGGGTTGATGGCAGTACCTTTCCTTTTATGGATAATATCCTGCTTGCTTTTTTTATCGCTTGATCAAAACTTCCTGTAATGTCAATCAAGGCGGTCATCAATAGGTTTCCCAGGCTCATTCCGTCTAAGCTGCCTTTGTCGAACCTGTATTGAAACAGGTTGTTCAGATCTTGCTCCTGTTCCTCTGATTTTGAAAGAGCAACTAAGCAGTTTCTTGCATCTCCCGGTGGCAGAATCCCAAACTGCTCCCTGAGGACTCCAGAACTTCTACCTGAATCAGTAACAGCAACAATGCCGGTAATGTTGTTGCTGTACGACTTTATTCCGTCTAACGCAATAGGCAGGCCAGTGCCGCCGCCAATTGCAACAATTTTAACAACATCAGGTGTCATTCCCTTATTTATTAGACTTATAATCGTAGGTATTTGGAAAATACGTTTAATCTTATAATCAACATTTTGAAGGCGGGCATTAATGGGACTTAATTTAAAACGCCCATGCAGCATTCTAATCGTGGTCATGCCCATTGTATTGCCGATTCGAAGCTCTTCTCTTGTCCGGTCTCCAACAACAGCAACCTCATGGGCACGTAAATTGTGCATCGTTAACAGCATCTCATAACACTCTTCAAGTAGTAACCCAACCTCCTGATCACTAATAATTATCTCATCAAACAGATCGCTTAGACCCAAGAGTTTTATCTTCTTCTCCTGCCTTTGATGCACTCCTAATGTAACTAGAAAGAGCTTGTACCCGCTACGTCTTAACTGTTTAAGTGTTGATATCACATCCGGAAACGCCTCAATGTTTGCGACTTCACTACTATTGTAGGCTTTAAGTGCTTTTTGGACCGTATCATGACTTTTTCCATATTTTTTTGCAATTTCATTGAAGACGTAAAAAGAGGACCCATGCTTTGCAAATTCTTCATTTAGTATATTATATATCTCTTCTTCGCTGCATGGAATTCCCAAATCAACTAACGTCTTTGCCGCTCTTCTTCTCGACGCCTCTGCCAGCATACCAGTACAATCGTACAGGGTATCATCTAAATCAAATATAATTGCTTTTATTTTCATAATAAAAATTGTAATTATTCGGTATTCAAAACTTTAAACAATCCAAATTATAATTTTTCTTTTATACTCAACTGCGTCGGAAATGAAACACTAAGCAATTCATTTTCGGTAATCTTTAAATGTTGTACCATCATGATTTTCTCAATGTTGTTAAGGCCCACTTACGGAACCGCCCAATCGTAACATCCAAATCTAACCAAAACCTGAATCACGAGGTGTTTCATTTATGACTCAGTTGAGTAAACTCTGACGGGATTTCCATAAAATCCCCTACTTTTATCTTTTTTTTCTTAAACCATCCCTGTTCCATCTCTAAGGCATATTTAACCTTTACGTCGGAAATGTGCGTCTTTAAACTTTGGGGTTTCATGTCTTCAATTTGTGCAATCCATCCATCTTCTTTAATAAATGCAATTGACAGTGGAATTCTTGTGTTTTTCATCCAGAAGGAGGCATGGCGTGAATGAGGAAAAATAAATAGCATGCCGTGGTCAGGCGCAAGTTTATTACGATACATTAAGCCTTTGCTTTGCTCTTTAATTGTAACTGCAAGTTCTACTGTAACTTTATTACCTGCAATGTTAATGACAATATCATCTTTTGAAACGGCCTGCTTTTGGCACGAAGTAACAATAATGCCAACAAAAGCAGTTATTAGGATGATAAAATATCTCTTTAAATATATGCTTTCCAGAAGACTCTTTTTCATTGTTATAAATTAACCTTCTATTGCAATTGAGGATATCTATTTTTTGATATTTTTACTAAAAATATTTTTACACTTTTTACAGAATGTAAATAATTTTTTATCTGTGTCTCTTATAGTAGTAGAGAAAGACATAATGCATTTCTTTTTTTTGCAATGCCATGCGCCCCACGCATGTCCCAGTTCATGTATAGCCTCTTTTGTTATCCTTTCGTGAAAGAGTTCGTCATTGTGTTCTTTTCCGTAAAATCCCTCACGCAGCCTATGCAACGATATTACAGACCCGGTTCCGTTTACATAAGATTGGCCAAACACAAAGTTAACATCAGGAACAAAAAGGTCCCGCTCTGTTACTCCCAGTATTTTATGGGCGTGGTGAACCTCTCTATCTCTTAACTGTTTGATAATTGGTGTGGAGTGGTATTGATTTCTTGAATGATCGTATGCGTCTGGAGGCATTTGCATCTCGTCTCTAATGGAACAGTTTACATTGAAAACGTTTTCCAGCGTTTTTGACAGCTTCACAAGTAATAATTCTTTGACACTATCAATAGGTATGATAGTAATTGAATCTTTCTGGTTACTGGTGATCATTTCTTAAATAAAGAATTTAAATCCCAATTATTATATATTAAAACTGATATTGTTGGAAACAGCATTGCAAATTTGCAGCTATTATTTCCAGATCATAATAATTTTGATTAACTTTTTTTAAGGTCTTCTTGGTTTTGTATAGCGTTGTACTCTAATAATCTCTTTTTCATCCAGACTATGACCAGAAGATCAATAAATGAGACAAATATTCTGTTCCGGATATTAAATTTTGATATACCTCTGCGTCTGGGATGGTGCCTCACTTTAACTTCAGTTACAGAAAATCCTTCCATTTTAAAAAGCGTTGGAAGGAATCTGTGAAATCCGTTATAGAGCTTTATTTTGTCAAGACACGCCCTTCTAAACGCTTTTAAAGTACAAGCGCTGTCATTTATATCTTCAACAGAAAGTTTATTCCGTACATAATTTGCAACCTTTGAGGATAATCTTTTCAACAACGGGTCGTGCCTTTTGAACCTCCATCCGCATACCATATCAAACTCTTTTATCTTTTCTAAAAGTAATGGTATATCATCCGGTTCATTCTGTAAATCAGCATCAATAGTAACAACAACGGTACCATTTGCAGCTTTAAAACCCGCATCGATTGATGCCGTAAGCCCGTAATTTTTGTCAAAAGTAATTATTCGGACATCTTTGTAAGTACTGACGAGTTCAAGCAATATTTTTCCACTGTTATCATTGCTTCCGTCATTCACCGCTATTATTTCATATTCTTTATCAACCCTTTCCATAACCTTAAAAAGTGATGATATTAGCGGACGAATATTTTCCTCCTCATTATAAAGGGGTAAAACTATAGATATTTCTGTCGTCATAAAATTATTCAGCTTACATAAAACAAATTTGCATCATCTAAACCTTAGTATGATATTAGTATTTGGTGCAGATTTCAAAGGGTTTTTATTTATTTTTGTCTATTTTTGTTTTGGTGCCTTGATTATATGCTCAAAGGGACCAAGCTTATTTAAGTTTTTATCTCTAATCTCATAGGAATCGGCATGGATTAAATCACGAACTGATTTTTTTCTAACAAAACCTAAATCACTAAATGTCAAATTTTTTATCACTTTGAGTGTATGTTAGGAGACATTTGAAAAAATTTGTACATTATACTCAAAGACTGTCTGTACAATGGGTGGATTAGATAAAAAGAGTAAAAAGAAGATAAAAACAAATAAGAAACATAATTTCATACTAATACTAAAATCAGCCCTGCACATATGGGGCCAAATCAAACGCTTATTGACTTTTTTATGCAAAAACATTAAAATTTTTATATATAAAGTAATTTTACGCCGGAAACAAAGAGTTTGTAGTATTGTTTTTTTTGGTTCTTGTCCCACTGTATAAATAAATATTTGCGCCCATGGCTCAATTGGATAGAGTAACGGTCTACGAAACCGTCGGTTGCCCGTTCGAATCGGGCTGGGCGCATTAATAAATAAAGGCATCTAATTATATCTTCTGTATTTGCAGAGTTCTCTGTATAATACTATGTGCCACACCTTATAACCTAATGGACAGCTTAAATATTCACGCTCAATATATGAGGATGGCATTGGCAGAAGCAAGAAAAGCTTTTGAAGAAGAAGAGATTCCTGTAGGCTGTATTATTCTTTGTAATGATCGTGTGATTGCTAGAGCACACAATCAAAGGGAGATGTTGAAAGATCCTACGGCACACGCAGAGATGATAGCAATTACCCAGGCTGCTGCATATCTAGAGAACTGGCGTTTGCTTGATACGACGATCTATGTGACACTTGAACCATGTCTAATGTGCATGGGGGCCATACTTGAAGCAAGGATAAGCACATTGGTGTACGGAACCGCCGATAATAAAATAAGGACTGTTTCAACATTTGATATTTTAAGGGAACATAATGCTATGCAAAGGCTTGGAGTTGTATCTAATGTTTTAGACGATGAGTGCAGAGCTATTTTGCAAGGCTTTTTTTTGAACAAACGAAATAATAGTGAGAAGAATTTGGTGCGTTGAATTCTACGGCAGATCTGGAAATGTGTGTTTTTTCTAAATTAAGATTTCCCTTCTCCATGCAGCTGTACTTTGCAATAATCTTATTCGGTTTGGAATTTTGGATCCGTTTAAAATGCGGGCTTTAAAATTTGAGAATAATGGTTAAGAGTTGCAGGAGAGATGCCGGAGCGGCCGAACGGTCCCCGCTCGAAACGGGGTGGCTCTGAAATATGGGCCCGGGGGTTCAAATCCCTCTCTCTCCGCCAGTAGCGTATATTTATAATTACGGATTTGTAAATTAGATTTTTTTAGTAATCCCGTTGGAGAGGTGTCCGAGTGGCCGAAGGAGTGCCGTTGGAAACGGTATGTTCCGACACGATCGGGACCGTGGGTTCGAATCCCACCCTCTCCGCCAGATAATTTCTAACTATATTTGCGGACGATGCCATTAGCTTTTGGTAAAGAAATGGTGTTTTCCTGTATATCTGCTTTTTTATTCTAGAGGTGAGTTGAGGAGATAAGAGTAATTTATTGCAATCTTTAGTTTGATAGTAAGGTTTTCTTATGGCCGTGCTAGATGGGGAGCTAGCGGTTCCTTGTACCTGCAATCCGCTTAAGCAGGATCGATCGCTTTTTCGAGGATTTTCAGGGTACTGGTTGTATATGTATAAGTGGTATTGAAAGTTAAGTCTTATGCAATAAGATGTTGTGAACCTGGTCAGGTGCGGAAGCAAGCAGCCATAAACAGATGTTCTTATGTGCCATAAGGTAGCTTGACTGGAGCTAACTGTACATTTATACCATTTTCCTAAGATTCGAAGAAAGGTGCACGGCCTATTTATCTGCAAAATTACTTTTATCCTATAAGTAAGGACATAAATAATATTATAGGCGTGATCAGTTAAAGATTATTCTGACTTGTCGCCTAATGTTTCGCCTTAGTTGCTATTCATTTTCAACCCCTTAGCACGGTTGGTACAAAGGATTAATCATTAATTGCGGTTTTTACCGCCTTTTAATGTTGCTGAGGCTGTCTATATTTTGCTATTTGCCAAATCGTTCATTCATTAGATCCAAATCTAACTCAGCAGGGGCATAAATGATACATTTAGCGATCCATCTTTCTGCTATCTTTGAATGTTATTCAATCGTGGTTTCCTAGGTGTAGCGATGGTTAAACTTTCGAAGCACTCAATCATAACATCCAAACCTAACGAAAACCTGAACCACTAAATACCTCTTTTATGATTCCGCTGGATATAAACGGCTATAGAATACGGGAAGTTTAACTTGTTCTCTCCTCATCATATATCATTATTTGTTATAATAATTTATGTCTTATTTAGTAATTGCCAGGAAGTACCGGCCGTCCCTCTTCAGTGATCTGGTAGGGCAGGATGCAGTTGTTACTACTTTAAAAAATGCAATAAGTTCAGATAGAGTTGCGCATGCATATCTGTTTGCCGGCCCTAGGGGGGTAGGGAAGACATCTATGGCTCGCATCTTGTCTATGGCACTTAATTGCAGTAAAGGTGCTCCAGGTGAGCCGTGTGGGGCTTGTGATATCTGTAAATCTATTTCTAATGGAAATGACGTTGATGTGATCGAGATTGACGGAGCTTCAAACAGGGGGATTGATGAGATCAGGAATATACGACAAAACGTAAGTTATGCACCCTCGCGTTCGAAGTATAAAATATATATAATTGATGAAGTGCATATGCTCACCAAAGAGGCATTTAATGCACTTTTAAAGACTCTTGAAGAACCACCCCCTCATGTAAAGTTTATTTTCGCAACGACCAGTGCGGATAAATTGCCAGAGACGGTACAGTCAAGGTGCCAGCGCTTTAACTTTAAAGAGATTTCGTCTGAAGTAATTGAAAAGCAAATTGCTTTGATATGTAAGAAAGAAAACATTGAGGCAGAGGAGAAGGTCTTTCGCTATATTGCAAAATATGCTAGGGGTGGGTTAAGGGATGCCCTTTCGGTTTTAGACCAGATTATCTCTTTTGCAAATGGTAAAATTACTGTAAGTGATGTTCATTCTGTATTGGGGACCATTGATGAAGAGAATCTTTTTTCATTAATTGATAACGTACTGAAGCATAATGTAAATGGCTCTCTTCGGGATCTTTGGGACGTTTTTGATGGGGGAAAGGGAGTAACTGAATTTATAGATCAGGCAATTTGGTATCTACGGGACCTCTTAATTGCTTTAATAATAAACAAGGGTAAGGGTGGTGGTGGTGATAATATTTCAGAGTATCAAGGCAAGCTTCTGGAAAGCAATGCGGAGATATCTGCAGATATGTTGATATATATGATACAGGTTCTGGCTGATGTACATAGAAAATCAAAAGATGATCGACACAAACGTATCCTTTTGGAAGTTGCCATTATTAAATTGGCAGAAACTGAAGGGTTGCTTCGGATTAGTGAACTCTTGGGCATGGTTGAAGCACTGGAAAGAAAGCTTTCTTTGATATCGTCAGGTAGAGAGACCGCAGACAGAGAGGTCAATATTGACAGTGTCGTTTATCGTGAGGAGAGTAATGATGATCAGGATAAAACGGTTTGCGTAACGGATAGAAATATTTCTTATAGTAAACAGCAAGATGAAAGTGTCTGCAATGAAGTTGTGGTTGACGAGCACCCAGTGAATTCTGGTGAAAATAGCAGCAATGAAGTTGCAATTGAAAATCTGCCTGTAAATTCTGAGATTTCTAATTCTAACGGAAATGTGGCAAACTTGAATGGTGGTTCGTTATGGTCTGACATATTGAACAAAATACCTCCCAGAAAAAAGTCTCTATGGGCGATATTGCAAGAAGGTAGGTGTATAGATTATAATAATAATCAAATAACCGTGGAGTTTCCAAAAGAGTTTACGATTCATAAGGAGAGGATCGAGAGGCCTGCAGAGAGAGGGCTTATAGAACAGATTGCAGAAGAAATTGCAGGCAAGAAAATTAAACTAAAGATTGTCCTATCCGATAATTTAAAAAAAAAAGATGACAATCCTGTAAAAATTTGTAAAAGTGTACAGGTGCAAGTGGAGGATGATAAAGTACAAGAGGACAAAGTACCAGATTCAGGGCAAATCACTTGCGATGATGTACCCGTAAATGACAAGGACATTATGAATAATAATTTTATAAAGAATGCCATTAAGATTTTTGATGGACGCATTGTTGACGTAAGGAGGATTGGAAAATGAAGGGGATGGGAAACATTGGTGATATAATGAAGCAGGCTCAAAAGATGCAGAAGAAGATGGAAGATATCAAGTCCAACTTACAGGAAAGAGTTGTAGAAGGAACATCAGGTGGTGGTATGGTGACTGTTCAAATGAATGGGAAATTGGAACCTTTGTCAGTCAAGATTGATCCTGAAGTGGTTGACCCTAATGATATTCAGATGTTAGAGGATTTAGTGCTTGCCGCAGTAACGCAGGTTGTAAAAAAAGCACAGGATATATATCAAACGGAAATGAATAAACTTGCCGGTGGGGTGAATATCCCGGGTTTATCTAATATGCTTCAACCGTAATCTGTTACTTTATACTCAAGGTGATTAGTACTTCGACATTTTGTGATTTAGGTTTTTGCTCGATTTGTATGCTATAATTGAGTGATTCCGTCGGGGTAGCCTTCGCTACATAGAGGAAATCACGATTGAATAACATTCAACGGTGGCCGAAAGATGAATTGCAAAATGTCGAAGTACTGATTACTTTGAGTATATACACACTTTAGAAATAATCGTTTTACCGGCTGTTTGATAATGGCAGATAGCATAGAAGGGCTAAAACTTGAAATTAATCAAATGACTTTTTCGGGAAATAGAAGTTTATGAGGATAGAAACATCATTACAAGTGCAGCAAACGATGAAATTGGCACCGCAGGTTATCCAGTCAATTGAGATCCTTCAGCTGCCGACTATGGCATTAATAGAACACATAAGGCAAGAACTAGAAGAGAATCCGGTGTTGGAAGAGGCATCTGCATTGCAAAATGAAAAATTACAGGGTGACGGAGATGAACCTACTACCCCGGAAACAACAAGCGATGACAGTGAGGAGCAAGACAAGTTTAGTTCTTTACCTGAAGAGTGGAACGATGATTATACAGATTACTCTCCTGGAAGAAGAAAGAATTCAGATGGAGAATTTGACAAGAAACAGATGGCCATTGAAAATACTGCGGCAAAACCGATGTCACTTCAGGACTATCTTTTAGAGCAGTTATCGCTTATCACTTTAGAAGAAGATATTGAAGAGATATGCGAATATATCATATACGAGATTGATAATAATGGATATCTGCAATGCCCTCTAGATGAAATAGTGGAGTTTTTTTCTGATAGGGCGACAGCCAGTAAGGTAAGTGATGCGTTGAAAATAGTTCAGACAATGGAACCTCTTGGTGTCGGAGCGAGAAATCTAAAAGAGTGTTTGCTGCTACAGCTTGACAAAGATGATAACCACTTTGCTTTAGCTTCAAAACTAATAACAGATTACCTGGAAGATATTGAAGCTAAGAGGCATCCATATATTGCTAATAAGATAAACGTTGACCTTGAGATGGTGAAGGAAGTAATAAATTTTATAAGTACCCTTAATCCAAAACCTGGTGGAATATTTGATTCTGAAGTAATTCCTTACGTAGTTCCGGAAGTACGTATAGAGCTTGTTGACGGAAAGTACGAAGTTGTCCTTTTGAATAACAACATCCCGCAAATATATATAAATGACTATTACAAAAACGTATTAGACAAAAAGTCCGAACCGGAGATGTATGGGTATGTCCAAAAAAAAATAAACTCTGCTAGATGGCTAATAGATGCCTTGGAGCAGAGAAGACTCACATTATACAAGGTGACAAATAAGATTGTCAGCCTTCAAAAAGAATTTTTTGATGAGGGAGTGTTCCATCTAAAAGCGTTAAAGATGCAGGATGTTGCCGATGCTATAGGGATACACGTTTCAACCGTCAGCCGCGCAATATCACACAAATATGCGCAAACTCCTCAAGGTACATTTGAGTTGAAATTCTTTTTTACCGGCGGATTTAAGACGAATAATGGATCAACTGAATCTTGGGAGACTATGCGTCAGAAGTTGGCGGATATAATAGCAAATGAGGATAAAAGAAATCCGTTAAGTGATGAAGGGATTATGAAAAGTCTAAAAGATTGTGGAACTGATATTGCAAGACGTACAATAACAAAGTACCGGCGTATTATGAAAATACCTTCGTCTAGAAGAAGACGTGTCTATTGAGCGTTTCATGTTTTTTTATATCCTGTAATTGTTCCGCATATTTTATTTATAGGTTTAAGGTCCAGGGGTAATGGGTGGCAATGTTTATGACCTGCCTGAGCGTTTCAGGGCAACTATTCGTGATTTTATAAGATATTTGATGGAAGTACAAAAAGGTCAACAAAATCCTTGAAATAAAAATTGATTATTTTGTTTAACTTTTTCTTATAACGTGTTAACATCTCTGTCTTTTGTTTGTAGAGAAAGTAGATTCGTGAAATTTGTTGTGTTAATTTAATGATTTCAGGTAACACTTTGTTACGGAGTGGCATAAGATGAAATTAACTATTATAGTTCTGTTTCTTGCGTTTTCTCTGTTTTTGCTACAAGGTTGTTCTTCTACGAATAATCAACACAAGGCTCAGCACATTGAGTCAATTAAATCGGATATGCGTCAGATGCATAATGATGTTGATTCTTTACTTGGAAGAGGTGGAGCATCTCATCTTAAGCCGTACTGAAAACAGATACCTTGTATATGCTTGATGACGTACTGATGGTTAAATCTCCGTTTATAGGATCATTTTATAAAAACTTCTTTTATTTAAAAGGTTTGTCATTTTTATGGAATTGTGCATTCAGGTGCCAGCACGACTGAAACTGGAGATGGAAATTAGTGTGATTTTACGATAGATAACGTGGTAAAATAACTATAAATCTATGTTCTATACTGAATTCTTGTATTCCTGATTTGCTTACGACATAGCGGCCTTTATGTACTGTTAATCAAATTTATAACATCTTTTTCCTGCATACCCTTTCCCAACTACAAACATAATTTTACTTCCGAAATAATTAAATAGAATAATCAATTTTAGAAAATGGGATTAATAGTTCAGAAATTCGGTGGAACCTCAGTTGCTGATGCGGAAAGGATAAAATCAGCCGCGTCAAAGATTGTCAAATCTCACCTTGATGGTAACCGTGTTATAGTTGTTGTCTCTGCAAGAGGTAAGACAACAGATGAGCTGGTAAACATGGCTTATGCTATAAGTGATAATCCAGCATCAAGGGAGTTGGACATGCTGCTTTCAACCGGCGAGCAGATTACTATCTCTCTTATGGCAATGGCTATACATTCATTAGGATATCCTGCTATATCGCTTACAGGTAGCCAGGTGGGGATCAGGACTGACAGCACACATACAAAAGCAAGGATAGTTAGTATAAGTACTGAAAAGATAGATGTAGAATTAAATAATGGGAACATTGTGATTGTTGCAGGATTTCAGGGAATTGATGTTGAGTCTAATATTACAACATTAGGTCGTGGCGGATCCGATACAACTGCCGTGGCGCTTGCTGCAAAAATGAAGGCAGATTTTTGTGAAATCTATACTGATGTCGATGGAATATACACTGCGGATCCAAGATTAGTGCCGGATGCCAAAAAACTTAAGCAGATTACTTATGATGAAATTCTTGAGCTTGCCAGCCTTGGTGCGCAGGTAATGCAGCCACGTTCTATTGAATTTGCAAAGAAATATGATGTCCCGATTCACGTACGATCAAGTTTTAATAACTCTAGTGGGACATTAATTTGTAAGGAGGCCCCTGAAATGGAAGATATTGTTGTTAGCGGAGCAACTATTAGTAAAAATGATGCAAAGATAACTATCCGAGGTATCCCTGATAAACCAGGACAGGCTGCTAATATTTTTCATGAAATAGCGGCAAAGAATATAAATGTAGATATGATTATTCAGAATATCGGGGCGATGGGATTGGCAGATGTAACTTTTACAGTACCGAAAGAGGACCTCAAAGTGGCTATGTTAACCGCAGAAGAGATAGTGAAGAAAATAGAGGCTAAAGAGGTTGTTGCCGACAAAAAGATTGCAAAGCTTTCGATTGTAGGTATTGGGATGAGAATCCATTCCGGAATAGCTGAAAAAATGTTTAGTTCTTTAGCAAATGAAAAGATTAACATACAGATGATAAGCACTTCAGAGATAAAGGTTTCATGTATAATAGATGAAAATATGGCAGAAAAAGCCCTACTTGCAATCCACAAAACATTTGGATTAGCTAATTAGAAAAAAGAGAGCTTTTAATATCGTTGGTATTGTTTTGAAAATCAAATCACCGTTTCTATTGATCTATAAATTGTAAAAAAACTCAGAAAAAACATAACGCGCCCCAAGGGACGCAACCAAAAGATGGAGTATTGGAGTACTGTATGTTTGGTGTAATGGGGTAATCAAAAAAAGTCCCAAAGCATCAACATTTCAATACTCCAGCACTCCAACACTCCATTCCACCTATTTTCTCAGATACTTAATCATTGTAAAATTACATTTCTTTCTTAAGAAAGAGGTTTTTACAAAGTAATACTTATATAATAAGGGCGAGGAAAAGAGATAGCTATTTTTGCTAAGCCATTAGTTGGAGTTATATAAACTTTATGACACGATTGCTTAATCTAAATGATATTGAAATGTATAGCTCCTATCTGCAAGAAGCGGTTTATGCCTTAAAAGATGGGAAAATAATTGCCTTCCCCACAGAGACGGTTTACGGTCTTGGTGTTAATGGTTTGGACGCGGATGCCGTTGCGAATCTAAATATGATTAAAGAGCGCCCTGAAGGGAAAGAATTTACACTTTTGATCAAAAACAAGACTTGCTTAAAGGAATATGTAAATAATGTTCCTGAAGATGGTAAAAAACTAATAGAGAGATTTTGGCCAGGGCCTTTAACGCTTGTCATGCCTTCTAAATATGGTGGTGAGATTGGGCTTAGGGTACCAAAACATAAAGTAACGAATGATTTACTTTCTATGGCAAACCTTCCAGTTGCGGCTCCCAGTGCAAATATATCAGGAGAACCACCATTGTTGAATGCAAAGGCGGTCTTTAATACTTTTAAGGGTAAAATTGAATTAGTGTTGGATTATGGAATATCTATGATGGGAAAACCTTCAACCGTTGTGAGAATAAATGAGCAGAAAATAGAAATTCTTCGGCAAGGAGTTATATCCCAAGAAGAGATTTATGATTGTGTAATCTGCAGGGAAGTGGGCCGGGATGATTAAGGGCGTTTTCATTGCAGGGACAGATACTGAAGTAGGCAAGACTTTTGTTACTGCGGGCATTGCTGCAGGATTAATGAAGAAAGGTTTTTCTGTCGGGATAATGAAGCCGGTTGCAAGTGGGGCAGTAAATAAAAACGGAAAACTTATATCTGAGGACGCTGATTTCTACCACCGGATCTTTAATTTGGACGATGATTATAATTTGATAAATCCTTATTGCTTTAAAGCGGTGTTGGCGCCGGGGGTTGCCGCTCGGTTGGAAGGTGTGTCTGTAAGGTTTGATGATATAAAAGAAAAATATTATAAACTTTTAGATCAATATGATATATTATTAGTTGAAGGGGCAGGAGGACTGCTCTCTCCTCTTAGCGAAAAACTTGCTACAAATGCTGATCTGGCACAAGAGTTAGGCCTTCCGATCATTATTGTTTCAAGGTCTGCAATAGGCACGATTAATCACACCTTACTTTCTCTTGCATATGCACAGAATGTAAAACGATTACAGGTTTTAGGTGTGATTGTCAATCAAGAGAATGATAGAAAATCCACTCTTGCAGAGAAAACAAACTGTGAAATAATTAAAGAGATGAGTGGTGCCGATTTATTAGGGGTTATTCCCTATTGCAAGTTTGTTAAAGATATTAATATGGAATCGTTAAATAATTTCTTTCTAGATAGAATCGACTGGTCTATATTTGGTTATACTTCATAATACCACGGAGCCGTAACCGAGATAAATGGAACCGGATATTTGATTCTCGATACAGAATATTGGCAATAGTTTGATTTATAATTTTTTGTCGACATTCACAAAAAGAACAGAAACTTAACTTGAGATGTAACATTTTACGTTCCCGGAATGGATTGTCAGGCATCCAGTATCAAGTCTCTAGTAACTAACAGTTACAAATAACTTAATAAAGCATGGTAAAAATTTCTTTCTAAAAGAACAGGTTTTTACAGGGTAATACTATATGTGCATAAATTGTAAGTTTATGCACATATGAAGTATAAAATGGTATATATCAAATTTATGTTGTTGTTTTTTGTTACAAAATGATGGGGGGGATATAATGGAAAAAGTTTATATGACTCAAACTGGGTTTGACAAAATGAAAAGCGAACTGGATGAGTTAAAGAATGTTAAGAGACCGGAGATTCAGCTTGCAATTGGCGAAGCAAGGGCACATGGCGATCTGAAGGAGAACGCTGAGTATCATGCTGCCAGGGAGGCACAGGGTCTGCTAGAGGCAAAGATTCGTGAACTTGATGATAAACTGGCAAGAACAGAGATAGTGGATTCTTCAAAAATACCAAAAGACGCTATATACCTGGGTGCAAAAACAGAGCTTGAAGATAGGGATTCGGGTGACATTGAGGTTTTTCAGTTTGTTGGTGCAGGTGAAGACGATCCGGTTAATGGTAAAATATTGGTTACCTCTCCATTTGCAAAGGCGTTATTGGGCAAAAAAATCGGCGATGAAGTGGATGTAGAAGTTCCTATGGGAACCTTAAAGTATAAGGTCTTAAGTATTGAGTACGAAATTTGACATGTGCCTATGAAAAAACCATTGATAATGGTTGTAGATGACAATGAGTCAATGCTGCAAACGTTAAAATATATTTTAGAGGATGAAGGATACTCTGTTCTGTTGGCTCCGAATGGGAAAGAGGCGATAGATAATTTTAGCGACGAAATTTTTGCTGTGATCCTTGATATAGTAATGCCTGGTATTGATGGGTTTGTTGTATTCGACAATTTGAAGAAGAAAAACCCATACTGTCCAATTATTTTTCAGACCGGGTTTGTTGAGGATCAGGATAGAGACAATATTAGAAAAAATTTCAGACCGTTTGCTTATGTAATAAAAGGTCAAGATCCGGAGCAACTGCTTGATACCGTGGCAGGTGCTGTTGAATATTACAAAAACTTTAGGGAAAATATGCAGCTAAACCGGGAATTAGTACAGAAAACCCGGGATCTGAGCGATGCAAATCTGAATATAAAGAATTTTAACCGAACACTAAAAGAGACAGTAGAGAGACAGGTAAAAGAGATCGTCAGTAAGGAAGAGATTCTTGCGCGAATTATAGAGATCGGTAACATTATCAATTCCAGTCTTGATCTGAATAAGATACTGGAAATGGTAATGAAAATCTCTAAAAGCATGTTAAATGCAGAGGCATGCAGTATTATCTTGTTTGATAAGGCGACTAACAATCTTGTCCATAAGGTTGTATTAAAAAAACGGGGAAACATTTCTAAACAGAGTTTTGAACTAGATGAGGGAAAAGGGGTCTTAAAGTGGGTAATTGACCATAAGGAGTCAATTACTATAAATGATGCATATGCGGATGAGCGATTTTATCATAAATTTGATGAAATTCCAGGTTTTGTTACTAATACTATGCTATGCATACCACTAAAGGTAAAAGAGGGTATTTTAGGTGCTGCGCAGGTGATAAACAGGAGGGATGGCAATTCTTTCCAAAAAAATGATAAAGATATTTTTTCCATTCTCTGTGCGCAAGTTGCATTAGCGGTTAAGAATGCGGGCCTTTTTGAGGAACTCAACAGAGACAAGACTATAAAAGAAGAAGAGAATATTATACTTAGAAATAAACTGCGGAACAAATGCGAATTTCGAGATATTGTTGCAAAAAGCAGGAAAATGGCTGAGCTCGTAGAATTGGTAAAGAAGGTTGCTGAATCTCCTTATTCCGTATTAATAACAGGTGAGAGTGGGACAGGTAAAGAACTTGTAGCAAAAACAATTCATTATAACGGACCTTGGTGTAACGGGCCGTTCTATGCATTAAATTGCGCGGCCGTATCTAAAGATTTAATTGAGAGTGAACTGTTCGGTCACGAAAAGGGGGCCTTTACCGGCGCGTTGCAGAGAAAAGCCGGTCTGTTTGAGCTGGCAAACGGAGGCAGCTTGTTTCTTGATGAAATTGGTGATATGAGTTTGCAGGCACAAGCAAAAATTCTCCGTGTTTTACAGGAAAAGGAGATTATCAGAGTTGGTGGTTCTGAACTGGTTAAAGTAAAAGTACGGATACTAGCCGCTACAAATAAAAACCTTTTGGAGGAAATTAAGCTTGGTAACTTCAGGGAAGATCTGTTTTACCGGCTTAATGTTGTTACTATATATACTCCGCCGTTAAGGGAGAGAAAAGAAGATATCCCTTTACTTGTAAACTATTTCTTAAATGAAAGCAACATGGATATGAATAAACACATATCCAATCTACCTTCAAACATACTTGATATCTTTATGAACTACCATTGGCCAGGTAATATAAGGGAATTGAAAAATACCATCGAAAGGATAGTCACCCTTAGTGCTGAAGATTGTACTGAAATAGATGAAGAGGTTTTGCCTCCTGAAATGCGCACCAATAGTCAAACTAAAGATTATAAAAAATATAAGGCGTTAGGTCGTATGTATCTGGCCCAAAAACAGCTTGAAAGGGATATGATTCGTGATGCACTCAAGAAAGTTAGCAATAACAAATCAAAAGCTGCCAGTCTGCTGGGAATAAGTAGGAAGGTGTTATACGAGAAAATTCAAACACACGGTTTTAACGACGGCGTATTTGAATGATGCGAAGAAAGGTGTCTCTGTTTGCCATTTATTTGTATTGTATACACTCTGTTTACTTGAATTCAAAAAACGTTTGAAGCAGTCCTTAAGACGGCTTCAAACGTAAATCTCTGAAAAGAAGTTTTATGAAGTAATAATATATATATCATGTCTCAATAACTTCATAGCGCGGCGAAGCCGCAATCAAAATACGAGATACTGGATACTGGCAAATAGTTCAATTTCTATCTTTCTTGTCAAGATGCAACATAAAAAGAGGCGAATTTAATTTGAGATATAACGTTTTAAGGCGTTTAAATAAATTATTAAGCATCTAGTATCAAGTAACCAATAACTATGTTGCAGCAAAGAACTTAACAATGCGCGTTAGAAATTGTTTTCTAAAAAAGATGTTTTTACAGGGTGATACTATATTAGTCTCCAAGAATATTGACAAGATACTTCCTTGTGCGTTCCTTGTTATCGAAATCTATCAATATAATCTGCTGCCATTGACCAAGCTGAAGTTTGCTGTCTACAAGGGGTATCGTTATCGATGGGCCTATTAATGCTCCCCTTGCGTGTGAAAACCCGTTGCCGTCTCCCCATTTGAGATTATGCTTGTAAATCCCGTCTTGTGGTATAATTTTTTCTATTGTGTCGATAAAATCCATTACTGCGCCGTCTTCATATTCAATAGTCGTTATACCTGCAGTTGAACCGGTTATAAAAACAGTGACCAAGCCAGCCGTTATCCCAGATTTTGATACATCTTTTTTTACCTCTTCAGTGATATCATGGCAATCACGAAACCCTTTAGTAGGAATTTCTTTAGGAATTGAAACAAATGCCATTAACGTTTTCTCCTTTTTTTTAGTTTTAAAACAAATTAACCATCAGATCTTTAAAGAAATATTTTATACACGAAATCAGAATTATTCCAATAAAGATCACTATAACTGTTATATAATTCCACTCATTAAGTACAAATCCTAATGCCAATCCTGCGGCAGGTGGATGAGCGGTTTTTGTCATTGTCATGAAAAATATAGAGACGCCAACGGAGAGAGCCCCAAATAATTCATGCAAATGCCCATGTATTACAGGTATTGTAGATAATGTAGGTTGTGTTGCAAGAAAATGGCAGCAAGCACCAACTATAGTTCCGACAATACACCCACCCACAAGTAATCTTGGGCTTGATACATTTGCGTGCGGCATTGTAAAAGCGATAAATGAACTGGCTCCAAGTGATGCAATAACAACAGTGTTTAATGCGGGATTTAGGACAATTAAAATGCATAAGACTGCAGCTGTGGCCATAGAGCACTGTAACATGCATTTCTTCCTGTACGTCCTTAAATCCTTATTTTGCGGTTTCATTTACAGAAGAAAACGTTATTGTTTACGTAAAATTTGCTCAAGTTACATGTGCCTGGTGCCTTAGAGCTTTCCTGGTATCATTTTTACTCTCATCTTTGTCTAATCTTTTATTGACAAATACTAATTGTCGCCAATGCAACGTCTACAGTTTGCTTCAATCTGTTTGAACAAATCTAAATGTATTTGATCGTATAATGTAAAGTTTATTATCTTAAAAGCTCTTATTTGTAAACACCAATATTTTGAAGTTCTTTTATCAGCTCATCTTTTTCCACGGGCTTCCTGATAAAACCTGCAGCACCCAGATTATTTCCAATCTCTGATTCGTTTGTTACCGATATAATTATAACCGGAATTTCTTTGGTCTCTGGATCCTCTTTTAGTTCTTTAAGGATTTGCCACCCATCTTTTTCGGGAAGCATTATGTCCAGCGTTATGGCTGTCGGATGGAATTTTCGTGCATTTTCTATTACCTCTTTACCGGTAAATGCAGTTATCGTTTGGTAACCTGCATTATGTAGGCATATTTTTATTAATTCGCTGCTATTTGCGTCATCCTCTGCTATCATGATAAGGCTTCCTGTGGTGGCATCGCTTTTATCTTTTTTCTGCGTTTCTCTCTTTATTTGTATTTTGTCCTTTGGCGAAGGTTCTGTAGGGATAGTAAAAAAGAACGAAGTTCCTTTGTTTTCTATACTCTCGAACCATATCTTTCCTTTATGTAGTTCCACAAACATTTTTGTCAAAGCAAGCCCCAGCCCAGTCCCCTCATGTTTCTTGGAATAGGAACTGTCGATTTGTATAAATTCAGCAAAAACTTTGCTTTCGTCTTCTGACGCGATTCCTATACCTGTATCTTTTACACAAAACTCCATAAATTTGACATTAGGCGATAAAAGATCTTCTTCGTTTATCTGTTTAGCCATAATTTTAATGGAACCATTATTTGGTGTAAATTTAATTGCATTTGAAAGAAGATTGTAGAGAATTTGCTTAAATTTAACCTGGTCTGCAGTTATCTCTTTTACGTTATTATCTATTTCAATACTTATTTCTATATTCTTTTTACTGGCAAGGCCCTTTAACGTAGTATTTACGTTTTCAATTACCTCGGGAACAACAAATTCTTCGTAAAGCAATTCCATTTTTCCCGTTTCAATTTTCGATATATCTAATATATCATTGATCATCTGTAGCAAATGTTGTCCACTGCTGTGTATGTCTATGATAAACTCCGTCTGTTCATCGTTCAGATCGCCGCAAATCTTATCGCGTAACACATCTGCAAAGCCTATTACCGCGTTTAATGGAGTCCTTAATTCATGGGACATGTTGGCCAGGAATTCACTTTTTGCCTTGTTTGCCTTTTCTATTCGAACATTTTGTATCTCTGTGATTTTTATTTTTTGTTCAAGTGCAGAGTTGTAACTCTCTATATAAGTATCAATTGCCAGTTGGGAATCCAGGTTGGTTATTTTGTCAATTACAAGTATATGGTCCAATATTTGTTTTGGATCATTTTTATACTTTTCAAATATAAGAGGGTACAATATTCTGTGATAAAGGGCGTAAGATCCAAGGTACCATTTTGGTAACAATCTTATAAAATCGTGCACCTTTCCAATATGAAGTCTATGTTCAAAATAATCTTCGTCATATTTACCGTTTACTATTCCCAGCAAATACTCTTTTTGTGTTTTTTTGACATACTCTAGTTTTTCTTCAGTAGGAAAAAATCTCCGTGTCCCTTCGAATTTTTTTAGATGCTTATAAAACTCGTCAATTATAAAGTCAGCATTGCTTTCAATTAAACCTTTTACATCACGAAGAAGTTCCACGTCCCTATCAGTAAAATCAAGGAAATCCTTTCTCAGGCGACGTTCCTTTTCGTCCATATTCAGGAGCTTGATAAAGTCTACATTCTCAAACATTGCATTCCTCTATTCTAAACGTTATAGCCGGCAAAACCAACATCAACTGTATTAAGGCCATAAGCATAAATAACGTGTATAATTTTACGTTCACATTCATGTTATCTTTGTCTCTCTTTCAACCGTTAAATCCTTAATTGCACTAAGGAAGGGTCAGGAAATAAGTTGTGCATTTTTTGCTCACCTTCAGGATATCTTTGCCCAAACTTCAATTACCAAATCCTCAACATAGTCAAGGCGATACTTCCGGTTTGGTTCTATCTGTTTGTATAAATTTAACCTACATCTGAACTCAAAATGTACAACTTCTTTCCTGTCACCTCCTCAGTCTATGCTTTCGATAGAAGTTCATAGTTTTGAAGCTCTACAGACTGAATCTAAACACAAAACTGTACATGTTGTTTTTGCATACAGCCAAACTAAATTAGCTACCATCTCTAAGTACTATGTCTTTTTTTGTCTATTATTCTATTAAGTAGTTTCATAAAAAACAATTTTTTTTTATTTTATGTAAACTGTACCATATTCTTATCTTAAATTTATGCTGAAGTTAAACGATGCATTCTGTTATTTTTCTTTATCATCAGGTTGGATATTTAGTAGAATTTGTTCTTATTATAATTAACAATAGGTGAATTATTATGGATGAAATGCGGATACGCGAAAAAAATATAACTGTAAATGATATAGCCGCAATTGCAAGGGATGGTATTGTCGTTCGTCTGACAAAAGAGTCTGAAGGACGCATAATAAATGCTCGTAAATTGGTTGAAGAATGGGTGGATGAAGGAAAGATTATATACGGCATTACTACTGGGTTTGGGGCGTTAAATAATGTTATCATCCCCAGGGAATCCACTATGCGTTTACAGGAAAACATTATTTTAAGCCATTCTGCGGGAGTAGGAAACAGGCTTGATAATGAGATTGTGCGCGCGACTATGGCCCTGCGTATTAATGATTTTGCAATGGGATATTCCGGGATCCGCCTGGGAACAGTTGGTGTCCTTCTGGATTTGCTTAACAATGGAATCTGTCCCATTGTCCCAGAAAAGGGATCAGTAGGGGCAAGTGGCGACCTTGCGCCATTGGCACACCTTTCTCAGGTGCTGTTGGGGTTGGGGGTTGCATATTATAATGGTAAAGAGATATCTGGAAAAGAGGCCCTGGAAATATGTGCGCACAAGCCTGTAAAACTGGTTCCACCTGAAGGGTTGGCTTTGGTGAACGGTACTCAAGTAATGACAGCCATCGCAGGTTTGGCTGTTTATGACGCATTACGGCTTTCAAAGACTGCAGATATTGCGGCTTCAATGAGCCTTGAAGTACTGTTGGGCACAAATATAGAACTAGATCCGCGAATACATGAAATAAAACCACATCCTGGGCAAATCGCGGCAGCAAAAAATATGCGAAGTATTACAAAAGACAGCGAAATTATATCATCCCATAAAGATTGTTCGTACTTGCAAGACGCATACACATTGCGATGCTCTCCTCAGGTTCATGGGGCTAGTAAGGATGCCATAAAATATGCTAATCAGGTGGTGGAAACGGAGATGAATTCTGCGACAAACAATCCTCTTATCTTTTCAGAGTCAGGGGAGTTTCTCCTTGGGGGCAATTTCCATGGGCAGCACATAGCCCTTGCGATGGACTTTCTAAGTATGGCGGTGTCTGAACATGCCAATATTGCTGAACGACGCATAGAGAGGTTGGTAAACCCTCAGTTAAGCGGTCTTCCTGCGTTTCTTGTCCCTGATGGTGGAACAAATTCCGGATTTATGATTGCTCAATATACAGCGGCATCATTGGTTTCGGAGAATAAAATCCTATCGCATCCCGCTTGTGTGGATTCAATACCTACTTCGGCCAACAAAGAAGATCATGTTAGCATGGGGACTATTTCTGCCAGAAAGTGTAGAGAGATTGTTAAAAACAGTGAACATGTAATTGCCATAGAACTCTTGTGCGGTGCACAGGCTATGGACCTTTTTACCAATCTTAAACCGGGAACTGGAACTCATGCTGCCTATAAAGTCATTAGGGAGGCAGTACCATCCTTGGCACATGACAGAATACTATCTAATGACATTGAGGCTGTAGTGGAATTAATTAAGAGTGAAAAGATTTTACGTTCGGTTGAGAATGTAATTGGCGAGCTTCTTTGATTGGCGTGGTTAAGTTGTAATATCTACTTTAATCTAACACCTTGATCAATTCGATAATAAGGTCGGTTATGGCAGTGAACAACTACAAATATTTTAAATCTTTTCCTCGTCCCTTCAATTCAACATCAAAGCAAGAAAACATATTTGGCTACTTTTTGATTATCCGATGTCTCAGAATCCGTTTAACGAAGATAGTGCGTTTACACTGCGATCATTGAACCTGCGAACGACTGGTTCACTATTTAAATCATACCTACCAATAATGGGAAGACTATGGCCTAATTTTAACCCAACAAGTATCCAGTTCTCAAGAACGGATTGGAGTTCTTCTTCACATTCTTTTAAAGTTTTACCAAAAGCAATTACACCCTTGCAGAATGGAATACGCCCAGAAAATCTATGATCGTCAAGTTTGTCGTATTCTGCATGTGATAATGCACTCTCAATATATCCAGTAAGAATATATTTTAACATTTTTTTCCTCCTTTCAACTTCTACTTGCAGAATGAAATATTCTGAGATGAAAATAGTGTTGCCAGACTATTTTTTTAGAGATATGGTACCCCCAAGGGGAGTTGAACCCCTGTCTCCAGACTGAGAATCTGGGATCCTGGGCCGCTAGACGATGGGGGCAAATTTCTTTCAATCAGTAAAACGAAACACTAACTTATCAAACATTTGATGATAATGCAAGCAATTTAATCATCACATGTTTCTATTGTCCTATCTATAAGAGCTCTGTGGCAATGAATAACCATACGATTTATTTATTTTAAAATATATAATTACAAACCTGTTTTATATTGACAAACTTAATATTTTTTGTATATTCGCAGTCGTTATAATTTTGGCTAATTAAGTTTATAGGGATAGTAATAACCATGGATAAGATAAAAACTGCACTAATCAGTGTTTCGGATAAAGAAGGCCTTGTGGAGTTTGCACAAGAACTGTGCAATTTGGGGGTTAATATAATATCGACTGGCGGTACAGCTAAACTGTTAAAAGAAAATGAAATTAAGGTTACCGAAATATCAGAACATACTGGTTTTCCGGAAATACTAGATGGTAGGGTAAAGACACTCCATCCAAAGGTTCATGGTGGTATTTTATCCATTAGAGACAATAGCTCACATCGGGAAGAAGTGATGAAGCACGGAATCACAGATATTGATCTTGTTGTTGTAAATCTGTATCCATTCGAAAAGACAATCCGAAAACCTGATGTTAAATTGGATGAGGCAATTGAAAACATTGATATTGGTGGGCCCACAATGATTCGCTCCGCGGCAAAGAATTATAAATTTGTGGCAGTTGTTGTCAATGCAAAACGCTATGATTCTGTGCTGGAAGAAATTAAATCTGGCAGTGGTTCAATTTCGGAAGATTGCAGATTTAGTCTGGCGGTGGAAGCGTTTAACCATACGTATAGTTATGACCGGGTTATTTCTGAATACCTTGGGGCATTGGACAAATCTGTGGACGAAACTCAGGAAAACAAGGATGAAATCCATCCGGGTTCAATCTTTTCAGGTATGGAAAAGAAACAGGATTTAAGATATGGTGAGAATCCGCACCAATGTGCATCTTTTTATACTGAGAAAGAGATTAGCGAACCATGTGTAGCAAATGCAACACTTTTAAATGGTAAAGAGTTATCATTTAATAACATTCTTGATCTAAATGCTGCATGGGATATCGTAAAAGAATTTAGCAAACCAGCCGCAGTTGTAATAAAGCACACAAATCCATGTGGCGCTAGTTGCTCGGAAAAATTGTCTGATGCTTACGTTAAAGCGCATAGCGGTGATCCTGTTTCCGCATTCGGATGTATCCTCGGGTTTAACAAAAAGGTTGATGTTAAAACTGCGGAGGAAATTACTGCACCAGGCCACTTTGTTGAAGCAATTATAGCTCCAGATTACGATGATGAAGCGATTAAGATATTGTCTACTAAAAGAAAATGGGGGACGAATCTTCGTATTTTAAAGACACCTGCGTTGTCTGACAAATCTGTTGGTAAAACACATATTGATATAAAAAGGGTTAGCGGTGGCCTGCTGGTTCAAGATGGTGATGCTATACTGTTTGATGATGAAAAGAGTAAATCCATTTCTAAAAGACTTCCAACGGATAAGGAAAAAGCGGATCTGGAGTTCGCGTTTGCGATATGTAAACACGCAAAATCAAACAGCATAGTTATTGCAAAGGATGAGACTGTGCTTGGGGTGGGTGCTGGTCTTATGAGCAGGATTGACTCTGCAGAGTTAGCGGTAAAAAAGGCTGGAGATGAGGTTAAAGGGGCTGTAATTGCATCAGATGCATTCTTTCCTTTTAGAGATGCAATAGATACTGCCGCATCAGCTGGAATTACCGGCATTATACAACCTGGCGGTTCTAATAGAGATGATGAAGTTATTGAAGCCGTAAATGAACATAACATGTCTATGATTTTTACAGGAATCAGACATTTTAAGCATTAATATTTATGTTGGGATAAAGCTGATCCAGACGAGAAAGAGTTGATTATTTTTTTCGGCAATTAACTAAATATTATTATGGTAAGGGTAAAAATTTGTGGTATTACTAATATCGTTGATGCAGAAAATGCATTGAATTTTGGCGCGGACGCGATTGGTTTTGTCTTTGCAAAAAGCCCCAGGAAGGTTTCAAAAGGGGCGGCCAGGGCAATTATCAGAGAAATGCCTCCTTTTGTAACGTGTGTTGGCCTTTTTGTTAATGAAGATATTGACAAGGTAAAAGCTATTTGTGATTTTTGTAATATACGAACGTTACAGCTTCACGGAAACGAGGACCAGGATTATCTGAATCAGTTTACCGAGTACAAAACTATAAAAGCCATAAGGGTGGGAACGGCAAAAGATCTCGCTGTAATAAATGATTTGGATGCGGATGCGTTTTTGCTAGATAGCATGGTTAAAGGGAAAATGGGCGGTACTGGCAAATGTTTCGACTGGGAAATAATCAGAAAATCACGGTATTTGAAAAGCAAAGCAAACAGTCAAAAAAGGATAATAATTGCAGGAGGATTAACTCCTGATAATGTATCCGAAGCAATTAACGTTACAAAACCGTTTGGTGTAGATATATCATCGGGTGTAGAGTCTGATTATGGTTTGAAAGATAAAAAGCTTTTACGCAAATTTATAAGTGAAGTAAAAATGTTTCCCGATAATTCATAATTGTGCGACGCCGCGACGGAAAGGTGAAGTATTGGAGTAATGAGAAAAACAAAGAACTAAGACGTCAACGACTCTCCAGAACTCCATTTACTCCACTCTTGTTTTCTCTGGAACGTAATCCTTGTAGAAATTAAATCTTTTTCAAAAAAAAGATAAGTTTTTTCGGGTGATACAATAGTGGAATAATGCTGCAACAGGAATTGCATGTGAATATTTACGGAAGAGTATGGTTTTTTAGATGGTACAAGTATATGACGGCATATCATTTCAACGCACAGTATATAGTACACTAAAAACATTGATTAAATTACATCTATTTATTACCCAAACACCTTTTCTACACTTTCATACTATAATACCGAAAATATAACATAATAACTGTGTATAATGCAGGTGTAAATAGCACAGAATTGTATTGCAAATAACGCGTAAATTTGATATGTTTAAAAAAAAATGTATGTTTTTGTCTAGTTTACCGATTTTTTTTAAGGAGTATTAGGTGAAATATCTTTTAGACTTTTTTGAAAAGATAAGTACTAAATTACAAAAATATAACGGAAATAGAAATCATCATTTATTTGATACGTTAATTAGTGATTTGGCCTTAGACTGCAAAGAGAAATCAGATAATAATAGAACCGCATCCCTTAAAATAAAACCCGGATTTGATGATGCGATCCGAAAGTCCCAACGATATCTACTGAGTGTGCAAAACCATGTGGATGGACATTGGTGCGGCGAGCTTGAAGCAGATTGCAGCTTAACATCTGAATATTTAATGCTAATGCATTTTTTAAACCGGATTGATGCGCAAAAAGAGAAGAAGGCCTTAAATTATATTTTGCAGCATCAATTGGAAGATGGTGGATGGAATATCTACCATAACGGACCTAGCGAAATAAGTGTATCTGTAAAGGCATATTTTGCACTTAAACTTGGAGGATATCCGGAAAATCATCCCATAATGAAAAAAGCCAAGGAGTGTATTCTTAAACTTGGTGGGGTAATGGAGTGCAACTGTTTCACAAAGATATATCTTGCAATCTTCGGCCATTTTGACTGGCGTGGGGTACCAACCATACCTGTGGAGATGATAGTATTTCCTAGATTCTTCTATTTCAATCTTAACGAGATTTCTTACTGGTCACGCAGCATAGTTATTCCTCTTTCTATAATAACTGCAAAAAAACCAAATTGCCATATCGGTGACCATATCTCATTAGATGAGTTGTACGTTGTTCCTCGGGATAAGGTAAATTACCGCATGGAAAGAAAACAGGGGAAAATAACATGGGAAAATTTCTTCTTAAATGTTGCAGATATTTTTAAACGGTATGAAAAGTCCCCTATTAGATTCTTAAGAACAACAGCAATTGAACATGCCGAGAGGTGGTTACTGGATCATTTAAAGATGTCAGATGGCCTGGGTGCAATATGGCCAGCAATGGTAAATGCTGTGGTTGCAATGAAGTGTCTGGGGTATGAAGAGAGTAAAAGGCCTGAGTTCACTAAAGCGATAAAAGATATTGAAGACTTGATGGTGCACAATAAGACTGAAGTACATATTCAACCGTGTGTATCACCTGTGTGGGATACACCGTGGTCAATACTGTCTTTACTGGAATCAGGTGTTCCTAATGACCATCCTGCATTGATAAAGGCCGGAAAATGGCTGTTGGGAAAAGAGGCACGTACTATTGGAGATTGGCAGCATAAAAACCCCCATGTAGAACCCAGCGGCTGGTATTTTCAATACGCAAATGAGTTTTATCCCGATAATGATGATTCCGCTGTGGTTATGATGGCGCTTCATGGAATCTCAATGCCTGACAATACGATAAAGGAAGAATCCATACTTAGGGGACTAAAATGGTTATTAGGTATGCAAAACGATGATGGTGGATGGGGCTCGTTTGACAGAAATAACAATCGTACAGTATTTGACCATATACCATTTGCTGATTGGGCAGCGCTTCTTGATCCGAGTACAAGTGATCTGACTGCCAGATGCCTGGACTTTATAGGTAAACTTGGCATAAACATTGATGACCACAATGTGGTAAGAAATGCCATACAGTTCTTGAAAAGTGAACAGGAAAGTGATGGATCGTGGTTTGGAAGGTGGGGAGTAAATTATCTTTATGGTACCTGGTCTGTTCTTACAGGGCTTTGCTCAATTGGTGAAGACACCTCGCAGGATTACATACAAAGGGCTGTGAAGTGGGTAAAAAGTGTACAAAACAAAGACGGCGGCTGGGGTGAATCTTGCAGATCTTATGATGATGTAAAATTAAAAGCTGTTGGGCCTAGCACGGCATCGCAGACCGCATGGGCACTTTTGAGCCTGTTTGCGGCGGGAGACTGGAAAAACAATGCGGTTAATGATGGAATAAAATATTTGTTAGATACGCAGAACGAAGATGGGACATGGGATGAAAAAGAGTTTACAGGTACCGGTTTCCCTACGGTTTTCTATCTAAAATATCACATGTATCCAAAATATTTTCCATTGTTGGCTTTAGGAAAATACAGGAATTTCGTACATAATAATACATAGTAGTGTGTGTGACTTTACAATACTGATCTGGGTATATCGTAATAATGACAAATTGTTTGTTTGTTGTGGTTACTTTGTCTGGTGCAGGTTGAGAAAAAACATCTGAATCTAAAACATACCTTGTGAATATAAAAACTGACACCATGAGCGTTGCCACTTGCAACGCTCATGGTGTGTACTTAACAGTTATTTGTGTTTTGCCGGATGATATAGTTTGTGGAATTCGTTTAGCAGGCTTGACATTTTTTTTACATGTTCCAATTCTGTAGTCTGTTTTGCTTTCATTGAGTGAACCATAATCTGGTGCAGCAGCTCAAGCTTATTTGTATAATTGTGGTGTCCAACCTTGTCGCTGTTTGAAATCGGCTTAATCCTCTGCTTCAAAAAATATTCCGTTACAACCTCGTTTATTTTATCTGCATGCTCATCTTTATTTTCTACCCAGCGTGCCAATTGATTTATGTTTGTCTTCGGATCTTTTGAAAGCTCAATAATCTGATTCATTGATTTTTCTACCGTTTTTATGTCCTCCGCAATACTGGCAAATCTTGCTTCATCATCATAAATACCACACGGAATTTCGCAATGTGCCCACACTTGGGCTGGAACCGCAGTAATCAAAAATGTAAACATTACCGCAAAACATAAATATTTTCTCATTTCTAAGCCTTCCTTTCTGTTTATTTGAAAATTTTAATCCCATTCTCTTGTATATGAACGGAACGAATTATAAAAGAACCTAATATTATTATCCTTACTAACTATTTGATTGTAATGTTGCTTTAAAATTATATCTAGTATTAACTATATTTTTTGTTTGTTGCATGGATGTCGTAGTAGTGGTGAAAACTTTTTTTGGGGGGGCTAAATGAGGGACATTTGGAATTTGAGCAATATTTATACTTCATAGAGCTCTATCATACAATCACGGAGCTACCATAATGGTATCGTTCAATGATCAATTGAGAGGGTCCTGACACAAAGTGCAGCATATCTCCAAACTGGGAACATGACCTGTCTTTATTAAATAAAGCAGGTATGTCCCAATCTATACATATCTTACCTTAGGTACTGATCACGAATCTTATGGAGATGATGACCGCTAATTGTAAGTCTAACAGCTAAAGGGAACAACTTCGGTTTACGAATATATGCCCAAATTAGTAATTTCCAGTAATGAAACCTTTCATTGCTTATGATACCTAAAATGTAAGTAGAACGGAAAAACGCCATGAAATCATTAAATTTCAGAGGTGCTCCTATATTTGAAGGCTTGTATTCTTGCAACAAGGTTTTGATTCGCTGATAATATTTCTCATGGGAATAAATATGTCGTAAAATCTCAAGGTATCCTTCACGTAGCGCATTCTTGTTCATGCCTGTTACAATATTGGTAGTACAATCGCCATTATCTCCAGACATTTCGCCAAGTAAGCGTCCCTCTCGCTTCATACGTTCATAAAGTTTCGTTCCAGACGGGGCTTGAAGCAAGCCTATCATCGCCGTTACGATTCCACTCTTTTGGATAAAATCAATCTGCCTCTGGAATATAGAAGGCGAATCATTATCGAACCCAACAATAAATCCTGCCTGTACCTGGAGTCCTGCTCGCTGGAGACGTTTTACGTCGTTAACCAAGTCACGGCCTTTGTTCTGTTTCTTGCTACATTCAGCTAAGCTTTCTTCATTTGGTGTTTCAATCCCTATAAATACCGTATCAAAGCCAGCATCTACCATCATTTCCATTAAAGGCTCGTCGTCAGTCAAGTTAATCGAAACCTCGGTATAAAACGTTACTTCTCTTCGCTCTTTTCTCCATTCTGTTAAAGCAGGAAGCAAGTCTGTTTTGAGAAATCTTTTATTTCCAATGAAATTATCGTCCACAAAAAACACATGATCACGCCATCCCAAGTTATATAAGCTGTCTAACTCGGCAATAATCTGTTCAGATGTTTTTGTGCGTGGTTGGTGCCCGAATAACGCTGTCACATTACAAAATTCGCAATTGAAAGGGCAGCCTCTGGAAAATTGGATACTCATTGAAGCGTACCGTTTCATTTCCGCTAACTCCCACATAGGTGCAGGTGTTTTGTTTATGTCTGCAAATTCTGTTGTTTTATAAATACGCTTGGCGTTTCCTTGCTCCAGATCCGCAAGAAATAATGGAAGCGTAATCTCTGCTTCATTCAGTACGAAATAATCAATTTCCTCAAATTCTGCGTAATCGCTAGTAAAAAGAGGTCCTCCGGCGATTATCTTTACGCCAACTTCTTTACACTTCGTAATGATTTTAATTGCAGACTTCTTTTGTACTACCATTGCGCTGAGAACCACATAGTCTGCCCATTCCAAGTCTTTCTGTGTGAGTTTTCTGGTTACATTGATGTCAACCATGCGTTTCTCCCACTTTTCGGGTAACATAGACGCAATTGTCAGTAATCCCAAAGGTGGTAAAGCAGCTCTTTTGCGCACGAACTTAAGCGCATGCTTATAGCTCCAGAATGTATCTGGAAATTCTGGATAGATTAATAAAACATTCATTATTACTCTACTTAACTTTACAGTCGTAAATATGTAAAAAAATGTATACTAAAATGTATACTAATAAAACGAGACTTATTAATTGTATAAATATAAACAACATTATGCAATTAAATTGCATAATCATAATGTTGTGGTGAAATGTTGTAATTATAAATAGGTTCTTTTCTCAATTAGATTCAGCATTGTCCGGTTAGCCTTTTGCAGTGCAAAAATGTTCCATATTTATGAACATTTTGCAACATAATGATGCGAAAAAGTACCTAAAGTTAATAGTTTTGTTTTTTATTAATAATAAATTTCTATAATTTTAGGCATTTTAGGCACTTAACGTTAGCACGCATATGTGTTCCGCAAATATCTAACCGGACAATGCTCAATTAGATTGTACTATTTAATGGTATTTTATGATAAGTTAATCTGATGTAACAAATAGCTTGTTTATTTTCGTATTCTTGTTTCTTCTACTGTTTAGCGGAGGAAAGAATATTTTACAACAAACACAACGGCGATTACGTTAAGCTTCTGCGTCTGTATCGCATATCTTAAAATAATATAAAAATAGAACATCTGTAGAATGTATATGTAATAAATTGTGCATGTAATGTTCAGGTTTACGTTAGATTCGTTCAAAATTTATTACATGCACGTTCCTTCGCACCTAAAAGTTTATAATTCACCGAATGGTGAATTTGTGGTGCTTCTGTTGATTGTGTGTGTGGATTATTAGATATGTTCTTCTGCGAAAGCTAATTTTGCACTTGTAAGAAACTTGTCTGCCTCGTCCCCGGTTACAATTCCCTTTTGCACTAGTTCTTCTAGGATAAGGGTAACGCGGTTATTATACTCTTCTGCTGATAGTGTTGGATCGTCAATGCTTACGGGTATTTCAGGAAAAAGAACCCTCGTGCCGTTTTTTACATCATGCAGTCGGTTACGTACTCCACATGGCCATAAGACATCAACGGTTCCTGTCAATTCTGTTCCAAGACCAAAGTTGGCAGATATTGAATCTTGTGAGGCGTGGCTGCAACCAGCTACTATCGGTTTAATAACGGGAACACCGTTTTCCGGTGTAAACGTTACTACTGCACCAATTCCATCACGGTTCACCTTTCCTTCTGCTGTTATGCCTATTGTTCCTATAAGGTCAATATTTACCCAGCCGTTGCCGTTATCCGCACTGCTAAGTTCAACTGAGATACTACCGTTTTTTATATGTGATTCCTTAAATTCTTCGTTCCGACGTAAGATATACGGGTTTCCTGTGGGCCTAAAGACAGGTATAAAGAATGCGGTCGGGTCAAGAACGCCGCCCATGGGAGGGTATAATTCCAGTGGGGCAGATTCGTCAAGATCAAAGTTAGAAACAGTAACTATGTCAATAAATCCGTCATTATTAATGTCTCCGACGGCAACAGCTTTTACATCTCTTCTCGTATGATTTGTTGATCCTGCAAAAGCCGCAACATCTTGCGCAAAATTAGCAAAGCCGTCATTTTCAAGAAGGATTCCTGGATTTGATGCGTCAATCATAACAGAGAAATCTATTCCTCCATGGTAAACAATGTCTGTATCGCCATCATTGTCATAATCCAGACAGGAGGTGCCCCAGCCAAAAGCGGTTGGTTTCATTGCTTCAAAACCACCATCTGTAAATGTCCCGTCCGCAGAACCAAGAAACCAGATTGTTGAACGGAGAGGATTGGGAAGATCCATCATGGGATTGTGAAATGTGAGGTACTCTTCAATATAGTTTCCGATGTTTGTGGCAAAAAAGTCCATAATGCTATCCCCATTAAAGTCGCCAAAAGACAATCCCATCCAGTTGCCAGGAATTGCTATGTTCGCAATGTCTGCAATATCTTTAAAGACGCCAGAACCATTATTCTTAAACAAGTGAAGTACTCCGTGATCAACACCTCCGGCAGCTGCCGTTGGGATTGATCCCTGATCATCAGCGAGAAACAGATCAACGTCTCCGTCCATATCGTAGTCAACAAAGGCACAAGCGTGGGTAACTGCAGGAGCATTTTCTTTTCCATCTGGAAATCCTGCATGGGTTTGAACTCCTGAGCTTAGGCTTGCATCATCAAAAGTGTTGTTTCCTTTATTAATGAAGAGCAAATTTGGCTGGTCAAAAGCGAATGGTGACATCATGATTCCGAACTGATGCCCATAATTTGTTGCGTTGGCAACAAAAATATCTATCAGACCGTCACCGTTGATATCACCCATTGTTGCCGATTGGGCGAGGAAACCCGGATTAGAAATACCGCTAGATTCTGTAATATCGGAGAATGTCTCGTCTCCGTTATTTCGAAAAAGAGTGTAATGTTTGTCTCCAACAACAAACAGATCTTTGTCTCCATCGTTATCAATATCTCCGGCAACGGAGCCTATACTGTCAAAATCTTGTAAACCTACACCCGCAAGGCTTGCAGTGTCGACAAATGTAGGAGTCCCGTCTTCTTTAAGTTGATTTGAAAACAAGCTGTTGTTACGTCCAGGTCCATTTGTAACATAAAGATCGAGGTCTCCGTCATTATCGTAATCAAACAGGGTTACTCCTGGTGCACCCCTAGGGTTGATTGGAGCGGAAGGGAGTTTTCCCCATGTCATAACTTTGCGCTTTCTAATTGCTATGGCCTTTTCATTTCTATCTGATGCTATTCGCTCATATACGATACCGGAATCTTCATCAGGAACGATATCATTAAATATTATTCCTTCACAATGAACTGAAGAGACTATGCCAAAGAAAATTGTTACCGATATTAACCATAATTTAACCTGTAAAAGATTTTGTTTTATATACATGATCTTTACCTCTGAAATTAGGAATTAAAAGGTTAGTTCTTTAGGATTTTGAGTGGGTAAATTATGTTTATTAAATTGAGAAAATTAAGAATAATCAGCTAATTTTATTGGAAAAACGTTAAAATACCCTTCTCTTATTACTCCTTACACCCACCAGCTAAAGGGCTTATAAGGGAAATGGTATTCTTGGCGGTCTTGTTACACCTGATGATTTTTTCATTAAATCTTTAGTAAAAGCTATTATTCTTACAGAACTATACTGTAGTTACTCACTAAAGATCCTAAAGGTCCAAAAGGTTTTTGCTTAATATTGTCTGTTTGGGGATTTGTGTATAGATTCCATAAGTTTACATTGAATATCTGTCATTTACATAACAAGTAACTGTTTGCTTAAAATATTTGACAACAAAATTATCAAAAAGTTTCAATAAAATGAAATCTGCTCAGATAGATAGGAATTGCAATTCTTCTAGTATATTTATATCGTCTATAATTCTTATCTATTTAGCGAATCAACGAAAAAATAATTAAATTTTCCCTGGTAGTGTTTCTGAAGGGAAAAAGTTGAATTTGAGGTTAAGTAAAGATGGTCACATATTCGTACTTTTAAATTAATGATCAGGACGTTGTTTTTAAAGAAATACCTCCAAGTGGTGTAAATTCTTTGTCTCTTGAAAGATGGGCCACCTCTGCCAATAGATAACATAAATATTGAAGAAACACTAAAAACTGCAGGGATACATCTATTAAAAGATAAGTGTATGTCATCAACGGCGCAGTGGATGGTAAAGATTTTGCTGATAATAAAGTTATTGGTAATGAGTTTAGATATAGTGTAACATTTAGTGATAACATTAGTTATGGTATCTATCAGTTTTCTTTTATGTCTAATGTTTATGTATACTTCTTATTGAAACGTTATGCTAGTATAGCGATACCAAAATAATATATCAATAATATATCTGCAGTGTCGTTTGTATGTATTTGTATATAATGTTTTCGCCTGTTATATCCTGTGTTAATATGATTTTATGTTATTTTGGCATCATTGTATTAGGCTGTAACAATGGTGGTGAAACACTGTCACAGAATCAAGACTGGAAGAAAAAAAGAAAAACAGGAAGATGACAATAATAAAGCTGGAGAGAAAGGTTCATGAAAGAATGACATCAGAAAAGAAACTAGAGCCGACAAGACAATAGACTTTATAGTAAGAGGATGTAAGGGGGCGTCATGATGATCTGTAATCTCACACTGACGTTTTGTGTAAAATTCCAACATTTTGACTTTTTAAGGTATCAAATAAAACTAAGAACCACCTGTCTAAGTAAAACATTGTTTTTATAAAAACTAAAACAACATTTTACGTAAACTGATAAGCCTGTGACAGTACAATATTTAAACAGAAAAAATGTCTAATAATTTGAGGTATTTAACTCTTCCATTTTTCCATTAACCATAAAGGCAACTCTCTCTGCAATATTTGTTACCCTGTCGGCTATCCTTTCAAGATTATGAGCCACCCATAATAAAAAAGTTGCCCCTTCTATTACCTTTGGATTATCAATCATGAGCATAATACACTCTTTATAAACTTGATTATACAGATCGTCAACCACATCATCCTCATCACATATCATTTTTGCCGCTTCAATGTCTCGTTCAACAAAGGCAGTTAAACACTCTTGTAACATATTAACCGCTTTTTCAGTCATTTTAGGGATGTCTATCAAGGGCTTTACAAGGGGTTTCATGTTATTCATTACACATATTTTCGCAATGCCTTCAGCATGATCCGCAATCCTCTCAAGATCAGTAATAACACTAAGGATAGCGGCTAGCGACCTAAGATCAGTTGCCACCGGTTGTTGGGTTGCAATAACCAACAAACACTCTTCCTCTATATCAAATCGCTCTTTGTTTATGAAATGATCATTGAGAATTATGTTTTTTGCCGCTTTAATATCATTGTTGCTTAATGCTTCTACTGACCCTTCTACCGCTTTTACGGCCATTGCGCCCATATTCAAGAGCTTTTTTTCCAGTTCTCTTAGTTCCTTATGATACGCTTTTCTAGTCATATTTTCAACTCTCCTGCTGTGCTGCCAATATTTTTTGCTAATTTATATCATGCCTTAAACGATCATAAATTAATCTAAATGTAACCCCATAAACTGACACAATATAACATGATAAACTTGTAAATACAAATCGGTTGTATTCTTGCCAGGAAATGAGTCTACATTTTTTGGCACTATATGCTAATTAATACTGTTTTCCAGTTTATATCAAGTAACAAGATTTAAACTGGAAAACGTATATTCTTATCCAAATCTCCCTGTGATATAGTCTTCGGTTACCTTATTTGAAGGGTCTGTAAATATCTTCTTTGTCTTATCAAATTCAGCAAGTTCACCAAGCATAAAAAAGCCGGTAAAATCAGATATCCTTGCGGCTTGTTGCATATTATGCGTAACTATAACTACTGTATAATCTTTTTTCAGCTCTGTTATTAAATCTTCTATCTTGCCAGTTGCAATAGGATCAAGGGCGGAGCATGGTTCGTCGAAAAGGATAACCTTGGGATTTACTGCAATTGCCCTTGCGATACATAGTCTCTGCTGCTGACCACCGGAGAATGACAATGCGCTTCTATTCAAATCATCCTTTACTTCATCCCACAGGGCGGCTTTTCTTAAACTATCTTCAACTATCTTATCCAATTTTTCCGTATCTTTAACCCCAAAGATGTTTAGCCCGAAAGTAATATTTTTGTAAACTGACTTGGGGAATGGGTTCGGTTTCTGAAATACCATACCGATATCCCTTCTTATTTCAATGGGATCAATTTTTTGTGCGTATAGATCGGTTCCGTTGTTAATAATCTTTCCTTCCAGATGAAATTCCGGAATAAAATCATTCATCCGGTTCAAACAGCGAAGGAAAGTACTCTTTCCGCATCCTGAAGGCCCTATTAAAGCTGTTACACAGTTTGCTTTTATCTCTATATTAATGTCTTTTAGTACCTGCTTTTCTCCATACCAGACATTTAATGCGGAAATATCAAAAACATTATTTTCTACCACTTCACTCTCCTCTGAAACTTACGCCTCAAGTATATGGCAACACTATTCATCATAAGTGTTATTAAAAGAAGTATTATTATTGCCGCTGCGGCATTAATAGCAAATCCGTGCTGCGGCCTTGAAATCCAATTAAAGACCTGGATAGGTAGGACGGTAAAAGGATCAAAAACACCATGGGGAAGAAACGCAATATATGTAAGAGCACCAATAGCAATAAGCGGTGCCGTTTCTCCTATAGCCCTTGAAAGAGCAAGGATAGTCCCTGTAAGGATACCAGGCATGGCCACCGGTAGTATTTGACTATACACTGTTTGCCACTGTGTTGCGCCTAAGGCATATGAAGCCTCCCTTAGCGACTTTGGTACTGCTTTAAGCGACTCCCTGGTAGTCGTAATTATTATAGGTAGAATAAGAAGGGTTAAGGTCAATGCACCGGACAGCAAGCTTCTTTCAAATCCGCACACCCTGACAAAAATACCCAGACCTAAGAGTCCGTAAATAATAGATGGCACACCTGCAAGGTTAGATATATTTATCTCCACAAGTTTTGTAAACCAGTTCTTTCTTGCATACTCTTCAAGGTATATTCCCGCCCCTAGCCCCAATGGGAAAGAAAATGCTGCAGTAAGTGACATCATCCATAACGTGCCCACCAATGCAGATAAAATACCAGCTCTGCCCGGCCTCCTTGATGGAAAATTTGATAAGAAGTCCCAGCTAATCCTTCCTGCACCATCAATAAAAATGTCTACCAGCATAATACCTAGTGCGATGAATCCAATAAAAACAGCCGTTAAGGATAGAATCTTAAAGACTTTACTATTCCTTTTATTCTTAGAAAGCACACCTTTGCTCATGAGTATTCCTCCCTAAATCGTTTTTTCAGCCAGTGGCTAAATATACTGAGCGTAAAGGTAAATATAAACAGTGTCATTCCAGCCGCAAAAATAGTGTTATACTCAATAGTTCCCACAGGGGTATCCCCCAAACTCACCTGTACGATATAAGCGGTTATTGTTTCAATGGGTACCCGCGGATCAAATGTTAGCCTTGGCATTTGCCCTGAAGCTATAGTAACAATCATCGTCTCTCCAATTGCCCTGGACATTCCTAGTATAAACGAACTCACAATACCTGACGTTGCAGCAGGAATAACAACTCTAAATGCTACCTGCATCTTTGTTGCTCCCATAGCATAAGCTCCTTCTCTTAAACTCTTTGGGACCGCCCGCATTGCATCTTCACTAAGTGATGAGATCATGGGAAGTATCATAATACCCATAACTATACCAGGACTTAACGCATTAAAACCCGAAAGACCGGGAACTACCTTTTGTAATAATGGTGTCACAAAAAAAAGCGCAAAATAACCATAAACAACAGTGGGTATACCGGCAAGAATCTCAAGGACAGGTTTTGCTATTGACCTAAACCGTTCTCCCGCATACTCATTTAAATACACCGCGCTCAGAATACCGAGGGGAATGGCTACAAGCATTGCTATAAGTGTTACTAAGATAGTACCACAGAGAAGGGACATTATTCCGAAATGCTTTTCATAAAAAAGGGGTGTCCACTGACTGTCAAAAAGGAAATCTAAGATATGTACTTCTTTAAAAAATTCAACAGTTTCAAATATTAGGACAGATATTATACCTATAGTTGTTAAGATAGATAAAGAGGCACATAAAAAGAGTATTCCTTTTATTCCTTTGTCATAAGCTTTTTTTCTTGAGAAGTTTTTCATTAATCCAGCCAAATTGATTTTAGTAAAATAAGATAGGACGGCAAAAAGCCGTCCTATCGGTTTTACATCAAATGTTTCTTCAGTATTCATTATATGAAAAATATTTAGCCAATGAACCAAGCGGCTATAAGAATAACCATAACCGATCAATTATTTTGGTCGACTAATTATACCAAATAAATAATAGATTAAAATTTACCAGTGTAAATTTTATAATCTTATTTAATTACATGCGCAACAATTCTTCAATTGAAAGCTTCGTTTTTGAGCCAGAATCACCAAAAACAGATCCGGTTTTTCTCTGCTTATACCTTTCAATTGCAAGCAGATAAGCTGTATCCGGAAGAGGAATGTAACCAACCTCTGCAGAAAGCTCACTGGCATTCTTTAAATAGAATATTACAAAGTCGTCAACTTCCGGTTTTTCTGCCGACTTCTTGCTTACATAGATAAAGATCGGTCTTGACAATGGTTGATATGTACTATTATTAACTGTTTCCAGTGAAGGTAAAATAGGCCCTTTTCCATTATCATCTTTTCCATCATCTACAGGTATAAGTTTCAGTTTATCTTTGTTATGTTCATAATAAGCAAGTCCAAAGAAGCCTAATGCATATTTATCAGTTGAGATTCCTTGAACAAGTACATTATCATCTTCGCTAGCAGTAAAGTCTCCACGGCTAGCGCCCTCTTTTCCATTAATAACTTTTGTAAAATAGTCAAAAGTACCAGAATCCACACCCGGTCCGTACAGATTTATCGTCTCATTGGGCCAATCGGCTCTTATATGGCTCCATTTTGTAACCTTTCTTTGTGCTTCAGGCTCCCATATCTTCTTTAACTCTTCTACTGTGATAGAACTGATCCAATCATTTTGCGGATTAACCATTACCGCTATGCCGTCATAAGCAACTGGAAGCTCAATATATTCAATACCACTCTCTTTGCATAAAGCTACCTCTTTTGCTTTTATCACCCTGGAAGCATCACTTATATCCGTTTCAGACCTGCTGAATTTTTTAAATCCGCCTCCCGTACCTGAAATACCCACCGTAACCATGACATTTCTGTGTTCCATCTGGAACTCTTCGGCAACAGCTTCAGTAATGGGAAACACAGTGGATGATCCGTCGACCTTTACCAGCTTTCTGTCTGCCGCATTGGCACTACCTAACCATGACGATGTTGCCGCCACTATTAACAGCATACTAAAAGTACTCTGCATTAATTTATAAGTTCTATTCTTTTTAAACATTTTTTACCTTTCAATATAGTTTTTACAATTTAACGAGCTTTTGCATAATCTCAGAAATCAATCTGAAAACGCATTGCAAAAAGGTCTGCATTTGCGTTGTTAACATCTTCTCTGTCTGTGTCTGTATGGACATAATTTGCCATAATCCTAGTGTTTGGATTAAGATACCAGTTAACTCCTAATGTTGTATCCGCTAACCTGCCGCCTTTAATCTCCTCATCGTTCAGATCAAGTTCAGAATAACGGGCAACTATTTGAATTGCACCCCATCCGCCGTTCCAATCAAAGTTCTGAATAGGCTTTACTCGCCCAAAATACCCTTTCTTTTTGTCATATTTTCTGTGTTCCCCTGTGATAAAATAACTTCCATAAACATACCAGGATGAGAAATTTGGGTCAGACCCGCATTTATTTTCCGTTCCAAATCTACATCAAACCTAACTTGCTGAAAAATCTCTTTATTTGGTGTGAAGAGACCATTATCTTCTTCTGCGTTTTCTATCACCGCTTCGAATGCTTCATCTTTTTTACGTTCATCTAATGACAGCATGTGTCTACTTGTACCATCATAAAACCAACAAAATATCTGCTTGAAAATAGTTGAAACTTCTAGCCCCTTTCTGGTATTCCGTATATTCCCAAAGAAACTTAATAATATCGGTAGACTTATTATCGCTCAATTTAGGCAATAGTATGATTATGATTAAGATAATGAGTGTAGTGATTTTTTGTAGGTAAAGCCCACCATACATAAAAAAAATGAAAATTCCTATACTATAAAGTTAAGGCTGACTTGCATGGACTAAAATGACAACTGATACTGTAACCGATACTTGTAATCTATATCATCAGGCCCCGGTTTCTCACTGTCAATTCGTATGGCATTAAACTGGAGCTTTGATTTGTGACTTGCAAAAAACCAGTTGAGACCAAATGAGGCTTCTCTTATTGCGTCATCTTCAAGTGAATCATCAAAATCAACAAGTGAATATCTGCCGGCGACTTCAAACTTCGTTGGTATAATGAAGTAACCTGCCTGGACAAAAAAACCCTGGTCAATGATGTTTGTATCCAAGATTCCATGGGTCTTTCTCCAATAATATTCTCCAATTGCAGAAAAACCCTTATATTTAAATCCATATTCAGCAACAAGGCTTGTCCTGTCAGTCTCATTAGCGGTAACCTCCCCTATACCTTCCAGGTTCATTGTTACATCTTCCGTACTATCAAAAGCTATAGCTCCTGATATGTGTGCTAAAGGGGTATCTGAATAAGCGATATCACTTTCAACCTCTGATATGCCTTTTCCATAACCTCCTAGCAGATTATATGATGTTCTGAATATAAACATATGTTCGTTGTTATCATTCCGGCTTTCGTTTCTATTATTACCATTAAAGAATCCGAAATAATATTCGAGCTTTTTTTCAAATAGTTTACCGAAACCTTGAACACCAATCTGCCTATCCATGGTGAACTCGCCATTCGCCTCTGATCTGTCAATCAATTGAAGGTTTTCAGAAGATACCACTCGCTGTCGGTTAAACGGCACCTTCCATTGTCCGAACCGGATCATTGCAAAAGGATAACGTGTATAATCTGCCCACCAATCAAGCAACTCAACCGATTTGCTTCTATCTTTAGAGCCTGTAGACTTGAGAGCTAATTCAATCTTGTATTTAAAGTCTCTATACGCATTACCTGTCCATTTAAGCCTGGCGCGACGAAGTCTGAACGAGCTGTCATCCTCTTTACGGTCAAAATCCTCAAAGCTATACCGAAACTGAAGTCTGCCATTAGTTTTCATGCTAAATTTGCCGTCGTGTGTCCGGAGATAGAACCCTTTCTCATACCCCATATCCAGAGGAAGTTTTATATATGAAGATAATTCTTCCCGGGTTTCTTCCTTTTCAAAATATTCATCAATTCTTTTGTCAACTATTTGATCCAGATCTTCTCTTACAAATACTGTTTCATTAAATGAGTTGGCAACCTTTTTTCCTGTTTCTTTATCCAACTTTGCTTTGAGTTCACGAATTTCTTCTTTTTGATAGTACATCTCCTTTTTCAAGGCCTCCATTTGTTCCATAACATTCTCTATGGGTGGATTCTCCCCTGCACAAATATTTCCAGCACTATATAAAAAGGCAATTATTGCTATTAAAACAACCCCTTTTATCCCTATTTTCATACATTCTTTCCTTTCCTGTTTTAAACAGTGTATACTTAAAATATGTTACACACTTGTGTAACTGTTCTTAAACAGCAGAATCAATAAGAAGGATCTTTTTTGTGTGAAGTTATAACCTAAATTGAGCGGTTCTTACTAAAATAAAAATAAAGCTAGAAAATTTTGTTTTTCCTGCTTAATTCATCTTACCCACCTAATGAATTTATCTTCTTCCGCAAATATTTATAGTCATGCATCTTTTCCGTACAAACGAACCCTATTCCTAATTTATCAAAAACCTAGAAATTCTTCTCATCAAAGAATCCACTAGCTGTACTTAAAATTAATGGCCAGGAATAGTAATAAAATCGAATATATATAATTTTTTATAATTTTCCCGATTTTTTAAAAAATTTAATTGTTCTTGTTTTAGAGTTTACAAAGAATATAACGCCAAAAAGCATCTCAGACAGATGTTCCGCGTCCTCCTTTCTTCTACAATTTAGATACAGAAAGTTACAGTATTGCTTGGTTATTTATTTGATTTGAACATATGTGTGAGAACATTAAGCATCCAGAATATCTAATATCGGCTAATTTAATAGAAATATATCTATCATTAGAAAACCACTATTAACTTTAGATATTTTGGGCAATTTTCCCACGATGCTGTAGAAAAAATCAATAAATATGTAACTTTATTGCACTGCAAAAGAGTACCGGACAATGCTGAGAAAATTAAGTATTAATGCTACCTCTCCTTTGTGAAGAATGTGAAAACTTTATGTGAAATCTTTGTGAACTTTTAAACGGTTGCCTAGCAACAACATACGGGGATAGTCCTGCGGTATAGGTGGTTTGTACAACTTAAAACTTTTCGCACATATATTTATAATATTTGTAAAGATTCAATTTACATATTTCAAGTTCCATAAAATATGTATTATTAATATACTTATATACTTATCAAAGGACTTACTTCTCACAAAATCTGTATCCAATTCCACGCACAGTTTCAATAAATCCTCCCATCTTTCCTAGTTTCCTTCTAAGGCATTTTATATGGGTATCTACTGTACGAGTAGTTACATTCGCATCCACATCCCAGACATCCTGCAGTAAGATATCCCTATCCTGCACGAGCCCTTTTCGTTTCATCAGAATTGACAAAAGCTTAAATTCCATTGATGTAAGATTTATTCTTTTTCCGGAGACTGTCACTTTATGTTTAGATATATTGACCTCCAGTTTATCCATAGCTAAGATATTAGAAACATTTTCATTTGATTTACCATAATTTAAGATCGCTTTTATCCTTAATACAAGTTCTCTTGGGCTAAATGGTTTTACGACATAGTCATTAGCCCCCAGTTCAAAGCCTATTATTCTATCCATCTCATGTCCTTTGGCAGTTAACATAATTATGGGTACGGATGCTATCCTCTCATTTCGTTTAATACGCTTGCAAACTTCAAGCCCGTTCATTTGAGGCAGCATTATATCCAAGACAACCAGCTCCACGGGCTTCTTATTTAATATTACAAGGGCATCCTCCCCGTTGCGAGCAATAGTAGTTATAAAACCAGCTTTATCCAAATTGTATCTGACCAGATTTGCAATATGTTCCTCATCTTCAACTATTAATATCATCATCTATGGGTTACAAGAATAGTGTTCTCGGGATCTTAAATGTTTTTAGCTAGCTTTGCGTTACCGTTTTCTATATCAACGGGTTTTGGCAACCTGTTCAACTTGCTCTAGATACTTCTGGACGTCGTCCCGTGGTTTAAGGAGTTGGGCCCTACGTAGCAATGGCAGCGCCTCATTGTATTTGCCGGTTCCTACCAGTAACTGTGCATGGCGCACCTTTGCGTCTGCTTCATGTTTTTCGATACTGGCTGCCCGCTCATAGTAAAAGACGGCTTTTTCACTATTTCCGGAACGGTTACTGTGCTGACCTAGCAGTATGAGCGCTTCGCCGTCCAACGGGTCCAGTGCAACAATTTCCTCAAGCACACGGGCCTCCTCATCACCGGAGCCTTCGGCAACTGCAAGACGTGCCTGAAGTTTTAACAGGTCTTTTTGCTCCTCTGTCCCAAGTTGACCGCCGTGCAGGGTTTTTATACTCTCAATAAGTTGACGTGTTTCTTTTACCGCACCACGGGCAGTTAACACTTTCGCCGCACGGATTGCACGATCAACATTATTCTTAGGATTTTTCTCTATGGCCCGTATATAAGAGTGAACAGCCATTTCGTATAGCTCTTCGTTGATATAAATATCACCTAGCATATTGAGACTTTCAACAGTAGATTTACCGAGGCGGTCCACAAGCTCATAATTTTCTGCAGCTTTTAATGGCCGGTTAAGGCCAAGAAAGGCATTGGCCTGTAGCAGCCATAGATCGGCTTGGTCAGGTTGATCATCAATCAAACGGCCACAAAGTGCAACGGCTTGTGAAAAGCTTTCCTGTTTAAACAGGCTACGAGCAAGGCCCATTTTCCAATCTAACGTTTTTGGATCAAGTAAAATAGCCATACGAAAAGCAGTTTCTGCAGAAAGGTAATTTTCAACAGAGGAATATGCAAAGCCAAGCAGACCGTAAGTCAGAGAATCATTACCGCCAAGTTCAATTACACGAGTAAGAGCAGGTAGCGCTTTTGCAAATTCGCTATTACGGACATATATCAGACCAAGATTGCGCCAGGCACGGCGGAATTTTGGATATTTTTCTACTGCAATTTCATAGATCTCGGCAGCTTGATCAAGTTTCTCCTGCTGAAAGAAAATGTTGGCCAGCATAAAATCATAAAGGGCATTGCCCGCTTCACCCCGGCTTTTCTCAATTAATTTTGCCGCTTTGTCCATTTGCCCAGATGATATAAGCGCAAGTACTTTTTGCATCTTGTCACGTTCTTCTGAAGTTACCCGTGGTTCAATCTCTGTCTCAGCTTTGTAGCTTTCAATAAATTCTTTCTGAAACGCAGGATCGTTCCAAATATCCAGCTCTAATTGACTCAACTGAGATTCTTGATTTTGCGCTTCAACATAAGAGGCTATTCCTAAAATCAAAAGAAAAATAGCGGAAGAAAGAATCCTATAATTTATAATACGAGATTTTAATTTTTTCATAGTTATTATCCTTTTGGAAAAGTAATGGGCACACGCATACGAAACCTAACTGGTTTACCCTTTCGTTTCCCTGGTTCAAATTTCCACTGTTTAACTGCCGCAAGTGCCGACCGCTCAAAAACAGGGTCGCTTGAGCTCTGCACGATAGGCTTTTCAACCCGTCCTTTCTGGTTGACAATGAAAAGAATATAAACCGTCCCCGGCGCTTTCTTGCGTATCTTCTTCGTCAGGGTTGGCCCCGGTTGGTAAACTACACGAGGTTTCTGGTCAAGATCAGCCATGGAAAACAGCGCGTCAAGATTCTCACTCTTAGAACCTCCTGTATTAAGTTTTACGGCAAAATCTCCGCTCATCCAACCCTCATTAAATCCAGGGTTCAGGGCCAGTTCCAGCTGCGATAGATCAAGAGGTGGAACATCCTCATTTAGCTCTGGAGGCGGCTCTTCCGGTTCAGGTTCCTCTTCAGGTTCTTCTTCTGGAGGAGGAGGGGGAGGGGCGTTAACCGTATCCACCTGCTGCACCGTCAAATCAGTTGTTGGCGGCTTGGTAATGCTCTGCATAAGTGGAAGTACGAGAAAGAAAACAAGCGTCAACCCCAATGCACCTAAAAAGACCCACAAATAGTGACGAACCTTTTTGACTATAGAACCTTTTTTATGTTTCTTCACAATATTGATGCTCAACTTTTTGCTTGACTAGTAGCAACACTTATCTTAATTGCTCCGGCCAATTTTGCTTCATCAATAATACGAACCATCAATCCGGATTGCGAGGCCGTATCTGCTTGAATAATAATAGGAACATCCTCTTTTTGAAGCATACGCTTTACAAGTGGCTGAACACCACTGATGCCTATTTCACGTCCACCGTAAACAACTTCTCCCTTTTCTGTTAAGGCAATTAATATACTGGTTTTTTCTAGCCGGGTTGCAGAGGCCGCCTGCGGCTTGTCCACTTCGACACCTGTCTCTTCAACAAATGTAGTGGTTACAATGAAAAAAATTAACAGAATAAATACACAGTCAATCAAGGGGGACATATCAACCCCTGTTTCCGAGTCATCATCTGCGGTTAAATCACGAAAACGTCCCATTAAGTTTCTCCTAGTTAAGATTTCTTGTTTGTTTCAAAAGAATTATCTATTTTATATTGGTTACTTTTGAAGACTTAATCTTTTGTAAAGTTTCTGAATATATATTGTCTCAAGATGAATCAAGAAACTTTTATACCGTTCTTTCTGACGGGATAACTTATACTGAAAAAAAAGCCCTGGAAGAGCTATAACCAATCCGGTTTCGGTCGTAATTAATGCCTCCGAAATCCCCTGGGCCACCATACTCATTGTTTTCTCGCCACCTGAACCAGACGACAAGGCACCAAACGTTGTAAGCATACCAGTCACCGTTCCAAGCAGCCCTAATAGTGGCGCTGCACTGACACAAATCTTTAAAACTCTGATATCTCGCTCAAACGGAACAATTTCTGTTGCACGCAGCTCCTGAAACAGGTTAGATGTTTGTTTGATTGAATCACTTCCTGTTACAAAATTAATCAAATAACCAACAGGGCCTTTTCGTTCTTCAGGATAGTCAATCCAGCGTCTCCAGGTTTTTTCAGACATAAACTGGAAACCTCTTTCATTCAGTTTAAGATATATATGAGTTCCCAGACCAAAAATCACCAGCGCATTAACCCCTATTGCCATCATTCCCCATCCGCCTGAAAGCCAAATGGATAACGCTTGCTTCCACAAAGAGCCTAAATGTTCTGCTATCATATTCATTTTTTATTTTTGTGCCTCAACAGGCTGATAGTCCTACGGTAATACCCTTAAACTATCAGCCCTAATAACCTAATTAACATTCAACTTCGCCACCTGAGTTATTATTATTTTCTATAACCTTTTTATTGCTCGGCCCCGCATATTCCATCTCCTTTTCGCTCTCTACCTTTTCATTTCCTGCTTCATAAGGGGTTTTGTTAAACTGGTTTACAAAAGTTACGGCGGTTTTTTCCATCTGGGCAACTACTCCACGCGCTTTGCGTGAAAGAAAAGCGTGGATCAGTAGTGAAGGAATGGCCACAACCAACCCAAATTTGGTGGTAATAAGTGCCTCCGAAATACCCCCGGAAAGGGATTTTACATCTCCGGACCCAAAAACAGTGATTAATTTAAACGTATTTATAATACCGGTAACTGTTCCCAGCAAGCCCAGCAGTGGAGCAGATGAGGCACTAATAGCAATAAATGGCAAAAAGCTTTGCAGTTTAAGCCGAGTAGCGAGGATCGTTTCGTACATAACTTCTTCAATAAGTTCTACCCGTTCGTTGAGGTGGTCTACACCTGCAGAAAGCATGCTGCCTACCGGGCCTCCGATCTCTTTTGCCATCTTTTTTGCCGCACCTTTATCCTTGCTCTCTATAGTGTTTAAAAACGCTTTAATCTTTTTCTGTGAAGGAGTACGCTGAGAAGAAAGAACAACCCATTTGTAAAGAGCAACAATTAATGCAGCACCTGCCATGGCAAAGATCGGTATCATAACCAAACCACCCTTTTGTACATGTTCAAAAAAAGATTCTTTTGTAGCTTCAATTTTATGCGCATTGCCGAGGGTTGGATCTAGCAAGAAATTTCCAGTTGCATCCGCAATTACCTGTGCCGCCGCTTCAGTATCCACAGGGTTTTGAAAACTAATAATAGATGGTTCTAGCGAACCAAGCCGTTGTTCCGCAATTCCAACATTTTGCCCGTCATCCGAACCGAAAAGCGCAGCTGGACCAACAAGGACAAAAGTTCCTGTTTTAACAAGCCCTCCCTCATCTACAGCTGTACCTTTAAACCGTGTACCGCCCAGGGCATCTTTCAAACGTTCGAGCGATTTAGAAACCAACCCCGCTTGTGTTTTAAAAACATCTTGTTCTGAAAGATTACTGTTTTCAGGTGCCAGTTTCGCCGTTCTCAGTAATTCTTCATAGCGTTGAATCTCTGCAATATGTAACCGGGACTCAAAATTACGGATATATTCACTAAGTAAATTTGAAAGATAAGTTGTCTCCTCCTGTCGTGATTTAATTTCATTGCGTAGATTGCTCAAATCAAGTGTGTGGCTATCTAGTAAGCGTGAAGTCTTTTGATACTCCCGGCGTACCGTAACAAGGTCTCCCTCAAGATTGTTAAGCTTCCGGTTAAGTGGTATTTTTTCGTTAGCCATCAGGTCACGTAGTTTGCTGAGTTCCGCAAGGCTATCGTCAAGTTGCTGTTTTACTGTATCAGCCGCACGGTCATATGACCCATCTGAAGCTTTTGGTACGTTCTCTGAGAATGCAAACCGTGAATATGCAGGAAGAATAATAAATAAAGCAATTAAAATGTTTTTTGTTTTCATGTTATCTGTCTTTCTCAATTTATTGGATTTTGACGGGTAATTGCACAAAGGCCGCTGCTGTCTCGTTTTTCAAGATAGCAATCGCTTTAGAAATTCTAGGTGCCGCATCATTGGCTGGGGTCCAAATCCACCCATCAGGTGATGCAGTTCCAACACCAGCAATATCTCCGTTACCATTTGCATAATATGCTTGTCCGATTCCAACATAAAGCACTGTAACTTCTGCAGAACTACCATCCGGTAGTTTGCGAACCTCACTGACAGCCGTAATCTCCCGATGGAATTTGTTCACTTCGTTAAGTACTCCGACAATGTTCTGAAAACGTTCTCCCAACGACAGCTTAGTCTCCTTTGTGTCTTTCGGAAACCGCTGGCTAAGCGGCTTAACTCGTTCACGAATTGGATCAGGTAGTTGTTTCAGTAGTTTCTGAGTTTTTGCTTCCAACTCAATCACGGTACTGTTTAGAGAACCTGAAGCTTGTTTGAGTTTTTCATTTTCCTTAAGAAGTTCAGATCGCTTCTTGTCTGCTTCAGTAATGCTCTTTTCTGCTTCGGTGATTTTCCCCTGCATTGATTCGATTTCACGCTCTACAAGTTCTATTCTCTCTGTAAGCATTTCACGGCCAAGCTCAAATTCTTGTTTCTCCTGTGATATGATTCGGCGTGTTTCTACCCATTTTTCAAGCATTGTTCGTGTTTTGTCCACATCTTTATCATCCCCATCTGCGTATACTACAGTGGAAGATAACAAACAGAAGATGGCGGCAAAAAATAGTATGAATGCGGATAACCGATAGAATGAGATTTTCATCTTCCAATCTTTGGCATTCGCTTTTTGATATTTGATTTCTGGTTTTTTTTTCATATTCACTTTATCCTTTTTTTTATTAACTCTGTTAGAGAATGATCTACCATGTCCCGCTTATATCAAACGTAAAATCCATACCCTTACTAAATGAGGTTTTAACAATGTCGCCTGAATGAAGTTTAGAACGGTAGACCTCTTCAATATCAGGGTCAAGGAGATTTTTAGCCTTAAATGTCAGTTTAAAATTCTGAAATATTTTCTGTGACAAGCTTAGATTGAGAGTACCAAACTCTTTTGCATATACATCAGGTGCAAAATTACCGTTTCTATTTCCGGCTCCAACCACTAGGGCGTCACCTTTTACCGTATAAAAAAGACCAAAATTTGTGCCTGAACTTTTACGATCATATGTCAGGAACAAATTGTACAAATGTTCAGGTGTATTAACCATGTTACGACTTGTTATCAAGTACCCGACATCCGCAAGAAGTTCTTTTTCTCTATCAGGGAGTGTAACTTTTGATTCAATAAAAGTTGCATTCCCTCCTATTGTAAGGCCTTCCAACGCCTCCCAGAAACGTCCCATCTTATGACGTGTTTCGATTTCAATTCCTTTAAGTTTACCATCCGGAAAATTTTGCGGAGTTGTAAATGAAAAGGCAGATACTCTATCCTGCACATATTCGATAGGATCTTCTATCCTCTTTTCAAACCATGAAAATGAAAACAGTCCACCGTCATATGGTTTGTAGTCAAGACGTAAATCGTAATTCTGTACTGAACTCATCACCAGCTCAGGGTTTCCGATAAAGATATCTCCACCAAGAAATTCTTGTTGCTGGATTGGTGTAAGTTCTTTAAATGTTGGACGGGCGATGGTTTCACTATACGAACCACGTAAAGTAATCTGATCAGTCGGCGTAAATTCAAATCCTAGTGAAGGCAATCTGTCATTCTCATCATACGTAACATCCGCCTCACCTTCTAGCAGGTCAACGAACAAACTGTTACCATTGGCATCAGTTGTAACCCATTTTGCATCAATCTCAGGATCATTAATGATGCTTAGTTCAGTCTTTTCATAACGAATACCACCAACCACTTTTAGGAAAGACCATAAGGGCAAATCTACCATAAAGTACCAGGCGGAGATATCCTGATCCGCATCATAGTCAACATCAACAAATGGAGGACCATCCTTTACTGTAGGGCCACCCAAGTCAGGAAAAGGTATGCTATATAATTCATCCCACGGGCCTTCAAAACTAGGAATAGTAGGATCTCCGGCTAACCTGTAGTTACCAAAAGAATCCTGATCAAATGTCCGTTCTACCTCATCGTTAAATATTCCGAACTTTACATACCCTTCATTACCACTCCATTGTCTGAATGGGAACTTGAAATTAACAAAATATTGGTCGCTCTCTTCTGAGATCTCTTCCCAGGTTCTTGATAAATTTCCCAGAAGAATATTTGCCGCCGGTTTAAACGGACTGAAAACAGCCGGGTTAGTTGAAGGCTCAATACCAAATACCGGGTTTCCGGGGTTAAAAGACTCCGGACGCCAGACAGAACCAAACTGTCTTTTGTCTGGCTCCTCCATATCTGAAGAACTCTGAGCAACTGTCCAGTCAACTTCAGGAGATAGTATTGTAAAGACACCTTCGAACCCTACTTCAGGAATAGGCAAAGTATGTTCACCACCAAATTGAAATGTTTCGGTTGTCCTTTCAGTATATGTTAAAGTTTCAGACCTGAGATACGGTGCCGCATTCAGGTTTCCAGGCTCATTACCGAGGTGTAAGGGATCGTTGGGGTTATATCCGGGAAAATAGTATGCTTTTCCCCTAGTGTCTTCAGCAAGGATCGCTTTATCTTCAGTATTCCTAGTATACATAAAAAGCGCATCCAATGAATGGTTTTCAGTCTCCAAACCTGTTGCGCCCAACACCCCCCACTGAACCTCTTCTGTCCCTTCCGTAATATCAAAAAGAGAGGTCTTAAAGTCTTCTCCTATGGCCGGAACCGGAGGATTAGGAGGACTGTCAGGATTCCCATATTGAGGAGACAACCCTGGATTTGGGTCATCCTCATCAAGCCAAAATGAATTATCAACCCCATCGTCATCATAAGCGCTGTCCCTTTTGTAAAATACACTACCCAAGGCTCCCACCTTAATACCTCTCTCAAAATCATGTTTCCCTCCGGCAGTCATAGACATTTTATAATTAACCGGAGCATCATCACCGAATACCCCTATAGAATCATTAGAATCACTAAACGACGGAACATCCAAACGTCCATCATCTATACCAAAAAAGTCTACCCCTCCTCCCCTGTATGTCAGGAAATCATCTTCGCCTGTAACCTGAGTGTTATATTCATATCCGCTTTTGAATTTAAGCACCGTTTCGTCCGGAATCCCTTTGAGGACAACATTCACAGCGCCTCCTGATGCATCACCCTGCTGATCCGGTGTAAAGGTTTTGCTAACCTGAATGCTTTCAATAATCTCTGAAGGAAACTGGTCAAGCTGCACTGCTCGCTTATCAGGGTCAGCTGATGGCAGACGCACATTATTCATTTGAGAGTTAACGTATCGATCGGGTAACCCTCGAACAACAGCAAATTTGCCGTCTTGGACCGAAGTTCCAGATATCAACTTTAGCGCACTGGCTGCATCAGATGCCCCTGCTTGGCTTAAATAATCAGAGCTAATGGAATCCAAAAGCGCCGGGCTTTCGGCACGAAGCATGAGCAGCCCATCCTCTGATCCACCAATCTGTAGATCCTGGACAACAAACTCCTCCATCTCAGTAAATTCACCTGAAAGATAAGCCTCAAGATCCGTCATCTGTCCCGGTGAAACAACCACATCTGCCTGCACTTGCCGGGTATAGCCAGCTTTAGAAAAGAGAAGCGTGTAGCTCCCCGGAGGTACTTGACCAAAAACAAAGTTGCCTTCATCCGTAGCTGTTATTTTAACACCAGTCTCCGCAATACTGATCTGAGCTGCTGCCAGTGGTGCGTCAAAATCCTTATCATATACAATGCCGCGAATAGAACCCGCTTGTTGAGCCGAGACTGTTGTTGTTAAGAAAATTAACATAACCAAAACAAAGCAGCTAGACAATTTATTCGTCATAGCTATCTAAACTTACATTAATAATTAAAAACCAAAAGACTATTATTTATTTACCCTGGCAAAAAGATTTAATCCCCCATGCGTATCCAACCATTTTCTTGCTAGATACAGCGCTTTCTCAATTTGAAAGGGCGTCATCTTTTTCTTAATAATATTGCGATGCTCCATTGCTGTTCTCTGCCCCTGAGGTGCCCCTAAGCTATACCACATATAGGCAGTAACATAATCCTTCATAACACCGCGTCCATATTCATACATCATTCCCAGTTTTGCCTGTGCAGAAGGAACACCTTGTTCTGCCGCAAGTCTGACCCAATTCGCTGCTTTTTCATAATCTCTCGGTATGCCTTTTCCTTTAATGTACATCAATCCTAAATTTACCTGAGCAACAGGTTCTCCTTGTTTAGCTGCAAGCTTAAACCAGTTGGCTGCTTCTTCATAGTCTTGAGGGACCCCTTCTCCTTTTGTGTACATTAAACCCAAATTAGACTGAGCAATTGCATGTCCCTGAAAGGCTGCTTGCTGAAACCATTTTGCGGCCTCCTTGTGATGTATTGGAACACCTTGCCCTTTTTTGTACATCCAACCCAAAAGTAGCCGAGCTTCTATTATTCCTTGTTCCGCTGCGAGTCGTAATAACTTTGCGGCCTCTTTGTGATCATGAGGAACACCTGATCCGTTATAGTACATCAAGCCTAGGTTACTCAGGGCTGGGGCATAAGACTGATTTGCAGCAAGTCTGTACCAATGAGCTGCTCGTTTCAGGTTCATAGGCAAGCCTGTCCCTTTCTCATATATTGTTCCTATAACATGTTGTGCTGGGGCATATCCATTTTTAGCTGCACGCTGATACCAATTAATTGCTTCTCTTCTATTGCGGGAAACTCCTTCTCCGTAATAATACATTACACCCAGTAGGAATTGTGATTTGGTGTCCCCTTGTGTTGCAAGTGTTTTTAGTTCTTTGTAGGGGCGGGCGTCCTCTTTTTTATTCCAAACTTCCTCATCCATTCGGTAGTCCGAACTCCACACTTCTGATGAATTAAAAAAGATAGCAATAAGTGTGATAAAAATAATTAGATCTTTCATATTTACCATGGAGCTCCTAATCTTTTATTTATCTGATGAATGCGTGCATATAATTTTGTGCCAGGATCTACATTGTGCAGGGCCATGGACAAGCAGGAGGAGGATAGATCTTCGGCTCGTGGCCTTGAATTGGGATTTACAACCCCTTCCTCAATAGCTTTTTTATAAACTTTTAGTGCTATTGCTGTCTCACCCATCAATTGATACGCTTCCGCTAGGAGACAAAGCGCTTCTGCTCGATAAATATTCACTATATTATTTCTTTGTGTATCAAAAAATATCTGTAGGCTATCTAGATTAGTTTTGGCCTTTCTTATATCTCCTGCCTGAAAACGCAGTTTTGTTAGTTTTGCCATTAACTTAATCTTGTATTCAGGAGACCATTGAGCTCCATCAATAAGCACTTGCGCTTCGTTAACAAGTTCTAAAGCCTTTTCTTGATCACTATGGCCTAATGATGACGCCGCAAGATCTATCAGCAATTCAATGCGTGCAAAAATTGGTATTTTATTCCAGGATGTTTTAATCTTCATTTCTAGTGCTGAACGCCGTTTCTTATTGTCATAGAACCGGTTAAAGAGATGTGTGTAAGCCTTTAGGGCACTCTTTTCCATATCGAAATTTCCTGGAACTATTAACTCTTCCAGCTCTTTCACTTGCTTATCAAATGAATCTTTGTCGGCTATAATTGCCTTGACCGCAACAATTTCTCCCATTTCTGAGCTTGCTTCGCTGATATTAAACTGGTTGGCCTGTTGAGGCTGCCCCATCCAGGTGTATGTTTTAGCAATTTTTGCTCTAAGCTGATCCCTTCTCCAGCCTTCAGTATCTTTAGAAATTTGAATAGCTAGATCTAAATATTGCTCAATTTTGTCTGTGTAACCATTTGTAGCACAGTAAAAAGCAAGATCAGCATAACATGAACCACGTCTCCAATTGTCAATCTTGTCAATATATCTTAGCGCTCTCAATGGTTGACCCAGTTTAAGAGATATTTTAACAACAGCTTCCTGGGACCTAGATCGATCCTTGATATGTGGTTTAACAGGAATCTTTGAAGATATTTCAAATGCGATATCTAGCAACTTATCCTGGTAATTGGTAATAGGTTTATCTATTAAAGAGTGAACTGTACCGGAATTATTTTTCATAACAACATTTGCATTCCCCTCGCTATAGGAATAAGAAACAAGCAAAAGCAGTGTTGAACATACCGACAAAAGAAAGAGTCTTAATTTTATTATCATTCTATACTCACAGTTTTAGGGCCAGGACCCAGGCCCTTAGTTAAAAGAAAAAGAAATTAAAAATATTAATGATAGTAGTGTTGTTACACTGCTATCATTAATATCCTTATTAACAAAATAGAGAGTGGATTATGCCTTGCGAATTAAGTAGTTAACTCTACAAGGCAAATCCACATATAAACTATTCTTTGGTACCAACTTAGTTCTGTATAATCTTAGAGTTGATTTGGCCAGAACTGAAAGTAACTTCTCCACCATTTGATAGAAAGCCGAAACTGACGTTAAATTGTGCAGTACCATTAGGTCCGGTTACTGCGGACGTTGGACTAACTCGTACCCTTTGACCATTAGCATTTGCATTAATAGTTGCACCCTCTACAGGAGAACCATTTTCATCTCTTGCTGTGACTGTAACAACTTTTGCTCTAAAAGATTTTCCCTGAGATTCCGGGTTAACAATCAATTCAGACAAGCTTCCTGTCTCACCTGGTGTCGGAGTAGGCGTAGGCTCTGCTGTTTGTGTCGGTGTCGGAGTAGGCTCTGGTGCTGTTGGAGTTGGTGTTCCACCTGGTGCCGCGTCCGTGACAGTCAAACCAAATGCATCTGCTGCTGTCCACCCTTTTAGCCAGTTTTCGTTACTGCTGAAAGCTCCGCGGTATGAAACTGAAGTAAAAAATCCATCATCAGGTGCCGAACCCGCACTTGTAACCGCGTCATTAGCAGCACGAGGATCTATTGACGCAACAGGTATCACTACCTTGCCTTCACTTGTTGAAGTAAATACTTCTCCTCGGGTAATGCTTACAATAGGAGCATCTGCAGCATCAAAACCTGGAATAACTACATTATTTTTCGCCGGATTACTTCCACCGCTAACAGTCACACCCACTGCGTCTGAATCTGTATATGCGTCAGGATTAAGGTTACGAAAAAATACACTGTCTGTTATTTCAGCAAGTTTACCTGAGGTCTGAACGGTGTAAAGAGTCTCTGCGTGGTTGAAGTCTCCGGGTGAACACCCCTCACAATCATTAACTGTTGAAGTAACCGTAAAATCCGTATTCCAAGTATCTTCAAAAGAGAGAGTGCCATTATGACCGTAGCCACTTGCTCCATCACCGTCATCACCATCAGGTCTGACAAGCTTTTCTCCAAGATCCATAAAGATACAGTTACGATACTGAACACGAGCGTTATCACGCCATACAGTACCACCATCTCCGTCTCCCGGATTACCAACTACAGTGGCGTTGTATATGGTTGACGTAGTCACTGGCTGTGCATCGGAATCTTCAGCTCCGTCTATTTCGAAAGCGTTATCACCTATACCTGAGCCTTGATCACCATCGACACTGTAGCCTTGAACGACAAAAATAAACTGTGCTTTACCACGCCAACCTTGGTCAACGTCAAAACTGTCATCTCCAACGTTCCAGATGCTGATATTCTTAAGATTAACCGTGCCTCCCCAGATTTCAATACCATCATCAACATTGTTCATGATCTCAACGTGATGAATATCTGTTTCGCGACCGATAGCTCCTAGTGAAAGACCGTTAAGCTCGTTACCAAGTCCGACAACTTTACCGGCATAACGAAGAGATAGAAAACTTATGGAACCGCTATCATCATTATCATCATCGCCTCCATACAGCGCATTGACAGGATCAGTCAACCCTTCCATCTGTTTCTCATTTAAACCGGAAGGATCCTTTGTGTTATTTCCCACAGGAATACCGCCAAAATGTGAAGCGGAAATCAACCCTTTACCCATAATCGTTAGATTGCCCCACTCATTAGCTGCCTCACGCCATGTTCCGGTTTTAGGGTCACCTCCACTGGGGTGGTTTGGGTCTGGTGTCCAGGTTGCTACGTCATCTGTAGATGTCATAATGACCGGGTTCTCTTCAGTTCCATTTACAAAGATTTTTGCTCCACGCGTTACGGCCAGACTACCACCGACACCGGTATCGCTTGCGATAACAGTACCTGCCTCTATGGTCAAAGTGGCGCCTGGCAAAACAAATATCTGGTCCTCTAATCTATACACATTATCCGCTGTCCATGTTGTGGAAGTGGTAATGTCGTCTTTAATTAATTCAGTATCCGCATTGACAGTACCTGTCAAAGAAAAGGCTATTAGGCCTGCCAATACAACCTTCTGAATGTTTTTCATAAATTATTACTCCTATAATTTTTAATTTGTAACCTTAAGGTAAATTGAGGCTACTATTAAACGTAAACATAATTAAAAGCAAATCACAATACTATAGCTTTGCTGCAAAATCAGATTAAATTCTTTATGCTTAGTAATAGTGTCAAAATTGTGAATTCCATTTATTTTTATATTATTCTTAATAAAGCGATTGTTATACTCTACTTAACATTAACGAGCCCTGCTGTCCTCTGTTTGTGTAAATTTTTTCAGAAATGATCAGCTTTGGCCCTACACCTCCTTTCCATAGTTGATAAAATAGTAAGAAACTGCTTCTCAAAGAGATTCAATTATCAGAACGTAAAATATTTATATATAAAATATAATCTATAAATGTGAGAGTAATGTAAAGAATATGTGATATCTTTGTGAAGATTTAAATGGCCGCTAACCAAATGCTTACGTAATAACACAATAGATTAATAACGGGATGCGTTTAACTCTTCCATTTTGCCGTTAACCATAAAGACGATTCTTTCTGCAATGTTTGTTACCCTATCAGCAATTCTTTCAAGGTTGTGCGCCGCCCACATAAGATAGGTAGCACCTTCAACATTTTTAGGATTTGTAATCATAAACACCAGAAGCTCTTTGTACACCTGTTCATAGAGACCGTCAACTTCATCATCTCTGTCACATACTTTTTTGGCGGTTTCAATATCCCTGTCAATAAAAGCCTTTAAACAATGTATTAACATCTCCGTTGCGATATTTGCCATTCTTGGCAGATCAATAAGGGGTTTTATCAACGGTTTTCCATTATTCATAATACATATCTTTGCAATACCTTCTGCATGATCACCTATTCTCTCAAGATCTGTTATTGCATTCATTGTTGCTGCTAATGCACGGAGGTCTTTTGCCACAGGTTGCTGCGTTGCAATAATTCGTAAACACTCCTCCTCTATATCAAACCTTTTTTTGTTTATAAAATGATCATTTAATATGATTGTCTTTGCAGTTCTAATATCACTATCTTTTAAAGCGTCTACTGATTCAATTACCGCTTTTATGGCCATTTTCCCCATATTCAAGAGTTCTTTTTCAATATATTCCAGCTCTTTATAGTATGCAATTCTCATAATATCTCCCTTACGGATCAGTCTGAAGGGAGATTATTAACTTTTTATTGGTGTTGCATTTCAAAATATTTTGACTCATTTTTAAGATTTCTTCCTATAGCAATATAACATTGGTAAAAAAGAAAGGGAGGAGATATCTCCCTTTTTGTTTAGCCTTCCATATTTATGTTCCAACTTGCTTCGTGAGTGTTTATACTTACATACGAAGCAAGTCCTCTATTGACGAAGTTATTTTTGCAGTTTTACTGCCAAAGACAGAACCGGTTTTTCTATTTTTAAATCTTTCAATTGCCAGTAGGTAAGCAGAATCAGGAAGAGGTATATAACCCACTTCTGCTGTTAGCTCTCTTGCATTTTTTAGATAGAATGTAACAAAGTCGTTAACTTCTTTCTTTTCTGCAGATGCCTTACTTACATATATAAAAATCGGTCTTGAGAGTGGCTGGTATGTGCTGTTGTTGACGGTTTTAAGGGTAGGGAAGATCGGACCTTTTCCATTATCGTCTTTTCCATCATCAATTGGGATGAGTTTAAGCTTCTCTTTATTGTGTTCGTAGTATGCAAGCCCAAAAAAGCCTAAAGCAAATTTATCAGTGGCGATTCCTTGGACAAGGACATTATCGTCTTCGCTTGCTGTAAAATCACCTCTGCTGGCACCTTCTTTACCATTAATTACCTTTGTAAAATAGTCAAATGTTCCTGAATCAACTCCAGGACCAAACAGATTAATCTCTTTATCAGGCCATTCGGCTCTTATTTGGTTCCATTTTGTAATTTTCCTCTGCGCATCAGGTTCCCATATCGTCTTTAATTCCTCCACTGTTAACGATTTAACCCAGTCATTCGCAGGATTTACCATTACGGCTATACCGTCATAAGCAACGGGAAGCTCTATATACTCTATTCCGTTTTCTTTACAAAGTGTTTCTTCTTTTGGTTTTATAACCCTGGATGCATCACTAATATCAGTTTCTGCTCTACTAAATTTTTTAAAGCCGCCTCCAGTTCCTGATATACCAACTGTAACCATAACATTTCTATTTTGCATCTGAAACTCTTCTGCCACTGCTTCTGTTATTGGAAAAACAGTAGAAGATCCATCCACTTTTATTAATTTTCTGTCTGCTGCATTTGCATTAGTAATCAAAAGAGAGACAACAAAAATGAAAGTAAAAATACCTAACATTTTGCAAGTAAATTTCGACAATTGTCTAATCATATAATTTTCCTTATAAATAAATCGTCATTATAGAATGCAAATTTTTAGCATTACTATTTAAGACTAAACATAATTATTAACTAAATTGAAGCTCACACACATTCATATTTTTCATTTTGCAAATTTAAGAGATTTGCTAACTTTTACCTGCTTTTTGCCTCCTTTTGTAAGTTAATAACTGAAAATTAGAGTATATTATTAATAAAATAATACATTTCAAATGTGAAGAACTTGTTGGCTTTTTGTGAATTCTTTGTGAAGTTTTACAGGATGGTTAAATAGTTATCTTTCCAGTTAAGATATGACTTCTTTGCCTTTAACAAGTCACCGCAAGTTGGTGCAGAGATAACTGATAGCTATTAAACAGATTAAGTTTGATTGAGGGAGAGGATTTTCTTTTTAAAACGCGGTAGGTTCAAACCGTTGAGCTTGAACCTGCCGTGTAACAATAGAGTTCATCGAAGGTGTTAATTAAATAGTATAGGAATTCTTATTTTAGGATTCAGATAGTTGTTTCTTTTCTAATCGAATCAAACCTGAAGGTTTGAGTTACATTTCGTAACTCAAGGCTTTAGCCTTGATGATGTATGGGGTGAGATATTCGTTTGCGATAGGAGACGCTTCTTTTTGGAGATTCTAGTTCGCTGTAGGCGCTAAATAGTATAGGAATTCTTATTTTGAGCGGAATACGTTTTTTTAGGGCCAAGATGTAACCGTTATCTTTGTAATGAGTTAAAATGTAGGATGGGTGAAGCAATAGCGAAACCCATCAGAACGTGGAGAATGATTGATGGGTTTCGCTATCGCTTCACCCATCCTACATTATTTGAGTATAACAATAGTCCGTCGATGGCCCAGATTTAAAAGATGCCTAATAGTTAGGGTCAGTTAAAAGATTTGCTTTACGATAATTCAGTATAGATATGGAGACTCTTATTATCAAAAAATAAGAAAATTTTGGAAGATGGAAGAAACGATATTTTTATCGTATTTAAGGAGCAAAGGGCTGGAGATTGTATGTACGTAAGCCCTTTGCGAAACTAAACAGGGTTAATCTGTTACTACTGCAACGTTCCATTTAGTTATTTTTATGGTACAAATTAATAAAGATGATAAAATTCGGCATCTGCTTTTAATGCCAAATCTATTTTTTTCCCATTAAAGCGTCAGATATCAAAATTGGTTTACAAACCTTATCCTTTTCATTTGCGCTTCGTAAACATTTTCTACACACATATTTAGGCTTATCTACTAATTTTATCACTTCAGAAATATGTTCTTCTATATAGTCCTTTTTTAAATCACATAATGTTTTCATTTTTTTATTTTTATAGTTAATTGTTCTAATAAAATAAATTCACTCTTTTGGTGAAACTACATTTCAAAACCGATGGTTGCGAAGGATTTGTTATATCTTTTTTTTGACCTCTGATCTTCTAAACGTTCCTGCAAATTGTTATAATTCTATCGGGACCAAGTTTATTCACAATCTCCTCCCTGCTAGTCCTATCTGTCTCTACTAATAACTTTACTTTTTTTCTGCCATTTAAGCTATTAAAAATATTTATTTTATCTTTTACTGAAATTTGTGATAAAAGTTTTGCAATTTTTTCAGGGTCAATCTTATCTATGAAATCTTTTAATCCACTTATCACATAGTCTCCCTCCTTTAAAAGACAATTAAGCACGTCAATTTCATCAGTTCCTATCTTATCTCTGATATCTTTCAATTCACTTATCATTCAATTTCTCCTTTAAAAGGTCATTCCGTGCATCAAATGCAGTGAGTTTACATTCATGATCCTAATTTAATAAAAAGTTAAAAAATTTCGTGTTTCTAAACATTCAAACAAAAGATGCGTTTTGGTTGGTAAAGAAATTAGCGAACAATTCCATGTTGTTTTGGTAGATAACATCATGCTTCATTAAAGATGTAAAGACAATATCTTTGATCTCTTCTAATCTTTCTATGGAATCAGCTTCAAAGCGTAAAGTTAGCGCAGGTTGTGTATTTGATGCCCTGGCAAGTGCCCAACCGTTACTAAAGTTTAACCGAAGACCATCCACATCAACAAATTGATACTTGTCTCTATAGAAATCTACCATCTCGTTAATTATTCTAAATTTCTGATTATCAGGACATTTAATGTTGATTACAGGAGTATTAACAACATTGTCAAATGCCCCGGAAAACATTTCTGCAATATTTTCTTTTGATCTAGAGACTATCTCTAAAAGCCTGCAAGCTGCATAGATTGCGTCGTCATAACCAAAGTAATTGTCTGCAAAAGATATATGCCCGCTCATTTCACCAGCTATCAAGGCCTGTACCTCATTCATCTTATCTTTTATAATAGAATGCCCAGTTGGAGCAATAACAGGAATACCTCCGTTTCCTTTTATGTCCTCAAATAAAGTTTGAGAACATTTGACGTCACCAATTATTTTTGCTCCCGGGTTTTTCATAAGTATATCCCTGGAGAACAGCATTAATAATTGATCACCCCATATAATATTACCTTTATTATCAACTACACCAATTCTATCTACATCGCAGTCAAAGCCAATACCAAACTCAGCATCTTCTTCACAAATTTTTTTGGCCAAATCCTTCATGTTTTCAGGGATTGCCGGATCAGGGTGATGATTAGGAAATCTGCCGTCAGGTTGCCAATAAAGTTCTACCGGTTTCAGGTTAAGTTTTTCAAATAGTTTTGGCCCAACTGTACCAAAGCACCCGTTTCCTCCGTCAACAACAAACTTTACGTCTCTGGAAATATTAATTAAACTTGTTATCTTAGTAATATAGTTCTCTATTATATTTTTCTTAAATAGCTCTCCTTTTCCTATAACAAAATCCTTAATTTCAGTAATATGATAAATTTCCTGTATGCTTTTACCAAAGAGACAGTTTGATCCCAGACATATCTTAAACCCGTTAAACTCTGCTGGATTGTGGCTACCTGTAATCATAACGCCACCGTCTGTCTCAAGATGAAAGAGAGAAAAATATAAAACTGGTGTTGGCACCATACCAATATCCAAAATGTCGCAGCCTGTTGATAAAATACCGTCACTTAATGCATCCCGGAATGCAAGCGAACTTAACCGGTTATCGTAACCCAATGTAATAACCCTTGCACCGTGGCGAATCATAAATGTTCCAACTGCTTTTCCTATAATCTCAACTGTTTCTTCTGTAAGGTGTTTACCTACAGTTCCGCGAATATCTGATTTTCGAAAAATGTCAGGATTTAGTCTTGTGTTAACCATAAAAAATAAGTATCTTACAATTATTCTATTAAGTCGCTGGTGCAAGTGTTAACTTGAACCAGCGTTTATTAAAATTACTCTTTCCTAATAATATTATATATAACCATTCAGTATACAGGAGTCAGAATCCAGAATTCAGTATAGAAAATGAATACGCTTCCAGCAATTTACTGACTTCTTCAAGATATAATTGAGATTGATGATCTTTGTAGTTGAGATATCAAATTATAAATTTCATCTTTGGGAAATAACTTTGTAAGCTTGTAAACTAAAAGCACAAACTCGTGAGTTTTTTGTCATACTATTAAATTTTGAAATATGCGTGCCGGTTTTCTCATTCTGACTCCTGTTTTCTGACTCCTGAATTCTTATTTCTTATTACGCTGAATAGTTGCTATTATAACCACCATATTGATCAATTAGATGCCGCTGTTGTCTGTGATCTCTTCGGTCTCAGTTTCCAGTTCCGGTTCTGGTTCTGGCTCTGGCTCTGAAGACATAATCTTAAGATCTTGACTATTTATCATTTTCTCAGCACTCCAGCTTAATTCAATATTTAATTTCCCCTTATCTTTTTTTGTTGATGCTTCTATTTCAAATTGAATAGTTGTAGATGGATTTAAAGTAATTGTTTCACATCCTGATTGTATACATATTGTTCCGGTGTTTAGGCCGGCGATAATATCTTCAAGATAGTTAGCAACTTCTTTACTGTCCACTCTGTCTTTTAGTGACAACTCTCTCTTTTCCATTTTTTTTTCCTCAAATAGTATGTACAACACAAATTAATACTCTAAAATTAAATTAAAAACAAGAAAACAGTTATCCTTTATTAGCAAGGAATTTAATGCAGGCCTCCGCTGCAATATCAAAATCAACTCCACCTTTAATTTCCACCACAGTTGTAGCATTTATACATTCTAGATACTCTTCTTCTGTGGGATTCTTATTAATAGAGCCATTATTAAACTCAAAAAAAAGACCTAAAGATTTCATTAAGTTTCTTAATAAATCCCTTCGGTCTCTTAAATCTACCTTATTTATCTCAGGAAAGCTTTTTCTACGATCCCAGTTAAGGCATATAATCAGATCAGTGTTCGAATGTAGCAGAAATTTATCTTTTCCAAAACATTGATCAATATCAACATCATACTTATTTTCCAACTCCCACAGATTATCCTTTGGTATATCTGAGAATTGTATCTTCTCATCTTCTGTTATTACAGGATCTAGGTCTGGATTGTTTAATATTGTTCCGGGATTTACTCTTGGAAGCTTTGGAACGCCTAGCATTTTTAATGCTAGGCCGTCTTTCTTAAAAAGTATGCGATCGTTACTAATAAACTGCGACCCCCTGCTCATAAAGTTTAATGCTAATGTGGACTTTCCCATACCGGAAAATCCCGACAGTATAATGCCTTTGTCTTTAAATTTTATACCGGCGGCATGTACAAGCAGGTAACCTCTTTTTACGAACCACTCTATATAACGGTTATTTACAAAGTTGACTATTTGATTATAGTTTTCTGTAACAGGTCCTATTGCCAGATGTTTTCCAGATCCAAAAGTAAACTGTACACCAGTAAGTCTTTTACGCACAATGCGTCCATCTGAAAGATCTACAAATTCTTCTTTTATTTTTGTTTTTCCGGGATCAGGTACTTTAACAGTAAAGTCTAAGTCAAACGCAGGAGCATCTGCTTCTATGGCGACAACATTAATCGCAAATTCAGATAGATCTTCATTAACAAAATCTCTGTAATAGATTGTAAGTTTGTTAATAAGTTCAAACGAGTTTGATGTAAGTAAGATATTACAACCATTAAACCCTAGCGACATACAATAAGGTGTTGAATATTTAGACTGAAATCTATTTACGGTATCTGAAACCGTTAAACTGTTTTTAATCATTGTCTACTTTTCCTAATACATAGTTTGTATATAACTCGGACGCATCTATTCCGCAACCATCCAATAATCCCTTAAAACCTCCAAATGCAGAAACTTCAAAAACCATTGGTCCTTGAGATGTTTCAACTAGATCAACACAAGTGAAATCGAGACCAAATAAAGATTGCGCTCTATGTGCAATTTCTATCATCTCCTTTGACGGCTCGTATGCCTCATATCTTCCACCATCAAATACAGTAGTGTTCCAGGACTTCTTACTACCTACTCTTGCATAAGTAGCCAGGTATTTCCCTCCAAGAAACACGATTCCTAGATCTTTTTCCGGAATTTCTACAAACTTTTGAATATATATAAGATTATTTCCTCTATTCTGGTATTCTATTAATTCATCCTTAACATCCATTGATTCATTTAGGACTGTCATTCCCCTTGCCTTAGTTGAAAACAATGGTTTTAACACTACTTTCTTAAATTTGCGAATTGCATTAACACCTTCATCTATGTTTTCTGTGATAAAGGTAGGGGGGATGGGTATCCCACCTTGCGAAAGTGTTAAAGTACAATTTAGCCTATTTAGCACTTGACTAATTTTTTGAGGGTGTGAATATATTTTCATGCCTCTGTTTGATAAACAATTTAGAATAGACAGTCTGTTTAAAAAATTAGGAGAGTACTCTTTTCCCAATTTCTTTACTATAATGGCATCTAACGTAGCCAAATCTATTTCAGAGGTGCTAATCTTTCCTGTTTCCATGTCAAAGCAGACTTTTTCCATATCAATAAAGAATTTGGAGCCTGTCTTCCGCGCAACAGTGTCTAAAAGTTTCTCCGAAGACCAATTTTCATGAATACCAACTACACCGATTCTTTTCATATCTATCAAAAGTTATTCTTACTTAATATAAAATTACATCAATAGGGATAGAAAATTCTTCCCATGGTCTGCCATTATGTGATATCAATTTCTCTAAAAGATAAACGGATCTACATTGCATTTCTGAACTGAATTGCTCATCGAATTCAAATCTTGTTGATGTCATAAGAGATCTTGCTAGCCCAATTGCAATCCTGGCTTCAAACGTCTTGTCTCCATTTTTATTCGCAAACCTCTTGCTAAATTCAAAGAAATCGGAGATGACGTAATTTATCTTTTTCCGTACCTTAGGTATAAAGACAGGCTGCCTGAAGTTTGACACTAAAAACACGGAGACGTCCTGAAGATAATCCTGTCTGGCAGATCGATAGAGATCCAGAAAATAGAGTTTTTTATTAGCATTATCGTAAAGTATATTGTCTATATTAAAATCGCCATGTGTGTAAACCGAAAAAGGAGCCGTTAATTCATTTTCAATATCGCCTACTTTCCCGATTAAACTATCAAAAGAACCAACCTTTATCTTACCTATGATTTTTTCCTGTGTGTCATAAACAGGATGTGCCCTAATTGTATCAGCAAATCTTGATCTAAACTGTTCAACAAAACAAGACTTTAATTCGGTTTCTTCTTTTGTCTTATCCCATATTTCAAGCAATGTGTTTTGTATTTCACTTAATGCATCTTTTAGAAAAGTATAGTCATGTCCAAGTAAGATTTGCTGAAAGGTATAACCATTTAAATATTCCACAAGCATTGCACCGTTTACACTTCCTTTTTGGTAGTTTATGACATTTGGAGCAAGCCCTGGTTTTAATTTTTCCCAGTGTCTTATGTTTTCAAGCTCTTTTTCAATCTTTTTTATTTTCCCCTCTTTAAATATTGCGCCCTTGTCCTGGTTACTATGTTTATTTACTTTGGTCGTACGACATCCTGATCGAGTGTCCCATATGGTCTTAAGATTTAGATCTTTCATCTTCTCGTCACCATTAAAAGATACCATTGATCCTTCCAATGCTTCAAAATTATGAATTTTTAATTTTTCTCCCAAAACATAAAAGATAATAGCTTCACCTATATTCAGGAGAGAATCACCCATCCGCTCTAAATAACTAAAAATAAATAGTAATGTGACAAGTGCCTTTGTATTACAACCTGTGCCTAAATCATCTGTGATCTTCATAAGATTTTTATGGAACAAGTTATCAAGTTGAAACTCGCTTTTACAAATCTTTAAAGCAAGGTTTAGGTCACGATTATTAACTGCCTTAATAGTACTATTTAGGCCGGAGAGGGTTTCTGTGAAAAATTTTTTAAAGTCATAATGTTTAATAACATCTTCGTCTGTAATAAATTGACGTTGGGAAACTATATTTTCTGAATAATCTGAAATGTGCTCAAGGTTAGTGGCTATAATATTTACGGTACGTAAATAGTTGAGTAACGTTTTTTCAGGTGCTATGTTTAATTTATAATTAAAACATTTGTCCTCAATAGAGCACTTTAAATTGTCGATATAATCATCTCTACCGTTAATCTTGTTAATTACACTTACTTTAGGATTAGAGATAACGGTGGAAGTATCTTCTACCTGTTTAATTACCTCCAATACCATGGATTTAAATGTTCGCTCTATTGTCTTGATAGAAAAATTTTCGTCACTATTTGTCATATTTGTTTGCACTCTTACCTGTTTTTACTTCCAAGGTACCATTCTTCTGCTTATCTTTTTCCGTTGACCAGCCAATTTTTATTTCCAGCTTTGCCTTTTTATCTTTATGTTTAGCTTTTATCTCGAGTCGAAGTAATCCTTGTGGTTCAAATACTATGTCTTTCTGATCTGTGCCAAACAACAGATGACCATTTTCGATCCCTTCGCTTATAGCGTTTAAGTATTTTACAATAGAGATTCTGTCTTGTACGGAATCATATTTAAATTCGTCGTTCATATTTTACCTATCCACTTCTTTGACTAAAAAAAAATAATTTAGAAAACCGCTAGAGAAAACAGAGAAAATCTTGTCATCCTAAACGGCTTTTATATTCGTTAATGGTTTTATCCTTTGAAATATTTGCAGAACACAGAGATTTTTGTATGGCAATATCATCCCATGCTGGCTGAAGACCTATTTCTCTTTTTGCTTTTTCCTTATCCTGCAGTTCTGCTTTTTTTAATTTCTCCCCCATATGTGCGTCATCACCCATGAAGACAAGCAGTTGCTTGTCAAATATACCCCTGTCTCTATTTTGTTTATTCACTACACCTATTATAAATTCAGTAAATTCCCTTGATTGTGGATTCCAGACCTCATAACCATCTACATCATATTCTGCCATCAGAATCGGCCAGAATTGCTCCGGATGGGGGACTACTATTCCGGCACCTATGCGTCTCGCTTCTTCTATAATTTCTGTTACAGTAAAGAAATATTTAAGAGTAAACTCACTTTTTACTATATACTTTACAGCCTTAACAAAACTCTTAGCCTGATTTATAATATCCGGGTCAAACAAAAAAAGTAGCTCTTCGAAATAATTTGGTAGTAAACTGTTTTTAACTTTTTCTATAAAGATTTTGTCTTTATTATCATTCAAAAGGGTTGCAAATTTTCTTGTATATAACTTAACAAAGTTTACCAGTTCAAGAGTTGCGCCTGTCTCTTTTGCTGCCCTATTAACTCTTTTCTCATATTTGACATCAAGAATCGAATCCAGAAGTTCAAATAACTGAGTAGATCTGTACTTTAATGTATGGTTCAGCATTGATGTAAATACATCAATTTTCTTGAGGCTCCCGCTTGAAAAATGAACCAGTAACTGCACTTTTCGATTAAATTCCTTTGAAAAACAATCAACTTCTGTACCAAAATAGCAATTATCAAACGTACTAATGTTATTGTGATTTGTGGGTATAATCAGTGAATTCTCATGGCAAGGATACATTGAATTAACCCTTTTTGTTATCAACTCCATGGGTACAAATTCTGGATGCCAGTGAATAGCAAGAGTTGAATTTTGTTCCGGGTATTTTGATATGGGAGTAGAAATAGCATCTTTCTGGTTTTCGGTTAATTCCGTATTTATTATCCTTTTAAATGCAGCCTTATCCCAATCAGTTATCTCTTCATCCAGAATACAGGAATTTCTACGATCCTTTGTAAACTGTTTATTAATATCATCAGTATTAGTATCTAAGCGATCATTTAATTTCATATAAATCATAAAAAAAATCTAAAAATAGGAAAAAGAATGTTAAAAGTTTTAAAGATAATAACCTTCATATGTGAAGTAAACTTGAAGGTTATGTGAAATCTATGTGAAATGTTGAATATCGCTTAATCAATAGAAGGTCGGCTTCTAATTCTAATTGAAATTTCAGATATCTTATATATAGGATAGAACATATTATTCGCACATCGATACTTTGCAATCTTAGAACATCCTTGGCAACGCCTATTTCCTTTACTTTTACTGTTAAACATTTTTCCACACATCAAACATTTTCTTTTCTTCATGACATCATTAGGAATATCAGGAAATTCATGCCTGTTTTCTAGTATATATTTGTAATCCGAATTTCTTTTCATTTCTAAAATGCTCCAAAAGACGATATTTATGATTTAATTTAATTTGTGAGTAATATATATCCTTAATGTGAAGAAAATGTTTTGTTCCCGTGAATTTGTTGTGAAATTCTTTTGTGTTTAACAGTTGATCTTTTGTTTAGAAACTGACCTGAAATTACAATGGGGATGGCGATGATAAGCAGAATGGAACAGATAGCTGGGCAAAATGATTAAAACATCGGAAACCATGCTTTTCTCAAATGGGAGATTAAGTTTTCTTTGTCGTAGATTTACTCATCACGAGATAAACCATACATCTTTATAAGAAAGTTAAGTTAGAAATTGATAATTCTCTTGTACCAAACCTTCTGGTCGTAAATTTTTCACAAAAAATTTACATAAACAGAACATAATTTTCACATTCATTCCGTATAACTATGTTAAAGACATTTATCAAAGCGTAATATTATTAAATGCCGTAAGTTTAATCTCTAGATTTAATTTGGGAAACACTAGGATAAAACTATATTTCAAATAACGTAAGCTCTTATGAAACTTTATAATTTATTTTATAGGTGTCTGAAAGGAGAAATTTTTTGGGTAAAATTAAAACCTTTAATAAAAACAGATTCGCTTTTCCAAATATTAAACTTACGGATCACTATACTTGTAATATTAGTAAAATTTCAGATTTATTAAATATTAACAATAAATCTTCTGAAAAGTTTTTAGAATCTCTACCATTTTCAATAAATGATATTACCTCAGGAACTGAAAACGAATTTCAAACTTCAGTAGAAGGTTTAAAGGGTAATGTAGATCTCCCGTTAACGATTGAGAAATCTAATTATTTTAGGAATATAATAAAGCGCTCTGTTACAGGCGAAACGTCAAAGAGAACTGTTACCGAATTGGAGAGATTCATAAACAATAGTGAAAATGTCTGGGAGAATAGTTGGGTTAATTTCCCCAGGCGTCTTTTGTGTAAATATGCAGCGAGTATCTTTAATATGGATTTACTCTTTGACAAAGATAACAAAGATAGTCCTTTAAGGAATGATATATCTAAGTTTATTTTTAATAAAAACAGAGAAGAGTTTATTCGTGTTCCTATAAGCTATTTATTAAAGCTCTCCCTTGCCGAATTTCTAGGATCACAAAAGACACTCTCTAAACCTATACGTGAATGCGGCCAAAAATTATTAAACTATTTTTTAAATGACAATACGTCTCCTGAAATTAGCTCACTATATATTATAAAACCAAAACTTGAAAACGGATTGGGGGCAGCTATTACAAAAGAGAGTGCAAAAAGTTATTTACTTGTACAGCTTCTAATAATTTATGCCGAAAGAAGATTTCAACTAAAAGCATCTGGTCAAAAAGTGAAGATATATTTTTCACCTCACCCACCTATTCGCCAAAAAAAATTAAGTCAAATCATTTCAGATTCTTTTTATAGGGAATTATTTATGAATCCTTGTCTTTCCGGGTGGACCTTCGGGGAGAGCAAGTATCACTATATGCATCTATGCCACCAGGTGTTAAGCCGCAGCCAATTGAACGCAATTGTCAAATTACGAGAGGCAAATATTATACGAAATAATTTAGTAATATTACCAAATACGTCAAATATAAGCCTTGCAAATAATGGAACACATCTAAGTCTAGGAAGTGTAAAACTAACAGAATATTTAAAAGACCCTTCTTCTGGATTTACAAAAATACATGAAAAATATATAGGAGACCTAGTAATAAAAATAATGGAGCATTTTCTTCCTTTATTTGTGGGGACGTACAGTGGAGCTCCCTATAGACTTGACTTTACAGACTTTTTCCCTGAAACGGCTTTAGGTTTTCTTCCTCACGAACTTGATTATACACATTTAAGAATGATATGGCGTAGATGGAGAAAAAAAGCTAATTTAAAATTTTTAGGTCAACCGATTACGCCTTTCGGCCCGGGCTTTATAGATAAATTTATTCAATTTGTTTTTAGATTTAAAGGTGATTTTGTATCTGATTTTCGACTCATCAACTATTTTGTTTCATTATTGAGCACGGATCAAAGTTCAGCATTAGATGGTATGTGTGAAAACGAAACAAGACTAAAAAACGACCTCTCTGATTTGGGTATTTTTGACAAAAAGATGTCTATTTATTTGCTATACAAACTTCGGGAATTTGAAAATCTAGGCTTTTCAGGGTTTGAAGGTAGACATTACAGCCTTTTTTATAGCTTAAAAGAAGACATGTCAAAAGCCGCAAATTTACAAATTCTTTTAAATGCCTTAGCCTTTAAATATATATTTAAGGGCATTATCAATCACTCACATATCTCTGATAATCCAACAATTGAAAGTGAACGGCGGCAAATATTTTTTGGGGCTGCAATAGGAATTCCTACTTTTTATATTAGAAAAGATACTAGTAATTTTTTTTTAAGAAAGATAATAAAACATACCCAAAGAGTACGTTGCAGTAAAAGATACTCAGGTTATCTACGAGTTTATAATAAAGAATATTGTAAGGCATTAGTCGCAATTATAGAGGAAGATGCAGCGGACTTAATAGAAATGTTTAAACTTAAGGATACTATTAATGATTTACGCCTAAGGTTAAACGAACCTGAAAAATATTCAGCAGGAGGAAAGCTTACCAGTGATATACTTAAAGAACATGGTGTAAAATCGCCTTTAAGAATAAAAGCTGACAAGTTTAATCAAGGTGCTGAGAAATATTTTAGAGATAATTTAAGAATGTTCCATATGGAAGAATCTATTCAAATTATACATGATGAATTTAAGAAATTAGAAAATTTAAAAGATAATAGTGCATTTTATTGGCATAGCAAAGAGATTTACAACGTATTAGAAATAAATAATGTACCCGCTTATCTTAATGATGTGCAAAATAAACTAATAGGAGATAAAATCTCTATGAATGATTTAAATAAACTTATTCATTTGATGTTAATATCTATAGATTTTGATTCAAAGCAGTAAGGACTAAACTTTCCAGGTTTAATTAAGAAAATATGTACACAAAACACCAGTATATAAACAGAATAACAGGAAAAATCTGCAACGAGAGATTATCTGGCGATAGAGCAGTAAATTTCTTGTATTCAAACCTTAGAGAAAATGCCCCCACACTTTTTAATGCATTAATTAGTCCTTGGGCATCTAACCTGCTTGGCATCATTCATTATAAATCAATTATTGGTGCAAAACTTTTTGGAAATAAAGATTTTTTTCAATCACTTAATATTAATTATAAAGAATGTTTAGACTCCCTGGATAACTTGGATACCCTTGAAAAAATATTCGAAAGAAAGATACGTTATTGGGATTGCAGGCCCATGCCAAGTGAAGAAACGTTTGTTGTATCACCATGTGATGCCAGAGTTTTACTAGGTTTATTTCGCGACACTTCTAAATTATTTATAAAAAAAAAGTTTTTTAGTTATGAAGAGCTTTTAGCAAATGGACAGACTTCTTGGACTCGTTTATTTTTGGATGGAGATTTTGCCATCTTTAGGTTAACACCTGAAAAATATCATTATAATCACACTCCTGTATCTGGAAAAATTGTAGATTTTTATGAAATAGACGGAGTATATCATTCATGTAATCCTAGTGCGGTAATAACCCTAATGACTCCCTATTCTAAAAACAAAAGAATAGTTACCATTATTGACACAAATGTTGCAGGGGGATCAAATATTGGAATTGTAGCAATGGTAGAAATTGTAGCTTTAGCTATAGGCAAGATTATTCAATGTTACAGTGAAACTGAATATAAAGATCCACTCCCAGCTAAGAAAGGGATGTTTATTAATAAAGGGGTGCCGAAGAGCCTTTACCGTCCTGGGAGCAGTACAACCGTGCTTATTTTTCAGAAAAATATGATTAAATTCGCAGAAGATTTGATTCTAAATATGCACAACAAATATGCTGAAAGTAGATTTTCCATAGGTTTCAAAAGACCATTAATAGAATCTGATGTTAATGTCCGGTCTTATATCGCCACACAAAATAATAGTTTTTAAATAATTTTTTACTAAAAAAAAGGAGAATAATTATTATGATAGAAGCTGTTTTTCTAACTGTTATTACGATATTCTTTATTCTTTTCTTTACATGGGGTTTTAGAAACTTACCAAAAGAAAATAGGCAAATTCTAGCTTCAATTCCTATTTATAAAGAAGATAACGGTTCATGGAAAGGCGTTAATATCACTTTTTACGGATTATTAGTTTCGGTATCATACATAATAGCAGTTTCTTTTTTGTTTATTCTTTTGGGTAGTATATCAGTACCCTTATATGCTGTCTTTTTAATAACCGTTCCCATTCTTGTTGTTTGTGTTATTTCTTCACGGTTAGTTGCAAGAATTGTAGAGAAAAAACTATATAATTTTACAATTGAAGGAGCTTCTTTTGTAGGAATTATAATTGCCCCATTTGTAATTTGGGGAATTAACATTATCGTTGGAATAAAACTTAACTTTTATATTCCTTTTGTTCCTACATTAGCAGCGCTCTTTATCGCTTACAGCTTTGGAGAAGGAGCAGGAAGGTTGGCATGTATAAGTTTCGGGTGCTGTTATGGCAAATCGCTATCAAAATGTCATCCCATATTGCGAAAAATCTTTAAAAAATATTATCTTAATTTTAGAGGGGATATAAAAAAAATATCTTACGAAGGGAATCTGTGTGGAGTAAAAGTATTACCCATTCAGGCCATCACGTCAGTAGTGTGTATAATTACAGGCATCATTGGGATGGTTCTTTTTTTTAATTCTTATTACATGGCTTCTTTTATATTTGTATTAATTGTTACACAAATTTGGAGGCTGGTATCTGAGATTTTACGAGCAGATTATAGGGGTAATAGAAAGATTTCGATTTATCAGATTATGGCCGTTATTTCAATCGCTTATTCTATACTGATATCATATATCTTACCTGCAAGTCCACAAGTTTTATCAAACATATTTTTAGGATTAAAACAGTTTTGGGATCCGGCAATTATCTTATTTTTAATCCTTTTGTGGTTAGCTATTTTCATATATACAGGAAAAAGTATGGTAACCGGTTCAAACATAACCTTTTTCTTGCATAAAAGTAGAATTTAATTCTTAGGGTAAATTTTAACACGCCAATTCATTGTGATTAAAGAATCTTTCGTTAATTATTTAAATTATGAAGCAATTATCTTTACTAAATAATATACAAAAAGAAATCCAGGAAATTGACGATCACGTCAACTTTAATATTTCAGATTTAGGATTTATAAAGAACAATGATTTTGAATCAAAGATTTTACTATTAAAATTTTCTGGAAACAAAAACAAAAGAACAGCTCTTATAGTTGGTGGAATACACGGCAATGAACCTGCAAGCGTCCAAGCGATATTAAACGTTATAAATATTATTAAAAATAATACTGAATTATATAATGAATGGACAATATATTTTATTCCTATAGCAAATCCTTGGGGTTTCGCAAACTTTTCAAGGTTTAGTGAAAACCAGCATGATATTAATAGAGATTTTAAAAAATTCAAGAGCGATGAAGCAAAATTTATTTCAAGGTTTTTAAAAGACAAAAAATTTGATTTAGTTATTGATCTTCATGAAGACAGATTCTCTAAAGGGTTTTATTTTTTCTCTTTAGGAAAGAACAATATACTTTCATCAAAAATAATATCTGGTTTAAAGTGTAAAATAGAAAATGATATCAGATTTTATACTTTAAAAGTAAAAAACGGGGTAATTAATGTCCCTGGTCTTATAGAAAGATTAACATTTATTTTCGGCCGCACCGGGCTTGTTAACTATTGTAATTTAAATAACTCGAAACAGACTTATCTTTTTGAAACCCCAAAATGTTTAAATTTAACCGAAAGGGTAAAAATGCACGTAAACGCAGTTGATTTAGCTTTACATAATTATGAAGAAGGTAGCAAAAACCATGTTATTTTGATGAACAGGATATATAAATTTCAACGTTACATATATGATCCTATTAGAAAGTTTATACTCTTTGGCAGAGATCAAATGCTTGACAACATAAAATTAAAACCAGATGACAGGGTTCTGGAAATAGGATGTGGAACTGCCAGAAATTTGATTAAACTAGCAAAAAAATATCCACATGCAAAGTTTTATGGAATTGACGCATCTACCGAAATGTTAAAGACAGCAAAAAGAAAAATAGAACAGAAAGGCCTTACTGACAGGATAAATGTTGTATATTCTCTTGCTGAAAGTTTTAACTATACATTGTTTAACTCACCAAAAAAATTTGATGCAATACTTTTCTCATATAGTCTATCAATGATATCTGATTGGAAAACAGCTATTCTTCAAGCATTAAACAATCTAAATAACAACAAAAGGCTTTTTATAGTAGACTTTTGGGATCAAAGCAGCTTTCCTGCTTGGTTTCAAGTTGCAATCAAGAAGTGGTTAAAACTTTTTCGGGTGGAATTTAAACCAGAGCAAATGGAGTTTTTTAAAAAAGCAGAAATAAACCAATTAGGAGGAATACTCATTATACCAGTTTTAAAAAGTTATTCATATATTGCTATTGTTACCAAACGTGTTACGTCTAATAACTCGAAGAAGGCTATAGACATATTGTAGCTTAACAATCAAGAAACCTATATAAGAATAGGCTAGAAACCATAAAAACTTACTTTTAAAATAAACAGATGTGGAAACTTTTAGTAAAAGACCACCTTTATGTGAACAGCTATTAATAGACCAAAAGTATAATGTAATACTTGAGCTGTCCTAAACTCATTAATGACAAATAGAGATAACAGAGGTTGTAACACTAAGATAAATTGCAAGCCCAATTACGTCATTTGTTACTGTAATAAACGGACCAACACTAATTGCCGGATCAATATTAAATTTAACAAAAATTAGCGGAGAAAAGGAACCAATAAGAGTTGCACCCGTTACAGCTAAAACAACACCTAAAGAAATTATTAATCCTAATAATGGTATTGTATTTAGCAAGAGCCCGGAAAGGATATATATAAAAACGCCAGAAACCAACCCAAAAATTACACCATTAAAACATCCAACAGAAATCTCTTTTATTATGGTACTTCTTAAATTATGTGGCTTGATATCTCCAGTAGCTAATCCTCTGACTATCACTGTTGCACCCTGTATTCCTATATTTCCTGCCAAACCAAGGACAAATGGGACAAAAAATATAATTATGGAATATTCACTCAAAGTAAACTTAAAATGTCTTAAAATTATTGCGCTTACAATTCCACCGGCAAACGTTGTAAATAACCACGGTATTCTAGATCTAACTTTTTTTGAAAAATCTTTTGAAGATAAATCCTGCTTTGTTGTCCCAACCATAGAGAATATCTCTTCGCTTGCTACATCCTCAATCACTTTAAAAACACTATCAAATGTTATGATTCCTTGAATAACATTATTTTTATCAACCACCGGAATGGAACTTAAATGTTCTCTTGTCATTAAAGAAGCTACTTCATCACAAGGATCGTCCACTGAAACCTTTGGTGTGCTTTTCCTAACAAGATTAATTGCCAAAGTATCGGGAGAAACATTAAGTAAATCACGTAATTTAAAAAAACCTAAAAGCTTATTATTACCATTTACTACATAAAAGTACGGATAGAACTCATGGTTATTTTCATTTCGTACAGATATTAATATAGAACGAGCTTTTTGGCTTGGTAAAACCTTATTACACTCCTTCACCATCATTCCACTCGCAGTCTCTTCGTCAAACTGAATCAAGTCAAAAAGGATATTCATCTTAGTATCTTCAGCCATATTTTTTTTAATTTTATGACCATTCATCTTCAATTTTCTATTAAACATAAGAAAATTCATTCAAAAGTTTTTGATTACTGCTATCCTCATATAGGACAAGATACATGATCAACTATGATACTAATATATTTGTTGCAAAATATTTAGTACCACAGTTAATCAATTAATAAGTTCTATTAAAAAAAGGGGAAATAATAGATCTTACAGCATTATAATATTATCACCAAAATTTACAAATAATGTCTCAGACAACGGAATTGAGTAGCTTAGATTACAATATTAATGTGAAGATTAGGTTTAGTTGTTGTGAAATCAATGTAAAATCTCATAAAGAGTGTTAATCCGTTTTATATGGAGACGACTTGTGATTTATTTTCTTTGCTCTAACAGTTATATCATAGGTATTTACAAATATTAAAATATGCATAACAGTTTCATATTTCTCAATACCAGTATCTCTTTAGCTGTAAAATATATCTTTTCTATCACCGTCTCAATCATTATGAAACTCTAAAAAAAGAAACCATCTTACCCTGCATACTAAAAAAAAGAGTACCGAATCTTATATCAAGAACGCATCAGATTGCATACTTAATGTTATACCATCACGATCAACCATGCATAACTCTGATATTTACCCAACCTTCCAAAGTAGATCTATCTAAAACCTCCTATCTTAACTGAACAATATATACCTCTAGTCCTACACAGTACAAAATTATTCACAAAGAAAATTGCAGTTCCAAATTACTTCATGATGTATACAAGGTAATTATAGCCTAGATTTGTTTATATCTGATCAATCACCAATACTTTACTTTGTGTTTTTTAATAAAATTATTCAATGTTCACTAAAATTTCACACTCTCTTTTTAATTCCTTCACATTTATAGAATATAATTCTTTTCATTAAATGAATTGCTGGAGTAAGAACACTTCGCATACGCTTACGCTCATTTTTTAGGTATAAACTATTTCTGAATGCCCTAATTACATGCGTTAAAAGTTAAACAATAGCACGCAAAGGGTTTCGCATACATTTATCATAGAAAATATTATTACAAATTTTAGACAACTGCTTTGTGTACTATGAGTTTAACTTCTACCATTGTTTTTTTTTATTTTTTTGAATTTTAAGAAATAGGAGGTACGTTAATGATATATAGTTGTTTTAAATGGAGAGGAATGGTAAGTTTTATAGTAATGACATCACTGTTTTTAGTTTCAGGAGTAAAATCCTTTGGAAAAGGTATTTCGCTGGAGCCTATCGGTACTTACGAAACAGGTATATTTGATGATGGTGCGGCAGAAATAGTAGATTACGACTCTAAAAATGAACGGTTATTCGTTGTTAATGGGGCAGATAGGGCTATTGATGTTTTAGATATAAGTGATCCGGCCAACCCGGTTTTTGAGTTTTCTATTGATTTGACATCTGTTGGTAAAAAAGCAAATAGCGTTGCGGTATTTAAAAACGTTGTAGCTGCCTGCATTGAAAATGAAGATAAACAAGCGCCAGGTATTGTTGCTTTTTTCGATACAGAAAATGGTAATCTACTAAATAAAGTAACTGTGGGCGCGTTACCTGACATGCTAAAATTCACCCCAAATGGCAAATACTTGCTGGTGGCAAATGAAGGTGAACCAAATGACGATTATACAATTGATCCAGAAGGTTCTGTCAGTGTAATCAAAATAAAAGAAAATTTTGAGAATATAAAACAATCTGATGTTCAAACCGCTGATTTTGCAAAGTTCAATAACATATCATTAGACCAAGGCATTCGTATATTTGGCCCTAGTGCTACAGTTGCACAGGACCTGGAGCCTGAGTTTATTGCGATTTCTGCCAATTCTAAAAAGGCCTATATAACTCTACAGGAGAATAATGCAGTTGCAGTTGTTGATATTAACGAAGCAAATGTAGTGGATATTTTTCCATTGGGGACAAAAGATCATTCCGGAAACCAGGAGATGAGCACGCACGAATTTACTAACCTTCCATTATTAGGTACTACTGAAGCGGGGCAGGATATATTTTTGGGAGGGTTTTCTGGGCTATACTTCAAAGGAATTAACAAGAGTAATGGAAATTATAAATTTATAACTCATCCAGACAGAGGGCCAAATGCTGATACTACAAATGTTGATGATGATCCAGATAAAGAACGTCCTTTTCCATTGCCCGATTATCAGGCGCGATGGGTACATTTTGAATTTAACCCGTCATCAGGCGCAATAGAAATTACAAAGCAGACATTTTTGAGACAGTCTAAAATGAACAAACCTATTACAGGGCTACCTAATTTGATACCAGGAGTTTTGGCTGATCCTAAGTTTGCTTATGCTGATGAAGAACCGGTAGATCTATTTGGAAACAAATTGAATAATGATCCATTTGGAGGAGATTTTGAGGGTATTGTATGTTCAGATGACGGAACTTATTGGATGGTTGATGAGTACCGCCCTTCGATTTATCATTTTAATAAATCTGGTAAATTAATTGACCGTTTTGTACCTGAAGGTTCCAATGCATCAGGTATTATAACCGGTACGGAAGCAATCCCCGCAGTATATGCACAAAGACGGGCAAACCGTGGATTTGAGGCTATAGCTTATGACTCCGGAAAGATATATGCGTTTATTCAGAGCCCGATTGATAATCCTGATGTGGGAAATGACGATAATTCAAAATCGTCTCTAAACATCCGTATTTTAGAATTTGATATAAATAGTAAGACAACAACAGCAGAGTACCTTTATATATTAGAAGGGAACGGTAGTGACAAGATTGGTGATGCTGTAGCATTGGGAAATGGCAGGTTCTTGGTTTTAGAAAGGGATTCTGCAATCGGAAATGATACACTGAAAAATATATTTCACATTAGTACTGCAAATGCTACTAATTTAGCCAGCCTTGACCCTTCTATAGTAGGACCTGGTGGGACTTTAGAAGGTATGGACATTAACGAACTACTAACCGAAGGAATAAACCCTGTTCGTAAAAGTATTTTTTGTGATCTGGCAAAATTAGGATATGATTTTGCGGACAAGCCAGAAGGATTGGCATTGATTGACAACAATACTATCGCAGTGCTTAATGATAATGATTTTGGGTTACTGGGATCGTTTGATATAAATACAGGACTCCTGGATCCAAACCCAAACCCGCAAATTCCAACATTAGCGATTATCAAATTTAATAGAAGCGCCCTTGATGCAAGCAACAAAGATGATAAAATAAATATTGTAAATTGGCCAGTAAAAGGTATGTATCAGCCGGACGCAATTGCCACATACAAATTCAGAGGCCTGACTTATTTAATTACTGCAAATGAAGGTGATGCTCGTGATTATGACGGTTTTTCTGAAGAAGATAGGGTTGAAGATGTAACACTTGACCCGGGCAAGTTTCCAGATGCGACAGACCTGCAGAAGGAAGAGAACCTTGGCCGATTAAAGATTACCAATACACTTGGTGATACCGATAACGATGGAGATTTTGATGAACTTTACTCTTATGGAGCCAGATCTTTCTCTATTTGGTCAACAGATGGAAAGTTAATCTTTGACAGCGGTGACGAATTTGAACAATTAACGGCAAATTTTATTCCGGACAATTTCAATTCAACTAACGACGAAAACAATTCATTTGACAACCGAAGCGATGACAAAGGACCGGAACCTGAAGGTGTTGCAATCGGAAAAATAGATGGGCGCAGATACGCTTTTATAGGATTAGAACGCGTAGGAGGTATTATGGTCTATGATATCACAAATCCTTTTGATGTATCTTTTATTCATTATATTAACAACAGAGATTTTAATGGTGATGCTGCTGGCCTCACGGCCGGTGATCTCGGTCCTGAAGGTATATTGTTTATTTCAAAGGAGAAAAGTCCTATAAATAATCCACTACTTGTTGTGTCAAATGAAGTCAGCGGAACAACTACTATATATTTGGTAATTGAAAAAGATTAGTTCGAATTATGACAACAAACAGTATTCATTAATAGTTTAGTTTGTTATACAGGTTAGAAATATATAGTCTTAGGTAAAGGCCATTTCAGTTGAACAGTTTTCTCCTGTACAAATGACCATAAACAAGAACATAATTAATTAGATAACACATGGTTACAATTGCTAGCATTGTAACCATGTGTTTAAATGTTTAAAAACGTTTTACCTCTTTCTCTTATCTGTGATGTTAAGGAAAATGAATGAAGTTTCCATTCTTGATATTTAATAAAACATCATATCTGCCAATAAATTCCCAGACACCGTTAAAATTAACAGTTCTAGACCGGTATAGGTATAAAAATAGATATTTTAGAGTAAATGGAATAATTTTGGTATATAAAACAGCAGGAACAGGCAAATATTCTTTACCCAGGTTGGTGTAATTGCGGCTTGGACTTTCTAAACAGAAAGATTGCAACATCTGTATTATCACGTATAGCCTTTTTTACAGCTTCCGTATTTTTCTCACACTGGAGGAGGGTTTTCCAGGAATATAAATGTCTCTCTTCATGGAAATCACCATTGGCTATATAATTGAATTTCTTTAGTCCCACTACGTTAAAAACATCATCCCTGTTAGCAATTTCCCAAGCATCAAACAAATTTACATATTTATCATGATTGTCCCATAAATACTTTGAAAGATCAAGGGATTCATTCCCTTCCGAGTCTTTTATATGAGGATGGCATGCTATTGCGACACCATTCTGATTGTGAATACTTTCAATGATTTTGTCAACAGGTAAGCTCGCATCTATATACTCTTTAATATCAATGGCAAGAATATGGTAATGCTTAATATTATTAGTTACTTCAAAACCGGGAATAATTAGCATTTGATACGTTTCCCATGCCCTTTTTGATTCATTCCATAACGCTTCAAGGTAATTTTTACACTGAGATGTTGGTATAATAAAAGCAGCGTTTTCTTCATTTATATTTTCTTTGTCAGAAATGTGATCGGTAACGCATATTACATCAAAACCAGCTCTCCCGTATAAATCGACTACTTGGTTCAAAGGTAATGACCCATCACTCCATGTAGTATGTATATGAAAATCACATAATAATTTCTTTATCAAAATATTTTCCTTCTCTAAACAAAAGTTACTAAAACAATATTATTTAATCATAATAAATTACTTGCTAACTCGGCCAATTCTGACCGTTCACTCTTTTCAAGATTAACATGAGCATAAAGCCTTTGCCCCTGCATCTTTTCAATCAAATAACTCAATCCATTTGAGTGCGTATCTAGATAGGGATGATCGATTTGAAATATATCTCCAGTAAATACCATCTTTGTCCCCTCGCCAGCACGAGTAATTATTGTTTTAACTTCATGAGGAGTTAAGTTTTGAGCTTCATCCACTATAAAAAATACTTTGGCTAAGCTACGTCCACGAATATATGCAAGGGGACTTATCACTAATTTATTTTTATCCAATAGTTGTTTAATTTTGGTGTGTTTAGGATCGTTACCATGAAATTGATTTAGTATCACGCCAAGATTGTCATGCAAAGGTTGCATATATGGATCTATTTTTGAGTCGATATCACCTGGTAGATACCCGATATCCTTATTACTTAAAGGAACAATAGGTCTAGCCATATATATTTGATGGTAATGTTTTCTTTTTTCAAGCGCTGCAGCTAGGGCAAGCAGTGTCTTCCCAGAACCTGCTTTGCCACAAAGGCTAACTAATTTTATTGAGGTATCCATCAATGCATCTAATGCAAAGATTTGTTGAGCATTCTTTGGTGTTATTTGGCAAGCACTAACCTTTTCTACCCTTTTAATAACGTTGGCCTCTAAATCCAATTTCGCAAGAGTAGAATTCTGGCAATTTTTTAATATGATATACTCATTGGGAATCAATGGTTTCTTTGGCTGGAGCTGATCAGGAGTAAATGAATATTCAGGGTCGTAAAGACCATTAATAAGTTCATCGTTATTTATCTCTTCTGTCCGGCTTCCACTGTACAGTGCGGTTATATCTTTTACATGGTCAGTCCTGTAATCTTGAGAATGAATACCAATTGCCTTTGATTTCATTCGCAAGTTTACATCCTTTGAGACCAAAATGACCTTTCTGGTAGTACTTTCTGACAAAAGATAAATAATGTTTAATATCTTATGATCAGGTTTTTGACCGGGGAAATTAAGAGCAACGTTTGAGTGAAATTCTTGCTCCAATTTGATACTGATTTTTCCTTTTTTCTCCCCCAGCTTAACTCCTCCGTTAAAAAGTTTATCCCCGCTAAGGCAATCAAGTGTTCTTGAAAATTCCCTAGCGTGAAAATTGATTTCGTCATTACCCTTCTTAAAATTATCAAGCTCCTCTAAGACTGGAATCGGTATTACTATATCATGTTCATCAAACTGATGTATGCAAGAACTATCATGAAGTATAACGTTTGTATCTAACACAAAAGTCTTTTTTATCTTTTTTGCCATAAATATCGTACCCAAATCAGAATCTTTAACAAGAAATAGCTAAAAAGCCTGTTTAAAACAAATAAAATTGCTCTAGAGAAAAGCTCTAAAAAAGAGATTTTATTCTTTTATATAAAAGAAATATGAAATATAAGTGAGAAAAATGTGAATTGTTTGTGAAATAAACCTTCTTTGTCATTCTGCGGTTATTCATATTATTGTCTGCATAGGTGTAGTACTAAAGAATATTGGGGGGCGGAGTTTAATACTGCTATAAATTGAAAAAAAATCCCCAACAGACAGTTAGATCCGTTGGGGATTTAATATGTTATTATTGATTTTCTGAAACGATTTCTTGTTTTATTGTAAAGACCTCAGGTAATTTAGGATCCACTATAACACGTACCCAATGAACACGAGAAGAACCGAAAGTTTCCACCCTAGTAAAATTGGCAACAAAACTGTTTTCTACAAGCGATGGCTTGTCTACACGGAAATAGTGCGAATCACCATGTGCCAATACAACAGGTTTACCAAAATCCTGAACATAAGTTTCTAATGCAGTCAAAAACTCAATAAATCCGCTTCGGTTTGCAGAGCCGCGCTCGAGGCCAGGATTAGCATGAATCATCAAGAAAATACCGGGGGCATCCATTTCTTTAGCTTTTATAAATGTAGTATCCATCCATACTAATGCCGCATTTGTTCGGCGAGCAACTTCATCATCGTCTGCTTGTGTACGAACCGCAGATGAATTAGGATCAAAAGGACGTAGTCCATTTTCACTTCCTACAATGTGCATAGCAGCGAAAACAATATTTTGCTCTGCCCATAGTACATTTTCAGGAAACTCCTCAAACCCCGACACAGATGCCTGAGTTTCAACTTCCATTGTGTTTCCACCGATTGTGGAACCCGGGTTAGAGAAAAATATTTCACGAAGTTTTGCCAAACGCTCCAGAGGCTGGTATTCTCCTGCTGCCACACGATGGCAATCTGTCCATTCATTATCACCTAATGTTAGAATTACCGGACGATCAAATTGGTTGTACCGTTCTAAACGATCCATAAATAATGCATCGGAACAATCAGTGGAACCGCTTTTAATATCACCCGCATGTAAAACCCATTTAATCTTATTGTTATCATTAATCTCATCGATAACATTATCGAAAGGTTCGTAATCCTGACCAGCTAATACTCCGTACGGGACATCACCGATTAATGCAAATTCAAATTTACCAAACCCCTGGGCATTGTTTTCTTTTCCTTCATTCGCTTTTAAAAAACTATTATTCCCTAACCCAAGAAAGATAGTTACAAAAAGTGCAGTAAAAGCCAAAACGTATTTTTTCATTGAAATATCCCTTCTTACAAAAACATATTTAAAAAATTTTCGAGCGATAATGCTCTTTTATAAAGATCTCAATACTTTGCTATTACAGTTAAATATTAATTATCTATTAATTCATCACGAGCTTTAACACCAATATCTGATTGGTCTGTAAAAAAACCGTCAATACCAGTTTGTAGAAATATCTTTATTTCACCCGCAGAATCTCCTATTGCAATTGGGTCTGCCCCATTCCTTAAATTATCTGGCAAGAATGTATTCTCTGAACGAAATGTGTATGGATGAACAAGTAATCCTAAGTCATGTGCATCTTTAACAAATGAAGTAGCATTATTTATATCTAAATTATTATTGCTGTCTTTAGGAATTATAAAATGATATTTTTCTGGCCCAACACCATCCGCATATTCTGCTATATCCGCGAGACCTTCAGTAGTTGCCATATCGTCATACGTAAGAGATCCTCCAGCTTCTTCAATATCGTATGGCTGTCCAGAAAGCCATAACAGTTGAACAAGAGGTATATTTGTCATTTTGTTAAGATCTTTTAAATTACCGATCTCAAATGACTGTATAAATACTTTCCTCTTTTTCCCCTCATACCCGTTCATTTTTAATATCTCCACCAATGGTTCCTCCATGGATAGATTAAGATTATCAAAATGTGTTGGATGTTTAGTTTCGGGGTAGATGCCTATTGCACGATTAGTAGCCTTTTCTAACGATTGCACCAAATCAATAATTTCCTGTAACGTAGGAATTTCAAACATATCATTAAATTTTCTGTTATGAGGTCTATATTGTGGTATACGCTCAATAGCACGCTGCTCTTTTATCTCTTCCAACGTAAAATCTTCACTAAACCATCCTGTAATAGTACTACCATCAACTACCTTTGTTGTTTCTTTACTTGTAAACCTTGGCATGTTTGCCACATTAGTGGTAAGATTTAATACGTTATCATGTCTTGCAATGAGCACGCCATCTTTTGTGATTACAAGGTCTGGTTCAATAAAGTCCGCTCCTTGCAAAATAGCGATTGAGTATGCCGCTAATGTATGTTCTGGCACATGTCCGCTTGCACCTCTATGAGCAATTACAATTGGGTGATCATTATCTTTATGATTGACATTAGCGGAGATTGACATTGGTATGATATTTATTGACAAAACAATTAACATTACTAAAGAACTGATTTTTTTAAGATTATGAAATCTTAACCTAGAACACATTGTTTTTTTTGTCATTTATTTGCCCTCTATTTGCAAAAAGATATAAAAACTATATTTAAACTTCATTTATACTTTTTTTCTTAATTAATCACCTCCTTCTCTTCAACTATATGGTGTAAAGTTTCGAATTATAATTAATATAAAGAACAGCATTACCGAGAAAAATATAGCATCTAAATATGAATAATTTGTGATGTTCTAGAAAATATTTAGTGAAATTATTTAGGTAGTTTCTGAAATTATATTTTATGGTTCTTTAGAATTGAGGATGAGTAATTGAGGTATAATCCTTATAAAAATTAGGATCTTTATTAAATTGAATGGTTCACTTTTAAAGTTTTGATGGAAGGCACAGCATAACAAAAATCATTATCCCAAATACTATGTACTGGATATAATTTTGCGTTTATGAATAGGCTCTTAAGCAAAACGCCCTAAGTTGGAAGAATAAAGGGTTAATGTTGGCCCCGGCCTGGTAGATATAACCAATAGAGAAGAGGACCAAAGGCGAGCGATCGCAAGACTATCGTGAATTAAATTATGGATTGAGGAACATATACAAACTCAAATAGTATTACAAATCTACTGAAAAAGTAATAAATAAACACGAGCTAAATCTATTTCACAGTCAGGATCTATTCACATTGAGAGAATAAACAAGAATAAAGACCCTTGACGTTAACATCTATTTTTTGAATAAGAATTTAATCAGGTATATCAAATCGTGGCAACTATAGTTTAATAAATCAATTTCTCATGTTATATACGTACTGTGATTAGAAACACAACCATCTATATCTTGAATTTCTTAAAGAATTGAGGCAACAAGCTTAGACAATTTTCTTAAAATAACTTTCCTAAAAGTTGCCTTGTCCCCATCAATATCAATTTTCCCTGTATCAGTTTGCCCTTGACATGAAAAAGATATTGGACCTACTTGTTTGGTGCCTAACGCACGCGTACAGTTATTGTTTTTGTTCTTAATACCAGAAACATTTCCATCTAAAAGATTGAAAGAATAGAGATAAATATCTATTTCATATTTATGGTTATTTGACAAAGGATGCAGCAATTCAAACCTCTCTGTATTGATCATCTTCATTATTTTTTGCAAGATACTATTACCAATTTCCATAAGCAACCTCCTTAATGGTTACTACTCTTTTTAAAGTTAATATATAGAAAATACAAAAACTCAATTACGTTGTACTTAAAAACGACCTGTGAGTTGGCAACGTTTTGTGTAAAACTATGTAGTTTGGTATTTTTCTTGCTTTTCTTACTGTTTGCGCTTACGTATTACATATCTTGCACTAGCCAAGAACTTAAAGTTAAAATTTATGAAATCGATTGTGCTTTATCATTCGAAGGCAAATGTTTAATTCCGTCTCAAAATCGTTATGAACTTTATAAATACGAGAAGAGATATCTGCCTTTTGAATCTTTATAATCGTAGAACATCTTGGACAACGCCTATTTCCTATACTTTTACTGTTAAACATCTTTCCACACATCAAACACGATCTTTTCTTTATACTATCATTGGGGATATTAGAATATCCGTAATCATTTTCATTTTCATATTTAGGATCTATGTTTCTTTCCATTTTTAGAAAACTCCAAATAAAATACGATATTTGCTGATGCATTAAACTCAAAAGATAATATACATCAAAAATGTGAAGAAAATGTTTTGTTACTGTGAAATTGTTGTGAAATTCTATTGTAATTTAAGTAAAGAGTAATGGTTATCTTCACCATAATTCTAATCTTAATCTATATGCTTGGACGTAAATTAAGAGTATGATCAAGACTTAAAATCCATGAGCCCCCACAGGAGTCTTTAATCTTCTTTCCAGGGATATCTATTCACCCCAACCACGGTTTTGCTTTATAGATTTAATTTGTTTAATCCTGAAGCCAAACTTAATTTATTTACAGAATGTTAATGATTCTATGGAAAGATTAGCTTTGACCGTTAGCCTATTTAGAAGTAGAAATAAAAAAACCCCACAGGCTCTAAAGCCTGCGGGGTTTTGTCTCATAGCAAACAAACCTTTTTTCTTTTTCTTAAAAGGAAGATGCCGCATATTATTTTGCATTTATTATAATTAACACCTTGAAAAATATCTCCCGGATGCTTATCTTCAATTATAAAGACATTTCTAGCAGCATCTATTGCTACATTTTTAAACCGCCATTTTCACGCCGCCACTACCGGCCTTGCTTATTCATACAGCTTTAATTACTTCTTCAATGTCATGAGAAGCAATTGGCCTCCTTGGACTAAGTCCTCATTTTGGCTTGCGCCGCCCAGAGGTTCACCTTTGAGGCTATGAGCTTGTGTATTAATAATGAAAATATGATCATCTCCTTTTAGCTTAAAGAACTCGGTAACATCAAGGATACCCGATGACTCCCAGTCTCCAATATCATCCGGATCACTGTCAAACTGATCGAACGGTATTGCCAAGCGATCCATTTCAGCAATGCGTGATAACAGGCCGTTGCCCGGATCGATCTTCCAGATAGAGGCTTCAGCTCCACTGACTGTTCCAAAAGCGCCAATGGAACGATCCTCTTGGACGTAGATCATACCATTATCCGCCCAATCTAGATTATCAGGACTGCGCAGACCATAGTCCGGTCCGGCGAATTGTCCTGCACCGGCGTCATCCCCATCATATAATATGGAAATGTTTGCGACGATATTGTCGATCACGGCTAATGGATCGGCCAACTTAGCAGACAAATCAGCACTATCAAAATCGATCACGTAAGTGATTCCCCAACTGTCTACTCCGCCAAAAAGGCTGCTACGGCCGGTTGAGGCCAAAACAACCTGGGTACCATCTGCCGGATTGGTGGCAACGTCCTCAGGACGTGAGAATAAGAATCCGCCAACGCTAGCAGCTTCAATGTCCTGAAGAGTAAGCGAGGCAAATCCTAAGCTGTCATACATTCCTACTCCCGCAGAGGCAGGATCAAAATGATTAATCTTTTTGAACTTTCCTGAGCGGCTGTTCCCTGTTCCGTTGAACGTGCTTGGATCGGAATCTCCATTATCGGAAACCCATACATAAAGGTTGCCCATTCCTAATCCATTAGCCTTAAGAAAATCCGGCGGAGAGTATGGGCCAACTGCTGGGGCAGCACCCTTTTCGCCAATATAAACCAATAATGGCGCTGGTCCACGATCATCCCCGATCAGGACCACAACCTTATTTGTGCCAAAGTTATTAAGAGTAGTCACATTCTCAAATGCTGCTCGACCAAGCATCGGTACAACATAAAGCGCTTGGCCATCGACGTCAAGCACGGTCTCTTGACCGCCAAAGCCACTAGAAGTCTCTTCGCCGCTAAAGTAGAGATTGTTTACAAAGCCATTTTTGCCTGCCTTAAGTCCGTATGAGGAGCAAAGCCTGTGAAGACCGTCAATATCACTTCCGATGCCTTCATGAATTTGCGCTGGATCGGTTACGATCGTGCCTGCACGATCATAAATTGTGTCATAAGCCATGCCTGAAGCAGTTACCTTGCGGGTAATGGTATCAATGTCAACATAACTGACACGCGCGCCAGTTAATTTGGTGCCGTTAAGTAACTCATAAGGATAACCTTGCCCTTCGCGAAGCTCATGATTTATTAAGGTGCGCAAGGTTCTGCCTCCCCAGGAGAAAGCACCAATACCATCAAGAATACCTGGTAAACGGTATCCAAGATGCTGCTCATTTACGTCTTTCCCGTTTGGCAATTCCTCTCCGATGGTGACTAAAGGATGCATTTCCCATCCTTCAAGACCGGTCATTTGGGCTGAATCGTTAGTCTTAAATTGTACAGCATGAGCTGAAGCCGCAATGCTACAAACACCTACTGCTGTCATTAAAAGTTTCTTTAACATTTATGGTACTCCTAAATTAAATTAATTAAATTTCTTATTTTAGACAAGAGACTGTATTTTTATTTTGGTAACCCCACCTCCCTTCAAGAAAGAATACTAATATTGTCTTTATATGTAAACAAAGGCACAAAGTGCATCAGCAAAAAAATAACTGATTAACTTAAAACAGATAATACAATTTAAATGTGAAGGTATGATGAAGGTTCTGTAAATGTCTTGTGAGTGTCTTGTGAAAGTTCTGTGAATACCTTGAGAGTCTTGTGAATTCTTGATTAATTTTTTTTGATTAAAGAGATTACATCAAACCTGAAGTGTATCCTTTACCGCATAGAGGATTTGGCAATCGAACTTTGAACAAATAAATTGTGAAAACAAGTATCCTTTGCATAATTTGTTTATTCACAATCAGCCATCTCAATGTGGGCTTCTTATAATTTCAGTTAAGCATCCTTCTTAGTAGTTACTAAATTCCTTTGTTAAAGAATTAATATGAAGAAAATATAAAAAGAAGTAAGCGATATGTTTGTCCCAGAACTAATCTTTGGAAATAATATACATCCCTATTGTGAGTAAAATGTTTGTTCCTGTGAATTTGTCGTGAAATCCTTTTAATATAAGTAAAAATTCAAGGCCACCCGCATAATCCAAATCATAAGTCATTAGAGGGCAATGTAAAATTAACTAAGGGTTCAACTAGAACTAGTTTGGTGTTATCGTCTTTTTGATTTTAACAATATAGTTCTAACAATTTATTCTGCATTTTTTGTGAGATGCTATAATGTGTTTCTGAGAAAGGGAGGACTTTGTTTGAAGTCGCTATTTATAGTGTCTGTGTAACGCAAGATCACACAGTTAAGAAACAATTTGAGCTGTTTGAAACAGCTAGCCGTGCAGGTTCATATGACAATTGAGACTTAACTCAAAGATGAATTTTACCGTGATTTTTAAGAAATTTATGGTCGTTTAGATTACCCATTTAGAAGTTAAAAATAAAAACCCCGCAGGCTTTCAAACCTGCGAGGTTTCATTTAGTAGCAAAAAAACTTGTTACTTCTTTTACTGAAATTACGATTTATTATTTTGCATTTGCCGCAACATCCAATAAAGCAGCTTTGATTTGCCCATTTATTCCTAGATCCTTTGCTGCTTTAGTAATACAAGAAACATATTCACCTTGATTTTTAGCTGATAGATAATCGCATCCTTCTGACACATCGTGCCTTATGTACCATAAAGCATCGTTGTTCTCATGTGCGCTAGGATGTTGTATAGCTACTAACCAAGTGAATGGATCACGAGGATCTATTATGAAACCTGTAGGTTCGGAACCATATTTGCCCAGACTCGCGAACAGAGCAACGTACTCAGCAACACCATCTTTGTTATCATCAACCGCTTGCCAAATATCGCCAGGATTTTCATCTTCAATAATGAAAACATTTCCTGCTGCATCAATTGCTACGTTATCAGGATCATCTAGGCCGTAAGTTGAGTCAGAAGGATTACCAGTACCAACAGGGTTATTACCAATTAGATCAGGCGTCACATCGCTGTTAACAAATTCACGAACTATAGCGTTATCAGCATCTACCAACTCTATTGAGTAAACGATGTTAGCACAAGTAGCAGCTACATAGAGCATTTCTTTACCATTAGGCAACTCACGTACATCCATGTCTTCCGGGCGACAATATCCTGTACCACCAACTTCGTCAGCAGCAATACGTCCTCCACGAATGTTATAATCAAATGGATCAGCAGTTGTTAACGCATTATTATCCATATCAGTAATAGCAACCCATTGGCCATTTCCAACTTCACCATCAACACCACCGGCACCAACAACCAATACTGAAGTGCTTCCTACTGAATAGTCATTACCAACCTTTGGTTCAAATTTATAGATAGACCCTGAACTGTTTTCATCAACAAAGTACAAGTTACCATCTTTGTCAAACTTGAGACCTTCGTGAGAAACAGATGGAATGGAATCTAACCATCTCCAATCTGCATCGGCAGGGCCTGTAATATTAGCATCTGTAGGATTCATTAATTCAAACAGACGACCACCACCGAAACCCCACTCTTCTCCAGTGAGCAAAGTCCCTGCAGGTGTCATAACAGCAGGATCTAAACCGGTAAAGTCATCATCTGTATGATCCCAACCGTCAGTTGGATCATTGTCGGCAATACCACTTCTATTACCTTCCAAAAGAATAACAATTTCACCGGTGTCTCTGTTATAACGTGTAACGCCAGCGCCACCGTCATCATTTGCAATTTGAACTTCGTGAGGGATAAAGATAAATTCAGAGTTTACACCACCAAAATCAATCATATCCCAGTTTCCAAATGAAGGTGGAAAAGCTCCAACTTCACCTGTCAAATTAGGATCACCACCCAAAGCAGCATTTAAAGTTTTTCGGCTTGCAATAAATTCCTGGCTATAATTTTGAGGTATTTCGAAGGGTGCATTGTTAAAACTTGCTAAATCACTATTCGTATTCGGTTGTGTTAATGGTTCAAAATAGGTACCTGCATGAGCTGAGCCAGCGATTGCGCATGCTCCTACTGCTGTTAATAATAATTTTTTAAACATTTTGTATGGTTCTCCTATTACAATAATTAAATTAATTAAATATCTCATCTTAGACATGAAACTATTAAAATTTTATTTTAGACATGAAACTGTATTTTTGTTTTTTCGCTTCCCACCTCCCTTTCAGAAAGAATTCTAATATTGTCTTTATATGTAAATAAAGGCACAAAGTGCATTAGCAAAAAATAACTGATTAACTTAACACAGATAATACAATTTAAAAGTGAAGATATGATGAAGGTTCTGTAAATGTCTTGTGAGTGTCTTGTGAAAGTTTTGTGAATGTCTTGCGAGTATTTTGTGAATTCTTAATTATTTTTTTTGTTTAAAGAGCTTAAATCAAACCTGAAGTGTCTCGTTCGTCGCGTTGAGGTTTTGGGAATTGAACTTTGGACAAAGATAATGTGAACACAAGTATCACATTCATAAAATTTGTTTAATAGCAAGCAGTCATCTCAACGTGGACTTGTTATAATTTCTGTGATGCAATATCTTTAATATTAAAGCAATGGACTCGTTTATTTAGATGCAAGCAAAAGCATTTACAAGATCAAGCTGTCAAATTAGGTAGAAAGACAAGTTTATGAAACCCTATTTGAATAAAGACCCCATTATCAATAATTGTTAGATCAGTTTAGCTATTAATCCTTACCATCTGAAAATAGATATCTGTTTCCGCCTCCAAATTATTAGGAACTTTATATGTACGACGGGACATACTATCAACCCGGCGATCTTTCACAATCTTAGAACATATCTGACAACGACTATTTCCTTTGTTTTTACTGTTAAACATATTCCCACACATTAAACACTCTCTTTTCCCACTGTCGTTGCTAGGGATACCAAACAAGCCACCTTTGTCTTTTTGTTTATATTTACGATTTTTATATTTTTTCATTTTTAAAAACTCCACAAGAAATATGATATTTGTGATTACGCTAATTTTAGTTTAGAAGCCTCAATAATTGGTGATGCAGAGGTATACAAGTTTCTAGGATATATTTTGTGGTAAACCTAATTTAAAGAATAACAAGTTTATAAAACTATCATTAATGCATGAGTCCCTTTGTCAACAATTACCAGAACAGTTTAAGCATTAACAAGGTGCTTAACTTGAAATTTATGAAAAACTTTCGCTCTTTATCATTCGAAGATAAATGTTTGATTCCGTCTCAAAATTATCAGGAACTTTATATATATGAGATGACATAATCTCCGCCTTTTGAACCTTTACAATTGTAGAACATCTTTGACAACGCCTATTTCCTTTGCTATTACTGTTAAACATTTTTCCACACATCAAACACTCTCTTTTCTTCCTGCTGTCATTAGGAATATTAGAAAACCTGTAATCCTTTTCTCCTTTATATTTAGAATCTATATTTTTCTTCATTTTTAGAAAACTCCATATAAAATATGATATTTGTTGTTGAATTAAACTCTGGGAATAATATACATCCCTAATGTGAAGAAAATGTTTTGTTTGTGTGAATTTGTTGTGAAATTATTTTGTGGTTTAATTTAAGCAGAATTTGTTTAATCTGATGGAGAGGAACAGCACGTTTATTGTAGAGAAAATGCAAGAATTTTCTCTATAGGAATGTTTTACGGTGGTTTCTGTTTTTATACGTATCGAGTTGAAGCAATTGATAGGGTTCACAACGTCGCTATCCCAATGGTTGTCGTAGAGAAAATTCAAGAATTTTCTCTACAGGGATGTGGGCTACACATTTAAAGTTGATAGTGGGGAGGGGTACCAGCAGGGACACTATAAATACAATAATCTACCCCACTGCATCTAAATCGTCTGCAGAAACATATGGCGATTGGACACGTTCAATACCAATGCCGCGGCTGCACAGTAAATCGCCTCTTCCCATTAATAATTCCGCTCCGGGATTATCAAGGACAACGGTTGAATTGGTTGGAGATGTAACCTTCATACAAATCTTGAGTGGAAGGTTTGCTTTTATATGTCGGGTGATAATATTTTTGCCCGTATGTTGTGTTGCAAGTACTAGGTGGATTCCTGCGGTCCTTCCTTTGGCCGCTAATCTACTAACTATTGTTTCGAACTGCACTTTCTCTTCTTTGTCCTGTTGTATTAAGTCTGCAAACTCATCAAAAATAATGACATGGAAAGGGATATCATTTTTGCCATCTTTGATTCGGGTAATTAAATCATTATACCCTTCTGCAGTTAATTGTTTATAACGTTTTTCCATCTCTTCCACTGCATTTTCTAGGCAGATTAATGCATTTGGGTTGTCAGTAATAACTGGTCCAGTAAAGAACGGTAAATGGAAAAACGCGCCATAGGTTATAATCTTTGGGTCAATAATCGTTAACTTTAGTGTGTCTGGTGTGTTGTTTTTTATCAGTGACGCCATTAATGATTTAATGAATTCACTTTTGCCACTGCCTGTCGCACCGACAACCAGTGCGTGGTACATGTTGGGAGTTGTAAAGTCACCCAATATGAGCTTATTATTTGCGCCCATTCCTATGGGAAAAGAGAGGGGCTTATCATTTAGCATTTCACACACTACATCTTTCCAGTACACAGTATCTGGAACCTCTTTCGGTATATCAATTGCGTTAATACCTCCAAATGGCCTTATGTCTGATTGTTCTACTTTTTGTGGAGATTTGTCTAAAGGAGGCGCAGCTTTCTCTCTATTTGAGGTTTCTGTTACAGCAGACTTAACACCTAACAGTTCATTGATAACAGGCATAACCGTATCATCAAAAATATGGTTTAACTGCTTAATTGTCATTACAACTTTACGTAACTCCGGAACATAATACTCAAGAATGCCATTGAATTTCAGTTGTGGCTTAACACGTTTAAGCAATTCTGCATATATGGCTAGCTGTAAGAGATCGCGGTCTCTGTTTTCAATTTTAGTTAACTTGTAATCAACTATCTCGATACCACGGACAGGGTGCACACGTACGGTATCCAGCTGACCGGAAACAAAGAGAGAGTTGTTTCCATTTTTGAACTGAATATCCTTAATATGGTATTCGTTTGTTAGGAAGATATTATTCCAAGAATTAACGTTAGCCGTCTTGTTCCGTAGCTTGGCTATATGGTGGCAGAATGCCTTTAACGCATTTGCCAGGTAAAGGGCGGATTCCGTCTTATTGATTTTTAGTATATCCGTTATCTCATTCTCCGCAAACATGTAGTACATCTTGTCCCAGATTGAGTAGCCGCATCCTAGATTCCAGGTCCCATCTTTATTTGCGGGCATGGATAACCATTCAATAAAATTCTTAACAATACGGTGAAACCTTGTGCCGTAAACGGCTATCGAACCTGGAGGAAATGTTAGCTCTGTAGTTGGATTCTTGCCTTCAATCCACTCCTTTCTCCATTTAGGATCAATGCAGGCGTGTTTTAGCTCTGTTACGGTTATGGATTTGACAGCCATTGTAATAAAATAGTTTCCGAACCCTTATGGATTGCAATCTGCGGTATCTTACTGCATGCCGCTATTATTTGATCTCTATTAAAAGGTTCCAGTTGGTTAGTAATAAGTTCATCCAGACTTAACAATTTCTCTTTTCTTACCGCTGCGGTCAGTTTATCTATGACTTCTTCCGGAATGGATATATCCAGTTCCACGGCTTTATTATTTGCCAAGCATCCTGTTGCTTTATTCCAAAACCAGGCTAATCTCATTCGGATTAATTGCAGTACATCCTCTGGTAAAAAAGGGAAATCCCCTTCAACGGCATCCATATAAAACTGGTTTAAAGCATAAATCTCCGTTGCCTCTTCTTTTGTTAAATAGATTATATCAAGGCACTCTCTGATTGCAGCTTCTATCTCTATGCCTCTCTTTCTCCAGGTGGGACGCGGAATGGTCGGTAAATTTGCAGTTCTCAGTATAACTGTTTTGAGGTTGTCTCTTGCACTGCAGTACCTTATCGCCTCCCTGGCAATGGCCATCCACCGTGTACTGTTAAAGCCTGACTCAAATCCAAACAGGATTGCATGGTCTTTTAACTGCCATTGTATCTCAAAATATCCTTTTTCTGTTTTATGTTTTGCTGCAGATATTCCATTGACTCCGTTGGCGACTTCCAAGACAAGCCAATAAAGAATATCCGGATCACATAAATGTTTTTTAGGTTGTGAGGCAAGCTTTCTTCTGGTTTTCTCAAAATAATCACCAATTGCCGGTTTTTCTCTTTCAGCTTTTTCTACTCTATTCCATTGCATCTTGCATTGTTGGATAAAGGCACGAATCCCCACTTGTGGTTTATTTTCAAAGAATCTCTCAATCCATTTACCGTTAACAAACGGGCCTGCTCTGTTTTCGTCAATTTTATGCCCTGCAAGCCTCTGTTTAACAAAGATAGCTGCCTGCTTCCTGTTTATTCCTTCAAGGTTAATTTCTGCCCTTAGCCGTTGGATATGGGCATGTTCCATTGAGTTGCATATTGTCTTTTCCCAGACATGCTGATTTGCTGTTACAACGGTAACCTGATTGGGGCAAGTGCTTGTCAAACTTTCAATAACGATCCCGAATGCCCTTACAAGATCACTATTCCTGCCAAAGTTTTCCGTCTGGTCAAAACAGAAAAACAGAGGTCTGAAAAATCCTGCCAGTTTACAGATATCAACGATCCTCATATAGCAGATTTCATTTACCTCTTCTGATGATATTTCAGGATGAGTAGCATCTCTCCGGCTGATTCCTATGGCCTTTGCTTCGTTTTGATAAAGATTTTCTCCACAAAGCCATGCCATACATGTTTCTTTTATCTCATAGCTTGATTTGTTGTATGTATAGTTTAAAAATAGATTCAGCCAGCTGGATGCTGATGAATGAAGTTCAATGCCTTTAAGTTCAAGCAGTTCGGTAAATCCGGATATAAGCCTCTCCTGTTGAGGGAAAATATTGCTAGTGTTCTCTTCTACATTACATATATATTGCAAGTCCGTTAACTGGCTATCCTGCTCTGGGTTATCTTTAGACAATAATGGAGTTAGTATACTATGAGTTAACTGCTCAAGACGTGTGGGTATACTGTTATCAAAACAGTTCTTGTACTTTAACTCATTTACCAATCTAATGAGTATAGATTTCCAGCAGGTGGATGGGTTCTGAAATGGCCTTATATAAACCGGTACTGCCTTTTGCTCCAATACCTTAAATAGTCTACCGATTAAATAAGATTTTCCGTAACCGGGTTCAGCTGAAGTGATAAGCCATGCATGGTTGTGATATATTTTTCTTGGAACACTGCCAACTGATACTATCTCATATTTCTTTAAAACCTGCTGCAGCGGTTTTTCGTTCAGACCCTGTACACACGGTTCCAGTTCCCGTGGATTTGCCACTATATCATTTTCAAATGGATTTACTTGGATAGGCATGTTTTTCTAGGTAAATAGGCTGAAGGCTGAAGTAAACCAACTGTAAGGTTAAATTAATTTCAGAAAAAGAACAGGCATAAATATTATTTGAAAGGCATTTAACGCCAAATGTTTCTGTCGCCACTGACGTGGCTTAAATTGGTTAATGAAAATCCCATAGCGTTAGCTATGGGAAGTAGTTGTTTTTCGGTGCAAGCCCCTGTTAGGGGCGGCAGAATCATTCATTGTAAAATGGTTTTTAGGTTATATTGTATATACTCTCTTTCTGAAAACGGTTTGAACTTACAATCACCTATTTTACAGTGCTCTAATCAAGCGATTTAAAACTTTCGCAGTTTTAATATCTTTGGCTCAATTTAAAGTCTTGAGATAGATTGTCTGCCTCAGCCTGGGTACCTAAGTAAATGTTTATAAAAAACGAATCAGGAGATGGGGTTTGCCGTCCAGATCTATAGCTCCATTTCTAACCTCATCCGAAGAGAGTGACCAGTCACCTAAGCTTAATACGGCCCTGCCTTTTCTTGATTCTTCAAGTAGGAATGATTTTAGTACATCCATGGGAACCTCAAGATCCTGCTGTAGCTCGTATATCTCTATATTTGGAAATCCTTTTTGCCGTTTAATTGTTTCGTAAGATTCAAGAATCATGTCACGGTTTATATCTGCGTCAACTGAACGGCTTTCAGCATATGCGTCAAAACCACCAAGGTAAGACTTTACAGTTGATGCGTGTATGAAGTTTATACGGCCACACGCTTTTATTTTTAATAATCTACGTTCGTTTATAAGAAAATCTATTGCTTCGGGCACTTTTTCCCTGATAACCCCTGCAGTTAGTTTGTTACGTATTTTGGTTAAAGTAAAAGTTGCCAACTCTTTCTCTTTCGGCTCAATTGCCGTAAACTTTTCAATCTCTTCACCTGCCCTCTCAATGGGATTATAAAACTCTATTAGTACGTAACGGACCCTTTTGCTGGTTCCAAGATTACCAATAATCCTATCCTTTTGCAGCTCATTTAATGCCACTCCAAGACTCTTTGACTTTCCCAACCTGGACTTAGATACTCCGTCCGGCCCAGTCTCCTTTAGTTTTTTTAATATTTTTTCTTTTTGCTGATCGATATTCATCATAATCAACTTTTATGTGGTTACAAGCATGGGAGTTTCTGTTTACCTTTAGCCTTCAGCCTAGTTACCTGAGTAGTTACGTCAATAGATTAGGTTTGGTACCAATTGCCCTCAGAACAGTTATGATTTGGTTGACTAATAATGATATCGGCATGAAATGATAGTAAGAAATTCTTCATCAACGGAATAAACAAGTCTGTTAGTATCATCTATACGGCGCGCCCAAAACCCGGATAAACTTTCTCTTAATGGCTCAGGTTTACCTATCCCTTCAAACGATTGTCTTTTTGTCTCCACGATTAATTTATTAATTCGCTTGACTGTTTTCGTATCTTGAGTTTGCCAAAAAATATAGTCTTTCCAAGCTTCGTCAGTCCAGGCGAGCTTCCTACTCATCTAGTAATTTTCTTTCCTTAAATTTTCCAGCCTTATATTGTTTAATAGATTTTGCTAAATGGGCCGCGTTTGCAGGTGACTTAAGAAGATGAAAGGTCTCCATATAACTGTTAAAGGTTTCCAATGACATCACTACTGCATCTTCCGAGTCACGACGGGTTATAACTGTATAATCTGAATCTTCAACTACTTGATCTAAAATATTTTTTAAATTACTTCTTGCTTCACTAAAATTGACAACTCGCATATTATCCTCCAGACTTGTCTTGTTTATAGTACAAGTATAGCAAGTTTTTATAACATGTGCAACATTAGGGATGTGTAAGTTAGGGCTGGTTGTTTTAAAATGTATTGTATTTGCTTCTCATTATTTTACAAGAGGCAGAGCCTCTTTGAACAGTGCGTAACAAGGCTTCAGCCTTGTTACGAGTCTCGAGAGCTATAAGTGTTTTATTCACACAGGTTATGGCTTTACCGTACTACTCACTATCTGAACTTTCCAAGGCCTCAATTATATTCTGGATATTCTTTTCATTAATCCGTTCCGCAATCACCTCTGCTGCCTTTTGCGCTGAGGAGAAATCGAGCTCTTTTTCCATTGCATAATTTTCCAGCTTCTTCCTTAGTTCCATACGTTTTGTGGTAATTGTCAATGCGCCTAGTTTAAACCACTCTTTTAACTCCGGCAGAAAAGTTTTTAGTGCTGCCCCTACGAGCAGGTAAACCACATCATCCCAGCCCACAAATTTCTCATCTAAATCTAGCGGTTTTACTTTAACACAATCCTTGATGAATTGATCTAAAAATAATGGAGTGCCCATGATAGTTTTCTCCTTTTGGTAATTTAATTCCTCAAGTTTTTTTTTGACCGATTTCGTATAATAGTTATTATGTCCAAAAAAATAAATGAATATATTCAGTGATTTTTGATAGTATTCTATCGCCTTTTTTGATTTGCCCAAATCATTCCAGGCTAACCCAATATTGTTATAGCATTTTGCCACATTAGGATGCTTTTCTCCATATACCTTAAGCCAAATCTTTAGTGCTTGCATGCTGTATCCTATCGTCTTTTGTGGCTCACCCAACTTACGCCAAGATTCACCAATATTGTTATACCGTACTGCCACCTTAGGATGCTCTTTTCCGTATATTTTAAAGTCAATCTCTAGTGCTTGCAGGCAGTATTTTATCGCCTTTTCTGATTTGCCCAGATCATACCATGCTAACCCAATATTGTTATATATTATTGCAACGTTAGTATGTTCTTCTCCGTATACATTAATATAGATCTTTAACGCTTGTTCGTAGTATTCTATCGCCTTTTTTGATTCACCCAGATTATTCAACGCTAACCCAATATTGTTATACCGTACTGCAACTTCGGTATGCTCTTCTCCGTAAACATTAAGATCGATCTTTAAAGCTTGCTCATAATATTCTATTGCCTTTTTTGATTCACCCAGATTATTCAACGCTAACCCAATATTGTTGTACAGTACTGCAATTTCTGTATGCTCTTCTCCGTAGACATTAAGATTGATTTCTAATGCTTGATCATAGTATCTTATTGCATTTTTTGATTCACCTAGTTTATATAGTACAAGTCCTTGTTCATTTAACAGTGTTGTTATATTACTATCTTTTTCTTTGATTGCGTCGAATATTACTTCGTCACTTATTTGGTCAATTACCTTTTGTTGTAGATCTCGTCGGTCACGATATAAAAGCATCCTGTCCAAATACTGCCCCAGGGCAATGGCATGTTTGGCTGCCCCGCGGACATTATTCAATTGCAGTGCATGATATACTGCCTCTTCAAGATATTGGTAATTAGGTTCGTTATCTTGTCCGATACGTTTATCATACCAGCCATAGGCCAGTTTATGCGTATCAAACTGCTCTTCTGCTGATAATCTTTGCCATCTGCTTTCGCGAATTATCGGAGTGACCCAGTATAAAGAGTTCTTCTCTTGGACCAGCTCCTGCTCAAACAGGGTTAAGCATACTCCATTATCCAGGAGTTCTCCGGACCCAAACATCTCAAACGCACTGCTAGACACAGGCTGCCGGAATACCGCTGCCCTGTTCAGAAAATGTTCAAACTCTTTACCCTGTACTCGCGCAATAATATCTGCGAGATATTCACGGATGTACTCTTCGTTTTTATCCTTTAACGCATTTTGCAACTCTTGCAGATCATACTTGTTCTCCTCTTCCGCAATCTTGTCCAGCCATTCCAGCAGGCGCGGATTACCCTTGCCGAACTCCATATATAGGTCAATATGCTTACTGTTCGAGATATATTCCAATTCTCTCTTCTTCTTTTCCAGGTCAGCGTCGCGAAATGACATCAAGGGGATATCAAACAGTTTCTCATGGGAAAGATTACGGCCTTCTACTTCCAGAATAAATGGATAACGGCTGGTAATAATCAGATTAGTCTCTCCTTCCGCCCAATCCAGTGCAGTTAGTATGGACTTTACCAGACCGATGGAACCTTCTTTTACATGGTATTCATTATTATGAGGAATAAGATTCTGTTCAAAATCATCCAGGTATATCAGTATAGGAATATCTTTCAGTGGGTCTCGAAAGAGGGTCTTTACCTTGTCCTCAAATACCATCTCTGTATCATTAAGAACCTCCAGACCGGAAGAACATCCTTTACGGTCAAAGATACCTCGCAGTTTCTGTAACAGTTCGGCATTTTTTAGTTCACCGTGCATTACCAGCAGTTCCTTTTCCCTGAAACGTTCCATCAGTTTTCCCGCCAGACAGCTTTTGCCCACTCCGGCAGGCCCTCTAATCAACAATCCGTATTTATTATCTTCATTCCCCTTCAACGTCCGCATCCCCTGTTGAATGCAGCGCCTTCTACCAACAAAACCATTTTCAAGCACCTTCACCTGACTATCAGTGAGAAACTTATAGGTGATCGTGCGGGAGGTATTTGACTTCAGTTTCTGTCCTGCTGTAATCAAAGGGTTGAGTCGTGAACCGTCAGTGAAAATCCATAGAAGCTGCCAGGTATGATAATGCCCTTCCACAGACTTGCGGGCGGCCAGAACTGATTCATGGATTCCTTTGCCTATGGCAATGTTGCGATACAACTCGGCGGTTAATAGGGTGGCTCCTGTGTCTGAGACAGGCAGGCCCCATCCCAGAACAACTGAAACACCATTTTCCACCATCTGAAATCCGAAGGATTCGGAATCATTATATTTATCACTTTTACCTGTAGAACATCCGGATAGAAAGAGAAGCTTGGGTGGAAAATCTTTGAGCTTCTCCCAGAACATGTTTACCGTTACTTTCTGCATCTCACCAAAATCGTTTTCCATGTAGAAAACAGGCCCTAACTCAGGGTCGATTCCTGCATGGCCGGTAATGTGCACAATATCATACCCGTCACCTTCATAAAGGGCATCTGCCAGTCCTTCCAGACTTCCGGAATCTTCAATGCGCATCTCCACCGGATATTTTTGCACTTTATTAAGGATTAGCTCCTCCTCTTTCTCAAATTGCAATACTGATCCTTCCGGTAGATCAATTGGTGAACAGGCCATAAAGAGCAGTTTTAAGGCACGCTTTTCAGGTTGTTCGTCTTTTAAGCGGTTATGGTCATTGATCTTGCGGATGATGTGCAGCCTGTTATTCAGTAGCTGGAATTCCCCATTATTGTGAAGCAGTTCCACCGGCGGGGCATTAATTGCAAACGGGAGTTGTATATAGAGATATAATGGTTCTCCTTTTTGGAATGATTCATCAATGATTGATGTCAGCTTCCCTCCACTACCGTTCAAGGCTTCATAGAGTCGTTTTCCCAGGGTTGCACCGGATTGTTCATTTGATTTCCACATTTCCATGCGTGCCTCTGCCAGCATTTCCTGAATGTCCGCTTCGGCAATGTGATGTGAGATTTCGTCATTCCAATAGAGTGTACGCGTGCCTTCATTTATCTCTGGACCGATTTTAATGGTGTGTCGCATTGTGTTATTTTGGTAACGATTTAGCCGTTAAATAATTAGAAACTTATTGTTGTGAGGTTTAACATAGCCTGTAATATCCAACATAACTAATTATTTTATCATACATTGCGGGGATTTCTATTTTAAAATGTTATATGGGAAAGCGGTATAAAATTACGTTGACTTTACAAAAATTGTCTTGAAGATTGGTATTAATTTCTTCTACAATTTATGCCCGTGTGAAGGGTTGTTTTAGGCGGTAATTGTATTGATGGTTTCGGTTGTCATTGTGGTCCCCAGTTCCCGTAGAGAAAATTCATGAATTTTCTCTACAATAACAAAAACAATAACAAAGGAAAATAGACATGGAAATGAATTTGACTCTTAATGAGACCCGTGTGATAGGTTCACTGATAGAAAAAGAGAGGACGACACCCGACCTCTACCCATTATCTCTTAATTCATTGACCAATGCTTGTAATCAGAAAAGTAATCGTGAACCCGTTCTGGAACTTAGTGAAGATACGGTGCAGGAGACAGTTGATCTATTAATTAATAAGGGGCTTGTTGGGGTACTAAGGGGTGTGGGGAGCCGTGTGATTAAGATGCGTCACCGATTTTGTGATTCTGGATTTGAGGGTTTACAGTTTTCTGCTCAGGAGCTTGGTATAATTTGTGTGCTATTTCTTCGAGGGCCTGCAACTCCTGGGGAGTTGCGTGCAAGGACAAGCCGCTTGTGCCAGTTTGGTGATACGCTAGAACTTGAAACAGTGCTTAAAAACTTGATGGATCGTGATGACGGACCATTTGTTGTGAAGCTTCCGAGAGAGGCTGGGAAGAGAGAATCACGTTATGCGCACCTTTTCAGCGGGGAGGAAGGTGTTGTTCCTCAAAAAACAGAACCAGCGCCAGAAAATGGTTTGATTAACGGAGATAGGGAACGCATTAACATATTGGAATCTAAACTTGCAGAGATGCAGAGCGAATTGGAGGAAGTCAAACTTAAGGTTGAATTGCTAATGTCAAAAGGTGCCTGATCTATTCAGAATACATTGAAATTTAGATATCTGCTCCTGTTTTTCATACCTATAAATTTAGAAACTCTCTACAAATCTGAGACTACTGCAAGAATAAGAATTCTGTAATGGGAATTTATGGTGTAAAAGATTATAATGTCTTTCTTTGAAATTGTAATGTCCAATCATGTTCATTGTATTATTGTTTTGGGTGATTATGGTTTTGATAATAGGGTTTCCGGTGGCCCTGGTGTTACCAATGTCGCCGTAGAGAAAATTCATGAATTTTCTCTACAATAACCATTGACCCAACAACCATTAGAACAACCTAAATGAATAACGATGGTACCGGAAAGATTTAAAAACAAATACCTTGTTGAATCTAACCGGTTGCAGGTATGGGATTATTCCTCCCCAGGCTGATATTTTATTACCATTTGTATTCATGGCAGAGATGAAATTTTAGGCACAATACAAGGTAGAAAGATGGTGTATTCAACAGCAGGGAAATATGTTTCAGAAGAAATTGTTGCAATTCCTGAATACCATAAACGTGTAAAATTGGATGAATTGATTATAATGCCCAATCATGTTCATTGTATTATTTTGGGTGATTATGGTTTTGGTGATAGGGGGGGGCAGATGATACAGGTTATACCGTAAAGAAAATTCATGAATTTTCTTTACAACAACCAATGGGACAACAACAGGGAACGCCCAATAATGATAAAATTAAAAATTACCGTAAAACAAGGCGAAAAATGATAATTCGCAAATCATTGGTAAATTTAAAATGCAGACATCAAAGCGGATTAACATTTTGTGTCAAACCATTGGAAAAAGAATTTGGCAGCCTAATTATTATGATCGAATTGTTCGTGACGAACAGGAATTCCATCGTATAAAACAATATATTGTTAATAATCCCATGAATTGGATACGGATAAGAACAACCCAGATTGTTTATGGATGTAGAGAAAATATATTATCGTAAAGAAAATTGATTGTCATGTTGTAAATATGAAATATGATCGTAAAGAAAATTCATGAATTTTCTCTATAATACGCATGACGCATGGTAAAAAATATGATGAGACTCCATATAATACAGCCTACTACATATACAGTTGGAAATAATCTTTTTCAGACAAGGAGCAGATGGGTAATAGGGCTTACGTTACCTTACCTTGCCGCATTAACTGATGACAGGTTTGACATAAAATTAACAGATGAACGGCTTGAAAGTGTTGACTTTTCTAAAGATTATGACCTTGTCGCAATAACCGTTATGACACGCTCTTCAAAGCGTGCGTATGAAATTGCAGAAATCTACAGAAAAAGGGGGATAAAGGTTGTTATGGGTGGGTTTCATGTCTCATTTCACCCTGATGAAGCGGCAAAGCATTGCGATTCAATATTTCTTGGGGAAGCGGAAAACACCTGGCATGTGATGCTGGATGATTTTATATCCGGGACGCTTAAGGATGTCTATAAATGTGATAAGTTTCATGATCTAAGTAGCTTGCCATTCCCCAGGTATGATCTTCTTGATTTAAAAAGATACAAGGTAAAGTTCCTTCCGGTACAAACATCAAGGGGATGTCCTTTTGTCTGTAATTTCTGTGAAGTTAGCCACATGTATGGGAGTTCATATAGGTTTAGACCGCAGGATGAGGTAATAAGTGAGATAAAACATTCAGGTTTGAAGCGTGTTCAGTTTATTGACGATAATTTTGCAGCTAACAGGGAGTATACCCTTGGTTTAATGGAAAAATTGAAACCGTTAAAGATAAGATGGACGTGCCTTTGGACTATCAAGAATTCTGCGGATGAAGAGCTGGTGGAAAAGGCGAAGGCGAGTGGATGTTTTCATATCAATATGGGTATAGAGAGCATAAATGAAGATAGTATAAAGGATATGGGAAAGCGCCAGAACAAGGTATCTGAATATACCAAATCCTTAAATCTTTTGAATAAAAAAAGGATGTTCTACTCTCTGAATTTTATCTTTGGCTGGGATAGTGATGAAAAGTCTACGTTTCGTAATACACTGCGTTTCATAACGGACCACAAGGTGCCATTAGCATTCTTTAGCATGCTTTTTCCTCAAAAAGGGACAAAAATTTACCAGCATCTGGCAAGCGAAGATCGCATTCTTAAAGGGACACCATTTAAGGGGACAAATCAGAGGTGTATATTTAAACCAAAGAACATGAGTGGTCATGAGCTTGAGGATGGGATGTGGAAGACGTATCAGAGCTTTTATTCCATTACCTCCATATTAAGAAGAGTCGTAATGTATCCAAGGGATGCTTATATGCATATTTTTTTAAGCAATATAATATTCCGCAGTGCATCAAAGATTCTGAAGAGTCCATTGGATTATTATTGAGTTATTTTTTCTATAAAAACTTCTTCCTTTTACATTTTGTAGTTTTTATGAAATCCAGAATTCAGGATTCAGGAGACAGAATCCAGAATAAAGAGTGGTTTTGCCATGTTATGGTAATTACCTTGAGAAACCTTATTTTTAAGGAAGACTTTCTTTGTCAATAAGCACAAGAAGGTATTTTTGGGACTGGAGTAATGAAGTATTAAAGTGTAGAAATAAGAATACTATACTACAATATTCCATTACGTTGTTTTTTGTGGTGCTGCTTTTGGGCGCATTATGCTTTATTCTGAATCCTGTCTCCTGAATTCTGTATTCTGTGTTTTGGTTGCGGTCTTGCCGCATTATGTTATTTTTTTAAGTAGAGTTAGAGGTATTTTGTAATTTTCCTTTACTCTGTTTCTATATTATTTGATTGTTATTTGAGATGGATAAGGTTCAGTGGTTTAAAATACTAACTCCTGAGATAAAGGAGATGATCTCTAATAGAGATCTCCGTGAGTTAAGGAATTTCCTTGTAAAGCCCCATCCTGCGGATATTGCATCTCTTTTACGTGAGTTGGATCCGGACGAAAGGGTACTTGTATTCCGATTACTGGGTAAAGATACGGCGGTTGATGTATTTGCTCTTTTGGAGCCGGATGAACAGGAAGAACTGCTGAAGTATTTTACTGAACGCAGGGTAAAAGAGCTGTTAATGGAGATGGATCCGGACGATCGTACACAGCTGCTTGATGAGTTGCCGGCAGAGATGGTGGAGAGATTCTTACGTCTTTTGCCCCCTGAAGATAGGGAGGAAGCAAACCTTCTGTTAAATTATCCTCCCAATTCGGCTGGTCGGTTGATGACAACGGAGTATGTGGGATTGCGGCTTGATATGTCTGTATCGGAAGCGTTGCAAAGAATAAGGGAAACAGGACCAGACAGGGAGACTATATATACATGTTATGTCGTAAACAGCACTGGACATCTCCACGGAGTAACTACGCTTAAAGATATAATACTTGCACCAGCTGAAAAGAAAATAGACGAAATAACAAATGAAATGCCATTTTCACTGAAAACCAGTGATGATCAGGAAGTCGCGGCAAAGATTATACAGAAGTATGACCTCCTTGCTGCTCCGGTTGTTGACAGTCAAGGCATACTTGTGGGTATTATTACTGTTGATGACGTATTGGATGTTGTTCAAGAAGAGGCGACCGAAGACTTTCATAAGATGGCGGCTATCCAGACGCCGGATGAGAACTATTTCAGAGGTGATTTCTTTACATTACTTGGTAAAAGGGTTATTTGGCTTGTCGTTTTGATCTTTGCTGCTACGCTATCAGGAAAGGTGCTAAAGTCATATTCTTTGCTTTTGAGTTCTGTCATTACACTAACGTACTTTATCCCTATGCTTACAGGAACTGGTGGTAATATAGGTTCTCAATCGTCAACCCTTGTAATAAGGGCGCTGGCAACAGGCGAGATAAGTATGAAACAGTGGCTTGCCGTGTTAAGACGTGAAGTGTTAATGGGGGTAACTCTTGGCTGTATACTGGGCGTTGTTGCGTTTATGGTGGAGATGATACTGCTTCAGGATGTGCTTATTGGTGTGACTGTAGGTGCGGCCCTTGCTGTTATTGCAATTGTTGGAAACACTGTTGGTACTGTTACTCCTATGCTGTTTAAACTGTTAAAGTTGGACCCGGCATTTGTCTCTTCCCCTTTGATTGCAACCATTGTGGACGTTACCAGCCTCATAATTTACTTCAGTATAGCGGGAATCATACTCTCTCTATAAAGAGAAAAACCTACCTTCCTAAAATTTTCATTCCTTAGTCTCAATTAATTGTAAATCTATCTTAAATATTTAGAGTTTGCCTGAAGGACTGCATCTGCAACAAGAGAATTACCAACTCCTACAGAACCTGTATCATTTGCCGAAACTATTTAATGTGTACGGCTTATATTAGTTTATTCTTTTGTTCTAACATCCTGTAATGATAGAATTTAGTTTTATTGTTTCAATTACGAAACGATAAATTTTAGAAAAATCTTAAAAGGAGCAGTTATGAAAAGAGTTAAGATCTTTGTAGTTATATTTATAATCGGATTACAAGTTATATTTTCTAATGCAAAGGTGTTCGCCTGTATGGGCACTCCGTGTCCTGATTGTTGCCGAACCGTTTGGGTTGCTAAGTTTACTCCCACAGTTGTCTTGTTTCCCGGAACTGGCGTTCCCATAACTGTACCTATTAGCTTGGTGCCGTTTGCATCCTGGATTACCTCGCAAAATTTAAATTGTACATCACCTACTTCTGCATCTGTGACCCTAACATTAACATGTACAACAGCTGGCGGTGCAGTAACGACCATTGGACCCATAACTACAACAGTTGCAACCCCAGGGGCTCCAGGAGTTCAGCCGTTAATTACACTGCCTTTTACTATACCTGCGGGGACGTTTCCCGCCCTAACACCGCAAATATGTACTGTAGTTGGTACTTATACCGTCAACTTTCCTGACGGATCCATCTCAGGGACAGGTGATACGGTTGTATGCCTTGTACCGCCATCTCCTGAAGACCCAAACATACCTGAATTGAACATGGAACGGGTTGTGATGAATAATGAGGAGTTTATAACATGCAAAAAAGGTGACCAAGGTACTTTATTCTACTCGATTGAGAACAACCGAAGAGAATCGGTTACATTAAATTTTACCGCAAAAACAAATCAGGTTGCAAGGATGCCCACTTCGAGCGTCCCTAATGATCCCACTCTGTTTGCGATCTCTGATCCTGATGATAACACGGATAACTTTCCCATCTCTATTAGCGGTAGCGGAAATCCGGGGGAGTTGATTGACCTTCCGGATCCTTTGAATAACGACAATAGTGAGGTGTCCGGTACAATTACTATTCCATCGATGGGAGTTCATGTTATTGCAATTGATTTTCGCTCGTGGGGGATGTGTGCCAATGGCTCCTGTAGTGAGAAAACTATAAAACTTGAAGGTGAATTTGCCAGTGGTGACCCTGCGCTAGCATGTGCGGGAACTGCCATCGTTGTTGGAGACGCACCAACTAAGTCTGCACTTTGTGATGTTGACGATTCAGTTAAAAGCAGCGCAAATGCTAACGTTGATTGGTCAATTGCTGAATTCGGAGATGAAAACGGACTGTTTATTGCCTCTTCAACATTTTTTAATGGCCAGATGACATCTCAAAACGTTGGGAATATTCCTCCACAGGTATCTGAAACAATTAGAACTGATATTCCACCGACGACTGTAAGGTGGGGTGCAAATGCGGCTGTTAATTTTCCTGCGGCAGGCATTGTTGGGCAGAATGCCGTTATGTCTGTAAACGCAAGCGGGCTTTCACCTGATTTACCGTGTTCAGTTCCTATTATAGGATTTGGTCAGGGCGGGGAGAGTAATTTGCAAATTGATTACAATATGGGGGCGGATTCTCTTACGATCTTTGATATGGGTAATTCACAGACCGTTACCCTTGACAAGGAAATCTTCGTTGATTCGGATGGAGATGGAAATCCTGATCCCTCAGGTTCCTCGTTTCCGGAAGGAGAAAAGTTTGCCCTGGGGCAAATAGAAGGTGATTTTAGGATTGTTGATCCGGAAGAGGGTTGTGATTGTACACATTTACATGGAGTAATATTTATTGATGGGGTGGGTCCTTTTTTTGACCCCAATCAATTGGGATGTGGCTTTGGATGTGTTGAAGCGTCAACCGCCCTTCCTCCAGAGATATTTACCGGAAGTTTTGCAGGCTTTATTAACGACCCTCCTGCCGGTTTCCACATAGACAATGATACATGCAGAACGATAAACATAACATGCCCTCCGGGTTCTGCAGATCAGCCGGTACTTACTATTGATCCGAGGACATTTGCTGCAACATTAAATAATAATGATACAAGGTCTCTTGAATTCGAAGTCCTTAATTCCAGAAATCAGCAGAATGTGTCCTGGAATGCTTCCGGTTCAGATACAGGAATAACCCTTGGTTCTTCTTCCGGAGAAGCAGGGACGGATTTAATAGTGGATGTTGACCCTTCACAAATACTACCGTTTCCTGCGACCACCCATGCACTTATTGAGGTGACTAACGACAGTGCAGTTGGAGAGATATTTCTGCCTGTGATCTTGAGAAGTACCGGCATTGATGGTGAAGAGTGTAGTAATGGTATTGATGATGATGGTGATGGAAAGATAGATTGCGATGATGAAGATTGCAGTGATAATCCTGACTGCGGAGAGCCTGCACTTGAATCTTTGACTACTGATCCTGCCGAAGTTGATACTTTCAGACTGACAAAAGTTACTATAAAGGCAGTTGATAGTTTAGGTAACGGTATGGAAGGGGTGCTAATTGAGGCGGCGGCAAGTGAAGGACCGGCAATTAGGGTGTTTCCGGATTCAGTTTCTACAGACAGTAGTGGTAATGCTGTTTTTCGGGTTAGATTTGGAATACGGGCGGATGAAGACTCGTCTGTCGTGTTTACCGCCGGTTCTGTTAGTGCTACAATAAAGAAGTCTAAATAAGAGTTAGCTGAATAGTGTTTAAATATGAAAGAGCGGCCATATGTGAAATCATATGGCCGTTTTTTTATTGTTTTTTTTGCGAACATTGACAAGCGGATAAAAATGTGTTACACCTATTTGTGTGATGGCATGCAGATAGTCCCTTTTTACGTTACGTTTAACCATTTAATAGATAAACCATTTATAAGTTTTACAATATGGAATCATTAACTGCTGTTTTAGGAAACATCGCCAATGCATTATGGAGCCTTCCGCTTGTTTTACTACTTTTGGGGACAGGGCTTTTTTTTACCGTTAGATTATTTGTTCCACAGATTAGGAAAATGGGGCACGGATTTGCGATTATTGCCGGTAAGTATGATAATCCTAATGATGCTGGTGATGTCTCGCATTTTCAGGCACTGTGTGCAGCTCTGTCTGCAACCGTTGGCGTGGGTAACATTGCAGGTGTTGCTACCGCAATACATGCCGGTGGACCTGGTGCGCTTTTCTGGATGTGGGTATCTGCATTCTTCGGTATGATGACTAAGTATTCCGAATGTCTGCTCTCACTAAAATATAGGACCGTTCATAAAGACGGAACGGTTAGCGGCGGTCCCATGTATTATATAGAAAGGGGATTAGGCCCAAAGTTTAAATGGTTGGCGATTGCCTTTGCTTTTTGTGCAATGATGGGGACATTTGGAGGCGGTAATATGGTACAGTCCAACTCCATGGCGATTGCAGTGATTGATTGTTTTGTCCAAAAATATAAAAATGATACTAGTATGGATGTGTTTAATGGTGGACAAGGGATAAATCAGGTAAATGGTACGGAATTCCGTGTTTTATCAAAGGATGGCAGTTTCTTTGATGTTGAACTTTTTGGTGTTGAGCGAGTAGAAGACTTTATTAACGTAATTAATAACCATCCCGGTAATAAAAACAGAAATATTGTTGCAAAGATCTCTTCCAATGAGAAGAAGATTGAGATTGCGGATCATTCTTCAGGTAGTAAAGATTTTTATATGGTTAACACCCATAACAGTAAAGTTCTTGATGAGCTGGGTTTCTTAAATAAACATGGTAAGTTAAACAAGGGAAGTGAATCGGTAATATCTACAATTGCTCCGGAAATGTTGATGTTTAGGGCTATTATCGGAGTAACAATAGCATTTATAGTAGGTATAGTAATTGTTGGCGGTATGAGACGTATAGGTATGGTGGCGGGTAAGGTGGTACCTATTATGTCTGGTTTGTATGTTGGCGGTGGGTTAATCATACTGTTTCTGCATTTTGATGCAATTCCTCACGCGTTTTATCTGATATTTAAACATGCGTTTACGCCTACTGCAGCTACTGGTGGTTTCGCTGGTGCAACTGTTTTGTACACAATAACATGGGGGATTAAGCGGGCAGCCTTCTCAAATGAGGCTGGTATGGGGAGCGCTCCTATTGCCCATGCCGCGGCCAGGACTCATGAACCTGTTCGTGAAGGCCTGGTGGCAATGGCAGAACCTCTAATTGATACAATAACAATTTGTACCATTACAGGACTTGTAATTATAGTTACCGGAGCATGGCAGATGGGCGATAACTCATCTGTCCTGACAATGAAAGCTTTTAGCAAAGGTCTATTTGGGTATGGTGGGTTTATTGTAACCATAGGACTAATTCTGTTCTCTATCTCTACGGCTATCAGCTGGTCATATTATGGTGATAGGTGCGCGGAATACTTGTTTGGGCCGCGGGCCATATTTCCTTATAGATGTGTATTTGTAGCTGCTTTATGCGTAGGGGCAATTACAAAGCTGGCATTTGTGTGGAATTTTTCTGATATTGTGTTTGGGCTGATGTTTATACCAAATCTGATTGGAATACTTGGCCTTAGTGGTGTTGTGGTTGCACAAACAAAAGAGTATTTTTCGCGCAAACACGTACGTCATTCAGACGAATGGTTTATCAAGAAATAACATTATTTTTGTAATTATTTAGGTAAATAGGCTGAAGACTGAAGGCTATCAGAGGAAAACAGTGGGTGATCATAGATAACTTGATCAACTACTTTTGGTTTGGCGAATTGGCTTGGGTTCTTGGGTAATCAGGATTTTTTCCTGATTGAACCAAAGATTATCGAAGCAGCTAAATTCTTGAATCGTTTGATTAGATCGCCGTGAAATCGTTGATTTACTTCCACATTTCGCCTATTTACCTGAGTAATTATTATTTTTTTTATATATATCAAGGTGGCAAAGAATGTTTTATCTGTGTCGCCATTGAGGATGTTGAAGAGGAGGATTATATGAAGTTTATGTGTGTTCCGTGTAACGAACCAATGAGTTTTGAGAATAGAGAAGGGGCAGACGATGGATCCATGTCTCTGGTTCTTGCGTGCCAGAAATGCAACAACAAAGTTTCTGTTACCGCTAATCCGCAGGAAACCGGTCTTATAAAAAGTATGGGACTTGAAGACACCTGTCTAGGAGGCGCAAAAGAACCGTCCGTTTGTCCCGCACATGCATGTGGATGTGGATCTGAAACCAAAGAAAGCAGTAGTAGTGATGAAATCACCTGGACAGAGGAAGCTAAAGCGCGTCTGGAAAAGGTTCCGGAGTTTGTAAGGGAGATGGCGAAGATGGGGGTAATTAAGTATGCAACGGATAAAGGGATTAATGAGATTACCCCTGCAGTGATGGATGATGCAAGGGAAGAGATGGGTATGTAAGTGATACACACTTATACATAGGGCAAATTTAGTTTGAAATGTAGGGGTTCAAAATTTTGAACCCCTACAAATTTAACGTACATTTGGATCTGAAACGGATAATGTTTTCAGATCAGCTCTCTTTTTCCTGGTTATCGTCACTATCATTTTCCTCTTCAAGATCCTTAAGTTTCTCTGTTTTGGTAACGCTTTTAGCCGATAGGCCCTTTTTTTCAATATTACCACCGGACTTGGCTTGAAGCATATCTGCTATCTTGTTTAGAGAATCACCAAGTTCACTAAGCTCATCATTAGTTTTAATCTCGACCCCTTTGTAAAATTTGCCATTTACAATGCTTTTTGCCGCTTCTGAAAGGGCGGTTATGGGTGTGGAAATCTTTTTTCCAACTGCAAATGCTATTATTATCATGCCCAATGCCAGAAAAGCAAAAACTGTCATGATAGAGTTGCGCAGTTTATAAAGTACGCCAAATCCCTCTGCCATATCTATTTCTGCTATAAGGCCCATATTATGTTCGGGGATCCATCGCCAATAGCCAATAACGTCAACACCACGATAATCTTTATAACCAAAACCATTAGAACCCCTTTGCCCATCCAAACATCTTGATGCTGCTATGGTAAATTCGCCGGTCAGCTGGTCTGCAACTTTCAGCTCAAGGGCGGTTCTTGTCTCTATAAGTTGCTCTTCTTTTAACTCTTTTGCAAACTTTGATTCGGTAACCATTATGCCTTGATCATTTATTAGGTATGTCTCGCCACTATCCCCTATCTTTAAGCTCTGCATCATCTTGCTTATTTCAATAACATCAAGTCTTAATATCACTACCCCTATGTTACTACCGCCTGCACGGCTCTTAATAGGGGTAAAGATAAACATGGTTGGCAGGCCGAGCTCCATCTGCCCCAATTCGTTCTCCACCTCCACCTCTGATGGTCTAATCTTTGTTACAAAATTCTTACCTGCCAAGGCGTTCCTAAAATAATCAAATTGTGATACATCCTTGCCTTCAAGGCTAAGTTCTGTTGTTATACGAACTCGCCCGTTACGGTCAATTACCGATATTCCTTTGTACCGGTACTGTTCTTTTATAAAAGTCAAATGTTCTACGGTCTCTTCAAACTCTTCATCTATTCCCTGAATAAGCTCCATTGATCTGACAACTCCAGGGTCACTGGCAATAACAAGAGCATCACGTTCCCGTTCATTTAACCACGAATCAAGAAGGGCAATCTGCCTGTCTCCAACCCTGGCAAGATCACTAGTTATCTCTTCGCGCAAAGTATTTTGCGTGATTGGATATACAATGAGTCGCATTATAAATAAAGGCAAAAATGCCAGTAACAGAAAAATTATACCTAATTTTCCTTTTATCGGTCTAACCATTTGAATCCTGTTGATAAAATTTAGAAATGTTTAACCTTCATTCCCAAGTAAATCCCTGCGAATGGGTTGTTATCGTATTAAGGTGATGGGAAATTAATAAATTACCCATTTTGTACTTGTCGTCATATTATTACTTCCCGCAAATGGTTCAAAATCTTGAACCCCTACAAATTTAACGTAAACTTGGGAATAGAAATGATAATTTATTAATTTCCCATCACCTAATTGTGAAAACGCAATTAAAAATATAATAATTATGGATGCGGAGTGCAAGATTTATCTTGCAAAAAATTTAAAGCTACTGGGTACGAGCGTTTGAAGTATATCGGAGACGTAACAATGTGTCAACCCCACCCCTCAGGAACTTAATTTCGGTTTCCAGAAATGTTTCTTTTTAATGCTTTCTATAATAACTTTCTTTAGTAATAGTTTGTCCCTGTTGTCTAATTTCCTTTTAAGGCAATAGTATTTATAAAAGCGTACTCTGTCGGAAAAGCTGAACTCGTTAGGCAAAGATGCGTTTAATTGTATCAAGTTTTTTCTTACTTTTTTTAAGGCAATTGATTTTCTAAAAGCAACATTATCAAGGTCCAGGTAGAAAAATTGCCAATGGCATTTACTTATCTCTTTAACAAGGATGTTTCCGCCTTTTAAGTCTGCATGGAATATCCCCTGTTTATGGATATTCTTGAAGGAGCGGGCAAATGCTTCAATGAAATAACGTTTTCTTGCAATTCTGTCTATGGTAGTGTTCATGTTACCATTTATTGCCTGTTCTTTGTTTTCTTCATTTTTAATATTCCTATTAATGCTTAAATTGTTAACCACATAGAGATATACAGGTGTTGCCGGTTCAACATATTCGCTGATAACCATGCTGCAATTTAGTCGCCAGGATTTCTTCACTCTTATATATGCGATGGGCCTTGGTGTGACAATACCTCTGGTAGTAAATCCGTTTGCGGCTCGCCACGCCCTTTTTCCCCTTGGAGTAAATATTGTTTCACGGATTTGACTGAAAACCTTCGGGCATTTGTACTCTTTTGTACAAAGATTGTTTGCCAAATCATCTGTACCTGATTGCTTATTATTGACATTTGCCGGGAATTTGGTTACGGAGATTCTTGGTATGTTTTTTATTAAACCCTCGCCGTCCTCAAGCTTTGCTTTATAATGAGCATTTACTGCTTCTTTAATCAGATCTTTATTAAAAACCTTCTTATAGTAGACTTTATACCTGTAACAGCCAGAATTTTCTCTTTCTATCCATGATCTTATGGCAAATTCACTACTCTTTTTCATACACCTTTTTGACCTGCTTAACATATGTATGTGTTTATATCCCAGTATCCGACGATTAATCTCCTTTATTACGGTTTTGACCATGAGGTCTGGATCAATAACTTTTAAATACTCTTTTATGACAAATAGTATTTCAGTTTGTGAGCAGTATGGGGTTAGAGAGTATAAATGCCGGGAAAGGTTTTTTAACATTGTTTCTTGTGGTAGTCTACTCTTGCACCGGACATCATGGAGGTCAATTATTGAAAACCCTCTTGTTATATCTTCATTTCCTTTTTCTAATGCAGATTGCAGGTTTACAAGGATATTTCCAGTATGCAAGTCTTTGTGTTGTATGCCATTTGAATGTAGCTTTACAATAAAGAGAGATAACCTCTTCAATAGTAATCTTCTGTTTCTAAAACATCTATTGTCTCCTGTATAGTTATTAATTAATGCATCTTTTAAAGAAACACTACCTTCAACAGATTTAACCATCAGAAAGTTGTCAGAAACAATTGCGCCTAACCGTTTTTCACCGTAAGCGACAGGTTCTCCTGCATGGATGCCACGTCTTAGTATTGTATTTCCATTTTGCCACTCACGTCTGGCCTTTGAACCAAAAATGGAAAATTTCAGATAGTCTGTCCACCCCTTTGGTTTATAATGTTTAAAGAAGAGTTCTTTGTCCCCGTTAATAAGGATCTTTTCTACGCTTCGAACCGTATTAGATTTTACCGTCTGACCTTTTGTGCTTGAACCCTCTCCTGTTTGAAGATTGTACGAGCCGATCTTTTTTAAGATGGCATGGGTTTTCAGTTCTAGGATGATCTTTTCTGAATCGTTGCGGTTTATAATCCACCGTATTCCATCTTTGTAGAAAACAACAAAATCTTTCATATCATTACTCTTGTACGCTGTTCTTTAGGAAGGAGCATGTAATAAATTGCCCATATAACTCCCATATTTACGTTAGATTTGTTCAAACCGATTGTACCAAACCGGATGCGTACCATTAGCTGTGTTGCGGATTTGGCGATTGAAGTCTGGACAAAGATAATATGAAGATCTGTGTTACGTTTGTAATCTATTAGAAGTTCCTTCATTAGCTCTTTTTTAACAGCCACACAAAATGTTCCGCAAATAGAGTTTCAAGAAAATATGGGATATGAAACCTTATCTTCTCTTTTCCGCGCATCTTTCTGCATAATATTTTGTTAAAGAGCGGAACATAACCAAACGAGTTTCTCTCTACGATTCTAAATCCTCTGGAATCCAAAATTCTTTTTAACTTTCTTCTAATAAAAAAGCGAAAATGCTTGCCCTCCTCGGGGGGAGATTTACCCCACATCCCATTCAATCTGTGTTTATAAAATGCGTAATTAGGGGTGCTTAGCAGAAAACATCCGTCATCTGCTAGAACCCTGTGTATCTCTTCAACCAGAGTTTCTGCATTCATTATATGTTCAAGTACTTCTATTAAGGATACAAGGTTAAAGCTTTTGTCGTTATAGGGTATAGGAAGATTCAAATCAAGGTGTTTTGCGTCAATCCCCATTTCCAGTGCATGCTTAACATTATCTTCAGATACATCTGAAACAGATGCTCTCCAGCCATTTTCTGTTGCAAATCTTGCAAATTCCGCCATGCCGCAGCCTAAATCAAGCATAATGTTCTTTCCCTCAACAGGAAAAGGCAGCATGCTTTTACTATACTTGTAAAAAAATCTGTCAAGGTCTTCCTCGCGCGCTAAATTTCTAAATTGAAACCTTTCTTTAGATTGTTCTGAATGGTTATTCATTATTCAACTCATATATTAAATGCAAAAAAATTTCATTACATAGTTTTACGCTTGCTCTAACATGAAACACTTTCTAATGAGATTTAATGCATAATTATACCTAAATGTTTTTATCAAACAAGTACTTACATTTTATGCACATCTTTCATTGATGCGTTATAATAATAGTAAGCATGTTGTAATAGACGCAAATGATATTGATCATTGTGGTTAAAATAGGTAATATATTTAGTTTTATTCGAGATTTATTTTTTGTGTAAAGATAATAGACATACTGTCGCGAAATCGCAATCAAAATACTTGATGCTAGATTCTGGCAAATGGTTAGATCTCTAATTTTTAGTCAATATCCATATGAAAAAAGAGACTAATTCATTTTAAAACGGAACATTTTAAAGTACCAGAATCGATTATGAAGCATCCGGTATCCTCTCGTTATATCGTTGCAAATACTTAACAATGCACAAAAAAATGTCTTTCTAAAAAAACAAGTTTTACCGGGCAATTCAGTTGGATTTCTGATCACCTTGGGTATAAACAAAGGAAATAAATATGGTGCAGCCGGACAGCACAATAAGCTTAAAGATTGAAGATGTTGTAAGAAATAAGGAAGTAAAGATTTCGTCATTAAATGATATCCTTAAGGCTATTGCCAGTTTTAACTCAAAACTGGACTTAGATTATGTGTTAAAGCAGGTAGTTCGATATGCGGCGGGACTAACCAATTCAGGCGCCGCGTCTATAATATTAGCCGGTAACTCTGAAAACGAATTAGTTATTGCTCACTCAACGGATCTGAAAAAAAGTATTAAATTTCCCAGGCATAAAGGCATTGCCGGGGCGTGTATAGACAGTGGTGAGATAAAAATCGTTAATGATGTAAAAAAGTGTGAATTGTACTATGATGAAGTAGATAAAGATGTTGGGACTTATACTCATAGTATATTGTGTTTTCCATTAATCTTAAATGGTGAAACCATAGGGTGTGTGGAATTGATGAATAAGAAGGATGGGACGGTGTTTAACAACGATGATATTGCTATTGCGGCTATTATAAGCAGTCTGGCGTCCGTGTCAATCCGGAATTCAGAGATCCATGAAAGATTGCAGCGCGAATACTCTGTTCTGGAACGGCAGGTACCACAGAACAGCATGGTTATCGGTAATGACAAAGAATTTAATGATATTCTTAAAAAAGTTAAAAAGTTAAAAGATGGAAAGACGCATGTATTGATTCTGGGGGAATCGGGGACTGGTAAGGGCGTTCTTGCGAAGTATATACACGATAACAGTATTCGTAATAAGTCTCCATTTGTAACTATTAGTTGTGCGTTATATTCTGAAACACTGCTGGAAAGCGAACTTTTTGGCCATGAAAAAGGTGCGTTTACCGGAGCAGATAAACAAAAGAAGGGCCGTTTTGAACTTGCGGCAGGTGGCACTGTGTTTCTGGATGAGATTGGCGAAATGGATAATAAAGCGCAGGTTAAACTTCTTCAGGTTCTTCAAGAAAAGACATTTGAAAGGGTTGGTGGAACAGAAACATTAACTGCAGATGTAAGGATAATTGCTGCGACCAACGCTAACTTGAAAGAGGCAGTAAGGAACAAAAAATTCAGGGAGGATCTCTATTTTCGGATCAAAGTCATAGATTTCGAGCTCCCTCCACTTCGTAATAGACTGAAAGATGTGCCTAGGCTTGCAAACTTCTTTCTGGAAAAATATCGGAACGAATTGAACAGGTTCGTTTTAGAGTTTGATGATGAAAGTAGGGAGGCTTTATGCCGTTATGACTATCCCGGAAATATAAGGGAACTGGAAAATGCGGTGGAAAGGGCAGTTGTGCTGGCAGAAGATGACGTTATTCATATACACGATCTTCCTGATGAGATACGTTTTGAAAAGCCATGTGGTGAAAGAGATTTTCTGGGGACAGATGAGCGTACTTTGCCTGGGACGGAAGAAGAGATGGTGCGAAATGCCCTTATAAAATGTAAAGGGAATCAGACTAAAGCGGCAAAGTTATTAGGAATCACAAGAGATAAGATGCGGTACAGGATAGCTAGATATAACATCCCTATACCACACAAATTATGACATTGATGACGGATTTGTTTCATTTTGTTTGCAAGAAACAGATTACATTCAACCTGAATTGAGCGATCCTTCTGTCTAGTCGCCAAGGAGCGACATTTTACTTACGGATGTTTGATTCGTTTTCTAGGAACCAATTATATGTAACTCTCAGGCCATCTTCCAGTGAGGTTTTGTGCTTCCACCCGAGGTTGTTAAGCTTTGCGACGTTTGTAACTTTACGTGGTGTTCCGTCGGGTTTACTTGTGTCCCATTCTATTTTCCCTTTAAAGGATGTGATCTTGGCGATCAAGTCCACAAGCTCTTTTATGGTTATATCTTCGCCTGTACCAACATTTACAAACTCCGGTTTGTCGTAATGGTTCATAAGAAATACTAATGCCTCCGCAAGGTCATTAATAAACATAAACTCTCTTTTTGGTTTTCCCGTGCCCCAGCATGTAACGGATTGGGCGCCTGTTTTAACTGCATTATGGAAACGTAAAAGTAGTCCGGGGATCACATGGGAGTTTTCAGGATGAAAGTTGTCTCCGGTTCCGTAAAGGTTTGTTGGCATGCATGAAATAAAGTTACACTTGTACTGTTTTGAGTAAAACTCACACATCTTTAATCCCGTGATCTTTGCAAGGGCATATGCTTCGTTTGTTGGCTCCAGTGAGCTGGTAAGCAGTGATTCTTCTTTTAATGGTTGTGGGGCTAACCTTGGGTATATACATGTGGAACCAAGGAAAAGCAGCTTCTTTACGTTGTTTTCATATGCACTATTGATAACATTGTTCTGTATCATCATGTTTTCATATAAAAACTGAGCGGGATATGTTGCATTTGCGACAATGCCGCCAACTTTGGCTGCCGCAAGCAGGACATAGTCAGGTTTATATTCGTTGAATAATGATGCAACAGCACCTTGATTAGTCAAGTTACACTCTTTACGGCCAATTCCAATGATGTTTGTATAACTACCACTCTTTAAACATCTTATAATGCCAGAACCGACCATTCCATTCTTTCCGACAACCATTATTTTAGAATCGTTTTCCATTTTTTTTGTTTTCTAAATTAACTGTAACTTAATAAAATAAGGCTAGAAATGCCTAAGGCTGGGTTTGCCAATAGGTGTTACATTATAACCGAGTTTAAATAGCTCTTTATGGTTCAGTATGTTTCTGCCATCAAAGATAAATGCGGGTTTCTGCATGGTTTGCAATATCGCTTTGTAATCCAGCTTTTTATATATATCCCACTCCGTTAGGATTGCTATTGCATGTGCATTGTTTGCAGCTTCGTAAGGATCGGTACAGTATGAGACCTTGTCGTCCAAAGTTTCGCCAAGCTCTATCTTTGCGTTGTTAATGGCTTGAGGATCCGTGATTACAACGTTTGCCATCTCTTCCAGTAATGTCTTTACAATGTAGATAGCGGGTGATTCCCTTATATCTCCAGTGTCGGCCTTAAATGCAAAACCAAATATGGCGATTCGCTTCCCTGATATTGTATTAAACATCTCTTTTAACATGTTTAATACAAACCGCTTTTCCTGATATTCATTCATCTTTACGACACTTTCCCAGTAGTCTCCCACTTCACTTAAACCGTAGTGCCTGCTCAGGTAAACTAGGTTTAGGATATCTTTTTTAAAACATGAGCCTCCAAATCCCACACTTGCTTTTAGAAACTTTGCGCCTATTCTGCTGTCTGTGCCAACTGCACGTGCAACTTCGTCAACATCAGCCTCTGTTTTTTCGCAGATGGCGGAGATGCTGTTGATAGATGAAATACGTTGGGCCAGGAAGGCATTGGCTGTTAATTTTGATAACTCAGTGCTCCAGACGTTTGAGGTCAATATCTGCTCTTCTGATACCCATGATGAGTATATTTTGACAATTTCTTCCCTTGCTCTTCGCCCGGATTCTGTCTCTCTAGATCCTATTAAGACTCTGTCCGGATTTTCAAGGTCCTTAATTGCCGTACCTTCTGCAAGAAATTCAGGATTTGATAATACATCAAATGAGATCCCTTTTTCATTGAAGTTCAGTATACTCTCCATTGCTTCCGCTGTCCTGACTGGCAGTGTGCTTTTTTCTATGATAATTTTATTTTCATCTGAAGAATGCAGTATTTGTCTGGCTGTTTTTTCCCAGAATTGTAAATCTGCGGCGTAACCGGCACCATGTCCAAAATTCTTTGTAGGGGTGTTGACGCTAACAAAGATAATATAAGAATCTTTTATTCCTAAGGTTACGTCTGTACTGAAAAATAGGTTTTTCCCGCGTACTTTCTTAACTACATCCAAAAGGTTAGGTTCGTATATTGGCAGGTTATCGGAATTCCAGGCATTAATGCGGTCAGCGTTAATGTCAACTACCGTAACTTTATAGTCAGGGTTTTTTAAGGCAATCATTGCCATTGTCGGACCACCTACATATCCTGCCCCTATACATAAAATTGTCTTTTTTGATGACATCATGGTTCTCCTATTATAGTCATATTACTAAAGATCAGTACTCTTATTATTTTGCACATTGTTCCGCAGTTCAATTAACTTTGAAAAAAGCCGAATATGTATAGATGAATAGAAACAGAAAATAGTTTAAGTTTTATATCGTCATTTAAAAGAAAATCTTCCCATAAAAACTTATTTATTAATAGAAACAATACTGGATAAATGTAACAAATTCAAGAGTTTTGTTTAGATGGATATCTGTTTATAGTACGGCCTCTATTAAAGAAATGAAAGGTTTTGTATTTAATGTATGATTTAACAAAAAAGATAGTAGAAAGAATCACTGAAGAGATTATAGATGAAAATGGCAATGAGAGTGCTAACAGCAGTGCTTTAGGTCTCAGCGGGGAAGATAAAAAAAAAGATGAAAGTGGAAAAGATAGCATAAAAATTGACGCACCTGAGTTTTCATTTATCTTTACAATTGCGCTAGATGGAAGGCTGAATATATCAAAAAAAGCTGAAGAAGCTTGGCTTAAGGAAGCCAGGCATGAGAAGCGGGCTAGTTGTAATGGGCGTGGTAGGAATATCAAAAGTGATGTTATCGATGAAAGGTATACAATCCTTTCTGAAATCTTTGAGGCTAAAGATAAGGGCGATGAAGATGGAGAAAAGAGTGCTCCTGAAGTGGAGTTTGTGCATTCCATATTGGGAGAGTTTGAGAAACCATACATTAAAGACTTTGTCTCCAGTTCTTTTATCAAAGATTCTGTTATTGCTTACTGGAAGTATAATGTGTTTGAAGATAGCGCATTTGAGGACATCTTATCCAATTCAATGAAGCGGTACGCTTATGAAGGTGGAGATCTTCATGATTTGCCGGAAAAAGTAGTAGAACTTGCCAGATCGTTTACTTCAGAAATAAAACTGTTTTCTTGTGGCGCAGTTAGTATCTTGATAAAAAACGAGCAAGTAATTATTAATAAATATGATACCGGGATAAAATTATCCCCAGTTGAGATAAAGAGCTTATTAAGTTTTCCGGGTTTGGCTGCAGATCGAAACATGTATGTGGTGAAAGATAATGAAGTGAAGGTGGAGAGTTGTGCCGGACGTAAATGGGACGTGTGCGGATTTCTTAACATATTTGCACATGGATTGGCGAGTCATGTATTTAATAAGTTCTTTAGATCGTTGCTAGATTCTCAGCACGAAAAGAATTGTGTGTTTTTGGCTGTTTCTAAGATCTTAAAAAAGTCAGGTGAAGGAGAGCTCCCTGTTACAGACGGATTTGAAATGGGTCAGTATACCAATAAGGTTGTAAAAACTGCGGTTTCAAAAACCCCAGATTTGACAAAATTGAGCGGCAGGGTGGCATATAATGAAGATGTAAATGGTATTTCTTTTATTTTCTATACAGGTGACCCTTTGCTGCAGGATGAATACCTTTTGTATAAACAGTATAAAGATAATAAGTCGGACCTCATTTCTTTAACAAAAATGTTTGCACTGATAAAGAGGCCGCCGGAAAAACTTGATGAAATTGAGGTTGCAGAAGATTTGTTAAAGATTTTTGTACAAGAGGATGCATCTGGCAACTCTGTGCAAAAATATGCAATAAAAAAGGAAATTAAAAAGATTGTGGGTAAATTGTGGAATGCGCCGTTGAAGGCATCTCCTTATATTGGTATTAAGTTTAAATCACTTCCATCTATATACGTTGAAGGAAACAGCCTGAAACCAGCGGTTTCTGACCTACTTGCAACGGTTATGTCTGGGAAACCGGCATTTTTCAACGACAAAAGTATACAAAATGATTTTTTGCATGATAACTTTAGTACTAAAACCAGAAAGGATGTGCTTGTTGTTGATTCGGGAGGTTTGGCGGTTGTGGAGAGTAGTTTTAATTTGGAGATGGAAAAGAGATATATTAGTTCTGAGTCCGAGTCATCCTACGATGTTCCGTATAATACTATTTTATTCTGTTTTGAATCAATATTTGCAGCTGCAGAGGCGACTCGTGTGTGTAACAAAGAGTTGAAAAATGATATTTCTGCCAGGATGGAAGGTCGACCTGGTAATTGCACAAACGGCTTGTTAATGTCTTCCGGTTGGACAAAGAGTGTGGTTTTACTTGGCGCAGTTGCTCTCTTTTTAATCTTTGCATTGGGGATGCCCGTGGAGGCAAACTGCTGTTTGGCGTTGGTTATTATGGTTCACATGTATAATATGTTGCGAGTGTATAGAGAGTGTAACAAATTAAGTGAATTAATTGTTCGGATTCGAGGGATCTCTTTTTTTGGGAATGCATCTGCATGGCTTTTTTCGCTCCTACGATCTGAAACATTAATAAAGGCCACAAAGGTTGCACATGGGTTTGGGCTTAAGACTGCTTCAAAAGGGGTTAATGAGAGTTTAACGAGGTATGAATATATATTGAAGAACCGTAGTAGGGCTGCAATTGCCCCTGTAAATTGCATTCTATTACTATTAATCGTCTATAGTGCAATTATAAATTTGTTATTTAGCAATAATATGATATTTTCGTGGCGTGCAATAGTTATGACATTTGGTGCTAATGTCTTCGAACATGAAAGCCTGTTACGATTTATTATAAGGTCTGTTTTTGTGTGAGAATCTATTTGAATATACTTTGTTTTCTCCCATTTCTTATTGTTTCAACTGTTTGTCTATTTTTCCGATCCTTTTTTTTGCACTTTCAATTTCTTTGCTTTTAGGGTAATTTTCAATCAGTTCCAGGTAGACCGCCTTTGCTTTCTCAATATCATTTAGCTTTTTTTCATAGATCCGACCTATTTCCCAAAGGGCATTAACTGAACTGTTAGGGTATTCCGTATCAATGCGGCGATAGATTTCAATAGCTTTAAGCGGGGCATCATAGTGTTTTAACTTTATTTTTGCTATACGTTCCAGTGCAATGTCTGCTTTTTTGTTACCAGGATAATTAGTTACCATTTTTTCACACAACTCAATTGTTTCTTTAAACAATTTCTGCTTTTCTACAATGTCTGCGCTATAAAAGAGCACATCTCCGGCCATAGGATCTTGTGGGAATTGCTCCTGCAATCTAAGGTAGGCCTTTTTTGCTTCTACCGGTTTCTTAAGCTTGGTATGAAAAAGCCTTCCAATCCTGAAAAGGGCCTTTGGTTCCAGCTCTCCTTTATAAATATATGTAATTTTCATATAAGCAATTAAGGCTAATTCATGCTTTTTTAGTGATTCCCAACATCTCCCTTCTCCAAACGCTGCCCTTGCAAGTGATTTGACGTTATCTCTATCGTGCGCTTCCAGGTTCTTAAAGATTACCTGATATGTGGATAACGCCTTTTTTGCGAGGCCGATACTTTCCAGCTCCTTTGCTAGTTTAAAATGGTTGTCCCAGTCGTCTCCGTTTGCTGTAATTGAATAGAGGTTAAACAGGAGCAACAATATAACTGATATTTTTATTTTCATAATTTCCTTTGATCTGGTATCTGTAGTGTATACGTAGACACTCTTCCTTAAAAAAGACTTGCATGATTATGGTTGACAAATTAATATAACTAAAAGCTTTGTTTATGTTAAGAGTATTTTTTACGTTTGTCAAATTTATACGTTGTTAGGGAATAGGAAATCAAGAGATTACCCATTTTACTCCCCGCTTTATTCTTTATATCAGGTTTGTAACCAGATCATTTTTAATTAGATTGGTGCTATTATGTCAAAATCAAAGAAACTATTAAACATATTTACAGTTTTAATTATTTTATCACTGTTTATTTCTGTTGCAGATGCAAAGGATGGTGTTATTGCAAGGCACGCTGCTGTTGCAGGCAAGTTTTATGATGATAACCCGGATGCTCTGCGTGGGCAGATTGAGTCTTTCCTTAAGGTTGATCCGGTATTTAAAGTAAATGAAAAACCCATCGCCTTAATCTCACCTCATGCAGGATATATATATTCAGGGTTGGTTGCGGCCCATGGATACAGTATTGTAAAGAAACATAAATATAATAGGGTTATTATTCTGGCTCCAAGTCATTATGGTAAAAGATTTAGGGGGGTTTCGGTTGTAAGGTTTACACATTACAAAACGCCTTTAGGAATGGTTGAAGTAGATAGGGAAGTTTGTGACGAACTTCTAGATTCAACCCATTTGGGGTTTAAAGAGGAAACAAGTGACCATGAGCCCATTTTCGGGACAGTACCAACTGCACATATAATGGAACACTCTATTGAGACTCAGCTCCCTTTTCTACAGCTGGTAATGGATGACTTTAAGATAGTACCTCTGCTGATAGGATATTTGAAAAAAGGTGATTATAAAGTCATTGCAAAGGCAATTAAGCCGTTTATAGATGAAAATACCCTTATTATTGCCAGTTCTGATTTTCTGCACTATGGTGACCGTTATAGTTATACTCCATTCAGAAAGAATATAAAGGAGAATATTGAGAAGTACGATCAAGCTGCTTTTAATGCAATAACTAAGGTTGACATTAATGCTTTGTCCAATTATAAACATCAGACAGATGCAAATATATGCGGTTTTGTTCCTATCTATTTACTCATGCATGTCCTGCCTAAGAGCTCATCTGGTTATTTAGTAGATTACGATACTTCCGGAAGGCAGACGGGCGATTACACTTATTCTGTAAGCTATGCATCTCTAGTCTTCACACCTTAGGATGGGAGTACAAAAATAATAGGCATTTTTCCAGTTCAGATATCACACATTTGTGTAATATAGCTTACTGGTAAGCTATAGGTTGGTATAACTGCAGTTATTAACCAACTTAAGTTTAACTGGAAAGGTGTCTAATTTATACATTCAGCTCTTACCTTCATGATGTCTCTGTTTAAATCTCCATTCCCAAATCCTCAACAACACAAAGGTAGTGCTTACGGTTTTGATCAATTAGCTTTAACAAATCTAACCTAAATCTGCGTGCTATATGTGTAAGTTGTTTTGATACATCTTCTTAATAATAAAGTTTAAAATATAATTGACATGTTAAACAATATATCGTATATTTTAACTCGCCGATGAGAATGCGTCTCATTTGCAGTTTATATCCAGTATCCGATTGTAATGATATTTATATAGAGAGCTCTGCATTTTGAATCAATGAATCAAATGCGTTATGTTCATGATCTATTGAAAGGAAAGACAATTGTTATGAGGAAATTACTATTAATTTTGCCGTTATTACTACTAGGGTTAACTTTAAGTTCTCCATCTCTGTATGCCAAGAATGAAGTAAACCCCATTGATCCAGATTCGTTAAAAACAGCAATATCTGCAGCAAAAGACCAAGTTGTCATAGTTGATTTCTGGGCAACATGGTGTTCTCCGTGTAAAAAACAGCAGCCGGTTCTTTCTGGCTTGTATGAAAAATACAAATCAAAAGGTGTTACCGTGATTGGTGTGGCAATGGATTACAATCTTAAAGACGTCAGAAAATTTGTACATAAATCTGATATCAAATATCCTGTATACATGGGTGATGATGATATCGGATATGTGTATAAGTTGAAATCTGTACCGACTATGCATATTTATGACAAAAGTGGTAACCTTATTGAAACACATTCAGGTTTTGTAAGTGAAGAAGGCTTGGTTCAGATGATTGAGACTGCTTTGGCCACGAAATATGCTTATAACCGTTCAGATGCAAACAGTGTAGATTCACACAATTAATTCCGTTTTATATCTTACAAACATTGAAACGTATTCAGGTTTTGTAAATGAAGAAAGTTTGGTGCCAATATTGAGACTTTATTGGCACCAAAAAATGTTTATAACCCTGCAGATGCAAACAGTGTAGATTTACACAATTATTTTTGTTTCATACCTTACAAATGAAAAATATATTAGCGTTCCTCATTGCTTTTACATTTTTTCAGTTAGTACTCCTTTCATCCAAGCCTGCTTTTCCCAAATATGACTATATTCTGGGACAAAAACTGACTGAAGAAGATATCGAGCCTCCGGATAATTATGATTTCCAGGTATTCATGGATGAGGCAGAAGCTGTACAGTCTGTCTTTAAGGGATGCGATAATGTATCTGTAGACAATATAACACTCTCCCCTGAGAAAAAAAAACTCCTTGAAGATAGACTAAGAAGGGAGTTAGATGGTAATACTTTTACGGTTTTTATTGGAAAAAGTGGGGAGAAAATCAGAAGATATGCAGTTATTACAGACGAACGTGGTTGCTTTCATCCTATAACATTTATAACGTCTGTTAATGTTGACGGGAAGATTGACAAAGTTGCTGTAATGGTCTATCGGGAGAGCAGAGGGGAGGATGTTGTTAGGTCAAGATTTCTTTTTCAATATAAAGGGAAATCGGTTGCTAGTCCTATAAAGTTGAATAAAGATATTATTCATATTACAGGTGCAACAACTTCTGTACGAGGAATTAACCGTGGTGTCAGAAAGGCGCTTGCTATTGTTGATACGTTCTATTTGCACGGAGATAGAGATGGATCAACAGGGACACCTTATGGTCAGCATGGCAAGTTATCGGGAAGTAAAGGTACGTCATTGTTCTCGCAAGGATTCGGAGCACTTGGCGGGATCGTAGAGATATTGGTCGCAACTGTAAGTGAGCGGGCCGCATCCGATGCATTTAAAGACGTTTTAAATGAGATAAAACGTTTAGAAAAGGTCCTGAACGCCAAGAAAAAGGGTAGCGAAGTATATAATGTTAACCGAAAAGCGGCAAAAAAACCGACAAAGTGTAGTGCGGAGCTTGCAGGTATAATAAAAGAATCTATTGGTTATAGCCGCATATCAAATGGTGCTTTTGATGTGACAGAGGGGCATTTAGAAGGTGTTATTCAGAAAAAAACAAAAAAAGTACTAGATGCAGATCACCTTAACAAATTAATTCAAGAGGTTTCTTACGAAAATATATCCCTTGTCATGAAGAATAATGATAATTTTGTTGAGTTTGGTAATAAACAGACGAATATAGACTTATCACTGTTTTCAAATGGATATATAGTGGACAAGATAATTGAAACGTTAAAAAATAGCGGTATTTCCAATTCCCTTGTTAGCTTTAACGGCAACATTCGAGCTATTGGTAATCCTCCGGAAGATAAAGCATGGAAAGTTGCGGTGCCAAATCCTTTTAATGGTAAAGAAAGTTTGGGTTATGTGCAATTAACCAATAGGGCGGTAGCTAGTCCGGGAGAATATGAGGCTATGATTCTCAAAGGGAGAAGAGAACTTGCAAATATGGCAGGCGTAGAGATGAAAAAGCATTTGGGGAATAGTTTGCTTAACTCCATTGTCGTCGCTTCTACTGCTTTTGAAGCTGATGCGTTATCTTCCGTTGCAGCACTCTCTAAAATGAATCGTACTATGGTATTTACTGGCAAGATGGAGGGGGTAGAGTGGATGAATCTCTATGAGGCGAGCCCAGGAAGTTTGGATAAGAATGAATCTGATGGAATGAAAGACTATTTTATTCCTTCAGTAGAGACTATATCTGTTCATAGAGATAAACCTAGTTGTGCTTTTTAGATATAATTCTTTTGTCAGGGCTCAAAATCTTGAACCCCGACAATTTGATACATGTTTATATATTTCGTGTAGTATTGGTTAGCCTTAGATAGTCATCATCTTTCAACAACAAACCATGGGTTTAATAGGTTTTCCTTGTTGTACTGTAATGGGTTGTTCTCTATTGGTTCAAAGACTTTTGCTCCTGAAATCTCCGCAATTGCGTGCCCGGCACCAGTATCCCATTCCATTGTGGGGGCAAAGCGGGGGTAAATATCGGCACGTCCCTCTGCAACCATACACAGCTTCAATGAACTGCCTATGGAGAATATATCTACATTCCCGTGCTCTTCTTCCTTTTTTGCAATAAACTCCTGTGTCTCTTTTGACATATGTGATCTACTGCCTACTATGGTATACGCACGGTCAGGAGAGATGGCCGGAAGCCTTTCTGATTCTTCTATTAGTTGGCTTAGCTCTTTATAGTTATGGACATCAGAACCGCTTAATGATTTAAATGATCCCACCCCTTCTACACCAAAATATAATGTTCCTTTAACTGGTACAGCTATAACACCTAAAACCGGTTTGCTGCCGTGAATCAGCGCTATATTAACGGTAAACTCACCATTTTTCTTTACAAATTCCTTTGTGCCGTCAAGAGGATCGATAAGCCAGAAATAGTCCCAGTTTTTCCTCTGCTCATATGGAACCTCTTTGCTCTCCTCCGAAAGGATAGGGATATCAGGATATTCTCTGTTTAATTCGTTAATAATTATTTCATTGGAAATTTTATCTGCTTCTGTTAAAGGGGAGTCGTCTGCTTTGTATTCAACTGCAAAATCTTTTTCATATATCTTAAGGATTCCATCTCCAGCTTTTATTGCGGTTTGTACTATCTTTAAAAGGTCTATATTTTTAAGCATAATAATTTTAATGTGTTTAAACTGATAAAAAAATTACAAATGAATCAAACTAATATTTATTTGTAAAATAATCATTTAATATGATTTTGTGATCAAATCCCAACACTTCAGGAAGGTTATTTTTGTTGTAAAGCCCTATATCGTCTGCATCGTCAGCCGCCACAGGTGGCCCAATCGCCTTAGCAATAAATACTACCGAAGCGTTGTGTTGTCGTTTGTCCCTTCCGGGGGCAGAGTAACAGTGAAACTGGCGTACCAGTTCAATTTGCAGGGATGTCTCTTCAAGTGCTTCCCGTATTGCTGCATCTTCAACAGATTCCCCATAATCCACAAAACCTCCTGGTATTGCCCACACCTTTGGTTCGTGTTTTCTGTGGATAAGGACCAAACCATGTTTTCCGGCGGGTGTCACACACTCTATTATAATATCAACCGTAAGGCATGGATTTCTATACTTTACTACCTCTGTTCTACATTTCGGGCATTCCATTGTTTTATGCAGGAGAAAATAAAAAACTTACAGATCGGTTAAATGTTGAGTTGAGTATAACTATTGCTGTCTGATAAAATCATGGTTTAGTTAAATCAATTATAAAATCCTTTTAATGCTTTTACAATCTATATTATTATAATTGGGTAGTTGCATTTAAAATGATTTTAGATTAAATCCTTAGATATTGATATTTTTAGTCAGCATTGTCCGGTTAGGTATTTGCATGGCAGATTTAGGCGCTAACATCCCGTGCCTAAAATGAGCTAAAATTATAGAATCTTATTTATTATTAATAAGAAACAACACTATAAACTTTAGGCATTTTAGGTAATTCTCTGCACTATGATGTTGAAAATATCCATAAATATGGAACATTATTCCTCTGCAAAAGGCTAACCGGACAATGCTGATTTTTAGTAGCCTTATAACAGAACCGCTAGATGTGGCTCTTGCCTTTTGTAAACCTGTTTCTAGTTTAGATATCTGCAATGAAATTGCAAATATCTAAATGTTGTGTTATATTTCTACTATGATTGAACGCATCGTTAAAAAGCATCTATCACGTCTGGCAACGCAGTCTAATGCGTGAACCACTACTGGTTCAATGAAATCCGGTAAAACTATACACTGTCGGGCTTTATTTTTCCATAAACCATATGTTTAATATGGGAACCCTGATAACCTATGAGTTGCCGTAAATGACCCAAAACAATTCATTGTAGATTTCCCTGATGGTGTTGTGTTGGATGAAATCCTGAAGGGCCCAGTGGTGCGGTCCCATATCCTGGGAATTCGAGAAAGAGATGAGATCAATTATTATTTTACTATATGGAAATGGTCAGGCGGCTGTGTTAAACTTTGTGATTGATGTAACAAAGTGGGGAGAAATTCTATCTTTTAGAATCAAAAGTAATTTGTTCTGATATCTCTCAAAATATTAAGGGCGAATTTCTCCAAGCTTGTGTGTTGGAAGTTGTTATTGAGGTTATTAAGCTGAAATATAGATAGCATAAATTACAGATAGCATAAATTACAGAGCGTGTAGCAGATTACATTTCCAAACTAGGCAACCAAGATTTCACTTGTGAATGTTTGTTCCTCAACAAATAATATATCGACACATGTCGCGACTCTTGCTTTCACTGGATGTCTCTATTCCAATGTTATTATTTAAACTGGGAATTTAATGCCTGAAAGAAAATGAACCATATTTCGTTTGCTAAAATAAACAAGAACAACTATATTATTGCATTTTTTGTAATTGTTGCCATAACTTTTGGCATTTATTCAAACTCACTAAACAACGAATTTATTGATTATTGGGATGATCATATTTATGTTACAGGAAACGAACTAGTAAAAAGTCTAAGTTTTAATAATATAAAATTGATATTCTCTACTATTTTCTGGACAGATTATTATCCTGTAAGTTTATTAACATACGCAATAGATTATCATTTCTGGGAATTAAATCCACTTGGATATCATATTACAAACGTTTTTATTCATTCAATAAATGCATTTTTTATATTTTTAATAATAATAACGTTAATCAAATCCACTATTGCTGCTTATATTACAGCTATAATCTTTATTATCCATCCTGTAAATGTAGAAACGGTTGTATGGATATCTGAGCGAAAGAATTTGTTGTCGTTTTTGTTCATGCTCATTGCGTTTTATCTATATATTAGATCACACAAGGAAAAACAAAGATTTTTCTACATAGCATCAATTATTGCATACATTTTTGCGCTTTTGTCGAAATCTATGGTCCTTATGTTTCCTCTTATTTTGCTGCTTTATGATTTCTGTTTTACAAGAAAGAACTTAAAATTAAAAATAATAGACAAAATACCATTCTTTGTCCTCAGTATTGTTTTCTCAGCAATAACAATTATTGCATTTAAAGGTAGTGCGGCATTCATATCTTATAACGAAGATTTATATTATCGCATATTAGGTATGTTAAGGATATTTGCCACATATATAGGAAAAGTATTTATACCATTAAATCTAAACAATTTTTACGTAAACTATATATCGTTATCAGTCTTTGATTTTAAAGTACTCATCTCAATCTTTGTTTTATTACTAATCGCCTATTTCTCATATAAGTGCTATAAAAAGGATAAAATAATATTCTTTTGTGTTTTATGGTTTTTCTTAAACTTAATACCTGTTTCAAACATAATTCCTATTTCCCATTGGATGGCAGATAGATACTTATATTACCCATCATTAGGTTTTTCGTTTTTTATTGCAGTGGTTTACCTTAAGATTTGTCAAATAAACTTATTAAAAACTAAATATAAATTAACCAGTCTCAAAATACCTGTTCTTGTTTTACTCTCAATTTTAATAATTATTTTCTCGTGTCTCACATTGCAGAGGATTAAGGTCTGGGAAAATAGTACTACATTGTGGCAGGATTGTGTGGAAAAAGATTCGCGCAACTCACTGGCGCATGCCTACCTTGGCGCGGTATATATGAAAGACGGATTTAATAATAAAGCCGCTGAAGAATTCATCAAAGCTCTTAAGATAAATCCAAAAAGAGCAAATGCATTAGCAAATTTTGCATGCCTGGAAATGAAAAAGGGGCTTTTAGACAACGCATATGAAAAGATAAATCTTGCACTATCTTACGATGACAAAGATTATGAAGTGCATAAAGCATTAGGAATATACTACATGCTTAAAGGAAGACAAAACGATGCAATATTAGAATTTAAGAGAGCATTAACACTTATGCCGGAATCCTTGAAAGATTTCCTGTTTCTCTACAATAATCTTGGAATTGCCCTCTTTAATGAAGGCAAAATTCCGGAATCCATAGAGTCTTTAAACAAGGCCTTAATATTTTGCCCTGAAAACAAGGAGGTTAAATTAAATTTACAAAAAATAAAGCTGTCCTTGCCGAAATAGATAGAGACTAATGTCTTCTAAGTTAAAGCCTTGAGGTTACACTTTATAGCAAAAGCCCGAAAAGTAAATTATTTTTAAATTTAGTCTCTCTTTTTAACAATTAAAATATTAAAGACAACAATAATCGCATTGCTGGTACAGTCTTGCAGACAGCATCGAAATGTTTTTTATACAACGTAAAACAGATCTATCTAGTTGCTCCATTGATCTTTTCTAACCAGACAAATAGAGGGATTAATAGTTTTATTATAGACAAGCGGTACTCTCTGAGGAAATATTTGGGCCTGCTAGTAAAACTGCTCTGGTAAGAGAAGTTCGATTTAATCTGCCAGCGTACAGTAATGTTTTAATTCGCTGTTGTAATCATTCTTACTATATTAAAGGTAACAAACATTAGTAAAAACTCAATATCATGAAAATAAAAAATGTTGTAGCTCTGCTCATTGTAATTATATACATCATTGGTTGTGGGAAAGTTAATATAAAAAAAACTGGTATTGGAAAAACAGTAGTAAAAGAAACGGGAACTAAAAAAAACAACATTAAGGAAACAGGTATAAAGGATACTCGTTCTATTGCAAATAATTCTTCAGTGGATCCAAGTGAAGAAACTTATACCGAGAACAACATAAAGGAAACAGTGATAAAGGATACTCTCTCTAATACAAATAATCTTACGGTGAATCCAAGTAAAGAAACTTATACCGAGAACAACAAGAATCAACACAAACAATCTAATTCTTATGAAGAGAAAGGTACCGCTTCATTTATTTCAGATGAATATGATGGGAAAATGACTGCGAGTGGAGTTCGTTATGATAGGGACAAAATGACAGCCGCTCATCCATATTTGCCATTTGATACGAAAGTACTTGTTACTAACTTAAGAAACAAGAGAACAGCGGAACTAATCATCATTGATCGTTTTCCTCCGGCGAAAGATAGAATTCTGAATGTCTCGCACAGGGCTGCAGTGGAATTAGATCTTATAGAGAGTGGAATAGCTAAAATATCAATAAAGATAATTGGAAATTCTGATTAAAGTCTCAATTAATTTTTTGTTAAGATTAGTTTCAACGGCCCTTAAAAATAATTTTGTAAACCAGGGTAGTGAAGCTATCCCGCAAAAATGAACTGGATTATGATTAAGTGCAAGGTTGTGATTCGGAAGGTAATGGAAAATATGCAGAATTAGATATTATTCTACCAAAGTGGCAAGTGATTCATCAATTGCTTGGACCGTCTTGTCAAGGTCATCGTCTGTATGGCGATACGCAATATATCCGTGATGGTATGGGTGCATAAATATGCCACGTCTGATTAATTGGGTATAAAAGAGCATTCTTTTCTCTTTGTATGTTTTTTCTTTATCCTTTTTGAATGTTATAAAAAACATTGGGCCTATTCCGCTTAATTCTGCGCCTGTTTTATGTTTGTCAATAACGGCTTGTACTCTATTATGAAAACGGTTTCCATTCTCCCGGATTGAAGATAAAATATCATCCCGTTCTAATATTTCAATTGTCTTTAAAGAGGCAACATAGGCCAGGCTATTTGGGAAAAATGTCGAGGATATAAATACCTTTTTCTCTCCGGTTCTCATTATTTCTGCTTTTCCAGTTACAGCGCTAATGGAGTATCCGTTTGCCATTGCCTTTCCAAAACATGCCAGATCAGGAGTGACTTTGTAATAGCCTTGCGCTCCACCTAGTGACATCCTGAATCCTGTACGGATTTCATCAAATATCAGCACTGCTCCGTGTTTTTCTGCTAACGACTTTATAGCTTCAAGAAACCCTGGACCTGGTTCTTCCATCTTTTGCGCAAGTGGATGGCCAAAAGGGGTAATTATTATTGCGGCTGTTTTATTTCCATGTTTGATCAGCAAATTTTCCAGTGATTCAATGTCGTTGTACCGAAATTCATATATATCTTCAAAAAGCTTTTCAGGGATTCCTCCTTTGACTTCAACGCACCAGTCGTGCCACCCATGATATCCGCACCGCATTACCTTCGCCTTCCCAGTATATGCACGTGCCAGACGAATTGCTGTTGTTGTTGCGTCAGAGCCCGTCTTTACAAAAATAGTCATTTCAGAACAAGGGATAAGGTCTTGAAATTTCTTTGCTAATATGTTCTGGTACTCTTGTGTTAATGAAAAGCAGAAACCTTTATTCCTAATCTGACTAATGACGGCATTGTCCACCTCCTCTTCACGGTACCCCAGAATAACCGGGCCGTAAGCACAAAGGTAATCAATGTATTCATTGCCGTCTATGTCGACAATATGCATCCCCTTGCCCGAGTCAACAAAAACAGGATACTCTCCTTCTACAAAATTATAGGGACGGCGTATCCCAAGTACTCCTCCCGGAACAAGGAGCTGACTATCTTCAAAGTGTTTAAGGCTTTTTGATATGTTTAACTTATCTTTGTTTTTCATATTGTGAAAGAATTAAGGTTTACCTCTATTATATAATTCTCTGGCAATAAATGTTCCTACATGCTCAGCATACGTGCCTTTGCCAAAACCAGCATCAAAGCCAAGTTCAGTTGCAAGTTTATTGTCTATCTTAGGACCGCCAACCACTAGAATAAAATTGTTTCGAACACCTTTATCGTTTAAAAGTTTAATAAGCATGGTCATGTTTTTAATATGAATATCCTTCTGTGTGACCACTTGGGAGACAAGAATAGCGTCTGCCTTTACTCTAATGGCAAATTCAATAAGGTCTATGTTTTCTACTTGTGCACCAAGATTATGTGCCTTTATCATTGGGTACCTCTCAAGGCCGTAATGGTGGTTAAATCCTTTCATGTTCATTATGGCATCCAGGCACACAGTGTGGGCGTCAGAACCCGTGCATGCTGCTACCACAACGATTTCCCTTTTTATTTTCTCTTTAATAAAATTGTTAATTTCTTCAAAGCTCCAGCATAATTCTCCTGCCGGGCTTTCCACTTCCACCTTATCATAATCTATCTCAATATTAGACGTGCCGTATGCGAGAAAAAAGGTAAAGCCTCTACAAATTGCTTCGGAATGCACTATTTCACACGATTCAAATCCCAGTTTTCGAACAAAAAACCTTGCCGCTTCCGTTGCCTTTTCAGACTTTTCAACAGGTAGTGTAAATGATAACTGTACCTGCCCATCATTTAGTGTATCTCCATAAGGTCTAATAAACATATCATCTTTCCTTTATAAAACGTACTACGCAATTAACAAGAAAAGCAAATCTGTTCCTTATAATACTTTTTAGCTTTCAGACAGCTCTTTCTTTAGAAAGTCCTCTACAGGGTTCCAGTAATCTTTCCCCTTTTTCTCTATGCCATCAAACCCTTTACCACCATTTTTTTTCCTTTTAATATCCGCAAACAGACCTTTTTCAATAGAATAAAAGAGGCCGGTATTTTTAACCTTTTTTAAAAGCTCTATTGCATTATCAAGAACCTCGTTAGCGCGATTTACTATAATTCCGTCCTTTTTAAACTCAATTTCATCAAAAAAGTCAGCCATACTGTTCATTACATATTTTGCATTATCTATCGCTAGAAACCTATCCTGGATGTGTGGCGTATGGATCGCTTCTGTTAGAATTCCAAGCAGGTGGATAGATTGATTTGTTGCCTTGGCTGTAAAGTTAAACATTGTATTCAGGGCGTAAGACTTAAATATATTTCCTGTGATAAACTTTGTTGGTGGCATATATTTTAGCGGATACTCGGGAAAGATCTCTCTCGCCATCTGTGCCTGTGCCAATTCCAGTAAGAAACTGTTTTTGATTGTTGGGTCTATGTCAAAGGCATGGCCTAAGCCAACAAGCCGCTCTGGCAGGTGAGCATTTTTGGCAAAACGGGCATTTATCAGTTGAGATGCAAGGACAGTGTAAGCCTTTTCATATGCATCACATGTTGTCAAGTAATTATCCTCTCCTGTATTTATAACTATCTCTGCAAAGGCGTTAATCATTCGTGAAAAGTGCTGATCAACGAACGTGCGGCACATATTAATGTCGCGAAAGAGTATTCCATACATGGAATCGTTAAGCATCATGTCCAGCCTCTCCACTGCACCCATGACCGCTATCTCAGGCATACAAAGTCCGGAACAGTAGTTTACTAGACGGATATAGTGGTTCATGTTTTCAGACACGTTGTCAAGGGCACTACGCATTATCCTGAAGTTTTCCTGTGTTGCATATGTACCACAAAAACCGTCTGTTGTTGCGCCAAAAGGAACATAATCAAGCAGACTTTGTGCCGTTGTCCTGATTACAGCAATTATATCCGCTCCCTGTTCTGCTGCCGCAGTTGCCTGTTTTACATCCTCAAAGATATTCCCTGTCGCAACTATGAGGTAAAGCATAGGATTGTTTTCGTTTTTGGAAAACTCTGATATCTTATGGTTTCTGTAATTTACATTTTTTCTTATCAGTTGGCTAAAGTTATTTATTAGCTTATCCGCTTCATCCCTGATCTTTTCGCCATCAATTAACTCTATATTTGATACATCTAGTCCGTTTGAAATGGCATTGTTCAACTCTGGAATTGTAAATCCTTTTTTTAGCTTTGCGTTAATATAATAGCGGCAAGTTCCTGTAGACAATAGGTTCCTAAGAGATTTAACGATCAGGTTTGGTACCGGGATACCATTTTCATTAGTACCGTCTGCCCCTAAAACACGTAAAGCTGCCCTCTCTACTGTATCTGTTGTATGTTCGTCGATAAATTTCTGCACAGGAGTAGTTATCTCTTTTGCTAGTAGCCTGGCTAAATCTATCTTTTCCTTTGATAAGTTCAGCTTGTTTTTCATGACTTAACTCGTTTTCTGTAATAATCAGATTTCCTTTGCACAAAGAGAATCTGATGTTCGATTTTCTATCTTTTCTTTCTTCTTAACCGTTTACGCCTTTCCAGACCTTTAGGTTCAAGGTTTAGTTTCTCTCCAGATAAAAGCTTCGCAATCCCTCCAGAAGGTTTATAATTCCTGTCATCACAGATATGACAGTGCCCGCAATTTGAAAACACATTTTCAGGTTGCGTATATGTGGTAATAACGCCCTCGTAGTTTCTAAGTGCAAATCTCCTGTCAGATTGTGAAATCATATGGTTTGGCATTAAGGGGATCTTGCCGCCGCCACCGGGAGCATCTACAACAAAGGTAGGGACCGCCATCCCGGATGTATGCCCCTGTAAGTTTTCTATTATTTCCAGCCCCTTTGTAATTGAAGTCCTGAAATGTGAAATCCCTTTTGAAAGATCACACTGGTATATATAATAGGGCCTAACCCTTATCATAAGCAATTCGTGCATAAGCTTTTTTATTATGGGAGGACAGTCATTAACATCTCTGAGCAAGACGGTCTGATTCGCGACCGGTATTCCACTATCTGCCAATCTTTCGCACGCCTCTTTTGATTCAAATGTTATCTCTTTAGGATGATTAAAGTGGGTGTTGATATATATGGGCTGATATTTTTTCAACATTCTGGTAAGTGAAGCCGTAATCCTGAAAGGCAGTACTACGGGCATCCTGGTCCCTATACGGATAATTTCAACGTGCTCTATATCTCGTATCTTTTTTATTATATCTTCCAGATAGTTGTCTTCCAGTGTTAGCGGATCTCCTCCGGATATCAGAACATCTCTAACTTCTTTATGTTGTCGAATATAATTAATGCAGGTATTAATCTGTTTCTCTGGTAAGTGCTTGTCCCGATCTCCAACCAACCTCCTTCGAGTACAGTGACGGCAGTACATGGAGCATATATGTGAAGCAAGAAGTAGTACCCTGTCAGGATACCGGTGTGTAAGCCCGGGTACAGGAGAATCCACATCTTCCTGGAGCGGGTCTTCATAGTCATCCGGTGCATTATATAGCTCATTAATTGATGGGATGGCCTGCATGCGTATTACACAACGTTTGTATTGGGGGTCTATTAACGATGCATAATACGGGGTTATTCCCATTCTTAATTTGCACAGACACTTCTCCAGGCGATTTTCTTCCGCTTTATCAATGGGCACAACTTTTTTCAGAGATGGAATATCTCGTATGACATTACGAATATGCCAATGCCAGTCATGCCAATCTTTTTTACTGACAGTTTTATAACAATGGATTTTTCGATAATTTACCTTTTTATACTCTTTCATGATAGATGCCTTTGTTATGTGGAGCCGTTATATATTTCATCATAAAGGCTCCTTATCTCTTTAGACTCTCTCAGAATATTTAGCGCCATCTCTGCGTGTCCTTTTGTGTAACCGTTGCCAATTATCATATCAATATCTTTGCCCACACCTTCAGCCCCTAATGAGGCCTTGGTAAAAGAGGTTGCCATGCTAAAGAAGTAGACTTTACCCCTTTCTCTGCACATAAGTATAGATGAAAGTTCCGTGCCAGGAACATTTGTACAATTTATAACCAGGTTTGCCAATTTGTTTCCTGTAACCTTTAGGGTCTCTTTATAACACAAAGATGCATTCTGTGCGTCCAGTTCAAGGATAGAGTCACACACACCTATTTTTTTAAGATTATTAGTACTTTTCGTAGAGTGTGTAATACCAATAATTTTTCCGCTGTTACCAATAAGTTTGCGTGCTTCATAAGCACAAAGTATTCCCGATTTACCCCCTGCACCAATTATTACAACTGTATCGTTGTGTTTTACTAATCGGGCAGTTTGCGCCGGGGCACCGCATACATCTAAAACAGCCAAGGCCAAAGTTTCCGGAATGTCTTCAGGAAGTTTTGTATAGATTCCACTCTCGAAAAGAACGGCTTTGCCATTAACCTTAACTTGATCAATTGCCGTTTTAACTTCATATATCTCGTGTATTTGCAATGGTGTTAGGGAGAGTGACACGAGGCTAACAATTTTATCGCCTCTTTTTAATCCGCATTTATTTATTAACTTGTCACCTATCTCATCCACTCTACCAATAAATACACCTCCGGACCCTGTGTCCGGGTTGTGCATCTTTCCACGCCTTTGAACAATATCCAGAATAATATCTTTAATTCCTTCTGCCTTACCGTTTGCTTTCCTCTTTATTTGAGAAAAGCTTGCGGAGTCAATGTTCAGGCTCTCAACATTAACCAGTATTTCGTTGTCCCAAATAACATTTGTACTATTATTAATCTTCAGTGCAGGTTGAGGGAAGACGCCTTTTGGCTCAATTACTCGGTGGCATCCATATGAATCACCATTTTTCAAATATTTTTCTAACATTTTCTTTTAGTTAGCATTATTCTTCCCACTGGGATAAATTGAACTCTAGTCTTTTTATTACATCATCGTTAAAACCAGTTATATCATGAAAATAATATGTCAGATTTCAGGCCAAACATCTTCCTTACCTCTTCCGGAGTTGCGATCTCGCAGCCATACTCATTAGCTATACGTGCGGCACGTTCGACAAGCTGGGCATTGCTATCCGCAATAACTCCTTTTGAATAAAATATGTTGTCTTCAAAACCGACACGAATAAAACCTCCAAATGATATTGCTCCGTAGATAGCACTCAAAGAGGCCTTTCCTCCTATTCCCATAACGGTCCAGTAACTGTTCTCAGGGATCCTGTGTACAAAAGCCCCAAGTGTCTCTACGTCATAACGAACTCCGCCTGCTGCATTTAATACAAAACCATAGTGGAACGGTGGCTCTATCAAGCCTTCTCCTATAAGGACCTTTGTTGTATCTATATGTGAAAGATCAAAGCACTCAAGGGTTGGTTTTACTTTATTATCTTTAAAGGCTGACAGTGTATCCTTTATCATAGGAATGGTATTTATGATGTAATCATCTCCAAAGTTGATTGTCCCACAATCAAGCGACCCCATTTCCGGCATGAGTTTCAGTGGTTCTAACCGCTCTTGCAGGGTCATGCCAACAGCACCTCCGGTGGTGACTTCAATGATGATGTTGCATTTATCCCTTATAAGGCGCATTGTTTCCCTGAAAACATTAGCATCCTGTGAGGGTAGTCCGTCTTTATCTCTAACGTGTAGGTGTATTATGGCCGCACCGGCTTTAAATGCTTCAAAAGCGGAAAGCGCTATCTCATAAGGGGTAACAGGAAGGTTCGGATTGTCATCACGTGTAGTTTCTGCTCCTGTTACCGCACAGGTTATTGCTATCTTATACATTTTGACCACCTTTTCTTTGCTTTATCTTTTATTCTGGCACTTGGATATTGAATAGATACAATGTATTTACACTATAATTATACCCGCAAATCTGATGATTTGTCTAAAATGTAAACGGTTTATCTCTTAAAAGTAACTAGTTGAAAACGGCTGCAATATACTTAATGGATGGTATAAATGAAACATCTGGTAGTTCAGATTTTGCTTAGGTAGATGTTAATGTTGAGTTATTCTGCAGGTGTGTCATTAACTACATCAAGAAAATCATGATTGCATAACAATCAAAGATATTTAAATAAAAAGTAGTAGATTCCCCGTGTTTTTATACAAAACGTACATTAGAAATCCAGATCAAGTGAATATCTATTTTTGAAAATTCTAATCTGCATACTGATCTATTCTGCCTTCTGAATTCTGTATTTTCAATTTGGTTGTATAGTATAACCATGTAAATACTTGTTTTTTTATAAAGAAATTCTTGCTGTCGATTGTTAAGTGATTTGCAACAATATAGTTACTGGTTAATTAATACTACATGCTTGATAATTTATTCCTGCACCTTAAAACGTTACACCTTAAACTAAATTTTTATCTTTTTCATGTGGTATCTTGACAAGAAAGCTCTAGAAGCCGATCTATTTGCTAGTATCCAGTATCTAGAGTCCAGTATCTGGTATCTAGTCTTTTGGTTGCGGCTTTGCCGCTTTATGGTATTGTTAGGATAGAAATTTTAGAAAAGATAGAGTTTTGAATCTCATAATTAAATCTTATGTAGATTGTATATTTCTTTTCTTGTCGGACAATTACAGACAAATGAATTGCCAAAAGACATCTTGTAATTGCATATGATTGTGTCTTCGCATTTTACAAAAAGGACTTCCTCGTTGATACAGTCTTTAACTTGGCAATAAATATTTGATGGGGTTTTGAGGCATAAAAATTTTCTATCACATCTTGTTGTCTCTCTAATAATTTTTTCATCAATTTTTAATGTCATTTTTTTCTCCAATATAATTTTATCCTGACTGCCGGTTGTGAAATAATTAGGTATAACGGTAATGGGGGATAACGTAATTATTTCGTTTTTAATACGTTGTTAGTTTTTGTGGTAGTTATTGCTTACTTAAAAAGAAACTACCGCTAATATTATTTATAGCAAAAAACATGCCGAGGGGAGAGAGGTTCTTTTTGTTACCTGGTGCATGTTGGTGTTAGGGCATTTAATTTAATAGTATAGGAATTTTCATCTTGGAGCGAATACGCTATTTTGTTGGCGTGTAGGCGTAAATACTGTGTATGGCGGAAATTACGAACGTTACTTCAGTTGGCTCAAATCTCCAGATTTGAATCACATCTGACTTTAATGCAACTCTGTTGCGAGTAAAAGAGATTAATGTTTACAGACAATTGGTTGTGTCCAGAATGCAAAACCATACAGAGTATTGTTAATGTCAGATTAGTTCAAGTCTGAGACTTGAACTAACAACGTAAGAGTACGATTACGATTCTAGAGGCGAAAAGTCCGACAATGCCGCTAATTTAATGCAAAATTATCATTTGCTAGTTCTTGCCCATTTACAATAACGGCGAGTCCATGGATACCCGCATAATATTTTCTGGTTGATATGTATTTAAATGAGTGATGTTTTGTTACCACTTTATTCTGACTTGAATAGTCCGACTCGGATACTTTGAATAGTTTTCTTGATAATTTCCCATTGCTTTTCATGAAATCAATTGCGTACTCAATCCGTAACTTACCAAGCTTACATTTATCTGTTTTTAAAATAAATGAAAATGCCAGATTTTCACCTATTTTGGCTGATTTCTGGACAGCAAACTGTTCAATACTTATATGGTTAGGTTTAACAATACCGAACATACCTAAAATTTCAGGGTTGCCCTGTTTTAGAAGAGTACGGCAGGCATGTTTAACAAGCTTGTCCGTATCCTTGTTTTTACCTGTCCATCTTTTGGCTACATCAATCAATATACAAGGGTTATCTTTTGAAATATCATTGAGGTTATTTGCTACACTTCGTCTTACATATTCACTTTTGTCATTCTTTAATTTTTCAAGAACTTTTAGAACGGGATCGGGGTTTTTCTTGAATTCAGACAGTGCCATTGCCCAAGGTAATCGAGGACGGCATCCTTCAGATGCGAGCCTACGTACATGGTGATTACTTGATTCTGCCCATATTGCCATTTGCTTCATCATTCTCTGGTTGTATTTCTTGATATATGGACGTACTGCAAATTCAGAACTTGAAAACTCAGTGAAATGTTCTAGTGCCGATATGGATTCTTCATATTTATCCATGCCGTATAACTCCACATAACCAGGAAAAAACATGTACTCAAAACCCTTAAAGTGTGATGAAACAGGTTTTAATATTTTAATGGATTTTCGATAATCACTTGGTAGGAATTTATGTAGAGTTACCGCAATATGCATCATTCTTTCTTTTAATCCCTTTTGATTCCAGTCTTCACTAAATATGCTTTTCCGAAATCTATCAGAATCGAACTTGCCATAGTTTACTTTTAACTTCCGGGATAATGAAGCTATTAATTCTTCATTGTACAAGTTTTTTAATGGTTCAGGCATTGTAGATATTTTTAATTAAACTTTATGTCTTTTTAGGTATGGGCTCCTAATAATATCGCTTTGCATTTTTATGGTGGGACTCTCCTAATGTTACTTAAATATATTTGAGGATGCTTATCTATTCACTGTTGTCACTATTTGATTGTAAAGTTTTAAATGCAATAGTAATCTGTTTATATTAATAATTACTGAAAAGCATTATGTCTCCATTTTTGCCAAATCCTTAAAGCTTTCTCTTGTATGGCCCTCTACTATTTCACCAAATGCAAGTGTTTGTTATGCTGCATGCATTCAATGCTTATGGGAGCTATAAATTTCGTTCTCTATATCTTGTAGCAATTTTATGACTATGGCAGACAGATTGCTAAGGTCTTGCATGATGCTAACAAGTTCTGTTTCTGAACATCTTTGCTCTACCGTTAATATCAGTGCATTGCCCAAGACAAGCAATTGTGCATGAGGTTTTTCTAATTAATCATACCTAGGCGAACCTGCATATTTTCTTACCTAAGCCATAATACCCCATCCCCTGCGTACAGGACTTAGAGTCTGATATCTGTTTCTCTCTGCGGTTAAAAATACCGCCATCACTTTTCGAAGAAAAAAAAGACCTATCCTTTCTTTGTCAGATGTGCCCCCTGCCCTCTTTCTACTGATTTAGTTCTATATGCTTTTTACTTTTCAGACTTGTTTAGGTTAGTAATATCAGAATTTGATATAGATTTTGCAAAAGGGGTTCGATGTATCAATTTTGACTTTAAAGACATCAATTGAGATATTCCTAATGTTACTTCTAAAGCAGTTAATGATTTATTAAATGAGTCTTGATTATTACGCAAATGATCTATTCCCTTATCAAACTCTTCTTGCCTGTTGGTAAGAGGGGGAGTGGGACCATCTGATTCATATTCATATATATCGGTTTTCTTAAGACATTTATTTATCCACCAATTATTTATTACGTCTACTGGTCGCCACCGATTCTGTGTTGGATACCAACGCCATTTAACTAAACAAACGCTGTCAAAATTCCATTCAGAATTGTCACCATTAGTTATAAACTGTAATCTCATTTTACTACAAAACTGTATATTCTCCTTTTCAAGTGCATAGATATCTGAATCCCCACATTCCATATTATCCATAGGATTATTTAAAACATACCAGTCGTCTTCCGCAGGATAAATTTTCCCGCAAGGAGTTTCCAATTGTAAATATGTGAATGCATCAGTCCCACCACATTTACCATTATCAGTGTTTGTTGTAAAAATTATACGGTCAGATAGACTTGATGTTTCCACATCTGCTACTAACCTCTTGGTAACGGAATTCTTCTTTTTCTTTAATAATAAATAGCTATCATTACTCATTTCATTCGTCTTCTAAAACTTAATTAACCCGTAGGATGCAAATTAAAATAAAAACATAAATATCATAATCTTGTTTGTTTATATTGAACTGAATAATCCCAAGTATTAAAATAATAAAATGATTTAAGACACGCTTATGGTAGCACCACGGACCTTATTACCACAATATGCTTGTTTTCCAGCCTTAATATTTCTAATGATTCTTTAATTCTTGAATCTTACCTTTATAACCTTTGAATCTTTTTTTAAGGTTATTTGTGCTTTCTATCCATTCTTTAATTGAAATGGCTGTTTAAACACAAATAATTATACCCAACCACATCTATCACTTCAACTTGTCTAAGTTTAAAAAATATATATATTCAAGATAACTATATAAAGGAATTGTATACATTTTAGTGGCTTTCAGTATTAAATATTAACAGGTTGTCTGGTGTGGTGGTAAATCGTGAAAGTATCGGTATTAAAAACTCATGGTTAACTATTTTAGGTGTACGAACAACACCATAACTAGCTTGACTGGTTAATGCAATTGTTAGCTTTTTTTTAATCAATATTACAATACTTAACAATTAAAACCTGTCTCTAGGCTTTACCTTCTCTGACAACCTGTAAAGAATTGACCATTGTTTGCCCTCCTAAAAAGTTACTTCTGCTTTATATTCTTCCGGTAAATTTGTAACAGGTATTATTTTCCCGGATTTATCCATTTTGCCATAGTAGTAAACAAAACATCCGCACGGAAAGGTTTGGCTATGTAATCATTCATACCTTTAGACAGAACCTTTTTTACATTACTTTCCATCGCATCAGCAGTAAAGGCAATAATAGGCAAATCTCTAATTCTCCCCTGGTTACGTATTTGACAGGTTGTTTCGTAACCATCCATCACCGGCATATGGCAGTCCATAAGAATACCATCAAAGTCGTGGTCCGCAAGTAAGTTCAGTGCTTCTTGTCCATTATATGCGGATTTAACGGTTAACCCATTCATAACAAGAAATCTCTTTGCCACCAGTTGATTAATTTCATTATCTTCTACTAATAGTATTTTTGCACCTTTTAGCCTATTAATTGCATCATTAAACTCTTTTTTAGTTACTGAATCAGGAGAATCTGTTTTTGCTGAAGAACCTTGCGGCTTCTTTAAGAGAACCGTAAAATGAAATGTACTACCAATATTCGGTTTACTCTCTAACCAGATTTTCCCACCCATCAATTGGGTGATTTTTTGAGAGATAACTAAACCAAGGCCGGTACCACCAAATTTGCGGGTTGTAGAATTGTCAGCCTGACTGAATGACTGGAAAAGTTTTTTTTGTTGTTCTGGAGGAATACCAATGCCCGTATCTTGCACTGAAAAGTGTAGTAATGCATCCTGCTCACTCTCTTTCTGGATAGAAACATTCAATGATACAATACTACCGGGATTACTAAATTTAACGGCATTGCTTCCCAAATTGTTTAATATCTGGCCTAGGCGCAAGGGGTCACCAATAAAATAGTCTGGAATTGCATGATCAATTTTTATCGCCAGTTTAATCGATTTCTCCTCAGCTTTGAGTTCAAGGAGGTTAACCGTGTTACTGATTGTATTTCTAAGCTGAAGATCAACTTCCTCTATTTCCAGTTTGTCTGCTTCAATTTTGGAAAAGTCCAGAATGTCATTAATAATTCCCAATAAGTTTTCAGCAGAATAATTTGCTTTGCCTATATAATCTTTTTGCTGTTCATTAAGCTCAGTTTTCAGGACCAGGGAAGTCATACCAATAATGCCATTCATCGGTGTTCGTATTTCGTGACTCATATTGGCAAGGAAATTACTTTTTGCTGTACTAGCTTCTTCAGCCGCTATCTTAGCACTAAGTAAATCACGGGTTTTTTCCATTACACGTTGTTCCAGATTTTTGTTCAATGTCTCAAGTTCACGTCGTTGCAGGATACGTTCAGATTGGTCCAGTACAAAACAAATACCCTTGTTTTCTTCTTCTCCTAATAATGCAGCCCCTATTAAAACCTGTACACGTTGACCATTCTTATGAATATATTCTTTTTCAAAAGGCTTGCAGAACCCCATTTCCTTGATTTTAAGTAATGTCTGATTATCACTTTGAAAACTATCTTCCTCTGTTATATTTTGCCAGTTTAATTTTCCATTATCAACATCTCGTTTTTCATATCCGATTAAATCTAGAAAAGCTTGATTGGCATCAAGGACTTGCCCGTCACTTTGCCAGTCAAAAATACCCAACATATTGGACTCATAAAGACTACGAAAGCGGTTTTCGCTTACCATTAGATCCTGCTCTGTTCGATCAATTGCTTTGATAAGTCGGCGAGTGAATAACAACATCAAAATAAGTAGTAATATAAAGATTGCGACAATCAGCAGCATAAGAGTCTTTTTGATCCAACGCGCTCCCTCACTTAACACACGTGAAAAGTTAAATTCCAGTTCGGCCAACTGTATGTTAAGTTTGTTCAGTTCCTTGTGGTACTGGTCGATTCGCGATGTTTCGTTGTTGTTGATTGCAGCCTTTAGTTGGAATCCAACATCTTTTAACTTTGCAATTAAATCATCTGCCTTTGTCCATATTTTAATCGCCTCACTCATATATGGGAAATGTTGAAAATACAGAAAAAACGAGATCATGCCTTCGATATCTCCAGGGTGGTTTTCTGCTTGCAAGAAACCCTGATAGGCATTAGCCAGATCCGGTTCGGTTAATAATAAAGCTTCTCGGGCCAGACCATCTCCCATTGGTATGCTAATGGATTTTTCGAATAATTGAAACTCTTTATGATTCTTCGTTTTTATGTAGTTTTGTAAATGTAATACGGCATGTATTTGCCCCTTGGCATATAGCCCCTCGCCGCGGACATAGGCACGTACGTTATTCATAATATCAGACTGCACGTACGCCAGGAGCATCATAACCGCACTAAGGAAGATGAACTGCGCAACAATAATGTAAATCTTTTTTTTCATAGCTGTTTTGTTTGAGCGTGATTATGTCAGAGAACTACCTTAATGTCATAACGCACCACAAAAATGGGTGGTTTGACGGTTATGGTTAGTCGCAAAGACTGATATTTAGAATTCTATTCTCTTAAACTCTACCTGTATTCTTATCAAGTCCAGATCCTATTGTCGAGACTGAGTAACCTCATGCTCAAAGTTTTTCACCTGTAGAAATTTTGTTCTTATTGCCATATTGCCTAGATACGGATAGTGAGCTTTTGCCTTTAATATAACCTATCACTCCTGATACCGCATATTTCTGAGGTATTGATATACACATGTGCACATGGCCTTACGCAAATTAAAAGATAATATTTCGCTACCTTTCTGACGGGCTAATTCACAAAATACTTCTTTTAAATATTGACGTATTTTTCCAAACAACACTTTTATTCTAGACTTTGGTACAAATACTACATGGTATTTACAATCATAACGCGAATCAGATAAACGTATTATACGTTTGCGTTTCGTCCTCCTTACTGGTTAGTCGCAACAGCCAAGCCAGAAGAAGGATTATTCTGCTCAATATTTGAAGCTAAAACCTTTGATTGATAGTCACACTAGTAAAACCAGTGGCTTATCTATCAGCGATTTAAATTTACCAATTTGTACTTTAAACCAAAACCCGCCGGACATTGGCTGCCGCGAAGCGTCAGCGGTCGCCAAAACGCGAAGCGGTTTGGCGATCCGGCGTCATGCGCTTGTTAGCATGACGCATTGAAGTATTTTTCTAATAGCTGTTTCCATTCGCCAATAAATTTCTTTTATTCCTCGTTTGTAAAGTTGGCTACAAACTCACGCCCTTTTTCACTTAGTGCAATGTATTCGTAAGAAACACTTACATTTGTTTCTGAACCTGAGATGGAATTGTATTTAACCGAAGTGATGCCCACTTTCTCTTCCGGTTCGATTTTATAAAACTCAACAAAACATGAATCAGGTTCATACTTTTTTACAAGCCAGATAGCATCACTTGCAGCATGATCATGATTCTCGGTTACAAAAATATAGTCTCCGTGAAGGTCGGTGGCACCCATAATGTTTTTGTAATCCCCCCAGGGACCCAATGTTTTTCGCCTTCGGCACTGAATAGTGGAAACAAAATCTCCACTGGTTGGGAAATCTGAAAATCTTCTGTGTATTTAATCTTGTTCATTTTATCGAGTCATGCTAACGTTTCTAATCAGCCGCGCGGCTTTTTGCAGCGGTTGCATTAGAGCCAATAAAAGGAAAACCACTCTCTGTTCGGAAAAAGAAACCTGATTCACCTTCTAATTAATGATATGGCAGAGTGCTTACATCGTCAAAATCTAACTTAAGGATGTGTTTCTCATCATATTGGTTTACGCGACTATTTAAACCTAGAACATAATCTCTGCTTTCCTTAATACCAAAATTATTAAGTTGTTGTCTTGAAGATGTCACAATACTGTTTAATAGCTTGTCTGTAAGACGGCCTCTCGTAATCCAAATTGATAATTGAGTATGGTGATAATATGACTTTGAGCAGTAAACATCAAAATTGTAGTCTCGAATTTGGGGATTTTCAATGACCAAATTCTTGAGTATATGGACCATTGAAACTGAAGAAATCTCTTTCCAAGCCCGCGAGAGAAACATATTAACATTGTTCCAGAATGTGGAAATATTATTATATCAAAGTCCAATATCACTAATACTTAATATAGCCATTAACATAGATATAACAATAATACCTATCATACCGCCCATAAAAAGGATAAGGATCGGCTCTACTAGTGAGACTAAACCTTTTATTTTTTGCTCGATTTCCAGGTCAAGGTTATCGGCGACTTTGATCAACATATTTTCAAGGTTGCCGGTTTCTTCGCCTATTGTCATTAGGTGTTTAGCATAGGATGGCAAGAAACCATTTTTATCCAGAGGTGCAGTAAGGCCTCCTCCCTCTTTAACTGTAGATTTGATATCGTGTAAGATATTTGCCAGATATGTATTTGCAAGTACATTTTTTACTATATCTATGGCTTTTATTAGTGCTACTCCGTTTTCAAGGAGCATGCCCAGTGTTCTTGCGAATCGTGCAATCTCTATCTTCCAGATCACTGTGCCTAATAACGGGATACGGAGTTTTGCTTTATCTACTTTCTCGGAAAAGGCTGTGTTCTTTTTCGATTTCTTATAGATAAGGAATGAGACGAAAAAAAGTATAAATATCGCCCAACCGTAAGCTATGAAGAAATCACTGAGGGACATTAATATCCTTGTGGAAGCGGGAAGGGCCATGCCCATCCCCTCAAATACCTCTGCGAATCTTGGGATCACGAAGGTAATGAGAGCAGTAATACACAATATTCCCACAGATGAGAGCAAGATGGGATATACCATGGCAGAAATAATGTCTTTTCTTATCTTGTCCATGCGTTCCTGAAACTCTCCTAGTCTCTTAAGTACCTGTGGCAAAACACCGCCTTCTTCGCCGGCGTGTATCATATAAACATTAACGTTTGAGAATGCCCTTGGGAAGTTTGCAAGTGAGTCTCCCAATGATTTACCGGATTTTACATTTTCTAAAATACTATCGAGTGTTGCTTTTATTGCAGGTTTTTCCTGAGTACTTGAAATTATTGATATACTTTTGTCCATGGGTATGCCATTTTCAAGTAGTGTTGCGAGTTCTTGTGTAAAGAAATTGAATGATCTGAATAACTTGCGTTTAAACGGAAACAGTCCATTGGTGTCATCTCCTAAACTCTCAATACTAAGGACTACATGCCCGGCCTTTCGGAGCTCCATTATAATATCTTTTTCTGCGGCAGCTTCCTTTTTGCCTTCAATAATGTCTCTGGATTTGGTTAATACACGATATTTATACGTTCCCATATGTACACCTTATAGTATCACTCTGTTTAAACTTGTTTTCTAAGAAAGAAATTTCCACAGGGCATTGTTAAGTTATTTGCAATGGCATAGTTACTGGATACTAGATGCTAGAAATTTATTCTGACACCATAAATGTTATATCTTAAATTGGGGTTATCGCTTCTGGTCTGGTATCTTAACAAAAAAGATCAGAAATGCGACTCTTTGCTCGTATCTAGACTCCTAGTTTCTGCTCAGCTTCACTATAGCCTTTCTTTATTAAAGCGTCTACTTTTTATACAGATTTACATCAGCTGTTTCATCGTACCATTCGAGGACAATTTTGGAGCTCTCTATACTTTTTACCGTATATCCTCCCACATCATCACCTACTTTTATATAAACATATTTCTCTTTATTTTTTGCTTTATCCACGTTTTCAATCAGTGCAACCTTTGTTTCGCCATACATCATAATTGCAGAGAGTTTTATCCGATCGGGCTTAATCTTTGGTCTGGCTCTTTTTTTCTCTTTCTCTAGCTTCTCTTTCTCTAGTTGATTATTTTTTGCTTCTACCTTTTTCGGTGTAGGGCGAGGCTTGGGTTTTGGAGTTGGAGTTGGTTTTGGAGTTGGTGGGCGTTTTGTTGCCCAGTCAGTTCTTGCCGAACGGAATAAATTATGCTCTTCTAGCGGATTAAATTCTCCCATATCAGGTAATGCATGGCTTTGTGATGAAGCTAATTTTGCATAATCTTCCGAATTCAGGTCATCCTTTTTAATCTCTGCTAAACTTATTTCGGGTACAGGTGAAATGTAAAGTAATGTTACCGCAGTTATTGATATAATAACTATGCCAAATAGAACCATAGTAGCTATAGGCACATAATCTTTTCTAAGGTTAAAATAGGTTACTATCTTTTCCGAAAACAATTTTAGTCTTTTCATTTTTTGCTAATCGATGCTATCAATGCCAAAGCGGCAGAAATGGAAATGGCCCGTGAATCATCTATCCCGATTCCTTTAATCTTTAGATCCCAAACAAAGAAAAACTTTTCCTTGTTAAATTCCAGATCGTAAAGAAACTGTTTTACCTTTTTCATATGTTTTACATCGTTTATTTCTAAGTTTGCAGATATAAAGATGAGAAATGGGTCTTCTTTAATTACTCTTTTCTTGCCTGCAATAGTTTTTGAGACAGCAAGACCGTTACGTTTTGCTATCTTTTTGGCCAGTTCCTGTAGCTTTGCAGATGCAAGTTCCTCGGTTTCAAAATGTAAAATCTTTCCTTGTAAGAGATTGAATTCTTTTTCCAGAACATTTAGCTTTTCGTTGTACCACTCTTCATTAGAGACAAAATCATCATATTTGCTAAGGAGTAATCTCTTAGATTCATAATTATTTGTTACATTATTTAATGATGATGTTATAGGACTGATAATCAGTTTGCTGACCAACAAGATACAGCAGATAACAAGTGTCAAAATCAGGAGTACCTTTTCCCGTTTCTTTAAATTATTAAATGATTGTGCTATTTTCATGAATAAACGTAAATATTATTTTGTAGATTTAAAACTTTCACAGAAATTATTTAACCTTTTTCTGCTTTTTCTGCTTTTCCGGTTAAAACGTTTACCTCGCCCCTTAAACGAAAACTCTCTTTCCCTTTTGCAGTATTTATCACTGGCGCCGAGAGTCCTACGTTTGAAAACAGGGTGGATTTTTCCAGGATTGGGATCAGGTCTGTCGCCGACCTGGCAATTCCACCTATTTCAAAATTGTTTTTTGAGATATATAGCTCTTTTATCCATGCTGTTTTTGGGAGTTTAACAGACAGCTCCCGTAAGATTTCTATCCTTGGAACATATTTGGTCCTTATACTCCCCACACTCCGCAACGTGTCTTCCATTTCAGTTAGCCTGCTTTGTACATCTTCTATCCTGCCGATATCACCCTTGAGATTCTTAATCTTTGCGGTTACAAGATCCAAAGATTCCAGTTTTCTCTTTTTTAACACATGAGGAACAAATAGTAAAACTACGACTAATGTGGCAATAAAACCTATGGCTAGAGAGCGTTGTAGCCTAACACCTTTCCTCCCCGTATTTCTAATGTTGAATTTATCACCGGTATGATTAATTCCGTATAAGGCTGCGCCAAGAGACTCTTCTTTTTCATCTATTTCCGATATTTCAATGGATTTGCTGTTTAAGGAGGTGTCGTTCTTGTCCGCTACATCATCATTCTGAACAGGAAAAATATTGCTTTCCGCCAGGCTGGCACTGTTATCCTTCATTATCAGGTCAGGAGGATCAGAACTAACCTTTTTCATCATCTGTTCTTCGTCATCAAATGCTAATGAAGTGCAAAAAGTTCCATTTAAGAATGTACTGTAACAATATTTATTGTTTCGTTTTATAATAGTAGCAACACTACCTGCGGATTCACCGATAAGCGAGTTTAAAGACATGGGAGAGATAACTACTTTTGTCGGGACGGCACCGATTAACTCAAGCCTGGCTAAAACTTTATCCATATCTTCTTTCATTACGGCCACAATAAGCATTTTTTGTTTCTGATCATTAGTCGCCGCTTTATGGACATCATAATATGCATCATCCGGTGTAAATGGTAAGAAACTATCCAGCTGGTATTTAAGGGCTTCCCGTAGTTCTGCCAGGTTTCCTCCCGGAAACTCTATTTCCCTGACAAAGGCTTTTTGTCTAGGGAATGAGAACACGATCTCGTTTAAAGAGCGCCGTAAATTATCAATCCCTAATCTGATATTGTCGATGTCACCAGATAAAAAATCTGGAATGCACAGCGTCTCACTTACAGTCTTAAATGTCCTTTTGCATGCTAATGTTACTATTAGGTCCTCTCCGTCGAGAGCCATGCCTACTGCTTTTGGAAAAAAGACTTCATAAAATCTATATTTGCGCTTAAAATCAGTTTTTGGACCCTTAGGTGCATCGTTAATGTTATCTGGATCCAATGATTTTTTTTGTTCCGCAACTTTACGTTTTGAGAAAAACATTTTTTATATTTTTTTTGTTCCTGTCTATACTAGATATTATATTTGTAGAAAAAAAGAAATATAACGCACTCTACATTTTAACAGAAAGCTGTTTATATACTCACCATTTTGAATATAACTTTGTCGAGCTGAAGTACATGCTCCTTCATTAATCTGCGTATACGGCTAGGATTCTCTTGCTGTCATCGTTAATTTCAACAATAATCCTGTATTGGTGAAATTTCTCATCGGAATCTTTACCGTCGACAGATAAAGCGCAAACAGAACGTACCGTAACAGTGTCTTGCGTTTCCAACGTTATAAACTCTAATATTTCTTTAATGGGTATATCTTTTGTCTTAAGTCCAGGGCTGCTCAGTATAACCTTCAACTCTTCCTCACTATTTATCTGGCCGTGTTTCTCTATGTGTTCCAGGATCGCATCTGCAATTTCATCATTGATTTCCGGAATAGACGTCAGGACTTCTTTATCCGCAAAATTTAGGTTTATTTTATCACCTTCACCAAAGACAGTTATGAACAGCCGGATACTTTCATAAACCTCCGATGATACCCCTTTTACCAAGCGAAGTTCTTCGATGGAATCAAATTTTGCGTTCTTTGCCTCATAGGGTTCTGGTAGGGATTCGTAATATGGTGATTCTGCCCCATTTATGTGGTGCCAGTCATCCTTGTCTGTCCAATCAATAATTGAATCGGTAATCACATCCGCATCTTCTTCTTCAATTCCCTTAGAAATCAGGAGATCTATAAACATATCCTTACTTTCATCACTAACCGTATTCAGGTTTACCTTTCCTCCTTCATCTTCTATATATACGTCACAGACAATATCATCAATAAGTAAAACATACGGATCTGTGTTTGGGGCCCATGGATCCTCCTTGTCATCTTCACCTTCATCTTCAATGCCACTTAAGTTTTCTTTTTGGCCTTCTGTATCTTTTCTTTTATCCTCGTTTGTTGCTGTTGATGTTCCTGTTGCTGTTGATGTTCCTGTTTTACTTTCGTCCTCCTCACCTGCAACCAAATCATCGTCCAGGTTACCGTCGCCATCTATGTCGTCCTGGTTGTCGTTTCTGTTGGTAGTTATTCCGCCTTCCATTTGTAAACTGTTGGTCATTTTACTTAATGCATAGAGGCACGCGTTCTTCGCCGCATACAGATTCCTTGTTCGCTCTTCAAAAACCCTTTCCAGGTTAACCGATACACGCGTACTTCTTAAGGAGCCGATGGCGATAAAACTTAAAACTACTGTTACCCATAAAACTATAATGAGAACATAGCCATTATCGGAGCCAGCAACTCTTTCTCTTCTTCGTCTCTTGTAATTATTATCCTTATCGCTTTTGGCAATTGATTTTCTAATATCCCTACCCATTCCTGATATCTGTCGTCAAAATTATTATCATCTATAATGCCTGCCCCGCTGCCTGGTTTAAGGTATTCAAATGTAACATCATCACACTTTTTTGCAATTACAATTCCTTCATCTTCTTCATCAAAATCATTAATATTGTTGGCAAGGGCAAGCAAAACTGCGGGTGTAAGCCTTTTTTCTCTATAAATGAGATCGGTGCCTTCATAATCTATATTTAAACTGTAAGTAGCAACAATTAAACCATATCCATAATGTTTTTTTATCGAGAGTGGGGTTATAAACGATAAAGAGTCCACGTCACCCTTAAAATAGACTTTCTTCTTCTTCTTCTTTTTTGGCTTAGCTGCTTTGTTATCTTTACTGCCTGTGTTTGCAGGAGTATTACTATTTTCGAGCGTTGGTATTAGTTCCGATGTTGTTGGTAATTCATACGAACGAATGGACGATATTTGCTGCCAGAAAAAATCATACGCTGTTGCTCCTCGTACTGTATCGTTTAGCCAATCTTCTCCTCTACTAAGGTGTGATAACCCCATACGTAATGCAGTAGTGCAGATCAATATGATAACAGACCCCAGTGTAATGGCAATTATTACCTCTAAAAGTGTAAAGCCGTTTTGGGTATTATGTTTGCACGTTGAAGATCTGCTAATGTTTGTTGCTTGCTTATGATAAGGGTCTGTTATAAGCTCAGATTGATTGCAGATAACTGGTTGCATTGTTTTTATTAAATTGTCCGGAGAGTTGGTATCAATACCTAAAACACGAATTCATCTTTTTTTGCTTTTTTGCTACTGCCGACACCGATTCCGCCTACAATTATATTATAAAACTCAAGCTTTTCCTCTTCCTCTTTGCTGCTTTGTTCTTCAAGTCCGAATATTATATTGGAATAATCCTCTTCTTCCTCCTCAAACTCTTCAAATTCTTCTCCAAACTCATCTTCAAGGTTTTCGTCAAATACTCCATCTTGCTCTCCTTCAGGTCTCTCTTTTTTCATCCTAATCTTAATGGGTTCAGTTGTCCAGATCGTTCCGTTGTCTGTTTCTCCTTCGTTATCCCCTTCCAGTAATCCTAATCTGAACTTCTCTGCTATTACCCTTGCGGTAAAAAGATCATGTGCATGTTCATCCAAGCTCTGCCTCATTTTTAACGAATTTCCTAGTATACTGATAAACACACCTAGTGAGATACCCAGAATGGTTAAGGCGACCATTGCCTCAATAATGGTAAAGCCATCTTGTCTCATAAGGTCCCGTCCTTTTTACCAAATGCGCCAACAGACTTCAGCTTATCCTGAAACGATTTGGTCAGCTTGTCTGATTCCTCCACGTTATATACCACATTTGGCGTAATTAATACTAGTAGTTCGGTCTTGGAACTAACCCTACTCCTTGATTTAAAAAGATTTCCCAGTAATGGAATATCTCCAACAATGGGAATTTTGGTACTATCTAGATTCTCTCTTGTTTCAATAATACCACCAATAAGTATGGTGTGCCCGTTTTTGACCACAAGTGACGTCTCTGCCCTTCTTGTGGTGAAGATAGGGTTGCCGCGTACTCCATCAGAGGCGACTTCGCTATCTTCCTGAGTTATATCAAGCGTTATCATGCCATTTTCCGCTATATGAGGTGTTACTGTAAGGATAATACCAACGGCTCTGTATTGAACATTTTCAGTTACTGTCTCTCCTACAACAGTAGATCCACCTACGATAGGGGTATCTTCTCCCACCTGTATTGTGGCGGTCTGATCATCGCGAACAAGGATATGAGGGGTAGAAAGGAACTCAAAAGTACTCTCTGACGCTATTGTGCTAAAAAGAAAACTGAAACCTGTAGATTCGGTCAGAAAAGAGAAAGATGCGCTCTCAGGGGCAACCGGGTTAAGGCGAACGCCTGCTTCACGTTGTCTGTCTTCAGGGGTCGCAGCTTCCAACCCATCTGGAAAGCGATCACGTATAAAATACTGAACTCCATACTGTAAATTATCGTTTAGTTTTACCTCTGCAATAACAACCTCTATTAGCACCTGCAGTGGAGTGGAATCCATTTCGTCCAGTATATCCCTTATTCTGAAATAATCGGATTCGGTCGCCTTGATAATTACAGAGTTTGTGCCTGCGTCTGCTATCACTTTTAGCTCTTTTTTGGATATGGAAGGGGGCGCCTTTCTTAGAGCTTCTATCTCTTCTTTAAATAGTTCGTTTAACATGGGTGCAACCTGCTCGGCAAGTATATGTTGCATCTTGTATATATATGTCCTTACTCTCTCTCCCTCCTTAGGAAGTATATCAAGGTTCTTTATCCATAAATCGACCGTATTAAAAAGCTCCGGTATTGAAGTTGATACCATTAGTTTATTTGCTTCAACAAACGGTAGAAATGCAAGATCTGCTTTTTTCCCTTTTGTGGTTGCTCCTAAGGTACCTGCGATGGATTCCAGATGTTTAGATAAGTTTTTTACGTTTAGATTCTTAATGTCAAAAAACTTAATGGCCTTGCCTGCGAAAAAAGGGACATCGAACGTCTTGATTATAGTAAGTAACCTCTCCATGTTAGATGCGTCATCGACAACGATTATGACATTTGTATCGTTGGGCGATACCGCGGTCCCCCCCTTTGTTAGAAAAGTTCGCATGGTGGGTATAATGCTCTGAGGGGCGACATAACTAAGCGGTATTATTTGAGTTATAATATCCTTTCCCGGTTTAACTACCTTGTCGTCACTATAAATCTCTCCGGGAACCTGACGAACGTCCTGAATAGCAAGAATCTTATATATCTTTCCGTCTTTGGCTATTGTAAACCCGTTTATGTCAAGCATTGTCTGTACGATAGAGAAAAGTTCATCTTTGTATATCTTTCCGGACGTATTTACAGTAATCGTTCCTGCGACCTTTTTGTCTATTATATAATTAATCCCCAGAATGTCGCCTAATAACTGCTTTATTACCTCTTTGATGTCTGCATTATTAAAGTTAAAGGTAAATTCAATAAGTTCTCCCTCATGCTTTATTCCAGATAATCTATTTTCTACTTTATCAATGTTTCGGGGAAAGATGAATTCATTAGGAAGTTTTTCGTCCGTCGCATCTTTCAATGAGAAGGCTCGTTCCTTTTTTATTCTGTCAGCGCCTATCTCTGTTCTCCATTCAGGAGGAGTGTGCCTGGTTTCGGTCTCTATTACTAGGCTTTCAGGGTTTTCGGCAAGGTCCATGCTGTCAGACTTTTTTTTAACTATCTGGCAGCCGGTTAAAAGGGAAAAAACTAATATTGTGATAACAAAATTTTTCATTTTCGGTAGTAACCTTACAGTTGAAGAGCTAAAAACTTTTTTATCTTTAGGAGGTGTCTTCTATTTTTAGTTGCGGATTTGCCGCACGCTGTTTATTATATATTATTTAATGCTTAATTGAAGTATTGATTATATCTTATTGCAAAACACTGTCAAACTCTTATTATTTAGCTTATAAGTTTATATACTCAAAGTGATTAGGGACGCGTCATTTAGTCCTTTATGTTTTGGGTAGATTCGTATGTTATGATTGAGTGATACCACCGGTGTCGCATTAGCTGCATTGAGGAAGTCACCATTGGAAAATATTCAAAGATCTAGGAAAGATGGTTCGCTAAATGGCTCATTTCTAAATACGTTAAGTATAACATTAATTGTGCAGTATCTATTCCTTTAATGATCGACAATTGTTTGGCAATTGTTATATATCTTTTTTTACTTGCTTTATCGTGCCGATTTTGATAAAACCGTTTGGATGTAGCTGTTTAATCTTATATTTAAATTTGATGATGAAAGGAGTTTGTTAATATGATAAAAGGAGCTGGAGAAGAGAATAAATCAGTGGGGCCGCTTGCGATCACAAAAACTTTAGTAGAGGCTGCTATAAATAAAACAGAGGTTACTATTTGGGATGAAGGTGGGCCGGAAACAAACATTAGCATAACTAAGCAGATGTTGGAAGATCTTCAAAAGGATTTATTGGCTTTTAGGGACAAGCATGAAAATGAAGATCTGCAGCACTTCAGGGCTGAGCTTGAAGGGCCGAGTGCGGCATTAAAACTTGGTACATTCTCCCCATTAGATATGAATATTATGAGAACCTATTTGGACAACAATGTCAAGAACGTATCATAATATTACAATATAATACAAAGAAACTTTATATTGTCTTCCTCTACGGTTCTCTATCGTAATTCTTACATAGAGAACCTAACTTCTTAAAGTTTTTTTATGATAATCTCTGTTGTAAATAACAAGGGCGGGGTCGGCAAGACCACCGTCAGTGTAAACCTGTCAAATGCTCTTGCCATAGAAAAAAAAAAGGTACTAACTATAGACCTTGACCCGCAGTCACACGCAACTTTTACAATGGGTATTGATGCTGATAAAAAATTAAAAACCATAGGCGATGTTATGATGTCTATAGTCGAAAACAGGTTTATTTTTTATTACCATATAAAGACAAAAGATATAATTATTCCCACATTCAGAGAAGGACTTGATCTTATTCCGTCAAAAGCAGACCTCGTAGATGCGTTGGAGCCTTTGTACAAAAGTCAGCGTTTTTTTAAGTTTACGAGATATACATTGATGGAACAGTGTCTCAATCCTATAAAAGATAGTTACGATTATATTATAATCGATTGCCCACCAGGATTGGGGGTTTTGACATTAAATGCTATAAAAGCCAGCGATTGTATTTTAGCTCCGTGCGAAACCTCGTCAAGTTCTGTTTTGGGGCTTAATAATCTTTTAGATAAAGTCAGGGAGCTCAAAGGTGAGTCATTTGACAAATACAAGATGTTGTACTCCATGATTGATCACCGTTGCAAAACTTCAGTAGATAGTACTGCTGAGCAGTTAGATGGCCTTGCAAAATATTTTCTGAAATCAGAAATCAAAAGAAGTGATCTGCTCAATCAGTGCCAATTTAAGAGAAAAGATATATTTACAATGTTTCCAAGCTCTGATGCAGCAAAGAATTATATAGATCTTGCCAATGAAATAATGAAGCTTTGGAAGGTATAGCTTAACCAGACGATTTATTGTAGAAGTATTCTCATCCCCAACTCAGATTTCTGACCGCACTTCCATTCTAATTGTAATGCATATTTACCTTTTTTTATGAAATAAAATGCATTGACAAAGCTATTCTAAACAATTATCATCGTATTCCTGCAAAATTATTTATATTTGCGATAAAAGATGGTAGTTGTGCGCTGTACTGAAATAACATTCTTATGCGAACTACTTTACAGGGATTATCACCGTGTTAAATTTAAAAAACAAGTTAAAAGATAGAGAATTTTACAAGAATGTAATTGCAGTTCTGGCTGATAGCAAGATATACTTCAAAAAAACAGGAAACAAAGGCCTTGAAAAGAAGATTGATGAGCTTATTGAACAACTGGAATCTCCATTCTATATGCTGGTTGCAGGAGAATACAATGCAGGGAAATCAAGTTTTATAAATGCGTTGTGTGGGAAGCGAATCCTTAAAGAGGGACCTACACCAACAACAGGCAGAATAACTCTGTTAACCGGAGGTGAAGAAAAAAAGGTAGAGGAACTTGATGACCATTTGAACAGGGTAACATTTCCACTGGATTATTTGAATGAAGTTACACTGATAGATACCCCAGGAACAAATTCGATTATCTTAGAGCATAAGGATATTACGGAAAACTTTATACACAGAGCGGAACTTGTACTTTTTGTAATATCGGCAGACCATCCTTTGACCGAGAGTGAACGGGACTTCCTACAGTTTATAAGGGGAAAGTGGGGGAGGAAAGTCTTATATATACTTAATAAGACGGATATGAAAACCAAAGCAGAAATTAACCAGATATTGGATTTTGTTGAGAAAAACTGCTATAGGTTAATGGGATTTGAACCAAAGATCCTCTCTGTTTCAGCACTGCAGGCCATGCAAGCAAAGTTAAAGGGAGATAAAGAACTATTAAAAGAGAGTAACATTGAAGAAGTTGAGGGCTTTATTTTCGATAAGCTTGACCTCGAAACAAAGATTGATTTTAAGTTAATGAATCCTCTTAAATATTTAAATACTGTTTTTGCAGAACTTAATGAAAAACTTGAAAAGAAGATGGAAAACTGCAATGCAGATATAAAGAGTATTGAACGTTTTGAGAACCGGCTTGAGATGAAGAAGCAGGAGATGATTGAATACTCACAAAAATTTAAAGGAGAGATACAGTTAATTTTCTCAAGGCTTACAGAAAAAGTTGAGAATTTTATTAATTATAACGTGACGCTCAGATCTGTAGTAATGATGAAGATTGCCAGGGAAAAGATAGAAGATAAGTTTAAAAGGGAGATTTACGGCATCTCATCACCAGGCACTGATTTAGAGCGCATACTTGATGATATCACCGATTACATTACACGTAATAACCGTGCAATGTGGAATATGGCGCGAGATTATAACGAGACGGAAGCAGGCAGAAGTAGTATGTTTGCCTTGGCAAAAGATGGCCAAAAAGATCAAAGTTATAATGACAGAAGGGGAGAGTTGCATGTCGCATTAAAAGAACGATCTAAAGAGTATCGGGAAATAGATATGGAACGTGAAGGAGAGAAGTTGAAGTCTACGATTCAGGGTGGACTCTTAAATTTTATAGTTATGGAAGCCCTTGCCATAGGTCTGGCCGTTGGTTTAACTACTGTACTTTCATTGATAGTTCCTCCGGTCTCCGTAATAGCGCTCTCAACTGTAATCGCTTGTGTCGGTTTAGTCATTTTTCCATACAAAAGAAAATCGTTTAAATCAGAATTTTCCAAGAGGGTGGATGCTCTTAGTGAACGGTTTATTGCCTTTACAATGTTTGAAATGGAAAAAATAATTGATCGGGTCATGGAGGATATACAAAATAATATAGCAGCTTACAGAGATTTACGTTGGTCTGAACGGGAAGACAGTAATAAAAAGATAGAAGAGGTCGACAAGCTTCATGAACGCGTAAAGGCTATCATAAGGAAAAACAGCGCAACTTAACCGGCGGTCTATTGATAGCGGATATCATAATACTGCAAAGGCGCAACCAAAATTGAGAAGACAGAACAGAATCGGTAGGTAAAATTCAGAATAAACCATAGATTCATATTTGTTTTACTATGTTATCAATTGTAAATTAGTATGCACTTTCTGAATAGTGTTTTCTCTTATTCTGATTTCATTATTCCATAAAAGCCACAAAATCTCTTTAAAAAGACGTTTTTATAAAGTAATACTATAGCACGAGCGTTGAATAGCCGAAAATAAATTCTGAATCTTGCTTTTTTGATTTGGATATCAAAATATGGTAATTGTAGTATGGGTAAGCTTGTTTGTCTGTCTGTGATCATAGATCATAATTTGGATTAACTTTAGGTATTTTATACATTTTTGAGTATCATAATGTTGTTAGGGATAGGGTACGATATACATAGGTTAACAGATAATAGAAAACTTATTATGGGCGGTATTCTATTTGATACTCCTTATGGATTGTATGGTCATTCTGATGCAGATGTGGTCTTGCATGCGGTATGTGACGCGCTGTTAGGCGCGGCGGCAATGGGTGATATAGGTGAGCATTTTCCTGACACTGATCAACGATGGAAAGGTGTTTCAAGCCAGATTATTACAGCCAGTGTTGTTGCACTTGTCAATGAAAAAGGTTATTCTGTTAACAATATAGATGTTAATATAATAGCTGAACGGCCTAAGGTTAGCAGTCGAAAGTATGATATAAAAGAGAACTTAGCAAAATTATTAAATGTTGATAGCGGAAGAGTTAATATTAAAGCCAAAACCAATGAAGGGCTTGATGCCATCGGAAGAGGGGAAGCTATTGTTTCCCAGGTAATTGTAAGCTTAAACGAAAACAACCAAAACCCATGAAACTCTGGAAAAAGAAACAGAAAAAGAGAGAACCAGAAGAAAAAGAGGAGATATCTTCAGATGTTGATGACCAGCAGGCTGAAGATAGTGAAGCTGTTAAGGTAAAAGGGAAGAAAAAGAAACAAAAAAAGAGAAAAGAAAAAAAGTCTCTACTATTTTGGAAGAAAAAGAAACCGGATGATACAGGAGATCTCGATGAAGGAGATTTATCAGAAGAAGGGGATCAGGGTGATACCGGAGAAGCTACAACTTCTAGTATAAAAGTTGTCAGAACTGAACCGGAAGAATTTGATACAGAAAACACTGAAGTTGATGATGTTGATAATGAAGAAACTGAAGAGATTGTGTATGATAGTAATACGGACGTTGCGGCTAGTGATTTAGAGAATGAGGTGGAGACGGAGATAGAAGATGAACTGGCGGCTATTGAAGCGGTAGAAGACGCAACACCTGAAGACGAAATAGAAAAAGTTTCCGAACCTGCAGCGAGAAAAGAAGAAGTACCTTTGGAGCCTGGAGTACATCTCTTTGGTAACAAGATAGATGGAAAGTTTCAAAAGCTTTTTCTGGGGATGGTAGCAGTAACTTTAATACCTCCTACATTCTTGTTTACTATTGCTCTTTTGCTTTGTGTCTTTTTGCTACTTTTTCCTATAGTTGCGATCGTTACCCTTGCTGCCTTACCTGCTATCGTTTTAGCCTTTTTTATTGTAATGGCTACACTACCTGTACTGTTTCCCGCTCTCTTGATTTTTATGCTCATTACTGAGGACGGCACCCTGTCTGCGTTTGATAAAGGTAAACTGCTCATACTTAAACTACATAAGTGGACGTTACCGACTATATAATATTTCTTTAGCCGCAGAGTGTGCAGTGAAGACCTCGCTGTTTCTTCTCTGCGGTTAGATGCGATTAAGAATTACTCCACGTCTTACGTTCAACTGCTTGCCATCTTTTCCTAGATTTCAGTTGTCAAATCCTCACCTTTAAATACCTATATTTCTCTGTGCATGAAAAAAATAGGCGTTAGTTATTAAGAAGAGGTTCCGTTATCGTTGGTCTGATTGTCTATTAAGATAGTATAATTAAGGTAGCCAATCTTACCTATTGTTGCAAAAGGTTGTCCTATGCATATTTCAGCCATAGTTAATTGTGATATTTCAGTTCCCATTTCCATCCCCGAAATTTCCTCTAAATAGTAATAGTGCCGGTCTCACTATTTGGATTGTCAAGATTAATTAAAAGCATACTCCAGATCTCTCTCTTCGTTCTATATGCGTAAACTCATTGCTGGTATGGTAACTGTCCTTATGGGCATGACATGTAATTAATACCTTCTACGTTGTTATACGGGCTAATTATAAATGTCACAGTGGTCGCAAGAGCTAAAGTTCTAGCGCTTAATACAAATATTTTTTGCTCTTAATCTCCATCAATTCATAATTATTGTCTGCAATCTTTAGGTACTGACATTTTCTCATATCCTAACCTCTAATAAATTCATACCTATGATGTTTTATTTTTACCTGTATAGACCATAAAAGATCAGAAGAAGTTTTAATTAATTAAATACCTTCTCAAAATTTAGAAAGCGTGCAAAATATTGTTATTATTACATGATTAAAAATATAGTGCAATGTAACATGTTACAGTTACGTACTTGACCCGTTCTCTAAGTTTTTTGTGTTGTTTTTATTGCTGCTGTACGATTTTAAAACAACACGGGTTTTCTTGTTGTGCATATGTAACATATGACTTACGTATGTGTTACAACTGTTTATTTGGTGGTTTTTGTAGGTTGGCGCAGTAATTGCTTTAAAGATTATTGAAACGCCAAATATTGTTATACAACAAATAATTGTAATAACTGTAAATTCTAAATAAATATTAAATTGGCAAGATAGGGGGGGTAAATTGAATAAATTAAAAAGTTGTATACTCGTTCTTGGGTTGTTGTTAGTGTTTATATCTAATGTCTTTGCCACAACGATTCAAGATGTATATTATGGGGCTGGTGGCCATGGGCGGGGGGATGTAATTGGAAAAGTTAAAGATTTTGGAATATCTTCTATGGATGTGGAGTTGATAGGAAACACACTGTTAGTGGATATTCATACCGGTTTTGGGGGTAAAGGTGATGATGGCTTGTTTTCAAGACTTACCAAGAATAAGAAAGGTATCGGTTATGGAGATTTGTTCTTAAGCAATGCCTGGACCCCTGATACAACTAAAAGCCATTACCGAAATGATGATCATTCAACCGGTACTGTATGGACTTATGGTGTGGCGCTGGATGATAACTGGGGTAAGAATGGCGGAAGTGCTTCCTTATATGAACTATCTGGTACTAATGATCAAAGTGCAATACTGACTGATGATTTGTTTAAGAAGGGTACATACCGAAACGGACAGGAAGTGTTGGTCGATAAGGATATTAAGAATAGTTATAGTAAGAAATTGAATGAGAATTCTTTATGGTCAACCCAGGCTGGGTTAGTACATTTTCAAGTAGATCTTACCGGTACTTCTTTGCTTGGCGGATCTGAAATTGCACTTCATTGGGGCATGACATGTGGAAACGATACAATCGAAGGACGTGAACCTGTTCCTGAACCCGCCACATTAACTCTTTTGGGGCTTGGCCTTCTTGGCCTTGCTGGTGGAGCAGCAAGAAAGAAATTTAAAAGATCACAGAAATAGCGGGAATATTATTAATCGTCTTAATATTAATTAATATAATTTGACGTAAGCATCTTTAATAATTAAAGGAGTGCAGCTGCTTTTTATTTGTCTATTTCTTAGTTAGCTCCGATGTTTAATAATGGAGGCGTGTTAAAGATTGTCAAAGAAAAAGAGGTTTTTTTTCGTTACAACAATTGTTCTGCTTGGCCTATTTACTATACTTGTAGTTGGTGAGCTTTTTCTTCGCATTAAACTGTATAGGGTTAAAACTAGCTACCATCTAGACAACGGACTGATCCAATACGACAAGTATTTGGGCTGGGAATTGTCACCTAACTGGCGTGGTGGTCATAAACATTATGACTTTGATGTTAGTTACTCAACCAATCCAGCGGGGTTTCGCAACGATTTTAAGATCAAAAAGCACCGTACTGGACTACGCTACGCCTTTGTGGGTGATAGCTTTACTTTTAGTCTTGGGGTTAATGATGACGAGACTTTTATCCAACGTCTGAATTCTCAAGAAACAGAAGGTAATACATATCTCAATTTTGGTGTACCTGGGTTCAGTACAGATCAGGAATACCTGTTGGTGCGTGATAGGGTTTTCGATTTTTACCCTGATGTTATATTGCTGGTAGTATACCTGGGCAATGATTTGTTTGACAATGAACGTCCGTTTCCATTGCAAGCAAATCAAGGTAAACCATATTTTGAATTACAGCAAGATGGATTGCGACTCAGAAACACACCGGTTCCACTTACAGAAAAACCAGAAGATCAAGCTGGAGATGATTTGACAAGTGTTGTTATGGGTGGTAATTATAATGCCCATGGCTTTATCACTCAGTGTTTGGATAGGCTTGCATTATTCCGCTTGTTAAAATTTAAACTATTCGAGACCACGGAAACTTCAGTTCAGTTTGATGACCGATTTGATTATACTGTTGATCTTTTCACTGCAATTGTAGATGGTATGTGTGAACTCTGTATCCAAAAGAAAACGAAGTTATCTCTTCTGCTTATGCCCGGCAAGTCTTTTGTTGAGAGGCCAGGTTCATTATCCGCACAATTTCAGGACTATTTTCGCAAAAAAATTGTGGCAAATGGTAAAAGGTTAAATGTTACAGTAATTGATCTGGCAAACCAGCTTCGAGAACTTTATCATAAAGGGCCAGTTGATAATTGGTTTCATCCAAATGAAGGACATCTAACTGCAGATGGACATAGGGTTGTTGCAGATATTATCTCCCCACTAATTCGAAAGAAAACTATAAATGGATATTTTTTAACACCATAGTGTATGGAATTGCCTAAAATGCCTAAATTACTTAAATTGTCTAAAATTTATAGTATTGTTTCTTATTAAGAATAAATAAAGTTCTATAAATTAATCTCATTTTAGGCGCAGGATGTTTCCGCCTATATCTGCCAAGCAAATACCTAACCGGAAAACTCTGATTTCCAGAGGGCATATTTTGATTTTTATGCTTCCAGTCAAATTATCTATTTCTCCCCTATCTTTATTTTCTCGATTTTTAAGTGAATTAACTGCTATGCTAAATAAATACTATTTATGGTAAAATATAGTATTAGTTAGCTTAATAAGAGTACTGTCGCTTGAAATAAGGAGTCAGAATTAGAAGTCATGGGACATATTTATTGGTTGTAAGTGTGTGTAGATTGAACAATGTTATTTGTACGTATTTTTGCAAGCTAGTAAAAATCGTAAGAGTCTTAAAAATATGGATTTTAAAGATCTTGAGGTAGGGGGGGAGTGATGGTTTCTAATGAAAAGAGAGGTACTGTTGCGTATTATGAGGGTGAGTTTGACATACATAGTGGCAAATGTTTAAGCAGTCTTGTTCGTTATTTAGTCCCAAGAATATCTGCTGTATTTAGTCCTGTACCTGCGAGTTCTTTGATACAATTTGCAGAAAGAAATGGGATTCCGGTAATAAGTAAAGTTTGCGGTATTCCTTTGGATACACAAAGGTTGATGTTGGCGACTATCCATAACGATAAAGATACTTTACCTGCCTTAACTGGTATTATAAAAGATTGTATCAAAATGGGGATCCATGTTTATAATGGAGATCATCTGTTTCTAAGGCCTTTGTTTGCTCCTGCGGAACAGCAATATGTGCATGATCTTCGGGACTCATCTTGCGGTTTGCGGTTGTTTTCAGGTGAGCTGAGTAGGCGTAAGAACCAGTTGAGAATATTGACAGTGGGGCATGACTGTAATATCGGTAAAATGACTGTGTCGTTAGAGATGGAGCGCTTCTTGATAAATGAAAATCATAACGTTCGGTTTGTTGCTACTGGTCAGATTGGTATGATGATAAAAGGATTTGGTATTCCCCTCGATCGCACGATAGTAGATTTTACATCAGGTGCGATGGAAGCACATCTTCTTGAATATGACAACCAGATACTTGTCATTGAAGGACAGGGAAGCATTTTTGCTCCAATGTATTCCGGTCTTACACTTGCACAGGTGCACGGAAGCTCGCCTCATCTGCTGATACTTTGTGTAGATCCGTCCCGAGAACATCCAAGATATTTTCCAAAGGTTGATCTTCCTCCAATTGATAAAGCAATTTTGATTTACGAGCAGTTGGCTAGTTTGATAATGCCTGATGTCAAAGTTATGGGCATAAGTGCTAACACATCAAGTATGAATGAAGAAGATGCGTTACTGTACATTAGTAATTTAGAGAACCAGTTTAAGATTCCAGTAATTGATCCTATACGCTTTGGCTGTGAAAAATTTGAATCTTCCGTAAACGCATGGGTGTCTTCTAATTTTACGGTATAGGGATTTTCATTTTAATTAGTAGTGTTTAAACCGTGTATAAAGAACGTTTGGATGCAGACTGCAAGATTACTTCAGTAATAATAGAGTGTGGTAGGCTTGCCCACCAAAAATTACTATAGTCGTAATCCTGATCTTAGTCTTAATCTTAATCGCAGAGTCTAGATTAAGATTAAGATTTTAACAGCTGGAAAGCCCGTCGTAGGCTCTACTGGAAAACAGAGGAGACCTTTGCCAATTAAAATGGTAATTCGTAATTCATAGTTGGAGCAAAGTTTACCGGAAGATGAATTAAAAAATGACAAATTGTTTTGATTATTTCCAAAAAACACGAATAAAAGATGAAGTGGCAGGAATTGAATCCCGCCACTTCAAAATGTAGCTTTTCTCAGACTTTGGAAAATCCATTGCAGTTTCTTTGTCCTATTGCCTCTTGTTAATCGATTTGATAACGCCGTCATTAGAACATTCAATGATTACATGATCACCTTCCTTATAGGTTGTTAAGTCTGTTTCATGACCTGCGACCAGGCGCAGATTATTACCTACTTCAGCTTTTACGACAACCTGTCCTGTCGTAGTATTGACAGAAACAATTGTTCCTTTTATTACAAAAGAATCTTCTGCTCCATCAGTAATATTCACACTTGCAAAAGATGCCACAAAAAAACCTATGAATAGCATTGTCGCTAAACTTTTAAACATCCTGTTTTTCATTCTAATTCCTCCTTAAATTAGAAACCATCTAAAATGATTTAATAGTACATAGTGCCTCCAACCTGATATATTAGGCTGCTCTTTCAACTTGTTTAAAAGTGCTACCTCCTTTCAAAGAATGGTCTGTTTTTTTCGTACTCCATTACCTAATTTGCACCCAACTATTAACTCCATTGCTAAAATGATATAATCGCAATCTATATGCCAATTGCTTTCAAATTAGATATCTATAAGTGCTGGGGAGGGTTATCATGTTTTGTTACATCTTTACTAAACGTGTTTTACGCAGGGAATGTCCTACTGCACGTAGGGGATATCCGACAACCTATGGATGATGTAGAGAAAGAGGAGGCTTCTTTTTCGAGCAATGCATTTTCGAAAGATGAAGATGACGCTGCTCTTTTTGGGGAGATAAAGTTGCAGATTGCGTTTTACGTCTTTTCTTTGAAAAGTTACGAAAAAAAATGGAAAACAGCCGATCAATTTTTAATCAATAGTTTACTTTTCATATTCTTGCTACAATATCCAGACCCAGTGAACGAGCTCATTCTATTTTTATGGCTCCTCACGTGCAAATGTGATCTGGGATCTTAACCTTACATTGATAATAAATGCCAGTGCTATAAATGATGAGAGTATGGATGAGCCGCCGTAACTTAGAAAAGGTAGAGTTAAACCTGTAATTGGTGCTATTCCCAGGGTCATTCCTATATTTATAAAGACCTGTGTTGATATCATTGTAACCAGACCCACTGCAATGAGTCGCCCCTCTTTATCCTTACTGTTGGCTGCAATACCAAATCCGCAAATTACAAATATTGCGTAACACACAATAAATGCACTTGCCCTGAAAAATCCAAACTCTTCCGATATTACGGAAAATATAAAATCTGTATGCTGCTCAGGGACAAAACCTAGCTGACTCTGGATGCCGTTGCGCCATCCTGCGCCAAAAAGGTCACCGGAGCCAACCGCTATCAGGGATTGGAGACGGTGGTAACCGGCGCCCCAGTCTTTATTCTTGTCAGGCCAGATAAATCCTATTATCCTTCCTTTCTGATAACTCTTTAATAAAAAGAACCATATAAAAGGCAGTGCGGAGATACCTATACCAACCAATGGTAGAAAATACCGGAGTTTTGTTCCTGCGACAAACAGTATTGAACCGAAAATAGGCAGTAAGATGAGACTTGTGCCCAGGTCTGGCTGCTTTGCAATGAATGCGATGGGTATCATGGTTAATAATATGGGTATTAAGACCATGGTAAAGTTCTCTGTGTCTCTCTTAAATGACATATATTTTGACAATGTAAGTATGTACGCAATCTTCATAAATTCGGATGGCTGTAAAGATAAAGGACCCAAAGGTAGCCATCTTCGTGAGCCATTTATCTGTTTTCCTACAATTAGTACCAAAATCAGAAGCAAAATTGCAAAAATGTAGAAAATGTATGAATACTTTAGGATGTCTTTATAGTCTAACCTTATTATTGAAAAGAAGAAGAATAGCCCTATTCCTACCCATAAAAGTTGCTTTAATGCATAATTAAAGCCGGCAGCACTCCATACAAAGAAGAAACTTCCAACCATTATTAAAAATATTATGGAAAATAGTAACCAATCAAATTTTCTGATGTTTATTTTCATAAGTTAGATTTGTTTATTCCATATTAGGTGAATAGGCTAAAGTCAAAAAGCTTTACGTTTTTACCTTTAGCCTTCAGTTATTTATGCGCTGTTTGGCTTCTATCTCTGGAAACAATGCCGCCAGTACTGGCCTCAGAACCGGGGCCGTAGCCTCCGCTGCATGGAGTGGCGAATGCTCCACCAGGACAGTAAAGCAGTACTTAGGTTTATTATAAGGCGCAAATCCCGTAAACCAGGTGTGGTTATCATTTTTCCTGTGTGTTTCTGCCGTTCCGGTTTTACCTGCCACAAGGTATTCTTCTATTTTCATGTTTCTCCCTGTTCCTTCAGTTGCAACCTTAGCAAGCCCGTTTCTTACAATTTCTAAAACACTCTTCGGTATTTTTAGTGTGTTCTCTCCGTCAGTATCATCCTGCATTTCAACACTGTCTGTATTGTTAATATCTCCAATAACGTGGGGTCGTACCTTTTTGCCTCCGTTTGCAATTATGGCAATCATCCTTGTTACCTGAACTGGAGTTGCAAGTAACCTGCCTTGACCGATGGAGATGTTTTTACTTTCTGAAACGGACTTTGGTTTTGGCAGTATCCCTTTTCTTTCATAAGGGATATCGATCATGCTCAGCTCACCAAAACCAAACAGTTTGCCCCATTTATGAAGAAGTTCGCCTCCCATTTCATCTGCCACTTTAAAAAAATAAACATTACAGGAGTGATGTATCGCTTTTTCAACACTTAACATACCATGACCGTATTTTGAAGAACATCTGAATCTTGTATGTCCTCCGCCCTGGCCGTAACACTTGAACAATTGATTACCTGTCACTATTTTTTCTGTCAGGGCCGCAACGGCAGTGACAATCTTAAATGTAGACCCTGGTGGCAGGGCGCTTTGGATTGGCCTGTTGAGCAGAGGTTTGTTCTTGTCGTTAACAATATGGTTATAATGTTTATTAAATGTATTCAGATTAAATCCAGGATTGCTAGCCATTGCTATGATTTCACCATTCCATGGGTCCATGACAACAACTGCTCCACGTAAATCCCCTAATGCTTCCCTCGCGATACGTTGGATATTGATGTCTATAGTCAAGGAGATATCTTCGCCTGCTTCCGGTGGCCTCTCCAGGATTATCTTGCCTGCCCTGGAGTTTTCATATGTTATCTCTTCGTATCGCTCTCCAGGATTACCTGAAAGAATCATGTTATAATAAGACTCAATACCTGTCTTTCCGATTAGTATGTCACCAAGAAATCCCAAGGAAAATAGGCGGTCGATGTTCGTGATCTTAAAGCTCATCTTCTCACAGAAAGATACCGGGACTTTGTTTTTTTCAACATTGATATCATAGTTCGAGACGAACGACTCTTTATCAAGGCAGTCCCATTTATGTTTGTAATTTTCCCACATCTCTTTCTTAACCTTTTGTGTATAACCGATAATATGTCCGGCAAGGTTATGGTTCGGATACCATCTATATGGATTTGCTCTAACAACTATACCTGGGAAATTATCTCCTTGGGCTTCCGCTATTGCTACTTTTTTAAAAGATGCGTCTTTTATAACTGGATGTTTGCTGACTTCTTCAAGTATAACAATGTCTTTACCTGCCCTTTTGCTTACATCCTTTTTTACTATTTCTACCTTTTTTACTGTTTCACCTGCAATCTTAATGAGAGATCTTTTATTGATCCCCAAAACATTTACTAATCTTCTAAAGAGTAGATCCTGCTTTTCATGGCAGGTAGAACATCTTTCACTCATTTTCTTATGTGCGTTAATCTTCTCTAACCTCGGAAGGAGCTCTCCTTTCTGGCTCAACAGAAAGTACAATAGGTCTTTGTAAGGGGCAATGATATCAAATGTGTGTCGGTTATCTGCAAATACTTCTCCATTTCTATCAAGAATTTTTCCTCGAAAGGCATTAATGGGAGTCTTTCTGATTCTCCGTTTATCAGAAATGCCAGAATACTTCTCACCTTCTATTATTTGAATAAATCCAAGTCGTAGAATTAATATGAAGAAAAGAACAATTATAATACCTAGGATTATTTTTATTCTGTGTTGATGGGTACTGGTGGCGTTATTGCTTTTATATATATCTTTTTTTCTAGACTTGTTCACTATTGGCTTTTTCTGTTTTTGGTGGGGCTTAAGCTATCTTTGTCTGTAATTCTTTGTCTTTTAGCTCCTTCAGTCTTCTCCCCATCTTTTTTAGAATCGTACCGTGGAAAGATGGAAATTTTGCAGCTATTAAAGAAAACAACTTTTCGTTAACACAAAGAACCGTTGCGGTATCACTGGAGACGGTTAGAGTGGTTGTGCGTGGTATTTGTTTAAAAAATGCTATTTCACCTAAGATGTCAACACTTTCAATTTGTGCAATATGGCTGCTGTCCGACCACACTACATTTACCTTTCCGTCAATCAAAACGTAGACATCATTACTTGTATCTCCATATGTTACTATATTATCTCCTTTTTTTAATATGAGAGATTTTGATTGGGATAAGTACCCAATAAGTGATGATGGGGGCCAATCCGAGAAAAAGTTAACAAATTCAAACATGCATGCCTGTATAAAAGAGAGGTCGTCAAAGTTTTTAAGAGCAGATTTTCTTATATAGAGTAGTTCAAGATTATTTCTGGCTTTTACCGTTATTCCGGATTCTCTACCAGTGCTTAATTTGTCAGGTATGCAGAAAAAACAGCCTTTTCCATAGATTGTTACCAGCTCTTTGTTTCTTAATACTTCTGCAAATCCGGATAGGATAATATAGAGGTTGTATTTGTTGCCAAGCTCAAAGATATGTTGCCCCTTTGTAAATGTTTCAACTCCAGTCTCTTCCATTATTTTCTTGAACCGGCTTTGTGTTAGTTGCGGAAAAATTCCGGTATTTTTAATCAAAACTAAAATGTCGTCGTTTGACAAATGTGGAAGTTTCTTCTTTTCAATGATATGTACGGTTTCGCCCTCTTCGGCAAAATGAAATTTGCGGTTTTTTCGTGTCACCTTATCGGTATGTATCAAAATGCATTTTTTTAAAAGCGGTGTTGGCAGTTTTTCCAGATCCGTAATGCTTGTGTGTAATTTTCCGCCGCCGGCCTCATGAATAATTAGATCACAGTCCCATAAGAAACCAAGGATTTTCTCTTTCCTGTCTGCGGTAATTATACCATTACTATGTAATCTGTTTACAAACTCCTTACTATATTTTGTGTCACCAGAGAATCCTATGGTTTTTTCTTCTCCAGCCAGACTTCTGTACCGTAGCTTAAATCGTCCAGATGGGATGGAATGAAACGCATAGTCAAAGGTGATAAATGCTCTGTCCATCCCAGGTATTGCGATCTCTTTTCCCTCTTCCAATGCAGTGTGACAAACAAATTCTTTTATTTCTTCTTTTGGAAATCTTGTTAATGCCTCAGCCTTTTGTAAAAAACTGTCAAATATTATATCAGACGTCAATAAATTAACTTTTTCGCCAACCATAATTTTCTCTAGAACCCCAGCATCATGGTCTCCATGTGAGTGGCTAAGGAAGATATGTTTAATATTATCAGAACTAAAACCAAGCTGTCTAAAATGTTGTTCACAGTTTGCCACAAGGTCAACTGCAATTCCGTAGCCATTGATCCAGATGATGAAGCAGGATGTGTACGTTTCCGGGTCAAATCCGGTACCGGAACCAACAAATGTCAGTCCCAACTCAGGTATCTCGAAATTAGTATTTGCGATTCGTCCCGTCTCTTTTTTTTCTTCTGCAAAACGTATGGAAAAGTCCGATGTTGTGTCGCCCTTTTTGCTTATACTTAAAGAGCCAGTCTTGCTTTGACATGTCTCAAAATCTATTCCGTTGTTTCCTGGTACATTTACTGGACCATTTGGTCTGAAATGATAGAATTTTACGTACGTATTGATAAAGCCATCGAATCCGTTTTCATCACAGACAGCAAAAACATTTATCTCATTCTTTAACATTGCGGCTTTAACATAAGCATTTGCGGTATATTGGTAGATTTTTCTTAGATCCAGTGAAGGACTCCAGCTCTTTCTTTCTATTTTCCCAATGATACTATCTAATATACATGCCTCCATATCTTTTTGTGAGTTTTCTTTCGCTATCATTTCCTTGACCAGGGAGAAAAGCTTTTTTCTTTTTCCTATCTGAGGTGCTGTCATCTGAATCGCTATTTTCAACTCATCTTCCAGTTCGCATTTTCTTAAATTACTGGCAAGTAACGTCTGGAACATATCTGTCAAATCTGGACCAATCAATGCCTCATGTAGTATAATTCTGGTCCTCTCTTCTTGAGATTTCGTACAGATAATATTTATGGGAGTCTTTATCTTTTGGAAGAAGATGACAGTGTAGGCAAGAAATTCAATATCAAAGAAGTTTTTGCCGTTTCGGAATGTGCGTTGAGGAATAATAATATTTGTCGGAATCGGTTCTTTTTCTCTATTGAAATATTTTATTGCGGAATGAGGGCATCCGATCAATATACTGCCAATGTTCTCATCCCTGATAATGGTAAAATCATCTTCCGCAAGAGTGGTATGATTAAATCTGTTTTTTGGTGTTTTCATATTATAAATGAAATACAAAGTGGTTGGTTTTAATCATTTAAAGTACTTACAAATATATCCTCTATTTTATTATAAATCAAGTAATTTGCAAAAGTAACGCCTTTATATTTTGATCAGCTAATAAAATCACATATACTATTGCTAGCATGAATTTGTAAAAACTTCTTTTTCTTGATTTGGCTGTTTTTATGGTATGCAGAATTTAGGAGACAGGAGTGAGGGCAACAGAAAGCGGGAGTTGGAAAGTAAATGGGCTTTTACAATTAATAACATGGTAAAATATCCACGGATATATGCTTTCTTATAGTATTACCCTGTAAAAACCTGTTTTTTTAGAAAGAAATTTTTACTGTGTATGGTAAGTTAGTTGTAACAGCATAGTTACTGGTTGATTGATAATTTATTCTGCCAGCTTAAAATGTTATATTTTAAATCTAAATCGTCTTTTTTTCATGTTACATCTTGACTAGGAAACTAGAAATGTAACTATTTACCAGTATCTAGAATCCAGTATCCAGCATCTAGTATTTTGGTTGCGGCTTCGTCGCACTATGAACTTCCTATTCTCCTATTTAGTTGTGGGCTTATCGTTTTATCTGATTTGCCAAAGAAGTCTAAACAGAATATATTATCCCCTATTTTATGAGTATCGCCAGATTTTCTGTAAATAAACCGGTAACAATGTTTATGATTATAATTGCGGTTATAGTCCTAGGAATAATTTCCGGAAAAAAAATTCCCCTCTTATATCTCCCTGAATTTTCGGGGAGTTCTTTATGGGTTGATGTCTCATTTATTTCATCTTCGCCAGATGAGATAGAGAGGTTGATAACCGTGCCGTTGGAAGATGCATTGAGTGTTATAGAGAATGTTGATTCTGTTAGCTCGACCTCTAGCGCTAACAATGCAAGCGTTAGCCTTAGATTTAAGGTTGGTGCGAATATGCATATTGGTGCAATGCAGGTGATGAATCGAATAAATGAAATCAGGGCATCGTTGCCAGATGATGTTGAAAGGATAAGAATTGGGAGGTTTAGATCTGGAGACATCCCAGTGATCGAGCTACAGGTGGGAGGTAATATCCAATCTGAGAAGCTGTATTATGTTATTGAAAAGGTAATAAAAAGACGGCTGCAAAGGATTAACGGGGTAGCTTCTGTTGATACTAAAGGTATTGAAGAAAAACAGCTTTTTATTAATCTTGATAAGGAAAGGTTGACTTCTCATGGTGTTGATGCGCGTTTCTTAAGGGATTTACTGGTTACCAGTAATACCAGTACTTCTGCCGGAAACATAATTGATGGTGATATTAAATATGCAATTCGAACAATTGGAAACTTTAAGACAGTTAAAGATATAGATGAATTACCTGTTGCAATCTCAAAGTTTGATATGGGAGATAGTGAACAGCTTTCTGTAGAAACAGAAAACCAACCACCACAGCTATTACGATTTAAGGATTTAGCAGACATTCATTACTCTTTTCCTGAAAAGACAAATGTAAGAAGGCTTCATGGTAAGGAGGCGGTAACTCTTAGCGTTGTAAAATCTTCCAATGCAAATACTATTGCTGTAGTAAAAGATGTTAAAAAGGCATTAACCGAACTCCAATCAGACCCCAGGTTGAGAGGATTGGAAATTAATATATATAGAGACAGAGCTGAACCAGTTATCAAAAGTTTATCCAAGTTAAAAGATACGGGCCTAGTTGGTGGTTTATTGGTTATTATTGTGTTGTTTATTTTTTTGAGGAATATCAAAAGCACAGTTATTGTGGTGTGCGCGATCCCCGTGTCAATACTCTTTACCTTTTGCATGATGTTTATGTTAAGACGTCTGTTTAATGCGGATATAACAATTAACGTTGTTTCGCTTTCTGGGATTATGCTTGCAATAGGTATTTTAGTTGATCCGGCGATAGTGGTACTTGAGAATATTTTTAGACACAAAACCCAGAAAGGCCTGGAGGTTAAGGATGCGGCTGTTGCCGCAACCAGTGAGGTTGGACTTGCAATTACAGCGGCAACTGCAACAACGGTTGCAGTCTTTATACCGCTTGTTTTTCTTTCAAAGAACAGAATGGGAATATTCCTTCACGATTTTGGTGTAACTTTATGTTTAATTGTTACAACTTCATTACTTGTCTCTTTATCAATGGTTCCGTATGCATCGTCCCTCTTGCTAAAAAAAAATCGAAAGAAAGATTTGGGGCGTTTGGGTAAACAGGTTCAGGGGAAAACTAGAGAAAACCGGCTTATAAGATCATATCTATGCCTTGCCCGTATAACCATAAAACATAAATGGATTACAACTGGAGTAGCAATAGGAATTGTTGGAGGGTCAGTACATTTATTCCTAAATCTTGATAAAGAGATAGTATGGAGTACTCCTTATAGGGAGACGAAGATTTGGGTTGATACTCCGGTAGATTACGACATTGATGAAACTACTGCACTTTTTGCAAAATTAGAGGGTTTGATCGATCGTAACAAGTCAGAACTTGATATCATAGCGTTTTCAACCAATTTTGAGAAAGATGGCGGGGTGATTGAGGCATATCTTAAGACAAAGGAGGCCGCGACTCTTTCCATAGGTGAGGTCCGGGAGAGGTTAAAAAAACTTTTCCCAGTTCTTCCTGGTGTCAAGTACGTAGGTGCGAGGAGATACGGGTTCGGCCCATCGGCGAATAATGTTACTGTAGATTTTTATGGGAAGAATATCGATGTCCTTTCCCGACTAGCAGAAAGGGCAAAAACAATGCTGGAGAGGAAGCCTTATATCAAAGAAGTGGAGACTAACCTCCAAAGCGGAACATATGAACTTCATGTAAATATAGAACGAAACAAAGCACAAATGTACGGATTGTCTCCCCGCAGAGTTGCAATGGGGCTTAGTGGAGCTCTTAGCTCACGAGCTGTAACTACATTGAAAACTGATGATTATGATGTAGATATAACTCTTCAGGCAAAGGAGGAGGATAGAGATACTCTGGAGAAAATAAAGAATTTAACTCTTAAAGGTGTGGATGATAGCCTTGTTACAGTGAATAGGGTTGCGATGTTTAATCAAACAAAAGGGCCAAAATCCATAGAAAGGCTGGATCGTAAACCGACAGTTACGTTAAGTATTAACTATAAAGGTATAGGGTATATGGCTCTGAAAGGTAATATACAGTCAGTTATGAGCCAGCTAAATTTCCCACCTGACTATAAATGGGAGATGGGAGGCCAGTACAGACATTACGGAAAAGAGGAGAAGGAGTTAAACTTTGGATTAATACTGGCGATCATAATTATATATCTGATAATGGCATCTTTGTTTGAGTCATTTGTATATCCATTTACCATTATGCTGTCCATACCGTTTGCGTTTACAGGTGTTACGTTTATGTTCCATTTCATGGATATTCCTCTAAACGATTTTGCTCAGATTGGCATGATCCTCTTGGTGGGGATTGTTGTTAATAATGCCATTGTGCTGATAGATTACATCAATAAACAGAGAAGCAACGGGATGGAAAGGGATGATGCAATATTGAAAGGGTTAAAGGATAGGGTTAGACCAATCCTTATGACGTCTATAACCACTATACTCGGGCTTATGCCAATGGTGCTGCCATTACTGCTTCCGCAATTCTTTGGTAAACTTGAAGGCCGGGAACGGCTGTGGGCTCCCCTGGGCCTTGTGATTGTTAGTGGGTTAACTGCTTCTACTTTATTGACATTGATAATCCTGCCAACGTTTTATTCTTTGATTGATGACATAGCAAAAATTGGGAAAAGATTTATAACTGTAGAATAGCTCTACAAATCTACAACCAGATCTGCAATTTTCAATCATAAATCTTTTGTAAGGTAAACAAATGATCTCAAAAATATTTAAAAATGAATGGTTTCCAAGGGTGTTTCCGTTTCTCATATTCGTATTTTTTATAGCGATTGAATCTTTAATAGATATGGTTGCCAAGTACGTACCGCAGTTTGAAAAGTTTGCAGAATATGACAGTTATATTTTTTACCCCATAAAAACTGTATTGGTCGGTTTCTTTTTGGTTCTCTTTTGGAAAAGGTACACAGAGCTTGGGACGAAAAATAAGTTCTTGTGGGAAAATCTATTTATAGGGTTGTTAACCGGATTTACTGTGTTTGTATTGTGGATCAATATGGATTGGAAATTTGCTACCATTGGTAAGACCAAAGAGTTTAATCCCAACGTACTTGGAATGTCTTTGATTTCAGTTGTTCTCGTCTCTTTTCGGCTTATTGGAGCATCTCTCATCGTCCCGGTATTCGAAGAACTATTCTGGCGTTCTTTTGTGCTAAGATATATTGTTAATCCCAAATTTGAGAATGTTCCATTAGGTAAGTTCACATGGATGTCATTTATCGTTACATCCATCCTTTTTGGTTTGGAGCATAACCTCTGGTTGGCGGGAATTATGGCTGGTGTAGCATATACCCTGTTGTTTTACTATACCAGGAGTTTGTTAACTGTGATTCTTGCTCATGGGGTGACAAACCTACTCTTAGGTGTATACGTTGTGTCTACAGAAAACTGGCAATTCTGGTAATTTCTGGTTTTATAACGTTATATACGCAAAGTAAAAAAAATGGAAACAAGAGAGAATAATATTTAGTAAGTACATACTAATTTACGATTAAGAACATCATAAAAGGACTACAGCTCTATATTCTCTGGTTTGGTTGCCGCTTTGTTGTATTATAATATGTACTGCTTAATTTTATCGGCAATACCTTTAATATCAACTTCGGCATCAACTAGGCCTGCTTCAACTGCACATCGTGGCATTCCCCATACGACACAAGAATCCCTGTCCTGCGCAATTATAGGAGTTCCATGCTTCTTCATAACCTTTAAACCCTCGCATCCGTCGCTTCCCATTCCGGTAAGAATCACACCTACAGTCTTGTTTTTAAAATGTTGAGCCACAGAACGAAATAAGACATCGGCCGAAGGTTTGCAGTGGTTTTCCGGGGGATCTTGATTTAGCGATATGGTATAATTGTTTGATACGGATTTCTTGACAGCCATGTGATATCCACCGGGAGCGATTAGGGCCAAACCGTTTTTTATAGTGTCACCGTCTTTGGCTTCCCGTACCTCAATTTCTGCCAATTTATTTAAATGTTGTGCCAGTTTATCTGTAAAAACTGGTGGCATATGTTGAACAATAAGAATTGCAGATTTTATATCCTTTGGTATTCTGGTAATAACTTCTTTCAACGCATCAGGACCACCGGTGGAACTTCCAATTGCAATAACATCACGGCGAGAAAGGGCGACGGGCATCTTAGACGTCGTCAGTGGTAAAATTGTTTTTTGTGTTGCGGGCCTTTGTGTAAGACGTAATCCCTTGCAGGCCTTGATCCTTACCAAAAGATCTCTTTTTATGCTTTCAGTGTTCTCGCGAAATGATTTTCCGTCAGTAGGCTTTGCAATAAAATCTGCGGCTCCGGCTGTCAAGGCCTCAACTGTCATCTCCGCGCCTCGTTCGGTGTGCACACTAAACATGATAACTGCAATTTTCGGGTATAGTTTTTTGATCTCCCGCAATGCGGTTATTCCGTCCATTTCAGGCATTTCAACATCCATAGTGATCACATCAGGGTGGACTAATGGTATCTTCTTTAATGCCATTGCGCCGTTATTAGCCTTACCTACAACTTCTACACCATCATCTGTGGTCAGCACAGTTGATATTATGTTGCGAAATACGGCAGAATCATCAACAACCAGGACTTTAATTTTCTTTTCCATATGTCTTTATGCAAAACAAAAATAACCTGTGGGAAAGAGCTGTTCATCTATTTGCCACACATATTTATGGTTTTGACAAAATGTCACAAAAAAATAATTTGCGGCAAATAGCTGTTCATCTATTTGCCGCATATATTTATGGTTTCGACAACATGGTACATAAATTAAGTTATTCCTGGCTTTTCTTTTTCTTGTTTCTATTCCCCCGCTTTCTTTATCTCTATGGTTTCAATAACGACGGCTTCAATGGGTTTGTCCTGAGAATTTCTCTTAACATTCTCAATCTTTTTCACAACATCCATACCCTCTATAACGGCGCCAAAGATAGTGTGCCTGCCGTTTAGCCATGGAGTGGGGGTGGTTGTGATGAAAAACTGGCTTCCATTAGTATCAGGGCCGCTGTTTGCCATTGCAAGAAGACCTGGTTTGTCGAATTTAAGGTTTGGAGAGAATTCATCTTCAAACTTGTAGCCTGGACCTCCCATACCTGTTCCAGTGGGACATCCACCTTGAATCATAAATTTTGGAATAACCCTGTGAAATATAAGCCCGTCATAAAAATTACCTTTATGCCGATTTCCGGTTTTTGGATCAAGATACTCTTTTTCTCCGGATGCCAGACCTACGAAATTTTCTACTGTAATTGGGGATTCATTTGCGTATAATTCACAAAGTATGTCTCCTTGATTAGTTTTTAATATGGCATAAAGCCCTTTATTCATACTGCTTTCTCCTGCTTGTAAACTGTTGAAACTAATAGCGTAAAGTGCTACTATGCATGCACATAATGAAACCTTTAGAGCCTTCTGCATTAATTTGTCTCCTTATAAATAAGATAATATCTATTTAAAAATTACTTGAAATGTCTGCCGAGTTAAATTAATATAAAGCATTAAGTTTGTCAATGGTTAATTATAACTTTTTCAAGAGACGATGGAGGACGGAAAGTTATGGATGGTTTAACTATAAAAGTTAATAAAAACTGTGTTGGTTGTATGTTGTGTGTTACTAAGTTATGCAAGTTTGATGCAATAAGGGAAGCTGGTAGCGTAGTTAAGATAAATAAACAGAAATGCGTTTACTGCCTGGAGTGTATTCGTGATTGTCCTTATGATGCTTTTGTTATTGAAGGGCCGAAGATGACAATTTTGACCCATAACTGCACAAATTGTGGGATTTCGTGTTGGGATTGGTGTCCTACCGGCGCAATTTCACGTGAAGCAGGACATGTTAGAACAATCGATCCTAGGAAGTGTGTCGGATGTGATTTCTGTGGAAGCGCTTGTTCAAATGCAGAATATTCATATAAAGGAGAAGAGATCGTTTCGTATGAGGACAATTAGTGTAATGGCTCGGTCAACGGTTTTGCCCGGGCCTTATGCAAAAAGGAAATACAGCTTTTGCTCTCAGCTTAATATTATGCTTCGCGCGGTTACAAGTTAGACTTCATTAATGATAAATAGTTATAACAGAGGTCTTTACCATTAGAAGTTCAATTTGTTATCGTTCGAAGCATAACCTCCCTTTTAACACCTCTTTTCATTCCATTGCATGGTAATTCGCAAATAATTGAATATGAATGGGTAAAAAATTCAATTTGTTCCCTCTTAGTATTATTTTATAAAAACTTGCTTTTTAGATTTTGTAGTTTTTATGGAACAGAGAATTCAGGAGACAGGAGTCATGATAAAGGAAGTATGCGTTGTAACATACTCACAATTCCGTGCTTAATAACATGGTGAAATAACTACAAATCTATGAGTTATTCTGAATTTTGTCTTCTGCATTCTCTAATTTCTGATTTGGTAGCGGCTTTGATGCATATGAAAGTTTAACTGATTTTGTCTCTTACCATTAAGAGGAAAGAAATGATGCCGATTTACGGTTAGTCCTTATAGGATTGGATATGTCAAAACAGAACTCGTTAGTTACATTGACAACGGACTTTGGCTTGCAGGATGAATATGTTGCAGTTATGAAAGGGGTGATTTTAAATACGTGCCAGAATGCAAGGATTGTTGACCTTTGTCATAATATAAATCCTCAGGATATCTTTGGTGCGGCATACATTTTATTTTCTGCGTACAGTTTTTTCCCTTCTGGTACCATGCATGTTGTTGTGGTGGACCCAGGTGTGGGGAGCACCCGCAGAATTGTATGCTTAAAAACTGACAAATACACCTTTCTCGCCCCTGATAACGGGGTTTTGAGCTTGATTGCGGATGGCGAAAAATCTTTATCAATTATAAATGTTACAAATAATAAATATTTTTTGCCGGAGGTGAGCAATACTTTCCATGGTAGAGATGTTTTTGCTCCAGTTGCGGGGCATTTGATGAATGGTGTAGATATTAATGAGCTAGGTGCGGAAATCTTTGAAATAGAGAAAATAGAGACGCCTGCTCCAGTATTGTCCACAAACGGGATAGCGACTGCACAAATAATATACATAGACCGGTTTGGAAATCTTATTACAAACATAAATAGAGGTTTATTGAAAAGCTTTCAAATAGATGGAATGTACGGTGCTTTATCAATTACGGTTGCAAACCACAGGATAAAAAAGATCAACCAGTCGTATTCGGAGGTAGAAGAAGGAGGGCTGGTTGCGTTGTTTGGGAGTGCAGGGTATTTGGAGATCGCAGTAAATAAAGCGAATGCCAAAGAGCTTCTAAATGTTGAGAAGGGGGATACTGTTACGATTAACTGTTCAAAGTATATATTCAACGAAGGCATAGATTAAAGATTTTGTGGCCCATCTTCTGGTTATATTTGAATGTTATTAAGTTCTGCTGTTTCCCATGCGCTAAGCTTGCGGTATCGGGAAAATCATAACACCTAAATATAACTAAGATCTGAATTCCTAAATCTTTAATTTGTTTCCTCGTAGAGAGTATTATAGAAAACAAAATTCTTGTATAAAATAAAAAATCAACCAAGTTTAATATAACTGAAAAAGGAGATAGAAGGCATGAAAACGCAATTAGAATTGGCCCGAGACGGAGTAATAACAGAACCGATGAAAGAGGCTGCGGTTTATGATGACGTATGCCCTGAATTCATAAGAGACGGCATTGCAAAAGGGACAATTGTAATTTACGGAAATCCCAATCGTAAAGCCACTGTAATTGGAATCGGAAAGGGATTAAAGACAAAGGTTAATGCCAGTATAGGTACATCACCTGACATAATTGATCATGATATGGAAGTAGAGAAAGCAAAGGTTGCTGAAAAAAGCGGAGCTGATACACTTATGGAGTTGTCAACCGGGGGAGATCTTAAAGCTATTAGGACGCGTGTTCTTGATGCTATTAATCTGACAGTGGGAACTGTACCACTTTATCAAGCTGCAATTGAGACAATAAATCAGAAAGGTTCTGTTGTTCACATGGATGCCGACTTCTTGTTTGATGTAATAGAACAGCAGGCTGAAGAAGGTATAGGTTTTATGGCTATTCATTGCGGGATTAATCTTACAACTCTGGAGCGGTTAAAGAGGCAGGGATACCGGTATGGAGGCCTTGTTAGTCGCGGAGGTTCTTTTCTTACAGCTTGGATGAATCATAATAAAAAAGAGAATCCTCTTTATGATCAAATAGACAGACTTATTGATATTATGAAGAAGCACGATGTTATTCTTAGCCTTGGTAATGGTTTGCGAGCTGGAGCAATACATGACAGCACTGACAGGGCTCAAATTCAAGAACTGATAATGAATTCTGAAATAGCAGAGTATGCACAGAAAAAGGGAGTGCAGATTATCGTTGAAGGGCCAGGACACATACCTATTGATGAGATTGAAGCAAACGTTATAATCCAGAAACGGTTAAGCAATAATGCTCCTTTTTATATGCTTGGACCTATTACCACTGATGTTGCGCCTGGGTATGATCATATTTCATCTGCTATAGGGGCGGCGATATCTTCAAGCCATGGAGCTGATTTTATTTGTTATGTTACACCGCCGGAACACCTGGCACTGCCGAAACCGGATGATGTAAGAGAGGGTGTTATGGCTGCAAAGGTTGCTGCGCATGTTGGCGACATGGTAAAACTAAAGGATAAGGCCAGGGATATGGACCTGAAGATGGGTATAGCAAGAAGGGATTTAGACTGGAAGACTCAGTACGAAACTGCTATAACTGCGGAAAGAGCAAAGGAGATTAGGGGTGACCGGCCGCCGATGGAGACCGATACTTGCACAATGTGTGGAAAGTTCTGTTCGTTGAAAACTGTTAGCAAATACTACGAAGAGGATCTTGCAAACAGCAAGAAGAGGGATTACGCTGCGGCGACTGCAGAATAACAGGTTAAGTGGATAGGCTGGAGGTAAAAGCTTCTGCCTGTCCACTTAAATGACTTTATAGTATAGTATTACACTGTAAAAGCTTGTTTTTTCTAGAAAGAGTTTTGCATGTATTCCTGGTAAGCTATTCTAGTTATGTTGCATCTTGACAAGAAAGATAGAAATTGAACTATTTGCCAGTATCCAGTATCTGGCATCTCGTATTTTGATTGCGGCTTCGCCGCGCTATGTTTTTACCTTCAGCCTTCCGTCTATTCACCTAATATAGAAATGCATGTATAACGGCAATGAAAGAAAATGGTATTTACAGACAAAGCAAAGCGCAAATTGCGCTCATTGAACATCCTAGACCGGACAATCCCAAGCGAGCGGAAGATGTTGTAAATGCGCCATTGTCCGCATGTTTAATGACAGGTTATATGGCTGCTTTACTGGAAAAAAACGACTTAAAAACAGATATAATAGATGCAAATCTAAAGAGGTTGTCTATTAATGATACATTTGAAATGTTAATGGGTGCATCTTACAAGGTAATTGGAATACGCCTTGTGTATTTGTGGGAAAAGACGGAAGAGATATTTGCTTTGCTGGAAAGGCTTTGCAATGCAGGTATAACTGCGCATATAAGCTTGTATGGACACTATTCCACCTTTGCATATAAAAGTATTTTGAAACGTTTTCCATTCATAGATTCTGTCGTTGTTGGTGAACCTGAATATACATTCCTTGAGTTGTCATCACGAATAGTGGGTACTGACGGTAACGTGGAACTCTCTGGAATTGACGGCCTTGTAAGCCGAGATATACCAAATTCGTTGGTGCCGCGAGACCAAATATCTGACTTGGATGCATTGCCGTTTCCAGATCGTAGGGACATGGTGATTGCAAATCAAAAAGGTATTGTAACATATATCCTTGCCAGTAGGGGGTGCTACAATAACTGTGGGTTTTGTTATTTAAATCCATTCTATGGAGACAACGCAACGTGGCGTGGCCGAAGTGCGAAAAACGTTTTTGATGAGATCAAACAACTTTACAATGATCATGGTTGTGATAATTTCTATTTTGCGGATGCAAGTTTTTTTGGCAATGCTGTTTCTGGTAAGGCAAGGGCGAGGGATCTTGCCAATCTAATTATAGATGATGGATTAAACATCAGTATTGGTCTTGAAAGCCGTGCTAACGATATTGAAAAGGATGTTATCTCTTTGTTGATTAAAGCTGGTCTGAGAAATCTCTTTTTGGGGGTCGAAAGTGGTGATCAAACCACCCTTGACGGATTTAAAAAGAAGACAACGGTAGAGATTAATAAGAACGCGATTAGTATCGTTAGAGATTGTGGAATAGAACCGAATGTGGGTTTTATAATGTTTGGTAAGGATACGGAAATAAACGGTATAAGGAAAAACTTTACATTCTTAAAAGAGATGGGGTTAATGAAAGATCCTTATACAACCGCGCATCTTTTGTGCCATAAACAATCAATCTTTCTGGGAACTCCGGATTATAGTGGAGATAATGGGCATTTTAAACCTTGTGATCCTGACGGATATGAGAAGCAATTTGATTACACGGACAAAAGGATGTCATCGCTTGTGGATATTACTTCCAGTCTTTGTAATAACGTATTTTCAATAGTTGCAAATTATAGTAGATCAGAGGGTATGTACAGTGAAGATTGTTTTTGTAAAGATACTGATATGCATGAAAATAGTTTCCTTTCTGTCTTAAATACAACGATTATTAATATGTTTGACCAAACGCTTCTCTCTTTTGAAAAAGGCGCACTTAATATGAACAAACAGGCAATTGTGGATCTGAAAAAAGAACATACGGCTAAACTAAAAGAGCTTGCAGTGTGTTAACTTTGTGTTGATGTTGTTTGGCCCATCTTAATTTTTGTTTTGGTTGCTTTTCTACAAAATAAATTTCAATGAAAACAATTAAATCTCAATTTGATTATATTTCAGACCTCTCTGCCGGATATTGGAAATCCCAGGTATTGATTGTCGCGGTTGAGTTTGAGATCTTCACCAAGCTATATAGATCAGAAAAATCAATAGTATCACTTGCCAGTCAAATTAAGGCTGAGAAGAGAGCTACGGAGATGTTGTTAAATGCTTTGGCCGGGTTGGGCTTTCTGTCAAAAAAAGGGGATATGTTTAAAAATAGGCAGATTGCAGATAGGTTTCTTGTAAAGGGTAGGCCTATGTACCAGGGTAACAGAATCCTCCTTTTCGGTAATTTGTGGGATAATTGGGGGAAACTTAACCGAGCCGTGAAAACGGGAGGCCCAGTATCATTTGATAATGTGGGCGAGGAGGTTGACCCTGCGAGACGACGGGTTTTTATATCAGCAATGAGAGACTTTGCTGTCCTGAAAAGCAAAGAGGTTGCAAAGAGTCTTGATCTGTCAGGATGTAAACTGCTATTAGATCTCGGAGGTGGACCTGGTTCCTTTGCAATTGAATTTGTGAAATTAAATCCCGGACTTAATGCTGTGGTTTTTGATCTTGAAGGTGTAACTGAAATTACCATGGAGTATATAAATGAGGCTAAACTGGAAAAGCGTATCAGTACTATAAACGGTGAATGTTTGGGTGGCAGTTATGGAAAGGGGTTGTATGATGTGGTATTTGTGTCAAACCTTATGCACATGTACGATGAAAAAATCAATATCAAGATTGCAAAAAAATGTTTAGCGGCATTGAAGGACAATGGAAGGGTAGTCGTTCATGATTTTTTGTTGGATAATTCCATGACGGCGCCTGAGTTTGCGGTTTTGTTTAGCTTGAACATGCTAACGGCAACTCATGGTGGTAGAAATTATAGTGCTAGTGAAATAACAAAATGGCTGCAGCAGGTTGGCTTTGAGAATTTGCAGCGAATCAATCTCTCTTCTGGCTCTGGTATGATAATAGGTACCAAGTATAAATGAGAAATGTTTGCAAATTTATATTCTTGGTATTCATTTTTTAAGATGTTGCAGCTTCTATACAATAATGCCAGTGATATTATTATTGACAATCGATTTATGCCCTGATATCATTATCCGATTGAATTTATTGCTGTGGAAATAAACGGTTGATAGTTGTAAATGTTTGCGATTATGTAGTCAAGCCGTTTTTTTGTTTCACTGTAAGGAATTAATACGAACTGTCAAAGTATTGCTAGTCCGTTTTGTTGTTTTTTAGATAATTTCAGTATAGGCAAAAAAGAGTTAAGGTAATAGATTTAGAATTTATAGTATGTTTTTTTATAGTATAAATGTATATATTAAATAATTTATATGTTTAGTTCTTGTTTTACACATATATACTTGGAAGGGGGGTTTGCAGTTGTATTCAGATGATACAGAGAGAGATGTTACCGCAATTGTTGCAGAGGTAACCGAGATGGAAGAGAGCGAAATTTGGGAGAAAAAGGAAGCTGATTTCTTTAAAGATTTAGAAATAGACTCTTTACTTGCTTTGGAGATTTTAGCGTTAATAGAAAAAAAATTCAAAATTCAAATTCCTGAAGAGAAATTGGTAGATATAACTTCTCTTGCGCAGACCATAAAGATGACGAAAGAGGTATTAGCTCAGGGTTCTTAATGTCCTCTGAGCAGATTATATTTATGTATAGGGAGTTTCTTTTATACTTGATTACTCAGATTTATATGAATAGATACTGGACGCATTGAATAAAATCTGCGTAATCAAAATATAATCAGTGTCATTTGCGATCAAAATGAAAATATCATAACAGTTTTGTTGTGTATAAAGATTTACAAAGAGGTGCATTGTGAGTTTTGAAGAGCTTAAAGAGCTGCTTCCTCAGAGAAACCCTTTTATCTTAATAGATAAAATTGTAGAATTCGAGGAAAAGAAAAGGGTCGTTTGTATAAAGAATGTTTCAGCAAATGAGCCGTACTTTGTTGGTCATTTTCCTGATTTTGCCATAATGCCAGGGGTTTTAATTCTTGAGGCACTGGCTCAGGCATCTATTGTATTATTTAAAAAAGGTTCTTCTGATACGGATAGTGATGGGAAGGTGTTCTTACTGGTCTCTGTATCCAATGCACGCTTTTCAAAGCCAGTTGTGCCAGGTGATCAGCTGTTTTTGGAGATTAATGTTGATAAAATTGTATCAAAGGGGGCGATTGTCCAGGGTGTGGCTAAGGTTGACGGGAAAGTAGTGGCAAAAGCATCTTTGACTTTTGGTGTTGCGGAAAAAAGTGATTTAGGTTAACTTATTGAAATTTAAAAATTTAAACGATGTTAATTTGCCCCGTTAATCGGGGTTTGTTTATTTATTAAGGCGATGTAAGTTTTATGGCATATAAGGCTAAGAGAGTAGTAATCACCGGCATGGGGGTGATATCTCCAATTGGTTGCGGAACAGATGTCTTTTGGGATGCTGTAACTTCGGGGAAATCTGGAGTTGATACTGTAAAGGGCTTTGATACTTCACAGTTTAAGGTCCATAGGGGTTGTGAAGTAAATAATTTCCAGATAAAAGATTATTTCGCAAATGGTACTTGTCGGGATATGGGTAAAGGTTCCGAATTTGCAGTTGCGGCAGCCAAACTGGCGCTTGATGATTCAGGCCTTGATTTAAGCTCAATTGATCTAGAGAAGGTTGGTGTTTCAATAGGCACTACGGCAGGAGAAATACAGGTTTTGGAGGCAATAGATGATATCAGATTTAATAACGGTGACGGATCGGTTAGTCCTGATCTTTTCTTAAAACATCCATGTAATAGTATGCCTTCAAACATTGCAATTGAATTTGGATTTAAAGGTCCAAATACAATGGTACCTACTGCATGCGCGGCCGGTAATTATGCTATCGGGTATGCTTGTGATTTAATATCTTTGGGGAGAGCGGACTATATGTTTGCTGGCGGGGCAGATCCGTTTTCCAGGGTAGCTTATGTGGGATTTGGCAGGCTTAATGCTATTGCGCCGGAAATCTGTCAGCCGTTTGAAAAAAATCGTAAAGGTATGCTGATTGGTGAGGGGGCAGGTGTGGTTGTTTTGGAATCCCTTGAAAGTGCATTAAAGAGGAACGCCACCATATATGCAGAGATTATAGGATATGGTTTGAGCTGTGATGGATATCATATTACCATACCTCATCCTGATGGTGTAGGCGTCATTTCTGCAATGAATAAAGCACTGGAAAATTCAAAGATTAAACCTTCTGATGTTCAGTATGTTAGCGCACATGGGACAGGAACCGTAGCCAATGATAAAGCGGAAACTGTCTCGGTAAAGAAAGTTTTTGGAGATCATTCTAAAAACATAATGATTAGTTCTATTAAATCAATGATCGGGCATACAATGGGAGCTGCCAGCGCTATAGAGACTATAACGTGTGCATTGGTAGTCAAGAATGATATTGTGCCTCCCACAATTAATTTCTTTGAAAAAGACCCTGAGTGTGATTTGGATGTTGTTCCGAATGAAAAGAGAGAAACTAAAGTAAACATTGCCATGAACAATGCGTATGCGTTTGGTGGTAATAATAGTTGTTTAGTGTTGAAAAAATTTGTAGGGTAAAATGGAAAAACAGATAGTTATAACTGGTATTGGTATAATTTCATCTATTGGTTCGGATAAAGAATCATTTTGGAATAACTTAATAAATGGTGTTTCCGGTATAAAACCCGTGACACTTTTTGATGTATCTTTGTTTAAGAGTAAGTTAGCTGGCGAGATTTCAGATTTTGATGCAAAAGAGTACCTTGGTAAAAAAGGTATACGTCACATAGACAGAACCTCTCTTTTGACATCATCTGCTACCAAGCTTGCAATGGTGGACTCTAATATTAAAGAAGATACGTATAGTGGTGATGATTTAGGAATTGTAATCGGGTCAACATATGGAAGTATAGACAGTATAAGTGAATTTGATCTGGATGCGCTTAAAGAAGGACCGAGTTATGTTAACCCAATGGCATTTCCCAATACGGTTTTAAATGCTCCCGCTAGCCGGGCATCTATATTTTGTAATGCAACCGGATTGAACACAACAGTTTCCACCGGTGTTACCAGTGGTATAGATGCTGTTGTATACGCGGCTGACTTTCTGAAAATGGAAAGGATAAAGGCGGTATTAGCCGGTGGCGTTTTTGGGTTGACTTATGGTATCTATCTTGGTGCTTCTGCTTCTGGTTTGCTTTCTGGGAGTAAAGACGGAAGTTTAGAGATATCAGCACCTTTTGATAAAAGGCGTAACGGTTTTATTCTTGGAGAATGTGCAGCAGTTATGGTATTGGAAGATATGGAGTCTGCAAAAAGCAGAGGGGCAAATATCCTTGCGGAGATCAAAGGTTACGGGACCGCGTTTAACCCTGATAAGTGTAAAAATAGTGTTGAATGTGCGCAAAACAGTAAAAGGTCCGTGGAGCTGGCTTTAAAGACCGCATCATTGACAGCAAAAGACATATCTTATATTTCTGCATGTGCAAACTCAAGTATAACTGGTGATGAAAGGGAGACAATGGTCATTAAAGAGGTCTTTGGTGATATTGCAAAAGACGTACCTATAAGTTCAATCAAATCCATGGTTGGAGAGTGCCTTGATGCTTCAGGCGCAATGCAAATTGTTTCAGGTGTTATGGCTTTGAATAATAACATTATCCCTCCAACTATTAATTACGAAGAACAAGATAATGGATGTGACCTTGATTACGTGTCTAATAACAGTAGGAAGATTGATGTAAAAAATGTTTTGATTAACTCTTTCTCAGATACTGGTAATGTTTCATCGTTGATCTTGTCTAAATGATCAAATTGACACCCCAATTTTGTAAACAGTAAGATGGCTAAATTTGATGCAAAAAACTTTTCTGGCAGATCACAATTAAATGGTAAATATGATGTGATTATAGTTGGTGCTGGTATTGCAGGGCTGATATGTGGAACCTTTCTTGCAAAATCAGGTAAAAAGGTTTTGATTGCGGAACAGCATTATATTCCTGGAGGTTATTGTACTTCTTTTAAACGCAAAGGCTTTATTTTTGATTCTGCTGTCCACCATATTGGTGGATGTGGGAAATGGAGTATTGTTGGTAGATGTGTTAATGAGCTTGGGCTTGAAATAGATTTCCACCATTTAGATCCGATGGATAATTTAATCTTTCCTTCTTTTAGTGTGGAGATTCCGGCAGATATTGACAAATATAAAGAAAATTTGCAGTTAATGTTCCCTGATGAGAAAGAGTGCCTTGATGGCTTTTTCAAGGAACTTACTAAACTCTATCGGTCCATAATTAATAATAAGGCGGATAGCCCGTTAATAAATAAATATAAGGACCTCACATATCTTGAAACGCTTGACTGCTTTTTCTCAAATCCAAAATTAAAGACTATCCTTGCCGGGCAATGGGGTTATATAGGTTCGCTACCGGGTGAAGTATCAACTATTGGCATGTGCCAGATGCTGATTAATTATCTAAAAGACGGGGCTTATTTTCCGGTCGGAGGTACACAGGAATTTACGAATGCTATCGTGGAGCGGTATACTGAGCTGGGAGGTCATCTAGTCTTATCTGCAAAGGTTGAAAAGATTTTAACGGATGATAGTAAGGTAATAGGGGTCGCTTTGGCTGGAGAAAAAGAGATAAAAGCAGATGTTATAGTCTCTAATGTTGACGCAAAACAGACTTTTACAACGTTAATTAGCTCCGGTATTGATAATAGTTTCATTGAAAAAATTGGCAAAATGAAGGAGAGTATATCATTTTACCTTTTATATCTAGGTGTAAGTGCGGACTTAAATCTTAGTGGTTTAAAGAGGGGTTTTTATTACCAGACTGATGGACCTTATACTCATGATAATTGGAAATACATTTCAGTACCAACAGCAGTAGATAAATCACTTGCCCCTGAAAACAAACAGATAATCTTTACACTTGTTTCATTAAAAAAAGCTTATGATGAAACAGTGAATTGGGAAGAGCTGAAGGATGATTATACTGAGTCTACTATAGATTATCTTACTCGATTTGTGCCTGGATTGAGGAATCAAATTGAAGTTATAGAAGCTGCAACACCGAAAACATTGAAACGATACACATTGAATTCTAAAGGTGCTGCTTACGGTTGGGCGGTTACAAATGATCAAATAGCTAGCAACAGGCTGTCACATATTACTCCGCTAAAAGGGCTTTATCTTGCAGGACATTGGACAACTCCTGGTCCTGGGATAAGTTCCGTAGTATCTTCTGGCTGGAAAGCGGCAAATATAATTTTAAAAGATAACATTACTAATTAGACCAGTGGAATCCATATACTAGAAAAGTCCTATTCTTGGGGAAATGGTTTGCTGTGTTTTACTATGGTTGTAACTCTTATCTTTAGACGTATTGGGGACATTTATTATATATAACAAATCCCATTGTAATAAATTGTTAAAAATTCTAATTAATAACAGTTAACTGTTTTTTATGGAGGTACATTATATGAAGAAAAAAATGATGCTGATCAGCCCCCATCCGCCAGGGAGACATGGGGAAGAGAGTATTACTGTAATTGTGCAAATGCCATTGGGGTTAGCTTACCTTGCGTCCCTTACACCAGGGGAATGGGAATTTGATATTATTGATGAAAACATTGAGCTTGCAATGAATGAAGAGGAGACCGATGTTATCTTCGATGGCTTTGATCTCGTCTGTTTAACTGCACTGACATTTCAGTCCGCACGTGCATACAAAATAGCCGCTGCCTGTAAAAAGAAGGGTATGACGACTATAATGGGAGGTTTACATGCATCGGTTGTAACAGAAGAGGCTATGGAATATGTTGATTGTGTTGTTACAGGTGAAGCTGAAGCTATTTGGCCTACAGTTATTAAGGACTTTGAAGAGGGCAATCTGAAGAAATTATATGAAGGTGGCTTACCTGACTTGAGTTTGTTAAAAAACGTGTATCCGGACAGGGACTTATTGCGAAAAAAGTATGATTATAAATTTTCATCTATCATCACAACTAAGGGATGTCCCAATAAATGTGATTTCTGCAGCGTTCCTACTTTTCAGGGGGGGAAGTTCAGGGAAAGACCGGTAGAAGATGTGCTTGATGAGATGGAAGCTACAGATTACAAGGGACTGATGCTTGCAGAAGACAATTTCTATGGACACGGAAAAAGATCAAATGAGAGAGCTAACCGCCTGTTTAAGGGAATGGTTGAAAGAAAGCTGAACAAGGATTGGCTCGGGTTTACAGCATTAAATATCTCCCAGGATGCAGACACCTTGGATTATATGGCTAAGAGTGGAAATTTTGGTATGCTGATAGGTATAGAATCCACAAATGAAGACGTTCTTAAAAAGATGAACAAAAGGGTTAACCTTAAGATGGGCGTTGACAGCTATTATGAGTCAGTGGATAAGATTCATCAGGCCGGACTAGTTGTTTGGGGTTCAATGGTTTTTGGTGCGGACGGTGATACTAAAGATTCATTTGAACGAATGGCAAATTTTGTTCTGGATAACAATATAGACATCCTGACTTATGGTATTAACACTCCGTTTCCAACCACACCACTCTTTAAACGCGTTGATTCGGAAGGGAGAATATTTAGGAAAAATTTCCCTATGGACTGGAAATATTATGATACTGCAAATGTTTGTCATAGATTTGTTGATATGACTTTGGAGGAGTTCATTGAAGGTATGCAGTTGGTCTATAAGATGGTTTATGATGGCGATATGCTTCGTACAAGGTTCAGAAATACGATAAAGAGGAACCATAATCCGCGAAACGCTATGTTTGCATACAAGGTTGGGTGTGACTGGAAACAAGTGTTTGAACAGGTATTAGATCACCTTAAAGAGCTTTACGATTCTGGTGACTATTATCAGGACTGGTATAAGAGTAACTCCGTTACGGTAAATAAAGATTTAGCAGGTGTTGCAACTGTTTATTAATTAAGAGTTCAAAACTAAAATTAATGATAATGTTATGGAAGGGAAAGTATCTCTGTACTTTCCCTTCCCTTAACTAATAGAGACTATAAAAGGTTCTATGCTCTGTGATTGCTAGCAAATACTTTTGTATCATAGAATTTCTCTATACATTTCTGTAATGATGAATTTGATCTTTGCAGATGATTTTTCTCCGACCTGAAGAGTTTCCTCTAAAATATGAGCTGGTTTAAGCCTGCTTGTTTCAATCTTTTTTTCCAAGAACATTGGTTGGTACCTTGCTGTTCTGTTTTCCTAACCTTTTATTTTTTTTCACAAATAGATTATTAACTGGTTAAAGTAGAAATCTCATAATCTACAAAGAGATTCTCCGCCATTCTTAACGATTATGCGGTAAAGAAAGGGGTGAAAGTATGACAAAGGAAGAGATATTGGGGATATTGAAAGAGGAAAGAGTTCATTTCTTTCGTTTGCAGTTTTGCGATGTTAATGGAATGATGAAAAATATTGGCATTCCTAAGAGTCAAATTGAAAAGGCCTTGGACGGACAAATGATGTTTGACGGTTCATCCATAGACGGATTTGCACGTATCGAAGAGTCTGACATGTATTTGAAACCGGATTTTGATACATTCTCTATATTGCCATGGCGAAACAAAGAAGGTATTTCAACTGCAAGGATTATCTGTGATGTCTATTCGTCAGAAGAAACTCCATTCCCCGGCTGTCCCCGTGTAAATCTGAAAAGGGTGCTCACTTCGGCACATGATATGGGATACACAATGAATGTAGGTACTGAAGCGGAATTTTTCTTGTTTAAATTGGACAAAGATGGATTACCTACAACTGATACAGATGATGCATCCGGTTATTTTAGTGTTGATAATGAAGATTCCTACGGTATTGACTGCCGCAGGGAGATAATAGAAACACTCGAAATAATGGGGTTTGAAGTGGAGACGTCTCACCATGAAGTTGCACAGGGACAACATGAAATATCCTTTAAATACGCAGATGCGGTTAGATGTGCAGACAATACTATCACTTTTAAATGGGTTGTGAAAACCGTGGCGTTGCGACGCGGATTGCACGCGACCTTTATGCCAAAACCTGTATTCGGGACTAACGGATCAGGTATGCACACAAACCAGTCACTTTTTAATCTGGACGGAAGTAATGCCTTTTATGATAAAGACGATAAGGAGCAACTTAGCAAGATAGCATACAATTACATTGCTGGAATATTAAAAAACGCAAAAGGTTTCTCTGCTGTAACAAACCCATTGGTTAATTCATATAAGAGGTTAGTTCCGGGATATGAGGCACCGGTTTATATCTCATGGTCAGCTTCCAACCGCAGTGCCCTTGTTCGAATACCATCTTCAAGGGGTGTTGGTACTAGAGTAGAAGTTCGCTGCCCTGATCCATCGTGCAACCCATATCTGGCGTTTGCAATGATGTTAAATGCAGGACTTGACGGAATAAGAAATGAACTTACTCCACCTCCTTCTGTGGATCTTAACATATACGATATGTCAGGTGATGAAAAAAGAACAGTTGGTATAACTAATATGCCAGCTTCATTGGGACAAGCATTGGAAGAGTATAAGAAAAACCCTATATCCAGGGAGACACTTGGAAATCACATCTACGAAAAGTACCTGTTTATTAAAGAAGCGGAATGGGAAAGTTATAGAATTGCAGTTACAGATTGGGAGCGGGATCACTATCTTAGAATATAGAGAATAGTAATGGTAGTGCTCAATATGTTTGATTAAAATCGATTAGTTTGAAAGTTACACGAAAGGATATTTATGTCATATAAATCAGAAAGCCGTGGGCTGTATGACCCTGCAACAGAGCATGATGGATGTGGTCTCGGGGCTGTTGTAAATATTAACGGGGATCGTGATCATTCTATTATCGAGTACGCGAAAAACATTATCCTTAATCTTGAGCACCGTGGTGCCGCGGGTGCTGATGAAGATACCGGTGACGGTGCCGGAATTCTTTTTCAGATTCCCCATCAGTTCTTTATAGATGAAACAGAAAAACTAAACTTCCATTTGCCTGAGCTATACAAATATGGCGTTGGAATGGTGTTTGGCTCAAAGGATGACAATATCAGGGTTGGTTGTGATTATATTCTGGAAGAGGCCCTGCGTTATTATAAAATGGAAGTACTTGGCTGGCGTGAAGTACCTGTAAATGCCAATTGCCTTGGAAAGGTTGCCTTGACCGCAGAACCGTCAATTCGACAAGTCTTTGTTTCATCTAATGGCCTTTGTGAAGATGATTTTGAACTCAATTTATACCTGGCCCGTAAACGTGCGGAAAGGGAGGTGAAAATAAGGTTTGGTAATGCCGGTGATGAATTTTATGTTACCTCTCTTTCGTGTAGAACCATTTGTTATAAAGGCATGTTTCTAGCATATCAGCTATTTGCTTATTACCCAGATCTTGAAGATAAACGAGTTAAATCCGCCCTTGCAATTGTCCATCAGCGTTATAGCACGAATACATTTCCAAACTGGCAGCTTGCCCAGCCTTTTAGAAATATTGCACATAATGGAGGGATGAATACAATTAGTGGCAATAAGAGCTATATGCAGGCACGAGAGACAACTATGCACAGTGAGCGGTTTGGGAAGCATATTGATGATGTAATTCCGGTTCTCTATTCTGACATGAGCGATTCAGGTTGTTTTGACAGTGTAATGGAGTTACTTGTGCGGTCCGGACGAAGCATGCCACATGCAGCGATGATGATGATGCCTGAAGCATTCGGATCAAAATATCATATGAGTAGAGACAAAAGGGCATTTTACGAATATCATTCTGCCATTATGGAACCATGGGACGGACCCGCGGCAGTTGCATTTACAGACGGCAGGCTTCTGGGGGCAATTCTTGACCGTAACGGCTTGCGTCCATGTCGGTATACAGTTACAACGGACAATATCGTGGTTATTGCAAGTGAAGCCGGAGTAGTTGACATACCTGCAGATAAGGTAAGAAAAAAAGGCAGTCTTGGACCTGGAAATATTATCCTGATCAATACGGTTGAAAAGAGGATCATTAACGACAATGAGATAAAGAGTAAGATTGCACGCCAGAGTCCATACAGAAGATGGCTTGAAAGTGGAAAGATAGAACTTATGGGGTTATTTGATTCCCCTACTATTCATCAGGAAGATCACCGCCAGGCTAGACAGAAGATGAAGGCATTTGGATATACCCAAGAGGATGTAAAAACAATCCTTACTCCTATGGCCGTTAATGGACAAGAGCCCATAGGTTCCATGGGTGACGATACCCCCATTGCCGTACTTTCCAAAAGGTCTAAACTTCTATTTAACTATTTTAGACAGCGCTTTGCCCAGGTTACGAATCCCCCAATTGATCCGATTCGCGAAGGTGTTGTGATGAGCCTTACCATGTTTGCCGGTAAAAAACGTAACCTATTGACTGAATCTGCTGAACACATCAAACAGCTTAAACTTCCGCATCCCATACTTACCCATGATGATGTAGAAAGGCTCCGTACAGTAAACCGGAAGGATTTTAAAGTAGCAACAATCTCTACTTTATTTGAAGTTACGAGAAAAGATGACCCCGGATTTGATATGCAGAACGCTCTTAATACCCTTGTTAATAATGCAGAAGAGGCGATAAAAGATGGAGCCTCTCTCATTATTTTAAGTGATCGTAAGATTTCTGAAAATAAAATAGCCATCCCCTCATTGCTTGCAACCGCAGCAGTTGATAGAGGTCTGGTTAATAAGTTACTTCGGGGAGAAGTGGGTATTGTTGTTGAAAGTGGGGAGCCTAGAGAGGTTATGCACTTTTGTCTTTTGTGTGGGTACGGTGCCAATGCTGTCCATCCATACCTAGCGTTTGAGACACTTTTCATGCTAAAACAGCAAAATCATCTGCCTGAAGATATGGAACTTATGCAGGTAGGAGATAATTACATTACTGCTATAAAAAAAGGTATGCTTAAAACTATGAGTAAAATGGGAATATCAACGTTAAGGAGTTATAAAAGTGCTAAACTATTTGAAGCCATCGGGCTGAAACGGCACTTTGTTGAACGGTACTTTCCTGTTGCAGGCTCGCGCATTAATGGTATTGGCCTAGATGACATTGCAAAAGAGACAGTAGAAAGACACAATTTGGCATTTGCTTGTAAGGATAAAGAGAGTGTTGAACTGGATATAGGAGGTGAATACCGTTTTAAAAATAAAGGCGAACTACACCTTTGGAACCCCACAACAATTTCTCTTTTAAGAGAGGCTGTGACCGGTAACGATAAAACGATATACGCCGATTATGCAAACGCAGTTAACGATCAGACAAAAAGGTTATATACCCTGCGAGGTTTATTTGAATTCTCTAAAAACAACTCTATAGATATAAACGAGGTAGAAGCAGAAGAGGAGGTTGTAAAAAGATTTTGCACGGGGGCAATGAGCTATGGATCCATTAGTAAAGAGACTCATGAATCTATTGCAATTGCAATGAATCGTTTAGGTGGTATGAGTAATTCTGGTGAAGGAGGGGAAGATCCTGCAAGGTATTCTTCTAGCGATGAAAACGGGAAGATGAAAAACAGTGCGATTAAACAGGTTGCAAGCGGAAGATTTGGCGTTACTATTGATTATTTGATACATGCCAGAGAGTTACAGATAAAGATGGCCCAGGGTGCAAAGCCGGGTGAAGGTGGCCAGCTGCCCGGGCATAAAGCGACAGAAGAGATTGCAAAACTCAGATACTCTATTCCGGGTGTAACGCTTATCTCCCCGGCACCTCATCACGACATATACTCCATAGAGGATTTGTCGCAACTTATTTATGATTTAAAGTGTGTCAACCGGGAAGCAAAAGTCTCCGTAAAGTTGGTCTCTGACTTTGGTATAGGGACAATTGCCGCAGGGGTTGCCAAAGCTAATGCCGATGAGATACTCATTAGCGGGCATAGCGGTGGTACCGGAGCAAGCCCACTCTCGTCACTCAAACATGCTGGTAGCCCATGGGAGCTTGGCCTGGCAGAGGCTCAACAGGTACTGCTCATGAACGGACTTCGTAATAGGGTAAGGCTTCAGGTTGACGGTGGTATTATGACCGGACGTGATGTTGTTATTGCTGCGCTGTTAGGAGCTGAACGCTTTGGTTTTGGTACTGCCGCTCTTGTAGCACTAGGATGTGCATTGTTACGTAAATGTCATGAAGGGGCATGTACATTTGGAATAGGTACACAGGATCCTGAGCTTAGGAAGAAGTTTGACGGAAGACCTGAATATATAGAGAGGTTTATGCTTTTTGTGGCAAATGAAGTCCGCCAGATAATGGCTGAACTGGGGTTTAGAACTTTTGATGAAATGGTTGGTAGGGTTGACTATTTAAGGAAGCGTGAAGATATTGAACACCCAAAGGCAAGGAACCTGGATCTCTCCCCCATATTTTATCAACCTTTTGTTGAAGATAAGGCTCAGTTAAAACAGACATGTTTTCAGCCGGATAAGATTAACGATCATTTAGATTGGCATATTCTGAAAAATATAATGCCTTTAATAGAGAGAAATGAGAAGGCATCCTTTGAGCTTCCCATTCGTAATACTGATCGTGCAATAGGGACAATTCTCAGTAGCCATATTGTCAAGAAATATGGTCCTAAAGGGCTTGCAGATGAATCAGTGGAAGTTACTTTTAAAGGTTCTGCAGGGCAAAGTTTTGGTGCATTCCTTGCTCCTGGAATAACGCTCCACCTTCTGGGGGAAGCGAACGATTTCCTTGGAAAAGGTCTATCCGGGGGGCGCATTATTGTTCAAATCCCTGAAGAAGCTCCATTTCTAGCCCATGAAAATATTATTGCGGGAAACACCTTGCTCTATGGAGCTACCAGCGGAGAGGTATTTATTAACGGAGTCTGCGGTGAAAGGTTTGCAGTACGAAATTGTGGTGCAACTGCTGTTGTTGAAGGCATAGGGGATCACGGATGTGAATATATGTCAGGTGGTGTTGTCGTCGTTATCGGACATGCAGGTTACAATTTTGCTGCGGGTATGACCGGAGGTGTTGCATATGTGTTGGACTCTATGCAGCTGTTTGATACACGCTGTAACCTTGATCTTGTTGAACTTGAAACGGTCTGGAGAGATGAAGATCAGGAGACACTTTATAAACTAATTCTACGTCATTATAAGTGGACAAAGAGCAAACATGCACAGTATATACTTAACTCATGGGAAGAGATGGTTGGGAAATTTGTAAAGGTTATACCGTTGGACTATAGTAAAGCCTTGAAAAATATTCGTGATTCTGCATTGCCAGCGGCCGACTCTATTACTGCGACAGAAGAGGTGTTTAGCTGTAAACAATTATAAACTTTTGCCTCGATCTTTGTAGTTTGTGTCAATCCATTCACGGTAGGTACCTGATCTGACGGATTCCACCCATTTCATGTTATCCAGGTACCAGTCTATGGTTAACTTCATACCTTCCATAAAGTCAAACCTGGGTTTCCATCCCAATTTTTCCCGGATCTTTTTCGAATCAATAGCGTATCGTTTGTCATGGCCAGGCCTGTCGGTAACAAATTCTATAAGATTGCAGCTAGTTTCCTTTCCTGTACGTTGTAAACGTTCATCAAGCAGTTTGCACAGAAGATGAACAATGTCTATGTTTTGCTTCTCCGCATTGCCGCCAACATTGTATGTCTCGCCAGGTGTTCCTTCCTCAAATACCTTAATTATAGCTTCACAATGATCAATTACGTATAACCAATCACGGATATTCTTGCCATTGCCGTAAACTGGAAGAGGTTTATCCTCAATAATATTCATGATCATTAGCGGAATCAACTTCTCCGGAAACTGGTATGGGCCATAATTATTTGAGCAGTTTGTGATAATTGCCGGGAAGTCATATGTGCAAAAATATGCCTTTGCTAAATGATCGGAAGAGGCTTTTGATGCGGAATATGGACTTGATGGGTTATACGGAGTTGTTTCTGTAAAGTACCCTTCACTTCCAAGACTGCCAAACACTTCATCTGTAGAGATATGAATAAACCGGAAGTCCCGAGTTGATTTGCAGAACTTGCGGCTGGCTTCCAGTAACCTGAATGTACCAGTGACATTAGTTTCTATAAATTCATCTGGTTTAGCAATGGATCTGTCTACATGGGATTCTGCTGCAAAATTTATAACACCGTGGAAGTTGGTCTGTGAGAAGATTTCATTTAACTTCTGGGAATCTTTAATATTTCCTTTTGCAAATTTATAGTTTCTTCTATTATCCTCGTTTAAGTCATCAAAATTTAAAGGATTTCCAGCGTAAGTCAACGCATCTAAGTTTAGGATCTCCCAATCAGGTCTGATTTTTAAGGCGTGTCTTATAAAATTTGTACCAATAAAACCTGAACCTCCGGTTACTAGGATATTTCTTTTTGCCATAGTGTTGTCTAACTTAAAAGAATGCGTGTTCATACGTAAAAAATGTGGGCCTAAATTTGGTAATCTATGACATGTTTTTCCACTTTTTCCTTACTCCTAAAGATTAGATAAGGGGAATCAAATGTCACTGCTGTATTTGGAGGAACTGAACGTGTCAACCATACGTTTCCACCTATTGTTGCCCCTTGTCCAATAACCGTGTCTCCTCCAAGGATTGTTGCGCCTGAGTATATGGTCACGTTGTCTTCAACCGTAGGATGCCTTTTCTTTCCATCTTTTCTGATACGGTTTACGTTAGAAAGACTGAGTGCTCCCAAGGTAACATGTTGATAGAGCTTTACATTGCTTCCTATTACTGCCGTACTCCCAATTACAACCCCTGTCCCATGGTCAATAAAGAAACTAGGACCTATTGATGCCCCGGGATGGATGTCTACTCCGGTCTTTTCATGGATATACTCACTCATCATACGTGGTATAAACGGGACTTTGTGTTCTGATAATACATGGGCAAGTCGGTAAACCATTATTGCCTGAACCGTAGGATAGCTAAGTACTATTTCAAAGAAATTTGATGCGGCCGGATCACCGTTATAGGCGGCCTCAATATCTTTGCAAAGCACTTCTCGAATAACAGGTATCTCTTCAAGTAATTTGTAAGCAATCTCAGATGCGTCACTCCAGCAATCTCCTTCGGAACGTACACATTTAAATCCTTCCTTACAATCATGTTTCAGACTTTTATGCGCAAGGTTTGTCACCGATTCAAGTACATGGGTGCAGTGTGCCAGGATATAGGCATTAAGGTGACTACGGTTACTGTCCCCTTCTTCATAAAATCCCGGAAACAGAAGTGAAGACAACGACTTTACTAATAATGCCACCTCTTTTTTGGAAGGAAGATTCGGTCCTTCCAGGTGGTTAATTCCGCCAAGGCTGGCATACGAATCTCCTATGGCAGTGGTGACTTTATTTAATCGTGATAAATCCGATTTATCTTTGTTGTTGTTATTCACTTTTTAGAATATCTTAAACAAATGGTTTATGAGAATAATAAAAAAACTATTACCATCCAGTTGTATATTTTCTACCGCAACTGGATGGTAATAATACACTATACCTTTTAATTGATTTTAATCTTTCTCTGCAATCTTAAACAAGTCTGTAGATATATATCTTTCACCTGTATCTGGCAAGACAACCAGTACGGTTTTTCCTTGCCCCGCTTCTTTTGCTACCTGAAGAGCTACATGCATATTCGCTCCTGACGAAATTCCACAGAATATCCCCTCTTCCTTTGCCAATCTCCTTGCGGTCTCAAATGCCTCTGCACCTGATACCTGTCGGACGTTATCAACAACGCCTTTATTATATATACCAGGGACGAAACCTGCGCCAATACCCTGGATTTTGTGGGGGCCAGGATTTCCTCCGGACAAGACAGGAGACTCTACTGGCTCTACCGCTATATTTTTTATATCTTTAAAGTGCTTCTTTAGCACTTCCCCCGCTCCGCTAACTGTTCCGCCAGTTCCCACTCCCACGATAAAATAGTTGAGATCTTTATCTGCAAAATCCTTTACTATTTCAGGGCCGGTTGTTTCACGGTGAACCTGTAGATTTGCTTCATTATTAAACTGCTGTGGCTGGAAATAGCCTTTTGTATTTGCAAGCTCTTCAGCTTTTTCCACGGCGCCTTTCATTCCCTTCGGTCCCTCTGTGAGTACTATTTCAGCACCAAAATACCTTAAAAGCGCCCTTCTCTCAACGCTCATGGTTTCTGGCATTGTAAAAACCGCCTTATACCCTTTTACCGTAGCAACCATTGCCAGTGCGATACCTGTGTTTCCTGATGTAGGCTCTACTATTGTATCACCAGGTTTCAGTTTGCCCTCACGTTCAGCCGCTTCTATCATTGCCAATCCTATACGATCCTTAACGCTGCCAGCGGGATTAAACATCTCAAGCTTTGCATAGATATCCGCTCCTTCGTTGCTGCCGAGTTTGTTAATACGCACAATCGGAGTGTTTCCGATGGTTTCAAGAATGTTGTTGTAAATTGCCATTATGCCTCCATGATTAAATAGAAGAAAGATAAAGAATTAGAAATGATAAATGATTACTCTGTAATTCTGTAATTCTGTAATTCTGTATTGTGCATTTACATAATACGAAGTAAGCAACGTTAATAAATCGTATCTCCATAATTATGGAGATACAATTTATAGTATTACTTTATAAAATCTTTTGTTGTAAAACAAACACAAATCTATGCTTTATTCTGGATTCTGTCTCCTGGCTCCTGTATTCTGGTTGCGGCTTGCGGCTTCGCCGCATTATGTCATATCCAGAATATTGATCGGTAATTACTCAACAACAACATATAAATGATCTTTAGTCTGTAAATATTTCTCTGCGACCCTTTTAACATCTTCGGGGGTAACATTTACCAGTGCGTCAATGAATTTATGATCATAACTGTAATCGTCTTTATAAAATTCGTAAATAGCCGCATAGTACGCCTGGTTTATCCTTGGAAGCCTGCGCATCATCATCCTGCCCCGCTGTTTATTAATAGCCTTTTCCACCTCTTTTTCTGCGTATTCCCGGCTTTTGTATTCGGTTATCATTTCAACAATTCCTTTTCTCGCGGTTTCAATGTTTATCTTTCTTGTTCCCATATTGCAGACAAACCATCCCATGTTATCTACAATTGGGATTGAACAACCTATAGAATAGGCCAATCCTTGTTCTTCGCGAAGCTTAAATGCAATAGCATTTGATAAGATTGAATTTAATATAACCAGAGGGGCTTCGTCTTTTTCTTCAATATCTGCAATGGGGTAGCCCAAGTAAACATAAGACTGCTCCTTGTTTTTCTTAACATTAATTTCTTCTATCCCTGAAATCTGTTGCGGTTTCATTTGACCTGGCTTTTTAAGCTCACTATTCATGACGAGCCCACTAAATAGCTGTTCAATCTTTTTAATAATAACATCGTTGGGTACACTGCTGACAATGTTAATAACCATATTGTTAGGAGAGAAATATCTTTTGTGAAAATTAACCAAGTCATCTCTCGTGATTGAGGACACCGTTTCTATAGAACCTGTATACCTTTTTGATAGGCTTAAACCTGGAAACAGGTTTTTGTAAAACAGGTTCCTTGCTGTCTTTGAGACACGGTTATCCTCATCATTAATAATGCCTAACATTGTCTTTCTCACCAGCTCTATTTTTCCCTGCTCAAATGTAGGATTTTGTACTATGTCAGCAAGTAGGTCCAGACTTTCTTCATAAAAGTCATCTATTGTTTCCAGTCGGATAAATGAATATTGTGGTGATGAACGATAGTCATCATATGGTATGTATGGATCATCGTATAACGTAAACCGTGACCCGGTGGTATTTATTATTTTATCTATTTCTTGTTCGTTTTTGTTAGTGGTGCCCCTTATTATTATTCTATGCAAAAAGTCTGCTATTCCTGATTTTTTATCTGGTTCCTGAAAACAACGGTCTTTAAAAAGTACATGGGCGGCAAATACCCTTGAATCATTATTTTCGTTAACAATTAATGTTAACCCGTTAGGTAGGACTTTTTTCTTAACTTTTCTGCCATCATCTCCCATTACAGCTCTTTGTAAGCTGTCCCCGCTAGCAAGCAAGGCATCTCCGTGCAATGCTTTTTCTTTATCTTTTTCCAGTGGTTCTACTACGGTTGCAACATAATTTACGTTCTCTGGTTTACCAGACCTCCTGTAAAATCTTGCGGTGTCAACTGCAAAGTACTTCCTGAGAACTCTTTTTACCTGTTTTAATGTGACCCGCTCAATATTATCCAGGTATGATTCCATAAACTGATAACCACCGTTAACTAACATGTTGGCCTTGGAAATGCCATAATAATGCATACGTTCCATAAGGAAATATTCGCCTGTCTTTATCTTTGTTTTAACTCCTCTAATCTCTTCAGGTTTGATATCCCACCTTTTTGATATATTTTGCAAATTAACTAGGATATCATGAAGGGCTTCTTCCACGTCTGCATTCGGAGTCAGTTCAGAATATATATTCAGGGTACTGATGTCCCTTCCGGAGACAAACTCGGCATATATCTTTGCTATGCTATTTGGAGTCTTTTTAGCCTCTTTTTCATGATTATCACCTGGCATCAAATGCCCGTTGCTGTTTAACATCTTAACCAATATGGTAAACGGGAAGTAATCCGGGTTGCTCATTGTAGGCGCATTTATTCCTATACTGACATATTTCTTCTTTACATTATCCTTTGCATGATAGACGTTATTATCGTAAAGTGACTTTACTTTAAGTTTTTTACTAAACGGTATTGCCTTAGGTGGATACATTCCGAAATACTTCCTTAATTTTTCTGTCATGGATGCAACGTCAAAATCACCTATAATCATGCCGGTCATATTGTTTGGGATATAATACTTTTTATAGTAATCATATATCTGTTCTCGAGTCATATCAGTGATGGTGCTTACCGTGCCAAGGACAGGGAGGGCGTATGAAGTGCCTTCATATAGCTTTCTGTTGAAAAAGGTGCTGTTTTTGTAATCATCCATGTCCATATCTTTTCCTATCTCTTCAATAACAATGCCACGCTCTTTTTCTAACTTTTCTTCGGGAATGATTGAGTTAAAAAGCATATCGGACTGTATATCCAGCCCATTATCAATATGTTCGGCTGGCAGGAGAATCATGAAATTGGTAAAATCTTTAGTTGTGTGGGCGTTATTATAACCACCGTAAAAATCCATCTGATCATAAATCTCTTCCTGTGTTCTGCTTTTTGTCCCGTTAAACAGCAGGTGTTCAAGCATGTGTGATACACCGTTATTATTTAAATTTTCATTTCGTGAACCAGTCTTAACAGCAATGACAGATGCAATCATAGGGTTTGAATGGTTCTCTATGAGTACAAATTCCATTCCGTTCTCTAGTGTAATATAAGTTGCCTCATTCTTCTCTTTAATGCCAACATTCTCTTCTGACGGATCGGAAAACGCGCTCTTAATAGAGACATAATTGCCAATGTGCGATACATTAAGTGTAAATACTAAAGAGACAAGAATAAAGAATAACAATAATTTTCCAGTGTATCTAAATTTTATTTCCATTTTTTTCTCCTAGGTAATGTATTAATATTAAGATTGTCCGGTTACTGATTTGCGTATAGATTATATAAGTTACTTTAAATTTCGGTCACTTACACAAGAGACCACTGTTTGCCTAAAATTTTAGACAACTATAGATTCGCAAAAAGTTCCAATAATCTAACTATTAGGTAAAATACTCATCTTTGCACGATTACGTATCTTGCTTATAAATTTAAGATTAGCATAATATGTCAGTGCCGTCCGGTAACACTATATTAATATAAAAACAATTACCAAGTCTTGAAATTGTTTCGGAAGTAATTCTATATTTTATACAATATTGTGTGTTAATGGCGAGTATTTTCTGTTATTAATTGATATTGAATTGTTAATACAGGTTAGTTGATTAATATAAAACGTTTAGGGTATAATCTGGGTCTGTAATTATCTATCCTGTAGGGTGCCAGGTTTAATACACACCAAAGTTCAATTAATCTTTACAACTAGGGAATAACTTGAAAAAAAGAATTGTAAACATTCAGGCCCTGCGTGGGGCGGCAACCCTTTTGGTGGTATTGTACCACCTCATGGAAACAGAGCATAAGTTTGCACAAGGGGATTCAATTTCTCCATCTTTCATGCGGATTTGCGCAACAAGTGTGGATATGTTTTTTATCATAAGCGGATTTGTCTTGGTTACTGTTTCCACCGGAAAGTTTCAGAAGATTGGCGAAACACTGCATTTTTTTTATAACCGGATAACAAGGGTATACTCTTTATACTGGTTTTACACCGTGTTACTGTTGGTTTATTTTCTACTTCCACCTGAAATGTTTTCTCGTCCTAGGCAGGATATTAATCTATTTAAGTCATTTCTCCTGCTACCTCAGGACAATATGCCCCTATTGGTCGTTGCTTGGACTCTGGTTTATGAACTGTATTATTACTTTATCTTTGGTTTGTTGTTGTTCTTTGCAGAGAAACATCTGATAAAGCTGCTGCTATTATGGGCCATGGCGGTGGTTATAGGTAGAATTTTTCTTCATGATATTGTAAACCCTAACACCTGTGCCACTATGAACGTAATTACCCATCCTCTGACATTGGAGTTTATCATAGGATGTATAATGGCAAAAATGGTCTTTGCCGGAACACGCACCATGGGTTTGGTACTGTTTATTATAGGGATATTGATGCTACCCATAAACCACATACTTTCTGCCGATATGGCCATGGAGGGATGGGATAGGCTATTTTTCTACGGACTGCCAAGCACCCTTATTGTTTACGGTGCAATTGCTGCGGAACTGGAGTCTAATTTCATGTTTCCAAAGTTTATGCAGACACTGGGGGACGCCTCTTACTCAATGTACCTTTCCCATTATATTGTACTGCCTATTATTGGTAGACTCTGGCCCTTGGTTCTGAGTCGGTTCAATATTAGTGGGGAGGGGCAAATTGACAACATAATTGCGTCTGTCATAATGTTAGTAGTTTCAATTGCTGCCGGAATAATAAGTTTCAGGCTAATAGAAAATCCAATGCTCTCTTTCTTCAGAAAGTTTGATATCAGGCGGGCGTTTAAGTGAAAATATGAGGTATTCAATTGGGACCAAGATGTACAGCATGTTTGCAGAGAAAGATATAAGGGAGATACTAAAAAATTAATAAAGCGAAATCTGCTATTGGGAGTTAATGAGATTTTCAGAAAATAATGCAACCTCGTACTAGGCAGGGATGAACAACTTTTTGATGCAAAAAGCGTTTAGAAGAAAAAAGGTTAAATTGTTTAAATGACTAAAAATCCTGGGTGGGGGAAGATATGGATTGGCTTATAAAATATAGTCTTATACCAACTATCGTTTCTATATGTGGATGGTTTGCTGCTTTTTTCCTCTCTTTACGTTTGAATAATAAAGCTCACGTCAAAAATATAGAAGCACAAAATAAACTTTTTAAGCAAGAAATTATGTATAAAGCCTACTGTGAAATCCAAGCGGCTATCCGTAATTACTCGACGGAACTAATCAAGTTTGGCACATATATTGGATCTGTCCCGATAAACTTAAAGTATTATAAAGAATTAAATAAATCGTTGATTGATATTCCTCGTGAATTAATAAATATAAAGGGACGAAATGATAATATGAGATTCGAATTTATGACAGTATATGATAGTCACGAGATTATACTTTTAGACTTTAAACAAATAAGAGATGAAATTATAACTGAAGGTAACACTTTAGATGCCGTAGTGAATCGATTACAAAATACTTTTTATACAAATAAAAGTCTGATTACTGGAAATGCAAATAAAGAAGATATTGCGAAAATAGAGAACATATGCAAGGAAATAGGCGAGAAGACAATAACTTTAACATGTTACTTATCTATGGATTTCAGGATTGAATTACAAAATGAAATCCTTGGAACTATTCTTGACAAACAACTCTCTAAAAGAACGCCCGGAGATCAATCTGTTAAAGTTCTGTCTAAATAATTGTAAGAAAAGGATTAAATCATGAAATATGTTGAAAAATGCCCACGATGCACTGGGAAGGTAATTGAAAAAATGGTTAAAGAAGTTCTTTATGGAGGGATTAATACGGCTTTTTTGGAAGTTAAAGCTGGTGTTTGCCTCCATTGTGGAGAACGGTTATATACCCCTGAGATTGTAAAAAAATTTGAAGAGATCGAATCTAAGCTTGAAAATAAGAAAACAGATGACTTTCCGCCAGTTGGTAAATCATTTCAAGTATTATCATAACAAGTGTAATTATAGTGGCAGATGAATTAGTTGGGTAAACCCAGGGGCGGATCTCAAATATTCACATTGGTGAATTAAATGGGGACGTTATGATATCAATTGATTATGATATTCTCGTTTTTAAAGAGGATAAAACTTATGTGGCCTATTGTCCAGAACTTGATACATCAAGTTGTGGTGATACAATTGAGCAAGCAAAAGAAATGCTAAAAACATCCGTACGGCTGTTTGTTAACGAGGCAGAAAAGATGGGGACACTTGAGGACATCCTTGGAATGTTAGGCTGCAATAAAGATATAGGTGGTAGGTGGCTTCCTACAAAACTCGTTGCAACTGAATTGGTAAGTATCACGTAAATGCTGAGAATAACTCCAATAACTGTAAAGAAATTGCGAAAAATATTCGGAAAGACCGGATTTAACTGCTACCAAGACAATCATTACTTATAAGTATAAGAATACGCCTCAAAGTGGAGAGAAACTTCCTGTTTTCTTATCGTTTGGTTGTTTATGGAGATTTGAGAGAGGAAAGAATACGTAAATATAAAATCAAACAAAAGGCTATAATGTAAAAAGTGTAATAGTTTATCAATCGTTAGTAGTAGGAGGAACACAATGATTAACGAAATACCAGAGGACGGTATGAATCCAGATTACCTGAAGAAAGCGTTTAAGACATTTAAGAAACTCCTCAGAGCGACGCAACTTGATGCTGAGTCAACGCTAGGTGGCGCAGCTCTCAGTGGTGGCAAAAAGTCAGGTATTGTTGCTATTCGGCCGCCAAGAAATTTTCCCCCTGAAGTGTGGGATAAGCTTGTGGAAATGGGTAAGCTTCGTAAAGAAAGAATGGGCCTTTACGAGTTAGTTGAGGATACTACTTCTGATCCCAAAGTGAAATGGACAAATAGGTATTAGGATAAGCTTGGAGGCACATCATAGATAATAAATATTGATTTTATATTGTTGTTTTAAGAGTGCTTTAGGAGGGGCGAACTTTCTCTTGGATGTATACAATATGAAAGAATCTAAGCGATACGATACTTCACATCTTATAGAAGATCAGTCTGAACCAGGTTCACGCGGCAGAGTACTCAAGAATAAGCTTGGCATAACAAGCAAGCGTGAGATGGACAGGCACGAGAAAGCAGAACAAATACGAACAATTGAAGAGTTAACAAACATTTTCAGTGTTGACCATCGTTTCACCGCTTTAGACATATGTAAAATTCACAAGCTCTGGCTGGGTGGCATTTATGAATGGGCGGGAAAATATCGGCAAGTGATGATGAGCAAAAGCGGTTTTCCATTTGCATTTCCAGCACAAATTTTCAGGTTGATGGCTGGGCTTGAAAAAGGACCGCTCTATAAATATACTCCATGCTGTTTTAAGACTATTGAGGAAGTAACAAAAGCTCTGGCCATTGTTCATACAGAACTGGTACTTATACATCCATTCAGAGAGGGTAATGGAAGAGTCGCAAGAATGCTGGCTACGTTAATGGCACTGCAATCGGAATTGCCACCTCTGGATTTCAAGAATATGATAGGTACGGGAAAGAAGGGCTATATTAAAGCAATCCAGGTGGGTATGGATCGAAACTATCAGGCTATGGAAAAAATATTTGCAGCTGCTATTCGTAAGACGCTGAGGGCTCATGAACGGAAATAACTTCTTTGAGTTTCTTTTCCATTGTTTTGGAGAGCTTGGGGTATTTTGTAAGAACTCCTTCAACTGCGGTTGAGGAAGATACAGATTGAAAGAGCAGGGCTTTGCCAAGTTCAGGGTCTTTCAGGTAAGGATTGGTTTTTATCAATGGTTTTTTCTTCATGTTACCAATTATAACATTTGGATATATTAAAGCTATAAAAAGAATAGGTCCAATTTCTGATGGAACAGTCTTATAAGTTGTTTCACTGGTTTCTTGATCACACAAAACGCATGGCAAATAGCTAAGCACAAATGGTTTCTAACGTTTTGGATCAGTCTCCAAGATTGATTCAGGCTTATTGAGTAATATTATAACAAATCTTCATATGGAGCGTCGAATGAAAGTTGGTTGGCTTTCCGATATTCATCTTAATTTTTTTAACAATGGTGAATTGGACCAATTTTTCCAAAGCCTTGTTCTGAGCAAGGCAGATGTTTGGCTTTTAAGCGGGGATATTGGAGAGGCCGGGTCGATAGTCTTTTTTCTTAGAAGCTTTGAATCCGCAATACAAGGGAGAATATTTTTTATTCTGGGAAATCATGATTTTTATAGAGGATCTATTTCTAGTGTGAAGAGAGAGGTCGGGTTATTTACTGAAACATCTGCGTGCTCGATGTGGTTAACATCAGCCGGGCCACAAAGATTAACGGATGATGTTGCTCTAGTTGGTGATGATTCCTGGGCGGACGCCAGGTTTGGGGATCCGCTTGGCTCCACGGTGGAACTAAATGACTTCCATCTTATAAAAGAATTGCAAGGGCTTTCAAAAAGAGAAAGAATTATATTACTTAATCGTCTTGGTGATGAAGCTGCTGCCAGGCTTGAACCTAAGCTTAACCAAGCTGCAACTATAGGACAAAAGATTTTGATTCTTACTCATGCACCACCGTTCAGAGAATCAACATGGCATCGCGGGTGTGTAAGTGCAGATGATTGGATCCCGTGGTTTTCTTGTCAGGCAGTGGGAAAGGTGATTTTAAGATGTGCGGAATCAAATCCGGACTCAGATTTTCTTGTTTTGTGTGGGCACACACATAGTGCAGGTGAGTATTCTCCTGTAAAAAATGTTCATGTTTTGACTGCAGATGCAGATTATGGTAAACCAAGGGTTCAAGAAATATTTGAGTTTGCATAGCACAAAATAGATATGAAGAATTGGAAAGCTGGGACTACTTTATCAATTTTACACTAGTTTAACTATGCCTGGAATAATAAATAGTTATTTCCAATCTTTTCATATGATAAAGATCCCTGGTATATAAAAAAAGCCTATCTTGTGATATACACTAGATAGGCTTTTGAAAAATAGTTAAAAATTTAGATTACTGAACCCTTACGACTCCCCATTGTCCGTCTTTGGCACTTCTTAACTCCACTACGCCGAGGTAATAGTCTCCTTTGAATTTGCTGACACCGTTGTCCGCAATCCCGTCACCATCCATGTCATTACCTATTAACTCCAGATCATATCTCATGCTTACTCCCATAGGTACAGTGCAAATAGAGTTCGCATGCTCTGTGTTTGTTTCCTGAAGCCATCTGTGACCATGAATAGTAAAGACGCGGTCTTCCGAACCGTTTGCATAGAGAAGTCTTACCCTTGTAGGTTCTCCGGCGTTAGCAGTGAAGATCAATCCATTGTCCACATCTGTGAATGGAGGACCTGTTCCAGATTTGCGGTAATTTATAGCGCCATTAAAGTTCCTTTGAGGCCTGAAACTAGATTCAAATAGCCTGGACTCTTCATGCATAATAACCACAAGTTCTCTAAAATTGCCTTCATCTGTTTTTACATCGGCAACAGTATATCCCATAGTCTTCTTGTCCATATGATTCGTGTTCCAAACGGAACCTTCCGGTTCAACAATCAGAGCACCAAAAAGTCCTTCGTTCAGGTCCTTTACCGGGTCAACAAGACTTGACAGATAAACGGTTCCTATCTCTTTCTCCTGTTCGCCTGAAATTGTACCCTGCCAGCTCTTTGCTCCTCCTTTGTTTCCGATTTCAGGATGGGAAAGATCATAGATTGCTTGCTTACCTGTAAGCCATCTGTATGTAACTGAAGAACCTGGGTTATTAGCTGCAGAACCAACAGTCTGGTCTATTCCACCCGTTTCCAGATTCTTACCAACATTTACACCATAGCTGGTCTTAGGATCACTGACAACTAAACCGCACGTCATACCAACCCTTCTACTTGGGTCGTCCAAATGGTGTGCGTGCAAAGTTACCTCCACACATTCACCTGAAACTGCTCTTAGCACAAGAGGTTGAGCTACTTTGACGGCCTTCCTGTTAGGTTTGCCCCTATTGTTGGCCAGAACAAAAATGCTCTCTGCTGCATGGACATTTTGGTTGTCGTTAACTGATACGGCTGTTACATCGTACTTACGTATCTTTTGCCCTTGGCAAGGATCACCACCAACCGCAACTTCCGGTGTGTCGTCAAGGGGTTTTATCGCCAGGTCTTTGTCTACCCTGAGAAGCCCCCATGACCCGGCGTTCAGGTCAATCGCACCTATTGTCATGTAATAGAGATAGTCTCCAGGCATATTATGCTGTTTCCCGTTATTATCAATAAAGCTTGAACCTGCACCACCCATTAATTCAAATGTTGAGAAGTAGCCTATGGAATTCTGCTCACTATCAATGGGGTTGCTGGTTGCGTTGGCACGTTCGTTTCCAAATCGTTGACCCAGGAACCTGAATGTATGCATGTCCTGAGTTCCACCCGGGAATGCCCTTAGAAGGAACCGGTCTCCAGGGTGTGCCATTAGAAGTGGCGTAGAAGGATCTCCTACACTTGGAGCACTGGTAAAGACTTTGTGCTGTTCAAGACCTCCAAGAGAAACCCTTCTGTCCAATGGCTCGTTACGCAGTGTAACACCACTGATACCTTTGGTCTCTTCTATACGATTATTAAACGGCTCTTCTTCAGTACCATTGCCAAGCATCAGATAAATATCATCTGTCCAGAAAAATACAGCTTCACGAAAACTCGGTGCCGCTTTTCTGTTGAGATCATTGTTGTTTGTTGTAATAATGTCAACAAGTTCTGTTCCGCCAGTATCAACCTGCGTTTCAAAACTATTGGCCTTTACATCAAAGATGGAATTAGTACGGTTAAATATCCTATCCGTCCTCAAAGTACTGTTGGTTTCCGGGACTAATCCGTTTGCAACTCTTTGTAGATTCGAGTTTGCTCCCAAATTGGAGTCGTCTGTGTTTATCCCGTTACACTCTCCGTTTGTGTGTTTCAGGACATTGTTTTTCGTCAGAACAATGTTTGGGTCAATCAGACTCATTGCTGTCTTTCCCTGACTGACGTCACCGCAATCGTCAGGTTCCAATCCTGACGGGCCACCTCTAAAATCAACCATTCCAAATAGAGGGATATCTTCCCCGGTCTGAACCTTTCTGTTTCCACAAGGTCGTCCGTTATTTCCGGAACAACCATCCTCTTCTTGAAGTGCGGATAGGTTTATAACCTTAGTAGTCTCTTCATAGTCTAGACCACCAAGTGCCCAACCTAACTGAGGGTTTCCTCCAAAATCACTGGCAAAACCCAATTGTTGAGCAAATGGGAATCCGTCTTTTTCACCTGAAACCGGTATGCTGCTCTTGTCATTTCTGAATGTCTTAAGAATCGGGTTTTGTGAAACTTTATCCGTGTGTGTATACTTTTCCAGACCTGTAACACGGTCACGGTACTCTGATCCGATTGGTTCGGCGATCGTTCCGTTTGTTACTCCCAATGGAAAAGCCAGGAATCCTCCTATATGTGGATGCCAGAAAGCCAGCATCTGTATATCTGCGAACCACCTGTAATGGGTATATTCCCAAGGTCTTCCGTTCCAGTTCAATGCATTAATAATTCGGTCAACTGCATTGTCAGCATCAGGGGTAATTACATTGTGTGTAGGTCCTTCACCGCCACCAAGTGCTGGAGGGCCTTCTTTGGAGTATTGCATTTCTCTTGCTAGTCCAATTGCTCTGTCACCTCCAAGCTCTTCAGAGTTAAGGTCCTTTGCCGCAGAAACCAAGTCTGTGACCTGCCCGATGTCAGTGCATGGCCTTGCTGACTGTTCCCAGTTATATCCGACAATAACACCATCGGATGCGGTAGGATCAAAATGAACCATATGGATGTGCATATTGAGCTTTGAGAAGTTGTCCTGGATAGGGTTAAAATCAGTTGCGTGTGAACGGAACTGGATATCAACGCAATCTCCGACGTTGCAGCGAATTGCAAGCTGCTGGCCACGTCTCTTAGCTCCAAAGACATCGACTTCATCATTTCTTAACGCATAAACTGTTGCATTAGGATCTGTATCGCCGAATCTGTTATAAATTAAACCTCTGATACCTCCCACCGATTTTCCTGATAATTCAAGTGCAGGGAAAGCAACTATATCATAGCTTCTAACCGGCGCGTTTGGAGGACACAGGCCAGCAGGATATTTGCCTAATTCTGATTTCTCTGCCTGAAGTGAAGCCTGTACAGCCTCTTCCCTTGTTGCGAGAGGATCTATTCCAGCGATTGTCCCGGTTTCTCCGATTGATGGTGCTCCCGAGTGGTTGTTAGGTGGCCATGGAACCCTCATGCCCCTTAATGGACGAAGGGCTGGATAGTCCAAATGTCCGTTCTGTGGATTAAACAGTATTTCTGCTCGTGATCCCGGACGTGGCCCTACTTGACCAAGTAAATTAACACTGCCGTCTTTATTTAAGTTGTACATCTTTGCATCCCGATAGCGAGACCATCTGCCCTGGGGGTCACCTATTCCTTCTATAAAATTCTGGAATAACGGACCGTCTGGCTGATTAAGGGCAAGAGGGCCGTCTTCGGTTTGAACTATCTTCCAATCCAGGTGGTCGCCATCATATCCATTAATCATACAAGCCAGGGCCCTTAAGCCATCCATGCTCATGTTACCGAATTGGGAGTCTGGATCATATGTACCATCCAAAGATGGGCATGGAGGGTTGATGATCCAGTCAACTGGGTCACCTCCATCGGTACATGATTCTACGATATTTCCCTCGGAGTTTACCACTTTTCCTTCTGCATTAATAGTTGCATCCAGAAGGGCGTCAGGATCACCATTAATACATGTTCCGTCGCCATCGATATCCTGTGCTATCCCGTTTCTGTTAGCATCAAACGGATCGTATGCTGGGTTTCTCCACTCGGCGTCGAGTTCACCCCCAAAACGCGGGTCCAAAGCTCCCTGGCGCTGTACACCCCTTGAAGGTAGAAGATGTTTTGTCCATGCTTCCACATTTACAAACTCTTCATTCTCTATTTCCGGGCAAGTAGGGGTGATTGATTTAGAACAGAATTTCTTTCCGTCCATTGTTTCACCAGACTCAATAAGACCTTGCATGTTTACCGCTTCAGGTACAACAGGTCTTCCCGGAAGCATTGACAAATTTGACTGCTGTGTCCCGTAAACCCTCATAAATCTCCACATACCTATTGTATAGTGGTCAGAGATGTGACAATGGTCTACCCAGTCTGCGGGTTGACCATGACATGAACCTGCTCCGCACTCAAACTCCAGATCATAAACTTCACCCGGAGCTATCATTGTAACGTCAACTATGTTTGATGCTGTAGGCCTTGTATCTTTTCTCTGTTTAAATATTGATGCGGAACGCTCAAGGGATTCCGTCAGATTGTCTGGCACACTAACTATTCCCCTCATGTACATCCTTGAAGCCAATACAGGGTTACCGTTTTCGTCTTTAATCGGATTCCCAGTAATAGGATCTATTCCGTGATCTTCATATGGTTGTTCCGGCCATCTTGTGAATCCGTGCATGTGTTGAACATGGTGTTCTTCTCCACCGCCATGAACAATCCTCCATATCATCGGATCTCCAAGGTATGCCCTCGGGCATGGGGTTGACGGTTCTGCAAAAGAGTAACTACCATATGACATGGATTCGTCTTCTTCTATCGCTTTCATATAGGAGAAGGGATCACTGCGGTAGTTCATTCCTTTACCAAAGTTGGTGCTATGATCATCAACACTCTTGAATTCATCATCATTAAAACTGGTATTGTTGCTTTGCGGCTGTCGTGAGTCAACTGGCCCTGGTGTACCCATCATTGGCCATCCACGAGTGCCAAGGATGCCGGCATGGGTTGAAAATGCATATCTTAGCCCCTGTGCACTACCGCCATCTGGCAGCCCCCACAGTCCACTATCATGCTGTTCTCCTTTTATTGGCAGTAAGATTCCGCCTCCTTCATTCTCTTCGCCCTCAGGCGCAGCCAATTCAGGGTCGATAACTGGGAAACTCATATTTCTGTCTGGTTGGTTCAGCTTTCCGTCTGCCATAAATATACCGTCGTGGTAATATGTTACAGCTTCACGGAAGGCTCCAAGTGAATTGGTTGTTGGTCCGGTACCCAATCCAAGCTTTCCGTCTTTACCCACACCGTTATTAAATGCCCCTAGAGAGTTGAATATGCGATCGCATGAAGGGCTTTCGCCTTTGTCAATTCCCTGACATGGAACAACAATAGCTTCCCAGTCACTCCATGTGAGATCAGGTGGGTTGGTTGGATCAAAGTCTGCAATATGAACATTCTTTGCATTGGAACTCCAGGGATTCATGCTTGCTAGAAACTTGGATCCTCTAGGTTCTGCTATTAATGCTCCCCATAGTCCTCCGTATACTAGATCAATATAGCCGTCTGCCTGAGTGCTGATATGATATGCGCCCTGATTTTCCGGTTGATCATCAATATAAAAGACGTAGGTATGACTTTCTCCTTTTTGAAGAGCAGGGCTTGAGGCGTTGTTGCCTACAAGATTTCCGGATGAATCCAAGACGTTGTATTGTGCCCTCCTTATTGTGAGCGATGCAAAGTTCAAGTCCTTATTTGTGAGGTTAATCTTGATACAGTCACCCACATTGCAGCGCATGGTTAATGGCTGTATCTCATACGAAGGAGTATCTGTGTTTACCTTTGCGGCACTCTTAATAAGAGTGGAGTTGTTATAATTATTTACTCCAGTAGGCCCGGTAGGCCCGGTATAAGATTGCTTTTCAAGTGCAAAAAGGTTTGCCCTTCCAGGAAACCCGATATTGCTATCTCCAGTGTTTTGGTTTGAACCAGCGGCTAAATCTTTATCTCCCCAGTTGTTATAAATGATATCAACTGCAATTGCAGAGACATCAAATGTCCTGACCGGAGCATCTTGCGGACATACGGACTGGGCATTTACGCCTTTCAAAGAAATAAAACCTATGCAGATTGTAAGAATTGCAATCAGTAAGGTTAACCTTTCCATTAAGAGAAGTTTATCATTACGTTCTTTTCTAAATGGAGTTGTATATTTAAACATTAATCACCCCTTTTTCTAACAATAAAAAATATAACACTATTTGTATGCTTATTTCTTGTTACCTTTTTCTGATCTAGTTTTGCGCTGAAATAGGATGCGGAGAAAATATATCGTTATCATGGAAAAGGTCATCAAACTGATAAAAGACCTGCCCGAGTCTTCTTGGCATTTCAATAGTAGTACTAATACTTTCTCCTGCAAAAACGGGTGCTCCATGTGCATATGTTAGATCAACCCAGTGACCTTTTGATTTGTCATTAGGATCGATAAACAGGGTTCCGTTTCTTGGGGAAAGAAACAAAAAAGTTCTCCATGCCGGAGTTGGAGGGATTATATCTCCACCAGCTCCCGGATTAATAAGAAATCTAGGGAACCTGAGCTCGTCGTTAGTGCCATCCCCATCCGTGTCAAAATTTTTCAAATTTAACGGATGGAAGGGGTTAAGATCTTCTCCGCAAAAATTTCCCTCGAATTCTTCGCACATTTTTGCCACACCGTAACCTTCTGTAGTTTGACCGATTACAAGGCCTTCGGTGATGGATCTTGAACTCCTCTTTTTGAATTTCTTCCAGTTTTTTGTTGCCAAATTCATTCTTCTTTTTGATAGAGACGGATCAATATCATACATTCGATCGAACGAAGGTAATGCACTGCTCTGGATTATCCCGTTAGGCGGATTAAATGGGAAATCTCCTCCCCTGTTTTCTGTTGAATACTGATATCCATAATGTATGTTCATCCTTTCTTGTTCAAAAACAGGAGCTGCATATGGTTTAAGCCCTGCAATATCCTCATCCTGAAAGACCCCTTCCTGAGGAATAGCGGAGAAATGCGGCTTAAAACCAAATCCAGACCGCCATTGCATTTCTGCTACCTTAGGTGCACCATATGTTGGTTTAAAGTTCATTATTTCAAAACTGAATACTCCATTAACCTGGGTATTTGCGATGTCTTCGCTCAAACGGTCACCGAAATCAACGTTCCTGTAATAATGAGTGTGGTTGTCTAAGTTAATAACTTTAGTAAAAACCGTATCTCCCTGTTTCCAGTCTCTGATTTTGTTGCCGAATTTGCTTATTCCATACATTTCGTTATTTAAAAAACAAACAATAAAATCGTAATCAGATATGTCCTTATTTTCAGTCTGCAGCATCTCTTCTGCTTCAGGAGGAATCTGTTGCTGATTAATCATTAAATCAAGCCACTGTGCGAATGTCCCTTTGGGCCCGTTCTCCGGATCATTTAGCATTGAAAAGAGTTCTTGAGCCGTAATTTCGCCATTTAAGGCCTTTTTGACAACATTGTAAACCTTTTTTTCTGGCGCGGAATCTCCAATCCCGTCAATATCCATTTCTCTATTCCTTTCAGACATTGATAGGCTTCTGGAATCCAACTCTGCCGTCCCGGTATGATTGTTTGTGTGTTCAAAGATCATGTCCATAAACTGAATCCTAGGAGGGTGGACTCTCCAACCCCATGTATAAACCCCTCTAAACGTACGTAAAGTTGAGTACTGGACTGTAATATGGGCGACTTTGTTTCTATTAACTTCTACCCATACAGAGTCTTGTCCTTTATGTGGTAGTGATACACTGCTTTGTCCCGGAAACTCCTCTTTTGGGTTTATATCAAGCAGTACCTGGGTAGGCGAAAAGTCTTCTTTCACAAGGGAATAGATATGGTAATTAACTCTAAACGTATCGTTCTTGTTAACTTTTTTTCCGTTAATTTCAAGGGGCACTTTGATTAAAAATGTGTCTGCGTCAAATTGCTGACCGTACCATAACATGTTAACGTCCAATTCCCAGATAGTAACATCGCCGCCTCCAACGCTGAAATCCTGGTTGGCCAACCTTACATTCTGAGCAGGTATAAAATTAGGTTCAGTTAATCCGGTATCCCGAAGAAGTTTTGTTTTATACTCTCCTTTTATTGCATCTGCAGGAAATGCGGATTCTGGAATATCAGGGTCGTTCCACCTGTTGAAATTAAGTAAACCAAATCCGTCGTAGATTCTTCCTTCTGTAGTACCTAAAAGTATATCCATGATTTCATTTGCGTCGTCATTACTTATTAACCCCTCGTTAGCACTAGCCGATAATCTTGCTAATGCGTCAGCAAGGTCATCATGTGGGTCGCTAACCTGGATTATTTCATGACCCAAAATGCTTAAAGCCCCCTCCGCATCTTCAACCTCATGTTTAATAAGGTTGGATAGCTCCCTTTTTTCGTTAACCTGTTTTGTGTGCGGAACTCTTATGTCACGTCCTAAAAGAGTGCTCAGTACGGTTTCTTTAATGCCGTTGTTGTTCGCTTCGCTTGCCGCGTTTGCATTTAACTGCAAAATGCAAAGACAGAGCAGTAGGCACATAGAAACAGAAAAGAAATTGTAAAATTGCTTTTTCATAAAATCGGCCCCCTCACTAAATTATATTTAAGTCATTAAATGTGCGGTAGTAGTTTTGTTTTTAATACTAATAAAACGTCCATTATAGTATTACCCTGTAAAAACTTCTTTTTTTAGAAAGAAATTTTTAGCATGCATTGTTAAGTCATTTGTAACAGGATAGTTGCTGGTTGCTTGATACTAGATGCTTGATGATTTATTTAAACGCCTTAAAACATTATATCTCAAATTAAATTCGGCTCTTTTTATGTTGCATCTTGACAAGAAAGATAGAAATTGAACTATTTGCCAGTATCTAGTATCTAGAATCCAGTATCTAGAATCTCGTATTTTGATTGCGGCTTTGCCGCGCTATGTCATTATGTAAATAAATTGCATATATTCAGCATCTAATGTGGATATTATTGTGTTAAGAATGGTTTTTATACACAACAAAGACCACAAGTTCGAATTTTTCCCATAGACCTCCTTTCTCTTTTAAATTGAAACCTATATTGATCGGTTCTATTGTAGGAAAGTACACAAGTTGTTATAATATCAGGTTTTATATGGATGGAATCCTTGCATATCATCAGTATGTGTACTGTCAATAGTGCTTGTTCTACTATTAATAATCTCTTTAGAATCGCTTAATTTAGGTTGAACTATAATGTAATTTTTAAAAGGTGCAGTGTTGTAAGTTAATATATACTCGCCGTATGTGTTGGATGTAAGGTTTGAAACGTTAAAACCTTACTATGTTCTTGTACGGTATGGAATTACAAAATTTGTAGAGTGATTTACTAATATATATATCGTTTGTGTAGTCCTAAACTTTAGAGTTTTGTTATACTTCTTTACGGTAAGGCGTCACAAAATTTGTAGGGTGATGTACCGATTGACAGTATGTTAATTGTATGTGATAATGAGTAGGCTGCTTAACTGTTTGTCTGGACTTAATAGTTCTTTATCGTTGAATATGTATCGCCCTAAATGTGCAGATAAAATATGTTTAATACTAATAAAACGTCCATTATGTTAAATATAATGATAGAAGAAGGAATAATGTAAATTCTTGTCTCTACTGTCTGCCATTTAGGGCGGTCTACTATTGATGAATTTTAAGGTATGGGATTACAATAGCAGAGCATCTTTAAGTTGTTTATGATTTGGTGTTGTTTGCCAATACTGTTTTATATTTTTAAACAGGTTGTTCTGCAAGGTGCGCCAAAATAAATGTCAGGCAGTGCCTTGATGACGACAGTTAATTTTTCTCATTCTTGGACGAATAATCTTTGTTGTATATATTGCTTATGTTCTTTTGTAAATGCTTGTAAATAAGCAATATGCAACAAAATTGTCTTAAATAGAAAATTTTCTTTCTTTCTTGCTACTACTTATTTATTAAATTTAGCACATGTTGTGCCAAGGTCTCTCAGTTATGTATGGTTTCGTTGTAAATTGTTGTTGTGTAGGAGATAAGCACGTGGGCACCTTTTCTCGGTAAACAAAAACGTTATATCTTCCAGATATTTTGGGGTATTAGTAGGGGAACTTGGCGCTTAAACCTCGTTTTCTGCAAGTGAAATGGGTAATATCTACAATTCTCCTGCTAAGACTTTCCATGGAGGGGCGCGATAAAAGTAATTTGATGATTCTTGGCTTATGCCCCTGGTTTTCCCAATAGGGAAAACATGTTTTTTTTATAAAATTCGACTCCCGGTTGGTCAAATGGGTTGACTTTTTGTAAATATCCTGAGACGGCAATAGCCTTTTCAAAGAAGTAAAAGATCTGTCCAAGTGTATTTGGGGATCTGTCCTCAAGTATAATTGACATGTTTGGCACGCCCCCTGTTTTATGTGCATCTGCGGTACCTTTATAAGCCTTGTCATTAACGTAGTCAAGTGACTTGCCAACGATATAGTTTAAGCCGTCTTGATCATCCTCGAGGTATGGGATCTTAACTTCCCGGTTTGATTTGTTAATAAGCAGAAATGTCTCAAATATTGTCCTCTGGCCGTCCTGGATCCATTGTCCCATGGAGTGTAGGTCGGTAGTGAAATCTACGGAAGCAGGAAATATACCAGATTTGTTTTTTCCTTCACTTTCACCTGCCAGCTGTTTCCACCACTCTGCTAGGAAATGAAGTGATGGGTGGAATGAAGATAATATTTCTGTACTCTTACCTTTACGATACAGAAGATTACGAACTGCACAGTATAGGCTTGCCGGGTTTGACTGAAAGTTACCGTCAGATGTAAGTTTTTCGTATACACTTGCCCCATTTATCAACTCTTCGATGTTAATCCCTGAAACGGCTATTGGAATAAGTCCTACAGGTGTTAAGACGGAAAATCTGCCGCCAACATCATCAGGTATTTCAAAAGTTGTGTATCCTTTCTCAACTGCTAGTTTCTTTAACGCCCCTTTCTCTTTGTCGGTAGTAACAATGATTCTCTTTTTTGCTTCATCTTTTCCGTGCCTTTTTTCGACGAGTTCCTTTAAGATTCTAAATGTAACAGCCGGTTCCAATGTTGTGCCTGATTTAGAGATTACGTTAATGCAAATTCTTTTGTTGCCGATAATGTCGATTAAGTCTGAAAGATAATCAGAACTTATATTTTGTCCAGCAAAATAAATCTCGGGCCTATTTCTGTCTACTTGTGAAAGATTATTGAAGAATGAGTGATTTGCAAATTCTATCGCTGCCTTTGCGCCAAGATAAGATCCGCCAATCCCAATACTTATAAAGATATCAGAGTTGTCTTTGATAAATTCGGCAGTATTGTTGATTTTTTCTATTAATTTGTATTCTGTTGTAGATGGGGTGTTCAGCCAGCCAAGGAAACTACTACCGGCGCCTTCCCCTTTTTTTATTTGATCATGTATTTTTAGAATATCTTTTTGGATACTCGCGAGTTCTTCGTCACAAATAAATGGCTTGGCGTTGTCGATATTGATAGTTATTTTTGGCATCAATATGGTCCTTTATTTTGCTTATTTGATATAAAATATTTCCTTGATTCTAAAAAAAACAATATTATTATTTTTCAGATTATCAGATAGACAGTTGTATAGCAAGCAATAAGTCTTAACTGCTGCAATCATAATTTGTAAAGTATTTTTAAAAAGGTAGAATATGTCGATAAATGAATTGGAAGATGGTATAACAAAAGCAATAAAAGATACGACTATTGAGGTCTTTTCAGCCATGCTAATGATAGAGATTACGCATGACGAATCATTTGTAAAAGATGAGAAAAATGTAAGTACTGATCTTATTTCATCGCTCCATTTCTTTGGCGAGAAGTACATGGGAAAGATTGCTGTTTTTTCTTCGGGGAAGGTTGCCTGCGATATTGCAAACGCAATGCTTGGAACTGAGGAATCTGTGGTAAATGATGATGTTAAAGATGGAATGGGGGAGTTGGTTAATATGATCGCTGGTGGCTCAAAGATAAAGCTAATGACCAGCCTGGGAAATTTGCATTTGTTAACACCGTGGGTTATCGCTGGGAGGAATTTGACAATCGCGTCATCTTCAGATGGAGATGATGGAGGCCTGTCAATTGATTCTCAGGCGCAGTTTTCATGGGTGATGACTAAGTTTGCTTTTGATGATAATGAGTTTCTTGTGGGCCTTCAGGCAAATCCGGTCCCAAAGGATCCCACTAGTGTAGATATTGATGTTCTTGGATTAATAGAGGAGAATAAGAAGTTAAAAGAGAAGGTAAAGTCTTTAACTACCAAACCAAGAAAGAAGTGTAAAGAAAAGGTTAAAGTCTAGATTTAATATATATACTTAAGTGGTGGTATAAATACTTGCGGTTGTAGGTTTCTTCTCCCCTAAATGTGCGTACCGGCATTTTTTAGCATATTACGCAATTGAATGATACTCTTTCCTGAAACAGGATGTATTAACTGTGGGGCTATTTCCGTTAATGGTTCTAGGACAAACATTCTTTTATGCATTAATGGATGTGGTATGTCTAAGCTGTCTGTGTTTAGAATTATATTATCGTACAACAGTATGTCCATATCTATAGTTCGCGGACCATCTTTAATTGTTCGTTTACGTTTCAACCTTACTTCTATTTCCTGTAGTTTATCAAGTAGATCTTCTGGGGAAAGTTCTGTCTCTACTTCAATTGCGGCGTTAATGAAATCTCCCTGAGGTGGGCCGCCTACTGGTTCGGTCTCATAAAAAGATGATCGCTTTGTGATGTTGATATTATGGGTCCGGTTAAGATACTCCATTGAAAGAGTAATCATCTTCTCTCTGTTCCCAAGATTGGAACCTAGCCCAATATAAGATATCGCCATGATAACTTCCTGTGAGAATTGATTACACCTTAACAAGCTCCGCAATGTGAACATGGATTGTTACTGCAATCCTCTGTTATCTCATGTTTTACGGACTTTTCCATCTCTGTTAGTAAAAACGACTTGTCCACTCCGGCGTCGATGTGGTCCCATGGGAATATCTCATCTTTTAAACGTTCTCTGTTAACATAAAATCCCTCATCGATATCTACTTTTTTAAATGCGTCAATCCATTTTTGATAATTGAAATGTTCATCCCATGCATCAAATTTACAGCCGTCCAACCATGCCTGGTATATTGCTTTACTGAGCCTTCTATCGCCTCTTGAGAAGATTCCTTCCAATATACTGAGTTCTGGGTTGTGGAATTTCAGTTTTATACGTGATCTCCTTTTGTTGTTTCTCTTCAGTCTTTCTATTGTTTCCTTCATCTGCTCCGGTTTAACCATTGGGTGCCATTGAAAAGGTGTGTTTGGTTTGGGAACGAATATAGAGATCGCTACATTTACATAAGCGGGCGAACCGTTTACATCTTTCTTCAATAGTGAGATTTTGTTTGCAAGTTCTAATATTTCGTCAACCTCTTCTTCCGTTTCGGTGGGCAATCCTATCATAAAGTAAAGTTTTACAAGTTGCCAACCATGTTTGTATGCCTCAATTACTCCGTTAAAGAGATCTTCGTTTGTTATGTTCTTGTTGATTACCTTTCGTAGCCTAAGGCTTGCGGCCTCCAGGGCGATAGTAATGCCTGATTTTCTTACGGACTTAATCAGTGAAGGTAGAGTTGCCAGTTCCTTTGATACCCTGAGTGAAGGGAATGATATGTTGACGTTTTTGCTGTCAAAGATCTCGTGCAGGCTGACCATTAATCTTTCCAGCTCAGGATAGTCACTTGTGGATAATGATGTGAGTGAAATTTCGTTATATCCTGTGTTATTGTATAATGTTTTTGCAATGTCTGTTATATTCTCTACAGTCCGTATGCGTTTTGGCCGTTTGGTCATTCCGGCATTACAGAACCTGCATCCTCTTGTACAACCTCGCATTATCTCGATGGCTATTCTGTCGTGGGTTGTTTTAACATACGGAACTATTAACGTGTCTGGGAAATAAGCCGTGTTTAGGTCTTTAACCGTTTCCTTTTTGATTGTTTTTGGAAGTTGTGGAAATTTAGGGTTGATTGATTGTATTAATCCATCAGTGTCGTATTCAACCTCGTATAATTCCGGGGCGTAAAGCCCCTTAACGTTTTCAGCCAAAGATCGTATTTTCTCCGCTTTTGTGAGTGATTTGTCATCTTTTATTGTCTTAAAGTGGTTCATAAATGCCTGGAGTGTATCTTCTCCGTCACCAAGGACAAAGATATCAAAGAAATCGGCTATGGGTTCTGGTGATAAACTGGACGGGCCGCCACCGATCACGATGGGATGTTCTTCGCTGCGGTCCTCTTTCATAATGGGTATCTGTGACATGTCAAGCATGTTCACTATGTTGGTATAAGACATTTCGTACTGCAAGGAAAAGCCCAGAATATCAAAATCTTTTACAGGCGTGTAAGTTTCAAGGCTGAAGAGGGGTATGTTGTTCCTGCGCATTTCATCTTCCATGTCATGCCACGGAGCAAACACTCTTTCGCAAACAGTGTCATCCCTTTTGTTTAAAAGAAAGTATAATATATGGATACCAAGATGTGACATTCCAATGCTATAAGTATCAGGAAATGCAATGATTACTTTCAGGTCTACATCGTTATGGTTCTTTTTTACGGAGTTTAATTCATCCCCAATGTATTGGGCCGGCATTTCGACAAGCGGCAATACTTTATTTGTGACTATGTCCCTTAATTTATCTCTATCATTCATGGTTACGTGGGTTTTGTAAATTGACTCCTAATCGTCGGCATTAGTGACTTGAGTAAAAGTATATTTAATAAAATGCTGTTGTTGGGGGCAGTGACGAAATGTTACATAACCCTTTCTGGGTGCGGATTGGTATTGATTTCAGATGGAAAGTCTTTCCCTTTGTAGGATTTGATTTCATGTCCGCATGAATCACATCGTCCCTTTACAATATGATTCTCTGTAACCCCAAACCCTATCCTGTTTACTAGCATACTTTTACATTTCGGGCAAACGGTGTTTTGTCCCGTATGTCCGGGTATGTTTCCAATATATATATACTCCAGTCCGTTCTCAAGGCCTATCTCCATTCCTCTCTCCAGGGTGCTAGTCGGGGTGGGGGGCTCGGTTAATTTATTGTTCGGGTAGTATGCTGTCAAGTGCCATGGTGTCTCCTTGCTTAGGTTTTTAACTATCCATTTTGATAAGCCATCAAAATGTTCATCCGAATCATTCCAGTTTGGTATTACATTTGTGATGATTTCTAGGTGCGAACCTGCTCTGTATGCCAGCAATGCATTTTCCAGGACATTATTTAATATGGCTTTTCCGGTAAGGTCTTTGTAGAATTTCTCTGTAAACCCTTTTATGTCCAACCTATACGCGTCTATGTGGCCTATCAGTTCTTTAAGCGGGGGCTGATTAATCATGCCGGAGGTGACCATGACGGTTAAAATTCCCTCTTTTTTGGCCAGCTTTGCAGTTTCAAGCAGATATTCAAACCATATACTAGGTTCATTATATGTCCATGCCAAAGCCCCGCAGCCTTTTTCTTTTGTTAAACGGATTAGTTCTTTTGGCTGAAGACGGCTCATTCCATTACTGCTTTCAGTTGCTGTCTGATGCGAAATATCCCAGTTTTGACAATGTTTGCAACGCATATTACATCCGAAGGTGCCGATTGACATTGTACGTGTCCCAGGGTAGAAATGATATAATGGCTTCTTTTCTATGGGGTCAATAGCAATGGATGTAACCATTTCATAAGTCAATGCATAGAGTTTGCCGCTAATGTTCTTCCTTACCCCGCAGAAACCGGTTAGCCCCTCCGGTATTACACAATTACGTGGGCAGAGATTGCAGAGAACCATTCCGTGTTCTGAAGGTTCGTAATACATCGCTTCTTTCATCTGTGTTTTCCTTAATACTATTTTAATACTGTCAAGAAACAGATTGTGGAAATTATACCAACACTCCAGCAATAGTATGAAAAGAGGTGGAATTTTCCTTTTTTAATTAGCTTTACAAGAAAGAAAAGTGCTAAATAGCCTACAATTGCAGAGGCAATCGTTCCTATTATTATGTTCTGGAAATTTACTGTTCCTTCACTAATATCATCAAACTTTAAGATTACACCTCCTATTATTACCGGAACAGACAATAAAAAGGAGAATTTTGCAGCAAGTTCTCTCTTTATTCCCAAAAATGATGCGGTTGCTATGGTCGTTCCAGATCTGGATATTCCAGGTATTATCGCGATGCCCTGTGCGGCACCAACTATCAAGGCATCAACAATCCTCACCTTATTACGTCCATTATCTTCCTTAACATGGGCAATCCTTGTTAACCATAGAACAAAACCTGTAATTATGATCATTATGCTTGCCAATGCAGGTATATTAAAGAACCTTTCAAAGATACTTTCGCATAACAACGCAATAATAACCGTTGGTATGTTCCCTATTAGTATTGCCAATAAGATCTTTGTGTCCTGGTCTTCGTATGATTTTGCAACATTTTTTTTCTTTCCTATTAATGTATAAGTCAGAGTTTTTGCTTCCTTTATCAGGAGAAAAATGTCTCGATGGAATGCTGCGCATATAGCAACAACCGTTCCGAAATGGAGTGAAATCTCCATTATTACACCAGGGGTGTTTACATTTAAAATATTCTTAAAAATTACCAGGTGTCCGGAGCTGCTAACAGGGAAGAATTCTGTAAGTCCTTGAATTATCCCTAAAATTAATGCGTCAATTACACTCATTTGGTATTACTCCGTAAAATCTTCGTTTTTAATGGGTTAACATAAGAATTGTATAACTTTTTCATTTTAATTTCCAACTATTTTTGATTGCCAGAAATGGGTTCTTTAGTTTTTCGGCTATTTTGTACGTTATTTATCACATATTTAAAATTTATGTTGATTCCTGTCAATGTGAACCGGGTAAAAACTACAAAATCATAAAAAAAACTTCTTTTTAAGATTTTGTAGCTTTTAATGGAATAAAGAATCCTGGAGTCTGAAGCCGGAATAATAGAAACCATAGATTTAGGAAATGCATACTAAATCTTACGATTAAAAACATCGTAAAATGATTACAAACCTATGATTTATTTTGAATCCTGACTCCAGGATTCTTTATTCTCAATTTCGGGTTTAGCTTTGCTCCACTATGGTATTAACGCTCTTTTTCTGCTTTGTTTAACATTGACTTGTTATCTGGTTTTTGTTAAGATTCCCTATCTGCTGGCGGTGTAAGGGCTTAATAATCTGTGTGGGATGTTAGCTAAATTGGACTTTTTTGAATACATATGCGTATACTAGGTATTGATTATGGATCTAGACGGATAGGGTTGGCGGTTAGTGACCCATTAGGGATTACTGCCCAAGGTGTCCAGACCCTTTTTAGGAAGAATATTGCAAGTGATATGAAAGAGATACGCGATCTTATAGATGAAAAGGATGTGGTTGAGGTGGTGGTCGGTTTGCCTAAAAATATGAACAACACTTTAGGAGAGAAGGCCAAAGAGGTTTTAAAGTTTATAGAATCCTTAAAAACTCACATCTCTATTCCTATAAAGATGTTTGATGAAAGACTTTCTACTGTTATAGGTACCAGGGCATTGAATGAAGCAAATCTTTCAGGTAAAAAGAGGAAGAAAAAGATCGATATGGTTGCGGCGCAAATAATACTGCAAGGATATCTTGATATGGAAAAATCTATAGGTCAAAATGATGAATCTTCCATATAAGAAGCCTGAACTGGTTGCGCCTGGAGGTAGCCTTGAAAAGTTGAAGATTGCTGCCGTATACGGTGCAGATGCAGTTTATATAGGGATGCCTGGTTTAAATCTCCGTACACGTACTAAAGACTTTACAGAAGATGATATTGTTGCTGGAGCGGAATTCCTTCACGAAAAAGGTAAGAAAATTTATGTCGCATTAAATATTTTTGCCAGAAATGCCCAGTTGTCTGATGTGCAAAGAGAGGTGAAAAGGGTCTCAAGTCTACCAATTGATGCCGTGATAGTATCTGATCCCGGGGTCTTTTCTATTGTTTGCGACCTTGCTCCTCATATTCCGGTTCACATAAGTACACAGGCGAATACAACAAATCTGTTGTCTGTTGAGTTTTGGCGAAAACAGGGAGCGAAAAGGGTTATACTTGCTAGGGAGTTGTCCCTGGGTGAAATAGAAGAAGTAAACAGAGAAATTGGATGTGCGACAGAGGTCTTTGTTCATGGTGCAATGTGTATGTCCTATTCGGGCAGGTGTTTGCTTAGTGCGCATATGACAAATAGAAGTGCAAACCTGGGTGATTGTGCACATTCTTGTAGGTGGAAATATTCTCTCAAGGAAGAGAAGCGGCCAGATGAACAGTTTCCGATTGTTGAAGATGAGAATGGTACATATATTCTCAGTTCTAAGGATCTGTGCATGATCAGATATGTGGCAGAGCTGATTTCGTCAGGGGTTACAGCTTGGAAGATTGAGGGTAGGATGAAGAGCCAGTATTATGTAGCCGCCGTAACGCGTATATATAGAGAGGCTATAGATGCGTTTGATCGTGAGGTTGGTTCTTGTGGTACTTTGTCTGATTTCGCTTATAAAAATGTATGGTTGGAAGAGCTGAACAAGGTAAGTCACCGTCCGTATAGTACTGGATTCTTTTTGGGGAAGCCGGAAGGGGTGGAGGATTCCGTGGATGACGACGATGATGAAAACTGCGGATATGTCAGGGAGTATCGGTATCTCGGCTTAGTTGAGAAAACAATTGCAGATAATATAATTAAAGTGGTGGTTAAGAATAAGATAAGGCTGGGAGCCGATGTGGAGATTATGGGTCCTTGTCTGAAGGACGACTTTCGGCAGAAAGTAAGTGGTATATTTGATATAAATGATAAATTGTTAGATGAGGCAAACCCTGGTCAGACTGTGATGTTAAAGACTGAAAGGGCTGTTCATGATTTGTCAATTATCAGGGAGAAGAAATGATTAATAGCAACGGGGCGGTAGAAAAACAGACTTTGTTTAAGAAGGTAGCTGTAGTTTTAGAGCTGATAAAGTTTTCTCATACAATATTTTCGCTTCCGTTTGTTATAATAAGCGCATTTATTGCCGCGAACGGATTGCCATCGGGCAAGAGTATTATAATTATAGTTTTTGCGGTAACTATGGCGAGATGTTGTGCGATGGTTTTTAATCGTCTGGTAGATACAAAGTATGACGAACATAACGCAAGGACCGCCTATAGGGTGTCTCATCAGATGCTTGTGGGAAGGCCTTTTATGTGGTTGTTTGCTATAGTCTCTGCCGGGCTGTTTGTTATTTCAGCTGGAATGCTCAATAAAATGTCTCTCTGTTTAGCTCCTATTGCACTTGTTGTCCTGCTTGGCTATTCGTTTACGAAAAGGTTTACCAATGCTTCCCATTTTGTGTTGGGGGCCGCCCTTGGGCTTGCGCCAGTGGGGGCTTGGGTTGGGGTTAAAGGCGAACTGGATTTTCCGCCATTTCTTTTGGGGCTCGCAGTGTTGTTGTGGACGGCAGGTTTTGATATTATATACTCTTGTCAGGATTTTGATCATGACAAAACCATGGGATTGTTTTCTGTCCCTAAAAGATTTGGTATCAGTACGGCATTAAAAATATCACGTGTGCTTCATTTGTTTACAGTGGTTGTGTTGTTTTTGATGGTAGGGTGTACTGATTTGCGTTTCTTTTATATGACAGGCGTCTGTGGTGTTGCCGGATTACTCATTTATGAACATTCACTTGTGCGTCCTGATGATTTGTCAAAGGTGAATATTGCATTCTTTACTATTAATGGGATGATAAGCATTGGGTTGATGTTGGTGACAGTTGTAGATATTTTTGTTAGATGATAAATATTAAGTGTGGTATTTAACATTATTAAGATTATTTTCAGTAATTTCTATTGCCTGGAAGTGTGTTCTTGAGGCCAAAACAGGGTTAAAGTGAGAAAAGAAAAGATAGTAATAGGGTCACGGGCCAGTAAGCTGGCCTTGATACAATCAAATTGGACAAAATCTGAACTGGAGGCTCGGTTTAGCGGGTTGGAAGTGACAATAAAAGAAATTTCCACAAAGGGTGACAGGATTACAGATGTCCCTCTGTCCAGATTGGGTGGGGTAGGGCTTTTTACTAAAGAGCTAGAAAACTCTTTGTTGAGCGGCGAGATCGATCTTGCTGTGCATAGTGCAAAGGATATGCCTTCAGAGTTGCCGGAAGGTTTGACTATTGGGGCATTTCCAAAAAGAGAGGATTCCCATGATGTCTTTATAGGTAGGGAAGGTGTTTCTCTGGATCAGATTTCCGCAGATTGTGTAATAGGGACAAGTAGTTTACGAAGAAAAGCACAACTGCTGGCCAGGTTTCCTGACTTGAAGATTGAAGATTTGCGTGGAAACCTTGATACCCGATTGGAAAAATTAAAAAATGGCAACTTTGATGGGATAATACTTGCAAATGCGGGCTTGATTAGGATGGGGCTGGGGGGAATTGCTCGTCAGATAATTCCGTTTGATTTTATGTTGCCGGCAGTGGGACAAGGTTCTTTGGCGATAGAGACCAGGCAGGATGATGATGATACGTTGTCTATGGTTTCGTTGCTAAATGACAGTACTACACGTATTGCAGTTACCGCAGAGAGATCGCTGTTACATAAACTTCAGGGTGGTTGTCAGATACCTGTTGGGGCTGCTGGGGAAGTTTGTGCGGATGGCCAATTACGACTTACAGCAATGGTGAGTTCTCTTGATGGAACTGAGATTGTGAAAGAAAGCGCAGATGGCGATGTTGAAAATGCCTCTAATATAGGTCTTGAGCTTGCAGAACTTCTCCTTGGAAAAGGTGCGGACAAGATACTTCGGGAGATAAGGGAGTCTCTTGCTGGATCTGGTTAGTTTGCAAATGTAAGTTATAAGAATTTGAAATGTTTGGATGTGTTGTTTTGTAAAAACTTCTTTTTATTATATAGATTGTGGTTTTTACGGTATACAGAATTGGGTAGGCTGGAGTTAGTGCAGCAGAAAGCTGTAGTTGGAAAGTAGATACAACTTTACGATTAATAACATGGTAAAATAACTGCAAGTCTGACGCTTTGTCCTGAATTCCTGATTTGGTTGCGGCTTTGCCGCGTTATTTGTGTTGTTGTTTGGTGTAAAATAAGGTGTATAAAGCTTGAAATGTAAAATCTGTTAATTTGCTGTAAAAAGCGTATTCGGAAATCATTATTTTAAACTGCAGAAACATTTTTATGTTTTCGGTTATAAAAAGGTTTTGGAGATTAAATGAAGGTGGATTTTGTAAATAAAGTTAAGCAGTTGGTTGCATTGATGAATGAAAATGATTTAGCAGAGATAGAGGTGCAGGAAAAGGCTACAAAGATTCGTATTAGAAAGGCTGACTCTACTGTGGTTGTAGAGGCCTCTCCTGGTAAAACTGAGGAGTTGGAAAGGGAGAGCGTTAAGTTGCTTGACGCTAAGGAACCTGATCCCATTGATTATGTTGAAATAACTGCTCCTATGGTTGGCACGTTTTATCGGTCAAGTTCGCCTGGTGCGGACGCATTTGTAAACATAGGTGATAATATTGATGTTGATACTGTAGTTTGTATAGTAGAAGCCATGAAGATTATGAATGAGGTGAAGTCTGGGATTGAAGGTAAAATAGTTGAGGTTCTTGTAAAAGATTCTGAACCTGTTGAGTATGGCAAGCCGATATTTCGAGTGAAACAGGGGTAATACATTGTGGCAGTTTTTCTGCAATTTCTCTTTGGTAAAGTATTGTATGTGAATGGTATATACATGCCTTAGGTTCGATTTACTCAGGATGATTGTGGGTAGAATGCAAGCGGGAGTCTTGATTAGTATGAGACATTGGTGATTGAAGCTTGGGCAAAGAAGGCCTGAATACTAGTAGGGTATTGTTAATCTTTCCCTTTCTTTTTTTTTGTCCCTTGGTCAAGTCGGGTTTAGGGTAACATTTCTTCGTTGCCCTATTGATTTTTGGTAACTATTCAACTCGCAAGAAGTTAGATCAGAATGCCACCTGTAAGGCTAAGGCGTTATAGTCCTGTGGCGTTTCTTCAAATTATAATTGATGATTTACTTGTGTTGGATGGCGTATTTAATAAATTTATTATTTTATTGGTGAGTGAAATTTTATGTTTTCGCGTATACTTGTAGCTGCCAGGGGTGAGATTGCTTTAAGGATTATCAGGACTTGTAAAGAGCTTGGTATTGAAACCGTTGCCATTTGTTCTGAAGCAGATAAGGGCGCCAGATATTTGGATTCTGCAGATGGGGTTGTTTGTGTTGGTCCTCATGAACCGGAACATAGTTACTTAAACGTTCCCAGTATAATTAGTGCTGCAGAAATAACTGATATTGAAGCCATTCATCCGGGATATGGTTTTTTGTCAGAGGTTGGCCATTTTGCTGAGGTTTGTGAATCGTCAAACATAGTGTTTATTGGCCCGAACTCTAATGTGTTACGTAAGATGGGCAATAAGATGGAAGCAAGAAAGGTTGCAATTGAGAACAAGGTCCCTGTAATTCCCGGGAGTGACGGGATTGTTCAAAATAAACAGGAAGCATTAAAGATTGCACATGAAATAGGGTTTCCTGTGTTAATGAAGGCTTCTGCCGGTGGTGGGGGAAAAGGGATGCGTGTCGCACATAATGATATTAGCTTACTGAGTTCTTTTGACCTTTGTCAGCGTGAAGCGGAAAACTCATTCAAGGATCCGTCTCTATATATAGAGAAATACATAGAAAATTCCAGGCATGTAGAGGTTCAGATACTGGCGGATAATTATGGTAATATTGTTCATTTGGGTGAACGTGATTGTAGTCTGCAGCGTCGACATCAAAAACTTGTGGAAGAGACGCCTTCGCCAAACATATCTACACAGCTTCGTGATGATCTCTGCAAGTCGGCTATTCGGCTTGCAAAGGCCGTTGAATATACTAATGCCGGGACCGTTGAATTTCTTGTAGACGATAAAGGAAAATATTATTTCATAGAAATGAATTCCAGGATACAAGTGGAGCATCCTGTAACAGAAATGGTGACGGGGATTGATTTGATTAAAGAGCAGTTGAAGATTGCTTTTGGCGAGAGGATGGAATATCGGCAGAAAAAGGTAAAGAATGAAGGGGCTTCAATTGAATGCAGGATAAATGCGGAGGATCCATATAATAACTTTATGCCGAGCGCTGGAGAAGTAACGCTTTTTTCTCCGCCGGGTGGGCGTGGGGTAAGGGTTGATTCTCATGTTTATACGGGATATGTAATACCTCCATATTATGATTCGTTGATTGCGAAGATTATAGTGCACCAGGATACTAGAGATGAAGCTATTGCTTGTATGAAAAGGGCGTTGAATGAATTTGTTATTGAAGGTGTGAAGACGACAATACCTTTGGCATTAAGCGCAATATCTCATGCGGACTTTGTTGCAGGGAAGTTTAACACCAAATTTATAGAAAATTTCCTTGAAACTTTTCAGTGATTTTTTGGTAATGTGGTGTGGTAAAATATGATGCATTACTAGTCGAAATATACACATTTTTTTTTCTTTGACACGTTATATTGCAAGTGATAGAATTGTCAACGCTCTATATTTGATATTTATTAATTATTTTTTTGTTATACTATAATTATTGTTGTTTTGTAAAAGGAGGAGTTTATGTTTAAAAAGGTCAGGCAGATAGCGATTGCAGGTGGGATTCTTTTTTTCTCAGCTGGCGTAATGTTTTCAGCAAATACAACTTTTGCTAAAGAGTACAAATACTTAGGTGGTGCTGGATGTAAATGCCATATGAACAAGACTACTGAAGGTAATGAGTATAAAAAAGTTGGTTATGAAGAAAAAGTAGGGCACTTCAATACATTTAGCAGATTAAAAACAGATGAAGAGAGAACAAACCCAGAGTGCTTATCATGTCACGCAACTGCATTAGATAAAAAGATAAAAAAGGGCAAGTCAAAATATGGTAACTTTATTGAAAATGTAACCTGTGAAGCTTGTCACGGACCTGGGGATGGTTATGTTAAGGTAAAGAAGAATTATAAAGGTAAAGGTAAAGATGCGTTTAGCAAATTAATGAAATCAGATCCTCTTGAAGCACGTAGAGCTCAATTTGAAGCTGGTGGAAGAATTGCTGGAGTTAATTCTCCTAAGACTGTAAAAGAGCAGTGCTTAGAGTGTCATTGGGAAGATCCTGCTGCAGCGCGTAAATGTCCAAAAACAGATAAGTTGTTTAAGTTTAAGGAATATTTTAAGATAGATGATCACAGGGATCAGGATCATATTGATGATGTTATAGCAAAATTGTCTGCTGCTGATAAAAAGAAAGCTCAGGATGAGGGAATTGCAGCGAACGATCCGATCCTTTATTCTCCATATAAGAAGTAAAATACGGCTATTTAACTTAACTTTAGGTTTTTAACTTTTTGATTGAGATAAATTAATGATATTGAAAAATCTTTCTAAAGGGGATTTTAGAGAATTGAAAGTTGTTAATGGAAAGAGATTTTTGATTTCCCTTTTGTCTCTTCTAGTTTTCTCTCTATTTTTTCACGTTTCGGTTGGTGCACAAGAGAATAGTGATTGTTTGCAATGCCATGAAAATGCAGAAATGTGCGGAGATTTTGGTGAGACTAAAAAGGCAAGGATAGATCCTGAAACTGGAGATTTGGAAATTGTCTCAATGATCGTTGATCAGGAGGCGTTTGCAACTTCTATACATGGTAAGGACGATTTTTATTGTATAGATTGCCACGGTGATCTTGAAGAATCAGAAGGTATGCATAATCTTAACCTGAAAAGGGTGGATTGCGCTACATTTTGTCACGATGATCCTGCTGCCAGTTACAGAGATAGTAATCATGTTAAATTGATGAAAGAGAAGGGGTTTTCTCCGCCAACATGTAAAGGGTGTCATATTGGGTTGGCTTTTCATCAATCCACATGGGGAAAAGAGAGGCCAATGTTTGTTCCTTACGCAGATGGCCCTGAGCACAGAAAGATGACAATTAACACTTGTGGTAATTGTCATAAAGAGCATTTAGCGTCATATAAAAATAATTTTCATGGACAGGTGGCGGCTCTTGGTGTAACAACTAAAGAGATTCCAACTTGCGCAGATTGTCATGGCTCGCACGATATCTTGAATTCCTCAAATCCTGACTCGCAAATGGGTATTAAGAACAGGATAGAGGTGTGTGGTAAGTGTCACATTGGTGCAGATGAAAAGTTTGTAATGCATATTGAGCATCCAAGAATAAAAGAGATTGGTTTTTATAAATCTTTAGTTTCAAATTTACTAAGCTTTAAAAATTTCCCTGAAGGTTTGAAGAAAGTAGGAAAAGATCCTAATTCATACCTAATGATTGTTTTTGTGGGATATATTGGATTGTTGACAATGCTTTTTTCAAAGTTTGGACTTCATTCACTGTTGACATGGTTTAGGGAAATTATGGATGAAAGGAAAGGAAAGGATAAGGATCATGAGTGATAATACCTTTTATATGCGGTTCTCGCTTTTTCATCGATTAGGCCATTTTTTAACTATAATTAGTTTTTTTGGCCTTGTGCTCACAGGAATGCCTCTTGTATTTAAAGATGCAGCATGGGCAAGGTGGCTATATGAAGTAATGGGTGGGTATCCAACCGCAGGAATAATACATAGATTCTGCGCTGTACTTACATTTTTAGTTGCATTTGTTCATTTTCTCTGGCTTTCATATAATATCGGAGTTAAAAACAAAGGTAACTACTTGTGGGGAGCTGATTCCTTAATACCAAATCCTAAAGATCTTGAAGATGTTTTAGGTGACATTAAATGGTTTTTTGGGTTAGGTCCACGGCCACGTTATGGTAAATGGATATATTGGGAAAAAATTGAATATTTGTCATTAATGTGGGGTACAATAGTAATGGCAGTTTCTGGTTTGATTCTTTGGTATCCGGTACAGGCTGTAAAGTTCGTGCCAGGATTTTTAGCTCAAATCATTGATTTGCCAAGTCTTGCATTAATTGTTCATAGATATGAAGGGATATTGGCAGCTGTCTTTATCTTTACAATACATTTCATACACACTCATCTTTTACCTGATAAGGTCCCTGTTGACGAGGCGATGTTTACAGGAAGAGTTACAGAGCATGATCTTATTCATGAAAGAGGGACACAGTATGATATGTTAGTTAAGGAAAACAAGCTGCATGAGTTAAAGGCTACACCTCCTTCATGCATGGCAAGCTTTGGATGTAAGTTAATAGGTATTCCCCTGTTAATTATTGGGCTTGTTGTTTCAGCCTTAATGATTGCTGGGTTACTTGTATTATTAATTTGATTTTTTTTTATTTAGTTTTTAATTAGATGAAAGGAGGTAATTGCAAAAAAATAGAATACATATTTTTTTGTGTATTAAATATTTTGAAAGGGGGTGAGATGTTGAAAAAGAGAGTAATGTTTGGCGGTCTTTTTTTTGTAGGTCTGATGTTTGCGGTATCTTCAGTAACATTTGCTGCTTGGGATAAACCCTGTAATGTCAAAAAGGTTATAGGCGAGCAGTATTGGTGTGAGATATGTAAGAAGGTTCGGCATGCATTTGATGAATGTCCAAGTGTAGATTACATTTGGGATTTCTCAGATCATGAAGAGGCACAGAATCCTCATACAAAGTTGCCGCATGCTTGGGGTTGTGAAAAAGTAGCGTTTAGCTGTATAAACACTGAGTGTGAGGAATATGGGGTCTGTATTCCGCATCCTGGAAGTTGTGATGTATGTATGGATGACATTACCAGTCAGGGTGTCTATTCACGTGTACTGTTTCACTGTTCCAAATGTAATAAAGATTGGCACGAGCCGGGAACTGGTCATAAGTTAGATCCTAAAAGGACTTATGTGCCTACGTTAATTGATGCTGGTACATGTCCCGATGATGGAACTGCGCTGGAATCGGTTTGTACAATGTCAGGTACATGTCCGCATGTGGCCTACTAAAGAAATTTATCTGTTAATTTTAGGAGGAAGTAATTAATATGAGAATTGGTAAGAAGTATATTTCTCTGTTCCTTGGTGTAGGTGTAGCGCTATCTGCTGTTATAGGTAGCGGTGTATCACAAGCTGGATTTATCCAGGGAACACGGATTAAATCGGAACATCCATCACCTTTTTATATAACATTATCACCAGATGGCAAGACAATGTTTACTGCCAATCAGTCCGGCCATAGTGTTAGTATAATTGATACAAAATCTCAGAAAATCTTAGGAGAAGTTCCTGTTGGTGATCAGCCAGAGGCTGCGGTAGTTTCCTTAGATGGTAAAACTCTTTATGTATGTAATGCAGAGAGTGATAGTGTTTCTGTTATAGATATTGCAAAACAGAAAGTTACCAGTGAGATTAAAGTAGGTGATTGGCCTTGTAGTGTTAAACTAAGCAAAGATGGAAAAATAGCTTATGTTTGCTGTTCAGGTAATATGTGGAATGCTATCGATATGATCGATACAACCACAAACAAAAAAGTTGGATCAATTCCTACAACTGATTATGGTCCAAGAGACATCTCTATTTCTCCTGATGGAAAATCAGCGATTGTTATCTTAGATACAGCTGGAAAAGCAAATAGATCAGTTGATTTTATTGATTTAACAACAAACAAAGTTGTAGAGAACAGGATAATAGGCGAAAGCGCTAACTTGAGAGGTGTTACACACACACCATGTGGTTGCTACGCTATTGTTACTTATGAAACTCCTAAAATCTGGTTGCCAGTTTGTGAAGCAGAGAATGGACAGATCTTTACAAACAATATAGCTGTTATTGAGACTAAAAAAGGTGGAAAGGTTGCAAGATTACCAATAGATGAGTTAAATGATTATGATGGTAATCCTTATGGTATTACAGTTGATCCACAGGGTAAGTATGTTTATATAGCTGTTAGAGCGATGCACAGGATTACAATTCTTGATCTTGCAAAGTTGATTAACGTAGTAGCATCAAATACACAGGAAGAGCTTGATTACATCAGAGACGACTTTGAAACAACTACAGAGTATCTTGTTCAGAGAGTGAATGTAGGTCTTTGTCCAAGTTCAGTTGTTACATCAGCTGATGGTAAGTTCTGCTATGCTGCAAACTATTTCTCAAACAGCATATCAGTAATTTCAGCACCAAATTAAGATGTTTCAGTTGTCTTAATTGTTTTAACCTATTTTAGATCTTTATAAAATAGGTAATATAGTAAATTTACTGATAGTTATTTTGTTGTATTATTTATATTGGAGGATATTTTTATGAGTAGAAAGGTATATACTTTTCTAGGAGTAATGGGTCTTGCCTGTGTTTCAGCGTTTTCCTTTTCTAATACAGGGATAAGCGGCGAAGCAAAGGTTGTTTCCACTATTCAAGTTGGAGCAGAGTGGGAGCCGCTTGACAGAGCAGAGCCTTTAACAGTTCCAGAAGTACATTACAGGGTTAAACACTCTCCTTTTAGAGCTAAATTTGTTAGAGATGGTCAGTTCCTTTTCAATGACGCATCATGGGCGCTTCAAGGTGAATATACATGTGCTAGTTGCCACTATGAAAGAGGACAGACAACAGGACTTATTTGGGATCTTGGAGACGAAGGTTGGGGAAGTTGGAAGAATACAAAGTATATTCGTGGTGGAAGATATTTACCTCCTTTCAGACACGAAGGTTTTACAGGTCACCCTGATGAAATTGTAGGTGCAACATCTTCAATTGACAGAGTATGTGGTCGTGACCCAGGATTTGTGTTTAGAAGCGAAAATTTCTCTTCTGATAGATTAGAAGCTTTAATTGCTTACATCAGAGCTTTAGAGTTTACAGGTAGCCCATTCAGAGATGATGCAGGTAACCTGACAGCAGCTCAAAAAAGAGGTCAGAAAATATTTGAAGACCAGAAAGTTGGTTGTTTAGAGTGTCATCCTGGTGACCCTACAGACAGAAGAGCGCTATTTAGTGATGCTCAGACTCACGATGTAGGAACAGGAAGAATCGGTAAAGATGGTTTCAGATCAACACCAGGTAAGGTATTTAACCAGGTTGCTCTTAATGCAGGTGTAGATCCTTATGGTGAAGAGCAGGATATTCCTATTATTGGACTTGACCTTGTTAAAGAGTTTGATACACCAACATTAAGGGATATTTATGCTTCTGCTACATACTTTCATGATGGCAGTGCTGTAGGTTTAATTGATACAATTAACAACACTGTTAATGATAAAGATATGCATGGTGTAACTTCTCATTTAACAGAAGAGCAGTTGCAAGACCTTGTTGAGTATATGAAGGCATTGTAATCTCTTTGCCAGATTGAGTATTTATTAAGATGGTATTATTTAATAGATATCTGAAAGTAAGTTATTAAATAATTTTGTTAAAGGAGAATTTAGCTTTATGAGAAAAGCAAGGAGTTTTAAATTTGTTGCAGTTATCTCATTAGTGATTGGTCTAATGAGTAGTGCAGCCTTCAGTGCTCCTGTGGGAATGGGTTCAGCTACACCTGGCAAAGCCCTATATGGAGATTATTGGGGTAAATCAGGAGAAGTACAGGGGGAAGTAGATACAGTTGTATTTACTCAGTCAAAACAAACTGCTAGTGGTGACCCTTATCATAGTTATCCATATTATGTTCCTGAGAATTCAAGGATTGTTTCATACAATACAAAATCAAAAGAGCTTAAAGTTTTAACAGAAGGCTTTAAGTGTGCATTTGATCCTTGCACTTATTGGGATGGCAGTAAACTTCTATTTGCTGGTGTAAAATCAGGTAGTGATTGTCAGATCTGGGAGATCAACATAGATGGTTCAGGTCTAAGACAGTTAACTGATGTAAAGGGTGTTTGCAAAAACCCAATTTACTACCCAGCTGCTAGTATAGAAGATGGTAAAGGTAGAGTTATATGGAGAGACAGATACTTTGAAGGTGACTGGTCTGTTCATGGTGAGATTGAAAAAGTTGGTATGATATTGTTAAGCTATTCTCCTGCTGGTGTTCTTGACGAATACTATCAGCCAGGTATATTTAATACCTATCGTCTTGATCCAGGTAACACAATGCAGAGAGTAACTGGTCACGTTTTAAATGGTAGACCAGAATGTACTTGGGAAAACCTTGGTACAGTAATGTCGCAGGTTTCCTTTAACATGAGCTCAAACTATGACCTATGGTTAACACCAGAAGGTAATGTAATGTTTGCTGGAACACAGGCAAATGGTGCAAGAGCTGATGGAAAAGGTAGAGTTGCTATAATGGTTGACAACTGGGATGGTTGGTATCCAAGACATATTTATGGAAACTATGAGAATCAGCAGCCTACTAAAGGTAAAATTGGTGCAAAATGTGGTCCTGATAAGAGAATCTACTACATTGAAACAGATAGCATACATAGCGGTGTAGGTTCTTTGGCTTCAGTATCATGGAATTCTCCTTATGCAAGTACATACAAAAAAGAGTCTGCAGATGATGGTGGATTGTACAGAAGTCCATATCCTCTTCCAGATGGCAGAATTGCAGTATCATATGCAGAAAGAGGCAACTTTGGTCTTTACTGGTTCGACAAGAACACAGGAAAACCAGGTCAGGTAATTTATGACGATCCAGAGTGGAATGATCATCAGCCAGCTCCAGTTTATACAAAATATAAACAGAGATGGATAAACACATTTAGTGATGGTCAGAATTTTGGTGTAACAGCTGTGACTTATCAGCCATTTGACCAGGTAAATGTGGAAGGTTACCCACACTCTTGGGCAACATGGATCTGCTTTGATACAACGATTTCAGATATGCCAATTGGGCCATATCCAGAGCAGAGAACAAAAGATATAAAACATGGTGATGTAAAAGCGGTAAGAATTATAGAAGGTCTTCCTTGCACAGAACCTGATGCAAAGAAATTTGCTGTTGGAGTTGGTAGTCACCTATTAGGTGGTGAAAGAACTAGCAGTAACTCAGGTACTATGTTTGGACAGAGAAGAATTATTGGATATCAGAATGTGTTTGATGATGGTTCAGTTGTAACATCACAGACAGCTGATGTTCCATACTATGTACAGATCCTTGATGACAAGGGTATGTCAGTTCAGACTCAATTGAGCTGGAGTTATGTTAGACCTTATGGTGAAAGAATTTGTATCGGATGTCATGATGGTTCATATGGCGGAAGAGCTTACAAAAATGTTCACGCTAAAGCTTTATACAACTGGTGGTTCAGTGACTTAAGTCACTATGATTCACCTTTTGCATATGGTAGCTTAAGGTTAGACAAACATGGTAACTATGCAGGAACAAAGCATGGTGAAGACGTTGTTGTTCCTTCAGACGTATACTATGGTGGACCTTCAGGTACAACTAGTGTACCAGTTGAAGGTTTGAGAGATGAGTACAGAAGGACTGTAGATTTCAGAAGAGACATTCAGCCAATCATTGATGCTAAATGTGCAAGTTGTCATACACAGGGTCAGTCACCGAACTTAAGTGGTGGTTTAGCTCTTGAAAATGTAAATGGTTCAGCAGCTTTCTCTAAATCATATAATAGCTTATTGGCTTCTGTAAAAGGAAAAGATAAGAACCTTGGTGGAAGATATGTAAATCCAGCAAGTGCTATTAACAGTTTGTTGGTATGGAGACTGTATGAAGAGAAGTTGAGTGATTTTGGACCAGCTAATCCTTTCCCAAAGGCTGGAAGAGTATTACATGATGATATTCTTACAGTTGATGAAAGGTATGCAATTGTAGAGTGGATTGATTTAGGCGCACAGTGGGATAATATCCAGGGGCCTGATCACTTACCAGGTGTAGGAAGATAATATTTTCTAAAGCTTTGGTAATTGTTTCTGTTTTATCAAAAGGGCTGGCCTTTGGCCAGCCCTTT
>JAIQZO010000110.1 GCA_021777055.1 Candidatus Anammoxibacter sp. | reverse complement strand
TATGTACGATATGTCATTAGGGCTGAGTTGTCGTCCTTGAACTTTTATGTGATTGGTGTTCATGGACAATATTATAAGGGAAGAGGCTTCTGGAGTCCAGCTTTTTTTACTATCTAGGAGATAGGCAGCTTAACTGTTACGGGTCAGACCCAGAAAGCTACATAGGGTCAGACCCAGAAAACAGAAAATACAATTTAGAAGCTACATAGGGTCAGACCCAGAAAACAGAAAATACAATTTTGGATTCTTCAAATTAAAGGTTAGAGAGATATTTTTGAACAGCAAAAAAGAGCTACATAGAAGAGCTATATAGGGTCAGAAGAAAGATAAACGTATCAATATTAGAATTTCAAGCCGTGATTTGGAATCTCTTCAAAGAAGAGCACTTGAAGAAGGTATTCCATATCAAACAGTAGTATCAAGTATAATTCATAAATATGTTTCCGGTGGATTGCGCGATATGTTGGCGAACAAAACATTTCAGCGTAGGCAAAAAGCACATCGCTGAATTTTATGTGTAGAAAAAAACAATATGTACTTTAAACATCAATGCTTTCAATCATTTTCGGTATGATCTGTTTTTGCAGCTCCACTATTTGGTTTGCCCTCTCTTGTATATTAGCGGTTGAATAGATTCTAAACTCAGGTGCATTACCAGAAGGCCTTAAATGAACCACATCGCCATTGGTAAAAACTATTCTAATGCCGTCAATAAAATTAATGGAAATAATTTCACTAAATCCCATCTCTTTATTAAAATAGATATTAAGCCTATCTCTAATGCAAAGCAGCTCTTCCTTATTTTGATTCTTTATATCCTCCCCTTTGATATCTATATCTTTTTCTGTAAAATGTACCTCTTTTATTCCTCTATTTTCCGGCGAGAAAGATTTAATAATTTTCTTGCCCAGGTCAGAAGTATAAGCCTCGCAACCCGGAGTATGATCATCAACAACATCAGCATCTGTATATCTGGCCGGCAATTTTGTTGCAATAAGTTCAGAAACTGATTTCCCTTCTCTCATAGCAAGAATAAGGGCTGAAATTAATGGCAATATGGCATCCCTGGTTGGTAGTTCTTTCAACTCGTTACCTTCAATAGTACATCTACTTCCAAGGAGAAAGCCCCCATTAGATTCCCAAGATACAACCGTGCGGCCAGTAACTTTCTCAAGCTCCTCGTTCATTGCAGTAATTACATATGGAGAGCCTATTTGGGTCAGAACAACTTTTACTCCCCTATTAGACAATGCGCTTACAACTGCATCATTAGCACTGATAGGAATAGCTGCAAAATCGGCCGAAAGGAATATAGAAGCTAACGCACCCAGTTTATCACCCGGAAGAATATCCCCATTCTCATCCGCAAATAATGGTCTATCGGAATCGCCATCAGTGGATAATATTGCAAACGGTTCATATTCGGCTGCACACTTCTTAAATAACTCTTTAACGTTATCAGAGACTTTCTCCGTATCAACAGAGGTAAACGTATCGCTACGTTCCACAGATATGACCTGGGCCCCTACACCCTCCAATATTAATCTTGTTATATCCCTACCAACCGCGGAATGATCATAAAGTACAATTTTTTTTCCTTGTAACGCATCCGCAGGAAAAACACTAAGGTATCGTTTAATATATGAATCAATAACATCCGCTTCAATCTCTGATTCAATTAATGGAACAGGCAATTTAAACATCCCTTTCTCATTAAACAGAGATTCCAGAGTATTCTTACCATACTCTTCATTCCTGGTAATCTCGACGTTCCTTAATATATCTTTCTCATCAGTCTTCAATACTTCGCCGCATTTCTTTGTAAACTTTATACCATTTCTATCCTCTGGGATATGACTGCCTGTCACCATTATGCTCGATATACCTTCTTCCAACCCGTAATAGGTAAGCGTTGGAGTTGGAACCCGGCCACAATAGATCGGTTTGCATCCCTCGCTTTCAATCGCTTTAATCACCGCTACTATTAAACGTGGTGTGCTGCTGCGTAAATCACCGCCCACTGCTATATTATTACCCTTTATTGTTTCGCCTTTCTCAAACAGAAACTTAATAAAACCCCTGGTATTTATATAACATTCCATGTCTGTCATATTTTCGACCTTGTCACGCAATCCGCTGGTGCCAAAACTTAATGGTTTAAACTTATTTTTCATATCCATTACCCGACACAACTGTTTCACTACTTCCATCCTTCTCTCTTCAAGTTTTTCCATACTGGTCCCAAGCATCTCATTAAACGCTTCTGAAAAAGAGATCTTATTGCTTAGAATCGGCAAGTTATACGTGTTATCCGTATCTCGGAGATCCGTATCTTCAGATACCTCCATATCCATCTTGCCGGAACTTGTTAGCAGTGACACATGTCGCATTTTCTCTCCAAGAACAAGACACTCCGCCCCAAGAGACTCAAATATGCCGCTATGTTTCCCTAAAACAGAATCCCCTTTCCTTATGCTCCTAACGGCAAAAGATGTATCCATATCGATATCAGATAATTCGGAATCAATGATTACACTATTATTAATTTTGCCATTTCCTGTTATCCGGCTGTTCACAATGACGGAATTGGCAACGTAAATATCTGAAGGCAACTCTGAATTAATAACAATATTCCCGTTTTGGTCCCTCTCTTTTTCAATATTTGCTATCTTTCTCGCAATTATCCCCTTATCTCCACTATCGTTAAGCGCAAGGTATTTCTCTCTCATAGAGCTGTGCTGCCCTATGTCGGCCCAATATGTATCATTGCCAAAATCAATAGTTTTCAGGTTAAGAGTCCTGTTGAACTTGGTTCGAAATATTTTTTTTATCTGCTGAACTTTTGCGAAGAAGTCAGGAATCATCCTGACAAGTGCATGTAAAGATTTATCTTTACTTACATTTTCTTCCCAAATAGTCTGTTCTGTCTCTTTCATTGCAAGGGCCATAAGTAAATAAGGATCAAAATCAAAATATATACCTTCACTCTTTATTTCATGTTCAAAGACTTCAGAAGCTATATCCAGGACATCATATGAAACGGCAACAGGGCCAAGACTTATGCCGGCAAAACATTTACCATCTGCATTGGGTTTAATACCCAGCATTTCTAACTGTTTTAAAAGCTGATCTCTCTTATTACGGGAAAGTTGACCTATCATATTTTGATGGTCGTCAAATATTACCCAATCCTTCTGCGTGGCGAGTTCATCAGTTATCTCTACAACTGATATGATCTTTATCAGGTCATACTCTTTCATTAAATTCGGATTTCCAGAACTAGATGCAAAATCAATTGATGGAATCTCTGTTTCATCCCCCCACTTATTAAGAATTCCTCTAAAACCCATTTTCTCAAGATGTTTTGCCACAGGAGTAAAATAAAAGAGAGCCTCTTCCACTGCCGTTAACGCAGCTTTCTTGTTATTAATTGTTATATTCGCCGGAGTAACTTCAACTGCAGGTTTGCGACACCCTTTACACTGTGTTATAGGAGACATCCTTTCTCCACGACCGAAAAGCATGCCAATCATGGCAACAAAATCCCTGTATGGGACATCCTGTTTAAGGCAAACCTCTTTAATATTTTGATAGGCAAGGAGAGTACCAAGGAAGTTCCCTTGCCTGGTCTTATTCCCAATTTTTTCCTGAATGGAAAGAACAAGTGAACTCCTGTTACGATTGAATATATGAGGACTTATCTCTTTAAGTCTTTTTTCCCAACTTTCACGATCAACATCACTTCCTGAAACAACAGCTATTATTCTAACACTGTCGTTATTATCGCTGAGCCTCCATGCTTCATTCACATTAGTTAGGATCTTATGAATGATAGCTTTATTATTATCCATATCACTTTTCATAGTTCAGTCCACTCATTTAAATATATTCATAAATTTTTACACAAAAAGTTCAGGCACTAAGTATATTATAATAAAAGCCGTTTACCAAGTTTTGGGTTGCTAATTACATAAAGCGGCAAAGCCGCAACCAGAATACTAGATGCTTGATACTTGATGCTAGATGCTTGATACTTGATGCTGGATAATAGTTACATTTCTAGTTTCCTAGTCAAGATGCAACATGAAAAAAAGGGGCGATATGGCTTATGACTTGAAGATAGGTATAAATATCTATTCTCGGACAGCCTGGGTAGGTCTGCCTCTAATTGGCTATAGTAATTTCTTTGTGATAATAACGTTCAAATAATGCGCACGTCTTTTTACATCCCATTGATTTACGGGTTAGCTAGTTAAGTTAAAACATGGTATTGTTGTTTTTAGATATATCGGGCACTGCTTGAATAACATCCCAATGCTCTACTATTTTACCTTTTTCAACCCTAAATATATCTACTAAAGCCCCTCCATTAGGCCCCGGCCAACCGTATTGTCTTACATGCAAAACAACCAAATCGTTTTCAGCAATTGCTCTCACAATTTCTCCAGGCGGACCGTCACTCTTCAGTCTTTTAGGCATGCTTTTAATTAAAGTTCGAAGCGCTTCTTTACCATCGGCAACATTTGGATTGTGCTGTATGTACTTTTCTCCTATATATTCGTCTATCGCATCTGTATTTCTTTGAAAAAGAGCGGACTCATAAAATTGGATAACCAATTTTTTATTAAATTCCGTATTCGATCTTTCTGTCTTTACAAAGCTGCAACTCGATAGCGCTAAAAACATACAAATACAAAGATACCTCATGGCAAAACCTCTTTTTATACCTTTTTGGTTGGTAACGTAGTATTTATTATCACAATGCTAAAAAAAACATTACCAGCTTGACTGGTTGATGCAATTATTAGATATTCTCTAAATCAACACTGTAGAAGAAGGTTCACTCCGTACTGGCAAACGGTTTGTCTGGTTATGTGACAATTACCCATTAGTTGATCTTCCCTGGCTTGGAAATGACATTTCTAACACTACACATTCCACATCTGTTTTAAAGGGACCATGAATCTCACCGGGAGGTCGACTTGCATAATCACCAACCTCTAACCATTTATCAAAAGCACTATCATAAATTCTACCCTTCATAATCATAATTTCTTCAGGGTACTCATGGCTTAAACCACCAAATGATTCCGTATCCGCTCCAGGTTTAAATCTACTTAAACGAGTATAATCACCAGACTCCTCATCAATGGCCAATGTTAATTGTTCTAAAAGGCCGTTAGTACCTTCAATGATTTCCCACTTACCACTATTGATTTTATTTAGAGCATTCCAATAAGTAATTGTACTTTTTGCCATTTGACTAAATCCTACTTGATATCTACTCGTCTACGAACTCGACACATAAATATAAGAAGATAACTTTTTTCATTAGTTTCAACACCAGACCACAGCCATTTAGCTTAATGTCATCTCATCATCTTCATCTGTAATCTCTTCAAATTCGCATGGCAACTTAGGTGCATCTCCCCATAAAAGGTCAAAGTCATAAAAAGATCTGGTCGTCTTGTCAAAAATATGGATAACCACGTCTCCCAGATCAATTAACACCCATTTTAGATCCGTATTACCTTCCATACCCAGGATGTTCACACCCTGCTTTTTCATTTCCTTTTTTATTTCATCTGCGATTGCCTTAATCTGACGTTCATTTGAACCGCTGCAAACAACAAAATAGTCGGCAACAAAGGTCAACTCTCCTATCTTAAATATAGTAATATCTTCTGCTTTTTTTTGATTGGCAATTGATGCTGTAAGGATAGCAACATCTTTTGAACTTAAGGTGGTACTTCCTGCTTCTTTTAACTGGGTCATAATGTTTTGGAAAAAATGTGATCCTGCTTATTTAATTTGTTCTCTTGTACTTAGAAAGTACAACGCCAGCATTGTGGCAATTCGGGTTATACTCAACGGGTGCATAAATAAGACATTTATGCACCCGTTGAGTATACTCCCGGAAAAATCAAGAAATGAACCCTTTTTGTGCTCAGATTTACGTTAGGTTTATAGGAATGAGGCAAATCACTATATCAGTAACTCAGCTTCAGCAATGTTCCAAATGCGGGGTTCAAAATCTTGAACCCGTACAAATCTAAATGTAGGGATTCAAAGTCTTATACCCGTACCAAAATGGAATAATTTCTTGATTTCCCCTGCAATTACTCCTCTTCTTCCGGAACCTCTTCCTGCTCAAACCGGGCAGAAGGAAAGTTTCTTACATCTTCTATGCTGGTACCGCATCTGTGGCAAAACTTTGCATACCGCGGGTTAACCTCTAAGCAGTTATCGCAACGGTGATACAAAAGAGTACCGCATAAGATACAAAAATGTGCCCCTTCTGCATGATAATCAAAGTTACAGCTGCTATTGGGACAAGTTCTTAGTTCGTAATTATTCTCATTCCCCTCATTTTCATTTAGCATTGTATCATATCTCCAAATTTAGTTACTATTCAATGTCAGGACTCAACCAAAAACAACTTGGTGTTTTTTACTCTCATCTTCAGCCCCGGTTCTGTTCAATCTGATTAAACAAATTCAGCCTAAATCTAAAAGCAAGAAACACCAAGTTATTCCCGGTCTAACCATTCACAAAGTCAGGAGCAGCCATGAAGGCTACTCCTTTCCATGTTCACAAATATTACACAAAACACAAGATATATTATCTATATCCAATATAGCTTATTTACTGCAGATGCAAAAGTGCTGCTATCTGTGGTGAAAATTTCACAATAAAACCGGCAAAAACTAATGATACAATTGACATCAACTTAATCAATATGTTCAAAGACGGACCTGAAGTATCCTTAAACGGATCTCCTACAGTGTCACCAACAACGGCAGCCTTATGTGCATCTGAACCTTTACCGCCATGTTTTCCGGTTTCAACATACTTCTTTGCGTTATCCCACGCACCACCGGCATTTGCCATAAATACAGCAAGCAAAAATCCGGTTGACAAACCACCGGCCAGTAATCCCACAACACCAGCCACACCAAATACAAGACCAATGACTATAGGCACTGAGATTGCCACAAACGCTGGCAACAGCATCTCTCTCTGAGCACTCTTTGTACTTATAGCTACGCATGACTTATAATCAGGATCCGCCTTGCCTTCCATCAGTCCGGCAATCTCTCTGAACTGTCTTCTAACTTCATCAACCATCTTTCCAGCTGCCCTTCCCACGGCCTTCATAGTCAAGCCACAGAAAAGAAATGCAACCATTGAACCCATAAACATACCGGCTAAAACCTTTGGATTTGACAATGTTATGTTGAAAAAGTACATAAAATCGGTGATTTGCGCTGTGGCAAGATCTACTGTTCTTCCAGCAACTTCAATGGTCTCAACTCCTGCCCTCTGCAAACCGACCTTGACTTCTTCAATATATGCTGCTAACAGCGCCAATGCTGTAAGAGCCGCAGATCCGATTGCAAATCCTTTTCCAGTTGCAGCAGTAGTATTACCAAGAGAATCCAAAGCATCTGTTCTTTCACGAACAATTGGGTCCAGTCCGCTCATTTCAGCATTACCGCCCGCATTGTCAGCAATAGGACCGTAAGCATCTGTTGCAAGCGTAATACCAAGGGTAGAAAGCATACCAACCGCAGCAATAGCTACCCCATAAAGTCCCATGGAAACATCATTAAACCCGCCGGCGAATTTGAAACTCAGTATAATTCCAACGACGATTGTTATCACAGGAATAACAGTAGATAACATACCAGTAGCAATACCATCAATTATCACAGTGGCAGCACCAGTCTTCGCATGTTCGGCAATACCCTGCGTCGGTTTATGGTCCGCAGATGTAAAGTACTCCGTACCTTTACCTATAATAATACCCACAATTAAACCGGTAATAATAGAAAACCATATACCATGATTTTCTGGCAACAATCTCCACACTACAAACCCTGAAGCTGCAATAATTAATACAGAACTCAAATTCACCCCGGAGCCCAAGGCTTTAAGAAGCTCTTTCTGAGATGCGTTCTCTTTTGTTTTAACCTTGAAAATACCAAGTATGGACAAAACAATACCAATTCCGGCAATAGCCATGGGGGCAACCATACCGTTAACACCCAGACCTGCAGCAACACCAAGGGCGGCACTTGCAAGTATGGAAGCGTAATATGATTCATAAAGGTCCGCACCCATTCCAGCAACGTCACCAACATTATCACCAACGTTATCAGCAATAGTAGCAGGATTTCGAGGATCATCTTCTGGTATTCCAGCTTCCACTTTACCCACAAGGTCAGCTCCAACATCTGCGGCCTTTGTAAAGATTCCTCCACCAACCCTGGCAAACAGAGCCTGCGAACTGGCACCCATTGCAAAACATGGCATTATTATTGCCATCTCATGCAAAGATATTTCTGTGTATTTCCTTAAAAAAATGAACCAGACAGAGATATCAAGAAGCGCCAAACCAACAACCACAAGCCCCATTACAGCACCACTTCTAAACGCTATCTGCAGTCCTTTGTTTAATGAGGTTTTTGCTGCCTCAGCTGTCCTGGCACTTGCGCTAGTAGCCATCTTCATCCCGAAGAATCCGGAAAGTCCGGAAAAGAATCCGCTACTAAGGAACGCAAATGGTACTATCTTTGATTGTGCCTGAAAGATAAATGCTACGGCTAGAAGGGCAACATGTACTAAAAGAAAGAATATAAATACCAATTTATATTGCTGTTTCAAGTACGCATATGCTCCAGCCTTAACATGGTCAGAAATCTCCACCATCTTAGCATCGCCAGGTGGAGCAGCCATTACCTTCTTACTAATATAGAATGCGGTAATAAGGGCTAAAAGTGCACCAAGGGGAGCCATCCACCAGAGTAACGGTATATTTTTGCCATCATCATGGATACTTCCCTGTACCTTCGCACCTGCTTCCTCACTATTCAATCCCCAATCTTTTCCATCACCTTCACTTGCTTTTGCTTCTGCGTTCGCTCCAGCGGCAGCAGTATGATCATCGGCAAGTCCCCAAACATTTTCATCTGCATGAGCCTCTGATGCCGCAAATGCTTGTGAGTTTGTGTCACTTACTCCGCATATTACAACGAAGCTTGCTATAAATAGTAATAAAAGCCAAAAAGTCGGTTTGGACTTAACGGCATTACGTTTTGTTTCCAAAAAGTTAAACATAATAAAATACTATCTCCTCTTGTACTTTATAAAATAGATTAATAGTTTTCTAACTGTTTTTCGATTGCACCTCGTTTCTGATTAATTAATGGGATAAATTTATCTGCTTTGCCCAGAGGATCATCCGGGTAACTCTCAATATAAACGTTCCACTCATTAATTGACCTGTTCATATATTCTAATGCATCCTCTAACCTCCTATCCTTTTCCGCGTGCAATCCAGCCCGCCACAAAGCATGGCACACCATTCTTTGCATCACAGATTTGTTAAAAGTTTTAGACTCAAACTTGTTTGCAATTTTTAACCAATATACCGCCTGATCAAAATTGTCTTCATTAAACTCCTCTTTAAGCTTCCCTTTGCAATAATCGGCATGCTTAAAGTATTTACCGTTAAACAGGTGAAGATACATGTATCCGAGTTCAAAAGCAATATCAGCACTTGTTGGGTTCTTCTCTGCACCAGTCTTTGCATATTCTAACCCCGCTTTAATCCACTTCCATTTGCTATCAAAGGCCTTCCATTCATGGGCAATATTATAGGCCATATTCCACGCCTGGAATGTCCACACTTTGGGAAAATCCGGCTGTAGCTTTGCGATCAGATTGTTAATTGCCATTGATTCATAATATTTCTTTTCCTGATGTTTTGCTATCCCCCTTATCCATAGGAAATCAATCGCTATGGACCTGAATCCCCCTAACAATAGGATTGGCAAGCTTTCCGACGGAGTATACAACGGTCTGTCCAACCCATGCTTCCCCCTTATGGATTCAATTCTTGTTTTAAAAAGAAACACGGCCCCCAAAAGAGCAACAATAATTACAATATAAATATATTTAGATTTATTGAACATATAATGGAAATTCTAAATTATGAATTTTAAATTTTAAATGTAACTGAAGTGTACAACATCTATAATTCATAATTTAAAATTTAAAATTTCCTTAAATTTCCTGCTTTCTAACAATGACCATTGAGCCCACTATACACGCAGAAAAATAGACAGATGCATAACCAAACAAAAAAAACAGATTTCTCAAAGGAATATCAACCCTGTTTAATATATAGATCTCCGAATTAAACTTGTTAAAATTTGGTATAACATAGGTCAATGCCCCAAAGAGATACTTTATCATGTTATTTGCAACCTTAGTTACTACACCTGCTCCTTTTTCCTCGGATTCAGATTCGTGATCGTCATCATGGTCATGTCCATGGTTATGACCATGATGATCATGCGAACCTTCTGAAGCGATCACAACTGAAAAATCCTTTAAATATTCAACTGAGTATCCGCATAAGAAAAAAAACAGGACAAAGAAGATACTAACTGCCGGCGTCTTTAAAAATGTTGACCCTGCCACCCCAATAAATATTATTAACATTATCTGAAAGAAGATAATCATAACAGCCTTCAGAAAATTATATTCAAAACTTCCGGAATTATAGAAGACCTTTACTTTTTCCTGATTTAAGCCAAAATAGTGCTCCGGGTCTTCCGCTGATATCTCCACGACAAAATTGTTACTGCCCATAGCCATACGGCTGTCAATAAAGATAGAAAATTTCTCTCCTGGTTTAGCGTTAACAACCAGGGCTTCTCTTTCATCCGTTTCTTGATTTATTGCACTTAGTTTTAAGGGAACAAAGAACTCGCCACCTTCAAGGACCGGTTCTAACTCCATCTCAATATACTCGCCTAAATCCACTGACTTTAATCCGGACATTGTCCAGATAGATGTGCCTTTCCCTCCATCAACCCAAATTGTACCTTCATAAGATTTACGGTGCTCCCCTTTAACCGTTTGCGTCACCGATAGTACCTGTTTCCTGGCAGTAAGATACCCGGCGTTTGCGATTTCCGTATTAAGCTTTATATTCTTATGCTGGAAACTATTGCTCGCCGTCTCTCTTGATACAGCTTCTTCTACTAAGTTTACAGGTATTGCATACCTGATAAGTAACACACTAAATGCACCTAGAAATAGAGTTGTTATACCAACTACATAGATAACACCCAGTATTTTACCAAGTATCAAGCCTATAGGGCTAACCGGTTTAGTAACAATTGAGAAAATTGACTTATCCTCTATATCCTTAGGGATAGAAGTCGCAGCAAGAACAGCAGCAATAATCATCCCGAAAAATGTAATGGATTTAAGGCATATAGACTCCACCAACAGAAGCTTCTCTTTTATTCCACCAATTACTGGGAAAAATATGGAAATACTGGTTACCGCAACCCCTGTTCCCAACAGAACCAGGAACACACGGCTCCGTAAATTCTCCTTTAATGTCAACCAGGCAATTGCTTTTATCTGATTAAAGAAAGATACGTTCACTATTTAAAAACCTTTGAGTATGTTCTGCGCCCATTTATCCTTGGCCGGAGTTAAAAATATTTTCTGCGAGTCTGCGAGATAGAACATTTAATTCTAGTTATTAAACATCAAATATAGCGGACACTTGTTACAAAGAAAATTATCACTATCACAGAAATCTCTAAAAATCTGATGTAACCCCATCTGCCTTCGCACATTATTAATTATCTTATTTGCCTCTTTTTCATTTCCAAAGATCATGTCAATCATAAACCTTGTAACATTGTTTGATGCTTGACGCGGATATCTCCTAAACAGCAGGTGTAGCATCTTTTCAAACTCAACATCAACATTTCTTCTGGCATATATTAGAAATATCGGTATTAAGACATTTATTAATATGGCAAGGGTCCTATCCTTACCGATTAACCTTTCCGGTCTAGCCAATCTTTTCCCATTAAAGCTGTAATAATATGACCAATAATCGTCAGTAATCTGCAGAAACAGGGATTCTAACCCTTTACTTATTTCACAAAACCTCTTTTTCTCGTCTTCTACACTTTCTGCCCTCTCAAAGACAGACAGAAAATATTTAATCATACCATCGTTCTTAATAGTAACCACGATCAAATGCCCCATGGCCGCCAGCCTTCTAACAGGAAAGTTTGCAGGCCTTGTCTTGGAAAACTGCCATAAGTTCCCATCCATAGGGAAATCCCTTAAAGCAGGCTCAATCTCCGACAGCCATATAGATTCAATCCTTTTAACATATTTATCTGTTTCACCATCAGGTCTCTTTTTCAGTCTTTCATCCAACTGGTATGGAAGTAAACCCGCCATACCCAAAAGCGCAGCCTGAGCATACAAAACCATCTCATCTCTCTCTATATCAAGAGGAATAACTGCTTTAATATCTTCATATTTAAGTATAGTAGACAGCTTTAAGAACTGGTTTCTGTTGTTCTTATACCCAAGGGCCTCCATGATCGATTCATAGAGTGTCTGCTCAAACGTACTTTTATCTACTGATTTCTCTAACTCCGCAGCCTTAAACGTTATCCTCTCATCCCCGGCAAGGTCAAGAAATGCCCCAATTCTGTCCCTATTTATACCTTTGCCAGAAAAACCCTTTCTGCATGGAGTCTCATTAGTTTTTACACTCTTGGGATAATCATTTATATTAATCGTCTCAAAGAGCTCATCAATATCTGCATTAAGATATTTGTTTAATATAAGTTGGTGAACCGGTTGGCCGTTTTCGTTATATACAAATTCGTCCCCTTTGTCATTCCACATTGAGACATGGAGGCACACATTATTATAACTTTTCTGCAGGTGATGCCCGTGCCGTTTCCAGTCTGCCCCATACACATGAACCTCAACATCGCCTTTTTTTAAGCCACCATCAGCAAACAGGATTTCACAATGGTGAAAATCCGGACCACCTTCAACATTCCATCCACCAGGATTAATAACCTCCAGCCTCACCCCATCTTCAGTATAAAGATTGTTACCATCATAATGCCCACCGTACCATATGCACCGAACAAGATCCTCTTTGATCTTCTTTGTGCCAGTTTCCTGTATATGGGAATCACATATAATATCATCCCGGACGTCAAATGCATTGCTTCTATGATCAGTAGACAAAAGGCGGGTTAAAACGGAAGTATAATTGGGGGAAAAAACATCGTCATTTACACTCTTTTCCCGCAAGATATCATCAATATCCATCATCGCATTTAACAATTTAAGGTAAGATACACATATAAACTTTCCTTAAAGTTAATTCGAAAAAATAAAGAAACAATATACATCAAACGGGATATCTAATGGGACGACAAAAATAAATAAGTTGGAGTTTTTACGTTCATATCTGACAAATCCGGATAAAATATAAAATGCAAAGACACCAACTTATACTCAAAGGAATCAGAAACTCCATATTTACTAATACATCTTTCGGCAATATTTGAATGTTATTAAATTGTGATTTCCTCTGTGTAGCGAAGGCTACACACCCATGTGGTATCTCAATTATAACATACAAATCTAGCAAAAGCCTAAATAACTAAATGTCGTATTTCTGATTCCTTTGAGTATATTTATTCTCGACTCATTAGTAGTAAATTGAACTATTTAAGTGGATTATTATAACCGTGAATAAACCCTTTTTCAAAAGAATAATTGTAACTACGCAGGTGGATAATCTGAAGGCTGAAAACCAACGTAAATCAACGATTTAATTACGCTCTAATCAAGCTATTTAAGACTTTCTTAGCCCCAATGATTTTTGGTTCAATCAGGGATAAATCCTGATTATCCAAGAACCTAAGCCAACTCGCCAAACTTAGTTGATAATGCAATTCTTAGGTGGTTAGGCTAAAGACTGAAGGCTGAAGGTAAGAAAAGCATAAAGCCTTTTAAATGGACAGGCTGACAGTAAAATCCCACACTCTTTTTGCCTTTCACATTTAAGCTTTTACCTTCAGCCTATCCACCTATATATAACAAAATAATTCTAAACAGATATCTTTAACTTCTATCTACCACTCTGCTGCAGACTGCATTACTAATAACATCGCTATTCTTACAACCGCAAATATCTGTCTTTATATTATAGCGGCTTGCAATTGAAGCAATCTCATCATATTTTCCCCTTCGGTACTCTGGTGAGAGTGCAAACGCCCTTGAATTTTCAGCTTTAAGTTCTACTGTCATGCCCGCTTCGTAAAGATCAAAGATCCTATTATATGCTCTGTTCAGGCCAAAGGCCTTTTTAAGGTTCCTTTTAATCATATTTCGCAGCAATAAATAGTTAACTATAACAGATTTTACATTACACTCACTAATTGTCTTAAAGTAATCATCAATAATATCCTCGCCATCTGTTAAACCAGGAATTACCGGATCCATCCTCACTTCAGTATATACACCACGATTTATAAGTCTCTCAATATTTTTTAACCTCTTTTCTGGCGTCGCTGCATATGGTTCTAAAACTTGTTGAATCCTCCTGTTTACAGTAATAAGTCCTATTTTTGCATTAACCAGACTGGAATTTTCTTCAAAAAGTGCCATAAAGTTCATGGGGATATTACCCTTTGTCAGAAAGCTCACACCAATTCCATGGGAAAGCAGCAGTTCCATTATAAGGTAGGTTACCTCTAAAACCTGAGGAACAGGTTGAAATGCATCACACGATGTACTAAAAAACACAGCTTTAGGTAAAACACGTTTCCGTGGAAGTTCTTTGCGAAGCTTATTCAAAAGGTTTTGATAAATGACTACTTTTTGATCCCCAGGATATATGCGGTATCCCCTGGCATAGCAATAAGCACACTGATGACTGCATCCCTGTGTGGGATTTATAGTTACAATGCCATTTCTAAAACAGTGCAGGCTTGAAGGAGTGAGAACGTTTGTCTTTCTATCAATAAACGATATGTCCAAATTCATTCCTGATTCAACTCTTTCTCAAGAATTTTACAATACTCCTGCATCTGGTCATCATCTATATCGTTAGGAACGTTAATGGCCTTTCCGTAAATCATAGTCACCTTTGCAAAAGGTTTGGGCAATACAAATTTGTCCCAGCTGGGCATTTTCCAGGATCTGGATACCTTAGCCGCAACCGGAATAATCGGCAAACCACTCTTTTTCGCCAAGAGGATAATACCAGGCTGTACAGAGTGACGGGGACCACGTGGGCCATCCGGTGCAAGCATCAGGGACTTGCCTCTTGCCGCCATCTTTATCATATTTATCAATGCCCTTACCCCCCCTCTCGTAGAAGAACCGCGAACAGTCCCGTAACCAAAGAGGCGGATCACCCGAGAAAGTAATTCTCCATCCCTATGCTGGCTTACAAGCACATGGATATCCAAATCCCTGCATATATACCCAAGCATCAACAACTCTGAGTGCCAAAAGGCATAAATCACTTTATTACCACCCTTTGACAGATTGCGCCCAAGATTTACATGTTCTCTTTCAAAACGCAGCGTCCCCATCAAGACCTCTAAAATCGAGTAGGACACAAACGAAAGGATATTTACTTTTATTAGTTTAGTTCGCTTCATTAAGAAATCTTTAATATCATCACTTCTTCGGAGGTGTAACAAAATAACTTGTATATTTTGCGTTCAGATAGATTAGCTTATACGCAAAGTGATTGATCTAAACCAGAGGTACCGCATTTGCGATGTTAATGATTTAGCATTAGCTCCAAATTTATAATCTTAATACTACATAAAACGCTTAAGGTTATGAGCATAGCACTTATTTGACCCTGAAATGGGCGGATATACCAGCCCAGGGCAACGCCCTGGGGCAAAAATAGATAAGAATTTAGCCCTGTAAGGGCGTAACATACATTGGCTATGAATCGGGAGAATATGTTGCACCCATTCAGGGTGCGACTTAATGGTTACCGTTGACCCAGGGCGCTGCCCTGGGCTGGTATGTATAACCCCGTTGGGATATTCTGCATTTCTTTAAATCTTTATATTTTAAACTAACTGCAATTTATAATCTTAATTTTAGTCCACTCACAGCTATTATGACTATAGTGCTTTTTAGTAAGCAATACCACGCCACAGAATCAACAATTTGCTATTAGTTACAGTAGAACGAATAGAAATAAAAATTCATATACTATTGAATTAGCGCCTACCTCGGACTTTGCACTTTTAAAATCTTAATCCTAATCGTACTCTTAATCTTAATCCACACAATGCGATTATTATTATGGGCACCATTCGTAATTGACTAAAAGTAGTTTACTCTTCTCTTTTTGAACAGCAGAACAAGGAACCGCAGAATTACGAAGTTTTAATCCTTCATAATTCTGCGGTTACTTGTTCTGCTGTTCGATATTCAAGAAAAACTAACAGAGAAATGGTTTTTGGTGGGCCCTGCCGCACCCAATATTAATAATAATTTGCAACTATTTCTCGTTCTCGGATAAGGAATTAAAATGAAAATCCCTATACTATCAAGTTATTTTGTCACTCATCCTTATCCTTTACCACATTAATAAAGAGCTCTTCAAGTGTTGTGGTCGGATTTGAGACGGAGATCACTTCCCCGTTGTTATCTTTAATAATCCCTTTAATGTTCATTAACGTCTCGTCAGATACACCCTTTACAGATATGTCCAAAATATCCGTCTTAGATATAAGCTCTGTCACAGAACCAAGAACCTGTAACTCACCTTTATTAAGTATGGCCACCCGGTCGCAAATATCCTGGACATCAGCCAGAAGGTGGGAACACATAAATACCGTCTTACCCGCGTTCTTCATATCCAGGATCAAATCCTTAATATCCCTTGTCCCAAGAGGATCCAGACCACTTGTGGGCTCATCAAGAATAACAAGCTCCGGATCATTTATTAATGCCTGGGCAAGCCCCACCCTTCTCAACATACCCTTTGAGTACTGCTTTAGCGGACGCTTCCGCGCAGATGCAATCCCCACAAGGTCTATCAGATATTCCATCCTTCTCTTCCGTTCTTTCCGAGGAATACTAAATAGCTTTCCGTAAAAATCCAGCGTCTCATCTGCATTAAGGAATTTATAAAGGTATGTCTCTTCCGGAAGAAAACCGATATTATTCTTCATCTCCACATCCGTTGACGGTTTCCCCAATATGTGAACAGAACCTGCTGTTGGGTAGACCAAACCCAGCAAGAGTTTAACCGTAGTAGTTTTCCCGGAACCATTAGGCCCAAGCAGCCCAAATATTTCTCCCTTTTTTACACTAATATTCAGATTACTGAGAGCGGTAACTTTTCTCCTGGACCATAACACCTTATAAACCTTTGTAAGATTCTCAGTACTAATGACATCATTAACACTATCACCCATTTTATCTGCTATAATAAATTAAAAGATATAAGTTATCGGGACCTCTTTCTTATTTGTGTATAAATCATAACATTTTGGATTATTTAGGACAACCATGGATCAAAAATTTATGAAACAGAACATCTTACTTATTAATCCCTGGATCCATGATTTTGCTGCATTTAACCTCTGGGTAAAACCTCTCGGACTCCTTTATATCGGCGCAGCACTTAAACATGCCGGATACAGCGTTGAAATGATAGACTGCCTCAATTACAACAGTGGTATTAAAAGAAACAGGACCTATAGCACAGGACATTTTTTCTCTCAAGAGATAGAAAAGCCAGACATCTTCAGAAACGTACCAAGACGTTTTAAAAGATACGGAATGCCATTAGATGAATTCAGAGATGTCCTGAAAAGGAAGAAGACACCTATACTCATTTGTGTCACCTCACATATGACATACTGGTACCCCGGTGTATTTGAAGCAATAAAAGCGGCAAAAGAGATCTTCCAGCTAACACCTGTGGCTCTGGGCGGAATATATGCAACTCTCTGCAACGAACACGCAAAGATAAACTCAGGGGCTGATTATGTTATAAAAGGGCCTGGCGAACGACAAGTAATAGAGCTCGCTGACCACCTTGCAGGTGTAAAGCGGGACAACAGAGTAATAGAAAGAGATCTGCAAAAAGATATATCTCCCGCATATGAGCTCTATGATAAACTCAAATCCGTTAGCATAATCACATCACGTGGATGCCCATTTAGCTGCTCATACTGTGCATCATCACGATTAAACAGTGAATTTATCTCTAGAAAACCTGAAGTTGTTATAGCAGAGATCGAACGATTTATTGAAAACCTTGGGGTAAAGGACATCGCTTTCTACGATGATGCCCTCTTTGTAAATCCTAAGGAGCATATAATACCCATACTAAAGGGGCTGATTAACAATAATAGAAAAATAGCGTTTCACACACCCAACGGACTTCATCCAAGATACATTAACAGTGAACTTACAGATCTTCTTTATCGCGCCGGATTCAGAACCTTAAGGCTAAGCTTCGAAGGTCTATCAACCACAATCCAAGACGCATCGTGTAACAAGGTTAATTGTCGTCATCTAGAAAACGCTTTAAGCTGTATAATGAAGACCTGGCAATCGGCTAAAAAACAATTCACAGATCCTAAGCCATGGAGAGTGGGTATATATATCCTTATAGGCCTTCCCGGTCAAAAAGTAGAGGAAGTTAAAGAATCCATTAGTTATATCCACAAAATAGGAGGACAAATCAGAATCACAGAATACTCACCAGTCCCCACCACAAGAGAGTTTGGCAAAGCATTAAAACTCTGCCCTGAAATCGAAACCGAGCCCCTTGCACATAACAAATCAACCTTTACAACCATTGGAATGGGTATAGATTACAAGGAATACCAAAATTTGAAGAACATGGCAAATGAGCTGAATATGATCTCGAAAAAGAGACAGGAAGTAAATTTATGATTGAACGTAAAATTATTGATGGGTTTCGCTATCGCTCAACCCATCCTACATTTTAACTAGAAATCAACGTTTACAACCATTTAAATAACCATAGGTCTCTTTGTTCTCTCCACCATCTATTTCCAATTTAAAATTCAAAACCTAAAATTTAAAATTTCATTACTGCTTAGTCACATTATGTATCTGATTCAGCATTACCATTAATGCATGCCTCGCCTTTTCATCATCACTTCGAAGAATCTCCAAAAGTATATCAATATATTTCATCTCTTCTTCCGTACACTCTTTCTCTATTTGTTCCATAACAAAAGTTCCTCTCTAATACTTATATATTTTTTACTTCAAAACTTACCATTAATTTCAAGCTATATATAATAGTATATATTATAAGTTAAAAGAAGAGAAAAGGAATAAGAAAGAACTTATTAGTGCTGGATTGGCTAGCAAAACCGTTTAGCCATGAATCTAAAGAAGCAACTGTATGAATTGTTAATGCTGTTATTCCTTCCATCCTGGAAACTTTGCGGTTATCTGATAAACTAATTAAAAAGAGCCTGCAAACGTAAGCATTATTATCCATGGCGCATTGATATTAACTTTATGTACTATCACAAGAATAGTTAATTTATAGAAAATTAGGATTTCAGTAAAATGAGGGAGAAAGTGCTGTAAATATTTGATGTGGTGGGAGAGGTGTATGTTGTTATAGATTAACTTTTGTGCAAGACTTAATTAATAAAAAAGGCCACGATTGGTTTTATAAATACTAATCGTGGCCTTTGAAACATCCGCGCAAAATAAACTTTTTTTCTATATCAATTGATTACTTGCAATTATGCCCGATGATTAGTCAATTGAAAAGATCGTATGTGATATACTTCTTATTTTTCTTACGTTGCCACAAAAGACTATGTCGTCATTCCGACTCGACTTCCTTCCCTGTTTCTTCGACGAGAGTGACTGTCTGGTTCTTTCTCACGTGGTCAAAATCTTCCACCAAACCTGATGGCCAAGTTACTCTAATGTCTGCCTGGTTGTATTTCCCCAACCCAAATGTCAACCACGGGCTGTTTGTTGATAAAAAGCTCGAGCCAGCGTAAACCTCCTTGACCTGTTTCTTTTCTTTTGTGCTCACTACCACACGAGCACCCACTCCACCACGATTACTCTTTTCCCCTACCAGACGTACCGTCAGCCAATTGTTACCATTCCCATTGTTCTTAAGCAGCAACGGTTGACCAGACACCTGCAGTTGGCCATTAGGCAAAATCAGTTTAAAACCGGTCGCTACCACAACCACGTCAGGAAACCCATTGTTGTCGAAATCGCCAACTGCAACACCGGACGTGTACTTGTTTTCCTGACCAAAGGCCCCCGCCTTTGTAAACACGCCTGATCCATCGTTTAAGAAAAGCCGTCCCGGACTACCTAACCCAGGGCCAAAGACGCCAAACGGAGGAAAGGATCCTGCATAAAAGAGGTCTTCGTCACCATCATTGTCCACATCGAGAAAGCTGGCCCCCCAACCAAACTCCAACGTTTCATCTGCCAAGCCTGCCACTTCGGCCTCGTTCGTGAATATGTCCTCCCCGTTGTTCTTGTATAAAATGTGAGGTGACCCGGGAAACCCAACTGTCTCGCTGGGTACACCCGAATTCGTTGCAAACAAGTCAAGGTCAAGATCACCGTTAATATCCGCAATGGTGACCGCCATCCAGAATCCAAAATAGTCAAGACCAACGTCAGGGGCAACGTCTGTAAAGGTTAGATCACCATTGTTGTGTAGTAACTGAAAAGGAGCTGAAATTGGCATTAAATCTGGCAGTTTAGTCAGATCCAAGTCTGCACAGTTTGCAACAAAAATGTCAATCCATCCATCTTTGTTATAATCGCTGAAACTGACCGCGCAAGCACCCAGGGAAACACCTGTCAGGGCAGTATCGCTGATGTCATCAAAAGTCCCATTACCTTTATTTAGAAACACTCCGTTTTTCAGGTCTTTTTTACCATCAAAAAGGTTAGGACGGGCAACAAAAAGATCCAGGTAACCATCGTTATTGATGTCGCCAAAAGCTGCCGAAACACCATGTACGAACTCAGGTATTCCAGATTCCTTTGTGATGTCAGTAAAGGTAAATATATTATTATCATCATCATCATCATCATCATCATCATTGTTGTTGTTGTTATCATCGTTACAATTATTGATGTATAGCTTAACTAAGCTCTCTTCTTTATTACCATCTGCCATTCCCAAACCTGCACCTTCTCCAGTCAGAAACAGGTCTGTGCAGCCGTCATTGTCGATATCCGCAGCAACAACTCCAGAGTGGCCGTCAACGTCGTCAACTCCGGCCTCACCGGCCACTTCAGTAAAGGTTCCGTCCCCATTGTTGTGGAACAGCACATTGGCATGTCCAACACCATTAGTGACGAAAAGGTCTAGATTGCCATCATTATTGTAATCGAGCCAGGCAGCTCCACCGACACCTTCACTTACTCCACCGCCTCCATTTTCAAGCCCACCGCGTGTAAATGGCAAGAGCAAATCGGAGACATCCTGAAAAGGGCTTTTCTCTTCTTCCCCAATTGCAGCATTAAATGTACCGCAGCTAAACAGCACCAGTCCGACAATCATTACAGCTATTATATTCGAACCAATTTTACGTAAAATGCCCACTATGCCACCTCCTTTTTATTATTCTTTCTTATTTAAAATAAATTCACCATTTATCATTTATTTTGATACTACTGCCAGTTTTCCTTTATTACCCCCTTTCTAATGATTAACTAAAGAGATCTTTTAATAGTAGCAATTAATACTTTCAGCTTATGCATAACTGATTTAAGTTCTTGCCACTGAGTATGTTTTTCAATCAGTTTTTTTATACTTTTAGTTATAGCGGAAGCTTTATCAAAGTGTTCCTTAGGATCGCTGTCTTCACTTTGCAAAAGGTATGTACCCAACTCTGTAAGCTCGAGAGCTACTTGAACATCACGAATAGCATTGATAAATTCAGCAAGGTTGATCTGCGGCGCTTTAGTCCCTTCATTTAGTTTTGACATGAGTATAATCAGTAATACCTGCGGTGTTTGATGGTAAACAGACAAAATGTCCTCTAATGCTTGGGTGGTAGGAAGTAGATCATCAACCCTTTCTTTCAATCGATTAAATGGTGTTGTATCGATCCCGTAAACCATAAGTTATGTACACCTTTTCAATGTATACATTGATTTTGCGCTATCGCTATAGATAAAGCGTTTAGGATAAGGAAGTCAGAATATATGGTTATAAAAGCAAGTTAAGATATATTTTAATAATTAACGAGTATTTTCTACCATAGTTACAATGGCTGCGTATGGTTGTATCTGCTGCTATACTTACATTAGTTGTTCTATTTTTATATTTCTTCTGTATCAGCTATTTCATTTTTTAAACTATACGCAAACAGCGAATCGAACAGTGCTGTTTCGAGGGGCTACATATATAACATAAATAATATGGTTTGTCTATCGGGTGATCACCCTACAGATAGTGTAAATGGAGGCTAAAGAAGAAATGCGTGAATGGATGATTTATAAAAACTCATACTATAAAGCCAATCAAATCTGGATAGGTTTGTGATGGTGTAACTAAGCAACAAAAAGATTATGATATTAATTAACTTTTAGCAATTAGTCATAAGACCCCACCATCCATAATACTTACAGAGGGACATAAGATGGGACGGCAAAGCTTACGATATTTTATTAGGGTATGAAAATAGGGATGATAACACAGGCCAAATGTATTCTGTAGGCGTAAGTGATGGTTCGATGAGGCCTTCTTATCCAGACTGACAACCAAAAGAGTCTGATTTGATGTTTATGAGATACGCAAATCGCCTAAATATAGGAGTTGTAAGCAATGGTGAAGGTGAGGTGGGCTATTCGAAAATTCCGGAAAAACATATGAGTTCAAGATTACGAATATCAAAAGAAGCGGAGACGGAATCGTTGCGGCTATTCATGCTATTTTTTAGGTTCCAATATCAAAAGGAAGTGTGGCATTCACGCTCAAGCACTAAGTTTTAAATGAAAGATGATGCATCATATAACCTGAAGCAGAATTATCCATAATATCTCAAACCTCACTAAATCTATGGAAAACGACTACCCAGTACGTGCTCACTCTATTCAATAATAACTTGCAATAAAAAAGGCGAGGCACATAAGTGCCTCGCCTTATATTAATACTGAATAAAAAAACAACCTACTTTTTGCTAGTATAGCCGTTACTATTTTCCACAACTCGAATTTGCCACGTTAGACATGATTTCGTCCTTTTCCTCCTCTGTTATCAACCCCTGTTCGAGGAAGCTATTTGCACTTTTCGCAACACTGGAAATATACTGACCATGGTTTTTCCATTCTTCAGTTGTGCCGCGAGGTCCTTCACATGGATTAAGCTGATCAATGGAACAACCGTTTGCAGGATCAACAATTTCTCCAAGTTCGGTAAATGAACAGACATCACTGCTGTTCAACACTCCGTCCCCGTCACTGTCATCGTCACAGACATCACCTAATCCATCACCATCAAAGTCATCTTGAGTAGTGTTGGCGGTTAACGGACAGTTATCTTCACCATCTGCCACTCCATCATTATCATCGTCCGGGTCACAGACATCACCAAGGCCATCAAGATCATTGTCAGCCTGATTCGTGTTGGTAGTTAACGGGCAATTGTCCACATCGTTGTTCACACCATCACCGTCTATGTCTATATCACACGCGTCACCTGTACCGTCTCCATCCATATCCTCCTGAAAGGTATTTGGATCATCAGGACAGTTATCATCCTCGTTGAGGACGCCATCACCATCAGAATCGGTATCACAGGCATCTCCTTTACCGTCACCATCAGCATCCGACTGAGAAGGATTAGCAGTGAACTGGCAGTTGTCATTGACATCTAGTACACCGTCATTATCATCGTCCGGGTCACAGGCATCGCCAGGTCCATCTAGATCATTGTCAGCCTGATTAGTGTTGGCGGTTAACGGACAGTTATCATCACCATCTGCCACACCGTCATTATCATCGTCCGGGTCACAGATATCACCCATCCCGTCACCATCGCTATCAGCCTGGCCAGCGTTGGCAACTAGTGGACAGTTATCGTCACCATCTACAACGCCGTCATTATCATCGTCCATATCACAGGCATCACCCTCACTGTCACCATCTGTATTAGTCTGATCAGTGTTGGCAGCGGATGGACAATTGTCTACATCGTTGTTAACACCATCACCGTCAATGTCTATATCACATGCATCACCTATATTATCACCATCAATGTCACTCTGGTCAGGGTTAGAAGTGAATGGACAGTTGTCTAAGCCATCTTCCACACCATCATTATCATCATCAGTGTCACAGGTATCACCTGAACCATCACCATCGTTGTCTGCCTGGTCTGGATTTGGATTATCAGGACAGTTGTCATCCTCGTTTAAAACTCCGTCACCATCACGATCACCATCACACGCATCACCTATATTATCACCATCGAAATCAGCCTGGTCAGTATTAGCTGTGAATGGACAGTTGTCTAAGCCATCCGCAACTGTGTCATTATCATCGTCAGGGTCACAGACGTCACCTGAACCATCACTATCGTTGTCTGCCTGGCCAACATTGGCAATAAGCTGGCAGTTATCGCTACCATCCAGAAATGAATCACGGCCAACAGCTTGTGCTATACGCGACAATAGTCCTAAAAATGGCATACGGGTTGTTTCTGCCATCTCTAAACGTGATATAACTTCCAGAATAGTTTCTAAACTTTTCGCAAGTTCTTCTTGGGTAAGTTTAGTAGACTTTCTCATTTTCGCAACATTTTTAGCTACCTCATTTATTAAAGGTTCTCGTTCAAACAGTTTCTTTCTTCCTTGGTAGTCATTGATCTAGCAATAACATCATTAAGTTTAACTATTTTTTCATTTCCCAAATCCTTCATTCTTTTGATTGCAATACATTCTTCTTTCTGCGATAGTTTCTTGACTTGCTTTTTGTAGGCATGAAGCAAGACTATTGATCTGCATATTGCTGCAAATAGATATTTAAGTCGTCAACTCCACAATTGAAATGCTTACGATCATGTTTTTTACATCTAAGGTTTCAATCTTCATCAGATGTAACACTTTTGATATTAAAGCCAAAGAGTATATAAAAGCTATATGATCGTAAATCTGTAGAGCTACTTTATCTTAATCCACTTAAACGCTGAAACATCATCACAGCCAGTTTGTTAATAATCTCTAAAAGCTCCATGTTGGAGTATTGGCTCTTATAATGCTGCGCACTGTCAAATAGAGGAAACCAAAGGTAGAACCACCTCAGGGGCATTTCTTCTGACAAAATCTGCCCCAAAAATGTAAACATACATCGGTCCATATCAAAAGCTTGGTCAAGCTCGTATAAAAGACCTTCCAGGGTAAAGATTGATTTTCTTAAAAGAAGCAGATCTGCGGGAAAATTTATACCTTCTTTGGCAATGCTATCAACAAGAAGGAAAGTTCTCTTCATTAACTGCCCTGGCATCCTATTGCTGTCGTCATTAAAGAATTCGTAAATGCACTGCCGGGATCGTTTTGAAAGCTCGGAAGAGTCACCGAGGTTATCCTCTGATAATGCCGCCAGGATTTGATAGATTTGCTCCTTGTCACCTGTTAAAACAGAGAGGCTGAGCCTGAGAATATTACTTCTCCCTGTTCTTGTAAGTTTCCCGGCAAGGCTCCAGTCCAGAAGTGCAATGACGGGTTCTCCATTTTTCCCCGGAATGGCAAAAATATTGCCACCATGGGGATCTCCATGGAATATCGTCACCTCATTGAGGGAAAAAAGGGGTTGAATAACAATGGTAATAAAAAGTCTCTTTGCCAGGCGCTCTTTTTGTTCTTTAGAAAGAGTAGTATCTGTTATTTTCACCCCTCTGATACGCTCCATTGCTGTCATATTCTTTGTTGAGAATGGATAGAGATCAGGTATTTTTGTAAAGGGATTTTCACTGTAAAAGGTATGAGCTTCTTTGAGATTAGCCTGTTCACCCGCCAAATGAATCTCCTTCATGATAGACTCTTTAACATTCCGGAAGGTTTCAATAAATCGAAAATCCTTTAATAGATAGATTTCCCTGTTTTTATCGTAGTAATGTGCCAGCGCGTCAAGGAGAGCCATCTCTTCGTGAAGATGTTCCTTTACATGGGGCTTAAGCAGCTTAAAAACACCATCATAGCACTCTCCTGTATCCGGGGCCTGCCATTTAAAGGGAACCACTGCTGCCACACTGGCTTCAGCGAGAATTTTATCACCAGTCACTATTATAGAGGCATTGCCGGTTTCTTCCAGGATTGTCTTTAGAAAGGGTTGCGCGTCTGCGTCTGATGTATCGTTTTCCAGAAGGATCAGCCATTTTCTAAACCGAAACTCCACATCCCTGTTTCTAGCAATGATCTGGCCTAGTTTATGAAGGGTTGGGAGCTCCCTTGCCAGTTCTATAAGTCTTTGTTCAGGAGGGATCTCCTCTCCAAGCAGGAGTTGTCTGACAACCAGTTGGATAAATCGCTTCCAGGACAGATTAGAAAGAAGAAACAGAACGCCATCATAAACGATTGGTCTGTACTCTCTATGAACTTCCGGGATAACATCGCACAACTTTAATTCGGAAATAATTGCTTCTGCTATCTCTTTTCTGTACTCAGAAACGTCAAACTCACTGGTAAGGCTAGCTATAACGGATTCCAGGTCACCATGCGCGGGCGTTTCTGTCTCTCCTATCCACTCACGTATCTGCGCTCTCAGAGCTGTTAATAAAAGATTATCCGCCATCCTATTTTAGACGTACTCTACCTATTTGGACATGCTTCAGGCTTTTGGTCAAAAAGATATTTTCCGGGTTGATGAGTTGAGAAGAAGTTATTTTTTACCTCAAAAAGAAGTATATACAATAAATTGTAGAAATCAAGAAATTTCATGTTTGAAACACTTTTAGCAATAGCCCTTAGCGTAAAGGAGTAACATATTTTGATTCTAAACTCTGTAATGAGTGAAATAGAATTACCTATTCTATTTCACTAACTACGTTTTTTTTTACGGTATGGTTAATGCATTTGTTAGGAACGTTTCTATTTGTATTCTCCAAAATTATATTTAGGAGAATATGGTGATATAATATTACTATATCGTGTTTATTTGTGACTAATTGAATAAGAAATATATATATACATATTTTTACAGAACAAGGCGCAGATATGAATATAAAGTTCATAAAATGCTTAACCCTCTCCTTTCTTTTCTTTATCTTTTTCATACCTGCAGATCTTTGGGCCTCCGATACGAATGTTCAATCAGATTTTGTTCACAGGATAAATCTTTTTGTCTTTCAAGTAAGTTTAATTATTATAGCTGCTTGGATTGGTGGGATGGTTTTTAAAAAACTTCACCTGCCCAGTGTCCTTGGTGAAATTATTTCCGGTCTAATTATTGGTCCTTTTGGGTTGGGTAGCATTCGTTTTCTAGGGTTTGAAGAAGGAATATTCCCTGTACATCCGCAATTACCTATCTCTATAGAGCTTTATGACCTGGCCACAATTGCTTCCATTATTTTACTTTTCTTTGCAGGTCTGCAAACAGACATCAGAACATTCGTAAAATATTCTAAGGCTGGGTCGATTATCGGAATATTTGGTGTCATATTCAGTTTTGTTGCCGGTGATTTTGTTGGGATATTACTGGGAAATCACCTCCTTGGTCATCAGGTAAGTTTTTTTGATCCCATTCCGTTGTTTCTAGGTGTGATATCAACTGCTACCTCTGTGGGTATTAGCGCCCGTATTCTTTCTGAGAAGCAAAAAATTAATACACCAGAAGGTGTAACGGTCCTCTCTGCCGCCGTCATTGACGATGTTCTCGGAATCATTATTCTTGCCATAATAATTGGAATGGCTAAGAAAGGAGAGTTTTCATTGCTTCATGTCGCAATGATCTCTTTTAAGGCTTTAATAATGTGGCTAGGATTTACAATCCTGGGTTTTATATATGCACAGCGAATAAGTCTGTTTTTAAAGAAATTAAAGGATCGACGAAAAATAGCTTTGATGAGTTTTGCCCTGGCCTTATTGCTGGCAGGTATTTTCGAACATTCCGGTTTAGCTATGATTATCGGTGCTTACATAACCGGCTTGTCATTGTCTAAAACAGACCTTTGTTATGTTATTCAGGATAAACTGGATGGCATTTATAGATTCCTGGTACCTATCTTCTTTTGTGTGATGGGAATGCTGATCAATTTTAATCAAGTATTTACTGAAATGGTATTAAAGTTCAGTCTTCTTTATACTGCTTTTGCGGTTTTGGGGAAGATGGCGGGCTGCTGTATACCAGCTTTGTTTTTGGATTTTAATTGGCGTGGAGCTTTAAGAGTGGGAATAGGTATGGTCCCACGGGGTGAAGTTGCTTTAATTATTGCAGGGATAGGACTGGCATCCGGTTTTATTAACGAAGAGATATTCGGCGTGACTGTTATCATGACATTTATCACAACCTTGATTACCCCCCTATTGCTGGACAGGCTTTTAGCTTCTTCAAAACCGGGGATAAAAAAGAAAATAACCGCGGAACAAGAAGCTTGCTTTATAACCTATGATATGCCCAGTGAAGAGACCGCAGTATTGATGCAAGATAAGGTTATAGATGCATTTGAGCGGGAGGGATTTTATATCCATCATGCGGATCTCCCTCAAGATATTTACTATATGCGAAAAGACTGCGCCTTTATAACATATCGTTATAGTCCTCAAATGTTAAGTTTTGATTGCTCCATTAATGATGAGCCTTTTATCCGTACACTCTTCTTTGAAGTTATAGCGGAATTTGAGAATTTTATCAGCAACCTTAAATCTGTTACGGATAAAGAGCAAATCAGACGTCAACTTCTTATAGGACATGAGAAGGAATTGCCGCAAAGAGGAGAAATATCTAAAGTGTTATCACCTCTGGCCGTTGAGATAGATTTAAAGGGTAGAAATAAAAAAGAGATCGTAAAAGAGTTGATCAACTTATTGTTAAGATCCCAACAGCTCCTTCCTGAAAATTATCAGCGAGTACTGGACGATATCTTATGTCGGGAAGAGATTATGTCTACAGGGTTACAGGATGGAATTGCATTTCCCCATGCAAGGACCGATGCTGTAAGAGAACTTAAGGTTGCCATCGGGCTAAAAAAAGATGGACTCAACTTTGGAGCCCTTGATGGTAAGCCGTCAAAATTGTTTATACTTGTATTAACACCAAAAACCAATCCCCAACCTTATATTGAATTTATGGCAAAGATTAATCAATCTTTAACAAAAGAAAAGTATAGAGAGAAACTCTATTCTTCTAAGAACAATAGCGAATTATATAGATATATTATTGGGGGTTGACCAAACTTGTTTGAAGGGTGAGCGAATTATATGATGTACAAATAGGATGCTAGAAGGCCTAAAACGAACTTTGCATCTTTTAAATATCCTGTAAAGACTTCCGTTGGTTCAAGTCTCCAGACTTGAACCATACTGACATTAAGGCAACTCTGTTGCCAAGTAATAAGCAGTATTAAAGGAAATTATGATATTTACACAATACAGAGTATTGTTAAGGTCAGCTTGGTTCAAGTCGGAGCCTTGAACCAGCAATGTTCCTTGTAACCTAATGCTATATAAGAGATATTGAGATTCACGCATCATTATAATACGCACCCCCTGTTTGAAGAGTATGGCTTTAAAGTTACACGGTAATGGAAGGAATTCAACCTAATCTATTAACAGAATAACAGCGACCTTGTTATATACCCAATTAGCCTCATTCTTAGCATTGATTGAAAACCCACATTTACTTCTTAAACGAAATATCGTCCTCCGGAATCCCCCCATATACGTCGCTCTTCTTGGCACGCCCTCTAGTATAAAGAAAGCGTGTTGTCATTGTCTTGTAAAGAATATTTAATCTATTTTCAACCTCCTTACCCTCAATCATTTTCATTGCCCTTATTATTGCCTCAAAAGTATTTAAACGTTCAGGAAAAGCATTTGATCGTAATTGATACTCTGCCGGCAGCCCCGGGGGAAGCTTTACACACTCAAAGTTATTTTTACGGCCAATGCGGGTATACATTCTTGCGGCCTGCCGCCAATTGCCATCAGGTATGATTAACATTACCGGTCCGGTTCCATTCTTTATCATATTGGGTGTAATAACCTTTGCATCATCCCTGGGAAATAGAAACAATTTTCGATATCCATTATTTATAAGATCGCCTGTTTCAAGACGATTATCATTAAATCCATGCACGCGAATTTCGCTGTTTTTCAGGCCATATTTAACCAGTCTCCCGGTATTACTACTTTTATCAAACTCCCGATAATGCATGATAACAAGGACCCTTGTATCAGTCATCACCGGAGAAACAACATTACACACACAAAACTTTAGAACTTGTAAACATTCGGAACATTTTTGCAACATTTCGTATTAGATTCTCACTCCGTAATTGTGCGAATTTATGTCTCAGATTTATAATCAGCTAAAACAAAAATTTTCGCGTTCATGGTTCAAGGTTCTGGGTTCAAAGGTCAAATATATAAAGAAACGTTGAACGTCGAACGTTGTACCTTTTAACCCAAAAACGTTTAAATATTTTTGAAGAGCCTTCATTTATAGTATCACAAACTTTAAGCCCGATCATTAGAGGCTCATGGATCTTAACTGCGTTCGTTGAAAGTTTTCTCCAGTCTGCTTGATCACTGGTATAATCCAGTTCAGTTAGAAATCTGAGCCAACTTTATCTCTAAAAAACTGCGACAATATCTATTCTTCGCACAAATATAACCTACATCCATATTACTTTAACAACAGCAAATATACCATTCATAATCTTACCGAACTTATAACTCAAATGATACAAGACTGGAGTTAATAGACTTCTAAAGCGTAGATTTCTTTATAGTATTATTTGCCATAAAGGTGGAGCGAATATATTAGTTGTTGTGGTTACAAGATCTTGCCGAAAGGCTTGGGTGGTGTGCATTGGAGATGTGCAAAGTATGTGGAGATGTATATAATACCATCATACCATCGGTCATATAATAACAGTAGCACGAACATGGATGGTAATTTCTCCTTTTATAACAGTCTCAGATATTATCAGATTCTTTTAAACCAATGCTCATTCAGTCTCAATTTTTCTCTTAAAGGAATTATACAGGTCCTGAAGTATAGGATAGTAGTCATTGTGTATTTTATTTTCAACTGCAACTGCCATCTCTTCATGATAAGCGTGAACTGTAAGATTCCTATCCTTTAAAGCATCAATCCAGGTGTGTCCGTCATCTATTATCTTTGATTGAGATGCCTGCTTAATTGCATCTCTCGGGCTCTCTATCATAACATAGCCTTCCTCTTCCAAATAATCCTTTAAAAGCCTCCAGGCAAGTTCAAAAGCCATCTCAAAAAATTGTATAACTCCAGCTCGTTCCGTATCAGATGGGAGTTCTATTTGTATTGCCATGTCTAATAATCTGAAAGCCTTTTCAAAGTTCTGAAACCGTTGCTTCCAGCGTATATCTTTTATCTCTTCACTCATAATTTAACCATTCCAATTAGCGCCTACGGCGAACTTTTAGCTTTTAAAATCTTAAATCGGTTGGTTCAAGTCTCCGACTTGAACTAATCTGACATTAGCAATACTCTGTATGGTTTTGAATATTAGACACAATCATTTGCATCTAGAAATAAATCTCTTATACTCGCAACAGAGTTGCGTTAAGGTCAGATTAGTTCAAGTCAGAGACTTGAACCAACTGCACACAACACGCTAACATATTACAAATGTGGCAGTGACAACTACACGCTTCAAAAAAAAACCTATCTGACCCAAAATGAAAATTCCTATACTACTCAATTAGCGCTTACGGCGAACTTTTAGCTTTTAGCTTTTAAAATCTTACTCTTAATCGTACTCTTAATTATAATCCATTCACAGAGATTAAGAGTATGATTAGGATTAAGACTACTGAAAGTATGTCGGTGCGTAATACGCATCCTACATTTTTCATATTTCACGCATTCTACAACTTTTTATCCTAAAACTAATTAAAATGAGAATTCCTATACTATTTAATCATTTAAAATCCTAGCAATGTTGATGTAAGCGATAGCGAACCCATCAATAATTCTTTACGTTTAGATGGGTTCGCTTTGCTTAACCCATTCTACAGATTCTACTGAAAGCATCCTCGCATCTACCCCTTTATCACCGCCAAAGGTTTAAGCATTGCAACCTTTTTTCCTATGCCTGCGTTATGAACTACATCTACAACCTCTGTGACATCTTTGTATGCTTCAGAAATCTCCTCCATCAATGTAGTTCTCCCTGTGGCACGAACAAGTATACCACTCTTTTCCAGCTCCCTGGCAATGGGCCTCCCTTTTGCCAGCCTTTTTGCAGCATTTCTACTCATCATCCGGCCTGCCCCATGACATGAACTGCCAAACGTTTCATTCATTGAATTCTCAGTTCCAACCATTACATAGGAGTACCTCCCCATATCGCCTGGTATTATCATAGGTTGGCCGATAGATTTATATGCATCAGGTATCTCTTCATGTCCAGGTGGATATGATCTGGTAGCCCCTTTACGGTGTACGCATAACTTCTTTTTCTTGCCCTCCACTTTGTGGTCTTCAAACTTTGCAATGTTGTGACATACATCATAAACTATTTCAAGCCCCAGAATATTGTTACCGGTACCCAACACACCCTCAAAAGATTCCCTGACCCAATGTGTAATCATCTGACGATTAGCAAATGCAAAATTTGCAGCAGAGGCCATGGCCTTAAAGTACGCACCACCCTGCTCTGATTTTATAGGGGCACAGCAAAGCTGTCTGTCTGGAAGATCTATACCATACTCCCTGGCAGCATTAATCATTACCTTTATGTAGTCATCACAGACCTGGTGTCCCAATCCCCTTGAACCGGTATGAATGATGACAGATATATTATCTTTCTTCAATCCAAGGACTTCTGCTACAGCTGTATCGTATATCTCCGCTACATACCCAACCTCAACAAAGTGATTACCGGATCCCAACGTCCCAACCTGGGTCTTTCCCCTTTCCAATGCCCTGTTCGATACCGTATCCGGATCAGCACCAGACAAACAACCCCCAGCTTCAATAAAGAGCAAATCATCCTTTGTTCCATAACCCTGAGACACTGCCCATCCTGCTCCATTTTTTAACACATTTTTCTGCTCTTCCATTCCCAGCTTAATATCTTTTCTGCAGGAACCAACACCGGTGGGAACATTCATAAACAGCGTATCTACGATATCACGCATATTACGTGTTATATCACTGCGACTTATAGCAGAACGCAATAACCTTACTCCACAATTAATATCATACCCCACACCGCCGGGTGAAATAACCCCATCGTCCATATCAAATGCAGCAACACCACCAATAGGAAAACCATACCCCCAATGAATATCCGGCATTGCCAGGGAATGCTTTACAATTCCGGGAAGATGGGCCACATTTACAACCTGCTGCGGACTCTCATCTGTCTTAATAATATTGAGCATCTTTTCGTCCGCATAAATCAGCCCGTCAACCAACATTCCACCGCTCTTTGGGATACGCCATCTCCAATCATCTATCTTTTCAAATTTGATAGTTACATTCTCATTTTTCATCCTGTTTTAGTCCTTCCGTATCACAAAGCAATCACCTGCAGAGGTAATACCTGACAAGGGTTATAATTAGTAGGGGTTCAAGTCTTACACCTTACTCTCACATCAGAAAATTCTAGTCTATTTAATTAATTTATTCAATATGCAAATTGTATTATCAACTATAATATTGTAAAATTTAGGACATTATAATTAACAGTTAAAAAGATACGGACGCACGCAAGAATAACTTGATTCAGGAATTTATTGTCAAACTTTAATATATACTCAACGTGGGCATAATTAAACAATAAAGAAAGAATAGATATGGACAAAAATAATGAAATTAACGATGAAGATATGGACAACAATGAAGATAACAATGAGAATGAAGAACTAGACAATGAATATAACATTGAGGATGAAGAACTGGACAATAAAGATGCGGTTGAGGAGGCGGAAGACAAAGATGCAAAAAAGAAAAAGAGAAAAAAGATATTAATTCTCCTGCTACTACTCCTACTAATAGCTATAGTATTGTTTTTTCTCAGCAAGAATGAACCAAAAATTGACATTAATATAGGAACTCTGGATTTTGGATCTGAAGAGATACAGAGACAGTTGGAAATTAATAACGGGGCAAAGAAAAGCTTCTTTCATTTCAGGCCCGTAGCACTGGAATTTAATATTGAAGTAACAGAAGGCCAGAACTGGATCTCTGTATATCCAGAAACAGGAACAGTTGGTGAACTAGGTGAAAGGTTTTTAGTAACTATTTCAAGAGATAAGCTCACCCTTGGCGGTAGTTCGGGCACTATTCGTGTAGCTTCTAACGGAGGGGCAAAAAACATAGACGTTTTGGCCACCAGGGAGAATGATGCAATCACTATACTAGCTCCATCAATAACTGAACTTGCGGTAGGTAGTGATGTAACAATGAAGTGGAAAGCATCAATAGGTGTTAGTGATTCAGTTAATATACTTTTATGTCAGAATGAATGTGTGGTAAAGACCATAGCAAGAAGATTTCAATTCCGCAGTGATAACCATAGTACCGGCTCTTTTAAATGGGTCTTGGATGAAACACTCTTACCCGGTGGAGATAAATATACGTTACGTATTGAAGACGCGGCAAATGATGAGATCTTTGATGAGGTTCATCCCATTGAAATTAATTATGATCTAACGGAAATACATTTCAAAAACGTTAATGCCGCCCATCAGGCACCTTGTGTAGTACAGTACCTGTTTTCTCTACGAGATCAGTATAACCATGCAGTAGAGATAGAAAACACATCAAGGCTTAATTGGAACAACCTGCGGATATGGGAAAATGAAAAAGAGATTGACTATATGGAGAGCTATCCGTTCCTCTATCCCCAAGATGACTTTAAAATGCAGATAATGCTTGTTTTAGATTTCTCTGTCTCCATGCAGCAAAACGCAAACGGCATTGCAACAATGGTAAAGGGCGCGAAATCTCTGATCGACAGTCTAAAAGAGACCCATGAAATAGGCGTAATAGAATTTCACAGACCCGAAAGCGAACCTAGCGTAGTCCAAAGGTTTATAACTAATAAAGAGAGTGCAAAAATGGCCATTGATAAATTTATTTCTAACGAAATCTACAGTGATTTCTCAATCTGCTGGGAGGCTGTGTACAAAGGGTTGGAGCAATTTCCTGAATTTCCTGACCCGAAAGTGTTTAGAGCTATGGTATTTCTGTCAGATGGGTTTGACAACAGCAGCACTAAACAGCCGGTTGAAATCCTGGATATTGCACAAGAAAGGAATGTCCATATCTATAATATAGGTGTAGGAGATGTCCATGAAGAGGAAGTTCTTAAAGGGCTTTCCGCAGATACCGGAGGTACATACGTTCGTGCTGAGAATATCTGCCGTCTACTGGAACGTTTTAATCAAATAATAAAAGATCTTGGCGGACAGTATAAGCTTAGCTACATAACACCAAAAAAGCCCAATGACGGTGTTTTCAACGTTAAATTTGCAATAAATTATAATGATGTTGAAAGTGATCCACCATTAATGGGAAATATTAATTCCGCATCAATATACGGAAAGACCTCGTCCGGACATATCACGTTCAGTTCCTCCACATCTAAAAACAACGAAACTGAGATTTTTATGTGGTGTGAGCATGCCCCCAGATATGTACATGAATTTCGTTTCCAGATAAACACGACGAAACCGTACAATATATCATTAACCTCAAAGAAAGACGGCGGGCTTTGTGAAGGCTGGAGCCTCTCTGAAGAAGAGGACGGATGGTTCAGAGTATCATCCCCCAACCCGAAAGATCCCAAACATCACATACCATTCGGAAGCTTTGGTACTATATTCAAGATCACGGCAAAAGATGTATTCCCGAATGAGGTATTTATGCAGTTCAAGCTGGACAACTCTATCTACAATCTAGGACAAACCTTTTATGGAGACGATAAATCCAGGGCAAATTATGACGGCAATTGGACAAAGAGTGTAATGATTGGATCTTAATGGGATATTATGCAGAATACAGTGGTCTGGAGCCAGAATTCAGAACAATAGAGTTGCAAATTCCCGTCTCTCTTCTGAAAAAAGTATAAACGTTTATAGGTTAGACCTCAACAACTTTTACTTTTGCTTGTTAAAAGCCAGAATTCCAAATATATGTTTAAAAGCAGCGATAGAATCATCCTTATTCCATCGTAAAACCATTTGCGGATCTTCTCCTAGAATAGATAAATAGTGCTTGATAAATTGTATACCTAGGCTATCATCTATCAAAGGCCAAAAACCTTGAAGAGAAGCATTTTTATCTCCGGATATCCCCAGGAAAGGGCCTAACGATTCAAGTAATCCTGCACCCGGCCGCCCTTCAACCATCCCATCTCCGTCTTTATCCACATGCGGATCCTTAATAGTGATATCTTTTAGCTTATCATTACTTATTAAAGGAAAGTTTCGATTAAAATGGGTATTTATTGTTTGAATAAATGAGTTGGTCAGAACGGCATGCCCGGTATTAGATGGATGCACACCATCCAGGCTAAAAATCCCATCAAGATAACGGGTGGAAATGGGTACATCTGAAAAATCAGGAGGGGCAGAGGATAGATCATTCAGCATCCCATTAATGTCGACCATCGGCATACCAAGATTATTTGCAACCTCCTTGATAATTTGATTAAAGGCATCTATTCTCTCCTGAATCATCTGTACTTCATCTACATCAAGAATAAAGTCGGGCACTTTAAGGAGGCTACCGTCATCCAGGCCTAGTCGTATAAGAAGCATAACTGCAACGCTTGTAAATTCTCCCTCTCGTAATCCAAAATCAGAACCTAAGAATCTGCGCAGATCATGACCATCAAGCAGAAAACCAATGTTAGTAACATCTCCAACATTGGCAAATACAACATTTTCACCGGCATTGACAAGCCTTTCAGCTATTTCATTGAAATTAGTCTCAAACTCATCAACGGGTGTCAGCTGTGACCCGTCCAGCTCATCAAAAGAAGTAACCGCGGAAAGTGCATCGTTATTTCCAACCCAACAAATAATAAGAGATGCTCCAATAGACTCTGCAATCTCCACCTGACTACCCATTCTGGGAAACAGAACCAGGTCTGTCTCTGAATCTATCTGCGCCTCGTTGACAGCATCAGCTCGATCGTTAAGCAACGACTCCACGTCAGCACCAACCACAGCAAGGTTTAAAGACTCTATAGAAGGATTTAGTCGAGTTCGTAACGCCGTATTACCAATAATTCCAATGGGATTACTTCTAATCAGAGGTAAAGGGAAATCTGCACCAAGTTGTGCTGCTAATAGGTTTAGATAACAGAATGTCTGAGTCCTCAGGTTAGCATCTATAGATTGCACTCCCTCTCCAATACTATCGCCAAGGCCGACCATCGTGGGGACTTCCGTACCAGTTGCAGAAAACGAAAACGTAAACGTAAACATCCATAGCCAAAGTAACAATATCTTTTTCCTACCATTCATAACTTTACTCCACAATGGCAATCTATTGTATATCTTCCACATACTTTAGCGAATGGAATATCAAATATCAACGATGGTCTTGATTTTATCCTTTTAATTCCAATATTTACAATCAGGTAGGAAACAGGACAGTTGCGCCAGTTTGAAGGTATCTAGTTTTCATTGATATCTGTTCTGTGCACATTACCACCCCGTCTGATACGCTGTCACTCATCTTTCCAGAGGGGATATTATACTACATCCGGTTTTTAATTTATAGGTCCTCACTCCAAATAATATATCATACGTTTTTTTACTTATAAGTTCCCTCTAATCAGCATTGCCCTGTTAGCTTTTTGCATTGAAGTTGTTATAGATACAAACATATACATTTTAACAAGGTGCATTAAAACATTTAGGAGCAGTCTGCAAGACTGCTCCAGCTGCAAATCTATGCTTTATTCTGAATTCTGTCTCCTGACTCCTGACTCCTGTATTCTGGTTGCGGCTTTGCCGCACTATGCTAGTAAGCATATGTGTGATGCAAATAGCTAACCGAACAACACCGCCCTCTAATAAGATGGGATTTAGGGATATGTTACTTAACTTTTTCCATCAAAATGTTAACGGTTTGCCAATTCTGCTTTAGTTGTTTCCTCCTCATTAATAGCCATACTTGAAGTCACCTTAGCTGCCATCGCAGCAGAAAGAGAAATTGGATGATATTTCTTTTCTATTGGTGATGGATATGGAACAGACAAATCCATTGCAATACGATTATTTATTGCCTCTTCCAGACAATCAGTGGCCTCATGCAGGGCCTCCTTAATGTTTTCACCTAAAGTTATTGCTTCTGGAAAATCGGGAAATGTCACTATAAGGCTTCCTTCTAGTTTATCATGCGTTATTTCTGCGGGATAAATAAACGTTTCCATTAGAACCTCCTTAGGAAGGAGAATGCCATAAATTGTGCATATAACACTCACCTTCTCATTATATTTACCTAAATTTCAATCACAAAATCCTCAACCACAAAATCCTCAACACGACCACGGCCGTGCTTCCGGTTTCGTTCAATAAATTTGAACAACCCTAACGCAAACCTGGACGTTACATACACAATTCATAACATGTGCCTTCCTTAAAATATCCGTTAATTTTAATTAGAGTTAGAAAATCAAAAACAGTGCTATATTAACCTTAGGAGCTTTTTTACGTCATTATGTTGCAAGATGCTCTTAAATATCCAATATTCTTACACAGCAAAAGGCTAACCGGACAATGCTGTATAAATATTGAATGCCATGGATTCCATTTCTAGGGCTAAGGATAAAGATGACAACTATTTCCTTCATTTTCACCTAATTTCTTAACTTTGCGAATAAATTCCTCACATGTCATTAATTAATAATCGGACAATCTGACAGGGAATCAAGGAAATTATTCTACTGATTTGAGTTGCAAACCGGATTAGTTTATTTTATTATCAAATTCTTCACAAAGTTTTACTAAAGTCGATTATACTATACCGATTGAGTACGCGCAAAAAATAGGATGGACAAGCATGGACGACGAACTGGTACTTCCTGGTAATAATTAAAAGAGATATTCTATGGATGATATAAAACCGGATTTAAATGGATTTTCATTTCTTATAATTGAAGCGGATCCGTCTTCAATAAAAGAAGCAGAAAAAGGGTTAGGGGATTTTGGAGCAGATATTTTTGCAGCAAAAGATTATATCGATGCAACTGACGTCCTTGCACACCAACATATCCAAGTTGTTATTGCTTATATTAATCTTATAGATGAAAATTATATTTATATGATCAACGACTATAAGAAAGTATATCCAGACAGCCTATTTTATGTGTTGGTGGAAGATAATTTTGATAACGTAGATGCATCTGAATCATTAGCACGGTTTGTAATTGACGATTATATTAAAAAACCCATAGAGTTCACTAGATTTGCACGAATGGTTGAGGCAAGGATTGCAACACCAAAAGACACAAGAAATACTTCTTTGGCTATTGTAAAACCGTCAATCAAAAAAGTTAAACCATATTTTATATTTCGTTCATCTATAATGCAACGAATTCTAGCAAATCTTCCTCAGATTGCCATGTCTGATCAAACGGTTCTTGTTACAGGTGAAACAGGATCTGGTAAAGAGATTGTTGCACGTGCAATTCATGTGTTGAGTAAAAGGATGGATGGGCCGTTTGTCCCTTTAAACTGCGGAGCCATTCCTGACAGCCTAGTAGAGTCCGAGCTTTTTGGGCACGAGAAAGGCTCTTTTACCAGCGCATTCAGAACTAAAAAAGGCAGATTTGAATCAGCAGACAAAGGCACACTCTTTCTTGATGAGATAGGTGATATGCCGCTAAACTTACAAATTCGCCTTCTCCGTGTGCTTGAAGAGGGGCAAGTGTCCAGGGTGGGAAGTGAATCTCCAATCCCTATTAATGTCCGGGTTGTGGCGGCAACAAGAGTAGACCTTGAAAAGGCAGTGGAAGATAAATTGTTTCGGGAGGACCTTTACTACCGTATAAATGTACTGCGTCTAAACCTTCCCCCTTTGAGGGAACGAAAAGAGGATATATCTCTATTGGCAGTACACTTCCTTGAAAGGGCATTTGCGGAAATGTCACGCATGCCACCATTCCCATTACTTTCGTTAGAAACTATATACATCCTTGAGCAATATCCGTGGAAGGGTAACGTCCGTGAACTCAGAAATATAATGACACGTATTGCCACAATACTTCCATCGGATACCAAACGGATATTTCCGTTTCACATACTGCCACATTTAAAGAATAAAAAACCAACCGATATGCAACCAGTCAGTGATAAAGAAACATCCGGTGTGTTTATTCCATCAGGTTACAACCTGGCGCAAGCTGAAGAATTGATTATAAAAGAGACGTTGAAACAGACCGGCTATAACAAATCAAAAGCAGCTTCCTTGCTTGGCATAAATGTCAGAACTCTGCGTAGAAAACTAAAGGCAGAAGATGAGTTTAATTAACGCATTCGGCTGACTTTTCACCTCTAGCTCTTAATCGTACTATTATTTGGTACGTTGTTAGTTCAAGTCTCTGACTTGAACTAATCTGACATTAACAATACTCTGTATGGTTTTGCATTTTGGACACAACCAATTATCTGTAAACATTAATCTCTTTTACTCGCAACAGAGTTGCGTTAAAGTCAGATGTGATTCAAATCTGGAGATTTGAACCAACTGCAACAAGCAACATAACTCATGTTATACACAACAGTTCCGCCTAAACACCAACAAAATAACGTATTCGCCCCAAAATGAAAATTCCTATACTATTTAATTAACGCATTCGGCGGACTTTTTGCTTTTAAAATCTTAATCCTAATCGTACTCATAATCTTAATCCACACACTTCAATTATGATGATGGGCCTCCTTCATAATTCTGCAGCTCCTTGTTCTGCGGTTCGATATTAAAAAAACTAACGGAGAAAAGTTTTTTGGGCCGCAGAATTATTGATGGGTTTCGCTATCCCTTAACCCATCCTACATTTTATCTCATAACAAGTACAATAATTACACCTTGGCACTAAAAAAAAACGTATTCAGCCCAATATGGAAATTCCTATACTATTAAAGTAGCACCAGTGGCAGACTCTTTGCCATAGACTAACTTTACATACTTCTGTTGCTGGTTCAAGGCTCCGACTTGAACTAATCTGACATCAACAATACATTACATGGTTTAGGTTAAAATAAAGCACCTACAACTAATATATATAACACATACTAGTATTGCGTCAGCCATTAATTTTCTGGTTATAGCCTCAAGGCTAAAGCCATGAGTTACATCACAAAACGACTCTTCACTAATGTAACTCATACCTTTAGGTTTGAGTGGTTTACATGTAAACTTCATACATCACAAAGAGCATTTCACTAGAAAAATGAAGCTATACGGTGTACTAGGACATTTTGCCCTATAGGACAAATTTACCTACCTATAAGGAGGACATAATGTCCATTTCTATTGTCTGCCCAAACAGCATCTTTCGCTTACTCCATTGATATACAGACTTTACACAGTTTGGCATGTTTATTGCGAATATATTATATAGTTATGGTAAATAAATAAAGAATAGCTATTTGAACTTTTAAGTTTTATTTAGAAAATAAATAAGTAAATAGTTTTAATATTAATATGAGACATTTCTCTATCAAACTTAAAAAACTTTTAGAATAAAGAGGAGATTTATTATGAACGGGCAAGCTACCTTAGAAGTGGAAAAAGAGAATACAAATGTGATATCACCTTTAACTAATATTATAGAAAAAGAGAAAGAGGTGATTTTAGAAGCGGAAATGGTTGGTCTAACACGTGAGGATATAGATTTGGAACTTAATGGTAACGACCTGACCATTGTGGGCAAACAGAGAGGCAACAGTGCTCCCGAAGGATATAGTACACTTTACAAAGAAAGAGGCCACATTGAATACAGGCGTAGCTTTACTCTAGGTTCCATGGTCAAGAAAGAATCAATTAACGCAAAGTATGAAAATGGAGTTCTTAAATTAACATTGCCTAAAGTGGAAGAGACAGAGCCAAAGAAACTCAAAATAAATTAATATTGTTAAATAAAACGTTTACTAAGATAGGAGCTAATTAAAATGAATACCATCCCAAATAAAAAGAGAGATTTCTGGTCTGAATCGTTTGACGGGTTTGATAATCTGCAGAAGGACATAAGCAACTTTTTCAAACCTGTGTCAAAATTAATCGGTAGAGATAACGGGCTGTTTGAGAGTGAATGGAGCCCTTCAATTGATGTCTATGATTCGGATAATGAGTTGATGGTTAAGGCGGATATTCCGGGTTTGAAGAAAGAGGATATAGATGTCTCAATAGAGGATGATATCCTAACCATCAAAGGTGAAAAAAAGAGAGAGAATGAAGTCAGGGAAGAGAATTGCTTCAGGTCTGAAAGATTTTATGGAAGCTTTAACAGGAGTATAGAACTTCCATCGAAAGTAGAATGGGATAAAGCCACTGCGACTTACAAAGACGGTGTTCTTGAATTAAAACTTCCAAAAAAGGATGAGGCTAAAATAAAACGTATCTCTGTTAACGTTGAGTGATAAACTCTAACTTTACAATCCGTCTTCAAACCGTATAGTTGAATGCTAAAACGGTAAGAAATAAGGAGCAAATGAACATTATGTTCTGAAATCAGTTTTTAGCATAATTTTGTTTTCAGCGTTCAAATCTTATATCTGAACGCTGAAAACAAAATAGTTTTACAGCTGATATATTAATTGAGGTTGAAATGTGAATTTAATCAGAATTTATTTTAAAGAAGAAATATTAAATAAGAGGAAAATTAAATGGCAAAAATGATAGGAATAGATCTTGGTACAACAAATTCAGTTGTAGCAGTTATGGAGGGAGATCAGGCAACGGTTATAACCAACGCTGAAGGCAACAGGATAACTCCCTCAGTCGTCGCTTTCACTGACAAGAGTGAACGATTAGTAGGTCAGCTGGCGAAGCGTCAAGGTGTTATTAATCCGACAAAGACAATATCTTCTATAAAGAGGTTCATGGGTAGAAGACATAATGAGGTTGGAAGTGAGGAAAAGTCTGTCCCCTTTAAAATAGTAGGTTCGCCGGAGGATCTGGTAAAAGTAGATATAAACGGAAAACAGTATACACCTCCAGAGATATCGGCAATGGTATTGCAAAACCTCAAGAAAACAGCGGAGGAGTATTTAGGAGAAACTGTTCAAGATGCGGTTATTACAGTTCCTGCATATTTTAATGATAGCCAACGTCAAGCCACAAAAGATGCGGGGAAAATCGCAGGGCTTAATGTAAAACGTATAATTAATGAGCCCACTGCAGCTTCTCTTGCTTTTGGCCTTGATAAAAAAGGGGCAAAGAAGATAGTGGTATTTGACCTCGGTGGAGGAACGTTTGATATCTCTATACTTGATGTTGATGACGGTGTATTCCAGGTGCTGGCAACTAACGGAGACACACATTTAGGTGGAGACGATTTTGATGTTGTACTTCGCGATTATATTGCTGATGAGTTTAAGAAGGAACATGGTATAGAGCTTCGTAATGATGCAATGGCCTTGCAACGGTTAAATGAAGCGGCAGAAAAAGCAAAATGCGAACTTTCCACTTCCACATCAACGGATATTAATTTGCCGTTTATTACAGCAGATGATTCAGGACCAAAGCATTTAACTGCGTCAATCACCAGAGCGACATTTGAACAATTGGTAGATAATCTTGTGGAAAGATGCAAAAAACCTTGTGAAACAGCCATTAAAGATGCCAAAATAGATGTGGCCGATATCAGTGACGTGGTCTTAGTTGGTGGTTCCTCAAGAATACCTAAAGTCCAAGAGGTAGTAAAAAATATTTTTGGAAAAGAGCCTAACAAGAGTGTTAACCCGGATGAGGTGGTTGCAGTAGGCGCCGCAATTCAGGGCGCGGTACTTTCAGGTGACGTTAATGACATCTTGCTCCTTGATGTGACTCCTCTCTCTCTGGGTATAGAGACCCTTGGAAATGTGTCCACGGCATTAATACAGAAAAACACGACAATTCCAACTAATAAAAAAGAGGTGTTTACAACAGCAGCAGATAGTCAGACCTCTGTAGACATACATATTCTTCAGGGTGAAAGACCAATGGCGGCGGATAATAGAACACTTGGCCGTTTTCAATTAACAGGTTTACCTTCGGCAGCCAGAGGGGTTCCGCAAATAGAGGTCTCCTTTGATATAGATGCCAATGGTATCTTAAACGTACATGCAAAAGATTTAGGAACCGGTAAGGAGCAGTCAATCTCTATACAATCTTCATCCGGTCTTTCAGAGAATGAAATAAAGAAAATGCAAGAGGAAGCGGAACTGCATTCCGAAGAAGACAGCAAGAAGAGAGAACTTGTTGACCTGCAAAATCAGTCTGAACAGTTGATTTATACTACCGAAAAGACTTTGAGTGAAAATGGGGATAAAATAGACGATTCGGAGAAGGCGACTATCACCTCTGCAGTGGAAAAACTGAAGTCTGCAAAGGATTCTAATAATCCGGATGAGATTAAGAGTGCGATCGAAGAGTTGACACAAGCATCGCAGAAAATGGCAGAGGAAATGTATAAAAATATTTCCCCTGAAGCAGAAAAAGGGTGTCAGTCTGAAACATGTAGCCATGATAACTCATGCGGTGATGAAATGAAAAAAGAGGAAAAGGAAGAGGATCTTGTTGACGCCGAATTCTCGGTGAAGAGTTAATTATGGTTTAAGGAGAAAAAAGTAAACAGAGGTTGTTCGTGAATGGGGATTTATAAAATCCCCATTCACTTACTTCCATCTCTTATATGCCACAATGCTTCAATGATATCTGCCAATAAATCAACCAAACATTCCCTTTCGATAAATAACTACCATTTGGTTCCATTTATGCCTCTTCTTGATCTCAAAGATCATAAAGACAACATATGCCAAATATGGATCGCCATCAAAAACACCAATACCACAATAACCAGCAACAATGGAAAATATAATGTTAGATTGTGACTGGATCTCAATTATTCTTATTAATTAAGCCCATTGACAAAAATGCCTTCTCACCATTGAAATACAGTCGACAACCAAATCCTCCCGAGCAGTCCCAATATCCTCGCAAAACATCTAAACATATATTGTAAGATATCTTTCACATATTTAATTAGTGCCTTCGGAGAACGTTTTGCATTTAAAATCTTAATCCTAATCATACTCTTAATCTTAATCCACACACAATGATTACCATTAATTATGAGTATAGCTCTTATTTGACCCTGAAAGGGGCGGATATACCAGCCCAGGGCAACGCCCTGGGGTAAAAATACAAAAAGATTTAGCCCTGTAAGGGCGTAACATACATTGGCGATGAATCGGAAAAATATGTTGCACCCATTCAGGGTGCGATTTAAAGGTTATCTTTAACCCAGGGCGCTACCCTGGGCTAGTATGTTTAACCCCGTTGGGGTATTTTGAATATCTTTAAATCTTCCTGTTTTACATTAACTGTAATTTATAATCTTAATCTAAAACCACGCACAGCTATTAAGATTAAGACTATAGAATTTCTGATGGGTTTCGCTATCACGCAACCCATAATACATTTTAACTCAGAACAAATACAATAGTTATATCTTGGCTCTAAAAAAACGCATTCAGCAAAAAATGAAAATTCCTATACTATTTAATTAACGCCAACGGCGGACTAGAATCTCCAAAAAGAAGCGCCTCCTATCACAAACGGATATCTCTCCCCATACATCATCAAGGCTAAAGCCTTGAGTTACGAAATGTAACTCAAACCTTCAGGTTTGATTCGATTAGAAAAGAAACAACTATCTGAATCTTAAAATGAAAATTCCTATACTATTTAATTAACGCCAACGGAGGACTCATTACCATAAAGTAAAATTAAATATATCTGCTGCTGGTTCAAGTCTCAGACTTGAGCTAATCTGACATTAACTATACTCTGTATCGTTTTGCTTATTAGACACAGTTAATGGGATGCTCTCGCAACAGAAAAGAAACACATCCTGTGTAATTTAAAGCAATGACCTATAAACTAAAACCCACATGCTTTATTATCCCCTCTAGAAAGAGGGGTGGCGGCGTAGCAGACGGGGTGTGTAATGACACTAAACAATACTGTTTATTAAAAACGGGAAGTTAGGAATTATCTCTGGACAACGCCTAACTTTGAGATAGAATATCATCAGTCATGAGCAATAAACATAAAAAAATTATACGTAGTTGGCAGATGTATGATTGGGCAAACTCAGCTTTTGCCACAACAATTATGACTGCTCTATTTCCGGCCTTTTACAGCCTTGTTGCAGCCGCAAATCTTGATAAAACAACGGCCAGTAGTTATTGGGCATTTACAAACACTATTGCTATGCTTGTCATTGCGTTAGCCGCACCAGTTCTAGGCGCCATTTCCGACCACAGTGCAACAAGGAAGAAATTTTTATTTGGATTTGCAGCTATGGGTATAGTAGCCACAACGTCAATGATAGCCATTGGAAATGGAATGTGGTTTTACGCATCATTGGTCTACATCTTCGGAAGAATAGGGTTTTCAGGTGCAAACATATTTTACGATAGTCTATTACCACACGTGGCAAGACCGAAAGAGATAGACCAAGTCTCTGCAAATGGATACGCTTACGGATATTTAGGTGGCGGCATACTTCTATTAATCAACCTCACAATGATTATGAAACCTCACCTATTCGGAATATCCGATAAGACATGGGCGTCAAAGATCTCTTTTTGTACAGTGGCAGCCTGGTGGCTTGTTTTCTCCATCCCCATCATTAAGAATGTTACAGAACCTAAATCACTAACAACATCTACTAATAATACGAACCCTATAAAGGCCGGGTTCCAAAGCCTTAACCGCACATTTAAAGAGATACGTAAATTTAAAGAGCTGGTGAAATTCTTAATCGCCTTCTGGCTCTACAATGACGGTATAGGAACAATAATAGTAATGGCAGTTATTTTTGGAACTGAAATCGGGATTGGAGAAGCACACTTGATAGGGGCAATCTTAATGGTACAATTCGCGGGAATCCCTTTCACCGTTCTTTTTGGACGGCTTCCCAAGAAATTAGGCACTAAAAATTCGATTATTTTAACGTTAGCCGTTTATACAATCATCTCTGTCTTAGGATATTTTACACAAACAGCGTTCCATTTCTGGTTATTGGCCATATTAGTTGCCACGGTACAAGGAGGAGCACAAACTCTAAGCCGGTCAATGTTTGCATCTATGATACCTAAATCCCGGTCTGCAGAATTCTTCGGTTTTTATAGCGTTAGTAGTAAATTCTCAGGGATCATAGGACCTCTGATCTTCGGTTTAGTAGGTCAATTAACTGGTTCCAGCAGATTAAGCATCTTATCAATTATTATCTTCTTTGTGAGTGGTACACTAGTACTTACCACTGTAAATCATAAAAAAGGTATTGAGGCCGCAGCCGGAGAGTGAGAAAATGAACAAAGATTACAATACCTGGGTAAAAACCGTAACCCTCTCCCCTCCTTTGCCTAGTAACAATACTACGGATTGCGAAAGCTAGTCGAACTCCTTAAAAAATCTATTGAAGTCCAGCATTGCCCGGTTAGCCTTTTGCGGTGAGAGAATATTGAATATTTAAGAACATCTTGCAACATAATGACGTAAAAAATCCCTAAAGTTAATGTTGTGGTATTTGACGTATAGTTGAATAATTGGAACAATGGGTTTTGTTATGCGTTATTCCGTTTAGGGCATATGTCCTAATTTCCCATAATATTATTGTAAGAAAAAATATTTCATTGCTACTGGGGTGAGCGGTCCGCACTTTTTTGATGTGAAAGAGCGACCTCGCCACATACTAGCCCAGGATACAGATTAGGTACGAAATTTATCAAATTAAAGATAGAAAAGAAGCAGAGAAAGGTATAAAATTTAGAACAAAGTATAATAATATTATCAAATTTGGGAAAAGCCAATAGATTGATTACTCATAGACGCTGTGGCTTCATCCAACAAAATTTTATCCATACTTGAGAGAACAAGAAGAAGTAAACACCTCACGTTAAGAAAATGTTTATTGTGATAGTGAGGTACTAAATGTTTGTACTCAACTACGGATAAAATCCTTAACGTTGGCGGCAAGCAAGTCGGTATTGAGTTAATCAATATAAGGGACTAATCATGTCTTATGTGGGGAAATGGAGAATTATTGAAACATCTGCTTGGGACACCAAGTACCTTGATGAATCAGAAGATGCCAGTGTTGAATTCACTAAAGAATCCGGCACAATGATATTTGGCTACGTTCATATTGAAATGGATGTAGTGAAAGAGAAAATTGGCGATATAGAAATTCTAGGGTATAGCTTTGTGGGAAACGACGAAGATGATGAAGTATCAGGATGGGGTTGGTTTCGTCAAACACAAACCAAAGACGAAATGGAAGGAAATATCTACTTTCGTTATGGCGAAAATTCTGAGATTCGAATAGCAAGAAACAAGAAAGGATGCTAACAATAGATAGTATCGAACTGACCAGTAAACATCTATCCGGTTTTCCCAACATCTCAGCCGACCATCTCAAACCGTGTGAAGATGTAATAGCGAAAACAAACCAAGAGTACAAACAAAATTTTAGAAGCTGTGAGAAACAACGAAAGCAGAGCAAAAGAGTTCCGTTCTATTTTTCGTTGTGGATTAAAATTCAGAACCTGTCCTTTGATCAGATAAAATGTCCAGTTTGTTGTTAACACCCTGATCCTGTTTTGTAGTAAGTACTTGCATTTAGCAGAAGAATGTTTTATTTTAATGTTAAATAACAGGAGGACAAGAAATGACAATAAAAGAAAAAATCAAAGAGGAAATAGATTTACTCCCTGATGAATTGCTGGATCAGGTACAGGAGTACCTTAACAGTATTAAAGTTTCTCGAATTAAAAGAGAAAAAACCCATACATTACATTTAAAAGGGCAGTATGATAGTATGAATTTAAGGCAAAAAGCCTATGAATAATGTATTAGTTGATACAAATATTCTTGTTTATTCAATAGATGAAGATTCAATATTTTATTCTATATCTAGGGATTTGATATTAAGTACAGAATACAAATTATATACGACATCTAAGAATCTTTCTGAATTTCTCGTTGTATTAACTCGTGGAATAGTGGTGCCGGTATCTACTGAAGAAGCTTTAACATCACTCGAAGATTTAATACCGTATTTTACTATTCTTTATCCATCTAATGATTCATACAATAGATTCAAAGAACTATCAAGATGTGACCCTGATTGTTTCTGCTGATTGTTTCTGTGATTAAATGACGGCAAGTCTTATCCAGCTTATAGGTGGAACATAGAATTGAAAAAAGATAAATCTAAAAAAAATACTATCGAGCAACCTGTGTCCGAGGGAGTTAAGAGACCTATTGAATCAGAGGGTAATGTTCAACTGGTTCTTATTCCCAGTGAAAGTACTGCAAATAGAACAAAAAATTATCAATATTTAAAGCTCGCATTAACGTCGCTCTTTCAACATCTAAAAAAATATAAGACCTATCTTCGAAATTTGGGGCTGATCACTATTGCTGGAATTGGTTTATCTGTGTTAGCTTTGTGTTTAGACCATCACTATTCAAAACAGTCTTCTATTGGACAAGAAGATATCAAAAAAAATCAAGAAGTACTTAGAAAAGATTTGGGGGAAGTGCCAAACGCTACGGTAAAAAGAATAGCAGAACTTGTCGGGCTAAAAGAGGTCATAAAAAATGGGCCGATAAAGGACCTTGTAGAACTTGCACGTGATTCAGACGCAGTTAAGCGCGCAGCTGAAGCAAAGGTAAATTCAGGCAATCGTACATTAGAGATCGAGGGAGCAAAGGAACTTGAAACCATAGCAAAAAAACGTGTGTCAGCCCTTAAAAAACTAAATGTTAAAGCGGCTGAAGACTTCAGACAAGCAGGTGCTGCTTTTCTTGTAGCCCAAAATTTAACGAAAGCTGTTTCAGTTTATAAAGAATCCACTCTTTTAGATCCGAATTACTTAACTGGGTACATAACTTTAAGTGAGTTAGCATTAAGGTTAGGCGACTTTGATCTTGCAGAAAAAGCCGCCAAAACAGCATTATTCAAAGCGGAAGTAAAAGGTACTGAGAACTGGTGGGAGCGAAGATTTACGCTGAACCAATTAACTATAGTTTATATAAATCAAAACAATATTGAAAATGCAACCAAAACCGTGAAAAAGTTAGAGTTGCTGACACGTGATAAATTAGAAGAATCAAGTATAGAAAGAAATACTTATGGCAGTCTGACAAAATATGGTTTAACACGAATAACAACTACTGGCGCAAAAAATAATATCACAGTATATTATGATGGAGACATTCTATCTTCATATTTAGCTGTAACAGACGATGACGGAAATTTAGTTTCGTCAGAAGAAGAAGGGTTTGGTTCTGTATTAGCCGCAGATATGAGCTACTTAGTTTCACAAAAACAACATATGGAAACCCTTGTGTGGAAAGGTAAAACATTAGAACTCCAAAACGACATTATTGGAGCCATAGAAGCATATGAAGAAGGCTTGATTCTTGCTCGTAAGCATCTTAAAGAAGTTCAGTTTCATGGAATAGAAGTAAGGAGTGCTGAGTTTTTAGAACTGTTAGGGGCATTACATGAAAAACAGGGTAATTTTAAAAAAGCGTTGAGAATGTATGACGAATGCTTAAAAGTACACACAAAACTAGTAGAAATGGCAAATGATGAAGGTTACAAAAAGTTTGTTGCTACATTCAACAGAGATTATATTCCTAATTATCAAAGAAACATTGCAATGACTTTGAAGAAAGTTAGCCGAATAAAATATTCTATGGGCAATCGGACAGGGGCTTTCGATGCTGTTCAAGAGAGAGTTGGGATACTCCGTTCTGTCATTTCAAAAGATGAAAAAGGTGCAGACTTTATTGATTTGGCAAAGGCTCTGAGGGAACGTGCGGCTTATCACTTCATAAACAATGAATTAGAACAATCTTTAAGAGACTTACAAGAAGCACGGAGTTTGATAAAACCGTTACTTGGAAGTGATGAGTACGGACAAACCGCAAAAAGAATTGATGAAGCAATTATTTCAGGTACTTTTTTGGAAGGTTTTTGTATCAAAAAATATGAAAAATTTCTGTATCAACAAATAGAGAAGATCAATTTAAGAGTAGAAAGTCAATGACCTTGAAAGCAGAACATACAGTGTTGATAAAAATCCACAACCAGTCATTTGAGCAGATAAACTGCTCAATTCAATGTTAAATTTATTTACGGTACATAATACTAGGATTGGATTCAAAATACCTCCCTTTAAATAACGAATACAATAATGGTTAGATACATAAAACTATTTTCAGAGTTTACGGCTTTTTTAAATGAAAATATACAGGAATTTACTACTGATACTGATATAAAATTCCTTAATCTTCTAATAGAAAATTTCGAAGCAGTTGCTGAAACAGGAACAGTGCACGGAAAAAGAGCAAAGTTAATTAACTCACTAATCCAAAAACATGGTAGTTCAGTTTCAAGCAAAATCGAAATCGAAGACAGTTCAGTTGATAAAAACAAATTCCCATTTGTGACTTTAAAAACTCTGTTCATGGAAAATTTTAGAGGCTTTTCGCAACCAGAACAATTCACATTTGATAAACAATTTGCATTCATTTATGGCCCTAATGGCAGTGGGAAATCAAGCCTATGTGAAGCTATAGAATATTCTTTATTAGGTTATATTAATGAAGCTATTTCAAAAAATATTGACATTAATGATTACATTAAAAATTCTGTAACTGGTCAATCCAATCCTCCAAAGTTAATTGGATTGGCTAGCGGTGGAGATGAAATTGAAATAACTAAAAATCAGCAAGCATATAATTTCTTATTTGTTGAAAAGGGTAGAATAGAAAATTTTTCTAGAATATCTTCCAATTCACCAACAAAACGGCAGAACTTAATAGCAACGCTTTTTGGGTTGGATAAGTTTAACGAATTTGTAAATAATTTTACGGATAAAATTGAAAACTACATTGATGTGAAAGGGATAAAAAACGTTGAACTTTCCAGAAAAAATGAAACAATTAAGGTACATAAAGAAAATATATCAAAGGCAAAAAATGAACTTTTAGATATTGAAAAAGAAAAACAAACAATTCTGCAGGATTTAAAGCTGGAAATCACATTCAATGAATTGGATGAGCTTATCCATAAACCTGATTCTGGAAAACTTGCATTAATTGAAAAGGAATTGCTAAAGCCGTCAAAAAGCAAAATATCAGTTAAGCTTAAAAATGAAATTGAAAGAGCTATTGTTAAAATCACTTCTTTATTAGAAAAATTTACTGAACTTAACCAAACATATACAAACAAAAAAGATAAAGTTCAATTCAAAGACTTATATGCTGCAACTTTAGAAATAGAGGTACTGATTAAAGATAAGTGCCCTGTTTGCTTCACTCCGATTGAAGATACGACCGAACATCCTTATGATAACGCGAGGATTAAACTTCATGAATTAAAAGAAATAAGTGATTTAGAAATAAAAAGAGCAACCGCTTTCAGTTTACTTCAATCAGAACTCAGTGAATTATCCTCAATTCTAGTAGATAGATACTCGAAATCTTCCTTAATTAACTTTCAAAAAGAAAAAATTGAATACAATATTTCAATTAGCGATGGTATCAACGAAAACGACATTATTATTAGAGAATATAATGAATTTATAGTTGCATACAATAAATCTCAAGATGGATTCGAAGAATATGATAGGTTAGTTGCAGCACACAATTCTGCAGCTGATTCCGAATTGAAAGAAAAAGAAGCTTTAGGTGAAAAGCAAAAAAATCTAAAAGCTATTTCTGACAAAATAACTAATGTAAAAACCAGAACTAAAGTCATCCAAAATAATTTAACAAGCTGGAACAAATCAATTGATGAGTTTGCCAAGGAGAATGCGGAACTCATCAAACAAGTGGAGCTAGAAAAATCTACCGTTGTGCAAAATATTGCTTTTGCTAGTTCTTATGCCAAATTTATTAAGCATCTCGAAGGTTATAATGAACGCTTGCCATTAAAACACCTCGAAGATTTAAGTAATTTAACACTTGAAATCTATAACATTGTCAACTCTCATGATAACGAATTTGAAACCGTTTCAAGAATTAAATTGCCGACATCTACAGATGATGACATTAGAATTTGGTATGACACTGACCCTGAAAATAATTTTGATGCATTACAAATATTGAGTGAGGGACATATACGGTGCTTGGGGCTTTCAATTTTATTAGCAAAAAATATTCATGATGATTGCCCTTTAATAATATTTGACGATATTGTTAATGCTATAGACTCCGATCATCAAGGTGGCGTTAGAAAAGTTATATTTGAATATAAACCTATGGCGTCTAAACAAATAATCCTCACTACCCATTCCGAATCATTCATAAAAGAATTAGAACAGCACCCTTCAAGGAAAGACTATGAAAAACTTGTTAGTAAAGTAAGCCTTTCTCAAGATGAATCGGAAAGGAAAATCCGAATTAAACTGAATAGCTATAAAAATTATTTAATCCAAGCTTCTCAATTCTTTGGTAATGCAGATTATAGTGAAGCTCTATACAATTGTCGATGTGCTTTAGAAAACATCTCACAAAAAATCTGGTCAATGATTGATAGAAAAGGATATAAAACTGAATTTTCTGTTATGATTCGATCCCCAAAACATCCACCAGATTTGATGTCAGTTGTCCTTGCTTTAAATATATTTATAAAATCAAAAGATGTTGGTGATAAACTCAAGTCTTTAACTGAGAACTTTGATTACATTGTGGGTTTAGAAGAACATGGCAATGTGATCTGGTCTTATTTAAACAAAGGAACTCATGAAGAAGAGGGTAGACCAGATTTCGATCCTTTAACAATAAAAGACATTCTCAGAACAATTAATGAAATTGATAAAAAGCTTAAATCAAAATAAAAAAAATGGGGGTATTTATAAAATTAAAACACTAATCCAGATTTTATTAAAAAAGGGAACAAACCCAAGTCTTAATTATTAAGTATTCACTAATTACGAATTGAATTTTTCTAATCGGATAAAGGGGAGTTTCTAACTCCCCCTCCCCACACCACCTCTGCATGCGGGTCCACCCCGGGCGCCCCTTTATTTGCCTTAACCTTTTTCCATGCGTTACGCATGTTTTCTGATAATAACACTTGTTTCACTATGTTCTCCTTTAAAGCTGGCTTTTCTGTTAAAACCCAAGAGTACTAAATTTTATATGCTCCCCCGGTCCGGTTCCGCGCATCTCTTACTAATAACAGGGCTCCTTCTTACTTCATGTTCAGGCCTTTAGTGGTTTCAACCACCTACTATACCCTCTGCTGACTTCTCTCGGGTCACAGATTTGGGAAACCGGGGACAGCGCCCACAATTCCATTGCTTGAAGGCTTATAATTTGATATTATCCTAAATATGCCAAGAATAGCACGAATAATAGTACCCAACCTTCCTTATCATATAACGCAAAGGGGGAATTTTGGACAAAATATATTTGAAGATGATACAGACCGGATTGTTTATTTAGAATGGTTGCAGGAATATGGACAACGTTACGGCACAAAGTTTTGGGCATATTGTTTAATGACGAACCATGTTCATTACATTGCAGTTCCTGAAGATGAAAAATCATTAGCTCAGACGTTTAACCAAACCCATATGAGATACTCCCAATACACAAATAGAAAACATAATAGACGAGGTCATTTATGGCAGGGAAGATTTTACTCGTGTTTGTCGGATGATGAACACTTGTATGCTGCAATCCGATATGTAGAAAGAAATCCGGTACGAGCAAAGATCGTGCAACAAAGTGAAACGTATAAATGGTCCAGTGCCTACGCCCACGTCTTAGAAAAAGAAGATCCGTTGCTTTCAATGGATTGCCCATTAATAGAAACAATAGAAGATTGGAATCTATATCTGTCGCAGCCAGATGATGATGAATGGATGGATGGAACGGTTTCGGGTATTGTCCCGAACAGGACGACCAGCCGGAGGGGATAGTTTCATGAGTATGATTGAATCTCTGTTAGGTAGAGTAGTAAAACCAAAGCAACCTGGAAGGCCAAGGAAATTTAAAAACAATAAATAATGTGTAAAGCCTTAAATATGGGCGCTGTCCAATGTTTTTCAAGGGTTTTGTTATACGCTATTAGAATCACTTTAATAGAAGCAGAACAAGAAAGTCAAAGCACCCCCCCAGGGCGAAACTGGGGACAGCGCCCGCAATCCCATTGCTTGAAGGCTTATAATTTGATATTATCCTAAATATGCCAAGAATAGTACGGATAATAGTACCCAACATTCCTTATCATATAACGCAAAGGGGGAATTTTGGACAAAATATATTTGAAGATGATACCGACCGGATTGTTTATTTAGAATGGTTGCAAGAATATGGTCAACGTTACGGCACAAAGTTTTGGGCTTATTGTTTAATGACGAACCATGTTCATTACATTGCAGTTCCAGCAGAGGAGAAATCATTAGCTCAGACGTTTAACCAAACCCATATGAGATACTCCCAACACACAAATAGAAAACATAATAGACGAGGTCATTTATGGCAGGGAAGATTTCACTCGTGTTTGTTGGATGATGAACACTTGTATGCGGCAATCCGATATGTAGAAAGAAATCCGGTACGAGCAAAGATCGTGCAACAAAGTGAAACGTATAAATGGTCCAGTGCCTATGCCCACGTCTTAGAAAAAGAAGATCCG
>JAIQZO010000109.1 GCA_021777055.1 Candidatus Anammoxibacter sp. | reverse complement strand
TGATGAAAATTTCATTAATGCCGGAATACGCCGTATCATTGCAGAGAATAAAACCGGACGTGACTTTTTACAAAAGAGCGAGGAAATATTTGATGTTCCTATTGCCAGGACTACTTTTTCTGATGCTATGCATTCATCCAGGAAACTAAGGGACGGAAACTAAGGGACAGGTTATTTATTGCATAGGGAAACTAAGGGACAGGTTATTTATTGCATTAACAGCAGAATTGAATACAATTTTCAGATAGAAATATGAAAATTTAATATAAATTAGATAAATGGAGTGTTTAATTATGGCAAGAATTCCAAGATTGTTAGTAAAAGGAGAAGACACGGTATATCATATAATTTCACGTACCGCATTGCCTGGTTATGTTTTAGGTGATGTGGAGAAGGATTATTTGTTGAGCCTTATAAAGAACTTAAGCGGTATATTTTTTGTAGATGTATTTGGTTTTTGCATTATGGGCAACCATTTTCATCTGCTTGTTAAGATGAAAGCGGCAGAAGACTATAGTAATGAATAGGTTAAAAGAAGGTTGTCTCTTTATTATTCAAACGATTTTGTTGTCTGTGCTGACGGCGATGATCGTGCTGAATAATCGGCGTTTCTTCTTTCAAAAAGAGGTAATCGATAAAGATCTGTAAATTTTGGTTAGATCATGTTACTTTAAGTAATAATCATGGTTTCTCACCAAAAGATTTAAATGACATACGAAAGATTATTGTTAAAAATATAAATACAATAACAATCAAATGCGCCGTACGCAAAAAAAGCGTCGGTGATTCTATTGTTAGCGAAACAAGACGGAATAGAGAGAAACAAATAAAAATGAATTTTGAAAACCAGAGATGAAAAACTGTATTTGATTGTAATGTATGATAGCAGTATATAGATAACCAGAAAATGTGGTTTATCTCCGCAAGATTGGTCAAAGACCGTTAGCTGTAACAATTAATCTATAAAGCACTATGTTTCCTGATCTAAATCAATAAGATCAACAGGTTCAATATCTCCCCCTTCTACTTTTTTATTACTTTCTTAACTTTGGTCTGAACACAAGAAGAAAACATGGGAGTACAAAAATATCTGCGATTAGCGCACTAACCATTGTTATGGCAGTAAGCAGTCCAAAGTATTGTATGGGCTTAAAACTTGAGAGACAAAGGGCAAGGAAACCGCAGAATGCAATTATTGAGGTAAAGATAATGGCCCTTCCAGTATTCATAAGAGTTCTGTTAATGGGTACAAGATAATCATCTTGTATTTCTAAGGTAGAGTTATCTTTGATGTCAGAGGTATCATAAAACTTTTTAAACTCCTTCTTAAAACGGTAGAGAAAATGGATAGTATCGTCCACCGCTATTCCCAATGCAACGCTTGCAATCATCATGGTCCCGGAATCAAGTTTAATGCCCATGTACCCCATCGCTCCTATGGTTAATAAGATGGGCATAAGGTTGGGAATCATACTAATAAGTGCCAGCTTGATAGAACGTAACAGGATGATCATTACAACAAAGATTACTATGAACGCAAGGGAAAAGGTCTTTATCTGGCTTTCCAACAGATACTCCTGCATCTCTATTAAGAGGTGAACCACTCCGGTTATCCCCACAACCATGTTATCAGGAACACTGCTCTTAATATAATCCTCTATCTTCCGTAATATCTCACCATACCTGTCAGACCCCACCTGAAGCATCCTTGTTGATATTCTGGTTGACGTCCTGTCAATATTCAAGAAACTGTTTACAATACCGCCACCATGTAACGAGGCAAGGTCCACATAGGAATTTATCTTTTCAGATGATTCTGGAATTGTGTAATGTTCTGCACCACCTTTGTTAACCATTTGATTAACATTTTTTACCATATCAACTATGGATACAGCATACTTGATATCATCTAAATCCTTTAAAAATGATTGAAATTTCTCTACCTCTGCAAGCATTGCATAATCTGTAACAGAATCATTGTTTTTCTTATTAATAACGATCTCTAACGGGAGCAGCCCTGTCAAATTATTTTCAATATAATCATTTGAAATAATAATTTCACTCTCATCAGGAAACGCCCGTACAATGTCGGATTCAACCTTTAACCTCAAGATACCAAGAATCGATATAGCAATTAGCAATGCACACAAGATCAACACTTCTCCAGCCTGCCTACAGACAAAAGGGCCTGCCCAGCCAAGGAAATTATCAAAGAACCGCAATGAACCATCCGCTAAACGAGAGTGTTCTTTACTACCTGCAACCGCCCTTCTTTTACCCAAAAACAGAAAAGTAACGGTTATCAAAACCAGGGTGACAAAGAACGACATCATGATTCCTGTCGCAGTAAATGTTCCTGTAGTCTTAACCGGCGAGACATCGCTGACAGTTAAAGACATGAAACCAATTGCAGTTGTCAGGCATGAAAAAAAGCAAGGGACACCAATTGACTTTATTGTTTCCATTACTGTTTGCTTATTTGATAACCTATCCACCTCCCCGTAATAACAGTGATTCAATATGTGTACAGACGTTGCCAGTGCAATAACAAATATAACTGGTGTCATAATACCTGAAACCATGTTCATGCTATTGCCACAAACAGCATAAAGACCCATTGTCCATACATTACTTATCCCAATGGCTGCCATCGGGAGTATTACACCGGAAACCTTCCTAAAGAGTAGAATTAATACAATAAAAGAGATCCCGAACATCAGTGGAACAAGCATGGACATATCTTTCTGAGACATCCTGTCCAGCTCAGCATTTATTGCTGTTGGTCCCCCAATGTAAACTTTTGCGTTACTATTGTCGCTGTTTTTAACTCGATCAACTATCCCTTTAACATTAACCATTAACCATTTTCTATACTCACTCCAATTCTGTTCAGACATATGATTTCCGTCTTCAGGAACACCAACATAAGGACCGTTTACAATGGCAACCACTGCCGTAACTGTTCCATCTTTTGAAACAATATTATCTACATAGATGGGATCCTTAAGCAGCTCATGTTCAAAAATCTCTAAAACATTAACTTTTGAACCTGCATCTTTTTCTGCCCTTTTTTCAGCAAGTAAATTCTTAAAATAAGGTGTTATAAGTTTCTGTTTAAAAATTGTAGAGATGGATATCACATCCCCCACACCTTTTAGTCTCCCAATTTCAGATGTGATGTCACCTATAAACTTTATACCGTCTTTACTGAATATATTCTTATCATTAACTGCTATTAGCAGGAACTCTTCATTACCGAAGTCTTCCTTGAACTTATGATAAAACTCAAGTGCAGGCGCCCCCTGATTAAGCCATATTTCGATAGAATTATCAGTCTTTAATCCCTTGGCGCTATATGCAAATAGGCAGGTAACAATGATAGTAAATGCGATGAACCACCAGCGGTATGATGATATAAGGTTTACAAACTTTTCCATTCTAACGTACGATTTTCGTCCTTAAGAGCCAGATTCTTTGCTTCAGTTTGGAACCACAAAGTCGGTGAAACCACAACTAAAATTGGGAATACAGAATACATGCGACAAAAAAATAGAGTTGTTTTTTAACAAATAGATTTCTATAACTTTAGCATATTGTAGGCACTTTAGTCATTTTAGGCTCTCAATTTTAGCACTCATTGCACCACGCAAATAACTAACCTGACAACACTGCTATATTGTAATCTATAAATAATCTACAAGAACATTTGCTTTTAATGCTAAAAATATATCCCCCTTAAAATTAACTCTTTTTGCAAAAAATGCCTTCTGTGGAGTAATCCTTTTGTGGAGTATGTCAAAGAAAGTCTCTTTGTCCATAGTAAACGTACAGGCAGGTTTCAGCCCGTAGGGTTCAGCTACACCTTCCACGGCCTGTACCACTTTCATCGCCTCACCTTTTTCAACAAAAAGCCCCCAGCTTCCGCCATTTTCACCAGTGACACAAAACTCTACCAGGCAATTCAAAGAACTAATCTTAGGAATAGGACACTTATTTATCCTGTCAACAACAAGATTATTAAAATAGTCAGAAGGGGTTATATCATCCGGTATATCCGGACGTTCATCAACATTATTTGTATTCATATATAGTATAGATTTATAAGAACTTCATTTTATTAAAAAGAGATTGTGTTTTTTATGGAATACTGAAGTCAGAAGACAGGTTTCATAATAATAGAAAACAGGAGTCAAAGAATTCACACTATAGTTTTACAAAAATCAAATGGCAAAGTTACAACAAGTTCCCACCATTTAGAAAAGTGGTTAGGTGCAATTAAGACATGTTTAAATAATTTAAGATCAATAATTTTATGATTAATAATATTTATCCTGACAACTCTATACTTTACCATGAAAATAGTTTTCATCGTCAATAGGCCTATCGATCATAGGTATTTATTCTAAATTCTGTCTCCTGAGTTCTGTATTCTCCATATAAAACAACAAAGCATCGTAAGCGAAAACACCTACGATGCTTTGAAATGCAAAAACCGCAACTACTTGTAATTTAGGAATGAGCAAAGCCTGTCTAAAAGAGAGAAAATTTAATTAATCACCACTCATATTCCTTAAACTTAGGTGATATTTGATTTGCAAGCTCATCAAAATCATCAATAAAACTAATATCAGAGATTGTACGATCGGCATTAAGCGTAATTACAGTAAACATCTTCTCCTGTTTCGGAAACTCATCTCCATACTCACCTTCCTTTATCAACCTGATGGGAAACCCATATTTCTTCATCTTTGGGCCGGCAAAAAGATATGTTATGATCTTTGGCATACCCCTGATATCTATTATATATTCTGCCTTATTATCATCCAGATAAGAATCCTCTTTAATCTTTAACCATTTATGAAAAGATTTTGAAAGTTTCATATCAAAGGAAGCAATCACAGTCTTTGTATCCTTTCGCAATGTTTGAATCTCACCAAACTGATCCTCAAGGCTATAAGTATCAAAAACATCATTTACTTTAATCAAATCTGCAGTTTCATCTTCGGCAAACAGCCGAGCATGGGTAGAAAAGCATAAACAGACAACCGCAATTAACACAAACAATCTCATAACATTCCCTCCTGAACAGTTTATATTAAGAACCTCATTAATTACAATATTATAATACCTTCTCTATAAATCGTATACTCTAAAAAATGAAAAATATGCACTTAACTCACTTTACATACTTATCCTTTATAATGTTCCTTAATAATCTTCAAAAATTTAATAACCTTTTCAGAGACAAGCCCCTCTTTATCCCTATAAAAATGATCACAATTAGTTATCATCTCCAAACATTTAGGTTCAGAGAATCTTTCAACCCCATTAACAATCTCCTCCATTGAAGCGGCAAAATCGTTATCAGAATTTATGAAAAAAGTGGGCTTCCCGGAATCTTCAGCAAAACTTAAGTCGTACTTAACAAAAGGAGTAGAAATACAAACAACCCCATTTACATCGTCATCTTTAATACCAACTCTTAATGCCTGTATTGCTCCAAACGAATAACCCGCAACAGCACAAAAACTCCCAGCTAAAAACCCAGCATCTCTCTTAAGGCATTTAATTGCAGACGCAACATCAGTTATAAAATCTCCGTAATCCTCACTGCCCATTGCGCTTTCCCAATATTCAAACTTTTGGGATATATCTGCAAACCTACTTTCACTTGCACCTACCCCTCGATAATTAAACCGTAATGTCACAAAACCTATAGATGTAAGAGCTTCCGCCATAGCCACCACAACATTATTGTCCATATCACCACCCAATCCAGGATGCGGAGAGCAAAGCAAAACTATACCGTAATCATCATTATCAGAACCAGAATCTTCCGTGTAGCTCAAAATCCCTTCAAGCTTAAAATTATCTGAAAGAAAATTTACACACTCTTCCATCATATTATTTTCCTAATCGTTATATTAAACCAGCGTTGTCCTGTTAGGTATTTGCTTGGCAGATATAGGCGCTAACATCCAGTGCCTAAATTGCCTAAATTGCCTAAAATGAGCTAAAATTATAGAAATTTATTTCTTATTAATAAGAAACAATACTATAAATTTTGGCACTTTAAGTAATTTAGGCATTTTAGGCAACTCTCAGCACTATGATGTTGAAAAATATCCATAAATATGGAACATTATTGCACTGCAAAAGGCTAACCGGACAACGCCGAAATTAAACAAGTTTGTTATGAATTGTAACAAGAAAAATCGGCCATACAGATGTTTCGATTCGAAACGTAAGTAGATTTTTTGATATGAAAGAATTTAGTTTTTTATTTCTACATTTAAATCTACTCTGATAGCACTTTAATTATTGAATAACATCAAAAAAATGGCCAAAGTATGAACATTAAAGTCACTATTTACGCCCTGGCTGGGTATATCTTCTGGAATTACGATACGATATCACATCGTATATTTCAAGATTTTTATTTTACTCATATATGCTATTGTATCTGACCAATTGACAATATCTTATTGATTTTCGTATAGGAACTAGGTAAAATATCCGCCTGCAATTTATTGTAATTTTCTTAACAATGTAAATACTACAACTATCATAAACCTACCTTAGCTAATCATTACAAAAACAAGATCCATTACATTTTCGGTGTTTACAAGTCAAATACAATACTAATACTACATTTATTCACACTCTTTACCCCAAAAATCCAAAGTTATTTTTGCGTAAACCTTAAGGTAATTCATGAGCAACAGTTTTAAGCGAGAGAAAGAGAAGTTCTTTGTGGAGCTCATTAAACCCTCTCACTACGATAACGACGGTTATGTCATTCAGTGGTGGAGATCATTCAGTATTTCAAACTCCCTTTCCTGCCTTAACAGCCTCACGCTCGACAGCGCGAGGAGGAAAATACTGGGTGAAAATGTCGATATCATTGTTAATCTACACGACGAGTATAGCACTGTACTTTCCATCCCGGCAATAACCCGAAAAATTAAGCAAAACAAAAATCGGGGATTAATTGGCCTTGTAGGAGTACAGACCAATCAGTTTCCCAGGTCCGTAGACATCGCACGCCCATTTCGTAAAGCTGGCATCCCCGTTGTCATAGGTGGCTTCCATGTAAGTGCTTCCATCGCAGTGCTGCCAGAAATTAGCCAGGAAATCCAGGATGCATTGAACATGGGTATCTCACTCTTCGCAGGAGAGGCAGAAGGACACTTTGATCAACTTCTCTCTGATGCCTACCATCAGAAACTCAAACCTATTTACAATGTAGTCAAAAATCCTCCAGATCTTTGGGGGCAGCCTACACCAATTTTGCCCGATACAATCATAAAAAAAAGCCTTAGCTCAGACATACCCATAGACACAAGTAGAGGATGCCCATTCGACTGCAGTTTCTGCACCATCATTAACATCCATGGAAAAAAATCTCGATTTCGTTCAGCCGACGATGTAGAGAGGATGATCCGCACCTACCCACGAAAAGTGGGTAAGACACCCCACTTTTTTTTTACAGATGATAACTTTGCCCGGAACAGAAACTGGGAGCCTATCCTTGATCGTTTGATAGAGTTGCGAGAGAAGGAAGACCTCCATGTAAAATTCGGCATACAAGTCGACGCAAAAGCGCACAAGATACCCAGATTTATTGACAAAACGGCTAAAGCGGGTTGCAACTCAGTTTTTATTGGTATGGAGAGTGTTAACGAGGAAAACCTCAAGGTTGCTAACAAGTCACAGAATAGTGTAACGGAATATCGAGAGATGTTGATTGCATGGAGGAGTCACAGGATAGTTACAATGGCTGGTTATATACTCGGATTTCCAGCTGACACACCGACCTCCATAGAAAATGATATAAGAATGATTCAGCGAGAGCTGCCCATTGACATCCTCATGTTTTTTGTTCTCACCCCTCTACCTGGATCGCGAGATCACAAGGAGATGCTCCAGAGTGGGGCATGGATGGAAGCAGACTTAAATAAATTCGACTCAGAACACGCAACAATAAACCACCCAAAAATGACACAAGATGAGTGGGAAGGTATCTTCAGGAAAGCGTGGAATATTTATTACTCTCCAAAGCATGTTGAGAAATTACTTCGTCAAGCCATACGTGACGGGGTAGGCACCTCAAGATTGATTGGGAGAATATTGATCAGCCAGATAGGTATCAAATACGAAAATACTCACCCATTTCAATGCGGAGCTTTCAGGAGAAAAATACGCCGCCAGAGACGAGCAAATATGCCTTTGGAGAATCCTCTTCTTTTTTACTCACGCCGGGTCTTGGAGATAGGAAAAACTATCTTATTTATTTCAATACACGCCTGGCGGTTGGAAACGTTGAAAAAGAGGATCAAAAAGGATGTCAGCAAGAAGAGATGCTTTGATACAAGAGTTCAAGAACAAACATAGGGGCAAATCCCCTCTTCACTGCAATATATATTATTAGAGGGCATTTTAATCGCATATCCCTTATATAAAGGCATGGAAGCGGTGTTAGTCTTTTGTAATGAGGAATTCAAAGTAGAGAAATCCCTGGCTGTTTTTTTCAATGCTAGTTAATTCCATTTCATAGCTATTGTTTTCAACTTGAAAGTTATGGACCTTATTATCCTTAAAATCGAATTTTAATTTTTCCTGATATTCACTTGTATTTGAACTAATCTCTACATCCACATCGTTTTCGGAATACAAGCAATCCAAAGAAATGATAATATCTTCAAACATTCCAAAGTTATCATCCTCCATAGAGTGACATATTTTTATTACCTTTTGCACGTTTATCTCCTTTGTTCAGTTTTTATATTTCTAACAAAAATTTATATTCCTTATCAATTTTGCGGAATCCAGCAAATAGTTTGGAAACATTCAACACTTCATCTATCTATACCGGGGATTGTTTTTTTAGTAAACGCTATAAGTTGATTCATATCTTTTACCTGAGAGTATGTGTGGCAATTCTTGAAAGCAGTTTGACATCCAACAAGAAAAAATCTGCAATAGCGAGCAATTTTCGGAGGGCGTAAAATGAATAAATTATGCAGAAACTGATTATCTAGTAACGTCAGCCATGAAGTGTTCCAATCTTTGACATACTGAATACGAGATAGTATTTGACCAGACCACAAACCATTAAATTCGCACCTATGGTGGACTTTTGCTTTTAAAATCTTAAATCCCTATACTATAAAATTACTTCCATTTCATTACTGCTATTTACCTTACAGTCTTTTATGGGTAATAAGCATTCAGTCTGTCCCCCCCACCTCTTTCTGACATATACTGTACAAATACTTAACATTACATTCAAGTATTAAAAATGAAAAGAGAGTAAAATCGCTTTTTCATAGGTAAATAAAATCCAATGTAACAACTAATGAGTCTATAAATTTGTTGAATGCAGTAAACAACTCCATGACACAAAGTGCTTCTACAATTTCAGCATCGGTCGCACCAAGATCAATTAGTTCCTGAAAATCCTGTTCAGGTATGCGATGTGGACTACTGTTTGCTCTTTGAGCAAATAAGATAAGGGCCGTTTCTTTTTCACTAAATCCCGCTTCTGCAAAATCCCAAATTAGGGTATATGCCCTAATTAATAAATAACATTCTATAATTTTAGCTCATTTTAGGCATTTTAGGCACTGGATGTTAGCGCCTATATCTGCCATGCAAATACCTAACCAGACAACGCTGACACTAATTGCAATAATATTACACATTAGCCTAGGTAAAGATAGTTTTTCAAATGATAAATCTACGGTTATCGGCCTTGTCGTAAATGGAGCTTGCAAAGTTTATCCCATAAGTTTATTTAAGAAGAATAAAAAAGTTTCTGATGAATTTCATGACATACCGTTGCTCCTTTACTATGACAATTCTACTAATAACACTATCGTCTACAACAGAAAACTGGGCAACAATATCTTTGAATTTCGTATGTCAATGCCTTCATTTTTTGACCGTAATAAGACTGACATTGTTATAGATAATATAACCGGAACTAAAAGGGACTTAAGAACTGGCAAAGCAATAGAGGGCTGTCTTCGCAGTCAGGCATTGAAAAAAGTTGATTTTAAGAAAGTATATTGGTTTATATGGGCCGATTATTTTCCTGAAAGTGATATTTATGAATAAAACCAGTCGCACCGGACAAAGATTATTTGTAAAATATATATCTTATTGATCTTGCACTGAGAGTTTCAGAAAAAAATATAATTATGAATTGAGCCCTTGCAACTAAGGCTGGGTTATCGAAATGAAATATGCCAACAAAAATCAGCGTAACATAACCTATGAACGTCTTGTTATTTTAACTCTTGGGATTTTACTTCTCGCATTTGCAGATGTAATTGTTATAGAGATGATTTATAAACCATTTTCGATAAAATATGGCATTCCCTTTACTGATTTAGAGATGCCGTTACCGGTACTTGGTGGTGATGGCCGTATTTTATGGTGGCATGTGGCTTTTGTCCCACTAGGCTTTGTTTTATTTTTTATAGCTAGTATACCTCGTCGGGACTGGAGGCTCACACTTGGAGGCTCAGTACTTTTTGTATCAGGGCTTGAGGACATTGCTTACTATATAATCCAACTTAAGCAAGTACCTGTTGGTTTACCATGGCTCGACAAGTCTCCACCCATTGCATGGACTCGTTTTATTACAGGAAGTGAGCATGTTACTCGAGCAGGACTTTTTATAGCAACAGTAACTGGAATAATTTTTGTTGGCGCAATACTTGGATTGCATAAATATTGGAATCGTAAGTAACAGTAATAAAATTATCTATGCTCAAGTGGGGTTATAAATACCGTATTTATTACACCCTTGAATATAAAAACTATAATGAGAGAGTACTTTAAATAACAAAGGCAGAAATAAGGAGCGTGCATGTAACTCTCAAACTTAAGTTAAATTTGTTCAAACCAGTTATCCGTAAATTCTTTACAATAATCAGGCAAGATCAGTTACTCTAAACTTATGCATACCTTTAATAGTATTTGTTGCTTTCTCTTTCATTTCCGGCAAAAAAGGATCAGAAGAGAAAAAAAAACATTATATAGATAACATAAAGCGGCAAAGCCGCAACCAAATTTGGAATACAGAATTCAGGATACAGAATCCAGAATAAAGCATCGATTTGTAGTTATTTCACTATGTTAATTAATAGATATAGATAAAAATTATATCTGTTTTTCAACTCTTGTTTTGTTGTACTACCTTCTGAATTCTGTATTCCATAAAACTACAAAATCTTAAAAAAAAAGAAGTTTTTATAAAGTAATACAATAATTCCATTTAGGAATGCCAAGTTTTGTCAGAACCTCAAAACCAGCTTCAGGTTCTGACCCAGCATAGTCTTCAGGAATATTCTCACTACTAGAGTCAGCCAACAGATAAGGCTTAATAGAACAATATTTCTTGACATTATCAGGAAGCTCTACCATGTTCAATACAGAACCTGAATTTTCTGTCAACGCTATCCTCTCCACTTTCATGTTCAATGGCGAGTGTGAAATTTTAAAAAACACTATCTACTTTACTGATAAATGTCTGATCCTATCAAACAATACCTAAAAAAAGCTAAGTTAATCCTTGCCTAAAACTGGGCAGGTAGCTACACAATGCCTGCCACACAACTCTATCCCCATCAATGGAATTGGGATTCTGGGTTTATTTCGATTTGGCCAATGACATATTACAACTACCCATCAGATTTGATTTTTATGAATATTACGACTCCTTTGATGGACGGGGATATGGCTCAAAAGACTTTTCATGGACCGCTGCCCTTTTCATAGAAACCGCTTACGAAAATTACAAAAAAAAGGAGAAGAGAATATGATAGATCGATTAAAAAATACGTTATGGCACTCTTATATTCTAAACGATGGTAAGGACGTAGCGGAAACACCATTTGAGATATTGTCTCAGGTGATGCTTTCATCAATTAAGGATATAAAAGCGGGATATTATACAAATGAAGGCGTAGTGGATTACTCTGCTATCAAAAAATCAGTTGAATATGACAAATACAAAAGATTAACAGCAAGACTCCGGAATTATGATTTGCGTCTCTTAAAAGAGGAAAACGAGATAATGGCATTCTGGATAAATCTTTACAATACAATAGTAGTGGATGGGATAATTGATTTAGGAATAAAGAGGTCTGTAAAAGAGGTAACAGGTTTTTTCTCTATGATTAAGTATAATATTGGAGGTATTAATTTCTCTCCTGATGATATAGAACACGGTATCCTCAGGGGAAATGCAAGACATCCAGTTCGTCGATTAAAACAATTCAAATCATTTGACAAAAGAAAGGCGTTTTGCATTAAAAAAGTTGATCCACGAATACACTTTGCGCTTACGTGTGGTTCACGTTCATGTGCTCCAATAAAGTTTTATACAGCAGAAGATATTGCTGACGCACTTGAACTTGCCACTAAAAATTTTGTCAATAGTTCTGAAGTTATTATTATTCCAGAGGAAAATAGGATTCTAATATCGATACTATTTAAATGGTATAAAAATGATTTTGGAGGGATAGATGGAGTTCTAAACTTTATTGGAAAATACATTGTAGACGATGACAAAAAGGGATTTATTATAAACAGAAAAAAGAAAATAATCGTGCATTACTTACATTATGACTGGAATCTTAACGTCTGATATATTTATACTTCAAATTACCTACGAAACTCATCTGTCTTTCACTCCTGACGAAATACCAGATTACACCATCTATTCCCGTCGCACTCCCGGCCAGAACGTGCAGCAAATGAGTTTATACACGCATATAAAATATGAAAAAAATTTATTGCCTGAGTGGGAAACGAACATTAGCAGTTAAGGTCCTTCTTAAACTCCTGAACAACAGTTGTCACACCTACATAAAAAAAGCCGATTGTATACATTAGTAAAAATGGAGCAAAGATGAATTCGTTCTTGTTTGCATAATGCATAAATCCGATAAAGCAGTATATACTAAGGGCGATTTCAGATATAAACATGAGCTTGGTGGGAAGGTTGTAGTTTTTCTCCATAGATTTTTTTCCCTTTGTCACAATACCGTATTTTGGAGTTCTTATGAAATCGCTTTTAATGTTCAACAGTGCTTCTAAAACTGCCTTCGTGTTGTTAATTGCAACTCCACTTCCAATAAACATGAGAACCGGTATGAATAAGCATCTTTTCTTCCAATCCTTATAACCGTATTTCTGTGACACTATATATAGAAGAGAGGGTGCTGACGCACTGAGAAATATCGGCAATAGTATGGCACACATTGTGGGCGTAATATTGCTGACCTTTTGTTTCAATAATATAATAAGTGGAAATGATAATAAAGCAAGGATTATCATCATCGGATGCACCATGTATTGATTCAAGTGTATAAATGCTTCTATCTTCTTTATTATGCTGCATTTAGTCTTAAAAACCATTGGCAGGACTTTTTTTGCTGTCTGTATAGAGCCCTTTGCCCATCTGTGTTGCTGTGATTTATATGCGTTAATATCTACAGGCAATTCTGACGGTGTTACTACATCAAAGAGAAATTTTGTCTTCCAGCCTTTTAATTGAGCCCTATAAGATATGTCAAGGTCTTCGGTTAAGGTGTCATAGTGCCATCCACCAGCATCAACAATTGCTTCCTTTCGCCAGATTCCAGCCGTACCGTTAAAGTTCATGTAAAGACCGTTCCACGTTCTGGCACTCTGCTCAATAATAAAGTGTCCATCCATTCCCAGACTTTGTGCTACTGTCAAGAGGGAGTAGTTTTTGTTAATGTGCCCCCATCTTGTTTGTACAAGTGCAACTTTTTCTCTTTCATAAAAGAATGGTATGGTTTTATATAAGAAGTCAGTGTCCGGGACAAAATCGGCATCAAAAATAGAGAGGAATTCACCTTCAGACTCTTCCAGTCCACGGTTTAGTGCACCTGCTTTAAAACCTGTTCTCTCATCCCGTATAATTTGTTTTATGTTATAACCTTTTTCTTTATATTTTTTGACCATTCCCGCAACGATATCTCTGGTCTCATCATTAGAATCATCCAATACCTGGATCTCATGAAGCTCTTTCGGGTATTCAATGTTTACTACAGACTCAATTAGGCGTTCAACCACGTGCTTTTCGTTATAGATCGGTAACTGAGTTGTTACATGGGGTAAGCTCTCTTTTGTCCTATCTTGCCAGAAACCCTCCAGAAATGCACTATTCCTTCTTGATTCACCTCCTATTTTTGTTAGAAATAGGTAGATCATGTAGTAATTATTTGCGCCGTAAAAGAAAAGCCACATTGCGGCTGGGCAATAAAAAATAAGGATAATTATAATGGAGTAGGTCATAGTTATTTTGAAAATGATTTAACGGTTAAAAGTTGTTAACAATGTTTAAATTAAATGTAAACAAAAGACAATATTTTATTGTCAGAATAATAAGACGGGTAAGACCAGCTATAAACATCTTTTCTCAGATTAGTCTTTGTATATTCTTTTACAAAAAGATTTTATAAGTAAAGTTTAAAAATATCAAATCAAATGAAATTAAATTACCAAACATATTAGTTTAGCAAATATCAATTTATTACAGATCGTAGTATCAAATTAATACTCTAAAATACTAATATCAGAACTTATAAATGAAAACAGATATTTTCTCTAGATTAACAAACCATACAGATAATTATCTTCTCTACCGTTAATTGACATCTTTTCCTTTTATATTATTCCCGAAAATTAGTCTTTTGGAAAACGCTAACGCTTCAAACACTTATCTAATAAATTAATAAAATAACAGTAAGTATGTTATCTACTTAAACAGTGAGGTTTTGTTGAAATACTCTATTGACGGCTTTTCTTGTTTTGTCTCTTCCGTTTATTTCCTTTTTTTACAGTTTAACAATTCAACTGCCGTATAGTTTATCTTGCTATATTCTCTTGATTCTCAGAAAAGCTTTTTATATGATTATTGTATCTTAATTTCTGGTTATTGTTGTCTCTTAAGTTTATTTTAAAACAATAATGTCATTATTATTAAAATAAAATATAATCTAAAGAAGATATACATTGAATAATTAACAATTATTCTTTACACTGTCATTACCAGAACATGCAAATATTACTGAAATACGAAGACTAAATGTTCAATTTATGTCAGTACTAAGTTTAAGTTGCGTCCCCCTGCAATACTTCCTTTGATGTTTACTAATTCCAGGTTGTTTTAATTATAATTGCTGATCAATCAATATAAGAAGAAAGGAGCATTATTAATATAACAACATTGCTTTTGCAATTCATAACGACAGAGTTGATGTTTTAAATTAGTAAAGGGTGTAATGTTCACCCATCAACAATAGTTATATAAATTAATATAATATTTCTAAAAAGAGGGGAGTAATAATGTCGATTTATAGTAGGAATGTGAAGGCAGTGTTATCCGTGTTTTTCTTTTTTCTAGCGGTATCAATTTTTAGTATAAGGGTGTCAGAAGTCTTTGCCTCTGATGTAGAGCCGTCATCTATTAATGTCACAGGTAACTCGGACGTTTGTTTAGGAAACAGCCAAAAATTTTCAGTTAGTATTACACTCCCGACAACTAGCATTAACGAGAAAGTTGATGTTTTCCTGTTATTTGATGATACTGGTAGTTTTGCGGACTTTATTCCCACCGTTAGATCAATTTTTAGTAATTTAGTCTCTACTTTAGAAGCTACAGTTCCTGGAATAGATTTTGGGTTTGGTGTTGGTCGTTTTGAAGATTATGGTGGACCTGGTACTGGATTTTCACTTGATGATGCCACTGCACGCCCATTCATTCTAAGCCAACCTATTATAACTGCTACAGATGCTGGTGGAGACCTGGAACGTGACACACTAATTTCAGCAGCCTTGTTACGAACTGCACCTGGATTTGGCGGTGACAAACCTGAGGCCGCTATTGCGGAAGGACTATATCAGATCGCAACGGGTATAGGTTTTGATGGAGACGGAAATGGCAACACTTCTGGAAGTGGTCCTGCTGGTGCTTCATCTACACAAATCTCTCCTGGTACTAGTGGAGATGTACCCGCCTTTTCATCTAATGTTGCCCCCACATCAGGAACATTAGGGGGAGTTGGATGGCGTAGTGATGCTTTACACCTTGTAATCCTAGCAACTGATGTATGTACTATTGCAGCATTTCCCACAGGAACTACATTTCCTACAACTATTACTGGTGTAGGAGGTTCTGAACCGCACACAACGTTTACTTGCTCTACTGATACTGGTACTGATCGTTTTGGCTTTGTAAGTAATTCTAAAACGTCAGAAGATAATACAGTTATCGATGCAGTTGTACCTACTGGAGCAGGTACAGTTCAAAATACTATAGATGCCCTAAATGCATTAGGTATACGAGTTATAGGTATGGGCCCAGAAGCCGCACCTACTAATGCAGCGGGACCGTCTTTTGACGAAAGTGTGGTTTTGTCTTCTCTAGCACGTTTAACAGGTGCTATTGATGATTCTGGAAATCCTCTTGTTTTTAGTACTTCTGTTTCATTATCAGATCTTTCAACATCAATTGTCGATGCAATTTCAACTATTGTAACACTTCCCGTTGACATTTCTTTGAAGACTTCAACATTGCCATTAGGCCTCTCTTTTGATTTTACACCACCAATTGTAACTACAGCTCTTGGTGAGACTGCCTCATTTATGGTTAAACTTACAGGTGATGGTACATCTATTTCTGGCCCATTTAATATCAATTTTCTAGATATTAATAGCTTCTCCGTTTTAGGGAAGATCCCATCAACAATAAGCTGTGATGATCCTACTGTCGTTACACTGGTTTCTCTCACTGCAACTTCAACGTTACGTGCAGCACATATAAAATGGGAAACTGCCACAGAGATAGATAACATAGGCTTTAATGTTTGGCGTAGTGAGGGAGCGACAGGGAGATATACAAAGATCAACAATTCCATACTTGTTTCGCAAGGTGATGCTTTCAGAGGTGCAAATTACTCTTATCATGATACAAATGTTGTTCCAGGTAGGACGTATAGGTATCAATTAGAGGATGTAGAAATTGATGGTACAAGTGCCCTTCACGGACCAGTGAGTGTAACAGTGAAAAAAAAATTTAACAAATTAAATGGTAGCTTTTGAAACTAAAAGATAATCGTAATAAAATCTTTACTGTCTTTATAGCTATTATTTGCAGGATATATACACTTTGTTTAATAATCGGATGTCGTGGAGAAAAGAGAGTAATATATTTGGTTTCACCAAGAACGACATCCAATATAAATAGTAGTACTAGTAGTTTTAGTTAAAATACTAATTCACTGTAAGCCAGTATTAATTATATCAATGAATAGTTTGTGATATTTATTAATACCAAAGGAGGAAATAATGAGTCAAAGGTCTCAAGATGGTATAATCCGTATTCTGAATATATTAGTCGTTCTTGTAATTGGGATTGGCTATTTCTCACAAAAAGGGTATAGTCATGAAGAGATACCACCTGCAATTGAAGAGATAACCGAGCTAATAGAAGACAAACCTCATAATGTGGCAGAACTTTTCTTTTTTAGAGGATATTTTTATTTATTACAAAATGATTGGCGAGAGTCATTAGAAGATCTAAACACTGCAGAAAAACTTTCTCAGGGCACTATATCTGGGATACCATTGCTGAAGGGGATGGCATGGTATACCGGAAGTGAATTAGCTACAAATAAGGACATGAAAGACGAGAGGCTGCATAATTCGTTATTCTATGTTGATACATATATGGAAGAACAACCTGAACACCCTGATGCGACAAAATTAAAAGCCAAAACACTGGCAGGATTAGGCCGTTACAATGAAGCTGTAATCACGTTTAGGGAGATTATAAGTGAGATCAAACAAAATCCAGGCCCTTGTTATTACATCCTTTACGCTGATTGGTTGATAGCTGATAATCGTCCTAAAGAAGCCATCGAGATTTTAGAAATTGGTATAAACCAGCTTGGACCGGTACCAACCCTTTTAGAGAAGGCTATAGATATTGAAATAAGATTGCAAGACTTTAGTTCTGCGTTGAAAAGAGCGAGTATCTTATTGACCCTTCCAGGACGCAAAGAGTTTAATTTAGTACGGAAGGCAGATATCCTTCGCTTAGATGGTAAAGATAAAGAGGCCGATAAACTTTATAATGAAGCTTTGATGGAAATAGAGAAACTTTCACCTATAATAAAGGACAACAAACAGACAACTGATCTTATAGAACGAATCTTAAAGAGCATATCTTAAAGAGCATACCTTAATGAACATATTGTTATCAAGGACCCATAGTTTATAAAGGAGAAAAAAGAATGGTTTTGTTTCATAAAGACAAATTGAGGAAAAAGACTTTTATTTTTTCCCTTATTATCACAACATTAGTTAGCATAATAGTTTCATTATCAGTTGAGGCCGTTACTATAACAAGAGGCCCATTTTTGCAATTAAGTACAGAAGATAGCATAGTTCTTCGTTGGAGAACTTTGGAGAATTTGGAAAGTAGAGTGCGATACAAGGAAGCCGGAAACAACGTCGAAGAAATAGCAATTAACACATCCTCTTTATTGATACATGGAGAATTATCACCGAATTCTGCTGATTTTGTTGGAGGCAAGGCAAGCGCCAACATATCGTCAAGGCCAAAAACGAATGAGTTATTTGAATGGAAACCACCTCAATGGACGAGTAAAGGGGCACAGGGGATAGAACAAAGAACAATAGACGGCAACGGGAATGATATCTCCAAAATAATAGAAGAGATAATAATGCAGGATGATTGGAATTCTGGTAACAGCATGGCATTTATTATCTTTGGTTCTGGGGAACGTGTGGCTCATTCATTTGACGGAAAAAAAGGGGTGAACCAATCACCACGTCTCCATGTTGAATACACGTTAAATGGCAACCCACAGGTGAATATAGATATAGCGCTTGCTGGAAGGGGATGTGATGCCGAGGAATATGTTATCAATAGAGATGTAAATATATCAAGTTCTGATCTGGAGTTGGGAGGAGAGGCCGCTATATCAACGAGGTCTCAACTTGTTGGGATTAAATTTAATAATGTTAGTTTACCTAAATGGTCACCGGACATAGAGATTGTCAAAGCGTATATTCAGTTTACTGTTGATGAAGTAAATAGCGATTTTAACAAACACGAAGTAACTATTACGGGATTAAAGCCTGGTACAAAATATTTCTATGAGATATTAGACGAATCAAACAATCCTATCGTAGGAGGTGAGCCTGACTATTTTTTTGAAACAAATCCACCCATAGGCACTGTTAAGCCTACAAGAATATGGGTACTTGGTGATTCAGGTCAAGCAGGATTAGAGACTGACGCAAATAAAAACCGACTTGTCAGACCAGGTGCAGGTAAAAATGCTAGAAAAGTAAGGGATGCATTCTATAATTGGAATGGTGGTTCAAAACATGTGGATATGGTGCTAATGTTGGGGGATAACGCATATACAGTGGGTATTGATGAAGAGTATCAATTTGGGTTGTTTAATGTATACGGAGATACCATTAAAAATAGTGTTCTATGGGCGACTGTAGGTAACCATGAATTTTGCTCTACAAGTACAACTTTTACAGATTCAATTTTACAGTCAGGTACTTTCTTTGACACATTTACTTTTGCTCGGGCGGGAGAATCAGGGGGTATTCCATCAGGTAGTGAGGTTTATTTTTCTTTTGATTATGCAAATATTCATATTATTAGCCTCGAATCTTTGGAAGACGATACAGGTTTCCAGACTACCATGAAAAACTGGCTATTATCTGATCTGGCTGCGTGTAAACAGAAATGGATTATAGCTCTTTGGCATCATCCTCCATATAGTAATGGAACCCATGATACAGATGCTGCTATTGAGAAGGAATCCCGTTACATGAGAGAAGAAATTCTTCCGATATTAGAGGCAAATGGAGTTGATCTGGTATTAGTAGGACATAGTCATTCCTATGAGCGCGCAATGTTGATCCATGGACATTATGACGTATCTGATACATTTGATAAATCAAAAATGGGGATTGATACTTCCAATGGAAATGACCAGGAAAATGGTGCTTATGTTAAGGTTGATCCTGTGGGTACGGTTTACACGCTAGCTGGAAGTGCGTCTAAAGTAGGAAGATTCTCAGGCTCTCGTTTTGGCAATAACCCTGATATCAATTTCCACCCTGCAATGGTTGAGTCACTTTGGAAATTAGGTTCTTTAGTTTTGGATCTTGATGCAACCGGAAAGAAGATTGACGCTTACTTCATAGATGATGATGGCAACGAACTAGACCACTTTGTCTTAAAAAAGCCAAATGTGGTTTTTACTGCTTATAATGATTTGTCTTGCGGTGAATCTTGTACCTGTTCCACTGGAAAAGCTGGTAGCTTATCAGAAGAGAAAATAACATACTACACAACCGAACAAGGTCCGGGAACTCCTCCTTGTGGAGATTCCGGAAATTTAGTTGATTTCAATAGTGGAACCATTACAGATGTAATGCTAAAAGTAAGCGGAGGGCTATGGAATGGAAAGAATCATACTAGACAGGGTAATTTATCAAATGACGGTACTGATGCTTATCGAGTCTTCAATGGGAAGTTAGATGCCAAAGGTCTTATATCTTATGGTGATGATACTGTATTGGAATTCTCCGGAATGAATCCTAACCATCGTTATGAGATGGTTATTTTTGGGAATCGTGACAATGAAAATTATACTAATCGAATAAGCAAAGTAACGATTGAAGGGGCCGCAAGTTTTAAAAATAAAAGCACATTTGGTACTGATGTAGAAATAACTTCCGCAGATACAATTATAATTAATGGCACCAATAAAGAAAATGGATATGTAGCTCGATTTACAGATATAGACCCGGAAGCGGATGGATTTGTTAAAATAATTATATCGGATGGTGGTTCTCAGAGTGCACCGAGAAACTATGTAAACGCCTTAATGCTAAGGGCAGTAGATCTTTAAATCTAATTAGTGAATATTAAATTAAGGCAACGTAAAACGAATTATATTTTGCAAGTAATAATTCAACTGTAAACATTAAAATGATTAAACGTGCAATAATTCTTTTGATAATATGTATATGGACAACTTCAGCGATAGCAGAACAGAGGCGTTATGTTTCGCCTGCAGGCATAGATACTGTAAATAGTTGCACAAATGCAGAGGCACCCTGTGGTAGTATTAAACATGCAATAGGGCAAGCAAATGATGGCGATCTAATTGATATTGCAGATGGTATTTATACCGAAGAAGGTATTATGGTTGACAAGAGCATTCTCATACAGGGAAAAGGTAGCGATGAAACGGTTATTCAGGCTGCACATACTGTTATGGTTGCATTAGACCGTGTTTTGTCTATACCGGAAAATGTAACAGTTACAATTGCAGATTTAACAATTAGACATGGCAAAAGTCCTTCAGCTCACCAGGATATCCCTGGCGGAGGAGGTATTTTAAACTTTGGAGAACTTACGATCAACAATACTAAAGTTACCAACAATACCACGGGTATTAAGTTTGGAGGAGATAACACTGTCAGCAGTGACGGTGGTGGCATCGCCAATTTTGGAAGTCTAACATTAAATTATTCTACTGTTAGCTACAACTCAACAGGATTTGTATTTGATGGAATAAGTGGGTTTGGCGGAGGTATCTTTAATCTAGGAACTCTAAGGATTAATTACAGTTCTGTTAGTAATAACGTAACAGAAGACGGATTAACCAGTGGTCAAGGAGGAGGTATTGCTAATGGAGGATTAGTTATCATCAACAATAGTTGCTGCAATAATAATAGGACTGGAAATACAACAGGTAACGCTGGTACTAATCCTAGTGGGCATGGAGGAGGCATTTATAGCCCTGGAGGTACTATAATGATGAACAATTGTACTGTTAGTGGAAATCATACCGGACAGATAACCGGTGATGGCGGAATACCAGACAATAGCGAGATAAATAATGGAGGTGGTCTTTTTAGCTACGGCGACATAATAATTCAAAACAGTACAATCGTGAATAACAATGCTGACAATGGTAATGGCGGAGGTATATGGATCAGCATTGGCAAGTTAGAAATGGGGAATACTATATTGGCAGGAAATATTATTAATAATGGACACGGGGCAGATTGTTTAGGCGTGCTCACATCTAAAGGATATAACCTAATTGGTGATACAAATGGTTGCAACATTAATGGCGACCAATCTGGAAACATTCTAGATATAGCCCCCAAAATTTCTTCCCTTGAAAAAAACGGAGGCCCGACAAAGACTCATGCTTTGATGCAAAACAGCCCTGCAATTGACGCAGGTGATCTTAAATGTGTCGATCTAGATGGAATAGAGATGACGATTGACCAGCGTGGACAGCCACGCCCAGTGGATGGAGATGGTGATAAAATTGCTACTTGTGATATAGGTGCTTTTGAATTCTTACCAGATATAAACGAATTAGTCATGTTGGAGCATGATCCCAAAACGGCATTTGATCCTACACCTGTACCTAATGGCCCTGCTGGCACTTTTACTATCACTGCAACTTTTACAAATATCAGTTCCAGTTTAATCCAATCCCTATTCTTTGTTGTAAGAAAACTGTCAGGTCATAACATACTCCTTAATGCAGATGAAGACACAACCGCTATGTTGACGCCAGACGTTGACGGAGAAATTTTGATACCAGGAAAATCAATAACCCAGGACTTTATCATCGGTCTTCAAGATGTTAGTAGTTTCACGTTATATGTTTATGTTTTTGGCATACCAGAATTATAAATTTTAGTCATTGACCACCGGCATAGCTGGAAATCAATGACTTCGTCTGGAGCATTGATATCACCTATATTAATCGCCGAGGAGATTTCCTTTATCTTACAGCAATATAGGTTTATTTAAAAGGATATGGAAGCGATTGATGAATTCAGGAATTACTTTCCATTCCAAAAATAATGAACCTTCTCATCAAGTCTTAGTATCTTAGCAATAATGTTTTGACAATTCTTGGCAAGATATTTATTTGTTGGGTTTTGTATGATATCTGATAAGCACCGTATAACAAATCCCAAATAGCAAACAATTTCCAATAAACAAATACAAAATTCCAAACAAACTGGTTTTGATCATTCTGGTATTGTGATTCGGAATTTATTAAATCGTGTTTGGTTTTGGCTCAACAAAGTTAGGATATAAAGTGCCATATGAAAGACACTATAATTAACTTCATTACACTATTGTATATAAAAACAATTTGAATATTTTACTTGTTCAATTAGAGGGCTTTACCATCAAGCCCCCCAGGATTTACAGAATAATAGACTAAAGCATAATGCGGCGAAGCAGTAACCAAAATACAAGATTCCGGATACTGGATTCTAGATACTGGATACTGGCAATCAGTTAGGTTTCTATTTTTTTTCAAGATGTAATATGAAAAAGAGGAAAACTCAATCTAAGATATAACATTTTAAGACAGCACAATAAATTATCTGGCATCTAGTATCAAGCATCCAGTAACTATACCGTTTCAAATAATTTAACAATGCACGGTAAAATTTTCTTTCTAGCAAACAAGTTTTTACAGTGTAATACTATAAAAAGGCAACACAAACCATACAATTAGACTTTAGTTACCTATCACTAGGAGCAAGAAATTTTTATTGTGTTTGCGTAATAGTCGCCTTTAGATTATCCGGTACAAATGTAATTATTTTGTTCGCATTAAAAGAGCTAAAACTGAATCTAAACTCAGCAGTACCATCAGCTTCCGTAACGGCAATAGTTGGAGTTACTTCCCTTTTCACATTTGCAAAGGCAATGACAGATGCACCAGGTATTGGTTGTCCATCTTGATCCAATACCGTAACTGTAGCAGTTCGCCTAAACACAGTTGAAAAAGCCGACACTGGACTTACTATCAGCGAAGAAATGGCCTTTGTTGATGGTTCTGGCGTTGGAGTTGGTGTTGTTTCAGTTGGCGGCCTTATACGATCTAAAAATGGTCTTGGTATTTGTGTAAGAGTAGCTGTCGCACTAACTGGAACAAAAGTTATTACACCTCTAGCCCTAAAAGCCTTAAAACTGAATTGAAACTCTGCAGTGCCATCAGATTTTGTAACAGCAATAGTTGGTTCTACTATATCTCTTCGCTCATTTGTGAAAGCCATGACTGACACATCAGGCATGGGTTGTCCATCTTGATCCAATATCGTAACTATAGCGGTTTCCAAATTAACTCTTGATCTGGTAGCCGTAATTGGATTTACTAACACGGATGATATGACTTGGGTAATTGGATCTGGGGTCGGTGTTATAGATATCGTCGGTGTAACAGTGGGAGTTACGGTTATAGATATCGTTGGTGTACCTACTGGAGTCGGTGATTCATTTGGTATTGGCGTTGAACCTGCACCTCCGCCACCTGCACCTCCGCCACCTGCACCTCCGCCACCTGCATCTCCGCCACCTGCATCTCCGCCACCTGCATCTCCGCCACCTGCATCTCCACCACCTGCACCTCCGCCAGCACCACCATCTCCGCCACCTGCATCTCCACCACCTGCACCTCCGCCAGCACCACCATCTCCGCCACCGGCATCTCCGCCGGCACCACCATCTCCACCACCTGCACCTCCGCCAGCACCACCATCTCCGCCACCTGCATCTCCGCCGGCACCACCATCTCCGCCACCTGCATCTCCACCGTCACCTCCGCCTGGTGTTGCCGTTGGAGTTGGTGTTAGAGTTGGTGTTAGAGTTGGTGTTGGTGTTGGAGTTGGTGTTGGTGTTGGTGTTGGTGTTGGTGTTGGTGTTGCAACAGAATTATTAGTAAAGAAAAGAATCCAAACAGCGCCTCTATTATCACCTCCATCGTCATCAAGAGGAACGCCAATAGCAATCTCAGCGGTACCATTGCTACCATCCACATCTCCTATTAAGCTCACAGTAGTACCAAATTGATTGTTATCATCTATCGTACCAGTAAACCCTCCCTCGGTATCGCTAATTTTTTGTTCTGTTTTAACTGTGCCGTCTTGATTCAAAAACAACACCCAAACCGCGCCTCGATCAACACCTCCATCATCATCAAGAGGAGAGCCAACTGCAATCTCAGTGATGCCATCAGCATCTAGATCTCCCAACGACGCAACACTAAAACCAAAAAACGCAGTACTGTCTAACGCCCCATTGAAATTACCACTAGTGTCGCTAATTTTTTGTTCTGTTTTAACCGTACCATCCTGATTTAAGAACAACAGCCAAACCGCACCACTGTTAAGCTGCCCATCGTCATCAAGAGGAGCACCCACAGCAATATCAGTAATGCCATCTCCATCTAAATCTCCTAATGATGCAACATTAAAGCCAAAAAGATCTGTATTGTTTAACACTCCGTTAAAATTACCACTAGTATCGCTAATCTTTTGTTCTGTTTTGACCGTACCATCTTGATTCAAGAACAATACCCAGACAGCCCCCCTATCAATACCACCATCATCATCAAGCGAAGTACTTACCACTATGTCAATAATGCCATCTCCATCTAAATCTCCTAATGACGCAACACTAGAGCCAAAAAAGTCCGTATTGTCTAACACTCCGTTAAAATTACCGCTAGTATCGCTAATCTTTTGTTCTGTTTTAACCGTACCATCCTGATTCAAGAACAATATCCAGACAGCTCCCCTATCCACACCGCCGTCATTATCAAGAGGTGCACCTACGGCAATGTCAATAATACCATCTCCATCTATATCTCCTAATGACGTTATACTAAAACCAAAATTATCAACGCCATTTAACGCGCCGTTAAAATTACCACTAGTGTCGCTAATCTTTTGTTCTGTTTTAACTGTGCCATCCTGATTCAAGAATAACACCCAAATTGCGCCCCTGTTTCGTTCCCCGTCATCATCAAGAGGCGCACCTACGGCAATGTCAGAAACGCCATCTCCATCTAAATCCCCTAATGACGCAATCGCACGTCCAAAGAATTCTTCATCATCTATTATCCCGGCAAAACTACCCTCGGTATCACTTATCTTTTGATGAGAAATAGTCGTGAAAATTTGTGCGTTTGCGCTATTTCGCACATAACAAATCAAAACCATGCAGCAAAACAATAGCAAAAACAAAAATCTAAATCCACACATTGAGCTTAAAAACCCTTGTCTAAACTTAAAACTATGCACTTTTCTCTCCATTCTAAATCTCCGCAAATGTATTTGCAATTTTTCCGAATCTAAAAGCTAACACTTGATCAATATTTATATAAATATCGGAATAGTAGAGAAATTAATTATCAAAATTCAATGTTTTGGTCAATTTATTGTAAACACGCAGATTGTTAAGCTAAAGGTATAAGGTTAATTGGGTTCTTGTATTATCAGAGTTTATCCCTGATTAAGTCAAAGGTCATCGGAACGGAGAAAGCCTTAAATATCATGACTTGAGCGTTGTGAAATCGTTGATTTACATCAAGGCGCCACTCTTAAGCCTATTCACCTGGGTAGTAGTTACAATTTATTAGCATCGACCAATTATGTTCTCCCATGCTTTATTTATTACCTCAAAGCTATCATTCTCACACATTTCAACATTTTTAACGGAAATTCACCGCTTTAGGCAAAGTAATTAAATCAGTAAACCACTGTTAAAAAACGACTTAAGATGACCTAGTACAGCGTCAACGTTCTAGTGACGGGTATGATTTCTTAAGTTTTGTCCGTTGTTAACTACTCCTGTGGATAGACTGAAGGCTGAAGACTGAAGGTGAAAGCATAAAACATAAAACATTTTAGGTTGCCAGGCTAAAGGCAAAAAGTAAAAAAAACAGTCTTTTTGCCTTTAAGCTTTACCTTCAGCCTTCAGCCTATCCACCTAAGTAGTTGCTATCTGTTAACAAAAAGAGTTTAGATCACATGGTTATCGCCAATACAACATAGACGTTGTACTAGACTACAGACATCTCTACTTCAATTAATGAACAAAGAACTTAACATAATTTACGCCATCAAAAGCCAGAACCGTTTAATATGTAAAGTGTTACGTCCTTCGACTATCTAAGTTAGGTTAATAGCGGTATATCAACAACTACAGTTACTAATAAGGCAGACAGAAAATATATCCGGACATCATACAGTGAAAAGTCAACTTAATGTCTGATGAGGAAGATAAAAGGAATACAGTCATGGGTGTATATCTTAAGCCTACTATGAAATCAGTAGATAAACAGCAAAATCATAAGATGACTGAGCAAGCATTCTACTTTTACATAATTGCCAAAACAATAAACTGTATGATTTACAGGCAGACGTAGCAGAATTGTAAAAACTAGGGGATTTATTTGATGAATGTGCATCTTAAACTGCAGCAGAACTTGCAAACTTTCACAGCTCCACAATAAAAATAGAGCCTTTAGGCTCATTTGCTTTGACATGTATATGGCCTCCATGGGCTTCCATAACCATCTTACAGAAGGCTAGCCCTAAACCAAATTGAGGAACGCCGTCTTTCTTTAGAGCAACAACTTTATATTTTTCAAAGATATCTTTATGATATTTCTCCGGTATTCCGTATCCTTCATCTGCAATCTTAATAGAAACTGAATATGAGCTGTTCTCTTTATCACTTTCAGAATCCATATATTCTATTCTTATAGTTATTTTGCTATCTTTTGGAGAAAACTTTATAGCATTAGTAATCAGATTGTCCAAAACCCTTTGAAACATGTTTCTATCTAACTTTATTTTTCTGGGAACTCCAGATGGGATTAAAATAAGGGAAATGTCCCTTGAACTCGCAACAGGAGTGTAGTCTTCACACAACTCCAGTAGCAAATTATCAATGTCTATGCCTTCATACTTTAACATCAACCTTCCCTCTTTCATTTTAGATAAAGTAAGCATATCATTCATGATAGATTCCAGACGGCGTGCCTGCGACTGCATAGTCTCTACAAGCTTTAAATCTGATGGTGTTTTAATATTTAATTGCAAAATCTGGCCTGCCATAACTATTGCAGATAATGGATTCTTCAAATCGTGCATTATCATGTTTGACATATCTTCCCTTAAAACCATCTCCTCCTGTAATTCGTCAAACTGGCTCTTAATTCGTAGCATTGATCGGACCCTCGCCCTTAATTCTAAACCGTTTACAGGTTTCACCAGGAAATCTTCAGCCCCAGCATTAATACCGGTTTCAAGATCATTCTTGCTGTCTAGCCCTGTTATTAATATTATAGGAATGTTACGTGTCATTACATCTTCTTTAAGTCTTCGACACACTTCAAAACCGTTCATATCTGGCATAATAACGTCTAGTAAAACAGTATCAGGCAAGAAAGCCTTCACAAATTTTATGGCATCGTCTCCATTTGACACAAACTCTAAAACATACCCTTCAGTGTGCAGCATACCACCTAATATATCACATGTGATAGGATCATCATCAACTATTAATATCTGTTTTCTTTTTTTTATCTTTTCCATAAGAACTTTTATTTATTTCTGAAAAAACCTGATAAATCATGCAACGGCAGATTGCACTTCCACTTTTTTTACCTCTTTACCGTGCGCACATTCTTTCGCCATTTGTTTCTTTCAACACCTTTATAACAGTTTGAACCAAAACATTTAGATTCACAGGTTTGGTTATATAGTTATCTATACCGGCATCTATACATAATTTACGATCATCACAATCATATCCATACAAAGCGGAAGCTGTAACTGCTATTATGGGAATCTTTGCTGTCCTGAAATCTGATTTAATATGCCTGGCGGCCTCAATCCCATTCATAACAGGCATACGAATATCCATAAGTACAATATCCGGTCTTCTCTCTCTGGTTAATTTAATGGCGTCACTTCCGTCATTTGCAATTATAACAGAGAATCCTTTAGAATTTAAATATGTAGAAAGTAGATCACTACTTATCTCATCGTCCTCCGCAATTAGCACTAGTGGCATCTCAGCATCCTCCACTTTACTGCTTTTATCAGTATAATCCGACAACGAATTCATCTTTATGCCGCTAGTTGATGGAACCCTATTTTCAATAACTCCAGGAAGCTCTCTTATATCATATCCGTCTATCTTATTGCTCCGTTTCACAGGCACACTTTCCAAAGATCTATCCAACGGTAATTTTACAACAAATCTGCACCCTTTACCCTTCTCGCTCTCAACAGATATTGTCCCACCATGCTGTTCTGACATCTGTTTTACAAGAAAAAGCCCTAACCCTGTCCCCTTCTGATTATCTTGATGTCTCCCTCTAATTTGTGAAAATGGTTTAAACAACCGATTCATATCATCGGATGATATTTCCGGGCCATTATTCCAGACGATAAACATGACAATATTATTCTCTTTATCAGCAACAACTTCTAGCCCCATAGCTCCACCAACATCAGCAAATTTGACAGCGTTACTCAATAGATTAACAAGTATCTGCTTCAGACGAAGTTCATCTGCTTGCATAGAAGGTGCAGTTGCATCTATTTTCTTGATTATCCTTATATTCTTCTTATGAGCTGTATTTATTACAAAGAGCAAACTGATTTCACAGATTGATTTTATAGATACTATACTAAACTCCAGATCCAATTTCCCAGCATTAACTTTAGAGATATCAAGAATGTTATTAATCAATGAGAGTAAATGTTTTCCGCTAACCGTAATGTTATGTAGAGTTTTACCCTGTTTCTCATTTAGCTCACCATAAACACCCTCTTCAAGCACCTCGGCCAACCCCAGGATGGCATTTAATGGAGTGCGAATCTCATGGCTCATGTTTGCTAGAAATTCGGTCCTAACTCTCGCACTGTACTCCGCCGCATCTCTTGCCTTTTGCAACCTAACCTCTGTTTCCTTATGAGGAGTAATATCATGGGCAATACTTATTATTCTCACTTCTCCACAATCGGAGCATCCACCTTCGTTCTGAAGCAGGTCACAATCAAATATGTGTCTTTTGTGTATGCAATCCCTGGTGAAGAATGATGAAAAGTTAACAAATACAGTATTTCCATCTTTTGTTCTAAAGGTAATATACCTGCCCTTTACAATATTCGTATCTTCTGACATCATCACGGTATCCAAATCACCTAATATCCCCCCTTCAAATATCAGTGAATGGATAGATTTACCAATAAGCTCATCATTAGTATAACCAAGCATATTAACAGTAATAGGATTTACAAACAATATATTATAATGTATGTCAGTGATAATAACCGAATCGCTCATTCCGGTAAGTATTTTTTCAAAAAAATCTCTGGAAACGGAGACCTCTTTCAGCTCATCACACATTTTATTAAATGATACAGCCAGTTCTCCCAGTTGGCCTTTTGCGATACTTTTGACCCTGTAATCTGTACCGCCTACAGAATGTGTCTTTGTTGCAAATATAAGCTCCTCAATTGGGAGTGTCATCTTTTTCGCAACAGCGGTTGAAACCAATATGACAATGCATAAAGTTATCAAACCAAAGACAACCATCTGGGCTTTCAGTTTAAAGAGCAGACCAAAAGTATTATCCCTATCCTTCTCTATCAATATTACCCAGCCTAATTCATCAATAAATGCCGATGCACCTATTATTGAAACCCCCCTGTGATCATCATACACCCCAACCATCTCACCACCACCATTTAGCGCCTTCCTGACGGGTTCTGTATCAACAAGACAATTCATCATACTGTTATCTACTAATTGCGATTGAGTGATCATGAGCTTATCACTATTCACGATATAAACATCAGCCATATTACGGTTAGCATCAATTTCTCGAAGCCTCTCTTTACTCGCATTTGTTCTTTTGTTACCATAAAAGTAACGCCCGGTAGTGGACAAATCATTAAGGCCGGTATATTCTTCCAGCCAGCGATCTTGAGTTAAATTTTCTAATATGGTTGAACTGAGAGTATTGACAACAACACCCAGCATACAGTGGCTCTCTTTATCTATCACCGGCGCGGACACATCAATCACGTGTTCACAATGCTCATTAGAATAGTAAATATTACCAAAACATCCGCTACTTTTTACTTCATTAAAAGATCTCTTATGGGTATTGCCTTCTTTAATACTCCCTTTATTGGCAGAACATACCACTTGACCGTCAGAGTCTAATACAGAAATATCCAGCAAGACGGGAGAATACAAACCCAATTTATTGAGAAGCAAATGTTCTCTCAATCCTTTAGCAATAACCTCTTTATCAGTGTTAGGCTCCCGTATCAGTTTAAGGTCTTCAATTATCTCCTTATCAGAAGAAAAATCTTTTGCAATATTCTTTTGTGATACTATGAAAGTCTGGATCTGCCTTTTTACACTGGAAACAACAATAGAAAGGTTTTCACATGTTTGTTGTCTTACGCTTTCTATTCCTGTGTTATAGGAGACACCTCCAGTAATAGATAAGGGAATAATCGCAAAAACAATAAACCAGAATAACAATTTGTTTTCTATACGTCTTAGCATATCTTTGTACTTTATATAGTATTACACTGTAGAAACTTATCTTTTTTCTCTAAACTAGAGGTATGTCTTTTATCCATTTGCAACCTCTTTATACAAGTGCGTGGCCATTATATAATAATTTAAATGTCATGAAAATTTATACCAGTTACACCAATATTCAATCCAGATACGTTTCTTTAATTTTCATTACTTTATCGAACAGAGCAAAAAACACTTCAACTATTTCCGGGTCAAGATGGCGACCACGACCTTCTTCAATAACCACGGACGCTTTTTCAGCAGAGAACGCGTCTTTGTATACCCTTTTTGTAGTCAACGCGTCAAATACGTCTGCAATAGCGACTATACGACTGGACAATGGAATCTCCAATCCTCTACGCCCCTCAGGATACCCTGATCCATCCCACTTTTCGTGATGATATCTTGCTATTTCTTCTCCAGTCTTTATAAATGCAGATGCTGACCCTTCTAGTATGTGGCTACCAATACAAACATGGCCCTGTACTATATTAAACTCTTCTATGGTTAACTCGCCGGGCTTTAACAGAATCCTGTCAGGAATACCAATCTTTCCAACATCGTGCATTAGAGCGCCGTAAAGGATATTTTCGACGTTATCTTTATCTTGTCCCAAACCTTCTGCGATTACCGCGGAGTAGTGGCTTACACGTAAAATATGCGAGCCAGTGTCTTCATCTCTGTATTCTGCTGCACGCGAAAGGATGTAAATTGTTTCATAAGAAGAATCTTTTGCCTTTTGCAAGGCAAATTTAATATCTTTTGTCTGTTTTTCCACTTCAGTCTCAAGTTCTTTCTGATAACTCCTCATATAATCGTTATATGCTTTTACTTTTAACAAAGATGTAACCCTTGCCCTCAGTTCCATTACATCAGTAGGCTTTGCCAAAAACTCATCAACACCAAGATCAATAGCGTTTATCCTGATCTGCCTCTCATCTGATGCCGTAACCATTACAACCGGTATGATGCTAGTCTCTTCGTCATTTTTTAGCCGCTTTAACACTTCAATTCCATCCATTTCAGGCATTGTAACATCCAGCAGGATAACATCGGGATAGTGTTCCCTGGTTTTTTCAAGTGCTTCAACCCCATTACAAGCATGAATTATTTCATAATTTAATAGAGCTAAAAAACCTGCAATAATATTACGAAGAGACTCATCATCATCTACAACCAAGATTTTCGGGGTTTCCATATATTCTCTCCTCAAAACATAACTACAACTCTAAATGTTTTCTATAATGATAACGTTTATTATTCTATATCTTCTTTACCGTCATCAAAATATCTCTATACTTGTATCTTTTTGACCTTCCTCTTAGCTTCCAATTGATTAAACGATTATCTGGTTATAGTAAACTAACTATTGTTTTTCTCTAAAGAGCGATATAAAGTTTTCCAATGACTCCTTTTTGAAATGGTTTGCCATTTCCTTGTACATAATTTTGAGAACATCAACAGGTTTCTTCGCTCCTTTATAGGAGCATTTTCCTGTTAGTGCATCATATACATCCGCTCTGGTGCAGATGCGAGCATGGTGATGTATTTCTATTATCTTATATGGCGAAATGATAACGTTGGTTATTCTGGCCACAATACTTTTCTCACAGACGAGATAACACCGTCATCCCCAATTTGCAGTCAAAAGATAGAATCTTTACCTCAACCTTTACAGAGATGCTTTTCAATAATGTCGGAAAGTTTCTGCACTTTAACCGGTTTCGAGATATAATCATCCATACCGGCAGCAAGGCATTTTTCCCTGTCACCTTCCATTGCATTAGCAGTCATGGCGATTATAGTGATATTGTGATTTTTGATAGATGAATTAACATCACGTATGGCTTTAGTTGTTTCGTAGCCATCCATCTCCGGCATCTGGCAGTCCATCAAAATCAGGTTATAGTCAATGTTTTTTAATGCATTGATTACTTCTTTACCATTATTTGCTAAGTCTGTATGATATCCAAGTTTTTTTTCCAGTAAACGCACGGCTATTTTTTGATTGACGATATTGTCCTCTGCAAGAAGTATTCGTGCATTTCTCATCTGAACATAATCAGCATTCCCACCCATCCATTTATCAACTATAGCAATTAACTGTTTTGATTTGTAAGGTTTTGCAATATAGTCATTCATGCCAGCCGCAATACACTTTTCTCCATCATTATCCGTCAGATTGTCAGTCATTGCGATAATTATGGTATCTTTAACTTCACCCTTCAGGTTCCGTATTAAGGACGTTGTTTTGTATCCATCAATGTCTGACATCTGACAATCCATTAGAATAAGCCCATATGCGGTTCTATTAACTTCCTCTATCGCTTTAAACCCGTTGTCTACAACGTCTGCTGTATAACCGGCATTTCTTAGAATATCAGTTGCCTCCTTCTGGTTAATGATACTATCTTCAACCAGAAGGATTCTTTGCGGTTTTAGATGTTTTCTAGGTTCTGTATTATGTGTGCTCAAAACGTCAGTTTGTTTAATACCAACTGCAAGCGCCAAACAATCTAGTAATTGTTTACGTTTTACAGGTTTCGTTATAGAAACGTCAAGACCTGCATCTTTTAGTTTGGCTGCATATTTACGATTATTCATTGATCTAATATAAGCAACTGGAACTGTTCCGAACAATGAATCTTCTTTGAGTGTAACTACTATATCTTCTACCTTCTTGAAATCATGAATGTCCGTTATATTGTAATCTATCAAAATGAGCTTGACCTCTGCCCCCATTTTACTGCCAATGTTTAGTTTCTCCAAAATCTCTTCTTTATCTGTTGCAGAATCGTAAATACAGCCCCATAAATCAAGGTAGAAAGAGATCGCATCATTCTTGATACCACTGTCAGTTAGAATCAGTACATTTAAATCACGAATTTTATCATAAATTGATGGCGCTTTTACAGCCGTACATATTTTCTGAAACACAAGTGTAAACCAGAATGTAGACCCTTTGCCCTCTTCACTGTCAACTCCGATATCTCCTCCCATCATCTGGCACAGATCCTTGCATATAGCTAATCCAAGGCCAGTGCCTCCATATTTCCTGGTTGTTGATGAATCTGCCTGCGAAAACGATTTAAACAATCTTCCCAAGCTCTCCTGGGGAATACCAGTTCCAGTATCACTAACTTCAAACCGTATAGTAACATGTGAATCGGTCTCATTATCAATATCCGAGGAAATAACAACTTTACCTTTTTCCGTAAATTTCACAGCATTATTTATCAGATTTGTTAATATTTGTTTAGTTCGTACCGGGTCTCCTATTACAGTAAATGGCACACAGCTATTAGTTATACAAATAAGTTCTAATCCTTTCTCTTCAGACTGTTGTGCCAATAAATCAGCTGCGTTCTCAATAGTATTGTTGATATCAAATTCAATGGATTCCAGATGAAGTTTTTTTGCTTCAATTTTAGAAAAATCGAGGATGTCATCAATTAATGCCAATAAACTCTTAGAGGAACTACAGATAGTGTTTGTGTAATCCACCTGTTCCTCATCTAGGTCTGTTTCTAACAGCAAGTCAGACATCCCAATAATCGCATTCATAGGAGTGCGTATCTCGTGGCTCATATTTGCAAGAAATATACTTTTGCTTTCTGACGCTTCATCAGCCGCTTTTTTGGACCGTATTAATTTCACTTCTTCTATTTGTTTTGTAATATCGTGGACAATATGTACTATGCTGATATTTCTACATTTAAGGCACCGTAGTTTAGTATCTTTAAGCATAGCACAATCATTTATATGTTTCTTATGCACACAATTTTTTATGGAAAATGATGAAATATTGATAACGACGTCTCTATTATCTCTTGAACTACAATAGATAACTCTATCTTTTACTAAATGTCTTGAATCACAATTTATAGGAATATCTAAATCGACCAGAGTCTCTATTCCAATAAGTTTCAATAATGAACTACCTATAAGTTCATCCCGGCAATAACCAAACATCTCTAACCCGGCCCTGTTTATATCCTTAATATCGTATAACATATCTGTAATAACTACGGCGTCATTCATATCATTCAGGATTCTTTCAAAGAAATCCCGCGAAATAGTAAGCTTTTGCATTTCATCACACATATTATTGAAAGAAGTAATCAAATTACCGAATTCATCACTTGAAATATTCTCCACCCTGCAACTAACTTCCCCTAAGGACCTCCTTCTCATACCATCCATCAACAATATAATTGGTCCTATAATTTTCTTTGAAAAAGCAGAAGATAATGCCATAATTAAACTTAATGTAATAATCATAAAAGTTATCATTTGCGCTCTTAGTTTAAATAACGGAGCAAACACAAATGAAGCATCTCTTTCTGCCAATATAACCCAACCCAGTTCCTTAATAAATACAGACGCACCGATAACCGTATTACCATTATAATCATTGTAAATTCCTGTCATATCTGTACCATCTTCTAATGCTTTCCAAACCGGATCAGTGTCTACTCGTTGTTCTAAAAAAGGCTCATGTGATCTCATTGATTCTGTAATCATCTTCTTGTCCCTGTTTACAATATAGATATCACCTCCACTTAATTCTGACGTAGATATTGAATCTCTAATAATAGAGTTTTGTGATATTCCATAAGAGTAACTGCTTATCGTACTAAGATTATCTGCATTATTATAGTCTGCAAACCAATTGAGCCTTGTAATATTTGCCAATGTGCTTCCGCTGAAGGTGTTTACAACAACCCCAAGGAATTCTCCTGTCAAATTATCTATGACATTGGCAGAAACTTCAAAAACAGGTTCTAAAAAGGGAAGAGAATACTGTAAATCACTAAAATACCCTTTGTTTCTTACTCTAATAAAATAATCTTCGGATGATTTATCCTCACCTATCATTTCATCAATGGTTGAGGCAACAACTACACCGTCTTCGTTAAGTACACAAATGTCAATTAAATTTGGTGCGTGTATTGGAAGTTTGTTCGTTTCCAGGTGTTTGCTTAGCGCCGAAACAATTTTAGAGCGATCAACACCATCCGGCTGTAAATCCTTTAGGCTTTGCGTGATTATCCAATCAGACGCAAATGCACGTGCTATATTTTTTTGCAATCTAATGAACGTATATACGTGGTTACGTAACGCTGACGCAGTAATAGAGAGGTCTGCAAACGCATTACCCTTTATCGTTTTTACACCGGCATTGTAAGTGACAGACATTGCAATTACCAGGGGTGCAATAGCAAGAATCAAAAAGCAAAACTGGAGTTTTTTTTCAACACGTTTAAACATATACTAGTTGTCTTTAGTAAAATAAATCCAATATCAAGACTGATTTCAGCCAAATAGTTATATAGACGAAAGAACTCTCTCATTTCCAAAAGGCTTTTCTATTGTCTAAGGAATTTCAATACCAAGTAGCAACATATTGTCATAAATCTCGTAACCGCTGGAATAAAATATATCGTTCCATATATTTTCAACCTTCTCATTAAGCGGACGTTTACAATGCTTCATAATTATATTATCAAGGTCTGACCATCTAAGTTTCTCAGTTATCCCGCTTTCTTTATTGACACGACAAACATTTGCAACACCATCCGTATGCATAAGAATAGTATCTCCAGTTTGAAAACTGAATTGACGTATCTGAAAAGAGACCTCTTCCATTACGCCTAACACATCCCCTGCGGCATAAAGAGGCCTGGGACAAATGGGGCATACTGGAAGTTTGACTGGAGCAGGGTTAGCGGCGGAAACAAGCTTTCCACTCATAGATTTGAGATCTATCTGCAACATTGTTGCTGCAACCATTCTAGAGCTTCCATTATTTGCAAAAAACTTTTCATTAAGTGCTTTAAACAAAGTAACGCCATCCACACAATTATTTTTATTAAACTCCCTCTTCATCAACAAAGAATAGTAGGAAGAAATTAAATCATTTCCTGCCACGTCCGCGACAAGGATATCACACCCGTTTCGGGTATTGCGTATATCAAAGAAATTTCCTCCAAATTTATCAAGATGATAATAACGGGAAAAAACTTTTACATTGTAATCACCCTCATTAGCATTATCCATAAAACGTCTACATACATTTGCTTCTGAATCTAGCTTTTTTAATAACGGATTATATCCAGTATCATGATTATCAGCACAAATATATGTAGCTTTTTTGCCATTAACATTGTCTTTATCTCTTACCAATTCGTCTTTATTTTTTATTACCTTCTCAACACTTTTAAGAAGACTCTCTATAGAATAGGATTTATAGATAAAATCATCGCATCCTATTAGTGTCAATTTTGTCAACATCTCTTCGTCACAGTATCTGCTTGTGGCAATTATAGGAATATACTTCTTAATTCTGCGTATTTTCTTTATTAAATCAAATCCTCCGGTTTCAGAAGAACCGATTCCAACAACAATGACATCTATCGGATTTGAAACATCAGCCATCCCTATAGACAACTCAATAAGACACTGCAGATCATCACCCGTTGTCACCTCATAATTATCTCTTTCTCTGATCAAAGTGCTATTCAAACTAGCCAGGCCATCATCATCTTCAACAATAAATATATGTTTATTTCTTGTAGTAACCATATTTACATTAAACACCGATTTCCATACAGATAAAAAAAAACAAAATTTCAGGATGTTGCCTATAATCTGTACACAATATTTAAACCCAAGCCATGCTAAAACAGGAAGAAATGGAAAACATTTTTACCTCTCTCTGAGTAAAATATTTGTCCTTTGTCAAGTTTCCAATCAATGAAGTTGTTTCAGATGCTTTAATGATTTTAGAAGAATGGAGCTTTCTATCAATTCACATACCTTTTTGCAGACAATCAAATCCTTATGATTCTACTACACGATTAATATAATCATGAGATACAATGTTGCCATCAGGATGAAACACACTCTTCGTATCTAAGATTGAATAGATTTACTTAGGAAACTGTATAATTCTATTTTTGGTTTTCGCTTTATTGATATCAGGGTTTCTCCCTGCAGAGCAAGATACAAAGAAAGGATGTATCCATTCTGCAATATTTGCTAAGACACCTCTAAGTGCTCTCTTAGCAGAGGGGAATTATACGTTAAACGTATTTAAACTCCCCTCTAGGAAGAGGTATGTATATGTAAGCAGAAGTGACGTTTAATCGACTTTGCATAGATACTGGTTAAGATTAAGAATTTATTTCTTAAACCGCAAGTTTGAAACGATTAACCACTGTCTGTAGCTCATTGGATACCCTTGCAAGATCTACCGCAGATACATTGACCTGTTGAGCATTCTTGCTACTTTCGGCGACAGCTTCATTTACACCACCGATATTTGACGAAACATCGTTTGTACCTGCGGCCGCTTCACCTGCGTTCTTTGCAACATCACCTGAACCTGTTGCGACCTCAGAGATGGATGACGCAATGTCTCCTACCCCTGAACTTGCCTCTGCAACATTTGCGGATATATCATTTGCCGCATTAGTCTGTTCAGATACCGCGTTATTAATTATAGACACTGATTCGTTTATTGATTTAATTATACCGGTTACCTCCCCTATTATTTTAACTGCGTCAGCTGTATTATCTTGGACACCGCCTATCTTATTTGCAATATCTTCCGCTGCCTGGGCGCTCTGATTCGCCAGCTCTTTTATCTCATTGGCAACGACGGCAAATCCTTTACCAGCTTCACCTGCCGATGCAGCCTCAATTGTTGCATTTAGAGCCAGAAGGTTGGTCTGTTCAGCTATACGTTTTATAACCTCAGTAACATTTCCTATTTCACGGGCAGCAGTACCAAGCATGTCCATCGTATTTGTTGCTTTAGATGACATCTCTGCGGCTTGATTAGCAACAGTTGAGGCCTCTTTTGAGTTCTTGGAAACATCGTTAATTGACGCCGTCATCTGTTCAACCGCAGAAGCAACCATATTCATATTGCTTGAAAGCTGTTCTGATGCAGACGATACGGTTGTTGCATTTGCACTCATCTCTTCCGCTGCAGAGGCCATCATATTAATGTTGCTTGACATCTCTTCTGTTGCACCGGAAACACTGGTAATTTGTGAAACAACTTCTTCCGCTCCAGCCGCCATTTGAGTTGAAACTGTGGATAACTCTTCAGATGCAGTCGCCACTGTCTCAGCATTTACTTTAATATTAAGCAGATCTGACTTCAAATCACTCACCATAACATTAAATGTTCTGGCAAGAACACCAAGTTCATCACCACGGTTGATCTCCACCTGTTTGGTATAATCTCCACCTGCAATCCCTTTGATTGCTTCTACGATAAGACCAATTGGTTTTGATATGGATCTTGCGAACATAATTGCAACAAACACTATTGCTGCAACACAAGCAATAGATATGAATATAACAAGCCTTTGAATGAAATTTACAGATGCAAACGCTTCTGCCTCGTCAATTTCGGCAATAAGGCCCCATTTAAAGTCGCCTATCTTTAGAGGTGTATAAGCTGACAACACCGGGTTACCATTATAGTCTATAATAATCCTGGAATCTGCCTTTCCTGCCAATGCATCATTTGCCGCATCTGTGTTTACACTTCCCTTATTAGGGTTTGCAAAAGATGCCACAACTGTGTGGTTATCCGGATCCAGGAACGAGTCTGATCGCATCAGTTTGTCTTCTCCGACAAGGTAGGTTTCCCCG
>JAIQZO010000108.1 GCA_021777055.1 Candidatus Anammoxibacter sp. | reverse complement strand
CGGGGAAACCTACCTTGTCGGAGAAGACAAACTGATGCGATCAGACTCGTTCCTGGATCCGGATAACCACACAGTTGTGGCATCTTTTGCAAACCCTAATAAGGGAAGTGTAAACACAGATGCGGCAAATGATGCATTGGCGGGAAAGGCAGATTCCAGGATTATTATAGACTATAATGGTAACCCGGTGTTGTCCGCTTATACACCTCTAAAGATAGGAGACTTTAAATGGGGTCTTATTGCCGAAATTGACGAGGCAGAAGCATTTGCATCTGTAAATTTCATTGAAAGACTAGTTATACTCATATCTATCGCATGTGTTGCCGGAATAGTTTTTATTGCAATTATGTTAGCAAGATCCATATCTAAACCAATTGGTATTATCGTAGAAGCAATCAAAAGGATTGCAGGTGGAGATTACACAAAACAGGTGGACATCAACCGCGGGGATGAACTGGGTGTTCTTGCCACGACATTTAATAGTATGGTAAAAGATTTAAGAATGGATCTGCTTAATATTAAAGTAAATGCGGAAACAGTGTCTGCGGCATCAGAAGAGTTATCCACAGTTTCAACGCAAATGGCCGCAGGAGCGGAAGAAGTTGTTACACAAATTACCAGTGTTTCCGGTGCAACAGAAGAGATGTCAAGCAACATTAATATGATGGCCTCTGCCGCGGAAGAGATGAGTACAAATGCAACAACTGTATCGTCCGCATCAGAACAGCTTTCCAGCAATATGAATATGGTTGCTTCTGCGGTGGAACAGATGACGGCATCAATTAATGATGTTTCCAAGAACTCCAAAGAGGCCGCAACCGTTGCTAATCATGCGTCAGAGATGTCCGCCACAGCAACAAATACTATGGATATGCTTGGAACCGCTGCACGCGAGATAGGAAATGTTACAGAGGTTATAAAACGTATAGCCGAGCAAACTAACCTTCTGGCTTTAAATGCAACAATTGAGGCAGCCTCAGCAGGTGAAGCAGGCAAAGGGTTTGCCGTTGTTGCAAACGAAATAAAAGAGCTGGCAAATCAGAGTGCCCAGGCAGCAGAAGATATTGCCAATAAAATAGGCGGCGTACAGCACAACACAACTGACGCAATTAAGATAATAGGTGATGTAACCGGTATTATTAATTCAATAAATGAATCAGTAGGCATAATTAATAATGCGGTATCTGAGCAGACAAATGCAGCAAATGATATATCTGCAAATGTTGCTGAGGCAAGTTCAGGGGTAGGAGACATTGCGTCATCCATCTCAGAGGTAGCAACCGGTTCCAGTGATGTAGCAAAGAACGCAGGTGAAGCATCAGTAGGTACAAACGAAGTTTCGTCTAATATCGGAGGTGTAAATGAAGCGGTCGCCGAAAGCAGTAAGAATGCTCAACAGGTCAATGAATCTGCGGTAGATCTTGCAAGGGTATCCGGTGAGTTACAGACCGTGGTTAGCCGTTTCAAACTTTAAGATTAAGAAATACGTTTTATACAGGTTATAGTTTCTCTTTGAAAGCCAGTCCTTAAGGTAGAACTTAAGGACTGGCTTTTTTTCAAGGTAAACCTTTAAATCCAGGAAACCAGTGTCCCTCTAGGAATAGCATCTCTAATAATGTCTTGCCGTTAACGTTTCTCTTTATACGAAATTAAGGCTCGGAAATATCCACTCTTCTAAAACGTGACAAAAAATGACGTAATATGGGTGATTCGTATTCAAACTCCAGACCTTGAATCTCTTCTGAACGTTTTGCTACAGTTTTAATCACACCAGCGACATAATCTAAATGCTCTTGCATATAGACTCTGCGGGGAATAGCCAAGCGCATCAAATCCAGTTTAGGGCAAACGTTCTTACCTGTTTCCGGATCTCGCCCGGCAAGCAATGTACCAATTTCAACCCCTCTAATGCCACCCTCTAAATAGGATTCAATACAAAGTGCCAGGGATGGGAAATTCTCCGGCGGTATATGGGGCAAAAGTTTCTTGCCATTAATGTAAATTGCATGCCCTCCGAATGGTTTCATTATCGGTATACCAATATCGTCAAGCAGTTGCCCCAAATAGTGCACCTGTTTGATTCGATAATCAAGATACCTCTCTTCTATACCCTCAGATAACCCTATAGCCATGGCTTCCAAATCTCTGCCAGATAATCCACCGTACGTAGGAAAACCCTCCATCAGGATATTAACCGGAGCTAATTTAGAATAGAGATCCTTGTCGTTTAAGGCAATGAACCCTCCTATATTTACAAGGGCATCTTTTTTCGCGCTCATAATACATCCATCCATATAAGACATCATCTCTTTTACAATATCACGAATAGATTTGTTGCCATACCCGGGTTCTCTCTTTTTAATGAAATATGCATTTTCGGCATACCTTGCTGCGTCCATCAATAGAAGCACATCATGTTTTTTTGCAATCTTATGGACATCTCTTATGTTTTCCATAGAGACCGGCTGCCCCCCCGCATTGTTGCATGTGGCAGTAATCAAGACATAAGCAATGCGGTCAGGACCTTTACTTATCAACTCAGAAAGTTTATTCGTGTCAATATTTCCTTTAAAAGGATGATCAATTTCCGTATCGTATGCCTCATCAATTACACAATCAACCGCCCGGCCTTTAGCGTACTCAATATGGGCCTTTGTTGTATCAAAATGCATATTCCCCAAGACATATTGGCCAGGTTTAACCAATATATTATTAAGAACATGTTCACCTCCACGCCCCTGATGAACAGGAAGGGTATAAGGAAACCCCATTATCTCTTGCACTGTCGTTGCGATATGATCAAAACTTACGCTGCCAGCATAAGACTCATCACCTAACATTATTCCGGCCCATTGGCGGTTACTCATAGCAGATGTCCCGCTGTCAGTAAGCATATCAATATAAACATCCTTTGATGATAGCAAAAACAGATTGAATCCATTTTCCTTAAGTCTATTTTCCCTTTCGGATCGTGAAATTAACCGAATGGGTTCAACCGACTTGATCTTAAAAGGTGGACATTCCATTTTGTTTTCTAAAGAAATTGTTAAAATATTAAGAAATGAAGCTAATAAAAGAGATATACACTGTTTGGAAAATGAATACTTAATCGTAGAATCGTCATAGTAATCTTAATATATTTCAGTTCTTTTATGTAATCTATACAGAGTATAGTTAAGGTCAATATGGTTCCAGTCAGGAGACTTGAACCAACTAAGGACTACACCAGTGACAATACATTACCAATACCCTACCCCCCATTCACATCTCCAGCAGCCCTGCAAAAGGTAAAAAAGCAAAAATCCAAAATTTAAGGGGTCCTGGCGAGACGAAAGCCTAGGTCGCCGCCCCTGCCACCAGGCGTGTCGCCGTTGCGATAAGCAGCACGCACGCCCCCGGGATCGCTGCCCCAGCTGCCGCCTCGAATAACACGGACAGAACCGCTTGACGGTCCTACAGGGTTGTCTTTAGGACTCTTTTTATAATAATCACTACTATACCAATCAGAACACCACTCCCAAACGTTTCCCGTCATATCAAACAAACCAATACCGTTTGCAATCTTCTTTCCCACAGGATGAGTCTTCTTGTCCGAATTAGCATCATACCATCCATACTTTCCCAATTCTGACTCTTTGCTGGTTCCTGCCCATTTCTCCTTCTTACCTCCACTCCTTGCAGCAAATTCCCACTCAGCCTCTGTGGGCAATCTATATTTACCATCTGTTTTTTTGTTTAATCTCTTTATGAATTCCCGAGCATCATCCCAACTAACCCTCTCCACAGGATAATCATCTCCATGTTTAAATCTAGACGGATTATCACCCATTAAACTCTTCCACTCACCCTGGGTCACCTCATACTTGCCGATGTAAAAATCATCCATACACACCTCATGAACAGGTTTCTCACTATCATATCCATCGCCAAATTGATCTCCCATCTGATAGCAACCTCCATCTACGAAAACAAATTCCATCCCTGTAACAGTGTCTACCCACTCTTTACTATTCGCGTTACTTTCATTTTTGAACGTAACCTTTTTATTCATGCCTCCAGCTAAATGACGTTCTCTGGCTAGCCAAAAAGATAGGCGTTCATTTGCCTTAAGCCTCATCTCTTCATCTTTTTGCGAGTATTGATTGTTTTGCATAACTGCAGGGTCATTGATAAAATCCTTCCAGGCGGTAATCATTGTCGCCGGGGTGAAACCATTTTTATCCATTTCCAACAGTTTATGGTAATTTGCCGTAATACCTGCCAGCGCTTTATTCCACTCTCCTCTTTTTTCATATTTACTTAAATCAAGGCTGGATTTAACCGGACCTTTCGACAATGGATGAGTAGGCAAATCATGTGCTCGAACGTGAAAGACAAAGTCACCCTTATCAAGATGAGGATGCCTAATCTTCCCATACTGCGGATGTTGAGATTCATTAGAGTAACTAATCACCTTCTTTTGCAAAAACTCTCCAAGCTCTATACCTGTAACATAACTGTCCCTGTCCATATCCGCCTCACCATTTAATGCAGCAATAAATTGTCTACGGAATATACTCCGGTCAGGCACAGTCTCGTCCGCATCACCGGATGTAATGAATTGACGCACAGGTTTGGCCGTTTTGTAACTAATGTGCTCAGGTATAGAGCGTGATAGATCAAAGATTGTACCGGAAAAACAGCTGTCAAAGATAAATATTGCATGCTTTGCGTCAATATTTAATGCATACTCCTCTATCCTCTGCATACTCATGGCAATGCGCTTAAACTTCTTCAAATCCTTTTCACTCTTTTCAGGGTTCGGGGCCTCTTTCGGAACAATATACCCCAATGGATTACCACCATACTTAGGCTTAACGGTATAGCCATGTCCCGCAAAATAGAAGAGCAGCCTGTTATCGGCATTCCCACCATAGTTCATTATAAACTGTTCAAACGCCTCTTCCAACTCATCCTTATCCGGATCCATAACTGCTGTCACATGAAACCCGTTTTCTTCCAAAGCATCACCAACGGCAACCACATCAGAAACAACACCTTCCAACACCGGCCAACCATTAGTGTACTTACTGACTCCGATAACCAGTGCATGGCTCTCTTTATAAATACCCACCTGACTACCCTTCTTATCCCTTATCTTCACAGGAGTAAACTGGGCCCCTACTACCGGAGTAAAGATAGTCATCTCTCCGCATAAAAAAGAGACGACAAAGAAGATCAATATAAACTTTTTGCAATGTTTCATAGATATAATGTTTAACTATAAAATTCAAGTAATTATTCAACTCAGCTAAAAAAGAAAAATGTCAAAACGCTTTTAAGCCTTAAAGAAATATGCAGCTAAATACGTTAAATCACAAATAACAAATAGCAAACAAAATCCAAAATAAAATAACCAAAACAACAAACCTAGAATTTGAGTCTAATCGTATTGGAATTTAGAATTTGAAATTTATTTGTTATTTGGTTCTTGTTTATTGTTCTTTATCTTAATTACGTTTAATTCATAGATATATACTGGTGCTGGAGCAGTCTTGCAGACGGCTCTATATTTTTCTTAAACCACTATAAACTGTACTTTAATATTATGCAACTACATATCAATTAAAACACATTATACGAATTAAATGTGGAAGAGGCTTATTAACTATTAACCTTTAATTGATTGTAACATAAACATTTAGAAGCAGTCTAAAAGACTGCTTCAGCAATAAAAACTTTTTGCTATGTTTCATATATATAATGCTTAACTATAAATCACAATTTGCACAGAAGATTAATCATAATAAGCCCCAATATGGGCAAAAGAAGTTAGCCCACTGCGTTAGCTGTGGGATATTATATCCAAATCAAATAAGCTCTGTAAGAGCGACAGAAACATATCATTGCCAAAGATATTTTTCGTCATATTGTATGCCATGCCTTTTTAATAATAATATCAATTCTTCTTTATATGAAAATCTCTCATGATGTTTTTCCTGGTTATTTATATATTGAACAATCTTCTCTTCATTAGACATGCTAACTGAAAACGCACCATACCCTACTTGCCAGGCAAATCTATTTGCTAAATTTAAATTATCATTTATCCATTTTGATGAATTGGATTTTACAACCCTCACTGTTTCTGATATGGAGAAACTTGTTTTAATATCAAATAGAACATGAACATGATCTGCGGTACCATTAATCTTTTTAGTAAATCCGAATTTCTTGTTAATAATTGCCGAAATGTATGAATACAATCTCTCTTTCATTTGATTTTCTACAATTAGTGGAATTCTATCTTTAGTCGAGAAAACTATATGTGTTAATAAGAAAGAATATGTATGAGACAATTCATTTATCCTCTTCTTCTGTCGCCCCTAAAGGGGCTTATATTTAACGACAATTATTTCCCATAGCTTACGCTATGGGCTAACATCTCTCGTCACATACGGGACTTTTAGTTGGACACATAATTATCTCTTCTGGAAACAGTTTGACTATACCTAAATCCTAGGTACGTTTAAACTGATTTCAGAGAAAATAGTTCTTTCCAGAAACAAAAGTCCCGTATGGGACGACCGACGTTAGCCCATAGCGTAAACTATGGGAAATAATTGTAAGTAAATTTAGCCCCGTCAGGGGCGACAGAATGATACACGTCACACAATATGATTGGATTAGGATATTATTCTATACCCAAAGCTAACGCAGTGGCTTAATTTAGTTTCCCCCTATCAGGGCGTTGGTTTCTGAAGGCAGTTTGAACATACCCTTCTAAATATTTTAAAAATATTTCCTAATAACAAGTGCGGCATGACCGTCGGCTTTAACCTACCAGCCATACCACACTCTTCCTATTTGGCCGACTTTGCGGCGCAGGACAAAGGCCTGGACACATCATTGCGCTATACGGCAATCCGTAGACAGCCGCAATTTGGCAAAACATGCAACGTGTGCTGGCGAGACGAAAGCCTAGGTTGTTGTTCCTGTCACCAGGCGTGTTGTTGTTGCGATTAGCAGCACGCACGTTCCTGGGATTGTTGTTCCAGCTGCCGCCTCGAATAACACGGTTAGAACCGCTTTAAACCTTTGCCCCATTATTAAACATCTTTTTTCGCAATTGCAGTGAATCTGCAAATTTTGCAAATCCCATAAGGCTGTTAACACTCATCCTGAAGCTCTCTTCATCAATAATGCCTTTACTTAATTCAATTTCTTTCTGCAAAATCTTCTTTCTCAGCCGCTTAACGTTTTCCCGCTTTAGACGAATCAAAGCCGGAAATATTCTGTACCCTAAAAATGACATCCCATTTAAACTGCTATTAAGTACAGTTACACGTTTCTTCAACTCAAGCTTTAACCTTATTTGTAAATAGAGATCAATCTCTTTCAAAATACTTTTTAAGTATATTTTACTTTCATGAAAGATTGCACAGTCATCCATATACCTGACATACCTTTTAATCCGCAACTCTTCTTTTACATAGTGATCAAACAGATCCAAATATATATTTGCAAAGAATTGGCTGGTTAGGTTCCCAATGGGCAACCCACGGCATGTTCTTTCACCCCTGCTAACGTCACTGTTAGAAATAATAATGAGTAAAAGCCTCTCAAGCTCTTTATCTTTTATCTTTCTTTTTAACAGGTTCAGTAAAATACGATGATCAATATTATCAAAGTATTTGTTAACATCAAATTTCAGGTAAAACCTGCGTTGTCTGAGAAACAGTTGGGCCCTTTTAACCGCAGCATGGACACCTTTCTCTTTTCTGGTTGCATAAGAATCATAAATAAACCGTGGGTCAAAGATCGGTTCTAATATATTTACAATAGCATGGTGCACAATACGGTCCCTGAACGGGGCAACACTTATTACTCTCTCTTTAGGCTCATTTATCTTAAAATATCTATACTTGCCGGGATAATAATTTCCATTAATCATTTCCTCCCGGATACTAAATATTTCCCGTTCCATAAAATATGAGAACTTACAGGTCTCTCTATTTTTGCCGCTTCCTTTAAAAGCCTTTTTATAAGCAATCAAAAGGTTCTCAAAGGAACAAACCTTTTCAAAAAGCCCGCCAATTCGTTTCATATCTATAATTTCATAACTAGGGTTTAAATCTCTTGCATCTTCAAACTGATCTCAGAAACCTTAGCCCCGATAGGGGCAACCGAAGTTAGCCCACTGCTTTAGCTGTGGGTATAGAATAATATCCCAATCCAAATAAGCCCCGATAGGCGCGGCAGAAATGTTTTGTGTCATCAAGATGATTCTATTCATATTATTTGAAGTGTATCTTTCTGTCGCCACTAACGTGGCTAAATCTACTTACAATTAGTTCCCATAGCTTACGCTATGGGCTAACTTGGTTCGTCCCATACGGGACTATTATATAGTTGTCTGTTTAACTCGACTTCAAGCTCTTTTTCCAGCCGCCTATCATTTTTCCTGCTTCATTTAGTTCACCGGAAATAAACATATACTGTTTATTTGAGATATATTTACGCTTATAGCATATCCTGAACAATATCCTTAACTTTTCAATGTCCAAGTTTAATTTATCCAATTTCCGGATCTTGTCTTTACAATATATAGTCTCAATTATACCCTCAACTATGTCCAGAGCATAATTTGATACTCTGGTAGCAATGGTAAAGCGGACACTTCTAGGAAACTTCTCACATCTATCAAGTATCCAATCCAGAATTGACGACCATTTTACAAACAGGGGATAATCTTCTTTCATGGTTTTTGATTAAAGGCGTTAATAATGGTCGTAACCTCTTTTCCATACTTCTCTATTTTCTTCCTGCCAAAACCTTTAACATTATTTAGTAATTCAAGATTCACAGGTGAAAGTTTAACAATCTCCTTTAACTCACTGTTTGTTGCAACTATATATACCGGTACACCTTCTTCTTCTGCCTTTCCGCGTCTCCATACCTTTAATTTCTCCAGCAGTAATTTCTCTGTCTCATTAAGATCTTCAATTTCTGACTTAGAACCCTTTTCCTTTATGCTTGAATCATAACTTAGAAATACAGACCAATACGGTTTACCCTCTGAAATAAAGAAACTGGCATGATATTCTTTAATCCTCTTGTTCAGGGAAAAATTGGTTAATATTTCATCATTAAAAGATTCTACTGAGTTGTCAAATGGAATTGTTATTATTTTAAACATTATCTACGTTTCTATTTTAAAGAACCTTACTCCCTAAATCCATGTAAACAGCACTTTTTTACATAGCCACATATTCATTCACATTCCCCCAGCAAAAGGTAAAAAAGCAAAAATGCAAAAATTAAGGGGTCCTGGCGAGACGAAAGCCTAGGCCGTCGCTCCTGCCACCAGGCGTGCCGCGGCTGCGATCAGCAGCACGCACGTACCTGGGATTGCCGTTCCAGCTGCCGCCTCGAAAAACACGGTCAGAACCGCTTGAGGGGCCCAAAGGATTATCTTTAGGACTCTTTTTATAATAATCTTTACTATACCAATCAGAACACCACTCATAAACGTTTCCCGTCATATCAAATAAACCAATGCCGTTTGCAATCTTCTTTCCCACCGGATGTGTCTTACTGCCTGAATTCGTACCATACCATCCATACTTACCCAATTCAGATTCTTTGCTGGTTCCTGCCCATTTTTGCTTCTTTCCTCCACTTCTTGCAGCAAATTCCCATTCAGCCTCTGTGGGCAATCTATATTTACCATCACCCTTTTTGTTTAGTCTCTTTATGAATTTTTGAGCATCATCCCAGCTAACCTGCTCCACAGGATAATCATCTCCATTCTCAAATTTAGACGGATTATCACCCATTAAACTCTTCCACTCACCCTGGGTAACCTCATACTTGCCTATGTAAAAGTCATCCAAACACACCTCATGAACAGGCTTCTCATCATTGCTTCCTTCTCCAAATTGATCACCCATCTTATAGCAATCTCCTGGCACAAGTACAAACTCCATCCCTGTTACTGGGTCTCTATATTCTTCAGCTTGTTTATTATGAATGGGAGTTTCTTCCTTCTTTCCGTATGCTAAGCGACTACTCTCATTTTGCAAGGTCTTAATACGCAGATTTGCTTCTCGCCGCATTTTTTCATCTTCACCAGTAAAAGGATTATCCTCTGTAAATGTTTTTAAAAAGCGCTGCCACGATCTGATTTTACGGTCATTGGGTATAGACCTTTCCTGAAACTTTACAACTTGGCTATAAGCCCTTTTCATCTCATTTAAATCATTGTCCCATGACAATTTGAGCTCAGTAATCTTATCCGCTTCTTCTTCCAGATCACCAATATCAAATTTTTTCTTTCCCGGTCTTTTTATATTAAAACCCGGTCTGGCAAAGAGCACTATTTCACCGCTCTGCTCTCCGCCCGTACCTAAAATAGTACCAAACTGCGGAACCTGGCTGGAATTATCGGAAACGTTTTTTGTTAAATCAGTCTTAAAGGCAGAAGGCAGAAGAAATTTCTCATTGTTGGCTTGTAATGCCTTTAAAAGGAAATGTGTAAAGACACTGTTTCCACCATACCCGGAATCACTCACGGGTTCCACTCCTCCGGATGTTATCACACGCCTGGAAGTTGATCTATAAGCCCGTTTCAATACCTCATTCGTAATCTTTATCGGAAAGTCATCATCTCCTCTAAGCAGATCACCGGAAAAACAAGAGTCTGATATCAGCAGGATATGTCTGGCTTTAATTACATTTTTATTCAATAACATTCTTATTTTATAGCTGTCAATCCATGTAGTTGTATCGTCCTTTTTACCATCAACTGGAATCCAAGATGCGGTTTTAGTGAGGCTGTCCAGAAATCCATGCCCTGCATAATAAATAACGAGTGAATCTTCCGGTTTTACAACTTGCCCAAGGTATCTTAATTTCGCAATAATATTTGTCTTAGTAGCATTAGGATCATAAAGTTCTATTAAGTGTTCCTTATCAAAATAATATTTTTCCATTAATAGATCTCTGAGATCCGTTGCGTCTTTTACTGCCGCATCCAGTTTTTTCCAATGTTTGTAGTCATTGATGCCTATAACAAAAAGCCATTGTGCCCCTTTGACTAACTCTCCTTCCGGTGTGACTGGTGTAAACGGGCCCCTCTCAATAGCATAGATTCCTGAGCAACAGGTAGAGAAAAAGAGTACGACAATTGCGATGTATGTGATAGTTTTTGATTTCATTGCTTATGACGAAAACCAAATAAAGAGATATGATGAAATTGAAATTTAAGAATGTACACAATTTGTGTTTAGATTCTTACACTTTCATTGTGCGAATTTATCTCACAAATTTATAATCAACTGAAAATAAAATTTTTTGCGAGTTCATGGTTCAAAGTTCACGGTTCAAAGGTTAAAGATACGGAAACAAAAAGAAACAGGGAACGTTGAACCTTAAACCTTTAAACCTCAGAAATTTCAAATGTTTTTGGCTATATTTATGTTTCGTTGTTCAAATATAAGATAAAAAAAATATGCAAAATACCCCACCGAGGTTAAATATACCAGCCCAGGGCAGCGCCCTGGGTCATGGATAACCATTAAATCGCACCCTGAATGGGTGCAACATATTTTGCAGATTCACGCCCAATCGATTTTGTCATATTCAACCATGAACACGGTATGATGCATTATATTTGATAAACGTAAATTTGCGAAATAGCACACATGACCAAATGTATGTTACGCCCTTACAGGGCTATATTTTTCTTCTGTTTTGTCCCAGGGCGTTGCCCTGGGCTGGTATATCTGACCCTTTCAGGGTCAAATTAAGAGTGAAAAATAAATGCAAAACAGGTATATTCTTAATTTCTGATTTCCTAAACAGTTAACCTTTGGGCTTAAATGCAAAATAATTAACAACCCATGGAATCATACTGTTAACCTGTTGATTATTGATGTTCATTTGTTATAATCAGGAAAGTACAATGATCCATAAACAAACCGGTACAGTGTAACGGGATTATTTTAACAGCTCATACCTGCTTTTTCAACAAACCTATTGTACTGTATATACTTCGTCATAATAAACATACATTGAGCCTGCATGTACAATATGCATTCGGAGGAATTAATATGTTTAAAAAATTAATAATATTCATTGTCTTAATTATCTCTTTTGTAAACAGTTATAATTTGCACCCTGTTCACGCAAGGTATGTACCTAAGGAGAGAGGTGTTGATGGGAATGGCCCTGCACATTGGATTATCAGTATGAAAAACCTGTGTGACAAGGAACAAAAGATTGCCTTTCGCTACAGGGATATGGAGGGTTTATGGGTTACTAAGGGTTGGTTTGTATTACCACCGGAACCGGGATTGATAGAAATAAAGTCAGGAAGCCAAATTTTTTATTATCATGTTAAAGATTACGTTGATAACGATTCAACTCCGGATGCCATTAAAAAAACAATAAAGGTATCCGGAAACGACTTTGAATATACGAAGGCAAACCCGTTAAAAGTGGAAAATCAGGAAGTAATGGAAGTAACATTCACTACCCTTAGCGCAGATCAGGATTACGAATATAGTGAGTGTGATTGAGTTAGTACCTACGGGGTCTTTTATTACATCTGCTGGTTCAAGTCTGCGATTTGAAATAATCTGACATTAACAATACTCTGTGTGATTTTGCTTATTAGAGACAGTCAGTTAAATTAGTTGTTGCAAGACACTATTATCACACCATTCCAACTTAGTAAGTTCAAACTAATTTTAGAGAAAATGGTTTGCTCCAAAAGCAAAAGTCCCGTATGGGACGGACGAAGTTAGCCCATAGCGCAAGCTATGGGAACTAATTGTCAGCAGATTTAGCCACGTTAGTGGCGGCAGAAATGTTTTGTTATCAAGTTGTTTCTATTCAAATTATTTGACGTGTATCTCTCTATCGCCCCTAACGGGGCTTATTTGGATTTGGATCTCATTCTATCCCCACAGCTAACGCAGTGGGCTAACTTCTTTCGCCCCTATTTGGGGGCTAACTTTCAGACATCAGTTTGAACATCCCCTACTTACTATTGCTATAACACGGAACCTGAATGTAGTTTTGGCCCTTACCATCTTCTTCATCCAGCAACCTTATAATATCGTCTCTGCTCTTATCCAGATCGATTACACAGCCACCCGTTAACGTCTCTTCACCAAAAAACACCACCTCAAATTCCATGTTTATCTTTGCAATTGATTTTATTTTGAAGATAAACGTCTCTTTCTGGATAAAGTTGCGATTTATTTTATTCCTATCTCCGTCTGGATTCTTAAATGGACCAAATGTAGTATTGTGACTCTCACCACTTCCGGCCTTTACGGATACCGGTTTTGCATCGCTTATAAACTGCCAGTCCAAATCATCCTTTATTTTATTATAGTTTACATACTCGAAGTTTATCCACTCCAGCCTATAATAGGGCCCATCCTCTTTTAACTTGAACCGCACAACCTCTTTCTTTACCATGGCATCATGGCCAGGTTTGCCTTTATTAATACAAGTCATTTGTGTATTAATCATCAATGTCTTATCGTCATTTCTATCAAAAAAGAACAAGAGCCTTTCAGGCGGGAAAAATTCAAGCACGGGACCACTAAAATGCACTGTTAACTGATATATCCCTCCAATTAACGACATCACAAACGCTGCAATAGCTATATAATCAGTGACATGTTTCATAACAGTCAGTTTTCTTTTAAAAAGGTTTTATACTTTTATACAGATAGATTAACGCCAACGTCGGACTTTTTTCCACAAACTAACATTGAATGCTTCTACAATTAGTTCAAGTCTCTGCCTTAAACTAATCTGACATTAACAATACTCTGTATGGTTTTGCTTATTCAATACAATCAATCGACTGTAAACATAATCTTTTTCACTGGCAACAGAGTTGTGTTAACGTCAAATGCGGTTCAAGTCTCCGACTTGAACCAACTGTGTAAAAAATCGTATACCATTAAATTAATTATATTCTTTGGTTTTCAGAGACCTTGAGTTCTAGCATTAACATGGCATTATCAAAACTTTCCAAGCGCAAAACAAAATAGCAACAACTACACCTTTATGTGGTAGAATAGATTCATACACTTAAATGTATAAATTCCAGGTCATCACATTGTATCTACTCAAAGCAGTTAGTTCAAACTGATTTCAGAGGACAAAACTTGTACCGGAGTTAATCATAAATAAACCAGATTAGAGGCAACAATAATCAACAATGTATCCTAGATACAATTTGAACTTAATATCATTCTAAAAAAAGGGGGTTGAAAAAATGGTAAGGGATAAACTCATTTTATTAATTGTTCTAACTGTCTCCATGTCTATGCATCTACCGACACAGGTATTTGCCGGCAGCGGCATCAGGGTAAATGAAGAGATCAAGATGGAGGATGCGAGTAACCCGCAGCCTGACAAGACAGAGATGACGACATTTTCATTTAAGATTCGTAATACGAACAACGTGTGTAATGAGGACGTTAAGATAGGCGCACCATTGGCAAAACCAGTTATAGTTAACGATCCAAGGGCAAGCCGGGATGGTGTTTTGGCAAAAGGGAAGGTCACATTCCTGGGGTTCAAGAGAAGGGCAATAGAACCTCTATCAACTGAATTAAATTTTGAAGTTGTGGATGAGACCACTGAAACAGTATTTTTTGATGTGGAGAGTGGTGAAGATAGTAATGGATGTGACTTTCAGGCGTTTGAAGTAAATGTAAGGGTATGTGATACGGGCCCGAAATGTTTTTTCTGCTGTGATCACTTTGACGGACCGTGCGAGGGACCAACACCACACACTCTTAAATATCATGTGGATGCGGTAAAAGTCGCAACACCATCAGGAACCGGCAAGATATCTGGAAAGGTAACCAATAACAATGGTGTTGGATCACACGCAAGAGTACTTATCAGGAAAATCGGAACATGTGTTCCAGACGGTCCGGACGATGAAAACACTTTCCGACAGGAACTCAGTACCAACCGGATAACCGACAGGGGTTCTTATAGTGCTGAAAACCTTCCATTTGGCAATTATGATGTAACTGCACGAAAAGATGGCACCAAGCAACAAAAGAGCATTGTTTTAAATAGTGTAACACCACAGGTTGATGTTAACTTTACATTACCATAGCTGCATCTATATAGATCTTTACAATAGAAGCAGAAAAAAGACAAAAATAATTAGAGTAACTAGTTAGGTGGCAGAGCTGGTAGCTCGTGGCTGATAGCTAAGAGCTAGTTATTAGTAGTTACCAATTACAGATTACCATGATTTGGAAAAGGGAGGATTTAACATGCAAATTTTTAAACTCAGTTTAATATATTTTTGTCTCTTATTTGTGTTTACTTTCGCAAATAAGATTAACATATATGCAAACACGCCTATATATGTTGCGGTACATGGAGGGGACGGTGCCGGTATTTGGAGGCTTGAAGATAGAAACGGAAACGGTGATGTTGCAGATGAGGGAGAAATGACGCAGTTTGTATCCGGAGAGGATATAACTGATGTTGCAGTTGATGAAAAAGGCATCCTTTACGCCGTTGATGGCACAACAAGAAATGTTTATCGTATAGAGGATGTTAACGGCGATGGAGATGCATCCGATAGAGGAGAACTAACTATCTTTCGTGGGGAAAACGAAGTTGGTACCGGGCTTAGCGGTCCCCTTAGCATAGCAGTTGTTAACCGTTTTGATCCCGAAAAAGAGGATATTGTAACACTTGTGTATGTAATGGATCTCGCCCTTCAGTCAACCGTTAGATTACAAGACCGTGACAATGATAATGATGCCCAGGGGGCGGATGAGATCTGTATTATTAATGAGAGCACTCGCAACGCACCTTTGACAGCAAATCGTATGACTACAGATGAACTTGGCAGGATCATAGCATCTAATCCGAACAATCGTACGGTTGTAAGATTGGATGACAGGAATAACGATTGCGACATTGTGGCAGAAACTCCGGATCCGGGGGATTTGAATCTGCAAACACGTTGCCCTAGTGCTCCGTGCGGACCATCTATATTTGACGAATTTCATATTATTATGCGTGAGGATACTTCAGGACTTGCGGATATAAACCTTATTGATCCATTTGGAGTGGATATTAATAGCAAGGGAGAATATTTCGTCAGTGAGTTTAGAAACAGGGAATTCAGGGTTATAAAATTGACTGACCTTGACAAGAATGATGACACGTTGACACCTGGAGAGGCCTCTTTTTTTTACGACGGTATACAAACCATAGAAGGTTATGATATCGTTGTTGATGAAAATGATATCATTTATGTAGCGGAAATGACTGTGGATGGAAGGTTTATCATTACACGATTGGAAGACCGTAACAGTAACGGATTTATTGAATCGGATCCGGCGATGGGAGAATTTAGCCTTTTTGCCGAATTTACAGGCCTTGGACGTCCTTTAGGACTCGCGGCCCAACTTCCCGTTAAGCCTTTACTGGATATAGTACCGAACCTGGAAGACTTCTCTCCGGAAAAAGGTCCTCTGTTAGTGGTTGAGAATGGAATTACCGCACAGTTGGAGCTAATTGTGGTAAACAAAGACACTGGTGAACCAGCAGAGGGAATAAAGGTTGGAAGCCAGGCCATAACCGGATGTTTTGCCCTATGCCCAGGCAGTAGCAGCACGAACCCTGATGGGTCCATTATTTACGATGTAACACGGACAGCTTTCTCGCCAGAGAGGGATGAAACACTCAAATTCTGGGTAAATGGAGATGAGATAATAATACCTGTAGTATCATCATCATGTAATCCGAAACCACCCATACCTGAACCAGGTCACGACAAAGTAGTATTTACATCACAACATGTTGAACTTGACGCTAGCGCAAGCGTAGGTGATGGTCTGAGCTACTGTTGGATCCAAACGGATGGCCCCGACGTAGGATTGCCAGAATGCACTGAGGATGTCGCGGTTAACCCAATAATATCATTTACTGCGCCGGATTTCCACACTACGTTGGAGTTTGAGCTTCATGTAAGAAACCTATGCGATGACTTTGGCGACGCAGGATTAACTATTGAGGTAGTAGAAGAAGGAACGCCAATACCAACACCAACTCTGACTCTAACACCAACACCATCTTTAATGCCAACTCCAACACCAACTCATACTCCAGAACCAGAGAAAAGGTTTACTTTTAATTGTGAACACAGTTTTTCCAATGGACGTTACTACGATCTTGAAAGGTTATCACTTAACTTGGGAGAGGAAGAGAATTGCGTATTAAAACTTACAGATATTGAACCTGATACAGTTGTTGAAGTGTCAACTAAGGTTAAGGATGGACGCAGGAGATCAATAAATATTAGTCCATCTGACAGTAAAACAGATGCTAACGGGGAGATCAAGTTTACAATAAAAGCCGTTCGTCCAGGAGTGGATTGGGCCGCATGGGCAATTAGAGACGAGAATGGTAACTTTACGTTCGACCAAAATGCTTACGATATAGGTCTTGCATGGGGTTTGTTTGTTGAAGTAAATAGATAAATTAATGATTGATGAAAATTCAGTGCAAAGCTTACAATTCCCCAGGGTAGGGTTCCGGTTTACCCTGGGGGATTGATCCTAGATGAAATGTACCATACACATTAATCGGCAAAACCGCAACCAAATAGAGAAAACAGAATGCAGGAGACAGAATTCAGAATAAAGCATCAAATTGTAGAAATATACGGAGTGCAAGATTTATCTTGCTGAAATCAGATAGTAATACAATCTTAAAATAGGTTTTCTAACAAGATTAATTATTACCTGCTTTCTATGTCTCTCTAAATCTTCAGAAGATGATTGAATCACCTCTGATCGAAACCGTTAATTCGAATCTTGCATCTTCCATTTCTATAATTGAATCCCTAGCAAAATAAATTTTGCATTCCGATTAACCTAACCAAAGCTGTTAAAAATTTCTTTCTAAAAAAGAAGTTTTTACCGGGTAATACTATACTCACCTCCTAACTCTTTATGACTCTGATAATAAGCATAATTACGTTTAATGCAACGAGTGGCGGAACCATTACCCAGATCAAAGGGACAAGGAAAGATGTGTCTATGCAAAAAATGGCGTATTTAACATCCAACGCAAATGTTATCAGGAAAATAACTGGTACGATGCATGAGAAAGTAAGGACAAAGTAGAAAAGACCGATATGATTATCTAAAAACACTGCCTCTGTAACGACAAAATTTGATATATAGAAAATTATCAGGAAGAATATACATGCCCGTAATTTTGAGAAGAAATAACATGCTGCAGTCAAAAAGAACGGCACAATGAGAAAGAAAATAGCAGATAGAGGATTTATAGGGAATTCCAATTTATATGTTAATACTACTATGTAAAGACTTGTTTTTAATAAAAACTTTCATTGCTAATTAAGGTAAACAGGAAATTTAACTATCTTTAATTAACCTGCGTTTGTCAACTTTACCACACCACTTTCAATGGATTTAATCGTAATTTCAATCTTAATGTCAAAAATCAACGGATAAGAGCCCGTAATCTTTATAATGGTCTTACTGACTTTGTCAATCCAAAGTTTAATATCGCCCTTAAGGCCAAAAAGCCCCCTAAAGGAGTCCTGTTTCTTTGCATGATCATTAAATGGCATTGATTCCAATACAACCAAAATAGTATCAAATGATCCTGCTGCGGTTTCGATTGTTTCTTCACTTACTGGCCTGATTTTCATCTTCCAGAGATCACGCCCGTCAACAAGTACCATCTCCGCATTCTTACCACCAACATGAATGTCAAATGTACGTGCAACAAAAAGTGCAGAGAGGAGATCATAAGTAGGCTTTTCGTTATTATGAACTGATCTAACCCGCCATTTATAATGATTCCTATCGTCACACCCTTTACAGTGTACTTTCGCACCCCTCTTCTTCTTATAATGGGCATCTACACTGCAATCATCAAACGATTTGCAATGCTTCATCTTTATGTACTCTATTTTATCGTCTGAAAACACAAGCTTATGTTTTCGAACTTCAGAACCGGATTGGGTATTAGTAAATAAGACAGGATAAAAAGATTTGCTATCTATAAAAGATTCCGTTGCAAGTATCAAATTATATCCAAACCCACCGCCCTTAGCGACCGCATTAAAGACATAACACTCTTTACCTTCAAAGATCCTTTTATCCACATTGAAGGCAACTACGGCATTTTTCATTCCAGGAACCTTCATATTCAAGGTCCTGACACTATATAAAGCCTTCTCACCAACATTAAAGTTCAGGCTAAAATCATCATCTTCTTCGTGTTCACCATCACTTGGTTCCCTGATAAATTGCGCATCTTTTGGATGCGCACGTTTATCTTCGTCGAGATATTTATCCATCTCTTTCAACATTAACTCATCGTTTATCTTTGACAACATTTCCAGCAGTTCGTCATCGTCCTTAATTTCTGCAAAACTTTGCCTTACAATGGAGCTAAACCAAAAAAAGATAGTGACAAAACATATGAATATGAATAGTTTTCTGTACATCTACAATTAAGGGAAGGGGAAATCAAAATATTCCACTATATTTATTAAGAAAAGCGAATTGCACCGCCATGTTTACAAAGCTAAATCTCGGTTATATAACCAGATATACAATTCACTCTTATCAGAATTGTTTACACCTGATAATTTCTTCTAAATAGTTAGATATAAATGCTAACCTATTATCCCTTTTTCCCTTATTTTGTCAATAACTTCTTGTACTGCATCTTCCCTTGAAGTGTGCTCTGTATCAACTATAATCTCTGGACTGAGCGGCTCATCATATGGAGCCGTAATACCCGTAAACTCAGGAATCTTTCCATCAATAGCTTTTTTGTACAAACCTTTTGGATCACGATGAATACAGGCCTTCAGACTACACCGAACAAATACCTCAAAAAACCTGTCATCTGGAAAAAGATCACGAGCTTCATCACGCTGTTTTCTGGAAGGTGAAATAAATGTACAAATCACAATAGAACCATGATCATATAAAATCTTTGCAGCCTCACTTACCCTGCGAATGTTCTCGTTGCGTTCCTTATCCGAAAAACCAAGATCTCTGCATAGTCCATGTCTGACATTATCACCGTCCAGTATTGCAGTGTGGCAATTAAGGTTAAATAACGCCTCATCAAGGTTCTTTGCAATAGTAGATTTACCAGAACCAGATAATCCGGTCAACCATATTACCGCAGCTTTATGACCGTTTCTCTTTTCACGTTTTTCCAATGATACAGCAATATTCTCTTTTGTTACATTAGTCGCCCTATCTACAACACCAGCAACGCTTAATTCTCCCTGAAGCTTCTCCTCAAGTGTCTGCAGTGGCTCCCTTATCATACCAACACCAACAGTAAAGTTGCTATCGGGATCAATCAGGATAAAACTTCCGGTGCTTCGGTTCTTATTATAACTATCTAAGATTAAAGGCTGGGTCGCACTTATCTCTACCCTGGCAATCTCGTTAAGTTCAAGTGAGGTTGCCGACTTACGATGAAGTGTGTTCACATCAATAGTATAATCAAGCTTGCTTACAAACCCTTTAATGGTTTTCGTTGTATGTTTAATAAGATAATTCTTACCTACTTTAAGGTGATCGTCACTCATCCAGCAAATTATTGCATCAAAGTTTCTATCAATTTCTGGAACATTATGACAGCGTACAATCATATCACCCCTACTGATATCTATCTCATCTTCAAGTGTAATCACCACTGAAAATGGAGCACTGGCCTCTTCAAGATTACCATCATATGTGATAATCTCTTTAACTTTTGATCTCTTGCCCGATGGCAATATTGCAACCTCCTCGCCAGGAGTGATGCTACCTGAAACTATCTTCCCCGCATACCCTCTAAATGTGTGATCAGGCCTTATAACATATTGTATGGGAAAACGAAAATCAAGAAGGTTGGTATCCGCACTCACATGTACATTCTCAAGAACATGAAGAAGTGTAGGCCCGTCATACCACTTAGTGCTTTCGCTTTTGCTGGTTATGTTATCACCTTTAAGCGCCGAAACCGGTATGTAAGTAACATCCTTTATTTCCAGTTTTTTTGAAAATTTATCATAATCATCTACGATTGTCTGATATGTGTCCTGTGAATATTCCACAAGATCCATCTTGTTTACACAAACAATCAAGTGCGGCACTTGCAATAGGCTGGCAATAAACCCATGCCTCTTTGACTGTTCAAGAATACCTTTTCTGGCATCTATTAAAATAATCGCAAGGTTTGCCGTCGACGCGCCGGTAACCATATTACGTGTATATTGTACATGACCAGGAGTATCAGCAATGATAAATTTACGCTTGGCCGTCTGGAAATATCTATATGCAACATCAATGGTAATTCCCTGTTCCCGTTCAGCGGCAAGTCCGTCAGTAAGCAAAGCAAGGTCTATCTCTTCCTCACCTTTTCGTTTCGCAACATTTGCAACGGCTTCAAGCTGGTCTTCATAAATATTATTCGTTTCAGAAAGTAGCCTGCCTATCAGAGTTGACTTCCCATCATCCACACTACCAACCGTAGTAAATCTAAGTATTTCGGTTTGAGATTCATATTGACTTTTTATCATAGCTTAGAAATAACCCTCCTTTTTCTTATCTTCCATAGAGCTATCCGAACCGTGATCAATAATACGATTTTCACGCTCAGATTTCTTAACATCTCCCAACTCAATAATAATTTCATCAATCGTCTTGGCAGTAGACCTGATTGCGCCTGTACACGGCGAACAACCCAAACTCCTGAATCTACTCATAACGGTCTCAACCTTTTCACCCTCTTTTAATATGGTGTTTTTATCATAAGGAACCAATATTCCACCTCTATCCACAACCTCTCTTTCCATTGCATAATAGATTGGAACAATAGGTATGTTTTCTAACTTAAGGTACTGCCACACATCCGTCTCAGTCCAATTGCTCAATGGAAATACCCTTATGGATTCGTTCTCATTAATGAGGCAGTTATATATATTCCAAAGCTCCGGACGCTGATTCTTTGGATCCCACTGTCCAAATTCATCACGAAACGAGAACACTCGCTCTTTGGCCCGCGATTTTTCCTCATCCCGTCGTGCACCTCCAAAAGCAGCATCAAATCCATGTTTTTTAAGGCCATCTAACAATCCCTGCGTCTTTAACTTTGCACAACACTTGTCAGTCCCCACTTTTGAAGGATGAGTCCCTTTAGAGATCCACTCTTCATTACGTTCTACAATAAGATTTGCACCTATACTTTTAACCAATTTATCGCGAAACTCAATCATCTCCGGGAATTTGTAACCTGTATCAATATGCATTAATGGAAAAGGTATCTTTCCCGGATGGAAGGCCTTCTGTGTAAGTCGCACCATCACACTGGAATCTTTTCCTACCGAATACAACATGACAGGTTTCTTAAACTCTGCCGCAACCTCCCTGATTATGTGAATCGATTCTGATTCAAGGTGTTTTAAATATGTATGATCAAAATTGTTCATAAAAAACTCTCTATAGAAATATTTTTTACAATTTAACAGTCCGCCCGTTAGACTTTATCAGCCTTTTCGCTAATCAACGCCGGACAACCCTCTTTATCTCGGTCAACCCAAGATTTGATCTTAAACTCCTCCACATTTCCCTTCAAATCTTTAAGCGCCCATATTGTTTCACCCTTGGAAACCCTTGCGTTTAGAGAAGCCCCGTTACCCCCTATCTGTAAAGGTAACTTTAATTCAATTGCATGCCGCGGGCACGCCTTTACACAAGCGGCACAGACCCAGCAAGCCCCCTGATCACGAATATCTGCCTTTTTATCATTGTTACGAAACAATAGATCGCCCGGACAAATACGCTCACACATGGTTTCTTTACTTTTCCCACAACCATTACAAACATTTTTATCAATATATATCATTACTGTAAATTCCGTTTTATAATCTTTATTTTACCACTGCTAGTATCGCGAACAGAATTGACATATTTTAACCAAAATCTGTCATCCCGATCAGGAAAATCGATACGTGTCTGATAACATGGCCATCTTGTCTCACGTCGGTGAAAAAGATGTTCTACAAGTACCTGGGCAACCTCAATCCTATCAATTATCTCCAGGCATCCAACAAGTTCATAACTGTTCTCCGCCCTCAGGAATTCTAAGTGGCCAAGAAGTTCATTTAAAAGATCCCGCGCCAGCCGCAACCGTTTATCATTTAGCTCATAGTTAGTAGAAATCCCTCCTGCATACTCATCCATCACCTTTTGCAGCCGCTCCTCCATCTCACGGGCAGTGACACTGTTCTGGTTATGGTTATAAAAAGGAGCTGTTATCCTTTGCAACTCATTCTGTATATCCGATTCATCTACAGCTCTAATTTTACCATTTAAATTAATGTCGGCAAGAATAGTTTTTATTGAAATTCTAGCTTCTACCCATGCACCGCTTGCATATTTTTTTGGAGACCCTCCGGTTATATCTCCGGCAGCATACAGACCTTTTATGGTCGTCCTCCTGTCAACATCGACCCAGTATCCAGCTTCTGAATGCCCACCCTCTATGAAAGGCTCTGTCCCGCAAATCTCCACACAGCTTAACTTCTTATCCAGGCCTTCGTCCGCCCAAAGAAGGACAATGGAAGGATTCATACTCAAGAAATCCTCTTTAAGTTTTCTTCTCTCCCTGTCACTAAGGTGTGAAATATCCAGATAACAAGGTCCCCTTCCAGCCTTATCTTCCAAGATAGTAGCATAAAGCCTGTAAGGAGTTACACATTTTCTACCACCAAAACATTCATACCTTTCAGATAAGTAAGACTCACCTATAGCGTTTATCTGCTTGGCACCCACACCAAGTGCCAATGTTCCGGTAGGAGCATTCACGTCTTTTACCCTGAGTGCGACAAAACGGTTCTCAAAGCATGTCATCTCTGCCCCAATACGAGTTCCCATGGCATAACCTGTCCCTACATTCCATGGTGAGTACCACATCAGATTCCTGGCACTTCCCTCATTATTCGGCTTGTATATTCTTGATGCTCCGCCTGTAGCAACAAGCACCGCTTTGGCCTCTATCACATAAAATGTCATATCCCTGATGCCAAATCCATACGCACCGCTTACTCTCTCTCCGTCAAAGATGAAATTCGTAGCAACTACCCTATTTAAGATCTTTGCTCCAGAACGTTTAGCTCGTTCAGCAAGTATGGGTTTCAATCTCTCGCCATGTATTCGAATGCTTCTTTTACCCCTCATCTTGTAATATCCGTTCCTGTCTTTTTCAATAGGTAAACCCCAGCCTTCTACTTCATGCACAACACTGTTTAAACCTTCGGCGATTGAATAGAGCAAGTCTTCCCTGACAACACCCATAAACTCATTTTTAATATATGCAACAAATGAGTCAGGTGTCTCCCCCGGATTAAGATAGGCATTTATAGCATTTATCCCCATTGCCAGGCATCCGCTCCTGTCAATATGGGCCTTCTCCATTACAATACAGTCACAATTGGGAGCATTTAATTTTAACTCTGAAGCAGCAAAACAGCCTGCCGCCCCACCTCCAACGATTAAAACATCGGTTTTTAATCTTGTTATTTTAACTTTGTCCATATCCAAAACAATCTCATTGAGCGGCATAACCGCAACCAAATGTATAATTTAACTAGTTTCAATTCTCAATTACAGAAGGATTACATCCCTATTAAATACCATTAAACCTTTGATGCTTTTTTTCTCATACCCTTCTCGTCAGACAAAAGGTTTTGCAATGTCAGATCCTCCAAACTCCTCAACATGGAATCATACATCCGCTGCCAAAGATTCTTTACAACACAAGCAGATTCAGAAGGACATAATGGAGAAAACGTAATCCTTTCATTAACACAATCCGAAGGAGCCAGAGAGCCCTCAAAAAGCTCTATTATCGCACGTATCTCGAGCTCTTCTGGTTTCTTTGCAAGATAATGACCACCGGTCGCCCCCCTGACGCTGACTATTAACCCTGCATTTTTTAAGGTTAAAAGAATCCGCTCTAAAAACGATTCCGGGATATTGCGCTTCCTGGCAATCTCTCTACTTAAAATAAACCCCTCGCCAAATCTCTGTCCCAACTCCAAAAGAGCCAGTACCGCATATTCAGTTTTACTAGATAATTTCATTCTATATATAGTCAATAATAAAACAGATTAACTCTGTTTGTTCTCCGTTAAGAAACAAATTTCAACACCCTATTGTTGACTAACTATGCAACAAAGTAAAGATTATATTGAAAAAAATATTTTTGTCAATTATTTTATCAGTCAAAAGGTCTTTTCGGGGTAGCAAAATAATAACATTTACTACCCATTACCTATTTATTTTATTGCTTATTATTACTTTCTGACTGAAAAATAGACTCACTCTTGAGTTCACAACATTCGCTTTCGACAACAGACTTGTCACGCACCCATTCTATTGCAGTCTTGTTTATAGCAACAAATCCTATACTAAGCTCCCTATTCAAAGCCTCTTCAGTCGTATTAGCCATTAAAACAAAGCTTCTCCTGTCGTTCAACATATCACTCACCCGTCTTACATTTGGAGGAACATATATATCTCCATTATATACTTTATCCGAAGCCTTTAACCTTACCCTGACAAACGTCCCTTCTTCTTCTGTTACGATATTATGTGTATCAGATCCGCAATGTTTGCAGATTATAGCCTCTACCTTTATACTTTCTGCACACATGGGACATTGTGCTGATCTTTCAGTGCTACCATCTTCCATATTAACCCCTTTCTTTAATTACATGTTATACATAACTTAAGGACACATTATATTCAAAGTGATCACCATTTTTCCATAAGTTACTATAATATTAAAATGTTATTTTTTCTTCATATTATGGAAGTACTTCATAAGATCGTTTTCCTAAATTACTTATGCTTATGCTCAACGACAAAATAACTTTATTAATGTCAACAATTGCATTTTACTACGACAATGCATTAAAATCTGCAAAAAAAGTAGAAAAAAACTTTCTGATCAAGAGAATAGAACTATGAATAATAGCGCAACAATAATTTACGATGGCCAATGCAGTTTATGCAGTGGATGTATGAAATGGATAGAGTTGCATGCCATATGCAAAGGTAATTTTGAATTTATCAGATGCCAGTCTACAAAACGTAAGTTACGGTTTCCAGAAATCAGCGAAGAGAAATGTTTAGAATCTTTCCACATGGTTCTGCCTAATGGACAAATACTCATTGGTGATCTTGCAATACCAGAAATTGTAAAACGACTTAAACGGTTTCGTAGACTAACCATTTTATTTAAACTACCTGTTTCCAAGTATATAATGTTTCTTCTCTATCGACTGGTTTCAAACAACCGGTATATCATTTTACAAACGATATTACCTCTGGCATATAATAATAATAGTAATAAAACATCAGACTAAATCAGAAGTAACCTAAATGAGATTCTAATATGTGCATAGTTAAATGATTGCAACTTATAAACAATTGTAATTAATAAATGTAAAAAAAACATTTTTTGCCGAAAAATAAAGACAAAGGTAATTAATTGAAACCGGAAAAACCAATTTAGTCACACAAAACATTTAACTTAAGGCACTTACATGAAAAGACGACTAATATTATTTACTTTAAAATATATTACTATTTCCGCTTTGTTCTCACTTCTTTTGCTTCCAGAAAATTTGAAGGCACAAACAGCTGTAACTTCATGGCCTATGTTTAGAAATAATCCTCAACATACTAGCCAGAGAAACCCTAATTCTAATCCAAATGAACCCGATGCGGTAAAGCAGAAATTTCCACCAATAAATACTGGGCCCGGATTTATAGCAGACATCACGTCATCGCCAAGTATAGATGCAAACGGTACAGTTTTTATCGGTTCACTGTCAAAAGATTTCTTTGCAATTGATCCGGAGACAGGTAATATTTCAGGTACTTTTAAGACGTTCAATTCCGTCTTTTCCTCACCTGCAATAGGTAACAACGGTAATATATATGTAGGTTCATGGGATGGGTCAATGTATGAATTACTCTTTACCGGGAGAGGTTTTGAACTGTTAAACTATATTCAATCAGGTGCTGAAAATTTTGGTCATTTAGAAGGAAGGGTTATCGACGGAGAGAATGAAGTCCCTTTAGCAGGGGCAATAGTTTCTATCGGAGGTACAACTGCTATCTCAGATAATGATGGTGACTTCTTCTTTGACAACATCCCCAAAGGATCGCACAAAGGAATTGTCTCCCACCAGGAAAAAGATTGTGAAAGAACGATTAACATTGATATTTGCGGTTTACAAGTTATACAAAATATTGGAGAGGTCAGTCTACATGATTTTGTAGTTTCTACAGTTATTGATGATGAGGGTGTACCAGTTTGCCCTAGCTTACCAGAACTTAATGTTGAATGCACAGGGTCAATCTTTGCCGGACGGGAACAGACATTTTTGGACCAACGTCCTTTACCTGTTGATCTGGACGGGCGATTCAATTTACGAAGTTTTAACCCATCACTGCTTATTGAAAACGGCATTGCTGGTTCACCTCTTATAGGGTTCAATAACTGGATATATTGGGGATCTCAAAATGGGAGGTTTTATGGTTGGGATAGAGACACTGGCTCACTGTTTTTTAGAATATTTGATATAGAGAAAGATGAAAGCGGCCAAATAGACCCAATCGTCTCATCACCTGCACAGAGTCTCGACGGAACGGTCTATATCATATCACAGAGGGGATTTTTGTATGGAATTAATCCAGATTTCAGCTTAACATTTGAATTACCGTTTGTAGCTGGCGGTGACGTAATATCTTCACCCGCAATTGGTGTAGACGGAACAATATATTTTGGTTCTTTAGATAGCAACCTTTATGCTGTACTACCAGGGGGAGAACTAAAATGGAAATTCTTAACCGGTGGCGCGATCCTTTCATCCCCTGCCATTGACAAGGACGGTACTATATATGTTGGATCGGATGACGGTAATGTCTACGCTATTAATGATGACGGTTTAGGCTCACCAGTGGAGAAGTGGAGGCTGTTAGTTGGAGAAGAGATAGCAGGGGCATCGCCTTCAATAGGGAAAAACGGCACCATTTATATTGGAACCGGGGGTGAATTTCCGAGATTACTAGCAATTACAAAGGACGGACTTTTAAAGTGGTGTACAGATACTGAAAATGGAATAACTTCTACTCCGGCAATAGCAGAAGATGGAACCATTTTTGCCGGATCATTTGACGGAAAAGTATATGCACTGGTAAATGACGAAAAGACCGTTGGCTCTATAACAATTTCCGGAACAGTTACGAACTCAGTGGATAATACACCTGTCACCGGTGCATTAGTTGAAATAACAAGATCCGCATCACAAGAATTAATATGTGATAATTTCTCTACAAGTACTATTACAGATGACAACGGTAATTATGCCTTGGATGGGGTACCAGAAGGCTCTTTTGATATAACTGTATCCTTAGATGACTTCACAGGAAAAACAGAAAAGGGACTTGAGATAACAGATGATATTATTGGCAAAAATTTCACATTACAAGCAGAAGGAGAAATAGACGTAGAAATAAAAAAGGTCGCATTCTCATTAGAACGTGACTTAGAAACCTGTTTTCCATTGCTTGTGAAATTCTTTAACCAATCAGAAATAGACCCTCCCGATGTACCAGTTGAATACTTATGGAAATTTGGCGATGGAACATCAAGTATGGTAAAAAACCCGGAACACGAATACACACAAAAAGGTGACTTTGAGATAGAATTAGAAGTACGGATCGCGGGAACAACAATCAAGTCAACCTCAACTAGAACAATCAGTGTTAAAGGTGCACCCTGTGCAAAATTCCAACCTGCTAATATAAAGGTTAAACCAGGGCAGCTAGTATCATTTACAAACCTCTCTGAGGCAGATGAGGGCCAAGAAATAATAAATACCGAATGGATATTCAGCTCTAACAAACGATTTGGTCGTTTTCTTCCCGGCAACAGAAGTACGAACAAGAACCCTAGTCATGAATTTCGTGGAGTAGGAGAACACTCAGTAAGCATGTTTATCCAGCAGTCAGACGGAAAAGATGATAAAGCTTTTGGAACTGTTACAGTTACCCGTGAATTCTGATATTAAAAAAGAGAAGAAACAAGAGGTAGGATATAGAAAAAGGATAGATTTATATTTGTTTTACAATGTTATTAATCGTAGAATTGTAACTATTCGGAGAAATCCATAGTACACCCCCACTAAATACCATCTTAAATTATATGGAATTTCTTGCGCGGATGTATTCCCCTATAGAAAGAGGAATGACTGCGTCGCAGACGGGATGTGTAAAACACACAGATATAAACACTATTTCTTCTTATTCTGAATTCTATCTCCTGAATTCACTATCAGATAAAAACAACAATATCTTCTAAAAAAAGAAGTTTCTATAAAATAACACTATAATGGTTACCAAGATTTCAGTAAATAGCACGAAAAAAGATGAGTTTATAAACATCACAAGAGATGTGCAAATAGCTGTAACAGAAAGCAATGTCAAACACGGTATTTGCTATATTCACATACCGCACACTACAGCTGCAGTTACGGTTAATGAAGGCGCTGATCCTGACGTAGTAACTGACATACTTACAGCATTAAACAAACTCTCGCCACAACTCCGAGAGTTTAGACATATGGAAGGAAACTCAGATGCACATGTAAAATCTTCTTTAGTAGGAATTTCCACATCAGTTTTTATAGAGAATGGCACACTTTTACTTGGAACATGGCAGGCAATATATTTTTGTGAATTTGACGGACCAAGAAACAGAAGTGTTCAAATAAAGATTATCGAAGAGTAATAACAGAAACATTAATCACGGTTTATGGTTAAATTAATAAGAGTTACAAAAATAGTCACGAGCAACACATCGAACCATTCTCTTTCTTTCTGCCAAGTCACCATATCAAGAACAAAGATCATTTGTTGTCATTGACGTCATCAACTACCTGTATATCCAGTGGTCGATGACTAGTACAACGTCTATGTTGTATTGGCGATAGCCATTCGATCTAAATTTTTTTTGTTAACAAATATTACCTACTCAAGTGGATAGGCTGAAGGCTGAAGGTAAACCTTAAAGGCAAAAACCCTGTAGCTTTTGCTTTTTGACATTAGCCTAGCAACCTAAAAGGCTTTATAGTATTACTCGGTAAAAACTTCTTTTTTAGAAAAAAATTTTTAACAGCTTTGGTTAGGTTAATCGGAGTGCAAAATTTATTTTGCTAGGGATTCAATTTTAGAAATGAAAGATGCAAGATTCGAATTAACGGTTTCAACCAGATGTGATTCAATCATCTTCTAAAGATATAGAGAGATATGGAAAGCAGGTAATAATAAATCTTGGAAGAAAACCTATTTTTAAGATTGTCTTACTATCTGATTTCAGCAAGATAAATCTTGCACTCCGTATATTTCAACAATTTGATACTTTGTTCTGAATTCTGTCTCCTGAATTCTGTATTCTCTATTTGGTTGCGGCTTTGCAGCTTTATGCTTTTATCTTCAGTCTTCAGTCTTCAGCCTATCCACCTGAGTAGGTACAACGGATAATGCTTAAGAAATCATACCAGTCATTAGAACGATGACGCAGTTCTTGGAAATATTTTTATCTGTCATGCAGACAAAGAGCGGAAAATGACAATTAAGCACCGCAAAACTTCATTCCAATTCATACATATCTATCGCTGGCTTACTTCTACCCTGTAAAAACCGTACACTTGGCTTATTTAAGTAACTTGTAAAAAGGTCCGTCAGCCCTTTCTTAATTAAACGTTATAATGTTGACGAAGGTATAATTATTAATGATAATAATATATCAAGAACATCAGCATTGTTTGGTTAGTATTTTGTTGTGCAATAATTTACATATTTATGGATATTCTCCAATGTGATCATGTGAAAAATAGCCTAAAGTACTTAAAGTTAATAGTATTACTAAGCAAATAACTAACCAGGCAACATTGCAGAAATATAAGTATATTTCCTATTTTCAGTAATTTCACACAAGAAACAGGATGGGAATAAACGGGCAAAATAGACTAACTTTACTAAATCCTAGCAGCGATAACCTAGTCCTAAAGTTTGCAGGAGACTGGAAGCTGAAAGGCCACCTTCCTTCAATTAAGGATGTTGAGGGGAGAATCAAAGTAGACTCAAATATAAAACGGTTGGGATTTGATACTAAGGAAATAGGGGCATGGGATAGCGCTCTATTAATTTTCTTAACAAAACTAAATAAATTATGCCTGGAAAAGAACATAAAGGTTGAACTCTATGGTTTACCAATTGGAGTAGTTAAGTTATTGAAACTTGCGACTGCAGTTCCTAAGCGTAAAGACGACTCTCATGGTGAATCACGCAAACAGTTTATAACAGATATTGGCCTGTGGATAATAGAATACTTCAATGCCACCTTACAAACAATTAATTTCATAGGTGAGGTGTTTTTAGCATTTGTTAACCTTATTTTAGGCAAGGCGCGGTTCCGCAAAACAGACTTCATTACAGTAATTCAGGAGTGCGGAGTACAAGCACTACCAATTGTTACCCTTATTAGCCTTCTAATGGGCATGATTTTGGCATTTGTGGGTTCCATTCAGTTAAAGATGTTTGGTGCTGAAATCTTTGTGGCAAACCTGGTGGGGCTGGGTATGGCCCGTGAAATGGGTGCAATGATGACAGCAATCATTATGGCTGGGCGTACAGGTGCCGCATTTTCAGCGCAACTGGGATCAATGCATGTTAATGATGAAATCGACGCCTTACGAACCATGGGCATTTCACCTATGGAAGCATTAGTGCTACCAAGAATGTTAGCTTTAACATTAATGATGCCACTACTCTGCATATACGCAAATTTTATAGGCATCATAGGTGGGGCCATTGTCGCAATTACATCCCTTGACATTTCATTAATTCAATATTTTGAACAGTCGAGGAATAATCTAGGTTTGATAGATTTTATAGCAGGACTTATTAAAAGTGTGGTTTTTGGAGTTATTGTTGCAACTTCAGGATGTTTACGAGGAATGCAGTGCGGCAAAAGCTCAACCGATGTAGGAAATACTACCACTTCTGCTGTGGTAACCGGTATAGTATATATAGTTGTTTCAGACGCCATTTTAACAATGATTTATAGCATAATAGGTTTTTAGAAAGCAAAAACCATTATATGAATGCTTATAACCATAGCATCTCTATTTTTAGACCATTGAAAAGATAAATCTGATTCTCTAATAGGCAGCAGAGATAACTACTATTAGGAGTAGGAAAATAATGACTAGAGCAGATACACACCTGACAGTAAACAACCTGGAAATGCGTTATGGGTACTCTGTGATACAAAAAGACATTAATTTCTTTGTAAAACGGGGAGAAATATTTGTTGTCATGGGCGGCAGCGGATGTGGTAAAAGTACCCTTTTAAGACACTTAATTGGACTAAAAAAACCGAGCTCAGGAGAGATATTGTACGGAAATGACAACTTCTGGAAAGTTAATCCATTAGAAAAAGAGGCAATCATAAGAAATTTTGGGGTATTGTATCAAAGCGGTGCATTGTGGAGTTCCATGACATTGGCAGAAAACGTCGCATTTCCATTGGAGCAGTATACAAAATTAGAGACTAATGAAATAAAAGATATTGTTTCTTTTAAACTTTCACTTGTAGGTCTGTCGGGATTTGAGGAATTCTACCCCTCTGAAATAAGTGGAGGAATGCAGAAAAGGGCCGGTTTAGCAAGGGCCATAGCGTTGGACCCGGATATACTTTTTTTTGATGAACCATCAGCAGGATTAGATCCTGTCAGTGCCAAAAGATTGGATGACCTGATTCTGGAACTAAGAGACAGCCTGGGGGCAACAGTTATTATTGTTACCCACGAACTGGCTAGCATATTTGATATAGGAGACAACTCCGTATTCCTTGATGCAGAATCAAAGACAATGATTGCAATGGGAAATCCACGCACTTTACTTAAAGAGTCGCGTGATCCAAAAGTAAGCAATTTTCTTTCACGAGGAAAGTCTGGAAAATAAAAATTATGAGTAGACAAACAAGCCCAACTATAATCGGCGCATTTATAGTTGGGGCAATAGCCTTAACAATCGCAGGTATCATTGTTTTTGGTTCAAAACAGTTTATGGCAGAAAGATATAGCTATGTTCTTTACTTCGATGGTTCGGTTAAGGGCCTCGATATCGGTGCACCTGTAGTCTTTAGAGGGGTAAAAGTCGGTGAAGTATCAAATATACAGCTAATTGTAGACGATGTTGAAAGTAATATTAAAATACCGGTAACTATTAATATTGAGCCATCTACTTTGACACAGATGAACGGCGTTGTAAATAAGAATATAAGGCAAAACATAAGTATGATGATAAGGAAAGGACTAAAAGCAGTTCTTCAGATTCAAAGCCTAATTACAGGAAAACTACTTATAGAATTGGAGTTTTACCCAGAAGAAAGCATTTCGAATGATAACATTAACTATATCTATGGAATACCAACAAAGCAATCTGTAATGAAAAAGCTGAGTAAAAAATTCCAAGAAATAGAGATCGATGAATTCCCTATTGCAGAGGTACTTGAAAAGGGTGTAAATGCAATCACCGCCATCGAAAAGATCCTCACCTCACCTGATCTATTGGAAGGAATAACAAATATAAACAGGACCATGCAAGTGGTACAAAAACTATCAGTAAACCTAGACAAGCAGATCGGTCCTTTAGCAGATAAACTGCAAGAGACAATGAAGAGTTCGCAAGCACTTATATTAAAAGCAGAAGGCATAGTAGATAGCCTACAGGAAACAATGAAGGGTTCACAGTCACTTATATTAAGAACAGAAGAGGTGATCGGGCCACTGCAGTTAAATATTAATAATACATTTTCAACCGTCCAGGCAACAATGAAAGCAGCAGAAAATACATTGCAAACAATTGAAAAAATAGCATCTGATAAGACAGCTCTAAGCTATCAGATTATTGATGCACTGGAACAACTCTCATTCGCAGCAAATTCATTAAGGGGAATGACTGATTACTTACAACAACACCCTGAATCTTTATTTTACGGAAAGGGAAATAATTAAAAACCATGAGCTGTTATTTCTTTAAATTTACTGTTGTTCTTTTTTACTTCGTTTTTTTTACAATATCCGGCTGTATATCTTCTGCTCCATCACGTTTTTATCTCTTGCAGCCCACTAAAATGGATAAAGAAACGAGGTCTGAGGTAAAGAGTGCAAAGGTCAAAAACACTCCCATTGCGTTGGGTATAGGTCCCGTCGAAATACCGGAATACCTGTGTAGACCACAAATAGTTACTATGTTGGATGACAGCGTTATCCAAATCGCCGAGTTTGACAGATGGGCAGAACCGTTAAAGAGTAATATATTACGCGTTATTACAGAAAACTTATCATACTTGCTTAATACAAACCAGATAACAACCTTCCCATGGAAAAACAGTTTACCAAAAGAATATCAGATAGGGATTAAACTCTTACGATTTGACGGAAAACTGGGAAACGATCTATTCCTTAATACACTGTGGAGAATAGTTGATAGCAAAACAACTAAATCATTAGTAATAGAACGGTCTGAAATCAGAGAACCCACAAAACTAAGTGATTACAAATCATTTGTAAATGCACAAAACCGAGCGTTAGCAACCCTTTGCAAAGAGATTGCTGTAGCGTTAAATACTATTATAGAGACAAGATAGATTAATTTTCACAAGGATAATGATGCGAATACCATTTGCAGAAGAGTGTTTTAAGATAATGACAGAACATCAAGTACCTGAACATATTATTGCCCATTCCAAAGCGGTTTGTGACGTAGCAACAGATATTGCTGAAAAGTTAACAAAAGATAACATTAAAATAGATAAAGATTTAGTTATTGCCGGAGCATTATTACATGACGTAAGAAAGCTTGAAAAAGACCATGCTTTTGCCGGGGCAAAACTGCTGGAAGGAATGGGACTGATAAGAGTTGCAAGAATTGTAAAGGCACACGGTTTATACCGCCTTGAGGATGAAAATTTTGCGCCAAGAACAATTGAAGAGAAGATAGTTTTCTATGCAGACAAGAGGGTTGTTCATGACAAAATAGTTAGCCTGGAAGATCGGTTTAAGTATTTAAAGGAACGATACGGAACCGAAGATAAATTCTATCATTATACAAAGAAGATAGAAAAAGAGTTATTAGGAGGTTCATAATAATTTCTTAAATCTATTTGACTTCCAAATTCTGCAATATATAATATCCCCCTTCTAGTTGTAAGTTAAGATTAATTTGTTTAGGGGTGAGATGAATAATATTATTGTAACAGCAGCACAGATTTCGCCGGTTTTAGGTAAAGTCCAGGAAAACTTGGAGAAACATCTGTTTTATATCGAAGAAGCCAGAAAACAGAAAGCAGATATAATAGTTTTCCCAGAGTTATCATTAACCGGATATGATCTAAAAGATCTAGCATTGGATGTTGCAAGGGACACGGAAAGTAAGGAAATACAAACAATTGCCGAAGCAAGTAAAGGGATTACTACAATATTCGGATTAGTTGAGCTGGGATTTGCAGCACAGATTTTTAACTCGTCTATTGCTGTTCGTGATAATAGAATATTATTTTTACACCGAAAACTAAACCTTCCTAATTACGGCGACTTAACAGAAGGAAAACTCTTTGGTACCGGCAGATCCATTGACATTTTTAATCTGAAGGATCAATGGTTTGGTTCAATATTAATCTGCGCAGACGTCTGGAACCCTGGATTGGTGCACCTTGCGGCAGTAAGTGGAGCGACAATACTGACCATCCCTATCAACTCAGCACTGTCAACAGTGAAACATGAGCTCTACTCAAACTCGGAAGGGTGGGATTTGATGGCAAAGTTTTACTCCTACATATACGGATTACCAATAGTTGTTGTTAATCGTATAGGAAAAGAGTCTGAATTTGAATTTTTTGGTAAATCTAAGATATTTGGACCACATGGAGAGGTGCTGGCTCAAGCAGAATCAGAGAAAGAAGAACTGATAATAACAGAATTGAAATATAACGAAATTTTGCGCGCCAGAGCTCACCTTCCGACAGTACGGGACTCAAATCTTGATCTAATCCACAGAGAGACAGTCAGATTATGGATGGACATAGGAAAACCTGTATTACAATAACTAAATTAATGTGGGGGTATTATAGCGCGGTAGATGGTGATACCTTAACCTACAAACGAAAAATTGTTGGATTATTTAAAAGTAATTCTAGCAACTGGGTTTGTAAGATAATTAAACAACAGAGAAGGAGTTATTTCTGTGCTGGCACCTAGGAAATTGATTTATCATCAGACCTAGACCTTGTAATATATAAATACGCGCCAGCAATACCACTAATAATAATAATGACAATTATCAGCCTGATCTCTACTTTACGTATAGGAGCAAAAGCCTCTTTTTTATCAATCTCAGCCAGAAGCACCCAATCCACAGCCTTTAGCCCCAATGGGGTGTACGCACTAAGCACCTCGACCTCCCTATAATCTTCAATGATTTTTACCCCAATATGATTTTCAAAAGCAGAACGGGTGGCTTCCGTATCAACCTCTCGTTGCATTACTGTAGATTCTTCAGAGAATCTTGAGTTTGATCTCATATAACCATCATCACCTACAAGATAAATCTCACCTGTTCTGCCAAGACCTGCAACGTGAGTCAACATTCCATCTAATTGTGCAAAAGGAACTTCTATTATTATCGCCCCTATTATAGCATCTCCGTCATCATATACAGGAGAACCAAAAAGGAATGTAAATCCATTTAGTTCCTCATGGAATGTAAGATCATCAAACGTCAACCCTTCAAGAGAACGTTCAAAAGTGTGTGCAATACTAAAGTCCTTATACTCCCCTTCAAGCAGGTTTTTACCATTAAACTCATTTGCCTCAGCGGAAAACACTACGGTGCCTTCTTTATCAATAAAATATATATTTGCGTAACCATAATCTTGACAATAATGTTCCATTAAAGGTTTATAAAGTTTCGCAATTGCAGAATACTGAGCACCATCAATACCCACAGTATTAACAGTAGTAGAGAATTGTGTAAGGCTTTGAGCTATTATTGGATTTCTAGCAAGGACATCAACATCGCCAAATCTTTCATTAAAGAAATTCTGAATGCGATGATTTGTAAGCTCCCTTGTAGTTATCAGGTGATGAAACACCTCAGTCATCAATCCATTCTTTAATGTTTTATAACTTATAAATGGAACTAACAACAAGAAAAACAAAAATGCAGATGCAATAACAAAGAGTGTTTTTTTCACCAGTTTCCTATTTTCGTTAAAATAGCAGACAAGAAATTTTCATAATTTTGTGGTCCTTAAAGCGGTACAAACGTATAAGAATAAAAACTATAAAATCTTTAATATTCTCATTACGTCATTCTTTGTAGCAAATATAACTAACGACAAAACCATACCCATACCAATATAATTTGCAATTGCCAGTGTACGCTGACTAACTGGTGACCCCTTGATCTTTTCAACCAACAGGAACAATAGATGACCACCATCCAAGACTGGAACAGGTAAAATATTTAAAAATGCAAGGTTGATACTGATTATACCTAAAAAGTAGAGCAGTTTCCCTATTCCAAGTTTTGCTGACTCGTACGACGCTTGAGCTATTAATATCGGCCCACCTAAAGCTTTATTTGATACATTACCAGTAATAAACCCCTTAATTGTAAAATATATCCTCTGAACATTAACTATAGTTTTGCTAATCCCCATACTGCAGGCACCAAAAAAACCATACTGTTTCAATACTATGCTGTCTTTTAGTTTAACACCTATTTTACCTAAAGCGTTTTCCTTATCTTCAAGTGGCGAAACGTTTTTAGTAACAATATCTCCTTCATGATTCCAAGATAGGGACATCTCGTTCCCTTGACTCGCAACAACCACCTGCAAGAGCTGTTCCCATGATGTCAAGGTATTGCCGTTAACAGAAATCAACTTGTCTCCACTCTTAATCCCCAATCCTTCAGCAGGAAACCCTTTTATCGTAGTATCAACAACAAGGCTTGAATATGGAAAGACACCTGTCAAAAAATCATTCTTTACATCATCACCTGTTATGTCAAATCCCAATTCAACAATCTTTCCCATCCTGTCTACTTCAATTTTATGCATACCAGTCTCGGCATTAACAATCCTATCTTTAAGTTGCGACCATCCTGAAACCTCTTTTGAATCAATGCTAACAATCTTATCACCATTAAGAATACCTACAGTATGAGCAACGCTCCCCATTTTCACACTCTCAATGTGTGTAGAACCTGAAGACAGCCCCAACATCCATCGTGACGATGATCGAGGAGTGATCTTCAAATTAATCTCCTGCTCTTCGCGATTCACATTTAACGCAACCTCTTTTCCTGGATGCATAGCAATTATATTTATAAAATCATTGCCCGTCTTGACGATTTCACCATTAACAGAAACAATCTTATCGCCAATCTGCAAACCAGCTTCCACTGCAGGAGAAGGACCTTCTGCAAAGGTTGCAATCTTTTCTATCTCCAAACTCGCAGCCGGTCTAATTCCAATACGCTGAATGCCCACTGTAGTATCATATCTAGGAAAAACCGTCAAATCCTTAAACGTACCATCTCTTTCAACTTTAAGGTTTACCCCACTGGTTCCGCCACTCAAGGCTATCTCAGTAAAAATATCTTCAAAATCAGGATCCGTATTACTATTTACCTCTACTATTTTATCACCATTCTGTAAACCAGCTTCCCATGCAGGCCAACCTGGAGTAACCTCACCGATCTCAGAACTTATAAACGGAACGCCTATATTAAAAGCAATAATAAAAGCAATGAATGCTAATACCGCGTTTAAGGAGACACCCGCAACCAGAACTGCAGCTCTCTGACCAGGCGGCTTAGACATAAATTCCCACTCATCACCTGTATTCTCTTCGCTAGGCATTTCCCCTGCAAGCTTTACATACCCTCCCAAAGGAATGATAGACAAACGGTATTCTGTTTCACCAACTGTTTTCTTAAAAATAGCAGGTCCAAACCCCATGGAAAAGGCATAAACCCTTATGCCACATTTTTTAGCAACAAGAAAATGTCCCAATTCATGTATAAAGATGAGTAAGCCTACTCCTATTATTACAAGAAGTACATTTGAAGAAATATTTAAGAAATGCATTTATTTGCCTCCTGACGCGCCCATTTATCGGTTTCAATTATATCACTAAGAGTAGGATTACTTATTACAGCGTGATTCTCCATCGTGGTTTTAACCAGTTTGGTAATATCTGTAAATTTAATCTGGTTATTAAGAAATGCGTCAACCGCCACTTCGTTCGCCGCATTAAGGGCTGAACCCATTGTACCACCAGTCTTTGCAGCTTCATAACCAAGGTCCAGGGAAGGAAATTTATCCCTGTCCGGCGACTTAAATGAAAGGTCTTTTAGTTTTGTCAGATCAAGCCCTTCAACATTCACCGGTTTTCGATCAGGATAAGTCAATGCAAACTGTATTGGCGTCCTCATATCGGGTAACCCCATCTGTGCAATTACAGACCCATCACAAAATTCAACCATGGAATGGATAATGGACTGTGGATGTATAACAACATCAATTTGCGAGATATCAAGATCAAAAAGCCATTTAGCCTCAATAATTTCCAATGCCTTATTCATAAGGGTAGCAGAATCAATTGTAATCTTCTTCCCCATCTCCCACGTAGGATGTTTAAGTGCCTGTGCCGGAGTAACACTCTCAAGTTCATCTTTAGGAAAGTCATAGAATGGTCCACCGGAGGCAGTTAGTATAATCTTTTTAATCTCATTCTCATTCCCTGCTCTAAGTGATTGAAAAATAGCGCTATGTTCGCTATCAACAGGAAGTATACAAACACCTTTCTCTTTTGCAAGAGGCATAACTATCTCACCGGCCATAACCAAGACTTCTTTATTAGCAATTGCCAGTGTTTTTCTGTTCTCAATGGCCTCAATTGCAGTTTCAAGTCCAGCAGCTCCCATTATCGCAGAGACAACAATATCCACTTTGTCAAATGAATTAGTCACCGAAAGGGTTTTTACATCATGTAACAACTGAACATCCGGCTGAGAATTTAATCGATCCTTTAAACATTTGAGAGAACCTTCATCCGCCAATGATACCCATTCAGGCTGAAAATCTTTTATCTGATCGGCCAGCAGTTCCCACTGTTTATTTGCCGCTAAACCAATTACATTATACTGGTCATTGGTCAGATGACGAACCACATCCAATGTATTTGTGCCTATTGAACCGGTTGAGCCAAGTATTACGATATTTTTCATTTTATTACTTGCTTTATTAAAACTTTATGATAAGAACCTCTAAGGATATGTTCGGAAAAATGTTTATCAAGGCAGGTTTTCAATTTCGTGTATCAATTCTGACACCATATCTGCTTCATCAACCCTTTTAATCTTTTTACCCTTTTTAAATAGAATGCCAAATCCCTTTCCGCCTGCAATACCAATATCCGCCTCCCTCGCTTCACCTGGTCCGTTAACCGTACACCCCATTATCGCAACCTGTATACCTTTTTTATCTAAAGGAAGCTTTTCATTTACTTCATTCACTATCTTGGCCAAGTTTATTTCGCACCTACCACATGTGGGGCATGAAATAAGTTCAGGTTGTGTCCGTTCAGATAACCCGAGGCTTTCCAATATTTCATAACCAAATCTCACTTCATTATGAGGAATACCCGTAAACGAGACCCTTAAAGTATCTCCAATTCCCTGTGACAAAAGGCTCCCAATACCAACCGCAGATTTTACAGAAGCCAATGACGGCGGTCCCGCTGCAGTGATGCCCAAATGTAACGGATAGTCACATTGATTAGCAATCATCTTGTAAGCCCTTATAGTAGACGGTACATCAGAGGTCTTAAGTGATACCACAATGTCTTTAAAACCCAGAGATTCAAAATGTTCACAATACTGCAATGTCGAATTTACCATGAGATCAACCATGTCCTCATGATCTCCATTCTCAGTATTTGGGTCAAACTCCCGAATTGATCCGGAATTAACACCTATTCTTATGGGAACCCCTTTATTCTTTGCCGAAAGAATAATCTTCTCTAGCATCGCTTTATCCTTCATATTACCCGGATTTATTCTTATCTTATCGACGCCGTTTTCAATTGCATCCAGTGCTAGCTGATGCACAAAGTGTATATCTGCAACCAATGGGATGTTTATACGTTTCTTGATCTCAGACAAACATTTGGCCGCTTCAGCTGTAGGTACCGCTACCCTTATTATCTGACATCCAATCTCCTCTAACTCTTTAATCTGCCTGACTGTAGCATCCACATCCTGTGTATGTGTATTAGCCATTGACTGTACTGCAATCTTTGAGTCCCCGCCTATTTGAACCGAACCTATGTTAATAATTCTGGTTTTTCTTCTGTTTTCCATGTAATGATAGTATTTTTATGTTAATAGCCAATATATTTTCAAGCAATTATAGCCATGGTTGTCAACATTTGATAAACAAAGATCAAATTATCCTATAACATCATAGCAAAAGGAGTTATGCAGACAAACGACAGGAAATTAGTGTGGTTTTTAACCATGAAGGCAAAACTAAAACAAAAAAAAACATAATTGGTGTTAATTATAGCTTTAAGCAAGTTATTGTGTCAAATGAATTATGACCTTGTATGGCAAAGGTACAACCAAATCAACAACATGTTTAAGCATAATTATAAGAGTACAAAAAGACAGGAAAATACAAATTGAGAAAAGAGAATTAATGTCCATTTAATTAGTTCCCTCGGCGGGCTATTGTTATTCTCAAATAATATAGTATAGGTTTTGCTATCGCTTAACCCATAAGACAGTTACACCTTGGTATTAAAAGAAAAATCTATTCTGTATAAAATGAAAATTCCCATATCATCAAGTTTACAGATAATACAGTTCATGGGGTATCAGTCACCATCAATTCTTTAACCGGTGTTCCATCACTCCAATTACCCATGAAACGCTGTTCAGGTGTATCACCAAGAGCATACTCCCTGTTCGTCCCATAGAAGGCGGCATCACAGAGCCCATCAAACAGTTTCCAAAAACCATAATAATCTAGAGAATCTATTGTTTTTTGCACTAAATCAATTGACAAAAAATCAGCAGGCTCTTTTTCTCGTTTATCTCGTCTGTCCTTTAACTGTTCTTCTAATCTTGACCATTTCAAACCTTCCCACCTACTTTGCCCTCTTTTCCCAACTAGACCATAGGAGTCGTTAATTGCACATGGAGCAAAATGATGTGCATTCAGAGAAGGGGCACCATATCTATCAGAGACCATAATAATAAAATCTTTATTAGTCAAAGGGACCTGAGTAGTCTTGTTAAATATTAATTTCCCGTCATTATCACCTACTAGGAGATCATCTTCACCCACCACCGTAAGTAGTAATGTATGCGCAGGGACACTACTCAAATCGGCAAGTCGAACAGCAATACTTTTCTGTTTTGACTCAGACTTGCCTGGCTGAACACACATTACCGCTTTTGGTAAAGGAAATTCATCTTTTCCTGCTAACGCAGCCATGTTAGCCGCGATCTGACCACCGACAGAATGGCCAACAATGGCAACATTGTCAAATTCAGGTGTTATATCTGTCTCTTTTCTTAGCTGCCCGATAGCATCTTTCACTGCCTGTATTGCGTTATGGGTTAATGACCATGAAGGAGTAAATAATGTTGCCTGATAACGAGGGTAAATAACCATATTACCTTTCCGTACGATATGCTCAATCCAGGCGCCGTATATTTTGGGATTCGTGGCGCCCCAGCCGTGGAGGAATATAATAATAGGTGATGTTTCTGGCGTTGGAGATGATGGTCTAAAGATCCAATACTCCCTGTTCCTTTTACCAAATATATTTTTGCTTACCCCGCTATGTATATACTCAGTACCACCAGGGCCAAACTGTGCCTGTTTAGGTGGTTGGGGTAATTTCTGACATAACGCATCCCCAGAACATAACATTATTATAGGTACTACCATCGAAATTTTGCTTCTACGTAACATCGAAAATATAAACAATAAACCTTTCATTATGTAAGCTCCAATCTTTAATTATTCTAACAATAAGAACAAGATGCAATACAAGAAAGTGATACATGACAAATGTGACTATTATGATACCAATAAACATCAATTTTATAAGGAATATCAAACATGGGAGGTTACAAATGACGGTTTATTGACTGGTTTTTGTAATCTTCCATGCTACGGTTCCTAAGAAATTAGCTATTATTCGGTGCATGGAATGCTCCATACTTAGTAATAATGCCATTTTGATCCTAAAAATGGCATTATTGCACCATATGTGGCCACTTTTAACCGTTATCTCTCTTTATATCTATATGTTACGGTGGCCCGCCCCCGACCTCCGCTAGGGTAGTTTTCTAATCTCTAAAATCTTGGCAAGAATCCTCTGCGTCCTCTGAAACGCGGAGAAAAGATTCCTAGCGTGTGCCACGTTATTGGTCTGCGCAATGAAGACCTGAACAGTGCCCGTGTCGTCGCCACTAAGTACCTGGTACTCAATGGCAACAGCCTCACCCGTCGGGTCAGTTGCATTAAACGGTGCATTGTTCACGTACCGATAAAGATTTGCATCTCCTGCATCAAATCCTATCGGGTCCTGACTGAGGAATCGACCCAGGTTCGAATCATAATAACGTGCGCGGTAGTAATAGAGTCCAGATTCCTCATCTAATTCTCGGCCGGTAAATAAAAAACGATCACTTACTTGGAGATTTGTTTGCCCGCGAACCCTACCGAAGCTATCGTAATCAATATGGTTGATAACATCCCCATTATCATCAATGAGATCACTAACCGTCCCGAGTTTATCTGAAAGGTACCAGGAAGTGCCCTCTCCCGGCCGATAGCGGGCGAGATTTTCGTCGATTCGGTCTCCGAAAAGATAACGGGTAATTACATTCCCATCTTCATCAAAATCTGCCCAGGCGTTCGCCCCGTCATAGATCGTGTACATAGTCACCCCATTTACTTTCATACCGATGAGACGGTTCAGGGCATCGTAGCTGTACCTGGCTTCACTGGTTGGTTCGCCCGAAGCGTTCCGCTTCTCGTAACGGACCAAGCGGTTGCGATGATCATAACTATAGTTGCTGATATTATCGGTAGCAATCTCCAGTTTGGAGGTTAGATTGCCTTCGTCGTCATAGGTATACGCAAACTCATTGTCAACTACAATCTGATTATTATCCTCTACGATACTGCCATTACTCGTACGGTTTCCATTGGCATCGTATGTAAAGCTTTCATTTCCAAACAACGAACGTGAAGATGCTATGAGTTGGCCAGTGAGGTCATATGTGTAGTCAAAGGTTTGACCATGATGGGTTTTTCCAGTAACCTGACTTGCTTTATCGTAGGTATACAGATAATTGCCTAGGACCACATTGGCACTGCCAGTATGAGTAATTGAAGAAACTCTTCCCAATGTATCATATTCAACGTTACTGGAAGAAACCAGTTGCAATCCATCTACATCTGCAAAACGGTCCTCCTGGGTTTTCCTTGCGCAGGAGCAATCATCATACGAAAAGTCAACACGCGCCGGATCGATTCCCGTACCAACCCAGGTCTTTCTAGCAAGCCGATTTCTCTTTCCGTAAAAGGAATCAACCCGAACTCCAGTGCCGTCACTGGCTGAGATTCTGTTCCCATTTGCGTCGTAGCTATATGAAAGTACAGTATTCGGGACGTTTGGCGTTCCGAAATTGTCATCGGCAATTACTCGATTTAATTCATCATAGATGAAACTATGCGTACTGTCGGAATCGCCAATGGACAAGCGGTTGCCAACTGCATCGTATACCGAATCAATAGTGCGCACAACAATATCATTGGTATCGAACCAGGTCTCCTTGAGAAGCCGATTCAATTTGTCGTATTGAAACGTCGTTCGTCGTCCATTACGGTCGATCCTTTCGGTTTCGTTACCCACCGGGTCATAAGTAAATGTACTGATGTTACCCAGGGGGTCAATGCGTTCTGTTCGTCGATTGAGATTGTCGTAAACGAAAGTTGTGGTGTTCCCAACGGGATCGGTTACCATTATGCGATTACCATCGGCATCATAGGAGTATTCTGTTTTACCCCCTAACGGGTCAAACTGCCGTACTAATCGATCTGCATCATCGTATTCAAAGCGAGTGGTACGGTTTAGAGGGTCTGTTGTACTTGCCAAGAGATACCTATTATAGGTATGGGTTATCTCATTACCCTGATCGTCCCTTTGGTTGATCAATCTCCCTCTATCATCATAAACTGCGGTTGTACTGATATTGGTTTCGTCGACAACCCGCGTGGCTTGCCCAAAATGATTGTATTCAATCAGTCTAATGCTTCCGTCAGGATTGATCAACTTCGTTGGTTGGTCGGATATTCCATATTCAAAAGAAAAAGGATTGTCGTTAAAATCTCTTATGGAAGTGATTCGGCCTTGATCGTCATAGGTAGCCGAAGCAGATTTTCCTGCAGCATTTATGCGCTCAACGAGATTGCCGTTGTCGTCATAACCGAAAGTCTCAACCTGATCAAGAGGATTAGTAAAACTGGTTATATTGCTGAACTCATCGTAGGTCCAGGTGGTGCTCCCCCCCAAGGCATCCTTTTGTGTCAGCCGATTGCCTTGATCGTCGTAAGTAAAGTGAGTTTCATGGCCATTTTCATCTGTTGTCGAGGTTTCGTTATCATCCCCATCATAGGTCCAGGTAAAGACGCCTCCGAGAGGATCATTCTGCTTTAAAACATTACCCCTCTCATCGTAGATGATGTTAGTGACCTGTCCGCGGCCACCTGTAAAGGTGCCAACAAAATTGGATGGGTCCCATAACTGTTCGAATCGGTTTCCCAGGGCGTCAGTAACAGCGATAACCCGACCGTTTTCGTCATATTCGGTCCGTTTGGCTGTGCGATCGAGCGGGTCAATAACCTCATCAAGGTAGTGGGCTGGATCATCATAGTAGGTGAACTGTGTAACAAGGGCTTCCTGATCTCTTACACTTGACAGGTCCCCTGCAGGATCATAGCTATAGGTAATCTTATTCCCGGCTGGGTCAATTATCTCTTTAATGCGGCCCAGGGAATCACGCACAAACTGTATAGATACTCCGGTAGAATGAAAAATCCCATCTTTCGTGTAAACAAGTTCGTTGTCATTCCGATCAATTACACTTTGTAAACCCTCAAACTGATCATGATTATAGATAGTTCCATCTTTTCTGATGAGACGGTACGTTGACGGATTGTAATTAAATCCTACAAGAAAGAGGCCAAATGTACCATCACTCCTCTGCTTCAATGCAACATTGTCCACTTCAAGCTGGTCAAAAACACCCGGATCCGGTGTAAAATGGGGCATAAAAACTGTGCCCAAAAGGCTAACTGCAATGGTTGGTTCAAAGGTAAAACCTACTCGCCGTCCATCAGGATCTGTTAGATAAACTCGAGTGCCTATCTTAAATGGTTCCGCCCCAAAGAAGCCAACCTGCCCTTCAAGACCAAGAGGTATTGTTTCCCTTATATTAGCGTCAGCGGTTTTCAATGTCCACCCATAACCAAAGTCATCCTGATCATTTGCGTCAAGCGTACTATAACGTCGGGTAATTTCAATGGGAATTCCTGCCAGAGGTATACTTAGATCTGTAAACTCCACACTGAACTGTCCAAGTTTCGCATTACCAGTAACTCCAAGCGTAATTGCTCGAATAGCAATATTACCACTAAAGTCTTGAGCAACTACCCGGACAACATAATCATCATTACACAACAGAGTCGGATCAAAGACACCAAGTAGATTGTCAATTACATCCGTTTTTCCGGATACGAATGCAACCCAGTTCGGGTTGTCTGCCCCTATATCGTCAATGTCTACCAGATCCAGCCTTGCATACTCAACCCTATAGAATTCTAGATCGGAATCCCCATTAACTGTCCCAATGATGTCTGTAAGATAGGTAACTGTTTTACCATTATCCGGGCTGGTTATCTCCACAAAGGGTGGTTCCGCATCAGCAGGGTCAATAACACGCAGTTTTTGTGTAGCCATGCCGGTGTTACCACTTGAATCAGTGGCAATCCCCGTAACATCAAAAAGACCCGGTTTCGTTGCGAGATACGTGGCGCTGTTATTTTGATCAAGCTGGGTCGGAACCCCATCAATTTCAAGTTTGATAGTAGATACTCCAGTGTTATCAGATGCGGATATCTGTATGTCAACAGTTTCACCCGGTTCTATAACTGTAGAAGAGAGCTGGACGGAAACAACCGGCAGTTCAGTGTCTGCATTTACAGTAAGGGTGTATACCTGTTCAGCAACGGCTCCTCGTTCGTCAGTTACATTAACTGTAATCGGATGGTCTCCAATGTCTGCTATAGCGGTATTCATCTTTATTACCCCGGTTCTCTTATCAATAGTCATACCGATTGGTGAAGTGAGCAGACTGTAAGTAATCATATCTTCTTCGTCTGTAGCAATAGCTTTGTATCTATATGTGCCTCCGGCCGTAGTCCCGGTCACAGGTACTGAAATAAATACCGGTGCGGTATTTGGCTTACGTACATCAATATCATAGGTTTGTAATCCTTTGTCCCCAAATGGATCTTTTGCGCGAATACCAACCCTGTAAATACCAAGCTGTGTTCCGTCAGGCGTGAAGGCCAACATACCTGTAGTCGCGTCAATGGCCATTCCCTGAGGACCTTCAGCGAGTTCAAATATTACAGTATCGCCATTTCCGTCCCGTGCTTCAGCATCATATAGATATTGCTTACCCTGGGTCGCAAGAAACGATGGTGTTGAAATAATGACAGGAGTAAGGTTTTGCAATACTGCACTAACTTCAACCGTAAAGAACTGCGTCACAAAGTTACCCTGCGTATCATCTACCCTTAACAACACAACGTTAGGGCCAACCTGTGTATTATCAGGAGTCCACATAATCTTACCGGTATCACTGTCAATCTCCATGTTAACCGGTGCCTGTGCAAGTGAATATGACAATGTATCTCCAAAGTTATCCTGAACTAATGGAAAATAGAGATAAAGGTTACTAACAGCCCCTATGATCGAAGGGATGGATAATATACGGGGAGCTTCTGTATTGGAAGAGACACTGCCTACCGACAAGACGTATGACTGTACCGCGTCACCGCCTTTTCCATCTTCAACACGGATAGAAATATTATAACGTCCATCCGGTGGTGAAGCAAAAGCCACCACACCCGTACTGGCATTAATACTCATTCCCACAGGTGCTTCATCAAGAGAATAGAGCAAAGTGTCCTGATCAAAATCAGAGACTACCGGAGCATACCTATAGTCATTCCCCCCTGCAATCCACGTAAGCGGTGTAGAACTAAAGACGGGCGGCCTGTTAGGAAGATCGAGCCATACGATTACCTGATAGTTCTGACGTGCTACGCCTCCATGACCGTCAGAGACAGTTAGCTCCACATGGTGGATGCCCACCTGAGAAGGTACAGGCGTCCACAAAACCATCCCACTATTACGATCAACGCTCATCCCTTCAGGAGATACCGTTAGAGCGTATGCCAGCTTATGGTTTTCTGCGTCGCTGGCAGCGGCATGATATTGGTATGGTTTACCAACAACTGCCGTTGTAATCGGTGTAGAAGAGAAATATGGGGCAGTACTATTACTGGTAAAAAATGTAACGTTAATAGAAAATCGGTCATGTGTTGTATTGCTAAATAAGAGTGTAACAGGCTGGCTCGTTTCCCCTTTAGCAATACCATCCACACCGAGTTCATCATCAAATATCATTGCAGGATGCCCCTGGGGATCAGATGTCTCAGGGTTATCCAGTTTAACAGTTGATGGAGTTATAGGATTAAAAACAACGGTTACAGGAGATACCAATGAATCATCTCCTCTATTTGTAATCAACGAGTCCACAAAAAGCGTCTGGCTCTTACGATTAAATGTTGAACCATGATACGAGATGGTTGAAAGGGCCGTAATATCCTGAAGTTCTGTAAATCCAGGTGGTAGATTTGGATCAATTCCAACAATATTAACAGTGGAGAAGATACTCTTACCGTTTGAGTCAAAAGCCTCGATAAGAAATTCATTGTTACCTGGCTGAATGGAAACCGATGCAAAGAAGTTGCCAGAGGCATCTAAACTTTCCACCCCCTTACCGTTTACAGTTACGCCGGCAAGCTTAATGGTGCCAAGCAACACATTTGCAAGATCATTAGGGTCCGCAACAAGGGTTGAGTCACCTGATGATTGGGAATTGGCATCTATTGCCCGGGACAAGTCATCCAACTGATCCGTAACATTATCACCTGTTATCTGGTAACTATGAAATATGATTCCACGATTAGCTAAACTCTCAAGTTCCGCATCAGTGGGACCAGTAGTGGATTCACCGTCAGTAAGGAAATATACAATCTGTTGATCCGCATCCGGGGCTCGTGCAAGTATACTGTCTATGGTTACGATGGGAGACTGAAAATTTGTGCCTGCCAATATCCAGAATGTACGATACTCATCAATGCCGGAGAAAAAACCATTTATCACATCTGTTGATCGTAATGCTCTTTCAAAATCAGGTATAGTTCCACCGGTACGTGGATGTCGAAAGGTCTGATTTAGGAGTTCCGGCCCAAGATCAGCCGGCCAGCTCGTTCTCGCAAAAGGGATAGCAGCTACAAGCAGATCATCAACCCTGGCAGCCATATCATTTGATATACGAATTATGGCGCCGATCTCAGTATCTAGAATATCACCAATTATACCATCATTATTAAGATCATCCTGATCATTTACCGTTCCATCAAAGTTGGCATCCAGGTCTGTAACAAGTGAAGTACTACCAGAAAGATCAAAAGCAAAGAGAGCATTGATAGACTCCGAAAGCAGGTTGACCTGACCAGTTAAGCTCAATGTGGTACCGGATGGAAACTGGCTACCATCTGCATAGTCGACGTTAATTATACTCTCCCCACCAATGTTTCGCGGTTCAGGATAGACAGCTGTAAGGTTTTCAGCTCTAGAGCTGTTATTGGCCTCATCTAGATTCTCAAATACTCTATTATCATAATCAGTTTCTACTAATACTTCAAAATCACCCGTAAAGTTATCTTTGAAAGTAAAGGTTTCTGTTTGGCTGTAACTCTCCCCAGGCCCTAATAAACGATTCTGTTCTAATACACCCGCAGAGAAGTTTACAAGATCAGCATTTTCTATAGTTCCAGTAGCACCTCCGGCAGTAAACAAGACCCTATCGTACCATTGTCCTTCAACGGTTGAAACGTCCCCCTGATTGGTAACCGTCCACGTCACTTCGATCTGCGCTGGGTTATCAATGACTCTTAATGGAGCAGTTACATTATTTACAACAAGGTCTGCACTTGATGGTACCGTCGGGGCGATAGAGCCATCAACAACCTGAAAACTAAAACTACCGAGTTTGCTCTGGTCAAGATCCGCAACAAGTTCGTATCTGCCGGTCAGCGGGAGAGAAAGAATTGACTGGTCGCCTCTTGTATTTGCAAATACTGTATTTCCGGATGGATCCGTAAGTGTATAGAGGACCCTATTGTTATTAAACAGTATATCAAATAGGATTTCCTGATCTTCAACAGCATCAAAAATGTAAGTCTGTGTCTGCCCTGGGATGACTATAGAGCCTGATATATGAGTATTAAATGGTATTGACTGTGGCACACTATCCGGAACGTCAAATATCTGAAACTGGTAAGAGTTTCTCCTATCACCACTACCATCTATTGTCAACGTATGAAGGCCTGTGCTCTCCAGTACAAACGGTCCCTGATCACCAAACTGGCTTGAAGTGAATATAGTCACTCCGTTCGTATCAGTTAAACTCCAGCCAAAAGATCTTTTATCACCCGACTGAACATCAAAGAACAACCACTGATCGGACAGAGCGTCAAATGTATAAATATCTATCTCGCCAGGAACATCTATCAAACCGTTTACAATGTCACCAACTGCAATGGGCAAGGTGACTGGATCTGGCACATCAAATATCTGGAACTGGTAAGAATCCCTCCTATCGCTAGTACCATCCATTGTCAGCGTATAACGGCCTGTGCCCTTTAGTACAAACGGCCCCTGATCTACAAACTGACTTGCGTTGAATATAATACTCACTCCGTCCGGATCTATTAGACTCCAGCCAAAAGATCTTTTGTCCCCTTTCTGTATATCAAAGTACAACCGTTGATCGGATATAGCATCAAATGTATAAATATCTTTCTCGCCCGGAACATCTATGGATCCGTTTACAACGTCACCAATAGCAATTGGTAAGGTGACCGATTCAGGCACTTCAAATATCTGGAATTGATACGACTCTGGTATATCAATTCTACCCACAACATGCAGTGTATGTTGGCCGGTTTGATTGATCCTGTGAGGTCCCTGATCACCAAACTCACTTGAACTGAATACATCTGTACCGTTCGAATCGGCAAGACTCCAGCTGAAAGATCTCTTGTCGCCTTCCAGAACATCAAAGTAAACCTGCTGTCCAGCAGCAAAATCAAGAGTATAAACATCTTCATCACCAATACCGACATTGCCGGTGAACAGATCGCCAAAAGGAGTAGCCTCGGCATTCAATGAGTTCGATGTGCGCTCTTTTATTTGTGTATTAAAAACAGTACCAGCCACATCTATCTCCTTACGTACAAAAGCGCCGGTACCATCGCCATTATAGATAATTAACTTATTAAAGCCAGCATCAGAGACTATAATATCCAGGTGATCATTACTATCTGTATCGCAATGGCCTATCCCTTCCGTACTTCCTATGGGACCAGGGAGAAGAACTGTCGTAAATGTGTCTGCCAGGATAGTTCCCGGACTAATTTCTACATCATCCAAGACAATGGAAGAACCCGTCCCCGGTGGATTTCCAATGAGGTCAAAGAATAACGTTGCTTCAGTACCTGGAGTAAGTCCGGAAATATCAAGAATAGCACGTGTGCCATCAAACGTTACTCCGGTTGCCGTAGAAATGTCATCTCCCGGATTAAGATTAATGAATGACGTCGCTCCGGAATCAAAGGAGGAAACCAGCGAGTTGGACGCACTGTCTAACAGGGATGCTTCAAAAGCATCAGGTACACCACCGGCAGGATCCTCAAGATTCGACGACAGAATGTCAAAAGAGAGAGTTTCAGGGGAAGATGGCACAATAAATGTCTGCTGAAGAGTAATACGGAATGAAGAGTTTTCCAGAAATAGCACAGAGCCTCCAGAGCCATTTATAGATCCCGGAATATCTCCGACTACGTGTCCAGTAACATCACTTTTCCAGCCGGCAAGATGATTTGCGAAACTGCCATTCGTAATGGGACTAACAGGCAACGCATCATCATCATTCATCAAAACAGTGAGTTGATTTGTACCGCTCACAGCAAGGTCAACATCACTATCTTCGTCAAAGTCAGCAGCTGTCATATCGACTATCGTTCCCAACCCAGTCACAAAAGATTGTGGACGCAGTATAAAAGTTCCATCACCAAGACCTTCAAGAAAAGTAACTGTACCGTCCATATGCCCAACCGCAATATCAGGAGAGAGATTACCTATAAAATTATCAACAGCTATTGTAGTAGGCATTACTGCTCCACTGTTATAACGAACTGCCGGTCCTAATGAACCACTGTTTGTATCAAGAAATATTATTACTTCATCTGCGTCTTTTGACAATGTTATAAGGTCCGGTAATCCATCACCATCGAGCACAGCGGCAACCACCAAAACATTGCTGTCAACTGGTAGTGAAAGCGGGACAAAAGTACCGATAAATTCTGCTGCCCCTGGAATAAACATCTGGCTGTTATCACCTTCTTTAGGCGTCTGTCCTACCGGCACCGAAAATTTATTGATATGTGAGTCAATATCGCATGGAAGATACGTTATGGTTCGAGAAGAAAAAGCCTTGTGACCGTCCAGATTAGTTGCCGTTACAGAGAAATGATTTTCCCCTAATAAAAGCCGCCTGTTTGCAAAACGAAAATTACCGCTTGCATCTGACCTGGTTGATGCAACAGGTGCAGTCAAATCATTGTCTGAATAGAGGTCGATGGCAATGTTTGCATCTGTAAAACCTGCCAGAGAAACTGTATCCATAGTTGTAAGGTCATCACCAATCTGTCCAGTGTCTGCTTCCTGGGAAAGATGGAACTCCACATGCAGATCATTTACAACAACGGTTGTTGAGGCAGTTGCAGTACCGCCATTACCGGTTACCGTGATAGTATACGTTGTGGTTTCTACAGGGAAAACCTCCATTGAACCATCTACCTCAACAGCCCCAATGCCAGGGTCGATCTCCGCATTGATAGCCTCTGTAGAACTCCAGGTAAGAGTTGTAGATTCACCTTTTACAATATTTAGAGGGTCCGCGTTTATTGTTACTGTAGGTCCAGAAACCCTCTCTAAAACAGCATTGGCGCCGATATAAAAGCTGAAAGGATCACCCCTATGTTGAACCATGAATGTTAACTCTTTTGTAGTTTCACCAGGAGAGAGAAACCCGTCATCACTAAATGCATTTGAAAGTGCATCCTGCTCTGGCAGTGTAATAAGATCTATTTTGTCACAGAGAGTCTCATCATTTACGGTAAAGCAGAGAGGTTGTTGAAAGATTTTTGTATCGGTAATATTCTTGAATGACGCGGTAATCTCTAATAGAGTATCTGACATGAATGCCTCTTTGAACGTGGACATCCACAACTCTGTTCCTTCGCCACAGTTTGTCTCAGATTCCTCATTACAGAGTTCAAGCATACGAGAATCCCCAGAAGCCTCGCACATGTTCTCAACATTACAGACCGTATCGCTCTCCACCACAGCATTCGCATCTATAAAAAGATTAAATGGTTCCCCTTTGTGAACAACTGAATAGGTGAGTACTGTTGTTTTTTCACCGGGGCTGAGGACTTTGTCGTCACCAAAGGTATTCTGAAGCTCTTCCGGTACAGGTAGAGTAATAACCTCAATTTTATCAAGGGTAGTTTCTTCTTCATTTACAGTAAAACAGAATGGTTGCTGAAAGGATTCTGAAACGGTAATGTTTTTGTATGATGCGTGAATCTCCAGGAGATTGCCCTCTTTATATTCAAATTCATAATGTGACAACCACAGTTCCGCATCATTGTTGCAATCAGATTCACTGTCATCGTAACAGTGACGAAGCACGCGTGCGGGTGCAGTAACATCGCACTGGTTTTCAATTATGCTTGAGGGGGAAGCTGTTTGTTTACCGGATACAAGTGTCCTTGTACCTACTTGTGCTTTTTTTATTGGTTTGACTCTCTTCAGTTCAGGATCAATTACAAACCCGACGATTGGAACCGATTGAGTTGATACTGTGTGAGAAGACCAGGTTTTTCGGGCTGGGAGTATACTTCTCTTTTGCGGATTTACGTGAAAGCCGATGATTCTCCTGCCTGTGTGGTCTGTTGTTATTTCAGATTGTTCTCTCTTGCCGGCATGAAGAAGGGCATATTCAGGGGAGGCTTTATTATCGTGACCACGCTTGTTCAGCCCGGCATTACTGCGAAGAACATTATCTGGTGTTACAGGGCTGTTCTCAGCAACAACCAGATTCCGAAAATCTGACCTCATATCAGCAAACATGTCCGCCTGCTGCATACTGTTTATTATCTGTTGCGTTACAGATTGTTCAGCTGCGCTTACTTGCGCAATCGGAGGAAAGAACAGCGAATAGCAGATTGATATTACGATAATTATTGATAGGTATTTGACTTTCTCACGGTCTCGCCAGTTTCTAAGCATCTCTTTATCCCCCACAGATTTAGAAGTTGCTATAATAAAAATGTTTAATGAAGCCTTATACGCTTAGATGTTGCCACAAAATGAGTAGAAACAAAAAAAGCCATACCGCAAAAGTGTTTTTTGGAACATCTTTGGCAGTATGGCTATCTATAAAGACCCTATTACTTTGCGCCCCCCAATTGCTCAAGGTTTGCCATTATCAGACATTATTTCAAAAATTTAAATTCCTTTCAGTCGGCATTATCCTCCCTTTGACCACCCAGAGCTTACGTTTTTTACCATAATAATCTGTTGCGGTCAGTACCAAGCAATAATCCTATTTCAATAAATAGTAATTGAAATTATCAAAAACAGATATTACAGTCAAACAAAAAATATTTTTCGCAGAGCATTTGTTATCATTTAGGTCTATCACATCTGAAAGGATAGGATCTTTGTTGTATGGGGTGAAGATTTTGAACATCTACTACAAATTGTGTAATTTATTAATTCTCACCTTCCTTACATATATTTCAGGTATAAGCTCTATATTCTTAAAGATTTTAGTATTCACCTTTAAGTATGTTATTTATATAGACATTATCATTCTATGCAAGGAGAACAAACTTTATGAATCTTATCAATGGAATTACCCCCTGATGATGTGGATGCAGGTATATTGTGGGTGCTATCCTCGGTTTTAGTGCAGGCAAAATAGGTTTTAACCCCATTTGGTTGGCATTTTATTATATGTTCGATAATACGGATGGATCTGAAATGTCCTTTTTTTGTACCCTGATTCTTATTTGAAAGGTTGAGAGCATTGTAACCAATTAAAACCAATAATAGGAAAGAGCAGATCAAACACACAGTTGGCAGTATTGGCCATCGATCGTTTCTGCTACGAGCAAAAGAACTAGTTATATTCAGTTTTTTTCAATGAAATTCCAGAATTTCAGCTATTTTTTGTGCTGCTACAATATGCCCGTCTCCACGGAAAGGAGACGTCATCCGTTCGGACCGCTTTAGCAACTCAACTATAGCAGGAGTAAGAACTTTTGCTGATATATGGTTAGCATCGATTTTTTTTATCCCGGCTTTTTCAAATAAATACCGTGCAGTATTAGTCTGCTCCCAATGACCGTCCAGCGGAACAACAATCATAGGTACTCCGATCATCAAACACTCTGTGGCAGTTGTGAGACCACACTGAACAACAACTGCATCACTTGCAGCCAAAAATACTTCGATGTCCCGAACGTATCCATGAACATGAACACCATTATTAGCTGAAAGACGCAGCGATTCAGGATCAATGCCTTTGCCGCAGACTAATTCTATCCTTATATCAGGAATCTGTTTGTTCAATAGAGGAGCAGAATCATTGACTGCCCTGAGCAGATATTCTCCTACTCCGGAACAACCCACAAGAGATGTCACCACTTTCTCACCTTCACTGAAATTTAATTTTCTACGAGCTTCTTTCCTGGTTGGCGGAGGTGTAAACTGAAGCTTTGTAATTGGTTCAACAGCAAGTATATTATATGCCTGCATGCGAGCTTTCCAGTCTTCACGAGGGACCAAAGCAGTGTCTCCGATGAATATCCAGCGATTCACACGCCGGGAGAGATAAGAAGAGAGATACCAGTCAAAGAAACCTTCGAGGAGTGAACTTAAAGGGTTACGAAAAAACTGAGATTGAGGAACACCGGCGAAATCACACATAAAAACAACCGGAATCCCCCGCAAACGACAATAGTCTGCTAGAAAAAAAAACTCATCAAGAATGACTAAGACAGGCTCGTACTTGTTAATCAAAAAGCGTAGACTGAAAAGCTGCATGAGTTCAGACCAGATGATCATTAAATAGAGCTTTAAAAAGTTTACTTTTCCGCTATGAGCAGGAAAATTTATCCCGGCGACTTTTTCAACTTTAAGTCCTTCTTCTCTAAGCATGTCATAAGCTTGTCCTCCAGAAGCATAAATAATTTCATAATCTTCAGGTAAATTCTTCTCCAGCTCTTTAGCAATGGCTACATCACGAAAAACATGGCCACCACCTATTACACTTGTTAATATAAGAATCCTGTTCATTTTTTATTCTAAATTATTTATACGTAACGACAGAATTGAGCTGTTTATCTGTAGTTTCTATATATCTGTAAAGTGTTACCTTACAAACCACGGTTTTTGGCCTCAACAGCATGAGCTAGTTTGAAGTCTGCACCTTTATGCAGACTTCGGAGGTTCTACATCAACTTTTTCTCAGTTACAGACGTTAACCATAAATCATTATCAACTTTTCTTGTATTGCAATGTCCCTGCTTTTACGAAAACAAAAAAGACTTTTCGCATCCAGTGCTTCTTCAAACCACACAATATATGAATGTAGCTTGATTTATTTAGTTCTCGGTGTAAATGAGTCTTCTCCATCAGTGCTGCCATCTTTGATCTCTCCTCTTCCACCACCACCTTCACCAGTGCCCATAATATCAAGTGCTCCCGGAGTTTCGTCACCGATATTGATACCGATGTCATCGGGGATAAATACATGTTCGGCACCGTAATCAATTTCTTGCGTAACGCCTTTAAATTCACTAAACAATTTCGCCTCTACTTTTATTTCAGCTGAGGTAGAAATGATCACAGATAGTAAATTGCCAGCAAGACCTTTTAATTGAATCACACCATCGACAACCTCTAATGGATAACTTTCTTGTAAAAAAGGACCCTCAGTGGTTGTATCCCCATCCACATCTTCAAGGTACAAGGTCGTATAAATCTTAATCAAAACCTTCTGACTTGTTTGGATTATGTTGATGAGGGCGGCTCTGCTGCCAGGGTCATCAAATAAAATTGACATTTTTCCTGTAGCAAACGAAAGATGTTTGGTAATACCCAGCATACGACCCAGATAGCCAAGCCTGTCCACCTGCTGGTCACGACCATCGGCATCAATGAGGTAGCAGATCCAGTAATTAAAAGAAGGATCATTAACATCTACATCAGTAACAAAGTTTATCAAATGATTATAAGCTTCATCACCCGGAAAATGTTCTGCTACAAACGTCGTATCCAGCCGTTTAACCATAGGTTTTAATGGATAGACATTGAGACTGACACTATCCCCTTGCTTTTCAATCTGTTTGAGCAAACGAAACATTGCGAACGGATCGTGCAACGCAGATCGATAGGCTTTAGGCAAGCCTAAGAGACGACGACACAATTCGATCCGCTGCTCACGAATGACATGGGTTCCGCCTTTATAAAGTTTTTGTCCCATACTGGCGGCATTGATTTCCCCCTCATAGGTTAGACCGCGATTGCTCATATTAGCTGAACCAATAGTCATCCAGACATCATCTATAAGAATATGTTTCGAATGACAATATACATTTACGCCTTGATGATTCATAGGGGTCATAATTGCGATTCGATCGCTGATATTGTTTGTGGTATTTTCGTTATTAAGGGCAATTGTGCGTCCACAAGGATTATCACTCTCCTGAGTGTTATAGCCATAACGAATCACATTGAACATCTTTTCACGCAACTTAAAGAAAAGAGGGTCAATGTGTTTATTCTCTGATAGCTTCATCGGCAGGACGATGATCGCAAATTGAGGACCATCAGATCGCACCAATGCATCACGAACCGCTGTGGCAACCTCAGGGCTAAAGAAATATTGTTCGTTGATCAGGATAAATTTCTTTGCATTGGAAATCCCTTTCAAATAAGAAGCATGCGAACCAAGTTCACCTTTTTCTTTATCGACAACAATGTCAGCAATAGGAGCAACGTTGTCATTAGCGTAACATGAGAAAGGTGGAATAGTCCGGTTAATTTGCACAAACGCTTCATTCTTAGGGAATTTCACCGGCTCCTCCTCTACATCAGTGACAACAAAACGACTATTTACCTCTGCCAGTAGCTGTTCAGAGGAATTAAGAGGTTGGCAAATTTCATCAGTTCGTTTAAAAAACTGGGAGATTCCTTTCCAGCGATGGTGAAAATTACGTAACACATCCCAAGCGGCCTCACCGTCAATTTTAAGTTGTACATCATATTTCTTCTCTCCTTGCCGGTCTGGGTCCCGTTCATAAAAGTAATCACCATCCCAACGATCAAGTGCAAGATCCAACCCTCCAAGGTAAGCGATCCCCTGTGTGCGTTCATCACCCGGTAGCCCACTCACACCCGGAACCTTTTTCATTATGGCAGTCGGTTTTTGATGCCAGGCACCAAGTTCTCTGGTAGATTGATCAATAAAAGCATACCCACGTCGAGCCACTTGGTTATTGTCAATAACCGCTCGATTAATCGTGGCCACAATTTGCTGATTATTGTTGTGCCCTTTGAGAACAGGGGCATCAGAAGGGGCCAATTTGTTAAGTATGTGATCCCATTTTAACGCACGTACTTCAACCCCCTTAGCAATCGCACTGCGTAAAAGTCCTCCATATTCGGTTGTAAGTCTGGGAACCATCCCTTGTGTATGGGCATGATCACTATATTCAAATGTTTTAAAGTTGGTAAGGAGGTCACTCCTATAATTAAGCTCACCCGGCGGTCGATCCCTGAGCACGGCAATGGCCAGGCTATCGTCACCAGTCATACCGGGGATGCCTTCATCTTTATTTTCTCCCATATTCACCAATACAAGATCGCTACTGTCCGGATTAGTTGCTTCAGGATTTAGAGGTACCAGATGGGTATATCCGCTCGAAAGATTGATGACTAACAGTTGGTAATTGAAAGGATCCTGTGTAGGCACACGTAACCACTCGCGAATCACCTCTATAGTAGCAATGCGCCTAATGGTTGCTTTGGGCGGATCTGATTCATCAATATCAAGTTCGATGATGTCTTCACGAAATGATCGTGGAGAATTTTTCTCTTGCAGAGTTAATATTTCACTAACATCAAAATTAAGAACTGTTTCCCTAACCAGCTTCATATCATTTTTCCAATAAGCGTAGATCGTATGATCTATAAGTGCTGGGTTTCCTTGCATTTTCCACCCAAACAAAGTATTGGCCCGAACAAATCCTTTGTGTGTTTGTTTAGGTAATTCATCCCCAACAGGATTCGTTTCTATGTCAAAACCAAAGGTACTGGTAATCTGTTCTAAAAATGATTCTTGTTGAGGCATGACGATGTAATTTTGCTGTCCATCTTGCTCATCATCAAGCGGGACATACATAACATTGTCACGAATCTTTTCCAGAACATCGTATACCTGTCCAGGATCATCTCCGCTGGGGGAAATAAGACGTGTAGCCATAGACCCTTTTAGATGTAAGTGGGCATTGGCGATCCAGCTTGCTTGATAAAGTTTGTCTCCTTCCTTAAGTTTGCTGACCACTTTATGGTAATCACTGAAAAAAATCTCACCGCTATTCATCGGTGTAATCACATTGCGAGTAGTGAAAAGACGAAATCCATTGTCTTTAAAAACTGCCTGTTCACCGGCAGTCCCGCCGTAATATACAAACGAATCAACCTTAATGTTCCCTCCTACTTCATCCTGAAACTCATCAGACGGGTGAAAAAGAGCCAGCCTCATAAAGGTTGGTTTCGGACCATCTGCCGGGATGTTTTCAAACGGTTTTATAGTTAATCCACTCTCTTTGACTAATTTAAAAGGGGTGCTGTATCCGGGCCAAAAACTGGCGTAATGGAATCGGTCTTTGTAATCACTAGTCGAATTGTTTTTCATCTCCAGCTTTAAATTTTCATTCTCTGAGGTGCTATATGTGAAAAATTTACAATCATTAAAGTTTGCTGGTTTCCCCAGGGAGGGATCGGTATCCAGCATGTTCAATGGGAATTCGCTGTCGGTTAACGGGGTACCGTGGCTATCAACAAATTGCACCCGTATCTGAGTATCTCCCGGGGCACCACTTATGGTTTCAACTCCCAGAGCCTTTAAACTACTATAGGCCTCCGTTTGGTGACCTCCGATGTCAAATGCGAAAATTTTCCCTGAGAAGTTGCCACCACCCGCATTAAGGGCATTTTTTAAATTAAGAGGATCATCACCAGTTTCAGAATGACCGGCTAACTTAAAGTTCTTTTTGCGCGAAAACGGAAGTAGATTTTCTGGTAATGTAATGGCTGGATCAAATTTAACAATGAAATAACGTGCTGTACTACTGAGCAAAGTATTCGCTCTGAAGGCTGGGCTGTGTAGCTCAGTTGGGTCTTCAAATAGTTGACCAAGATCAATATCATCTAGAAATGTTGTGTCTTCAGCAACGAGAAACAAACAAGGTCCGGACACACTCATCGGCCGATTATTGAAATCCCTTAAAAAAGGAAATGTTTTGGTCATCCCTTCAATTTTAGTGGGATACAATAGGGAGATAAACATCATTCGATGCAGCCCGCTAAACAGTGCTTCGGTTGTGTTATTGGGGACCACGATCGTCCCTTGGAATGGTAAGATAATATCAGTTGCCCCTGAGAAAGTTATCTCATAAGGATTGTTTCTATCATATTGATAAGTACCACCTTCGAATAAAATATCAGACATTTTTCACCACCTTTTGTGACCACGTTCTATGCTGCCCCTGCCACAATCGCAACGTGTATAGACAGTTGTCACTATTCTTATCTTTATAAGTGAGAGTGTAAGATCCTGCACTTCGATTTATAGTCAATAGTGAGTTGGGGAGGCCATGCAACTCACCGCGATAAATACTTCCGGTATACCGTTTACTTGCATTGTCCGAGACTAATACACGGGTTAACGACATCTCAAAATCGCCAGCATTAAATGTGAAAGAGACTATTGTACCTTCGCCTGTTTGCGTCAGATCCCCATAAGAATCTATGAATGGCGAAACATTTCCTTTATACGGAACGAGTAATTCACAGTGTGCTGTCTGTTTAGACTTAATGTATTTGTTGTATTTAGGGGTATGTTGCATCAAAATCGCTTCATATCTGTAGCGACGGTGTGGTCGTGGTCTTTTATCAGTGAAGGAGAATGCGTATGGGTAAATTTCTTGCCCCGGATCTCCTTCAGGCGGTTTAGCTACACCCATTGCTTCCCCAACAAAACTCTTATTACCGGTACTAAGATCGTGGCGCATAATTTGAACTTTAGGTAACGGTGAGAATGGTACGTTTTCTGTGGCGAATTCACCACGGAAATTTAGCGCTACTTCGACCGAACTTTTAGATATATTATAAGCTGCGGAATCAAAAAATATCTTCGGTGTTAGAACAGGTTGTGGAGTCTTAAATAAGACGATAGCCGCATGACGCCAATCCTTCTCAACAAACTCACTGTCGCAGCCGATAACTCCCAAGACAAAATATTCTTCAAGGTTTCCACGCACGGGAACTGGAAAATATCGGGTTTCTGGAGTCAGTGGGACAGGTAATTCACTAATTCGTTGAAAGATCTGGCGGTTGCTTCGACCGATTTGTTGGATACGTTCAGCTCCATTCAGGCCATCGTTACCAACGTCGGTAAAATAATCCCCATCGACGATGTCGGCGGGATCGGAAAGTCTATTTAGTAATACCTGATAGATGTTCACCAAAGGTTCATCCTGAGTTCCCGGAGGGAAGAAGCTCTGTAGATCAAGATAGTAAAAAGCATCACCGGCAAGGTCAGCGTAAGTGCTTTCCGGGATTAGTTGTTGAGTTGGCAGTAAAACAGGCTGTAAAACAGATGGTGGAGGGGGAACAACTACATGTTCTCCACCAACGCAAACATCTCCAGTATGTATTAAATCACCACTATCACATCGTCCGGCTATTCGTACGCGGACGCACCATCTATGGTTACCAGGTAGTAATCCGCTTCGCTCCCCGATCTTGGATTGCAAACGATAGAGACGATAGTTGGTTTCCGTTTCAGCATTTACTGGAGTAGCTGCCTCTGTTAACGGGAGCGTTAGCGGATCAAATGGAAAACCGTTATCACATTCACCGCTTGCTGTCGCAGCCCAATGGATCTCATCTCCAGCCCAACTTAGTTCAGTACATCCCAACGAAAGGCTTGTAAGATCTAGAAAGGCCCCATTGAGAAGGTACTCAATGTTAAAAGTGCGGGCTAATTTGTTTCCTGACCAGGTGACCAGTTCCGCGGGCCCGGTGGCACCTGTATCTAAAGGATAGATGGTGATCTCCACCCTCTCTTGGGTCGCTCGTAGAGGGGGAATGATATCTGTTACAGCAAAATAAAGATCGAGATTGATATCATCATTATTAGACATGATGTCGACCGATAACTGAGTTGGTCGCAATGGAGGATAGCAGGGGACAGAGATTGTTTCAGCAGTACTGGTTTCCGGTTGAGATGGCCGACCGAATATATCAAATCCTCTAATCCGATATTGCGCCAGATCATCAGCAGTAATTTGTAGAGTGAAATCATCTCTCAACTCCCAGAAATTTTGATCGGCTATATCTTTAGGCAGGTAAATAGCAGGCAAAATGCCTAGACCATCTAAAACATCAAGTTCGTTATCTTGTTCAACGACATTAATAAATTCACCGCCTGACAGGCTTCGTTCTACCTGATAAGCAACTGGATGTACGTAGGGTTTGGTTGAAAATGGAGCTTTACCCATTTGCAAGCGAGCGTTGACAAAGATGTCCATTACCCCATTATCTTCTTGAGAAGGAACATCCTCCGTTTTGATAACAATAGTCGGCACACTAGGAATGGCTGGTTCAGGTTTGGTTGAAATTTCCGGCAATAAGACCAAACCACACAAGGCTGTCGACTTCGTAAAATTTCCATTGCCAAATCCGGTGGGCAAACCTGTTAGCAGGTCTAACTCAATGGTTGTGGAAGGTAAATTATGACGGATGAATATCGTTTCGATATCGTCTCTCAATTTCAGCAAATTGTCTTCATTGAAAAAAGGCAGATAGGCCTCTACCTTGTAATCTCTCTCAGGTGCTTCCCCTAGTTTACCATAGTAATAAAATCCGAGAATATTAGCCATAAGAGGATCAATAGAGGCTTGAATCAATGAAGACAGAACGGGTAGTTCTATTTCCGGATAATTCTGTATATCTTCCGGCAACCCTGTAATCAGATTTGCCTTTTGCTTGAGCATTTGGTAACTGTCTGGCTGAGCAACCATAGCCTGGACAAATTCATTTTCTACCAAAGCAGATTTGAGCTGTATGGCCGCTTCCCCCCAATCAAGCGCTTCTTTAAATGGTGCATATAGATCAGTTTCAACAAATTCCGGAGTGTATAAACCATCCGCAATGTTAAATAGTCGTCTAATGGAATTATTGTCCCATACATCGGCCTTGCAATAGTCTTCACAAAACATCCAATAGACATCATTTTCTGTCACCGGATTAATATTTCCCACATTTTCAATCTTGTAATAGTATATGTGTGGGGCAATAAGACGGGCTAGCTTTTTTGGACTGCCACCACTCATGCCGACCCAATCTTGCGCAATTAGATTATCGTGACGATCATAGCCGTTAACCCATGCATGCGTCCCATTGGCTGTATCGTTGAGTTGGACGTGTACATCAGCCGCACATATCTCGCCGAGTTCATAAAGCCAATTTGTGTTAAGAAGCTCCGGTTGTATTCCACCCAGAACTTCTCGCATATAATTAATCAGGTTTTTCTCATTACCTGTCAGCTCATCCCAATTGAGCCAACTTGATAAAGTAAAGAAGCGATCTATCAGTCCATTTATTTCTAGATCAGTGAGTTTGTAAAAACGGGTACCTTTACTATAACTCGTGTCGAGGCCACTTTCATTACCCGCGTTTTGTGTTGAATAGATGGTATAAGAGGAGTTATTCATAAGGCTAGAAAGATCGGTATCGTGCAAACTCGGAAAATCATCAGCCACATGGTAAACACGAAAAACACCTGTCACACGATTGCGGTCGTCAACCGGCAACCCAAGCCGTTGATCAGATATCCAGCGCAAATGGACTCCATCTTCAACCGTGTCATCATTGAGAAATCCGGATCCTAAAGCGCTAAACAATTTGGAACGCCAGCGCAAATTGTTACTCATGATTTGCATCCTTTAATTTATGTCAAAAAATTAGCATTAAGAATCTTGTGGCAATGGAATGATCAAGGTTTGACTGCTAACCACGAAAGCCTCGTCTACCTCAGGAATCTGTTTCATTTCGGCTATTGCTCTCTCAACTTCGGCCGTTTGTTCTAGCTCTTCTTTGTTTGGGTAAGCCAACTCCACATATGTCTCTAGCTCTTGCCTAACCGCAAATTCGGAATTAAAAACAACGCCGAGATTGATATCATCAGTAAACGGTGTAAATGTTAGTCCATCCACCGTATTAAGGATAATCATACGACTGGCCACGAGATCTCTTAAGATCAGATAACCGTCTGTCGTTTTGTTCAATCCCACGTCCAGCCAAAGACTGTAACTATCCTCAACGTTAAGAGCAATTCCCGCCTTGCTTAGTAATGGTTCTGTCAGTTCTATAACAACACCCCAAATCAAAACACCAGTCTCTGACGAATCGTCCGGGTCTATACCAACCAGAAATGTAAGGCTATCTTCATTATTCGTATTACCGATACTACCTCCATCCAGACTTAGAATATCCCTATAAAAACGCTCAATTGCACCGTCAAAACTATACGCTGGTCCATCAAAGTGCGTCATGAGTTTAATAAAGTTCTCGATATCCGTAGACACCGAACTACTATTAGCAACTGCTTCCAGACGACCATTCATCACTAAATTAGCAATAGCAGCCATATGCTCCCCGAACGATTCATATCGTGATGTTTTAAAACTGATATTTACAGGTGTTTTTAATTCATTAGGATCACTGCTATCAACCATTTGTAGAGAATAGCTCATGTCTTTCAGCAGTGCGCCTGCCCATATAAGCAGTTTAAGGTTCGCTATAGTCTCTGCCTGTGGGACACAGGTGGCTAACATATCCTCAAGTGACTGATCTGCCGGGCTGGAAAACAGATCAACAACACTGACTATTTGAGGTAAGATGACATCTCCATTGATGTCAACCATTTGTGGATTAAGGACCTCTTCACCATAATGCTTTTGAAAAATATTCTGAATAATCCCTTGATATTTCAGGCTGATGAGCGGTACTGCTGAAGCAGCATAGACCGGTTGGATCCGACCACTTGGAAAAGTAAACCCGAGGTATTTTGTAACGTTTTGCGTCGGTGCTGTTTCTGTTCTAAAAACCACAGTTTCAATACCTGAATCGATCTCAGTGGTTGAGATTTCTACCGTGCTTGCTTTGTTCTCATTGTCCAGGCCACCATCCTCATCAACTGTAAATGTTTTGGCAAAGGTGCTAATTTTGTAATCGATCGTATATTCCCTATTAGGTTCAAACAGGTTTTTGTTAAGTAGATTGTTAATTGCTTCTTCAATAGAGGTGGGTTCGTTTGAATCACCATCCTCAACGATGACTTCCCAACTGCCAGGGTTGAGCTGTGCCCGCTCAATGCAGAATTCGGCAAGTAAAAGTTCTGAGTCAATGAGACGATTGAGCAACCCGTTGACTGAATCACCCATAGTGCTCCAGTCGATACCAGGATTCAGCAGAATATTATAACCAGTGATATGAATCTTTTGTATCAGTTCGATTTCGTTAACGGTTGTGATGCTGAGTTGGCAACCAGGTAGTTCCGAATCCAGACAGGGAGCATCGGTTAATTCGACCATGATCTGGTCATCCGTAGAGTTTCGATTCTCCAAAGTCACGTAAAATCCACATGGGCTTTGTTCATCCGGCGTGAGCTGTATATTAAAGCGCAATCTTTCAGCTGCCAATCTACCCCGTAGATCTATGCCCACACTGATACGGAAATGGCTGAGAATACCATCAAAATCCTCAAAAGAGAGCTCCTCCGTAACCAATATACCAAGAGAAAGCTGAACACGTGACGCAAAAACCGTTTCTATCCAGGTAGTATACGGTAATGTGATACGACGAGGAGCACTTGATGACCAACCAAGAGATTTAATATTATCCACCAATAACAGAGGCAAATCAGCCTCACCATCCTCAATGGACAGACCATTCACGATTATCTCACCTAAAAATGTGTCGAATCTCAATTCAGGAACTGTATTGTTTCCCACATTGGGTATAGGAGAGACATCCATGATGCAAACCGATCCCCCGAGCTGGCATGGATGAACCTCTGTAATGGAATTTTCCCATGAGTCGAAGTTGTCAATCCCTTCCGTATTAAATTGTAATTCCGGTGGCATAAGGCCATTGAGGTAGAGGACTTGGTTTTTGTGTTGACCGTCCAAGAGAGCACCATCTGAACCGAAAACAGGCAGATTCCAACTGGCTAGCAACATTTCTACAACTGTCTCCTCACCACCGCCAATCGGCCTATGGGCAACCCGTAAATCACTGATAACATGTTCATATTGAACCACATATTTAATCCCCTGATAGTCGGTTTCCATCATTTCCTCACCTGCATTAGACGGATCAACATCGTTAACATAGAGGGTCGTACCGTTGGGATCATCTAACTCAGGATGAATGATTTCCGCAACAGGTCGACCGAGTGAGATGCCCACAATTGAATCGATGGGGATTTCCGGAACCGTTTCCTGTAACAATTCATAAGAACGTGTTTCTAAGCGGGCCAGAGCCGAAGCTGTGACAGCAAATGGAGCACCAGGAATAGGCACAAAGTTTGGGCTTTGGGAAATAATAAAGTCAAACCGTTCCTCGACATCACTCAACGGCCAAGGCAAGCTAAGCTTTATTGAAATTTCTCCCATCCAACGATCATCATCTTCAATTGCCATACCCTGTAACCGGGCCAACAGCTCTAATTTGAACTTTATGATGACAACTTTAAGCTCCATGTAGCCGCCAGCATAAAGTTCACCGTAAAAAAATGTTGGGTTGTGTTTATAGGCAAGGTTAAATCCCAGTGCCGCAAAGAGTTTTAGACTAAGGAAGCTGGGGCCATATTTCTTTGGTCCTATTTGGAAGAGGCCGCCAGCACCCCAGGCTGGACCGGGAATATTTGGCTTGAAGATGGTTTCAAAAGGCATAAGACCGAAATTCTCCAACCCCTCAGATGCGTAAACGAGGAAAAATTTAATCTTGAATCGCTTAAAAATATCTACAATGGCAGGTCCGCCATATTTCTTGTCATAGTGACCAAAATAGAACCAGCCTTTATCAGGATCACTTGAAGAACCAAATTCAACCGGGAATTGGGCCAGCATAAAACTGCCATCGCTATTCTTTTTGAATTTGGCGACCAGGCGAAATAGCCAATCCCCTGAATCGTAGGCAAATATGGCTAACGCATCCAGATTTATTGGTTTAATTTTTGTCTGAGCAGCCACTGCAATCCAGAATTCTCGAAATCCCATCAGTACCAGTGCTTTGATATCAAAGGTATCTCCACCGTCACCTGCAGAACCTGCATGGACAATCAATCCGGCAACATGTTTGCGCTTAAACTCCTGATTCTCTTCATCCCAATAAATATCAGGATGCCACGTTGCAGTGGAAGGGGTCGTCGGCCAATCACGTATATTGTCAAATGGTGCTTTCGGATCAGGACTAGTGGTGATCCAGTCAGCAATACCAAGGGCATTTACCTTTCCAGATGGATACCCGGGTGCGATGTTCATACCGTATATAACATCAAAACCATAAAAACCTAGCGCACCTAGAGAAAATAGAGGTGATTTCCCTTCGTAGCCAATCTGTACAAAATAGAAATCATATTTATCCTGCGGCCCCACGGTTGGTATGGCATCCCCCCAAACAACCTCACCACTGAATTGATATTTGTAATTGCTGACTTTAAGTAGCTCCTTCTTTCTCTTTGCTTTGGCTTTGGCGTTGGTATCTGTAAGTGGTGGCAATGCTGACCATGCACCCACTTCTACCGCCAAACGGTTTTGTGTTCCACTAAAGGCAGGAATCGGCCGGTTGATGTCAAACGTACCTTTGGCTAACAGCACATTAGGTATCATGTAAGTGATACCAGGGTCTTCTGCTAATTGGGCTACAAATTCAATATCGAAATCGGGACGTAAGTACAACACAATTCCCCCGGCTGGAAAATCTAAAGAGGCAGATGGCCCTGTTTGGGGTGACATAAAAATTCCCAGTCCGTACCATGTTTCTCCGCCTTCTCTATTTTTAATAATAGGTTTTACTTTCGGAACGACTACCGATCCCCCGGGGTTTTCTTGTGAATTGAAACGTAGTTCCGGTAACTTGAGGGCTTTGATTGTAGTATTTTTACGATCAAATAGACGACCGATGTGCTCAGGAAGTTCATTCCCAGTGAAATTGATATTGATATTGTTGAGAGCGACTTCAATATTGCCACCCAAATCAAGACTACTGAGATCGTAACCGAAAATCTCTCCGGCGTTAAAGGCACCAACAATGCCAGTCTTATTTGCGATCCATTCTATGAAGTCAATCAAACCGCCATTTAATTTGAACTTAAATTTTAAGCCAGCGACCGCTTCAAAGACTTTTTTAGTATCCCCTTGGGTTGGCTGTATATGGATATATCGCATACCAAGTTGAGTTAGAGAAACCTTATCAAGAGTGGGTAAGACCGCGGAATTGCCTGCACCGGAAGTTAAGACGCATTCAGCCGCAGATAACAACAATAGCAAACCTCCAGCAAACTTGAGAAAGCCATCGTCCTTCTCCCAACCATCTTTTAGTATAAATACTCCAGCGGTAAAAACAGAAGTAATAAAAAAGGCTTGCGCATAACTACCCTCAATATCTATACCAACACCATCGCTGCTTTTATTACCGAGGACAGAGACATCAGTCATCATCAGTTCAATCCCAAACACCTCTTCTTCTGCCAGTTTGTGATTGACCAATGTTGCTTGACAACGGACATAACTTGCTTGCGGAAGAGGTGGTACCGGCGGTCTATCCACGTCTCCCCTTAGCTCCTTCATTGCATTCAAGAAATCCTGGTCTTCTGATGAAATATTGGAAGTATCGGTTTCGTTAGCATCTGTTTCAGCCGCACCTATTATCTTCTTAAAGTTAATATCCACTGCAAGGCTCGATTTCAAGAAACAATTGTTGCGTATTTCAACCTCTCCGGATACCTTACCGATAGTTTTTGAAACATCATTGCTAACGTAAGCAATGTTAAATTTACCGGAAAAGCCATGATCAATACCATACATAAATCCTAGTACTGATGAGTAGATAAACTCTTCTTCATTTTCTTTCGTATTTATAGGGTATAGGAGGGTCGCTTCTTTTGCGCCAAACCCTTTCCAGGATGGGTCGTAAACCTCAGGAAACATTTGGGTAAATCCAGTTGCAGCAGATTCAGTGAAATCTATGAATAGTTTGTTGATATAGAGTCCCACATCACCAAGCTTAGGAAAAACAATGACGTCATTTAAATCTAATTCAAATATCCCGATTTGAGATGAGAGGAAATCACCTAAACTCTCATGCAAAACCATAGAAGAGCGAATGTCCCCCTCATGCAGGTCAAGGTGAAAAGTAAACTCCAACGATGCTAAAGGCAAACCGATTTCCAATGGCAGCCCTGCATCTTTATAACCGATTACTTTGCGGTCGCTGGGAGGGCTCGGATCGAGGGGGTCGGTAATTTTAGTGGCAAGTACCGCAATCTTGGGATCTATTTCCAGTACGGTAACCGGATTTCCACCTTCACCCAAAGAGATCATAATATTAATATGGGAAGGAGATCCATTGGTTAGTTCAACACCAACAGTGGCAGAAAGAATAGCACCCTTGATTTTTAGTTTCCCGATCAGAAATGGGAGTTCACTGTCTCGTAAGCCACCACCCATCGTTTTTGACCAGACAAAACCGGTATTGGTTCCGCTAAAGGCACCTTTTTCATTAGATTCGAGAACAAAGAACGGGGTTAGCAACCCGGCTGCCAATAAACCCAATCCGCCAGCCTCCTCCAATTGAGTTGTAAGTTTCAAAATATTCATATCAGCAGTCATGATTTTTTCGCCTTATGAGTAAATTTGAGTTTCAAGATTCTTTTTTGTACCTTTGTACTATTGGAAATTACAGTAACACCCTGCATAGGATCTGGTATCCTGTTTTAATTCGTTGTACATGTTTCAAAACTCTTTGTATTGATTTTGATCGCATACAAATGTTTCTTGGTCTGGCCAAAGCTAAATCTTGCATTATTCATCGTCGGTGCCGATGAAATGAGAGGCCGAGGAAAAAAAGGCCAAGGATAAGAAGTTGATTTTTTAATCTAGGCTAACATATAAGAACAAAAAGAAAAAATCAAGAAATTTTAGTAAAGAGATAGTTTTTTCTTAGGGAAGTCAGGAGCGCGCATTCATTTAAAGCCTTGTATATTATTTCTTGCTTTTTGATTTTCTTGGCCTTACAGATTATTTTGGTTTTACAACTTTACCTTACAGAGATTCAATCATACTTATAAAAAACCATCCTCCGACAGGTCGTCTAGTTAGGGACAATACCCGAAATCTTTCCATCCATTCGTCATCATCTTGTTCTGAAAATATAGATTCTAAATGTCCTTCTAAGTTTTTCTCTAAGCTGGCAAACCTTTGCGGTTCTTTAGCATGCACATCTTCATATTCCTTTTTCAGTTCATCATCTAATTGATAATAAAGCATTTCATTACCGTTGATATTTTTTCCCCGGTTCGGCCATCCGGTTCTACTTGTTCCAGGATCATAATCCTTCCTACTGAAAACATCTTATGTTGGATTCCACTACGAAGAGACAAGGAGGTAACGGAAGCGGAACCACCGTTAGAGTCTAGTGATTGGTTTGAATTATTTTGTATCAGCCATTCCTCAGTTAGCTACTGTTTGGCCTTTACCTTTCACGCAGATGTTAACGCCACATTTGAATGATAACCTACAGAAGCTTCCATGACAATCTTCAACATGTGCCCTCCTGGCGACCGATAAAGTCAGTCCAAAACACTTGAAGTCGAGGATTCGCTGAAATGCCCAGAAATCGGGACTGCGACTGCCTCTTTATCTTAAAGTGGTGGAATCAGATCTTTTTATCGTCCCAAGCAAAATTACAACATTAGAAAAGACGTCAAAATGATACTTTGGCTGTTTCATATTTTTTAATCAAGAATTGGTGAAGCGTCGTCGCAATCTTTTGACCACGTTCTACAATACCAATTAGCTCTAAGTCTTCCAGCACATCCCTACAAAAAAAGACTTTTTAATAAATCTCGCATCAAAAGTGAATTTTGTGCACCGAACAACCAATCGCCTTTTGCCCAAACAGGTATGCTTAAGAGGAGTTCCCTTTTGGATCGGTTTCAACGCGACTGGTATTCTCATGGTAGTCATTAGTGCCGCTAATTCACAAAGAGTAGTATGGCCTAACGGCCGAATAAGGAGCGCGCCCTGGAGCGTCTGTCTTAAACCGATTGTTAGCAGACCTTCAGACCAAAGAGATGTTTCTGCAAATTGCTCGCTATTTAACAGATCGTTGGCTGCCAGGGTACAGAAGCCAACGATCAAAGAGCTTGTGTCTGTGCGAAGCGAAGACATCTCGCGGAACCCATTGTTATGATTATTATAATATGCGTTTCCCTACTTTTAGTTTTCGTCGGGTAGGGCTTCAAATAGTTGTTTCTTTTCAGTCATCCATTGTTCCATTTTACCAGGATCCATCATTAGTTCCATGATCTTATTAATGACTTCTGAATGTGCAGGGTCTCCACTTTGGAACATTTCCATTCCATGCCTTTTACTGATTTCTGCCATTTCATCAAATGTATTAGCCTGAAACTCTATATCACAGGCTCCTCCAAGTTGTCTACATGTCATTTTTTTCATTATTGGGTATCCTTAAAGTCTTTTTCTATCATAATGTCCGAATGGCATACAAAAATATAAATTATCGCCATTCTTGCTATATTATTCTATTTCCGTATCTTTAAATCTTTTCTTTCTACTTAAAATTCTTCACAAACTAGTTCTTCAAACTTTTGTTATAGGTATTTTGGGCTTTAAAGGCTTCACTCCGCTTAATTCTTTTGATTCTTCCGCACTTAATTTCGATAAGCTTTTTCGATTATATTTTTTACCCAATCTTCACTTCCTAATATCCTGCCAGCGGAAACTTCTAATCCTGGGTTTTCTATATATTTTACTCCTCCTTGAATATATTCAAAATATTATTTTATAGTAACGCGTTTTTTACTATCAAATCTCATTAAAATCTACTCCCAATACAACCTAAAAGGTAATGTTGCTTTTCCTTTTAAATAATATTACAAACTACTCCATCTGTATTCATTGATAGATGGGGTGAAGCCGCCTCTAGATGGATTCAAATGAATGTATCGGCTTAACACTAAAAGGTATTCTTCTTTTTCTACCAACATTGCTTTAAATCGTCCTTGAAATAAGTGCCCAGGCCTTCTATATTTCCTACTAAAATATAAGTCGGAATCACCATTCAACCTTTGTATTGCCCTTGATAAGTTTGGCGTAGGTGTTTCTATCAAAATATGAAAATGATTCGACATTAGAACAAAGACATAAATTAATATACCATATCGTTGTTGAACCTTAACTAGTATTTCCAGAAATTTTTCGCGACCTTTATTGTCGCAAAATATCTTTTCCTTTCGGTTACCCCTATTTATAATATTCATCTCTATATTCTATTCTCGCAGGTCGTGCCATAGGAATTATTTTATCATTTAATTATTGTTTGTCCATATATTAGATGTGTGCCCCATTTGTCATTACACTAAATGTTGGTCAGTGATATAAGAATTTTAAGCCAAAGCAAAGACCCATTTACTGGCCTTTGCATGGCCGTTTTCACCTACATGCTTTTTGTTTTCTTACAACAATTAGTCACCACTACCATCATTATTACAATCTTGCCCTTTAAAATGATCAACACTTACAACACTACTATTTCCTGCGGTATCTGTGGCAGTAACAACTAAATTGAAAGATGGCGCTTTCATCACAAAAGTTCCATTCTTTTTTATTAAAGAAGGTGTAAGGGAGTGCTGTATTTGATTAATATAATATGGTTCTTCTCCAAATTAGTTGAAGAAAATAAAGGTTAAAAATGAATTAACCTTTTGAAAAGAGTGGACATCCGGTATTCTTATAAATAAACATATACTCAATATATTATTATCTATAGGAGACCAGCAATGTCCACGTTA
>JAIQZO010000107.1 GCA_021777055.1 Candidatus Anammoxibacter sp. | reverse complement strand
AAATGCCTAAAATTATAGAAATTTATTATTAATAAAAAACAAAGCTATTAACTTTAGGTACTTTTTCGCATCATGATGTTGCAAAATGTTCATAAATATGGAACATTATTGCACTGCAAAAGGCTAACCGGACAATGCTGATTAATTTTTGTTAAAAAAACAATGACGTTCGGGAATTTATTACAGGTATCGGTTTAATCGCTCCGTGGATGTAAATTCTTAAAATTTTTATTATTAATATAAAATAACTTATAACATGGAAATCAGATAAAATATTTATTCTCGAAGAGCTAGTTGAAATAAGTATTTGGTCCTTCTCTTAATTAGTTAGCTATTTGCTTGTGCTAATATTGAATGCCTAACTTGCATAAAAATGCGCTAAAATGGCTAAATTGATAGAAAATTATTATTCATAAGAACATTCCCAGATTAACTTTAGGTTTTTTTTACGTCATTATGTCGCAAGATGTTCTTAAATATTCAATATTCTCACACAGCAAAAGGCTAGCCGAACAATGCTGAGTTTATGCATAACTTACATTAAGTATTGTGCTGATTTTTGTATACTAATTGGGAGAAGAACCAAATATAACTTTAAATTCTGTTATTAAAGTTTGGCTCAAGATATTCCACTAGTACAACGTCTATGTTGTCTTGGCGATAGCTATTCGATCTAAATTCTTTTTGTTAACAAATAGTACCTACTCAGGTGGATAGGCTGAAGGCTAAAGGTAAAGCTTAAAGGCAAAAAGGCTGTAGCTTTTGCTTTTTGCCCTTACCAGTCCCCTTAAAAGGCTTTATGCTATTACCTTCAGTCTTCAGCCTTCAGTCTATTCACACAAGCGACCGCGGATAAGACTTGAGAAATTGCACCCGTCATTAGAACGATGACAGAGTGCTCGTCCATATGAGTATGCAAATTATCAACAAAAAAATGGGGTTACTCCGTACTTACATTTTGACATGATATTTTACAAGAACTTCTTGATTTAAGACAACTATTAGACTAACCTTATAATAGATGTCAAAACTAAAGAAAAAAACAATTTCTTATTAACTAATTATAATTTTTGAATTCAGTTAGATTTAGAAAGGAGCACACCGCCATGTTAAAATACACCCTTCTTTTAACTACAGTCATGTTACTAACACTTGAAACAACTAGAGCCGATCAAGGCAATCGGTTTCAGATAGGTGACGCAACAACTGTTGATGAAGCTGTCGAACTGATCGGTTCAGAACTTGAAAGGCAAGGCGTTGAAATTCTCTCAACTATCAACCATGCTGCGGCAGCGGCCAGCGTTGACCTTGAACTCCGTCCTACTACTGTCATTTTTGTTAAGCACAAGTTCTTTGATTTGAGCCTCCTTCTACGAAGTCAGATTTCAGGCCTTGATCTACCACTGAAATTTCTCGTGTTTGAGGATGAGGAAGGCCAGATTCAGTTAGAATTTAATGATGAAGGATTTTTATTGGACCGTCACCGCATCCCACAACATGATCACCTGTTACGACAGCTCGACTCTTTTCTCAATCAGTTTGAACGTTTGGATAATGGTGTTTTAAGAGTTGAGAGTAGCCAGTCTGTGGATGATACAGTCGCTTCGTTGTTTGTAATTTTGGAAGAACGTGGCTTTCGCATTCCTATTCCAGGAGGAATCAATTTCAATGAATCTACGGGAAAATCAAATCGTAAATTAGGTATGACGAAACTCATTGTTTTTGGTAATCCTAACGTGGGCACACCACTTATGCAGAATGATCAATCCATAGGACTTGATCTACCCCAAAAATTTCTAGTTTATGAAGATAGGGATGGTCAAGTATTTATTGCGTTTAATGATCCCTCATTTTTAGCCCACAAACACAATCTCCAACGGGAAGTAGATCCGATATTGGACACTCGGTTGCAAAACATTACCAACGCCCTCATGGAGATTGCAGAAGCCGCTGTAAATCCTTAGTGCATTGACGATCTTATGAGATTGATTGGGAAAGGGATATTTATGGGGTCCCATTTAATCTATGATTCCATTTTCGGGAATAAAACATCGTTTTATTCCCGTATCCCATATGAGAAGATCATGATCTATTAAATTTGTACCTCCTTACGAAGTTTGCACCTACATATCATTACTAACCTGTTGCTTAATTTTTAGCCAATCAGGAATTTTCCCTCAATGCCTATCAGAATCACCTAAATGGCTTCCACATCACATTCATAAGCGTTCGCCCACCACCAGCGAGGTGGATTTATCTTGGTACAATAATGCGGCAGTGTAGTAACCATAAAAGTTTTAGCGGTGGAAATCGTAGGAGAGGTAGGCGTTCGGTAATTAAAAACGAACTAACTAAACAAAAATGGCAGTGCAAATATGAAGTCTTTGCACTGCCGTAAAAAAAGCGGTATTAGCTAAGCGGAAACTAACAGAAATTTTAAATAGCCAGGGTTACTTATTCTTGTGACTAATAATTATTATAAATTTAGTCCCTTTATAAATCCCGAAACTATTCCCTTCAAATATATGCATTTATAGTCTCTTTCAGTTTCCGCATTTAATTATAGATATAGTATGCCTTTTTGCTATGCTTAACCGATTAAAAAAAGGCAACGATATAATGACAAACAGTAGCTCATTCATTGTAACTTTTATTTTTATTATCGGCATCGTTAGAGATAAAGTTAATTTAATCCCTAGCATAAAGGGCTAGAACTATTAACAGGTTTCGCTATCACTTTACACACCTCACATTTTAACTCATGATATATACATTAGTTACACATCGGCACTAAAGAAAACGTATTTCGCCCAAAATGAAAATTCCTAAATCATTAAATGGGCACCTACGTCAGACTTTTTAGCTTTTAAAATCTTAATCCTAATCGTACTCTTAATCTTAATCCACACAATGCGATTATGATTATGGGCACCATTCATAATTGACTAAAAGTAGTTTACTCTTCTCTTTTTGAACCGCAGAATATCGAACAAGGAACCGCAGAATTACGAAGTTTTAATCCTTCATCATTCTGCGGCTCCTTGTTCTGCTGTTCGATATTCAAGAAAAACTAACAGAGAAAAAGTTTTTGGTGGCCCTGCCGCATCCAACATTAATAATAATTTGCAACTATTTCTCGGATAAGGAATTAAAATGAAAATTCATATACTATTAAATTAGTGCCTACGGCGGACTAAAGTCTCCAACGAAGCACGTCTCCTATCGCAAACAAACAGCGTTGTTAGTTCAAGTCTCTGACTTGAACTAATCTGACATTAACAATACTCTGTAGGTTTTGCATTTTGGACCCAACCAATTGCCTGTAAACATTAATTTCTCTTACTCGCAACAGAGTTGCGTTAAAGTCAGATGTGGTTCAAATCCGGAGATTTGAACCAACCGCAAGCAAAAACAAACACAACTCATAGCATCTCAAATAGTTACAACTTGCAACCAAAAAAAAACAACGTATTTGCCCTAAAATGAAAATTCCTATACCATCAAGTTAATCGAAAATAAAAAAAGCGTATAAGTTAGGGTATAATAAACATATTAAGTGTACGCAAACACTAATTTATTAGTTATGTCGCAACTTATCAAATGCAGGGTAAATTTGTAAAGGAGGGGTAGATAATGCAAAACAAACATCTGAAGGTATTACCGACTTTCATGATTATTATTTTTTCACTTCTTTTCCCTTTGTTGGCAAATACAAAGCAGAGTTTGACGAATGTTGTATTTGCTTCTCAAGAGAAGCGAATTTGGCCTGTTCAAGAAGCGCAACTCTGGCAAACGGAAAGTGATTCCGCTGTTCATACAGGAATTATGCCCATTGCAGCTAATGATTATAGTAAACAACGGGAAAAAATGGTAGAGACCCAAATTGAAGGGCGCGGGGTAAAACATCAAGCTACTCTGATTTCTATGAAAATGGTTGAACGACACCGTTTTATACCGAAGAATATTGAATCACAGGCATATGCTGATCGTCCTTTGCCAATAGGGTATGGGCAGACAATTTCACAGCCTTATATTGTCGCTTATATGACAGAAAAGCTTGAACCAAAGGCAAAGGAGACAGTTCTTGAGATAGGGACCGGTTCAGGTTACCAGGCCGCTGTTTTAGCAAATATTGTCAAAGAGGTTTATACGATTGAAATCGTGCCGGAGTTAGGTAAAACGGCTAAGGAACGACTAAAAGTGCTGGGTTATGATAATGTCCATATAAAAACCGCAGATGGTTATTTCGGCTGGAATGAGCATGCTCCATTTGACAACATTATTGTAACTTGTGCCGCTGGATACATTCCACCGCCCTTGATTAAACAGTTGAAAGATGGCGGAAAAATGATTATTCCGGTGGGAACACCGTTTTCCATTCAATGGCTTATGATGGTAGAAAAAGACGGGGAAGATATCATAACCAGAAAACTCATTCCGGTCCGCTTTGTTCCTTTCAGGAGGAGTAAATGAGAGGGAGTTGGAAGAGTATCGGGCCATTAGAATGGTGCATAGGCGTGTTATCCGCGGCTATTATCGCCTTTCAGTTGGCGCTGGTACAGTTAATGTCAGTGATGCAATGGTATCATTTTGCCTATATGGTTATCTCTATCGCGTTGCTAGGATTCGGAAGTGCCGGAACTTGTCTGACATTTTGGAAGAAACGCTTACTCCTGCATTATGATCGAAACATGTTTTTGTTGATTTTGGTTACGGCGATAACAATGGCACTGGTCCCGGTAGCCGCCCAATCTTCTTTCTGCAGATTTGACTCTTATTTACTATTCACGTCAAAAACAGATCTTGTCAAAATAGTAGCCACTTGTTTTCTGTTTATGTTCCCTTTTTTAAGCGGGGCGTTGGCTCTGGGGCTGACATTTGCTAAACATACGGCAAACATAGGTCAACTATATTGTGCCAACTTGTTTGGCTCAGGAGTTGGCGGGCTATTGATAATGATTGGATCGTTATACTTTCTCCCCATGAAGTTGACTGGGTTCTCTGCGCTCCTCTGCCTAGTTTCTTGTTCTCTATTTTGGCCCGGCAGGAAGCTTCATACTTTTTGTCTTCTAACAGGAGGTTGTATTGTCTTTGCTGTTCTTCTTTTTTCTCCAAAACCTGTAATATCTCAATATAAGTCTCTTCAGAAGACACTTGATATGCCCGACGCATTATTGGAGTTTGAGTCCCCCCATCCCTATGGATCTGTTCAAGTTGTTTCGGCCCCTGCTTTACGTGGAGCACCATGCCTTAGTTTGTCATATAATGGTCCGGTTGCGGTGAAAAACTCTTTTTTTATTAATGGAAATAGCATTGGCAGTATTTTGCCTTTTCCTGAATCGGGCCAAACGTCACTCATGTCTTATACCAGCGATTTTACTCCATATGCAGTTCGTAAGCCTGGTAAAGTGTTAATCTTGGATACAGGAACAGGCAACCAAATTGTAGCTGCCCTCAGTGGCAGGGCAGGTGAAATAGTTGCAGTTGAACCCCATCCAGTATTGGCAGACTTTTTGCACAAAGAGCTTAAAAAAAATCCCCTGATAAATAATGTTACTTTAGAACAGACTGATTCACGGGCCTTTTTGATGAAGGATGTAGTAGTGTATGACCTGATTTCTCTACCAATGACAAATTCTTTCGGTGGCAATGCCGGGCTCAATGCTATCCAGACAAACTATCTTGTTACAGTTGACTCGGTTACTGAAATGTTTAAGCGGTTATCCAAAGGGGGGATGCTTTCTATAACCTGTTGGGAAGATTACCCTCTCAGGTATCCATTGAAGATTGGGGCAACTTTGATTGAAGGTGCTTATAAGTATGGCATTAATTTCCCAGAGGATCATCTTGTTGCAGTAAAAAGTTGGGGAACTATTACGTATGCAATGAAGATGTCACCGTTTAAGTCAACGGAAATTGAGAAACTTCAAAAATTTTGTAAGGAAATGCTATTTGATCTGATTACATTTAATGATCGCAACTCTGAAGTTTCAACTGTTTATAACATTTCAGAAGAAGATGCAGGTCTTTTAATAAGTGATTTATTTGATAAAGAGAAGACAAATTTGTTTAAAGAGTATGATTTTAATATCCTGCCGTCAACAGACAACCAGCCTTTCCTGAGCAGATTTCTGAAATTACGAACACTACCAAAATTAAGAAAAATCTATGGCATCAGTGGCGTTCCTTATGTTGAACTGGGGTATTTGATTACCTGGCTTACTCTTGTAATCCTTTTTATGGCTTCAATTTTTTTGATTCTACTCCCGTTATTCAGGCTAAAAACCCGAAGAGATGTAAAATGGAAAACTCTACTTTATTTTGGTGCATTGGGAATGGGTTATATGTTTGTCGAGATTATTTTCATAAACTCCTTCATCTTCTATCTTGGTAATGCGGTTTACTCCACTTCGGCGGTTATCAGTTTCATACTGATTGCCTCAGGTTCAGGTAGTTTACTCGCCGGGTTTTTTAGAAAAAATATCAAGCTTTGCCGATGTGCTCCGGCGGGAGCAATACTCTTTCTGGTATTCTATTTTCTGGCTCTTCTACCAATACTAAAGAATACTATTTTCTTACCGTTTATCGTTAGGTTGATAATCACATCCCTGATAGTGGGCCTACCAGGTTTTTTCATGGGCTTTGCTTTCCCCACAGGTTTATTAATGCTGGATAGATCATCGCCAGACACAATTCCCTGGGCCTGGGGGATCAACAGTTTTCTGTCTGTTATCAGCTCCGCGGCGGCGGCAATCCTATCTGTAGAATTCGGATTCAGATGCGTACTGCTTATTTCAGCGGTAGTTTATATTTTCCCTATAATTATTAATTTGAACCCAGGGAAGAAATGTTCTTCGTAAACTTATTCTGGCTAGGCAACAAAGAGATATGCGTGCTTCAGTCATTGTCGTTTAGACATTTGCTTGAGTTATTGAGTTACATTGTTATCTATGGCACTTATTCTTGTAACATGAAATCAGCCACGAATGCGTATGTAATAAATTACCCATTCATTCGTGGTGCAAATAAAATAAATAGAGATATATTAATCTATATTTTATGGCGTACTGGTTGGTATAATACTCAAGAAATTGGTGATTTGTTTTGTCTCGGTTATTCAGCCACACGTAGGCGTAATGAAAAGTTTAATAAAAGAATAATAAAGATTAAATCACTAATCAAGGTGGGACACTAAATTTTCGTTCATCCAAATTCTGAGCGTAATCTTTACTAAACTAAGGCCGCATTATAACTTTGATTTAAATAACGCGGCTAATTTGACAGGTTATGCCTTAAAAATCATAAAAAACCAAAAAAGCCTGAAATTTATAACGTTTGATTCTCTAAATGAAATTGTTAGCCATGGACAGAAGACCATCCAGATGCTTAACAAAATATTTTCAGAATTTAGTTTTATATCGCGAAATAGGACCCATTTAAAATATACTAATTAATCCGTATATATTATAAATTGGTATTCGTTATGGAGATATGCAACTTAATATTAAATGGTTTTTTTTACTTTTCTATACCTTTGGTTATTCGTTTATTGGTACTGAGAAGACCATTTAAAAAACGTTGGACAGCGATATTACTGCTTTTTACCTTTTTTCTGGTTATTGGCGGAAGTGTAACTGAATTGAAAGAATCCGATATAGTAGAACTAAAAGGAAGCTATGGACTTTCCCCTCATATGTATACCGGCAGATTTGGATCCCCCTTACTAATTGGGGCGCTGTTTGTTTCATACTATATACTTAGATACAAAGCGAGAGAGTAGCAATTGGGATCAAACCTAATCTTTTCGCAAACGAGATGATACTATACATCAAACTCAACGTTGTCCGGTTAGTTATTTGCGTAGCACATAAGTGTGTTATACCTAAATTGCCTAAATTGCGCTATTGTACAGCAAAAGACTAACCGGACAATGCGGTATTAAACTATTAATTTCAATCAATATCCTAGTACTCTGTCATCGTTCTAATGACGGGTGCAATTTCTCAAGTCTTATCCGCTGTAGCTTGTGAATAGACTGAAGGTAATAGTATAAAGCCTTTTAAGGGTACCGACTAAGGGCAAAAAGCAAAAGCTACAGCCTTTTTGCCTTTAAGCTTTACCTTTAGCCTATCCACCTGAGTAGGTACTATTTGTTAACAAAAAGAATTTAGATCGAATGGCTATCACCAATACAACATAGACGTTGTACTAGAATACCATAGAGTCATAACTTTATCGGTAATTCTATTTTTGTCAATAGATTTAAGGTTGCGATTTACGTTTATACGCCCAATTTATTACTGCACCTTCCTTAGGAGAGGGAAATAGACGAGAGTCCGTTGCCTTACTCTGTGAAGAGAGGGAAGAACAAAATGGCAAAGTCAAATCTTCAGCAAGTCTTTTCATGGACTGGTTTTCGAGGTAAGACCCTTTGGGATTGGTTACAACTGTTGATCGTTCCTGCCATTCTGGGTTTCTGTTTGTCATGGTTCAATTTGTCTGAGAATGTACGAGCCAGGAGATCGGTGGGAGAACATGCCCGCGAATCTATGCTACAAAGCTACATCGGCTGGCTAGAGAACCTATTACTTGGAGAAGAGTTGCGGATATCTGGACCAAAGTCTGAAGTTCGGAACATTGCAAATAAACGTACCGTAGCAGTTTTAAGACAGTTGGATGGCGAGCGGAAGAGATTCCTGCTCCGATACCTGTACGAATTAGAATTGATATATGAAGATGACCATGTCTTAACTCTTGGCGGTGCAATTGGACGTCATCATCTGCGGCTCAGGGCAGACCTAAATGGTGCGAGGCTAAATGAGCTGAACCTAACGGAGATTTACCTCACCCGTGTCGACTTAATCGGAGCTGATCTACGTAAGTCATCGCTGGTTAAAGCAAATCTGATAGGGGCGAATCTCCAAGGCGCAGACTTAAGGGAAGCAGACTTAAGTGAAGCCAAACTGTTTGGGGCTAATCTGAGTGGCGCTAATCTAAGTGGCGCCAATTTGAAGAGAGCAGAGATGGCAATGGCAAACTTTCGCAACGCCAAAGTAACACCTGAGCAGCTAGCAGATGTAAAATCTCTCAAAGGGGCGACAATGGTTGACGGTCTAAAGCATAATTAAAAAAAGAAAATGTTAGGGACAGCCATTACATGAAATCTGTTAAGAACCAAACACCTTCCCTGCACTACGTATTTTTAGACATCAGACGGTTAAACGTTCATTCCAAGCAATGAATTGGTTTAATGTTTGTCTAAAAATAACTGTAGTGATTTATCTCTCCCTTAGGTTACCATAACTGTTTAGCCTTAAATAGATATGCCCGCTTGGCGCAAATCATTTACGGCCTGATTGTTGGACTCTTTATTTATAGCTTCATTAATAATATAATTGTTAAGTTTCTGTTTGAGAGAAATATCTTCGTCTGGTAAATCACGAAGTGCTTGTCCCAATGAATTAACAAGTTTCCTACCTCTTGCAACTAACGGATTTATTCTTTTAAAAAGTATTGTGCTTATCATTTTTCCTCCTCTTCTAAACACTAACCATTTTAAAATTCTCTTAAGAACCCATACTTTTGCATATATATTTAAAAATCGGTTGTTTTTTCTATTTCTTTAGCTTTTTTTGCAACAACAACCACAATTCATTATTAATCAAAGAGATAAAAAGAATCTTGTGGTGATCAAGATCACGCATTGATTCTTCATTATGTTTTTTTACCATAAAACATCGATTTATGGTCACCTGTTCCAATGGAAGTTCAAAAGCATTCTCATGGAAAATCGTGCATATCTTATGTTTCTTTCGTCTTATATGCAAGGAATTATTTTAGGGCTGTAATAATCCGCCAGCAATTAGAACTATCCATGGTACTGTAATTCTATATATACCTACGGTATAAAGATCATATATAAGTTGCTTAAAAGAAGAAATGGGTACAGACATGCATGATAACCAGGAAATTAACAATTTCTTTAGCACCAGTTATTCATCCATAAGTCGACACATAGATATGAGGAAAACAAATATTAATTAGGGAATAATAGAGGTTAAATCTCTAATTAAAGTGTGATTCAGGTAAGGGCCACATAAAGAGTGGCGAATAAAATAGAATGGGTAGAACAATAAATATCTGAACTGAAAGCCATAGAGTCAGAGGTTTTATTCAATAAGATTTTATCCGTAATTGCAGCAAGGGAAGATTCTAGTACTATTTTTCCACTGATTTTCTACTACCGGCATAAATGTCAAATTTGTATAAACGGCAATCAATCGCACCATTGAACAGTTCTATACGGCGAGATGGGCGTAGGCCGATATGTTTCGCCTCTTGCATGTTACCAGTAAAAACATAAGCAGTGTATCCATTGTATCTGTTTTTTAAGACATCACCTATTGTTTTGTATCTTTCCCGCAGTTGGCTTACTTCTTGCCGTTCTCCATAAGGAGGATTCATTACCATTATGCCGGGAGGTGCAGGGGGTATTTGTTCCTCAAATGCACAATGATGAACCTCTATGAGCTCTTCCATGTTGGCATTTATAATGTTTTCACAAGCAATCCGGTAACTTGTTTTGTTTACATCTGATCCAATGATGGGAAAAGTGATGGTTCCAGTTTCGTTCTTTTTTGCCTCGTCTTGAATGGAATGGTATAAGTTTGAATCGTAATCCAGCCAACGCATAAATCCAAATTCGCTACGATAATAACCTGGTACACGCTTTAGCGCCATCATGGCCGCTTCAATCAGGAAAGTTCCAGAACCACACATAGGATCAATAAAACTTGAATTACAGTCCCATTTAGTTAAATAAAGGATACCTGCCGCGAGAACTTCATTTAAAGGCACTGTATTTGTTCGAACACGATATCCCCTTTTGTGTAATGACGCACCTGACGAATCAAGAGAAAGAACTGCCTCATTATTTTGTATATGCAGATTTAGACGCAAATCTGGCGATACCTGATCAACGTTTGGGCGGAGCCCTGTCTTCTGACGAATCTGATCTACAATGGCGTCTTTGGTTAACTGTGAGACGTAAAGAGAATGGGTAAAGATGGAGTTCCGTACAAATGAATCGATCGTTATGGATGATTCCGGAGTGATGTATTGATCCCAGCAGATTTTCTGTATCTCAACATACAGATCCTTTTCTTTATTAATATCAAAACGGGCGATGGGTTTTAGGATGCGGATCGCGGTACGGCACCAAAGGTTGGCCTTATATAATATATATTTGTTGCCTGTAAATTCCACAAAGCGGCGTCTTGCGCAAACATTTTGAGCTCCAATGGAGCGTAATTCTTCCGCCAGAACTTTCTCTAGTCCGAAGGGGGTAGTGGCGGATAATGGAAAACTGCTAGTCATAGGGTTTTATCTGGGTATAGCATTTAACGAAATTAATAATTTACCTCTGAATCTAACCAAAAATTTTTGGAATTTCCGAAGTTTAACGGCTCAAGGTTCAGCGTTTTTGTGTATTCGTATATTTAACCTTTTAACCCTGAACATTGAACCATTAGCTAAAAAAAAGCTTTATTTTCAGATGATTATAAATTTGAGAGATAAAATCGCTCGATTACGGTGTAAGAATCTAACAAATACTAGTAATAATAACAATTCTAAATCAAAAAAGAGCTGGATATGTTTACTATCTCTTGCTCTTGACATGAGACTTCCAATGGTCAGCTCATGATTAATATACTAATGTCTCTCTCTATACTCAGAGTAGGCACAAATAGAGATTTTAATATTCATCTTTCAACTATTATCTTTGAATGTTATTCCATCGTGATTTCCTCAAGGTAGCGAATGCTACGCCAAGAATCACACAATCATAACATCAAAATCTAACCAAAACCTGAATACAAAAATCACTATTTGTGCCCACGCTGAGCTTTATCGTATTACTTTATAAAAACTTCTTTTTTTAAAGATTTTGTAGCTTTTATGGAATACAGAATTCAGGAGCCTGGAGTCAGTACAACAAAGAGCAAGAGCGAAAAAACAGATATAATTTTTATCTATTTCCATTAATTAACATAGTGAAATAACTACAAATCTATGCTTTATTCTGAATTCTGTCTCCTGAATTCTATATTTCAAATTTGGTTGCGGCTTTGTCGCTTTAAGTATAGCGATGTTTCACAAACGCTTTGAAATATAACATAGAAAATGTATGTTTATTTCACATCAACAAACATACCCCAGGCAGTCCCTGCGTCATACGCTTTTTTGCTAAACAGAAACTTTCCATTATCATCAGCTACTGCCCATGCAATCCAATCAATACCTCTGTTTATTGCAGTAATCATAAATTCTATCTCTCCATTCTCGTCGGTAACACCAGTTGCTGGTTCTACAATAATTGATGACCTGAGCCCCGGTAGTAAATTTGTTTCAATTTTTATTGGTGTATTAGGTGCAAAATTGATGAGTCTAGTTTCACAGGTTTCATTCTCTCCCAAACGCATAATTAATCTTTCCAATCCGTATTGTCCGGTTTGCAATCCTTTCCCGCATTTAAATGTAAATGCCTTATCAGGGGGTTGATTTGCAAGCACCAGTATTAGATTTTCCATAGTTACGCGGTCCTCGCCAAATTCGTTTGAGGCTGTTAATGTTACGGAAAACATACCTTCTTCAGTATAAGTGTGTAATGGATTCTGCTCTCTACTGCTGTTTGAATCTCCGAAGTCCCATAACCAATTCGTCGGCATATTTTCAGACAAATCGAAAAACTGCACTTCAAATGGCACCCGGCCTATAATCTCATCCACAATAAAATTTGCTATTGGAGGTTCTTTATCTGGTGTGGAAGTTGGTTCAGGTGTTGCCGTTATCATTGGTGTTAATGTAGGATTAAGCGTTGGTTCAGGTGTTGCGGTAATCATTGGTGTTGATGTGGGATTAAGTGTTGGCCCAGGTGTTGGTGTGGATGTTGCATTAGGGGTTGGAGTGATGTTTATGGTAGGTGTTGGTGTTAAGGTCGCAATTGGTTCCGTATTGGTCTTAAAATTTCCACCAAGTTGAATTGAGAAATCTCCCAGCGCTTGAAAATTTGAATATTTTGTTATTACCAAGAAATAACTGGTATTTGCAGTGAGAGAAATACTCTTTAGTTCAGGATGCGGATAACCGGCGCCATCATCATCAATGGCAATCAAACTATTATCCGGATTGTCTGGATCAAACGGATTACAGTAAAGAGCCAAAAGAGTATCAACCGTCGTCTCTTTGGAATCAACAATGGCAAAGAACTCTTCATCAACCGGACTCATGATTTCAAATTGTCGGTATGGTACTTCATCGTTCCAGGAATCAAAAGCTTCGGCATCACATTCAACACTTTGAGACGAACCACTGTCCTTGATTCTATCCCATAATGGCGAAGAAGAGTCAAACGTTCCCGTTATGATTTCACCAGAGAAACATAGCGGGTTAAGCGTTAGAATCAAGATACATACAAAAAAATATATAGCTTTGCCAAATTCTATTTTTACATTTTTCATAATTTTATCTTCTATTTAAATTTCCCGTTGAGATCATTTTCAAAATCCAAAGCCGAATAAATATCACAATGCCCCGGATGTTTTGTACCCAGAGCAGTCCAAGGGACCACAACTAGAGAATGATACATTGGAGTAATGTAAGTTCGGAGAAATGAAAAAACAACGCATCAACACTCCAATTCCCACACACATCTTTACGCCAATTTTCTCCAATACTTATGATGCGAGCAAGAATTATCAAAATAACACTACTCCAACAACTTATAATTGCTTAGTTCCTACTGGGAAATATTCCCTGCAAAGCAATAATAAAATTTATTGTCTGGAATGGAGGCATGTTGTTATGAGGTTGACCTCCTCCGGTATTTCCAATTGCATCACTATTCATTGTTGCATCAGAAGAGCTGTTGTAATCAGGATCTCCCTCTCCTGATTTTGCAGGGAAATTACCATCAGGGCTGGAGGAGTCTCCCTCTGTCTTATGAGCCTTTATATCATGATTGTGTGATGGCATTTGATTTGTTGTTAATGTTACCCTCTCTTGCCCTCCCATCTCACCCAGGCTTCTAGGTGTTAAACCTGGTCCGGTTCCAGGGTGAATGGTAACACGTCCTCGTAAGTCTGGTAGCGCAAAAGTTGTTCGTCCGTCACCTCCATATGTGGTGCCAAGAAGAGAGAATAGAGCTTCATTGTCGCTAACCTGCAGTAATTGCCCGTCACAAAAGGCCCAGCCTCTAGGTGCAAAGTTACCTCCAAACATAATTATTTCACCAATGAATGGTTCAACTCCCGCCATTATGATTTTTTGACAAGGCATTGCCGCAATAAACATCCACAGCAAAAAAGAGAATATAAATGTATAAGAAATTTTTTTCTTTATATCTTTTTTCATAATATTTAAACTCCATGTTTTTCTGTTAAAAGAAATAAAAATTAATGCCACTGGGTATGAAGTTGAAGCCGATTTATTAGTTTAACGTTATCAAATCACATAAAGCAAGTAGCTTTTACACTCAAAGAGGATATAAACGAGCTATTTACTGATTCAGACTTTGGTTAGATTTGCATGTTATTAACCCTGCAATTAAATACGCGAAGCACAATAGTTAATGTATTTATATTTAATTGCACGGTTAATATGATTGAGTGATTTCGCTGATGTAGCCATAGCAACATCGAGAAAATCGTGTCCGTAAAGAAACTTACGATAATGGAAATGCGTGGAGTTGTTCATCAGTAGTGCAAGAGAAAAGATCGATGATTCGTCATGCAAGGATTAACAGGCAAAATGGAAGGACAGATTAATAAATTACCCATCTTACGCCCAAACCTGCGTTAGGGCCCTAGGGGTTCAAGATCTTGACCCCCTAGATATTGAAAGGTCGTCACTTATCACAATACAACACCTTAAATCCAGGGTGTATCTATTGTCTTAGTTAGGTCTTTGTACTCTTTTTCATGTTTACTCGCTTCTGCAAACAGTTTTGTGTTTTCCACCATAAATGATAACAGCGGGGCGATATGTCCCAATATAGGGAACATGGTCCTGTTAAAACTCTTAACATTATGACTGCTGAAATTTACGCTACCAATAATTGTACCTTTAAACTTTAAAGGATACGCCAGCCTTGATCTGATTCCTTCATCAAAGTAGGATTTATCTGTTTCTAGAACGTTCTTACTTGTATCATCAATTATGACGGCCTCACCGGTAGTAATAACTTTCTCCAAAATGCTTCCTTTAAATTGATAATTACGTTTTTCAGGAAATATCTTTGTTTTAAAACCCTTTGTAAGGACAAAGGCCGTGATTATACCGCTGGCTTCTTCATATAGAGCAATGCTCACGCGGTCCCAGTTAATAAGTTTATAGAGCTCATCGCACACCCTGTGGTAAAGATCTTCCGGTTCAAAACTTGATGCTAGAACATCATTAATGTTGCGGATGATCTCTTTTTCCAATGCATTATCAACCAAAAACGCTAAGATTGGCGCCACATGGGTGAGGATCCCAAAATTTTCCTTACTAAAATTACTCACATTTCTGCTGCTGAAATTAATACTGCCCACTATTTTTCCTTTGAACTTTAAAGGATACGCAAGGCGTGATTTTGTGCCTTCCCGGTGATGGATCTTGTCTGTTGACAGTATACCTTTTCCCGTATCATCTATTATGACAGGTTCACCAGCAGTAATAATCTTTTCCAGAATACTTCCTTTATATGAGTAGTTACGTTTTTCAGGAAAGACTTTTGTATTAAAACCCTTTGATAACACTATGGCAGTAACGATACCAGCAGTCTCTTCAAATATAGCAATGCTGACCCTGTCCCAATCTACAAGCTTATGCAGCTCATCACAAATCTGCCGGTAGATTTCATCCGTCTCCAGGCATGTTGACAATATTTTGTTAACATTGTCCATAACCTCATAGTGTAACTTGCATAAATTTACGGCCTTATAAGTTTTGTCGAATATCTGACCCAATTTCTTATCGCCACTGCCGGTGCTATATTCAGCTTTAATTTTTTCTAAATCACTTAATATATTATTTAATTCCATATCTTTCTATCCGTAAATTAGTGATAATTCTAAATATATACAAAACTTTGAAAAACCAAATCAACATTTACAATTACCTGAAGTATAATACAAAAAGGGGACAATCTTCAACCATTAATATTTTGCAATAATTCAGAATACTGCGGTCAGTAGCCAGAATGCAGAATAAGCTACTAGTCTATAGGTCAACTTGTAAACATTTAAACAGGGTACATGAGCAAATAAGCTTTTTTACCGCTAATTAAATGGTGTCAATATCGTATTGGTTTTATTATCCTGTATTCTGTATTTTGGCTACTGTATTCTGACAACGCAGAATAGATACAATATTTTGCCATTGCTCCAGACGGTTTGCCGGGTTAAAATGCGAATTTTCTGTTTTACATAAGTTATGGGAAACACATTTTATTTGTCAACAATAAATAGACCTGCTATAATGCTTTAACTCAATACCCACCCGCGGTATATGGATGTTTTGATATTTTTTTTAGAGGTATAATTGGTTATGAAAAAGATGATGTTGATCAATCCACACCCTCCGGGACGTCACGGAGAAGAAAGTATATCTGTTATTGTTCAGATGCCGTTAAACCTTGCATATATTGCAGCGTTGACACCTGGTAACTGGGAATTTGACATTATTGATGAAAATATTGAACTTGCAATGGATGAAAACGGGGAGCTAACATTTGACAATGTGGATCTGGTTTGTATCACGTCCGTAACATATCAAAGTCCCAGGGCGTATAAAATTGCCGAAGCTTGCAAAAAGCGATCAATGACTGTGATTTTAGGTGGTGTTCATGCAACGACCCATTCAGAAGAGGCAATCAATTATGTAGATTGTGTCTTCAAAGGTGAAGCCGAGGAGATTTGGCATGAAGTGATTGCAGACTTTGAAAATAACCGGTTAAAGAAGATATACGATGGTGGACTGCCGGACTTATCCATATTAAAGAATGTCTATCCTGACCGAGAACTTCTGAGAAAAAAGTATGACTATAAGTTTGCGTCAATTATTACAACAAAAGGATGCCCTAATTTCTGCGATTTCTGTAGTGTGCCTATTTATCAGGGTAGAAAGTTCAGGGAAAGGCCTTTTGAAGACGTATTGGACGAAATGGAAGCAACCGATTATAAAGGCCTTATGTTTGCCGAAGACAATTTTTACGGACATGGGAACCGCTCAAACGAGAGGGCCAGAAATCTCTTTAAGGGTATGGTAGAACGTGGAATAAAAAAAGACTGGCTGGGTTTTACTGCCCTTAATATCTCGCAGGATCCCGTTGTACTTGAATATATGGCAAAGAGCGGCAACTTCGGAATGCTTATAGGTATGGAATCCACCAACGAAGAAGTGCTGAAAAAAATGGGCAAAAAGGTTAACTTGAAACTGGGTACCGGTAGTTATAAAGAGTGCATAGGTAATATCCATAAACACGGACTGGTTGTATGGGGTTCCGTTGTGTTCGGTGCAGACGGAGACGGTAAAGATTCCTTCAAACGTATGACAGACTTTATATTGGATAATAATATCGATATCATGTCCTTTGGAATTGACTGCCCATTCCCAAAGACACAATTATATAAACGTCTCGATGGAGAACAAAGGATTTTCAGGAAGAATTATCCGGCAGACTGGCACTATTTTGATTCCGGACACCTTGTGCACAGACTAGTGGACATGTCTTTAACCGATTTCATTGAAGGAATGCACTACGTTTACGATAACCTGTATGGTGGCGACAATCTCAGGTTACGGTTTAGAAATTCTTTAAGAACAGTTGGCAGCACTTTAAATGGCAAAAGAAATGCAATGTTCGCATTTAGGGTAGGCGGTGACTGGGATAATGTCTTTAAGCAAGCATTGGACAACCTGGAAAAATTGAATGACTCCGGTGATTACAGTGTGGATCACTATAAAAAGGATACGGCATTTATTAGTGCTTAATGTTTTCATCTTTTTCTAAGAAATGGTTAGATCTCTCATACCTCTGTAAACATTCATGGCCAGATCTTAGTTGTTAAATATTTGAACACTTAGATTCCCCCATTAGGAGCCTTCCTATTGGGGGAATCTTCTAGTTTTTTTGAAAGTTATTATTGTACCCTATTGATTTAGGTTAGGTATTTTTTAATTTAGCGGAGGGTAAAATTTGATTTCCGGTTTGAGATCAGATTCCCAACGTTACCAACCGATTGTCACGCCAAATGTAGCTCCCCGGTCGATGCTCTGATGATTAAGTCCCCAAAACACGGCAAAGTCTCCCCTGATATTTTTGGGTAGATCAATTGTAGTACCGATAAGCATCTGATGTTCCAGAGGTTCATTAATAATACGTTCCGCAAAATATTCGGCGACAAGGTGATAATTATCTCCTTTCAGCGGTAAATTATAGTCCAGAATAGATCCATAGAAATATCGGCCTCTGACGTCCTTTTCCATATCTTCTTCGTCAACATGTTCACTTCCTCCTCCAACTGTTGTATGGAAGAGCAGGTTTGGAAGCTTCCAGGTATAGATAAAACTGTGTTCTATGTCAACACCTCTTGCGCGCTTTTCGGTAGGAAACAAAACACTGGTCTGTGTAGCAATATCCGGAATTATGCCTTTGCCTCTCATCCAGACCTTTTTCACATTGAGTCCTGCTCCTGTTAACTGTTCTAAGGTTGAATGGAACCCGTCCCCTTGATCCTCGTCAACAAATTCCATTGTTAGGTCTGCAGACAATTCAATATCATACGGCAAACCAAAGGTCAAAGAGACAATTGGCATATCAATAGTAACCTCATCACCTATCTTTTGCTTCTGTTCATTTATTGAAAAACCAAACTCTAGCTCCACATCTCCATTCTCAACAACACCTGCATCTTCTGTTTCAAATGGTCTAAAAGCAAACAATTCCCGCGAGCAACTAACTAATAACATAAAGCTTAATATAAAGCATAAAAACCATACCCATCTTTTTTTTGCAAATTTCTCCATTTTATGGACTCAATGTTAGCACGCATATATGCCAAATAAATAACTAACCAATACTGATTTAAGGCAGCAAAAAATTATTTCTGTTATTTCTGCCTTTGTTCCTTTACTTTCCGCCAAAAGAAGACGACAACGGTAGCACAAATGCAATATTTGTGCTACCGTGTCACAATTGTAATATTTGTGGCACAAAATGTCAAAAAAAATTCAACAAAAAGAGAACAAAGACTCTCTTTTGTAATCTTAGTTTTTCAAACAAGACCTAAAGATGCACCATCTGTTCCACTTCTACCCACATAAGATAAACGACAAAAGAAGAACGTAAAAGTAAGGAACAGACAAGCAACTATTGACATTAAAGTGGAAATGAGGGTGTTGTTATGGCAACATCTGATATTGCTGTGACGGGAGTAAATGAGGAACAAAGAGAATACGAAGATCACAATATACTACTCCAGAATTGGTTACGAGGTTCGAAATTCTAAACTTATAATTAAACCCCACGCCCACGAATAAGATACTCTCGTTTTGTGGAATATTTCAACATTTGGGGATTTTTTGCGATATTTTCGTAAATATTATATTTACAAGAAGAGGCAAAGAGAACAAAAATATTAACAGTTATCCATCATAACCTTAAACAGCGCAACACAATATCGTTTTCGTCCTCTGCGAGACAGGAGCATTGGCACTACAATTGCGAATAAAAAACAATATGTTGCTTTACTTTTTAGTTATCAGATTACATTGTGTTGGATTCTTACGTCGAGATTGTAAGAATTTATTTCTCAAATTCGTAATCAACTGAGAATAAAGATTTTTGCAAGTTCGAGGTCCACAGTTCAACGGTTAAATATACGGAAACAAAAAACATTGAACCTTTAAGCCTCAAAAATTTCAAATATTTTTGGCTAGTATTAAATGTACGTTTTACTGTCTTCACAATAAAAAAATTTAAAATAGGCATAAAACTGTCGACTATACAAATTATATAGATTAAATTTGAGTGCCTTTACTTTTTTTTATATGAAACTTATGACAATTGAATTAACCGGTAGCACTTTTTTGAAAACAAAGGGTCTTCATCAAGACGATTGGTAGCAATTCGATCTGTTAAGAGACTTTTATTTTATGAAGACCCAAAGCGGGTGTTTTTGATTCGCTTCGGGTCTTTTTTTTTGAACGGAAGGAATGGAAATTGTAGTAATGACCAATCTGCATATTTAGATAAAGATATGTTCAGGTAATGACCAGAAAATTCACATTTCTTCTGATCGTAATCTCCGGAGGTGTCAAAATGAGTATAAAAAAGAATAATTTAATAGTTATTTGTTTATTAGCACTTGTTTTGCTTGGGGCAAAAAACGACATCTGTATTAGTGACCAGCAACCAAAAGGTTATTACCCCGTTCCCTCTAAAGGCGCATTTTGTAACCCACCTAACTCAGGTAAACTGCCGCAAAACCCTTTATATAAAGAGTGGTGTAATGAAATGTTTAATAATGGATCACTTATTTATGAAGCTTATCGTCAGATTGCATTTCGTATTGTTTACACTCCGGAACCTCCAAAGGTAGATCTATGGCAGACACCTTTTGAAACTATTAGTATTAATGGCGGCGACTGTGAAGACGCTATTTTATTATTTCATCAACTATTAACACCTCACTATAAAGAAGGCGAAATTATTTGGGGGTTTGTCCATAATTTAATAAATCAAACTTTTTATCCACATGTTTGGTTTCAACTAAACGATATAGATGGAAACCTATACATAATAGAACCATTTGCAGGTGATTGGAATGGTATCATACCAATAGAAATAATTGCAAAGAACGAAGTTCGCCAAAAGATCATTGGCATTCCAAACGATATAATTAGCGACATAATGAATTCTCCTTCAAAATACAAAAATATGAAAGACTTTTTTATAAAACAAGTAGCAATGCATGATATGCGTCTAATAAAGCAAGTTGACGATGTTCTTACAAAACTTGTTAATGTATCGCTTAGATTTAAAAGGCAGCAGCATAGATAAATGCAAATTGTTTATTTAGTTTATATTTAAAGATGTAATATTTAGAAAAGGAAGGTCGCTATGAACAAAACCAGGAAGTGTCGTTTGAAAGAATTAAAAGATGTTTGGGAAAAGTTTGGATGGGTAGTTTTTAATAAATTTGAAGATTATGTGGCGGAGGTAAGGAAGGTTGAATTTGATTTACAGAAAGGAGAAATCACTTTAAAAAGGTTAAAGGACGAAAACGACAAAAAAATTCATCTAGTCCAAACAAAACTTGAAACAAACGATGAAGCCGCAATAAAATAGCAAGATTCATGGTTATAAACCGGTTCACGATATTTCATTAAAGAAGAGGTCTTTAGGATGGCCGTAAAATGGTTTTGCTGCTGACTAAATCAGCATGACATGTTCGATAGTCGCGGCTATCAATTATCGATCTATATATTTTAGTTTATATCTCAAGTCATTAATTTCAAACACTTTTCCTGTAAATTTTTGTTTAATTTTACTATTCAGCAAAACACTAATTTACTTTATTCTTAAAGACTTCTTTTTTAGATATACCTTATCCTCTTCTAATTTCCCTTTAATCAAAGCTCATTTTTCTAATGTCAAATCATTTATTTCTAGTCAATTAATTGTCCTTTTCCAAGCAAAGAGGTTTTAACTGGATAATACGACAAAATCATAGAAAAAGAAGTTTTTATAAATTGAGATACCAGATATTCTGCCACTTCTATAATATGGTTCCATTACAGCCTTTTTATCTTCTTTTATCTTATCTTTGATAACATCATAATGCGACGAAGCTGCAACCAAAATATAGAGTTCAGGAGACAAAATTCAGAATAAAGCATAGATTTCTGCTTGTTTTACAATAGAGTTATTAATTGTAAATTTGTATACACTTCCTGAATAATGTTTTCTATTGTTCTCGCTTCTATATTCTGTATTCAAGAAAAGCTACAAAATCTTTTTAAAACAGTGTTTTTTCATCCAGCCGTATCTGCCTTATCTTTTTTATCCAAAAGAGTGTAAAATCTTTTAGCCTCTGTCAATGAGGTTTCCACTTCCGCAAGTGGTGTAATTTCAATGTCGGTAAAAAAAGGAAAAAGGGGTAGCCTAGTTACCATACCTTCGATCTCTTCATTGGAGTCTGCCTCAAATATTGCAGCAGCACCACGTCGGCCTGCCAGCTTTCCGCCACCTAAAACCTTACCCCTCTTCTTCATCCTCATAAAATATTCCCACTCTTTTATAACAAAACCAAAAAAATCTTTAACCGGGATGTCCGGCAGTTTCTTTATCTCTACTTTGACTAAAAATAACATATTGCCCACCTGTTTTTGTTAAAAAATTTAATACAATGTACTGTTAACTTGTTAAACAGTTCTTAATGCAAAAATTCCTCAAATTAACAGTACTGAAACCGCTCTTATGGGCAAATTGTAACCTAAATAACCAAATTAATAAATAATTAAAATACAAAATGTAGAAATGTGAATATTGCCCAAAACTAAACAAGGGCACAAATAGTTTATTTGTGCCCTTGTTTAGTTTTGGCGCTCAGACATACCGACGGTTAATAATAACTCGGAATATCTGTTGATTCGTTTTGTATACTTGAAACTATTAGTTTACTCCGAAAATTCTGATAAGCAGACTATTTAGATTTAACAAAGGATATCTTTTCAGGTACACATATTCGTTTCTTAAAAGTGGAAATAGTACCACATGTTTTGCAAGTATACGCTTCGTGTTTTTTTGATTTACCTTTATGTTTATCCATGGTAGCCATCCTTTCGTAACTTTTGTTAACTTATTTTCTTATTTCTTCCTTCAATATTATTATACCTTACTTTTTTTGTTTTGGCACAATTTAGTTTAATATCGCCATTGTGTTAAATGTTCTGGTTGTATACTCACGATACTCAGGCAAGGACGAAATAGATTTTAAGGCTTGAAAAAGTTTTACGGGCAAACCTATGGGCAAACTCATATCATTATCAATGCCAATCAAATTCTCTATGACAGAGAGCAAATCGTCAGGATCCTGTGCTACCTGCATTTCAACAGGGAGCTGATTGTTAAAATCACAGTTTGCTGGAAACGATGGCACTGAATGGTAAGATACCTTATCACTAAACCTCTTTTTATCTATAAACAGAGCTTTGATTTGCAATTGGTTGGATTTGTGATTTATTGGGGAGCTAAAAAAAGTCAAAGAGAATTTAACAGCACTGTCATCGTATGTTTTATTATTGTAATCAACCGGAAATATGTTAGAGGGAAATTCCACTATTACAATTTGCCGTTCAGGCTCAACATTTTCCTTTGTTCCGGGTATTGTTCCAACTAAATCTGGTTTGACCAAGATATCTAAAGGTTGTACTTTTAATCCATTATGAAGGTATCCATGGACATAGTAAACCTCTTTTGGCACCTGTAAAACAAGTGTGTTAACATGCACATCGTTAATAATGCATTCCGGAATAGTTTCAGATGTCGAATTTACAATAAATCCACCGTCAAAGTATTCACAATTTAGGGGTGTATGAAAATAGGGATACTTCTCTGTTTCAGGTAGATCTTTAGGGCCATAAAATACTTGTACAGTATCTTGCTTGAGTTTTATCATCTTTGATCTAAACTCCATAAATAGTCTTCAGGAATAGGTACTTTCTTGTTTTTCCTCTTCCCATTAAATAATTTGGCCATATAAAAAGATTATTCACTATGATCGTTGCCAACTAAACAATGATAGTCACCACTACTTAATGCAATCTATGTGCCGCTTATTAGCAAAAAAAACTACCCTCAGAACATCTGCCATATCAACAGGTTCCGACAATTAACTGAAATTGCGCTACTTTCATTTATCGTATGTATTCGGATACAAGTGAAGGAATTTGATACAGCATTGTCCCAATTAGGACACTTAAAAGGTTAATTTGTCATATAAAGAGAAATAACCTGAAATTAACTCAGCCGTATCCGGTTAAAAATTTGCACTTCCTTGTAAAAGAATAGTTAAACAAGAGAAATAAAAGCTTTATGTTAACAGTGCAAACATGAATCGCCATACCAGTCAATACTAATTTGCTAAACAAGTCAATATACCAGATCATTACCATTGTCACAATAGGTGCAAGTATTATTTTTATCTAATGGATTCCATTAAATAATGATCGTCAGCATTGTCCGACTAGCAAATTGAGCCTATACGCTAATAACAAACCGGACAATGTTGATATTAATCAAAAAGCTACAACATATTTTTTTTTGTAAAATATAAAATAAAAAAAAAGAAGAATTTCTTTCCGTAGGAGAATTAACGTATTGTTCGCAACTAAAATAAGTTATGTAATGGACCGTTAAAATTATTTGACAAATTACTACACCTTTTATAAATTAGGCGCATTATATATAGTATTTTATTCTAAATAATAATCTATATATTGCGATAATATCATTTTTACTTATCGGAAGTCTTGCTACAAAATAAAGTACTTTTTTATTTTTATAGTACAATATGTAGCTTAGCAAATTTTTTCTCTATTATCAATCTTCGGTAAGATTTAATTTATCCCCTTGCTGAGCATAGCCAATAGTACCGCATAAGGTGACCACCATAACATGAAATGTTTATATTGTAAGACAGACAATGACAGGGTAGTAAACTCAAGGCCTTCTGAAGACGGCATGACTATTAAACGACGACGTGAGTGCCTTGACTGTGGGAGAAGGTACACCACTTATGAAAGGGTGGAAGGTAGCCTCATTAAGGTTGTTAAAAAAGATGGGAGCAGGGTTGACTTTGACCGAAAAAAGATACTGGATGGTTTGGAAAAAGCGTGTGAGAAGAGACCTGTATCAACAGAGGTACTGGACTCTACTGTATCTGAAATAGAACTAGATATTTACGAGAAATTTGACAGGGAAGTAGATTCTAAATATATAGGGTCATTAGTGGTCCAAAAGCTAAAAAGGATAGATCAGGTAGCTTATGTACGGTTTGCATCGGTTTATAGGGAATTTAAGGATATAACAGAGTTTATTGATGAACTGAAACCTTTTCTGGAAATAGTAGGAAAAGACAGCAAGGAGAACAAATTAAAAGATTAAAAAACTAATTTATATCTTTTGTTTTAAATGGAAAGGAATGTTATGAAACCATTTGAAGGAATCGAGATGGTAAGAAAAAGGGACGGCCGCTTGGTATCTTTTGATATAAAGAAGATAAGCAATGCTATCTATAAAGCTGCAACGGCTGTAGGTGGGAACGATATAGTCATTGCTGACGAACTGGCGGGTGTGGTAATGTCGTTTCTGGAAAAAATATTTATAGATAACATTCCGGGCATTGAAGATATCCAGGATATGGTGGAAAAGGTACTCATTGAGACCGGACATGCCAAAACAGCAAAGGCGTACATCCTTTACAGGGAAAAGAGGGCCTTAAGACGTACAAGATTATTAGTACGAAAGCAGGGCAGGGCTGAAGCAGATACCACTGATTTTTCACTAATGGTAGATCCAGGGGCAAAAAGAGAGATATTTCCATGGGACAAATCAAAGATTGCAAGTGCCTTGGTAGAAGAGGCAGAAGTGCTGCCGGAAGTGGCTCAGAAGATCGCAAACATTGTTGAACGGCGTGTATTGGCATCTGAAATAAAGAGGATTTCCAGTGCCCTTATCAGGGAACTGGTAGATAACGAACTGTTTGAAATGGGTTATACCGCAAAACTGGAAAAACAGACCACTATAGGTATGCCAAAATATGATATAGAACAGCTCATATATTCAAAGAACCAGGAAAATAGTAACATTGCAGCAAACAGTCCGGAGGCTATTAATCTGGCCATTGCGGAAAATACACTCAAGCAGTATGCACTGCAGGAAGTGTTCTCTAAGGATGTTGCTGATATGCACTTAAGCGGCACCATCCATCTGCATGATTTAGGTTATCCCACAAGGGTCTACTGCTCATCCCATTCCATTGAATATATAAAGAAATACGGTTTGACACTGGGTAATCTAGATACCACATCCGGACCGGCAAAACATGCACGTACACTTACAGGACACCTCAATACTTTCCTCGCCTCTATGCAGGCATATTATGCAGGGGCCCTTGGTGTAGGATACATAAATATAATGTATGCCCCGTATGTGGAGCATATGAGCTACGAGGAGATGAGACAGGAAGCGCAACACCTGATTTTTAGTTGCTCTCAAAGCGCATTTTCCAGGGGCGGTCAAACACTGTTTCTCGATTTTAATATCCATACAGGTATACCCAATTACTTGAAAAAGATACCAGCAATCGGCCCGTCAGGTAAATTGACTGGAAAAACATACGGTGAATATGAATTGGCAGCGCAGAGGTTTACGATGGCAATGCTGGATATATGGCGTGAAGGTGACAGGTACGGTAATCTCTTTGCATTCCCGAAATGCGACTTCCATGTGAACGACGAGACATTTACGGATAAAAATCAGTACAATATTTTTGAGTACGCATGTCAGATTGCCAGCGAAAACGGAGTACCATACTTTATCTTTGACCGTGACGAAATAACTCTTTCCGCCTGCTGTAGATTACGAACTACAATAGAAGACGACTTCATGATACAGCATCCTGAAAGTATGCGGTTCTGTGGTTTTCAGAATGTCACAATTAACCTGCCACAGGCGGCCTATAAAGCTGGCGAGGGTAACTTTGATGACCTATATAAAGAGATCAGCAATGCCATTGATATTACCGTAAAGGCCCATCTGCAGAAAAAGGCATTTATCAAAAAAATGATGGCTAGCCCTGAAATGCCTCTATGGGAAATAGGCAAAAAGGCTTGTGACGGAAGACCTTACGTAGACCTGGAAAAGGCCACATATATTGTGGGCCTCATCGGGCTGAGCGAATGTCTTCAGGTTATGACTGGACGTGAGCTACACGAAGGCGACGACATGTTAAAGTTGGGACTGAAGATAATATCGTTCATGTACGTAAAAATTAAAGAAGCTGGAAAGAAACATAACCTCAAGTTCTCCCTAGAAGAATCACCGGCAGAAAGCGCCAGCAGGAGATTGGCAAAGATAGATTACAGGCTTTATAAAGAAGCAAAGGACATAGTTAAAGGAAATGTCGCTAACGACGATTTCTATTACACAAATAGTATACATCTGCGTCCGGATGCAGATATTGACATGATTACAAGGATTCAGCAGCAAAGCAAGTTTCATACAATGATAGAATCAGGTGCAATAATTCATGCATTTATAGGTGAAGAGAAACCTACCGCATCCAGTATAATGAATCTGGTAAAGAAGACACACACCACAACACAGGCAGCGCAGTTAACTGTATCACCTGAATTTACAACATGCAGTAATTGTAAAAGAATATCCAGGTCTCTTAATAACACATGCCCATACTGTGGCGGATTTAATGTTTATGGAGTAAGCAGTAACAGTTGCTGCTCAAAAAAGGTAAATCTCTGGGACCGCTCAAAGGTCAAAGAGGTTGCACAGAGGTACAAGGATGAAAGTACTATTAGTTAGTAGTTAGAAATTAATTTTTTCACACTCAAAATTAATAAAGGAGAAACGGATGCAGATAGAAGTTTTTGGAAAAGATGACTGTATAAAATGTGACGAAGCCAAGAACCTTTTAAACAAACTACGTGAAGAAGAGAGCCTAAAAGGCAAAGTTCAGTTTCGCTATTTTGATATGGAATCTGTTGACGGAATGGCAGAAGGTGCATTTAACGATGTGCTGAAGATCCCTACTATCCTTATTAATGATCAAGATAAAAACATAGCCCGCTGGGACGGCAATGTGCCACAAGCAAGTGAGATATCAACATATCTTCAGTAATTGCAAAGGCTTACACAGAGTGTTCCCAAACGCCTGTTTGGGAACACTCTATCTTTAGCACAGGTATAAAAAAAGCACAGCTTCTACTTTTATAATCCAACAATCCAAACACCAAAATCAATGGTACCAATAAAAGGATTTATCAAAACCAGTTTGATAGAGTGGGAAGGAAAGATTGTCTCTATAATATTTCTTTCACAATGTAATCTACGCTGCCAGTACTGCCACTCTCCACATTTGGTAAACAGCCCTAACGAACTAGAAACAATTCCGGTGGAGTCAGTCTTGGAATCTGTTAGAAATAATAAGGATTGGATTGACGGTATAGTAATATCTGGAGGTGAACCAACTTTAAATAAAGGACTTGGTGAATTCATAAAAGAATTTAAAAAGATTGGTAAGATGGTAAAGCTGGACACAAACGGAACAAATCCTGGCGTTTTAGAAAACCTTATAAACCAGAAACTCTTGGATTATGTTGCCATGGACATTAAAGCACCATTGGTCAAAGAAAAATATGAGAGTGTTGCCGGAATAGATCTGAACGTTGACGATATAAAACGAAGCATCAGAATTATAATGGAAAGTGGGATAGACTATGAATTCCGTACCACAGTCTGCCCAGAATTTCTTAACAAAGCTGATATAAAAAGCATGGCACAGACCATACGTGGAGCAAAACGATACATCCTCCAACAATTCAGACCAAATATCTGCCTTAACAGCGAACTCCTTGAAACAACACCATATACCGAAGAAGAACTGGATGAGTTTGCCACTGTAGCAGGCGAATTTGTAAAAAAATGCTGGGTCAGAGGAAAAGAGACGGTACCGATGGACAGAGCGTGGTAGTTTTTCTTAGAAATTAAGAAGCACAACAGTACCCAGAGTTTTGTATCCGCCTACTTCTTAAAATTCCCATAGATTGGCACAGTTCCAGTCACAACAAATACGAAATCAACGGACAAAACTGTTCTCTGATAAATATCACCCCTTTTATTAAATCGTTAAATAGATTCTCCGCTTTACGATTTAATCTTTCTTTAACGAATCTCTTCATCTCTATTCTACAATGTCATATAATAAAATAGAAATTGACGTTCTTTGTGTCGGAGTTTCATCATATGACCTAACTTTTCTTCTATCTCATCATCCCCAACCTGATGAGAAAATCTTTTCCAATTCACTGACAGAGTGTGGTGGAGGACCTGCTGCAAATGCTGCGGTAACGGTTTCAAAACTGGGATTCAAATCAGCTTTTGCGGGATATATAGGGAATGACTTCTACGGAAAAAAGCATTTGCAGGATTTAAAATCTACAGGGGTGTTGACCGATCTGATCGTTATAGGAGATGAACCAACGCCAATATCTGTTTCCCTCGTAAAACCCAACGGGCAACGTTCTCTCATAAACTATCGTGGGAAAACAGATTACCTGAAAGAGAATAGTGTAGATTTTTCACATATTGAACCTCGTGTGATTCTTTTTGATGGGCATGAGCCTGACATTTCCTTACCTCTGGCAAAGACTGCCAGCTCAAGAGGAATCAAAACCATACTGGATGCAGGCTCAGTTCATAAGGGTACAAAAGCCCTTGTAGATCAAGTGGATTATTTAATCTGTTCAGAAAAATTTGCCAGGAATTTTACCGGCGAGATGAATGAGGAATCCGCTATAAAAAAATTGTTCAAATATTCCTCAAACGTTATTATTACTTTGGGTGAGCGAGGCCTTATTTGGAAAAATTTATTTGGAGAAGGTCGGAGAACCGCATTCAAAGTAGATTCTTGTGATACGACAGGCGCTGGGGATGCTTTTCATGGCGCATTTGCGGTATGTCTGGTATGTAATAACGATTGGGAGAAAACCTTAGAATATTCAAGTGCCGTTGCGGCTATTTGCTGCAAAAGAGTTGGTGCTCGGACGGGAATACCAAAGAAAGAAGAAGTAGAAAAATTCCTGCTTAAACAATCCGAAGCGAAATAATGGCAAAAGCCCTGTTCAGACTTTGAAAACAGAATTCACAATTGAATATTTAAGCACATCTTACAACATAATGACGCAAAAAAAACTAAAGTTAATATAGCAATGTTCTTATGAATAATAAATTTCTATCAATTTAGCACATTTTAGGCATTTAATGTTAGCACTCGAGAATAGCTAACCAAACAATGCTGAGTTTTTGTCTGGGATAATTATTTCTACCTCCGATATTTTCAGACAGCCTGATCAGGTATGCCACCAAATCTCTTTTTAATTTCCATTCTATTTATTCACATTTTTACATATTTATTCATTTGAGTCTGGCATCGCTGAACCGCTTAGAATGATTAGATTCCCTACATCAATAGTATTAAGCCCAATTCCGTTACCTTCCATCTCGTTTACTATGAGGTCTGATTTCCCATCTCCATCTATGTCGCTTGACGTTGCACTGTAACAGATTGTATCTCCCGTGTCGTTATTGGTGGCGTCATTGACCGTACCGTTGGCTCCGTGTACCTGAACTATTTGCATGACATCAGGATTAGGCAGACCTGCAATGGAAAGATCTATTACTTCCGGCCATCCCTCTGGCTGACCATAAAGAATATGGATAGAACCCGCACTGATTCTTCCTTGCGGCTCATCATGAGGGTTCCCCACGGCAAGATCATCTATACCATCTCCATTAAAATCTCCTTGTGTTACAGTATCACATCCAATGGCGCCGGCCATGGGTCCTTCAATAACAGAAAAATTAATAGTTTCCGGAGGGGTAATGAGATTAAAGTGCAAACCTTTCAGACTTTCTGCATCGTAAAACAGATGTCCAACACCGGAATCTATGCCGTTAATTCCATCTGCCTTTAAATCCCCTATAAACAGTTCGGGCTTGCCGTCATTATTGAAATCCGTACCTCCAGCAATTTCTTCCCCAAAAGAGCTGTTAAAACTAGCACCTTCTATAATTGTATTAGTGCCTGGTGAGGACTCGATATCAAACTCATATGCTGTGGGCCATTGCCCTTCTGGAAAATTATCGTCCCAGGCAATGTAAACTGTTCCATGCAAAGAACCGCCACTACCATGCCCTGACTCTATTGGCGCCCCTGGTAGCCGAATAGAAGCACCAGCCCTATTCAGGGCGGCAGCCGCAAGCACTTCAGCCCGTCCGTTGCTATCAAGGTCTAAAATTTGGCAAGTTGCGCCCATGTGAAAATTATCAGATCCGGATGGAGGATGGATACGAGCAATGTTGCCTTTAAGAACAGTATCACCGAAATTTGCCAAATCAATAACCTGAGAGGATGCCAAATGTGTACCACCTCGAATGACATAAACAAGACCTCTGTTTGTCTCGTCAGGAGAATCTACCTCGTCTGCCCCCACAACAATATCTGCTATACCATCTCCGGAAACATCTCCGGTACGCATCCAAATGCCAAGTCGGTCGAATGAATTTGCTCCAAGAAATGTTATGATTGTCAATGAGTCTGGAGGAGTACGCAAGTCAAGATATTTGGCCAATGCCGCTTCGTCTCTCAGTTCATTACCGCCAACCAGTATGGTTAACGCCCCTGCACCGGCTCGGTCATCAAATGGTGAATAATTCTGTCGCCCCATAAGCATATCTCCAATCCCATCGCCAGTCACGTCATCAATCCATATCTCTGAGCCTGCCACTTCGAAGTCCTGGTCACCTGCAATCTTTAACATTTCGGGGGAGAATCCTGACGAATCTAATGTACCACCTACAGTACCATCACCGAATACCAACGCAATCTCACCAGCACCTGAACGTCCTAAAGGGCTTGCCTGTATTGATGCAAAACTAAAATCCTCAAAACCATCGCCATCACAATCGTGCCCACCGGCAACCGGAACACCAAGGCGTCCGTCTCCAGTAGAGCCATGAATTCTGGCCATGACTTCATTATCGGTACCGGAGGTTTTGAGATCAAAGACAGGTTGACTTGCTCTTGTTTTGTAACGAAAATCTGCAAAACATGGTTTAATCCTTTTAACACGATACAATAGCCGTGCAAATATTGTGCGCCCGTCTATTGGTAAATTTGTAACAGTTATTGAATGCTCTGACCGGTGAAGCGGCTTGCTATCAAAAATATCATTGCCTCCTTCGCTTGTTCCTAACCAAAGCTGCCACCTTGTAACCTTTGAGTCATTGTTGTCCCAAGTGAAAGTAACAGTTTTATCAGTTATAATGGATTCAGAAGGCGGTTCTATAATAGCTGGTTTCTTATGGATTGAAGGATCTCTTACTATTATATTTGCGGCTTTTGCGCAATGAGGCAGTGTTATCCATCCAATTGCCACTGCAGAGACCAGATATAATAACAGGGTAAATAGTGCAACCTGGTTGTGAATATTTGTATTTATTTTTTTTTGCATTTAATCTTTTTCAACAGTAAAAAAAAGAAAGCCCATGCCAGGAAGAGATTTGCCGCACTGGTATGGTAAAGACCGTCTTGTACCATCTAACGGTAGCGACCATTGCCAGCGCCAATTCCCGTATTACCTGATGTAAGTTCAACACTAGCGTATCACCAGGTTTCAACTGCCCCTTTTCTTCCGCATTCTCGACCATTGCCTGCCATATACGGTCTTTCACACTTCCGACAGGATTGCTGGTTTTAATTTTCCCGAAAAGGTTCGCGAAGGTCTTGGCAGGTATATTATTTATTTCTACAAAAGGTGTTCTCCCTATACCGCAAGGATGCCGTCTTAAATAGGCATCCTTGCGGTATAATTAGTCCGTGATTTAAGATAGGGGTTTAGAGTGGAGTTGTCAGGTTGCCGCCTGTTTGTGCTGATAGCATTTTACTTCTCTCAATAGATTGCAGAGCTAAGTATTGATCACCAAACGTATTTAGATTTTGCCACTCGGTGTCAAACTGTCCAAAGTGGCGTTCCTCATCCATGACAAGTTCCTCTAAAAGCTTTCTTGAAACAGAATCAGCGTTTGTTGTGCCGCATTCTATTGACAGTTCGTTATATAATTTAATGCTATCCTCTTCCATTGATTTCGCCGCTATCAGCATATCTTTTACATTGTGAATCTTTTCTGCCTTGGTTGATGCCTGCATTTCCACATCGCCCTTCAGGAATAAAATCCGTTCCGCAAGGCGCTCAATATGTATCATTTCTTCTATCGCTGTTTTTTTGAAAAGATTAGCCAGCAAATCAAATCCCTGATCATCACAATGAAAATGGAAATACATATACTGATGTATTCCACTTAACTCTTCAGCTACAGCTTGATTCAACGGTTTTATACTTTTTTCGTACATGGATACCTCCTCTGTTGGATTTATAAATTCAATGAAGACATCTAACATTACTGTTAATCTTCATAATAGTATATTTTATTCTTTATTTGTATCCTATCAACTTATTTATTTAACAAAATCTGAAAGTTTCAAATATTTATCTTCTATTAATCGTTTGACATATAACTCTTTTTACAGTTATAAATTGAAAATTGATAACAGTTTTTATCAAATTAGCGGGGGGCAAACCTGGCCAAAAGACCAACAGTCTTGCCAATAGATCAGTTCCCGTACCCATGAAATACTTGCAAACGGTAATTCCATAAAACATTGATATAGAACATTGATATTGCAGGCATTGGCTACTCCCTAAATAATTCAACTCTTATATCAAACATGGCGAAAAGCATCATAAAAGACCAAGCAGAAGATTTACATTTAGCAAGTACTTGCAATGGATACACCTGCAAACCGGACGACGATAGCCATCACATGCATTTCTTTGTTAGAAATAAATTTTCTAGTTATATTAAACCAATAAAATCTGTAACATTTCTATCATTTGTCAAACTGTGTTAAGATTACGCGAGCCGGGCTTCCATCCCCATCTTTTATTTTTAACGGTAAGGCTATTAGTTCATAATTACCAGGTGGAACCGATGAGAAATTTAATCCTTCCACCAGAATCACACCGTTTTCTAAGAATGTTTTATGGGTCTCATGTCCTTTGCTTCCATATTTTTCGATGGAAAGGTAGTCAATGCCAACCAATTTAATCCCGGCGTCTACTAAATACTTTGCGGCATCATTCGTCACATAGATATAATCTTCTGCGAATTGTGTCATACCTGCTTGCCACCTTGTAGAATTGGCGGTCTTAAACAAAACCCGTGTTGTTCCATCCAGGGGAAGTTTTTTAACCTCTTCCAGGGAGACTTCTTTGCTGTTTGATATACTAAAAACAGAAACCCTGCCGGTTAAAGTTTCTAGCTCCAACTCATGGACCTTTTTTCCATCCTCATCAAAATGATATGGAGCGTCAATGTGGGTCCCTGTATGTGACCCCATTTCAAGCTGTGTAACATTACAAGAATCCCCGTTTGAAATGGCCCTAGCTTTATGAATAACAACTTTTGGATCTCTAGGCCAGGTGACCATATTATCAGAAATTGTTAGAGAGATATCATAAATCATTTCTTATATTGTGATGAAAAAAAATCCGTTACTTCTATTCTTTGAAGTATCTTCTTATTTATACCACCATGGAGTATAATAACAGTACATTAATTATACTATTATATATACAAAAATTAATTAAAGTAAGAAGCTCTGGCGTTCTTTAGAAATTATAAGTTCAAACTAATTCCAGAAAACATTAAGCATATTTAAACAACAAGCAGAACTATATCTAGCGCGTCCTCAGGCACAGCCTGGGAACGTACCAAAAAATGAATAACCACTGTTGTTATTTAGAAATTATATATATTTTATCTAATTTACTCCAAGAGAAAAAAAACAGATTAAAGTTTAACCATTAAGTTACACTTGCATTTTATCCCTAATTGGGTAACATGGATCATATATATTCTACAATGGCAACATTGTAATTCAGTTCTAATTCCAAGGAGGGCAACATATGGAATTTTACGCAGCAACATCAATTAAAGAAGATTTAGACGATGCCATTCTGGAAATTACAACAGAGATTAAAAGCAAAATCAGTAATACCAAGATAGACCTTGCATTCGTTTTTGCTTCACCACATTTCCAGAAACAGTATGAAACATTGAACAACAGAATTCAGGAATCGTTTAATCCTACAGTTACAATGGGTTGCATGGGTGAATCTATTATCGGAGACAATAAAGAGATAGAAAACAATCCGGCGGTTACTTTATGGCTGGCCAGCCTGCCAGAAGTAAAGATTACGCCATTTCACCTGGAATACATAGAGGACAATGACGAAGCGTCATTTATTAACTGGCCAGATGATATGCCAACCGAAGATGATAATCCTGCCTTTATTATTATTGCAGAACCTTTTTCTGTGGACCCAAAACAATTATTGTCATATTTTCAAAATAACTATTCTGGTAAACCGGTAATAGGTGGAATGGCTAGTGGTGCATACAGTCAGGGAGGCAATTCTATTTTTTATAATGGTGAAATCCTGACAAGTGGTGTGGTTGGCGTGGCTCTTAGCGGTGCAATTAAGGTTGATTCTGTGGTTTCCCAAGGATGCCGGCCCATTGGTAAACATTTTATTGTCACAAAAGCAGATCAAAATGTTATCCATTCCCTTGGAGGGAAGTCTGCATTGAAATGTTATCGTGAGATTTATAGCGCACTAGGTCATGAGGACAAATTGTTGGCACAAATGGGAACACACATAGGTCTGGTTGTTAATGAATATCTGGAGAAATTCGAAAGTGGAGATTTTCTTGCACGAAACCTTATTGGAGTGGACGAAAACTCAGGTGCCATTGCTATTGCAGACTTTGTACGTGTTGGTCAAACTGCACAGTTTATGATTCGTGACGCCAAGAGTGCCCATGATGACCTGGTCAATCTTTTGTCACAGGAAAGAGATAAAGAGAGACAAAATCTTCCTAAAGGTGGGCTGATCTTTACCTGCAATGGACGAGGCAGTAACCTTTTTCCTGAGCCAAACCATGACGTAGGCTGTGTTAAGAAGGTTTTAGGTAATATTCCACTAGGTGGCTTCTTTGCGCAGGGAGAGATAGGTCCGGTAGGAAACGTAAATTTTTTACATGGATTTACTGCCAGTATGGCCCTTTTCAGCGAACCATAAGGTTGAACTGCTTATTACTTACGCAACAAGTTATGCAATGGTTCCACATTAAAACATTTATAAGCCGTCTACAAGACCGCTTCGTAGTTGAATGATTTTGCTATTTTATGTATATACTCAATGGGGTAGATTTGTAGGGGTTCAAAATTTTGAACCCCTGCAACAAACTAGCATTCGCTAAGTTGCAAACTTAACCATTGACGTTTTAGCTACTATAACCTTAAGTTAATCAGCATTGTCCGGTTAGATATTTGCGGAACACATATGTGTGCTAACATTAAGTGCCTAAAATGCCTAAAGTGCACTAAAATGCCTAAAATTATAGAAATTTATTATTAATAAAAAACAAAGCTATTAACTTTAGGT
>JAIQZO010000106.1 GCA_021777055.1 Candidatus Anammoxibacter sp. | reverse complement strand
TCCGACTAACAACGGAGTGCCTGACACACGGTGATCCTGGAGCAAAGGAAGATCATGATGGAATGTTCTTCTTTGATACTCAGTCTCAAGAGTTTCTGTTTGTGTTTTGTCTACTTCTATTTTTTGTTGAAATCTGGTTTCACCCTTCAACACCCTGGAAGAAAACCCCCGCATGTTGACACAGACGTTTCCTTGTCCATCACAAAGGTCAATATCAAGTTTCTGGACTTTGTTTGATGGTACACTCTCGCCTGAGTAGCGTACCCAGGCGTACATCTCTGAACAACAAGGAGCTAATATTTCCAATGATTCCAAAGCAAATGGCATGGATGGTTTCAGTTGTGTCTCGTTACCGTTTGCCGATGAACCATTTTTAAGTATCAATCCGATAGATGATTGAAACGTTGAATCCATCAAACTCGGATGCAGGACATATTCGCTTTGTGTATATTGTACAGATGATGGAAGAGACAGTTTTGCTAGAATCTGATTCTTTCCTTGATAGATTTCCCGGATTCCCCGGTGTCCCTCACCATACTCTATTCCCATCCTTTTAAAAGCTTGATAGCAGGTTTCAGAGTTCAAGGTCCCTAGATTCATTTGTGACCGGAGTTCCTGAATATCAAGTGGCGGTGTTTCTTCTTTTTCCTTAATCTCCGCTATCCCTTGAGAGTGAACGGTAGCGTCTTTTTCATTATCAGATTCAGTATAGACCTCATATTGGATCTGACCATCGTCTTCTCCAAACAGTCCGATATGTACTTCCTGGGCAGAGCCATCGACAACAATCGGTTGGGTCCACACAACATTTTTTAAGTGAACGGCCGTTCCATCTTCTGGTTCTCCGGAAGCTTTTTCCACTGCTGCTCGTACCATCTCTAAATAGCCTACACCAGGGAGGACTTTTTCTCCTTTTACCTGATGATTGTTTAAGAAGAACTCATTCCCTGTAAAAGTTGAGGTAAAGCGCTGTTCAGATAAATCAGAGGTATTTTCATGCAATAGAGGATGAATTACAGAAACAGTAGCGCCTGCTGTTGGAATAATCCCTTTACCGTGCGTTTCTGCAATCCAGTATCGTTCTCTTGTAAATGGATAGGTGGGTAAGTGAATTCTCGTTGGAGGAGAATCTTTGTAGAGTAGATTCCACTCAAAGGGCAACCCTTTGACCCATAGCTGCATCAACTTAGAATATTTCTTTTTCGTAATCCAGGAAGCGATCGTTTGAGACATATCTTCGTCAACGAGCAGTGTCTCCAAGTTTTCTTCCTTTCTCTTTACAGAACCTCGATAACAGTTCTTTACAGATTCATCGTTCTCTAGAAATGACTGGAGTTTCTCCAACAAATCAGATTCATCATTTACTATAAAAACCACTCTCTCTTCCATAACAGAGCGACCTACTTGCAAGGTATAAGCAATGTCTTCAATCCTGTATTTTGGCTCATCTTTTGTACCCTCTTGCTCTAATAGAAGCAAGTATAGTTGTTCCACACAGGCACGTAATCTTTCTATATTTTTCGCTGAAAGAGGAATGAACAAAGGATCCCTGGTCACTGATGAAGAAACTTTTGCCCTTGCTTCTGAAAGAGAAGGTGGAGATTCTTCAATAACCAAATGAGCATTGGTTCCACTATATCCAAAGGAACTGATAGATGCTCGTCTCGGGATTCCAGCAGGAGTTTTCCAATCCTGTAACTTCGTATTGATTTTAAACCGGCTGTTATGTAAATCAATATGAGGATTCAGTGTCTGAAAATTCACTTGAGGTACAAGTTTTTTATGCTGCAGGCAAAGGAGTACCTTCATGACACCAGAAACTCCTGCCGCTGCCAGTAAATGCCCAATGTTAGCTTTCACTGAACCTAACGCACAAGACTGTTTTCTCAAGATCTGTGACTGACAGGATTCAATCAGTGCTTCTACTTCAACAGGGTCTCCTAATTGGGTTCCTGTTCCATGTGCTTCTACCAGAGTTATGCTATCAGGGTCAATTCCGAAACGTTTGTAAACATCTTTTTCCAATAGAATCTGCGAATTGACACTTGGAGCGGTGATGCCATTGGTTTTTCCATCTTGATTAACCCCCCACCCTCGAATGATTCCATGAATGGGATCTTTATCTCGTAAAGCATCTTCCAATCTCTTCAATAATATAACACCCACTCCTTCTCCGGGAACAAACCCATTAGCACGTGCATCAAAAGTAAAACAACGTCCATCCTTGGAAAGCATTCCTGATTGAGACGTCATAATGTGCATCGAAGGACCAGCTAAGACACAAACTCCTCCTGCCAATGCAAGATTACTTGTACGATTTACTAAACTACTGCAAGCCTCTGCAATTGCAACTAACGAACTGGAACAAGCAGTATCAATCGCCAAACAAGGGCCTTTCAAGTTTAATAGATACGAAATTCGAGCCGACAAAATCGAACTGGATGACCCCATCAAGTTCTTTGAAGAAAATCGATCTCCTTGTAGAAATTGTCCGTAATCACCTGTTCCGCAACCGACAAAAACCCCACATTGACTTGACGATAAAGTCTCAGGATCGATACCGGCATCTTCAATACAAGACCAGGCGCTCTCTAAAAAAATCCGCTGCTGGGGATCCATCCATTCAGCTTCCGCTGGAGAAATATTAAAAAACAGAGGATCAAACTTATCCGCATTTTCTAAAGCCCCCATCCATTTACAATTTGTCTTTCCTTCAACTGCTTCCTCCGCGTGATAATACTCTTCTATAGACCAGCGATCTTCTGGAATCTCGGTAATGCAATCTCTTCCCCCCGCCAGGTTTTCCCAAAATTCTTTTATGTTCCTTGATTGAGGAAATTGTCCGGTTCTTCCAATAATGGCAATCGAGTAATTTCCTGGATATTGATGACGGTTGGTTTCCGGAAAGGAGACCGCAAACTGAGAATCATGAGCTTTTATCGCTTCTCTCTCTTGTTTCATCCCGGGTTGTTTTTGTAGCAGGGAACAGGCTTGTGTAAAAAGGATCTCTGTAATTTCATCCACATGTCTGTTCTTCCACTGTTCATAGCGAGTTCCTTGTGCCCATTGGTTAAATGAGCCTAAGGCAGGTCCACAATGAATTTGAAAATTATCTTTTTCTTCCAATCTTCCTCTAAGGGTTACACTATCCGAGTGAGCAAAATACCACTGAACAATCAGACGAAGACGAAGACGCTCATTTTCTTCCGCTTCCTGAAATTGTTCCGGGTTTTTCTTCTGTTTATATTCAGATATTTCATTCCAAATCTCTACTAAAGATCGTTTGAAATAATCCGTTTCTAACTCTTTTTTGATAGATGCCGGGATTGCCTCCAGAGAAGCATATTGGATAAAGAGTTGATAAAGCTTATTAGCTCGTTTTGGAAACTCTGTGTTTTTCTTGACTACCTGAACTTTAGATCCAAGTTCAAACATATCTCCCGCAGATGCCAGTGTAAGATCATGAATAGAAACGGTCGATAAGAGATCTTTCACCACAGGATGAGCTCCGCTTTCTACCGTACATTGGTTGATGGATCCTGTAAAAATAAATTCCGCTCCTAATTGGAAGGCAGAGATAACGGCTTGAGGAGTTCCAATTCCTCCTCCACATCCTACTAAAATCCCCTCTTGATATCGATATTCTTGAGCCATTTGGTTTCGCAGTAAAATCATTGAAGGAACCAGGGAAAAAGCAACTCCCTGGTCAGTGTGCCCTCCGGAATCCGCTTCTACCGCAAGATCATCAACCATTGGAATTTGTTGTGATAGCTCAGCTTCTTCCCGGCTAATTAAATCAGAGTGTAACAGTTCCCGGACAATATTCATTGGAGGTGGGGACAAAAACAAACGCGCCACTTCTAATCGAGAACATTTTCCTATAAGATATCGTGGAATTCCAATTTGTCCTTTATTTTGAGAAAGTCCTTTAATTCTACAATAAACTAGCGGGAGGCTAATCGTAGCGAAGGCGGCAACCTCAATAACAGGAATTTGATATCGAATGAATAATTCTACCTGTTTCATCTCATACTCGGAATTATGAATATTAGAGATCAAACACATCCCATACGGTTGATGGGGTTCTAGTTGTGATTGAATTCTTAGAATCGACTCTTCTAATTCTTCAGGAGTGAGTCCTGCACTGCCAAAGAAACTCAGTAATCTCGCTTTAGACATACAAACTACAAGTTCTTCAGACGCAATTTTTTTGTACATAGAACCGGAAAAGTAGCTCCATTTGCATTGATATCGCGTCTGAAAAAGAGGATTGCCTAAGTTTTCAGGCCCTATTGAAAGCAAATCCGTTGAATAAAGAGAAGAATTATTGGTATCTACTTTAGGAACATTGCTGTAGCGAATTCGATCTCTTCTCCGTATTGAGCGTATAGTAGGAACGTAGGTCAGACTTTCAGGATTTCTTGTACGTTGGTTTGGTAAAATAGCTAGAGACCTTTCATTAGTATCTAAAGCCACTCCTTGTGAGTCCTTATTGGATTGATCCTTCAGAATTAACTCTTTAAGCTGTTTTTGCAAATAGTTTGCGAACTCTCTAATATTGGGATAATCATAGACTTTAGTAGCAGTAATAGTTGTTTTATACTCTTGATTAATTGCTTTGATCCATTCCACTCCCAAAATGGAATCTAAACCCATTTCAATAAACGGTTTTTCTTTGTCTATATCCGATTCCTTCATATAAAGTGCTTTAGCAAAACTTGTTTTTAATTCTTCTTGTAGTGTCTCTATCGAAGTCAAAGTTTGTGGAGAAGGACCGGGCTTTTGCATTTCTTTCTTTGACAAGGTAGTTTCAGGAGGAATGATGGTTTGCAAAGTCACACCTACCGGAGATGTCCAGTTCTCAATGACTGAATCACCGGGAATTACTCCTGAATTCAACAAACTAATTAATTCAACGGTTTTGGGTTTATCGAGAGAAGCAACAATACCAAAATCAACAGCGGAAGGAGATAGTTCTACTGTTTTCTGCTGTTGAGCGGGCGCATCTAATGCTTCCAAGGCAACTTTTCTTGTTTTGACACAAACATTTCCTTGTTGGTCGCAAATATCTATGTCGAGTCTTTGGACTTTGTCTAATGGTACACTCCCACCTGAGTATCTAACCCAGGCATACATCTCGGATGTACAAGAACCTAAGACTTCCAGAGATTCCAGTGCAAATGGCAGGGATGGTTTATGCGGCCATCTACCTATGCCCGTTAGAGTCTCGCTACTCTCTGATAATGTACTATTTTTAAGCATCAATCCGATAGAAGATTGAAGTGCAGCACCAATCATACTCGGATGTAGCACATATTCGTTTTGTGTCTCTTGAACGGAAGAAGGGAGGCTTAGCTTTGCAAGAAGCTGATTTTCCCCCTGGTAGATTTCAAGGATTCCCAGGAGGCCTTCTCCATAATCAATTCCCATCTCTTTAAATGCTTTGTAACAATCTTCTGCATTTAAGAGTCCTTCATTCATGTGAGACTGGAGTTTTTGAATATCAAGAGGAGGCGTCTCTTCTTTGGTTTTTACTTCCGCTACTCCCTGGGAATGAACAATAGACTCATCTTCGTTACCAGATTGGGTATACACCTCATATTGGATCTGACCACTCTCTTCTCCAAACAGTCCGATATGTACTTCCTGGGCAGAGTCATGGACAACAATCGGTTGGGCCCACACAACATTTTTCAAGTGAACGACCATTCCCTCTTCTGCCTCTCCC
>JAIQZO010000105.1 GCA_021777055.1 Candidatus Anammoxibacter sp. | reverse complement strand
CCATTTTACCGTTAATCTCTTGGTATTGGTAGGCGGCAACTCATTTTTTCCGCTGAATTATTTAGGTGTGTTTATTTCCCTCTGATTCATGGGGTCAATTTAGCTGGAGAAAAGGGGGTTAGTTTTGGTGAGGGTTATAGGCGCTACTGATTTTACTCTTCTCCCGGTCTATTTTTTACTTCAATTTATGGACACAAAGCATGTTAATTATTTATTCAGGATTATATGTCGCATATTGATTCTCCGCGCAATTGCCATATCGAGACCCTCAATGATTACATTAAAAGCAAAAGGTTCATTGCCGGATCGGACTAGCAAATACAAAAATTTCTTTTTAAGACGTAAACAATCGTTGGAAACAGATTAAAATTCCAAAGTGCGGGTGCTCGTAAAATTTCAGTTTAGAATAGTTAGGAATAAACAATGTTTGAACAAATAAATGAGGCCTTAAGTGACGTAGCAATATTCGACTTAAATATATTATTTCTTTTAGGCATCGCATTGTTCGGTGGCACATTGGGCGGAAGATTATTCCAGAAGATTCGGATGCCGCAGGTTGTAGGATATATTATTGTAGGAATCATAGTAGGGCAGACCGGTTTTAAAATTATAGATGAACAGGTTGTCAATATGCTGCAACCGTTTAATTATTTTGCCCTGGGCCTCATCGGTTTTATGATCGGGAATGAATTAAAGCGAGAGACTTTTCGTAAACATGGAAAACACCTTATAACAATCCTTTTCTTTGAAAGTGTAGTTGCTTTCATATTAGTAGCTTGCCTCGTTTATTTTGTGGGAGGATATTTCTTTGATAACACAAAGCATGTTATAGCTATGGCTCTGTTGTTAGGGGCTATCGCGTCCGCGACTGCGCCTGCCGCAACAACCGATGTACTTTGGGAATATAAAACGCGCGGGCCTTTGACCACTACCGTTTTGAGCATTGTCGCAATGGATGACGGATTAGCGCTCTTTCTATTTGCAATTTCTTCCAGCATTGCGAGCAGCCTTTTCGGGCAAACGGACAACGTAAATATATTAAACATAATAATTGGCCCAGCGTATGAAATTTCCGTATCTATCATTTTAGGCATAACATCCGGTTTAATATTAGGTGAGATAGTAAAAAAGACAAAAAAAGACGACAGGGCGTTAGCTTTTGCAATTGGGACTATACTGTTTGTTATAGGCACTGCTTTGGCCCTGAAGGTTGACAGTCTGTTGGCATCCATGGCGCTGGGGGCGACTATTTGCAACTATATTCCGCAAAAAAGCAAAGGATTTTTCAAATTGATCGAAAAGTTTACTCCACCGGTTTATGTATTGTTTTTTGTCCTTTTTGGCGCAAAGTTAAAACTGAATAATATTACCCTGCCCGTTGGTTTAATTGCAATTACATATCTTATCGGTAGGACCGGTGGGAAATCGGTAGGTGCATATTTTGGGGCTCGAATTTCCGGAGCAGCAGAAACGGTCAGGAAATACCTTCCGTTGTGTCTATTCAGTCAGGCAGGCGTTGCTATAGGGTTGTCAATATTAGTTAGCCAGCGTTTCCAAAATGACGTTGGAGATGTGATAGTGATGGTGATTACCGTAACAACCTTTGTCGTTCAGATTATAGGTCCGGTTTCTACCAAGTTGGCAGTGATAAAAGCAGGCGAGGCAGGATTAAATGTTACAGAAGAGGATATTTTTCAACAAAGTAAGGCGAAGGACCTCATGGATACGAAAATTCATTTTATATATGAAGATATGGTACTGCCTCAGATCATTAATATTTTCAGTAAATATTCACATCTGTATTATCCTGTAGTTGATCATAATAAATATTTATTAGGCATATTGACTATTGATAATTTAAAAGACACATTTATCAAAGCAGGATTAGACAACCTTTTGTTAGCTCATGACATTATGGGGCCCGTTACGGCAGTAACAACACCTGAGACACCTATGCCTGAAGTGAGACAAATTTTGGATAATAATAAGCTTGACTATCTGCCTGTTGTAACAAGCGACAATAAAATTGAAGGATTTTTGGAGTCAAGTGCCGTTCAGCGATTAATCTCGGCCAGAATTATAGAGATGCAGAATAAAACGGATGCAGTTGGATAGTGGAAGTAACTATAGTTTTGACAGGAGGCATGTTCTTTAAATAAAGTTGATCTTGTCCCACTAAATGAGAAAAAGAACGAAATTTATGGTAGAGAGTAATATTCTATTAATTGCGGTATTAATGGCACTTTGTATACGTTATTTTGTTGTTGATTAGTTTACAAATTTCGGGAGCAGAAATTTTTTGGTTAATAATATGGAAAATATAAAACTCTTAACATGGTATTATGCCTCTACTCGTTTCACAAGATATTTATATCCTGTCTTTGTCTTTATTATTGTCTGTTCCTCCTTTCTTTTTGTTCCACAATTGGCCCTCTCTTTTAATACGAGAGAAGAGCATGCATTAAAGTTGCTACATAGCTTACGGAGTTCAAAAGGGTTTCTTGACATTGAAGAAGAATTAATTCACATGGGGCCAGAGATACTGGAAATACTGATTTCAGATCTTGATGAGGAATTGAATAAGAAAGAAATTAACAGGGAGTTTGTCATAACTGTAATCAGGGTACTTGGTCAAATCCACGACCCTCTATCTGTCCATGCCCTTTTAAGGGCCACACACATTGTTGATTGGATTGTGAGTGAGGAAGCGGTTTATGCATTGGAGGATATCATAGAACATAACATTGCTAATCTAGACATGATTATTCCTGTATTGGGTGCAAACGATTCTTATCTCCAGTCAATCGCCAAAGATGCAATCTTAAAAATAGGATTATCAAATGATGTCACGGAGTCTCTGATTGAAGAGCTCCAGGTTAGTGGAGATACCACCGTCAGGGTGTTTATTGTTGGACTCATGTCCAGCATAAAAGGTGATAAGGTTATAAATTATCTGTTTTCTTTATTAAATGATAATGACGAAGAAGTTAGAAAAGAAGCCGTAAAAGTATTACATAAGAAAAATGTAATAAATACTAAAGTGGATAGCGATACTCTTCTTAAAATATTTGATATTATCAAAGATGATCTAACTTTTATTGAATTATGGGAGGAAGTAATAAAGGATCTGGACGTGCCTGATTTAATAGATGTTGGATTTTTAATTAATGCGTTAAGAGTTGCCGTTAAAGCAGAGAGTGATAGCCTTAAAGTCAAAGTAACAGTTGTAATTAATCGTATTGGAGCAACAGCGTTAAGTGATTTAAATATAGCTTTAGAAAATGAGAGAGAAGGCAGCCCGTTTTATTTAGAGCTTTTAGATATAATAAACAACATTTGGGATGCAGCTAATACTACTGGAGGAATAATAGAAAGTGGGAACTAAAATCCCGTATAGGCTTACAGTTCTCTAATAGGCACATCAAAAAACCATTGCTCTGAACTTCAAATAATTTGTAATAGTGAAGATATTGACTGAAAACCATGAAAAGTCTTAGAGGATTTCGTTACCATTTTAAAGTACGGGGTTACTAAAAAAAAGGAGTATATGATGACCAATAGAATGTCTAGTAAAGAGAGAATCCGGCGAATGGCCGACGATGCAGCTATAAAAGAGGAACAAAAGACGGAAAAAAAGATAAAACACTATCTAGCGAGAAAAAAGTTGCAATAACAAAATCAAACAAAATAGTATGGAAAGTCTTTGATCTGGATTATAAGGAAATAGCATGTTTTCCTTTTTCTGAAAAGGAAAAAGCATTTGCAGCAGCTGAAGAGTTATCCAGAAAGAGTAAGAAAAATCACTTTGTGAATAAGTAAGTGTTCCTATGGAAGATTGATAATATTTGGGAAATTAGCGTTTGTCTGTAAGGGGAGACAAAAAGCTACCACTATTCCTTTTGCAAAGATATAGAGCGACCTTGGTAGTATAGGAATTTTCATTTTTACTCTTTTTAATATCAATAACTTACACATAAATTATATGGTTTGTTCAAGTCAGAGAGTTGAACTAGCTGAAGTCTTGGTTTTGAATTACGATTTATTATTAACGATTGCAGATTTTAGAAGTTTTTTTAAACTTCGCAAATTGCGGTTCGTTAATCCTTGTTCTTAAATCAATCATTTGATACTAATAAACGGTTTGAATTAAGGTAAGGGCTGAATTAAGGAAAACAAAACACTTTATCCCTTGTCTCACAGTTGCTCAGACTTACAACCTGTGGGATTACAGGCAAGATCCTGTGATATTCTTGGTAGACATTTTTCTAATGGGGCGTAGAGTAGAGGAATGAATCAAGAGGATGTGTCTCTTTATATGAACTTACTTCAATTGATTCAATCATTATCTCAATGGGAATATCGAACACTAGTGGATAAGATCCTCTAACCCTGATAGGAATCTTACTCTTTTTGTCTACCCAAACACCAATATCTCCTCTGAGACCAAATAGTCCTTCAAAAGAGTCTCCTCGCTTTGCATGGTCGTTTAATGGCCTTGCTGTTAGTTTTAGAGATAACGTATCAAAGTCTCCTATTTTGGTATTAATAATTTCTTCGCCTATTACCCGAATGCTCATCTCCCATAAATCACGTCCATCAACCAACCTTATATCATTGCCTTTGCCTCCAATCTTTAGATCGAAATTGCGTGCAATAAGAACTGCCGACAAAAGATCATAAGTCGGTTTTTCATTCTTATGGGAGGCTCTTACCCGCCAGACATAATGGTTCCGGTCTTTACAGCGTTTGCAATGATACTCTTCATCGCGCCCGTCTATATAATGTTCAGCATTCTCACACGTATCATGCAATTTACAATGCTTCATCTTCTGATATTCGATCCTGTCATCAAAGAAAACCATCCTTTTTTTTCTGTCTTCAGATCCTGATTGTGTATTCGTTGATAATAACGTAAGGAATGTTGTGCTATCAATAAATGATTCTGCCACCAATTGCAGCTTATATCCCATACCTCCTCCTTCTGCAATCGCCTTGAAGATGTAACAATCTTTATTATCAAGCGTCCCTTTCTCAGTTGTAAAAATAACGCTGTTGTCTTTAACTCCGAATGGACTTATTTTGCTTCCTAACCGGACGTTATATACAATCTTTTCACCAAGATTGAAAGTAATTTGTTTTTCTGGGTTTGGTTCAATATCTAATTCTTCCCTTTCTTCCCTGAAAAAAATCGCATCCTCTTTTTCAACTTCCTCTCTGATAAAAACAGCAATCTCTTCTTCAATCTCTTTGTCTTTAGATGATAAATAATCTTCTGCTTCAATTTTCCTAGATATTGTTACTCTTTCATTAGAGGGCATAGCTTCTATTGCCTCTACTCTTGGAGAAGGCGTTTCTTTTCTTTCAGGTAAAGAATTTCTTAGGTATTTCATGCAAGAGGCAAGGCATAAAATACAAATTAACGATGATGCCAGATTTTTATATAATCTAATTTTCATAAAAGTTCCTGTTTAACCGCAGTTTTTTTGAGGTGTGATGCAAAGGGAGTGCGGATGCTCCCGAGTGCAGAGCAAGATCATTATGACAGTACTTTACAGGCATTCTGACCACAATGTAAAGAGAAAAATTACTATTTTTTGTTAAAGATCTTTTATGTTTTTTCCCGTCAACAAAACATTAGGTTTCTGTTATGGTTCATCTCCTAATTAGTTCGCATTGGTACTGCCTATCCAAAGCGTTAATAACTCACACAAAGGTACTGAAACACGGAGATTAATAGCATGATAATTGAATAAATATCTTTATGCTTTTGTGTGAGAAGACATGTATGGACAACTAAAACTGTTCCGTTTTAGACCCTCTGTCCCTCGCAGAATTACAAACGTTTTCAGAAATTGGACTATATGTAATTTTCAAAACAGCTTGAAATATAACAATTAATGATTTATATTTGAAGGATAGTAGTGTGCATTCTATGCACCGAAACATCTTTAAAATTTATTTATTATAAAATGGAAATAGATCATGAAAATTAAATTACTGTTTATATGTTTAATTGTTTTTTCTGCTAATGTTGTATATGCCGACGGTTTTGATCATAAGTTAATAAAGAGGGAGTGGTTGTATGGTAAGGACCAGGAGAGGAAAGTCTTTGATGATATTTTAGACAAAGAGGTGGATATTAAACTTGAACTGGAGAATCTGAAGAATATTCCTGCGTTTCCGGAAGACTTTCTAAAGGGTAAATTTACGGTGATAGATATATGGGCAACCTGGTGCGGTCCGTGCCTGGCCAGTATCCCAGAAAATAACGAAATATATAGTGAATATAAAGATAAGATAAACTTTGTAGGGATATGTGTGCCGAAAGAGAGCTACGATTTTGAGCAAATTGTTCGCAAAAAGGAGATTAAATACCCTGTTGGTATAGATAAGGACAGCGATATAATAAAATATTTCAGGGCCCTTGGATTTCCAACATATCACCTAATATCTCCTGACGGTAGACTTGTAGTTGCGGATATCAAGGCGTCAAATCTACGAGATGTTCTGAATGTGGTGCTTAATAATGGAATTGTTAATTAAGAAAGTAGCTCCTAATAAACTGCGGATGTAACACTCATTTTCATATTTCTTTGTCCAGAATTAAATCGCCGAATCCTCAATGCGGCTGGGGTTGCGCTTCCGGTTTGATTCAATCAGTCTGAACAAATCTAACTTGTCTCCAAGGTTCATATTAAGTCTTGTAATACCAAAGGCTTGTTAAGCTTATTGCAGGCAAGATACAGTCAAACCTTTAAAAAAATGAAAGCCTTATTATGCATTTTGTTAATAATAGCCTTAAATTGTCAGTAAGATTAATTTCTATATTCTTTCAGTTGACCAGATTGGAATTTACTGCAAGGTAAAAGTACTATAGTGCGTAAGCGTTTACATTTGATGGGTTTGTGAGGACTATTCGTGGTAATTCAGTAGTGGCACCGCGGGGATTTGTATGGTAATACTTGATAATAAGATTAAATAGAAGATAAGATCTTTAAACAATAATTAATTCTATCTCTTATTAATTTCAGCCTCTTCACAATTCTCGCTAACGCGCCAATAACGTCCTGTAAACACTGCAACAACAGTTGCATATACTACCGTTAGGCACAGGCTATAAAATGCCCAGGGTGGAAATCCAAAGAGATGAATAGTTTTGTGTTCTGTAAAAAACCATGGTACTGTTGCTAGGAGTGCAACAGAGAGGATTATGTACATCATTATCTTTGTCATAATCTTTTTAACCTTTGGGAAATCATTAAATTATTTAATGAGTATTGTGAGCCCTTCTTACATACTTTGACAATGCATCTTTTTAATAATAGAGGAATAATTGGTGAAATTCAAGGCTTTTTGTGTGTTTGTGATTCCTGCATCTTTTTATTTTGCGTTCATTATAAGGAGTGCAAAAATAAGTTACACATTTAGAATGCACCTTCAAACTATATTTACCTAAACTTTAATCGTCAAATCCCCAATATAGTAAAGGATATACTTCTCGTTGAGTATAGACCAGTTCGAACAATTCCAACCTAAATCTGAGCCTTATATATGTAAGTTATCTTTACACAAATTCTTACTATTAACTATCCGCTTGAAGAAACTAATTAAATAATATATATTATTTAATTAGTTTTGTTCTATAATGTTTTTATTGACTTTTGGTTTGTACATAGGTCTACATATTGGATATTTAAAATGGATAATAATGAAAACAGCGTATTAATTACAGGGGCAGCGTCCGGTATTGGATTAGAGTTTGCAAAGCTTTTTTCTTTAAGAGGGGACACTATTATTCTTTCTGGAAGAGATATGTTGAAATTGGAGGCGACTAAGGAACAGCTTGGAGCTGTCAGTAGTAAGATACACCTGTTGCAAGCTGACCTGGCAGAAAAGGATGGGGCGGTTGATCTTTATAATCAGTGTAAGAACAACAGTTTTGATGTTAACATACTTATAAATAATGCCGGTGTTGGTTTATATGGTGAGCACACTGCTTTAAATGCGAATGAAGTTGCATCGATGATTACATTGAATGTTACGTCGTTAACAACTCTTTGCCACCTGTTTGGAAAGGATATGAAGGAGAGAAAACATGGTTATATATTAAATGTGGCGTCAACTGCGGCTTATCAACCTGTTCCATATTTCTCCGCTTATGCTGCGACTAAGAGTTATGTCCTTAATTTCTCAGAGGCATTGTCTAAAGAGCTTGAGGATTATAATGTAGTTGTTTCTTGCCTTTCTCCTGGGCACACGGAGACAAACTTTTTTGCTTCTGCCGGTATTGGAAACAATAATGACGGTTTCTTTTCTAGAAAGAACAGAGTTAATGCCAATAAAGTGGCAGCACATGGGATAGACATCTTGTTTAAAAAGAGAATTTCATCCATCCCCGGTTTTAAGAATAATGTCATTGCATGGTCAAACCGGCTGGTGCCAAGAAAGACAGGTGTAAAGATTACAAAAGGGTTGACAAGTAAACCGTAATCTGCAGTAAGATATCATACAGAATATCTGCAACAAAGCTTTCAGCTTTTTATCATAATTCAGTATTAAAAAAGATATGATTTCAGTTCAAAACTTAAATAAACAGTATGCAAATCAAATAATATTTGACAACATCGGCTTCAGGATTAACGTTGGTGAGCGTATCGGGTTAGTTGGTCGTAATGGTCACGGCAAGACCACTCTTTTTAATTTGATTACAGGACGTGAACAATGTGATAGTGGCACAATTACTATACCAAAAGATTATCGTATTGGATATATTAATCAGCAGCTTAAGTTTTCCAAATCAACTGTGCTGGATGAGTGTTGCAGTGAGATGATTGCAGATGTGGAGTTAGAAGACTGGAAGGCAAAAAAGGTGCTTTCGGGACTGGGTTTTACTGACAAAGATTTTGGATCAGACCCTTTAACCCTTTCAGGTGGCTATCAGATAAGACTTTATTTGGCAAAGGTGCTGGTTGCTGAACCAAACCTTCTTTTACTTGATGAACCAACTAATTTTCTTGACATCATTTCAATTCGATGGTTGACAAAATTTCTTGCGGCCTGGCGTGGTGAGACTATGGTTATCAGCCACGATAGAGGGTTTATTGATAACGTCTCGACTCATATAGCCGGGGTTCATAGGTGTAAGGTTAGAAAGATTAAAGGTTCTACCTGCAATTATTATGATCAGATAACAAAAGAAGAGGAAGTTTATGAAAGGGTACGGTTAAATGATGATAAGAAACGAAAGCAGACAGAGATATTTATTACACGTTTTAGGGCCAAAGCCCGTCTTGCAAATCTGGTTCAATCCAGGGTAAAGTCCCTTGAAAAGCAGAAAAAACAGAACAAACTGGAAGAGATTAAGACACTATCATTTTCATTTAACGCAGCACCTATACAGGCAAAGTGTATAATGGAGGGCCGGAACTTGTCGTTTGCATATAGTCCTGAGCAGGAGGAACTATTTGGTGGACTGGATTTTACGGTTGAAAGCAATGACCGTATTTGTATTGTGGGGAAAAACGGTAAAGGGAAGTCTACATTACTGAAGTTATTGGCAGGTAAACTTAAACCGTTAGACGGAGATGTAAAATGGCATCCACGCGCAAAGGTAGGGTATTTTGAACAGGGTAATACAGCCAGCCTTGATGATGATAAAACAATTGAAGATGAGATGATGTATACTGAACCGGATATTGAGAGAAAAGCGGCACGTGATGTTTGCGGTAAAATGATGTTTTCGGGAGATGACGCCTTAAAAAAGATAAATGTTCTGTCCGGGGGAGAGAAAAGCAGGGTATTGTTGGGAAAACTACTCTTAAAACAGACTAACCTTCTATTGCTTGATGAGCCTACGCACCATTTTGACATGGAGTCATGCGAGTCAATTATTGATGCTATTTATGACTTTGATGGTGCTGCGGTTATCGTTTCACATGATGAATTTCTTTTGGAATCCGTAGCAAACAAGCTGATAGTATTTCATAATGGCAAGGTGTTTTTGTTTAGGGGGCCATATTTGCAGTTCCTCGAGGAGATAGGCTGGGGGGATGAAGACAATCTGGTAAAAGCGGATGCATCAAAAGATCAAAATAAACAGCCTAATTGCCTTTCTGGTGCAAGTAAGAAAGAGATAAGAAAATCTAGGTCTGAATTTTTTGCAAGGCGTTCAAAGGTATTAGAACCTTATAAAAAGGAGATAGAGAGAATAGAGAGTGATATTGATAAGATGGAGCGTAAATTAGACAGTGATACCCAGCTTATGATTAAGGCGTCGGAGGAACAGAATGTTGAAAGTATATCTATGATATCAAAGTCGATGAAAGAGTTGCGCACGAATATCGATGTGCTTTATGAAGAACTGGAGATGATAAGTGAGAAATTTGAACAGGAAAAATTGATTTTTGACAGAGAAGAGATGGAGTTGTAATTCTAAACTTTATGTTTTAAACATGCTAAAAGTTTTTTTGTTTTCCACTTCCTAATCCTACCTTAAGTAATCTTTTTGTTTTGACACATCTGGTTGCGGTACATATAATTAATACCTTTATTCTGGCTAAAACGGTTTTCAAGAGTGTGCTATATAGATTGGTAACAAGTATATAGCATTACATTGAAGAAACTTGTTGTTAAAAAAGTTTTCTTTGCCAATTAGCTGAAGTTGTTGTAGGTGCGGTGGTAATGATGTAGTAGGGGAATTGTGTATTAGAGTGTTTAAAGAAAGACAATATCACCTTCTCTGATGTTACATTGCTCTACCTTTTGGTTGTTGCTATTAGTGGTACTATGTTAATTTATACTCAATTATGGGGTAAATGCCTCATTTACCCCACAATTGAGTATAGGTACAGAGTTGTAATACAGCGTATTATTGTTAAAAATTAAGGAGTTTTTTTAAAGTGATCGATATTAATGATAGAAAGATTTTGCAAAGGCTGCAGACTAATCTGCCTTTGACATCTAGGCCATTTCTTGCATTGGCCGAAGAGTTGGGCTTTGATGAAGAATTTATTATTGAAAGGATTAAGTTTTTTTGTGAGCAAGGTTATGTTAGAAGGCTTGCACCAATAATAAATACACAAAGGGTTGGAAGATCAGCTACCCTTGCGGCGATAAAGGTACCTGAAGACCGTATTGATGAGGTTAGCGAGGTTATTAACAGTTATTCCAGTGTTTCACATAATTATCTCCGTAAAGGCAGGAATATGGAAATGCCTTATAACATGTGGTTTACTATGTCAACTCCTACAAAGGATGATCTCGTTGCTAATTTTAAGGAGATTGAGGAGAAAACAGGGTTGGAGGTTGCCGGTTTTCCAACTATTAAAAAGTTTAAGATAGGTGTAAAATTTAAGATATATTAGGGAAAAGGCGGTATTAAATTATGGAAACAAAAAAAGATACGAACGATAAACATTTGGATGAAGATATTAAATTCCTTAAACACATTCAAAACGGACTTCCGCTAACAAAAACACCGTACAGTGATATTGGGGATGCGTTAGGTATGACGGAGGCTGAGGTAATTGAAAGACTGCGTAGGCTGCTTGATGAGGGCAAGGTCCGTAGACTGGCGGCCTCAATCGCCCACAGAAAGATAGGTATTAATTCAAATGCCATGTGTGTCTGGAAAGTGCCTAAAGAGAGAGTAGATGAAGTTGGTGCGATTATGGCATCTTTTGAGGAAGTAACCCATTGTTATGAAAGACCAGTATTTCCGGACTGGGAACACAATGTTTATACTATGATACATGGATATACTGATAGTGAGTGTGAAGATGTTATTAATCGGATAAAGGAGAAGACTGGCGTAGAGGATTACATAGTTTTATATAGCGAAAAGGAGTTTAAAAAGGTGGGTGTAAGGATATAGGCCTTCTGATTGTCCATTAAGACTTAAAGTATTTATTTATAATGAAAATGGATGAAATTTTGTAGTTCTTGGTGTGGAGACAGAATACAGTGCAAAGTATTCGGTTACTTGCCTCTTGGTATGGTGTTATACATTTTTTCTGTAACTGGTGTAATAAACCCAGTTACAGTACTTGGAGGTGCATTGCTGTGCCAGAATTAAATAAAGCAGGGTTCATACTTGTCTACACCAACAAACTATTCGAGTAAGTTTTTCTATTATGATGTATGGAATATTAGGTCAATATTTTTCGTTTGGAATGTATATTTACTATTGATTTAAACTGGCTTTTTCTATCTCCCTGTATGCCGTATTTAATCTGGTTGTTAATTCAGTTGCGATTCCCATCTTCACAGGATCGTTTGTACAGAGGTCCGGATGGCACTTCTTAAGAAGTCTTTTCCATTCCTTCTTTACCGTGTCTATATCAGTTCCGTAAGGGACATTAAAGTTCGCGTAATATTCTGCAAGTTTATTATCCCAGTTGGCTTCATTGCGAAATCTTTTTTTGCGGTCTTCAGATGTATTACTATTGTTATAGGTCTCTTTATAGTTAAACCACTCGTAACCTGCCTCGTCTGAACGTTTTTTGCGTTCATTCTGTTTGCTTTCCGTTTTGTCCAGAATGTTAATAATGTCAGCTTGAAGAATATTAAATATTCGTTTAAATAAGTACATTTTATTATTCTACAGGAAAAAAAATGTGTTTGTGAGATTAAAATTTATTAAGAATCTCTTATATCATCATTTTCTTAAATTGGCAACTAAAAATTTTAATCTCTCGAAAATAAGAAGTGGTTAAACAGGCAATCAAGTTTTTGCCTTTGCTGTTCTTTTTGCTGTTCCGGTACATTTTGCTGTCTTCTTTAATGTTTTTTTTGCTGTTTTTTTCTTCAACTCCTTATTCTCATTTTCCAGCTCTTTAATTCTCTCTTCTAATTCGAGCTCATATGATTTGCTTTCAGGGACACCGTTTGACTGGACACCAACGATAAAACTTCCATTGCCAAAGTTAAACTTGGTCATCACCCAGGAAAAACTTGCCTGCGAGTCAATTGTCAATCCTTCCTCTGATTCAGGATTAGAGGATATTTCTAGGTTTTTCCCTGATATTACCCATGGGGTTAACAGGTGTAGAACTCCAAAGGTATCTTCAAGTTTTGTTTTTGCACCTCCGGCAATCATGTTTACTATTTCACCCATACAGTCTTTAACATCTTCATCTACTTCAGTGATTTCCATTCCCAGCATACCTCCGGAAAGCCCACATGCACCTTTTCCGTTAGTGAAAATTGCGATTTTACCCATATATTTGTTACCAAAGAAATGTAGAGAAGAGATGAGATCGGTTGCAATATTCTTTTCATCTTTAACAAAAGATTTTTCAACACAGACATCCAGTTCTAGCATAGTTGAGCATACTTCATTTGTGGAATCTTGAATAGAACTTACAATTGTTTTTTCTAACTCGCTTATGTCCATATTAATTACCTATATGTGATATAATAAAATAACGTTCTGGTGAACGAACTATATAATAACGCTAAACAATGATGTTATAACAATTTAACTGTTATAAAGAAAATATGGCTGATAGAATAAGACCGAACTATAATAATGTTCATAAATATTATCGGCAAATTAAAATATAGTGAAAGTTTTTTTTTATTATTATATTAATTAATGGAAAATGAGGATAACGTAATAGTTAATAGAAATTGATTTCTTCTGAGATGACGGTGTATTGGTGTAGAATGCCTTTGAAAGATTAATCATCAGGGTAATAATGTTATCACAATAATGGTAAACTAGGCAGGCCTTAATTCGGAAGACTTTGAAGACTTTATTATTATCAGGAAGAAAGAGTCTTTGATTGCGATTGCAAATGTTTCTGACTTGATAATTTTCAAACCGATGATACCATATTAGCCTATAGTATATAGTATAAAGAAGAAACGGGGATATTAAAGAGGATGTAAAAATGCTAAAAGAGAATGGTATGTATGTTTATTTGTAAACCGTGTTCTATATATCAGAAATGTATAGATTGTCTTGTGCAATTTACAAAAGAAAAGATAGATTATTATGGTTTTAATAGTTGAAGATGAGGAACATATTGCAAATTTAGTCAAATATAATTTGGATAAGGCAGGTTTCAGGTCTATTATTGTAAAAAACGGGGAGGATGCCCTTGTCATATTAAATAAGAAGCCTGTAGATCTGGTTATTCTGGATATAATGCTGCCTGAGATGGACGGGCTTGAAGTTTGCAGACGCATTAAGCGTAATGAGAGGATTGCATCCGTTCCCATAATCATGTTGACTGCCAAGGGTGAGGAGATGGATCGAATAGTAGGATTTGAGCTGGGTGCTCATGACTATGTTGTAAAGCCATTTAGTCCACGAGAACTAGTTTTAAGGGTGAAGGCAATTTTAGATTATGGAAGACCAAATGAAAAAATTTCTAATATTTTAGCTGCAGATGAATTGGAAATCGATATCTCAAAACATAAAGTTAGGATATCGGGGAATGATATAAACCTCACATCCATGGAATTTAAGCTCTTATCTATCTTGATGAAACGAAGAGGACGTGTGCAGGAGAGGGATACTTTATTGCGTGATGTTTGGGATGTTGATGCGGATGTAACTACCCGTACAGTAGATACTCATGTAAAGTGCCTTAGAAGGAAACTGGGAAGGATGGGGAAATTTATTGAGACTGTGCGTGGAATTGGGTACCGATTTAGTGAGGAGTAAGTTCATTCGGATTTTTCTATGAGAATAAATGTATATTATAAAATAACGTTTATATTCGGGATAATTGTCGCGGTTATTTTCTGTGGTATTTATGCCTACCTTAATAGCAACTTAAAGAAGCACACACTTGAAAGGGTTAAAGAGAGGTTAAGCAAAGAGGCACAGTTAGCGGGTTCTTTTCTTGCGGAAATTATGGTGGATGGTGGTGACAATAGTCTTAATCGCTTTGTGGATGAGATAAGTAAAGATCTGGGCAGGCGTGTTACGGTGATTGATCTTAACGGGAAGGTTCTAGGAGATTCGGATCTTGGGATCGAAGAGGTTTCCAAAGTTGAAAATCATCTTTTGCGCCCGGAAGTTGTACAAGCCCTGAAACATGGCACTGGTGGAAGCGTGCGTTTTAGCTCAACGGTGAATAAGGAGATGCTTTATGAAGCTTATCGTTTTGGAAAAGGTATGCCGTTGGGGGTAGTAAGGCTTTCTGCTCCACTTGTTGAAATAAAATTGATCTCTGGCGAGTTAAGACGGTTGCTCATCATCTCCTTTATTTTTGCCTTTGCGTTTATCCTTGTTATATGTCTGATTGTTTTTCTGATAGTATCAAAGCCAATTAAAAGGATGTCCGTTATTACTTCAAACGTTATTGCCGGCGATTTTTCAAAAAGGATACCCGTGCAATCCAATGATGAAATAGGTGATATGGCTAAGGCCTTTAATCAGATGACGCAGCAGAGTAAGTTAAGATTGGAAGAGATCACCCTTAATAAACTGCGGTTAGAAGCGGTGATTTTGAGCATGTTTGATGGTGTTATGGTGGTTGATATAAAGGGCACGATATTGTTAATGAATCAGCCACTCAAGGACTTTCTGATAATAAAAGGTGATGTCAAAGGGAAAAAATCCATAGAGGTAATGCGCCACATTCAGGTACAGGAGATCGTCGATAGCGTTATAAAAAAGAAGAAAAAAGTGGAGTCGCGAGAAATATCAATATTTTGTAATGAAGAGAAAACGCTGCTTGTGCATGCTACCCCCATACTGCAGAGTTACCGGACCGAGGGGGCCGTTTTGGTTTTTCATGACATGACTGAGCTTCGAAGACTGGAAAAGGTTCGTCAGGATTTTGTGGCAAATGTTTCCCATGAATTAAGGACTCCCATGTCTAGTATCAAAGGGTATACAGAGACCCTCATTGATGGTGCGGTAGAAGATAAAGAGAATGCGGTTAAATTTTTAGAGATAATTTATACGGAATCCAACAGAATGGTAAGCCTTATTGACGATATCCTTGATCTTTCAAAAATAGAATCCGGTAGACATAAGATTGAGCTGAGACCTTGTAACATAGATACAATTTTAAAGAATGTAATCGCTGGTTTAGAAAAATACGCAAAGGATAATTCTATTATTATAAGAAAGAGTGTGCCTGACGATTTACCAAACATCTATGCGGATGAATCAAAACTCTCTCAGATATTGCTAAACCTTTTAGATAACGCGATAAAGTATAATAATGCTTGTGGTGAGATCTCTATTACCGCCAGAGATACGGGTGACTTTGTTCAAATAGATGTGCATGATACAGGCATTGGTATTTCTCCTGAAGATCAGGCACGGATTTTTGAAAGATTCTACCGTGTTGAAAAGGCTCGTTCCCGTAGATTAGGGGGAACTGGGCTGGGCCTTTCAATTGTTAAGCATATCGTACAGGCACATAAAGGAGATGTGTTTATTAAGAGTTGCCCCGGCAAGGGGTCTACGTTCAGCTTTACAATACCAAAGGTTTGATAATCCGTAAGTATCTAGGTGAATAGGCTGACAGATTGAAGGCATAAGTAAATCAATGATTTCGCTGCGCACTAATCAAGCTATTTAAGACTTTCTCCGTTTCGATGATCTTTTGCTCAATCAGGGATAAATCCTGATTATCCACGTGCCCAGTTGATTCGTTAAACTTAGTTGATAATGCGCCTGCCAGGATTTCACAAGCACATTTCTCTACAATATTAGAAGGGGCGGATACCGCGTGGGCCATCAAAACTGTGAAATTAAACCATGCTCCACTCTCGGAAACTTTACGATTGTCTGATAAACTAATAGCGCTGCCTCGTCAGTTAACTCAAAGATCTTAAATTTTGTATGATCGCGCTTTATTTCTTCTAATAGCCTTCCGCCTCGCCACCTGCGTAGTTAAGATAACTTCACAAAGATTTCACAAGAATAGAACATTATCTTCACATTACTTAAGTATACTAATTCCAGTAATTAAATTTATTTTTTGATTTTTTGGAGGAAATTTTTATTTAATGGAAGTAGAAAAGAAGGTAAATAAGCTGGATCTGTATGCGCATGTCGGGTTTGAGTATGGGGTAAAAGTAATTCTGATTTTCCTTATTGGTATTATTGTTGCTACAATGGGATGGGTGGTGGTAAAGTCTGCCTGGTTGTTAGTAGAGGTAGAACTGCATGCGGATATTCATGACATATCAAAGATGCTCATCGTGAATGTTCTTATGATCCTTGCTCTTTTGGAAGTCTTCAGGACAACCCTTATATACTTTACAGAGGGAAGGGTAAAGGTGACATTTATTATCGATACGGCGCTTGTCGTTGTTCTAACAGAGGTTATGGGTTTCTGGTTTAAGGAGATTGAGTATCAGAAGCTGTTAATGGTGATTGCGCTGGTATTTACACTAATAATTTCCCGTGTTATTGCAATAAGGTTTTCGCCCACATATGTGAAATCTCCGTTTAAGGTTCCAGCTGAGGATAATTTATAGATTTGAATAATCAGAACTTCCATATATAGCTTTACCAAACAAGGAATGTGTTGTGATTTGCAACTCCTTGTCTGGTAATTGATTATTTTATTAGAATTTAACCTGACAAAACTGTTCGTAATCTATGAGCTCTTTTACTGTGGGATTTTCACCGCAAACAGGGCATTCAGGGTTTTGTCGTAGTTTGACAGTCTTAAACTCCATTCCCAGTGAGTTGTAAAGCAGAAGTCTTCCGTTTAAAACATCACCTTTTCCCAGAATAAGCTTTACTACCTCAGTGGCTTGTATTGTACCAATAACACCGGCCAAGACCCCTAATACTCCAGATTCCTGACACGTAGGAACAAATTCAGCTGGCGGTGGACTTTCAAACAGACATCTGTAGCATGGCCCTTTGCCAGGTACAAATGTGGTTGCCTGTCCTTCGAACCTGAATATAGAACCATGTGACAGCGGTTTATTCAGAAGTACACACGCATCATTTGTCAGATACCTGGTGGGGAAATTGTCTGATCCGTCTACTATAACATCATAGTCTTTAATTATATCCATTATATTCTTTGATGTTAGGCGTTCTTGGTAAGGTACGACCTTAATATCTGGGTTTAAGGCTTCAAGTGTCTCCTTTGCGGAAAGAGACTTTGATTTGTTTACATCTTTTGTGGAGTGCAAGATCTGTCGCTGAAGATTCGAATGGTCCACAACGTCACCGTCTGCTATGCCTATTGTCCCAACACCTGCCGCAGCCAAATAGAAACCAATGGGTGACCCCAGGCCACCAGCTCCAATCATAAAGACCTTTGATTCTAAAAGTTTCTTTTGCCCCTTACCACCAACCTCCTTTAATATAATATGTCTTGAATAACGATTTATCTGATCTTCTGTGAAATCCAATTTCTTTCCTCTCCCGATATAGTTTGTTTCTATTATAGATATGAATTTAAAATTCTCTAGTTATTGTCACTACTTAGGTGGCGAGGTTGAAGGTAAAATAGCCCACAGCCTTTTTGCTTTTTGCCTTTAAGCTTTTACCTTCGGCCTTCAGTCTTCAGCCTAGCCACCTAAGTAGTGGCTAGTTATCAACAATAATATTGCTGTTATCAAGGATTGTGCCTTGGGCTGCTTCAAGGTTCTTAAGAGAGATGTTGTAATCAACTACCGCCTTTATCGCATTTCCTTCTGCAATGGCTAGCCTCTCTTGTGCTCTTAGAACCTCCAGGCTGGTAGAACGTCCTACTTCATATTTCTTCTCTTCCGCATTCAGTCGTTCTTCTGCCAGTTCTTGTGCTTTTTTTGTTGCCTTTACGCGCTCAACATTTGTTTTGATCTGTCGTACCGCTTTTCTTACTTCGACTATAATCTCCATCTCCTTTTTTTGAAGATTAAGAGTTGCCTGTTTGGATTGTAACTTCGCACTTCTATAATTACTCCTAGCACCACGCATACCAATGGGAACTTCAAGATTTAATGCAAAGAACTCCCCCTGGAAATTTGTTGAGAAGAGCCCGTCATTAGAGTCATCAACATCGCTTCCCAACCCGCTGAATCGAATACCACCCACGAAATTCAGCTCTGGTAATATGTCATTCCACTTCTGCTTCACATTGATATTTGCGTTATCAATTTCTAACTCTTTTTCCTGAAAATCAGGCCGGTTCTCAAATGCAATTTTTATAGCTCCCCTAAGGTCTAATTCTATTGGTTTAAAGACGGCAAAGTCCTTAGGAATTATTTTGCTTTCAGACAGAGAATTATCACCTATCATGTTAAGTATCTGTTTAAGTTCATCTTCTCTGTCTTTTACCGCATGTTTTGCTATTATAACGGCCTCTTCCTGCGCAGCAACTCCCTCTTCCGCTTGAATCAGTTCAATGGGGGCCAAAGTTCCTATCTCCACTTGTATCCTGTTCTTCTTTAAGAGGTCCTCCGCACGGGTAAGTGATACCTTGCTGACACGGTAATCATCAATTGATTTTACAACTGCCCAATATGCAGCCTGTGTAGCGTTTAATGTATCTATCGCGACCTTTTTAAATTTCAAAAAAGAGATTTTCTTGTTGTTTCTTGCTATGTATATGGGGCTTCTGGTCTTGAAAATACCAAAATTCTTTAAAAGCGGCTGTGTAATACGTGCTTCTAAGAAACTAGTAGTAGCTGGATTTATAGCATTAAATGGGTTAGGCGTAATAAACCGTCTATTAAAGTTGTATTCCAATCCGAAGATAGCACCGGTAGGCAATAATGTCTCTATGACCGCATCAAATGTTCTGGAATCATTAAAGAATTGCGGAAAATTAGATGGACTCGGAGTTACCGGTTCTGACGGTCCTAACCGCCCTTCCACATCAATACCGCCAACCAATTCACTATTAATAGGGGTATTATCTTCTCGCAACTCACCGGTTATCTTCAAAATTGGATCAAATCGTGACTTTTCTAAAATAACCCCGTTTTCCCTAATCTCAGGGTCTATTCCGGCAATTTTAATATCAAAGTTGTTTTTTAGGGCCAAGACAAAGCTTTCTTCCAAAGATAACTCAATTTCCCTAAAATTAGAGCCCAGTTCTACCTGTCTGCTTCCATTTATATCTGTGTAGCCATAATTTTCCTCTTTTGCGGAAGTTATGTTACTGAAAACGGTGTAAAGACAAATATTAATAATAATAAATAATAGACTATGCTGCAATATTGTATGAATATAAAAGTATGTTTCTTTATTAAAATAAAAGATTTCCTACATTAGTCCATATTGCTTAAGGACATTTCTTAATTTATCTTCGTTTGCACTCTCCATTTCACACAGTGGAAGCCTGTTTTCTCCGTTCAACCTTCCCAGAAGCTTCATTGCTGCCTTGATAGGTATCGGATTGGTCTCTATAAACATGGCACGGCACAGCTTAAAAAGCTTGCTATGCAACTTTTGCGCCTCTTTTACTTCTCCTTTTGCAAATAAGCTTACCATATTGCTGACATCCCTAGGAACAATGTTTGCTGCGACAGATATAACCCCTTTGCCTCCTATTGACATTATAGGAAGTGTCAATGAATCGTCCCCTGATAAAACATCAATTTCGCATAGGCTTAGAATTGCACTGGCTTGATCCAGATCTCCACTGGCTTCCTTAATACCCACAATATTTTTTATTTCAGCAAGCTTTGCAACCGTTTCAGGTGAAATAGATACCCCTGTACGTGAGGGAACATTATAGATAACCACAGGTATATCCACCGTGTCGGTAACAGCTTTAAAATGCAAATAAAGACCTTTTTGTGTAGGTTTATTATAATATGGGGTAATTACCAATGCACCGTCCGCACCAACATCTTTTGCGTATTTTGTTAATCTTAACGTTTCGCTGGTACTATTAGATCCAGTTCCTGCTAATACGGATACCTTTCCTTTCGCAACGTCTACTATCTCTTTAATTACCCTTTCATGTTCTTCGTGACTTAATGTAGGGGATTCTCCCGTGGTTCCGCATGGAACAATACCATTTGTTCCGTTTGCAATATGAAACTCTACCAATTCCCTGAGTTTCTGGTAATCAACCTGTCCATTTGAAAATGGCGTAACAATGGCGACTATTGATCCTGTAAACATTTTTTCACTCCTTTGTTCAGGAAAGAATTCATTTCATATAGATTTATTTTTTAATAATAACTGAAATGAAATGGATTGGCAATGCATTATTTTCATTATTTTGTATTATTCATTGTAATGTAAAGTTCTTACGGCTAAGTGAATAGAAAATATTTACGAAAAATTATAGAAACAATTACATATAAAGAGTCTTACCGCTCTGATCTAGTGACCATTCTACATATCTATATCTCTGATTTTGCTGGGCACTCATTCCATAGATGGCTAATCATAGTAATAATCTCATTAAATAAAGTATCAGCCTTCCACTATTAGGCAATATTTGTATTCGGGTTTCTCATTGCCTCTATAATATTTAAATCGGCGGATAAATTGAAGGGCAATACTAGTCTTCCCGATTTTTTTGACCATTGTATATGAATTGACGTCTTTTTGTTGTTTTCTAAAATTTCGGTTATATTTTCCAATTCCCACTTGCGTCCGAAGAATCCATTTACGTCAACCTTTATACCTAAAATATACAAACTAAAACAAGTTTTATGATTACAGTGATAGTTGTTCCACGAAAACCATAACTCAACAATATTGTTACGTCCACAATGTTGTTGTGTTATGGTTTGGCAAAAACTATGAAATGGATCTATATTGTTATGTTGCAGATTTGCTATCGCTTACAAGTGTTCTAATGTTGAAAACGATTTTCCCACCGAAGTTTAAGAAAAAAATCCAGCGGATGGAGAAAAATAATAGAGTTAAGAATAATAATTCATTATTTTTGTTTTTATACATAAAAAGCTTAGCGGGTAATTAAATAGAAAATAGACTCTTTGTCGTAGACAAAAAAGTATAGTGTTTTGTTATTGTTGTGCGGATTTTACCCTAGAAACCAATATACAATCCGAGATAGTGCCCATAATTACCCCAACGGAGTAACATACAAGATCGCTTAACTTAAAACCAAACCCAAGAATGAGCCCTCCTATTTTGTAATGTCTTACCTCCTCAATCCAAGGTGCGTGATAGAATTGTGAAAATTCTATACCAAATGCAAATATAAGGGCTGTGATTGTGATATTCTTTGTTTTCCACTTGGGGAACATTGTACATATTAGAAAGAACACCATTAATGCCCAGAAAAAATCACCTGCAAATGTGGATATAAAATCTGCCAATGGAACTAGCGTAGAACGAGATAAGAGTCCCAGTGGGATTGTTACAAGAGATAAACCCAAATATACAGTACGTTTTCGTTTGATATTTAAATTCATTATTTTAATGGGATAACGTATAAGTTTAACACATGTTTTAGTATGTCTACGAAAAAGGTAAGTTGTAATAATTTGTTATGTATTAGTTTATACCAGATTTTACAAGGTAGAATCAAACAATGTAAAGTGTGTTTAGGTGAATTTGTAATGTTATTCTAGGTTAGCTACGTTTTCGTCCTATCCACCAACCAATACCTATTCCAGGTAACATGCTGATGGGGGCAAAGATAACTGGACCGATAATGAGTTCCAGACCATGGGGGAAACCTGGATAAGTCATATTTGGGAGGAAAAGCGGCCAGAATTGAAAATTTACCCAGGTCAGGACTAAAATAACAGGGAATAAACCACCCCAAGCCATCCAATACTTGTTGTGGTCTGAGCCCCCGGCACGTCGATAAACCCACAACACTAAAAGAAGAAGCAATATTGGAACAAGCCCTACGGCACCACAGATCAAGAGGTTTAACCGTTTGGTTGTAATCTGCTTGAAAACAGCAATGAACATTTCAGCGAGTGATAAGCCCTCCGTAAGAGCGCAGAGCGAGAATATCGCAGTTGGGATGATCAGTGGAAGCAACATGCAGAGATAGACTAATCGTGACATGGAAATGGACCTTTAGAATGTTTGGTGTCTGATTGCAGTTCTATTTTGAAACGTTTGTGCAAGAAACGCGATGTGTAATGACTTGCCAAAAGGTTCCAAGTTTCTTTTTCACTGTTTTGTGTTTTCTAAAAAACCGCTACTGCCCACCGTAGCACTATGAGACTATTTCTTGTTACATATTATTTCTTCTTTTATTAACGCCTTTTTCCGGTATCTTATTCTCCGGACATATGCTTCCAATTTACGTTACGTTTTACAGGTAAAATAAATCGTCGTAATGAGCGAACGTTGAGCTATTTTGCCAAGTATACGAGACTGTTATGGATTGACTTTGGGTAGTTCTGTTTTATTGGAAACTGTAAATTTCGTTAAATTAACATTAGCAGAATATCCGATTCCTTCTTTTTGGAATAAGAGGAGTAGACTCTTTTCGTTTACGATCTTTTTGCCTATAAAATTATCGACCCCGTTTAATATCTCTTTGTAACCTATTCCGTTAGGAAGAGAGATACTGATAGTTTGTAGATCCTTATTCGTGAGTCGTTTGTCGCTGTCGGAGTCACTTTTTACAACTTTGTAAAGTATTGCCAGAATATTCCTTTCGTTTGATTCATATTCATTCTTTGAAAGAAGTTCTGCCTCTAATATCAAGTACTCGTTAGTATTAAACAGCCAGTGCTTTTCATTATTCTGGCTGTTTATAAAAAGATAGTTTCGCACGGACGAAGATGATTTGCTGTAATAGGATTGTGCATAACTTTGATTTGAGTTTAAAGGGATCATAATCCATGGACTACCTTCAATATCTGACATATTTCCAAGCTGCCATTTTTCTTTTATATCGTCTTCGTCCTGAACGTTAACGATGTTGTGGGTGTTTCTTTCCCTTGTTATGTCTGTAATGATTTTGTATCCGGCGAAAACTAATACACCAATTGCTAGAATGCCTGCGATCATAAGAATTAATCCGTTAAGGCGCCACACAAATTTGAAAAACTTACTTTCTTTCATTATTATTGACCCTCAGCGTTGTATTTTTTGCTGTAGGACTGGCCTACCATTACGAGAATATCTAACTTATAGAATCTGACTTTATGCGTTATCAATGGTATGATTGCCTGTCCACTGAAACGTTCTCTGCATACCACTCATGTATGGGCATAAGGCATTAAGGTCAATTTCTCGTATGCGAATATCATACGGGTGCCACTATCCAAAGGCAAGGACGGAGTTGCTGAACAGCGTCTGCATGAAACCTAATGTGTCGGGAACCATGGTCTGAGAACAGAATACTTGTATAAGCCTTCTTATCAGGGTAGGTTAGACGCACTGCTTTTCATTATGGACAATGCGAGAACATTATACAGCTTTCCTCTTTCCCTTAACATGCAATCACTCCCTGTCAACAGATATAATCGAACCAACGCCAGTTATATTCATATCAATTTTTGTTTCTTGCTCACTATAACCCTCTGTAATATAATTTTTGGAGATAAATGAGTTGAATGTCCTTTCCCAGCCTGGTCCCTGTACGGTTACTAGTGTCCCGATTGAGAATACATTAAGTTTTTCTCCTGAATCCGAAGGAACAATAATATCCATAAGGCCACCTGCGCTGGTTACTGTAACATCATGCTGCTCACTCTCGTAAGATCCTCTAAAGTCAAGTTCCACATTGTTGCCGCCACCTAAAAGATTTAACCTCTTAAAATCAGTATTTCCAATGTTTGAGATGGAAATGTTTATTCCTCCTCCATTTATCACAAAATCATCAACCTGCCTGGTTGTTGGAGTACTGAAATCAATACTTAAACTAGCACCACCAAGATTTAACATACAATCCTTAATAGGCATTCCTCCAAAATCAATATTACCTGTTGCACCTCCCGCGTTCATAGTTAGATCCGTATCCGTATCATAATTTCCTATTGTTATCTCCCATCTTTCAATAGAATCAGAAAAATCAAATCTGTCAAACCGGTCAAACCGATCAACATCATTTCCTGAAACAAATTCAGCGGTAAGCGTACTGCCAGATTCTGATGTCTTAAATGTTGGCCCAGTATTTTCACTATCAAAAGTAACAACTGCTTTAACTATGGTATCGTTATCATCAACTTGCGAAACATTAACCCTTGCACCTCCAATCTTAAAGATGAGTGCGATGTCATCGGCATTTACGTTATTAAAATCCTCCTTTGTCAAAACAAAAGTTGACGTAGTCTCCTCTCCCATTGCGAGGGGATTTAACAAACAGATTATAGTAATAATAAACAGTGATAGTTTCATCGCCTTGTCCTCCTTTAAGAAATACAATTATTATTAATAAATCTATACTTAATTAGTATATTGATGCTCCAATTTTATACCTGTTGAGTATAGAATGATAGTAAATTTACAATCTAAACAAATAGACATTTTTCTTCGTCTGATTATGGAAAGCTGTTGTGCTGTAACTCGTTGTGACACTGCAGTTTAAACCTTGCGGTGAGGGCGCGAAATAAGAGAGCATGAAAATTATAAGATAAATATATTTATTTACAAAAAAAGGACAACAGTTTCCTTTAATGAGAATTTAGCTGTTGTCCTCTTGTACTTTGTTACCTACTCAACGAGTATGTTGCAAACAGACGGACACACCCTTAAATGAAAAGTAAGTTATATTATCTATAGAGATTTTATGCGGCCATTAAAGTAAATGTATAAACCTTTGGATTTACCAACCTTGCAAAGTCTTCATATTTTATGCGTATGACCTCTTTATTGTCACCTGTCTGGATAAGAATATACTCATCGTCAGTAAGAGATGTGTCCATATAGACATCCAGACCATAAAGATGGCCAAGAGGAGGTAATGCTCCAACGTCACATTCTGGAAATAAATTCATAAACTCCTCTTCTTTTTCAATCCGCACATCGTCTAACTTAAGAATTTCCTTTAATCTTTGAACATCAACTTTTCTGCAAGCAGGCATTACGGTCATTACATCTTTTTCTCCCGCTTTTACCATAACTACCTTTGTCATGACTTTTCCAGGAACATGAAGGCATTCTGCCAGCTCTTGGGCTGTATACACTACCTTATGATGGGTTATTTCATAATCTACATTTTTACTATCTAAATACTTTTTTAATTTTATGGACATACTCATCTTCTGCCTCCTTTAAGATTAATGAATGTTATAAAAAATGGCAATGTTCCATTATTAAAAAAAAGGGTTATTGTTGGAATGGTATAGGTTGCCCCACATGATAATTATATCCTAAAAATTAGGGAAAAGAGATGGAAAGATAAAATAATAATAACCTTTTTTTGAAATCGTAGATTGGATAATAATGCTGGAAATTCAGGCTAAGAAATGCAAATATCTACAAATAGTATTTGATCTTTAAAACCATTGCTTAATTAATCTAACTTTTATCTTGTGTTTTCTCTTTAGTAATATTCTTTGAAAGATACTTATAATCTAGAATCCAATATCTTTTTGATTTTGTAACCCGGAATGCCTAAAATACTCTCCGTAATTGATAATGTTTCATGTTGAGATATAAGGTGTGGTTACTCTAAAAATTAGTAGTCGTTTATAACCAAGGATGTCTAGTATGGTATTTTTTAATGTATTAAAAGCCTATAAGTATGCAAGTGCAATTGCTAAACCTCGTAGAACTGGTTCGTCAGGAGAGAGTGAAACCACCTCATTCATAACTAACACACTGAAAGGTTTTGACTTGCATGTCCATGAAGATCACTTTACATTTCCTGCCATACTTAGGGAATTCCTAAATGCATCTATCCTTATAACACTGTTTGTACTTTTCTTCCTATTTCTCCTTTTTCATGTTAAATCATCTCTATTATTGGTAGTTGCCACATTATTACTTGCTTTTTTGGTTATCTGCTTTACTGGTATACCTTTTGTCGCAATCTTAAAAGGTTTATTCGTAAGAAATATCCCTTTTATTAATAAGAGTCAGGATTCAAAAAATATCATAGCTTCATTAAGAGAAGATGATGGTAGCAATGAACCACACGTCTATATAATTGCACACTACGACTCAAAAAGCCAAAGTCTATCTCTTGTTTGCAGGATTATCCTCATCTCTTTATTCTTCTTATGCTGTCTATATATTTCTATACAATATATCACGTTGTCATTAGTTGGTGGTACACATGGCAGTGGAATATATATAATCTACTCTTTTGCAATACTTTCCGGTATGTTCCTCTTATTAATGTCGGAAGGAAACTCTTCACCGGGCGCAATTGATAATGCTGCAGGGGTGGGAGTCCTCCTTCATTTGGCCGAAACTATTTCAATGGACCGTAATAGATTTAAGAATCTAAATATAACTTTTGTTACAACGGGCGCAGAAGAAGAGGGGCTTGTAGGTGCTTTTCTTTTATGTCAATCATTTATTAAGAATTCTAGTTCCAAGGAAAATACATATATTATCAATCTTGATGGTGTTGGAGTAAAAGGTAATATGTACTGTTCCCATAAAATAGGAGTACACTTTGCATTTACCGAGGATCAGGATAGATTTGTGAAGCTTGTAAATGAAGCTGGAATGAGTGAAGGAATTAATGTAAAGTCCCCTCCAATTGTTATTGGTGCTGCCGCCGACCACTTCCCGTTTGTTTATGAGGGGTTTAACGCTGTAACATTATCTACCGTTTCTAAAAAATCACTGATTATCCATACTAGCAAGGACGATATAGAGCTAATTGAACTGGAAGCCCTTGAAGTAACAGAACGCCTTATTTTTAAAGTAATAGATTTAATCAATAATGACAAACTGTAGATCCGTAGGAGAATCCCATTCGTTATTTTGTTAAAATATTTCTTTAGCTTCTGCCAAATAGTAATTATAGAGATGATTATTAAAGAATGGATTTAAACCGAAATCCATAATTAATGGAATCAAATGATAACATAGGATGGGGCTAATGTCTGGTACGTTTGATACTTTAATGCAAGCAGGTGTTATGCAGACAATTATCAGACAAAATATTATGTGTTGTGATCTTCTGTTTGCATAGTCCTGTTGATGGTGACCAGGGGCCTGCTACATCTCTTGCAATGCCATGTTTTTCAGGTGCGTGGTTTAAGTATATCAGGGTTTGTTAGTTCGGAAACTAAAAAAAGATGAAACTTTGATTATTATAACCTTTATTGCAATTATTTGTTCTCTTTTGAACATTTACAACACAAAAAATAATTTTTTTGTGCAATGGAGAGGTTTTGTGTTTGAAAGGAGCTTCCAAAAGAGTGGCCATTGACCTATCCACTTTCTACATTCTTCATTATTGATTATCCTGAAGGCGGCTTATTAAAAAGCTGCCTTCAGGATACCGGCTAAATGATAGATTAAAAAGTAACAGTTACTATATTCGAATAGTTTAAGTAAGATGGTTCAAAAATTTGATATGTATAGCTGCCTCCTCCTTTACCAACGCTATCAGTAAACGCTCCGGTATTTGACGTGTCAATAAGAATGTTGTCACGATAGATATCAACATTCTCGCCGGTTGTGCCGTTCCATGTCAGATCGACCTTCTTAACACCTTTTTCTTTATACCCATTGGCGGAAAGTTCTATAGCGAGCTGATCTGTGGTAGCGCTCACTGAGCCGTCCGAACCGTAATAATCAGATTGTCCTGAACCGTTATACGCTGATATTCGATACCAATATGTTGTAGCTGGTGCCACATTGGTGTCTCTGTAGGATTGTACATCAGCAGAGACTATAGTAATCAAACTCCAGGATATGCCGTTGTCCGTAGAACGCTCAATATTGAATCCGTTCTCATCAATTACATCAGTCCAGGACAAATCAATCTCCCCTGCGGAAACAGTATTAGCGGTCAGGTCAGTTGGTGCAGCCGGTGGATTACCCGGTTGATTTTCGGTCATAATGTAAAGTTCATCCACAAAAATACTATCCAATGCACGATTCCCTTTTTTGCGATTAGTGTCTTGGACGCGAATATAGATATCACCTTGTATACTAGACGGCAAAGAAGCTGAAATCGCATCACTATCAGTAGTATTATTAATCGTTACGGCATCATTATAAGTCATACCTCCGTCTGTGGAATAGGCAAAAACAAAAGCATCACCATCTCCGGATGTGCTTTGCCATGCATTGATAAATAGAGTGGCAGAATTACCCGCTTGCACAGGGATTATCCAGACATGTTCCAGGTAACTGTAACGATTACTGGGCTTACCACCAGATTCTCGTTCCATTATAGATTCATTTGTCCCATCATCAGCAAAGGTATTAATGTAAGTCCCTGACACATTTCCTGCAACATAGTTTTCACTTGTTGTATATTGGTTGATAATTGGAGACGGAGAAACTGCTATTTGGACTGTTGCAGTGCCATTGTCACCAAAATCATCTGTTACTGTTAGTGTTGCTACAAAAGAGCCTGATGTATTATATGTGTGTAATGGATTTGCCGTTGTTGAACTGTTTCCATCTCCGAAGTCCCAGTGATAACTTGTAATACTTCCGTATGGGTCATCAGGGTCGTAAGAGGTACTACTATCAAAACTGACCGCCAAAGGTGCGGTACCTTCTGTCAGATCAGCAGTGGCAACCGCAACTGGTGCTCCATTCTCCACGACAATGTTAACAGTATCACTGTTTGCAAGGCCGTCGTTATCAGTCACAGTTAGAGTTGCAGTGTAGTTGCCTGGAGCATAATAAGTGTGAAATGAAGAAGCATTCGGTGACGATGCTGTATTGTCACCAAAATTCCACTCGTAACTTACAATGGCGCCGTCCTGGTCGTAAGACCCATTGTCCGTAAGTGTTACTGCAAGCGGGGCTATGCCGCTTAGTGGTGTTCCTGAAGCTATTGCTACAGGAGATTGCAAACTACCCGGATCTGGAACACTACCACTGATTGTATATTGTCCAAGACTTGCATAATCACTATAGCCTGTTCCTAGTGGGTCACCTTTGCCAATACCGTCTACAAGGATAAAGTATTCACCTGCTGGTAGCCCCGTTTCATTAATAGAAGCAGATAGCGCATCCGCCGGATTTGAACTGGCAATAAGTGATTCAGTTGCATCGTATAATTGGGCTAAAATATCTAAATTCGGGCTAAGCTGTGAAGGATTAATGTTGATTGAAATATCACCATTTCCACTAATAAAACTAAAAACGTCAACATCTGTTCTTTTCTCAACAAGACCTTTACCATTAAGAGTAGCAGTAACACCATCCGTTGTTTTTCCAAGTTCAGTTGAGCTTGCTGGATTGTCACCGTGATCATCAGCCATTAGGGTTGCTCCATTGTTTTGGATAATCTGAATATCGTCCTGGGTATTGTTGGCGTTAGTGTATTCACCTTTACTCCATTGAACTAATTCTTTGTAGTATCCCACACCCATGATTGGAGCCCATCCGGTATCTCCATTACCGTGGCCTTGGTAATATGACGTTCCGTCCGTAATACCATCGTGAGACAGACCAAGATTATGGCCTGCTTCGTGTGAAATTGCTTCTGCCATACCAACTTCGCTGGAGTTAAATACAAATGCGGGTTTGTAGGTAGATCCCACGTTGTCGAAAACACCAACATAGGCAAAACCTCCGCAACCACAACCTGCAAAGTCATCTACGGTCATAACAACATGAGATCCATAACGGTCGTCACTACTAGAGCTACGGATAATAGCATCTTGCCCCGGATCTTCAGTGGTTATGTCCACATCGAATGGAGCATAATCCTCAGCTACCAGTTGCCACACATTTTGAATACGATCCATCTCAGCATTGCTGAATGACGAGTTGTCACCGTCAAAATCATATGCAGGAGAATTGATTGGTTCCCCATATGAACTATTCCAAGCGGTGCCTGTAGTCGTATTCCCGTCGAAGTCCAAAAATATTACCCGCTTTGCGCCAGGACGGCTATGAAGTTTAAATGTCTGGTCATATGGGAAAGATGCAGGTTCTGTGGATGGAACATCTTCTACAGCTGCTGGTTCAGGAAATTCATCAACAAAGAACAATCTACCATTAGCATCGATCCAAGCAGTATGGTCATTACGTAACATTGCGGCGAATTCCTGTGGTGTTGATCCATACCAGGCGGCGACCTCTGGCAGTTTGTTGCCTAAAACTTTAATAGCCTGCTCTCCTTGCGCATTTTCCGGTAATGAAATATCTGGAAAATGAGGATTAGCGTATAATACAGAATTATTTACGAAACACATCAGTGCTGCCAATGCAAATGGAAGGAGAAAACTAAACAACTTAGATTCTCTATTATTAAATTCCTTAATGTACTTATTGCTTTGGCGAGGTTCAGATTGTGGTGAAAAGTGTAAGCTCATAACAAATGCCTTTAAGTTAAGAAAATGAATAAAACGATATGTTATTAAGTTACAGATGTTAATAAATGTTATTTATAATAAGAATCATTATTGGCAGGTTTGTCTTTTGATGTGTAATAATCTTTCATATTTATGAATATTAATATCATAAAACAAAAAAATGCCTAAAGTTCCTAAAGTCGGAAGTGTTTTTTATTAATAATAAATAACTTTATATAACTTTAGCATCTCTTAGGCATTTTTGGCATTCAATGTTAGCACACATATCTGTTCAGCAAATAACTAATGGGGCAAGACTGAAATAAAATATTTTCTTTCCATTCATTTTCTCCTTTTAAAAATAGATAAGTTCAATATTTATTATGTGTGTATAACATCCGAACAATATTTATTCTTCGCAAATTACACTCCAAAATTAAGGAAATCTCATACTATTTCACATAATGTACTGCTGCAATTTTAGAATTTATTAGCGCAATCCTTTATAAGATTAGATATAAAGCACAGATACGTGAACGAATGAAACTAAGAAAAGATAATATACATAGATTCCTGTTATTTTTGAACGGTTCATAATGTTGTTTGTACAAATTATATAAGAAACGAAATTTAGAACTTTTGTATATTTTTGTTACATCTATGTTGCAGTTTAGGATTGTGATTAAAAAGTCAAGGTGAGAAATGAACAAATGCATTTTTTGCGATATCATTTGCATTACAAATTACATCTATCCCGCATTAAGAATCAAGTATTAATATTCCTCCATTCTACTTGGTGTCAAGTACAACCGATGAGAAACGTGAACTTGGCCATGGGGAAAAAAATGGGAAGAGTATGAACATTCTGCAGACTGTAAATGTACAGTGCCAGTGATTGAAACAATGAAAGATGCGGGGGTTTTGTGATGACCAGATTAAAGAAAAGCATTTTGCCCATACTCAAACAGATGGATGACGTGGCTCATTATTAATATATCTCTTTCCTGAAGTTTACACAAACTCTTTTACTCTATCTTTTTCATAGAAAGCCAAATATTAAAAATACACAAAACACGTAATTCCAGATAAATTGTAGTATCTACTCAACGGGTGGTAGATATAAGACATTTTACAATTCGACTTTCAGTTATCTTTGAATGTTTTTCTACCGTGATTTCCCTTATGTTGTTAATGCTACACATGCTGAGCCTATCAATCAAAGAATCAAAATCTAGACAAAATCTAAATCAATAAAAGTTTCATTAATACTACCGTTGAGTATAGTGTTTCTTTTTTCTTTTTATAGTGTCTTCGCTCTATTGAAAAAAAAACATTCTAAGGATATATTAAACAAGTAATTATTCAGCGTATCTACGTAAAATGTCAGCAAAAGTATATTTTTATAAATTAAACGTAATTAAGATAAATAATAATAAACAAAACCTAAATAACAAATAAATCCCAATATAATGGGACTCAAACTCTAGGTTTGTTGTTTTGGTTATTGTATTTTGTTTGTAATTTCTGATTTGTTATTTGTAATTTAACGCATTTACGTGCCAATTTCCTTTAGGACTTAAAAACGTCTTTAACATTTTTTTTGTCTGGCTGAACAGATACTAATATTTAATAAATATCTATATATAACAAATGATTAACGCACTATAATGACGCATTAAATGGCATTGTCTTTAGAAATACAGGTTTATTTGGATGCAATTGTAATCGTTATGTTAATCAGAAACTGGTTTGTTCCTAGTCAGTTAATTATTATATATTGGTGGGACGAATATGCCCACTTCGTGGACCGTAGCTTTAAATGGCTACCTGGCCCAAAACAGATAGGGTATCGTTATGAAATCATCGCTCATCATCAAAGAAGTATTGCCATTTCTGGCGATGTTTGGTTTGCTAATTCTGGCGACCATCATTACGGATGCGCAGTTGCACCAGTTCGATCTGGTCTGGATTGGACGTTGGCTTGGCATACCGGGTACCATTTTAATTCTGTTGTCATTTTTCTATTCTTTGCGGAAGCGTAAAATAGTCCGTTTCGGGGATCCCAAGGCGTTGCTCTCTCTGCATGAGGTTCTAACATGGATTGGTTCGCTCATGATTCTGGTGCACGCAGGCATACACATCTACACCATCCTGCCTTGGATGGCGCTGATTGCGATGCTAATCAATGTCATCAGCGGTATGACTGGAACATATCTATTGGGCAGGTCTCGCCGCTTGCTGGCGGAAAAGAAGGAGATCTATTCACTGCAGGGTATGTCTGAGAAAGAGATTAAAAAGAATCTTTTCTGGGATGCCACTACCTGTGATTTGATGAGAAGGTGGCGTACTGTGCATCTGCCTATAACATGGGCTTTTGCTGTGCTCGGCATCACACATATCCTTAGCGTTTTACTTTTCTGGCGGTGGAAATGAAAAATAAAGCTATCATTCTCATTGTTGCAGTTAATTTGGCTATAGTGGCCATACTGGTACTATTCTTGCCCCATTTAATGGTAAGTCCAGGAAAGCCAATTGATGCCCATGCAGAACTTACAACAGATTGCTTTGCCTGTCACTCAGCTTTTGTTGGCTGTCCGCCTGAAAAGTGCATCGCTTGTCACAAAGTAGAAGAGATCGGTATAAAAACCACGAAAGGTCTGCCCATTGCAAAGGAGAAGAAAAACGTTTCCTTTCACCAAAAGCTGATCGAAACGGATTGTGTGTCCTGCCACAGTGACCATAAGGGAGTGAAGCCTTTTCGCCCCATTAGTCATTTTTCACATAACTTACTTGAACCGACCTTGCAAAAGCAGTGCGAAAATTGTCACAGTAATCCAGGAGATAACTTACATATGAAGTTCGATGTCAAATGTGCCCAGTGCCACACCCAGGAGGCTTGGATCCCCGCCACATTTGACCATGAAAAGTATTTTCGCTTCGATCGTCATCATAATACTGAATGTGCAACCTGCCATGTAAGCAATGATTACGTTACCTACACTTGCTACGGCTGTCACGAGCACTCGCGGTCAGAAATCCGTGAAGAGCATGTAGAAGAAGGCATTTATGACTACGAGAACTGTGTTGAGTGTCACCGGAGTGGTGATGAGGATGAAGCTAAAAATCTGTGGCGATCCCGTGGTCGTGAAGGTTCACGCATCTATCTGCGCAAGTCAAATCATGACAAGCATGAGGAAAGGGATGATGATTGATAGTCGGATAACCCAGAAGAAAGCTAACAAGAGCATGAACACGGATGTCAAAACGCTACGCTTTTTGATATCGATTATGGCAATAGATATTTTAACCTATAATGGGGTGTTTACTCCACCTATGACGGCAGGATTCTTTACTATAGCTAATAATGCTTGGTAATTACGTTTTTTGATTTAGGTCAAAGAAACTCTTTTTTCTCAAGGTATTATACATTTATTCGAGTTCAATTTTATATAGGTTCTATATAATTTTCATATTAAGAAAGAGAGGGAAATAGTATGGGTATCAGGAAAATCCATCGTTTAATGGGGTTGATTTTTGCTCCGTTTTTTCTAATTACATCATTAACCGGGATAATTTTGCTGTGGAGAAAGGCTGGTATTTATGAGAAAGGGACTAAAAACTTTTTGCTAGGTATGCATAATTGGGAAATCGCTTCTTCATACATAGGGGTAATACTTGCTTGCAGCCTACTCTTTATGACAATTAGCGGATTGATAATGTTTTTTAAGACGAGACGTAGAAGAAAGTAAGAAATGTAATAGACAAAGCGTATTTTGTAAACGTTAGCTATGATTGTTGTGAAAGGGGAAATAAAATGAAACTGCATAAATACCTAATAGCCATGTTCTCATGTATATCCATTGTAATAGTTAATGGTAACGCTATTGCGAATGAAAAGGCAAAAAAAGAGTTTAGAATTCAAGACGAAATTATTGCCGAAGCAAAATTAACTAATGTCCATGAAGAGAAGGAGGCAAATATATCCGCAAATAACCGGATCAATAGAAAGAACAATATATTGTTCTTTAGTAAAGATTTATTCTCCACTACAAACCCGGCTAGCCGTAAGAAACATATTATTAAAGTTATAGAGGAGATAAACAGCGGCAACAAACTTGTAACTGAGAATGTTAAATTACAGGTTCAGAATCCTGGTGTTATTGAAGGAGTGGTTGAAGTTATGGCAATGTCGCCAAAAAACGTGATTGTGTATATTGAACAATTGAATGACAACAATTTTAAACCCATTGACAAACAGTATGTTTCGCAAACTAATGAAGATGTTACAACTAAAGACATAGATGCAAAAGCAGAGTTTCCTATGATGGTTCACGTTATTAAACGATTTAAGCCTCATATCTTACCTGTATTGAAAGGCTCCATTGTAGATATGCCGAACATAGATACAATAAGGCATAATGCCTTTTCTCCGGAACCTCTTCCCAGAACAAACAAGAAGATCAATTTGGGTGTCTATGATGTTGGCCGAATAAAAACCGTAAAAATGGAAAACTATGGTGAATTACCACTACTTTGTAACATACATAAGGAAATGTCCAGCTATATAGTTACATTTAATAATCCGTATTTCTGTCTTACTGACGGAAAAGGAAATTTCAGGATTGAAAATGTACCTCATGGTAAATATGTTTTAAAGACATGGCATAAAATGTTTAAACCTGTGTCTGTCAGCGTTACTGTGGAACCCGGGAAATATGTACAAATTGATTTGCCCATCATAAAGATAAAGAGGTAGCACGGTATGCAGTAATATTCCTACAAAGGCTAAAAACAAATGTCCGGGTAATGTACGATTCATCAAACAGTTATGCCTTGCCCATTATGATTGAGGGGTGGATAGAAATCTTCTTTTTACTCACCAATAAATATCAAGCCTTTTTCAACAGAGTATCGCACAAGACCCGCTATCTCATGTATATCAAGCTTTTCCATGATATTTGTTCTATGTACATTTACCGTGCTCTTGCTGATAGAGAGAAAGGCGGCAATTTCTTTATTTGTTTTTCCCTCTGCGATTAAACAAAGAACTTGCCGTTCTCTGTCAGTAAGGAGTAACAAGCTGTCTTTTTGCGTTTCTGAATGAGTATTTTCAATAAATGTTTTTACCACGAAATTTGATATGGATGGTGATAAAACCGTGTTGCCTTTATGTACAGTTTTAATTGCTTGGGCCAGTTCGCCATCTGTTGCATCCTTTAATAAATAACCGGAAGCTCCTTCCGCAAATGCACGTCGAATGTATTGCTCCTTGTTATGCATTGTTAATATTAAGATCTTTGTATTGGGGACGGCTCTTTTAATTTGTCGTATGGCATCTATTCCATTTAGAATTGGCATTGTTATGTCCATGACAATAACGTCAGGAATCAAATTGCTTGCCATGGTTATTGCTTCGTGCCCATCTTTGGCCTCTCCCACAATATTAATTTCTTTATCAAGGGACAACAAGGCAGAGATACCTTTCCTTACAACATGATGATCATCTGCTAGCAAAACGGAAATGTTTGACATTTTATACGAAAAGTTGGGATTGTTGACGTTTAAGATAATTTACGGAATTCCATGTCTCTTTATTTATATCATAGCGCTGCATAGTCGGAACCATATGTGGAGTGTTGTAGGTTTAAAGTAATGTGGAAAATCAAAAATATTCCATAACTTCAACACATCAATACTCCCGTTTTCTTAAATACTTAATAGTTGTAGAAATTAAACTTCTTTTTTAGAAAACACGTTTTTACAGAGTATAGATATATTATATTATAGATTTTACATTACAACAACAGGCTAATAGTTTTGTGCCTTCTCCTGGGCTTGAATATACATTGAATGTACCGCCAATTGATGCAAACCTTTCTCGCATTCCCAACAATCCAATGGAGCACTCATTTGCGCCTTTATTTAAATCAAAACCTTTTCCGTTATCTTTTATACTTATTGTTAGTTTTGGCGCTTCATAGCGAATATCAATGTTAACATTTGATGCATCTGCATGCTTAACCACATTAGTAAGTGCTTCCTGCACCATTCTATAAATGGAAAGTTCTATATCAGGTTGAAATCTTCTTGTTTTAATGTTCGAACACATATCAACAACAATCTTTGTTCGTGACGAGAAATCTTTTGTGTAGGATTCTATTGTAGGCTCTAGCCCTAGTTCGTCTAGCATTGCTGGCCTAATGTGATATGATAGATTTCTTATCTCTTCCATGGTTTTAAGGAGAAGATGTTTGGAGTCCATAAGCCATTCATGTGCCTTTTTGTTATCTTTTGGGGTTACCTTGCTGATTATTTCAAGGTTGGTCTTTAATGCTACCAAGGCCTGTCCAAAGTGGTCGTGTAATTCTCGGGATAAATTCTTTCTCTCCTCTTCCTGAACTAATAGTATCCTATTAGAAAGACGCTGTAGCTCTTTTCTATGCTTTTCTACGTTCTTGAATGATTTATCAAGTTCTTGCCGCATTATATCAAAGGAGTTAGCAAGATAGCCTATTTCATCTCTACTCTTGATCTTAATCTCTTTCTTCAGGTCTCCTTTGCCAATGGCCTGAGCCATTAATGCAAGGGAAAAGATTGGCTTACTGATCTTATTAGCAAATAAAAACGATGTAATGATGAGAAGAGTGCTTGTAAACATTAATATGTATAACATGGTATTCTTTAATTCATGGATGGGGGTGAAAATACATTCCGAATCCTGATAAAGAATCAAATACCAGTCAAGGTTAAGCTTATACTCATCTCTTTTCAGATAAGTATAAGTAGAAAAACATGTGAGGTCATGTTCTGAAGTTTCAATTAAATATCCCTCATTATTTTCGCGTGCATATTGAAATGATTTTAGCCCCATATCAAACAGGTTTGTACTGAACATTTGATCTGGTTCAAAACAGGAAATCACCAGGCCGTCTTTGTTTGTCAACATAATATGGTTTGCCATATTCTGCCTACCACCCTTAATATCCAGACCTGCAATCATTTTATTTACTTTTTCCCATTTTAGAGAAGCGGAAACCACACCAATGACTTCCGCTTGTTCTGTTACATTTTTGACAGGTATAAAAATAATTAATGTAAACTCTTCTGCCATTTTATCAAAGACTACATCTTGGATTGTTGCATTTCCATCTAATGCGCTCCTGAACCATCTATTTAAGGAGATCTGGCTTCCTATTAATTTAACGTTACTTGAAGCAACGATAGCACCTTCAGTATCCAAATAGTTCGCGTAAGCAAATTCGTCGTAATCTTGCAGCAGATCAGCCAAGTATTGATTAAGGGTGCCATCTTTATTACAATCGCTAATACATTGGAAGCTCTTGTTTTTTGCCAATCTTTCAACATTAACCTGCTTTTCATTGATATATTCACAGATTCGTTTCATTGCCAGACGGGCAAACTCAAGCGAAGTAATTCCAATCTGCTCTTTCAGGGTTTTTTGATCCCGGTTAATCTCAATTAATACAATAGTAGAGGTTGGAACAACTGAAAACAATATCAGTATTAGGATCAGTTTTTTTCTCAGGCTCATGTTGATGATTACAGTTATAATTTTTACGAATAAAATAAGAGAAGCATAGAATAGATATTCTATCAAATCATATCTTGTTTTCAATTTTTGTATATATCTATTAGAATAATGTTTATCTTAATATTGCGTGTTTAGAAAGATTTTGAATTGTTATAATTATTCTTCTAAGAAGTTTTGAGTTGCAAATCATTAAAGTGATACCTTGAGAGAAAATTGTTATTTGTGTATGTTTATGTGGTATTTCATATCAATGTAGCTATTAATTTGAAAGTGGAACCAGTGTGAGAAATTAATTTTATGATAGTAAATTATTAAAGGAGTGGAAATGAAGATAAAGATTCTGTTGGCATTAGATAGTTCAGAGTATTCATTAAAAGCCGCTGATTACGTTGCGAATTTACTAGGGAAAAATCCAGATGTTTCCATTAGATTGTTTCATGTTTTGCATAATATTCCTCCTAGCTACTTGGAGTATGGAACAATTGATCAGAAACGTGAACTAGATTCTGCGAAAACCAAATGGGAGGAATCTGAACATTCTGTAGACTGTAAATGTACGGAGCCAGTGATTGAAACTATGAAAGAGGCTGGGTTTCGGGATGACCAGATTAAAGAAAAGCATTTTGCCCCTACTCAAGGAGAAGACGTGGCTCAGGCGATTCTTGATGAATGCGCAAAAGGGGGTTATGATACTCTAGTAATGGGAAAGCGGGGGAAATCAGCTCATAAAACCTTCTTAAAAGGGAGCGTTACCGAGAAAGTTGTGCGATATGCCAAAGGAATTGCGGTGTGGGTAATTGAGTAAGTGCGTAACACAACACCTTTGAATAATTACAAACAGTTACATAAAAAAATTGCTTCGTCATTTGCAAGAAATTCCTCTGTAATCATGGGATGGCCTTTAAAAATTTTACTTTTTGCGTTTGCCTGAATTTTCTGGCCAAATTGAGGAAACCACTTATTCAAATGGTACTGGAGAAATCGAATTTGCATCTTCTGATATTTACAGTAATTTGTAACATATTCTTCCTCTGTTTTCAGTAAATGATCATTCTCCATACATTCGGTCCCGGCCATCACCATTTGGCATAGAAATTTCATAAATGACAACTTTACGCCAATATGGGTTGGTAACTCTTTGCTCCCTTGTTCCATTTCAGCTACAGCTTCCCTGTATAGTCTTCTCACCTCGATGGCCCTTGCCCCATTAAGGGGCCGGGGGTATCTTTTCCCTTTGTGCATTTTTCATGATAAAGCTCCTCTTGATTCTGAAAGATAAGTTTAAGCATATTTGGAGCTATCGTTCTCGGACGTGGGCGAAGAAAGCCCTTGATGAATGGCGTCTCTTGGCCAAAATAATAAATTATACAGCTATGAATGCATTTGCAAAAATGCTTCAAAGATATAGCTATGGCATTTCAAATCATTGTGATCATTGTATCCATACGAGTAAACTCGAAGGCGTTAATAATAAGATTAAGGTTATCAAAAGAAAAGCATACGGATTTCACGACGTACGATACTTTTCCTTGAAAATCATACAAGCTTTTGCAAACTATAAACTCTGTCTGGTGTAACGATCCTATAATCTCTGCTGTGTTTTCTATGGTTGCCGCAGAACCTTTATCTTTCTAGTGTTAATCACATGACACGATGATGTGTTTGCTTATACATTCATATAACCGGTAAAACATCAACTTGAATATTATTTGATATATCAAGTCTCTTTTTTGTTTTACCTATATTCGTAAAGAAATCTAATAATATCTGTAGTATATCTATTACATTAATGTGTTTTATAAACATTTCTAGCTGTTGTTTTTCGTAGATGGTTGGGCCAAAAATTAATAATAGTTGCTTATGCAGTTATAAGGCTATTTACTGACGAAGATTGTATCATTGCTCTATTGAAAAAAGGTTCTTGTTCTTTAATAATATTTAGATAATTACGTATTCGTTGGTGATCGTCGTTTCAATGTATATGCTAGAGAACCATGGGGGACTATGTAATTAAATTGAGAACGTAAATTTTCTAAGCCCCCATTTTCTAAATGATCAAATTAACAGGCCTTATTTTTGTAAAAAGGGTTTAGGGTTATTTGTTTTATAACGTCTGAAATTTACTACAATTAAAAGTCTTAATTCCATGACATTGACCTTGCATGTGGGGAGCACATAAGGGAAGAAAAAAATATGTTTCAAATTGAGGTGTGTTAACACATAAAAAGAACAGTAGTTACAGTGCATAACCTTTTAATGTCGGGAATTTGTTTAAGTAGTTGGCATTAAAATTGCATTTGCCTTTTATATATCCCGAAGCCAGAATTATTATGCATATTGGTCGAAAGTTTATTCACCGTACAGGAACATCCGACAAATGATAGACTGTGGATAAGAGGCGGAGATGCTTGGCTCGGCATTTATGATTAAGTTTCTAATACGGTGAAGATACAAGGGGGGGGACTATATGCAGATTGTCATGGTGCTGATTGTATAGGAACAAAAGAGATAATATTTTATGAATGGATAGAAAAACCAAGAAAATTTTTTTTAAGATTATTAATAAAAAATTGATTTTAAAACAGTTGGGCAAGTGGAAATGGCGTTGCCACTGTAAGAGGATACAGGGCCTAATGTTATGCAGTATCAATGATCTTGAGTAAATTAGTGGGAAATATCGTTTTGTAAGGCAACTCCTTACAGCTTTGTAATGCGTGGCCCTACAAGCAAACTGCAGACTATTTTGTCCAAGTTGACAAGGAAGAATGATTGTGATATATATTTTATAGTTGAAGATGTTATGGGAATAAAATGAAGAGATTTTTTGTCTAATCTAAATAGGGCAAATATAAATATTTATGGATGCCGTATGTTAAGTTTTCCAGATTTAAAAGTTCCTGTTGGTTCTATAGCAAAGTAGTATGTTTCATGATAAGGTGTAAATCGATTTATATTATAAATTTCATGGACATGTAGAATTTAATTCGTTACATTCCTTTTATATACTTAAAATTGAAAATACCTGTTGCGATTATAATATTTAATAGACCTGAGACGACAAGGAAAGTTCTTGAAAAAATAGCAGAATATAAACCAACAAAACTATTTGTTATTGCAGACGGTCCACGGGATAACGTCTATCAGGATATAGAGAAATGTGCTGCAGCTCGGGCAATTATTGACCAGATAGATTGGGACTGTGAATTATTTAAGAACTATTCGGATCGTAACTTGGGGTGCGGGTACAGGCCGTCTACTGGAATAAGTTGGGTATTTGAAAACGTAGAAGAGGCAATAATATTAGAAGATGATTGTTTACCTGATATCTCATTCTTCAGATACTGCGAAGAAATGTTAAATGTGTATCGCAATAATGAGAAAGTTATGTTGATAAGTGGTATAAGACCGCACATTTCCAGAAAGCAAACTAAATATAGTTATAGTTTTAGCCGTATACCGTATACTTGGGGCTGGGCTACTTGGCGCAGGGCATGGAAACATTATGATTTTGAAATAAAGAGATGGAAAGAGATAAGTAATAAATCATCTTGGTTATTTAATGTTATTGGTGACAGTAAACTTGCCGAGGTTTATAGAACTAGATTTGACAAAGCGTATAACGGTGAATGCAAGTTAGATTATTGGGACTACCAATGGGTCTTTACTTGTTGGTTGCAACGCGGATTTGCTGTAATACCAAACGTTAACCTTGTTAACAATCTTGGAATTGGCGGTATGGCAACGCATACTAAAGACAAGAAATATTTTTCAACGTTTCTCTCTTTTGAATTAGAAGAAATGTTGTTTCCTTTGAAACACCCAGACCACATTGAGCTTGATAAAGAATCTGACATGAGTTATTTTAGATTAGAAGCTGCGAAAGACCATACGGTTGCAAGTTCAGGCCGTAAAATATTAAGGAAATTTGTTAGGAGAATGTCTGTTGTCCCGGCCATTAAATACGCGAAATACATAAGATCGAAAAGTATTAGATATCTATCAGTTAAAGGCAGTTAAGCTGCAAATATTCCTTATATTAAATTGCTGAGCGAATAATATTGTATAATAACAATGCTGTTCTATTCACTGTTACCCTCGCAAAAGTCTAAAAAAGCCTATTTTTTGAGCATCATATTACGTCGCTTATCTTCTTTCGTATCTGAAAATAATCTCTTTCATTTCCCTGACAGCTTTCTTTATTCCCACAAATATTGATCGGGCTATGATGCTGTGCCCAATATGGAGTTCTTCCATGTTTAGTTCTCGTACAATGGGGATGACGTTTTTATAAGTTAGACCGTGGCCAGCGTTTACTTTAATACCTATGCTTGTTGCATATTCTGCTGCTGATTTTAGGGTGTTCAGATAAGTTCGTTTTTCGTAATCTGTTTTTGCGTTGGCATAGGCACCAGTGTGTAGTTCTATATATTCAGCGCCTGCTTCTCTGGATGCGAGTATCTGGTCTTTATCTGGGGCAATGAAAAAGCTGACGATTATTCCTGCCTCCTTAAATTTCTCAACTGTTCTTGATATGGACGAACTTTGTGATACTACATTTAGGCCACCTTCAGTGGTTATCTCTTCCCTTTTTTCAGGTACAAATGTTACCTGCTCCGGATGTACATCTAGTGCAATATCTATGATTTCGTTTGAGAGTGCCATTTCTAGATTAAGTTTTGTGTAAATAGTCTCACGTAAGATCTTTACATCTCTGTCCTGTACGTGACGACGATCCTCACGCAAATGGATAGTTATTACATCTGCTCCGGCAAGATCGGCGAATAGTGCTGCGGTCACGGGATCCGGTTCGTATGTCATGCGTGCCTGTCTGACAGTTGCCACATGATCTATATTTACTCCTAGTTTTATCATAATAGTGTGAAATAACAAGATTTACGTTGTAAAATATTTTAATTATTTAATTAGAGTCCTGAGAATCCTGCTGCTTTTGTGGTTCCTTTTCAAAGTCTATATGAACTTCAGGTAATTGATCTTTTAAGATGATTCCTGTGGGCAGCTTGATATGTACAGGTTGTTTGTATGGCCCCGGAGGTTTCAACAAACTTACGTCGACATATGCAACTAAGTCTTTTTTGTTTAGCTTGCTTACAGTTAATTTTGGCCCGGCTACTGTTAAATTAATACTTTTATCCTGGAGTGTTACCTTGTATGGGTAATCACTGGGGTGCAAAATTGCTATGGGTATTTCCAGTAATATCTTTTCTGCCAGTAATTCGCTGATAGATAACCAGACTCGCACCTGATTATTGCATGTAATAGGTATTAATGTTTTTTTCCCGTCTCTGGTAATCTCTACTTTTTTTTCTATGTCAATTAACCACGGGAATGTTTTATTCTTTTTTGATGTTATTCCTTCTATGTTAATGGGTGTTGTATTGATATGGTGTACGGACTTTAATATGCTTGCAGGGCCAGTGACTTCTACTTCGCTAGGGTATAAAAATTCATTTTCAATGGTGTATCCATTTGCAGGTTGGCCATTCTTTCGTAATTGAACATGAAGGTACTTCTTTTTTAACCTGGAAAACATTACATCAACCTTGTTAGGGTAAAGTGATTCAATTTTAATGTTATCCGGTAGATTTAAGTTTTCTTTTGATATTGTGATTGTTTTTTTTATAGGATCGTTGGCTTCATCAATTTTTGATGATATCTGGCACATTGCTTTTATCTTATTGTCTGCTATAAGTGTGGAGACCTGGTCAATAATGTTTTGAGGTCCTTTTAGGTTAATTATTATATTGTTTGCGCTTTGGCTCAACATTGTGTACTCAGGGGGCATTTGTATCTCTACATCAACCATTTCTGTTATGTTTCCAGTGTAACGGTTAAGAGCAAAAAGCCAAAGGGTTACGGCCATTGCAAGCGCCATGAGTTTTACCCTTAAATTCCCAAAAATAAATGAATAGATCAATTTATTAAAAACCTTTCAAAACTGCCAGTTGTTGAGAATCTTTAAAAACCCATATTTATAGTTTAGTTATTGCTAATATATCACGAGTGAAAAAGAAGATAATTCTTTATTGCTCTACATTACTAAAGGTTACTAATGATCTCTTTCAGCTCCTCTTTGTCCATATATTGTTCTGATTTGCCTCGCATAGCAACAGATATCTTTCCTGTCTCTTCGGAAACAATTATTGATATGGCATCAGTGTCTTCTGTTAGACCAATTCCTGCTCTATGACGAGTTCCATGCTCTTTTGCAATCTCAGGGCTTTCACTTAATGGAAATATACAGCTTGCTGCTGCAATTTTTTGATTCCTGATTATTATTCCGCCATCATGCAGGGGCGAGCTTGGCCAAAATATTGTTTTAATTAATTCGCTCGTTATATCAGCGTTAATCTTTGTACCACCTTCAATATAACGGTCTAGCCCGATTTCACGTTCGATTGCTATTAATCCTCCAATTCTATCATTCCCCATGGCAATTACAGCGTTAGTTATTTCTGAAGTTAGTGTTGAACTTTGCTTAAAAAAAACACGTAAAAATGTGTTATGTCCCAGCCTGACAACGGCCCTTCTGAACTCCTGCTGGAAAAGGATAATAATTGGGATTATAAATACGGGTAGAAATTCGTCTATTATCCATTCTACTGAGTAGAGGTTAAGCTTTCTTACAAGGAATAATACTGTAACAGATGCTATCACTATTATAAATGCAAGAGCCCTTAAGATTCCTTCGCCACGTGTACCCTGTAGTACTCTTAAAACCAGATAGATCAACAAAAATATTATAAATATCTCTAATGATGCCTTCGCTATTGCCCATCCGTTAATTTCAGATAAATATTTTGTGAATATATCTATATATTCTTGCATTTTATTTCAATGTGAAAAATGTCAGCAGGATTATTACAGTATTAACTGTTTAAAACAGCATTGCAAATTTTTACGGTTTCTGAGGTCTCTTTTACATCATGAACCCTTACTATATTTGCCCCATGAGTAATTGCTATTGCTACGGTGGCTAATGAACCTAGTAGTCTTTTATCTGCTGGTTTGTTTGTAATCTTGCCAATAAATGATTTGCGAGATGATCCTACCAGGATTGGGCTACCAATAGTTTTAAAATCCCTAAGCCTGTTAAGTATTTCAAGGTTGTGGTGAACTTTTTTTCCAAATCCAATTCCGGGGTCTATAATAATATTATTTTTGTCTATTCCACATCTAACGGCATTTCTTATGGTTTCTAGGAAAAACGTTATGATTTCAGTGATAACATCATTGTAGTCCGGGCTCTTCTGCATAGTTCGCGGATTACCTTTCATGTGCATTAAAACTATGGGGACGTCATTTGCCGCGGCGACATTTACCATCTCTTTATCTGCGGACAAAGCGCTAACATCATTAATTATTTGTGCTCCTGCATCCAAAGCCTTTGCGGCTACTTTGGCCTTATATGTATCTATTGAAATTGGTATGTTAATTATCTGTGAAAGCTCTTTTATTACAGGGATAACACGCTTTATTTCCTCTTCTTCTGTTATCTGTGCTGCGTTCGGTCGTGTAGATTCTCCTCCAATATCAATAATATTAGCACCATCATTTACCAGTTCCACTGCATGTCTTAAAACTCCGTCAATGTCGTTATAGAAACCGTCATTGCTAAAAGAGTCGGGAGTTATGTTAACTATTCCCATAATAAGGGCATTAGCACCTATCTGCAGTTTGCCTTTTTCATCAATTATGGATAAATCTTTTTTCACTTAAACAGCCAATGGTTATTGCTCTAATATAATGCCGGTTTGAAGTATACTTAACAGGGCGCAAATGGAACATTTAGTAATCCAGATCTTGGTTAGATTTGTATGTCATTGTTAATTGATTCTGCGGGTGTTGTCTTCGCTACATCTAGGAAATCAAGATTGAATAACATTTAAATATAGCTGAAACCTGGATTACTATATGTCTCATTTATCTCCTCAGTTGAGTATATAGATTTTTTTGTTCATTTACCACCGTTCATTCATCTGGTCAACCATTTTCTCTGCAATGTCAGTGTATGCTTCATTTTTTGCGGTCATTATTGTTTCCCCACGGTCAACGACAAATTCTGTTGTACCGATGACATCTTTTCCGTCTACAAGTAATCTGTCGGTCCTTAAATCTTTCCAGGAGAAATTAACGGTAATAAAGATACGTCCTTCTACAATCCTATCGTCTGCGTCAACAATCATTGTTTGTTCAGTAAAACTTACAATTTCGCCTTCAAGCAGTGAATCTGCGGTGTTTTTATTGACTATTCTCAGTTGTGTCTTAAACATGATTTCGTTTTTAATGGCTTTTGTCAGTTCATATTCCATTCCCCTTCGAAACGTCTGGTTGTCTAATATGGGGATATATACAGTATTGACATTTTGTTTGAGAATAGACCTGGAAGAGTAACTGCACCCAGCAATAATGTTGATTGCCAATAAAAGAAATAACACCTTTACTATGTTTTTTGTTTTGTTCATGTTTTTTGTTTATAAAGAATTTTACTTTCTTATTGCTCCTATATCCTCCAGAAATTGTAGCTTCTGTGATGCTTTTATCGCCCAAACAGTACCTGCAAACTCTTTTTCTACTATCTCAAAATAGACCTTTGCTGCTTTTGGTTTTTTGCGCCTCAAATAAAACTCTCCAATTTCATATTCTCTTTCAGCCTTTGCTGTCATTATTTCATCCATCTTCTTTTTTACATCATCAACCAATGTTCCGGTAGGATTATTTGCCATATAATCTTCAAATCCATCCTCTGCCTCAGTTAAAAGACCATAGTTTCTGTCTTGCCTTCTTTCGTCTTCAACCTTGCATATGGGAATCTGGTATTGTGCGTATGGGACCCATGCACTGTCGCTAAACTCTTCTATTAATGTTTCGTAGTTTTCAATGGCAACATCAAATTTCTTTAATATCCGATTGCAATCGGCTATTTTTACTTGTGAATCTGCTGCATATGATCCAAGGGGGTTATGCTCAATAATCTTTTGAAACATGCGAATGGCCGCTCTGGTTTCAAGCCCTTTCATTTGTGTAATAGCCAGGTTATACTGTTTTTCTATAACTTCTTCAGTTCTTCTTGATCCGGGATTGTTATTTAAGAACTCCTCGTATGTATTAAAGGCCTTTTTATAGTCAGATGCCAGGGAAAATGCGTGGGCGATGTTAAACATTGCAGGTTCTGTAAATTCAGAATCAGGGGCGTCTTTTATTATTTCCTTTAATTCCTTTATTCCGTATATATATTGCTGATCTGTTATTAATGCCAATGCACGTCTATATCGTTGATCCAGGGTATCTTTAGTTAGTTTTTGCACATCTACCCATCCGCTTTCTTTATTCCATATCATTTTCTCTGCCTGTACCACATTATTTGTAAACAGAAAGAGATGGAGGATAAATATTGTAATAACGGGCCTGGGATATCTTGTTATTGTTTTATAAAGATTCATGGCTGTTTGTTGATTATTAATAGGTTGAATGATATTATAAACCTGTGTTTAAGGTTGAATGATATTATAAACCTGTGTTTATGTCAATATCTACTGGCATACCTAATTCTTTTAGAATTCTCTTCTCTTCATCGTGCATTTGCTTTGCCATATGAGTCTCTTTGTCATCATATCCTATTAAATGCAGGATGCCGTGAATAAGGTATAAATATATTTCAGAATCAAGATTGCTGTTCATATCAGAAGCAACATTGATAGCGGTTTCTACAGAGATGATAATCTCCCCGCATATTTTCTCTTTAGTGTCACTGGTTTCATCGTCTAATGGAAACGTTAAGACATCGGTGGCACAGTTTTCTCCTAAATATAAGTTATGCAGCTCTTTTATTTTTTCATCATTAACAAGTACAATACTCAGCTCCGCATCTTTTTCTAAGCGCTCTAAAACTTTTTCTAAAGTACTCTCTATGTCTCTTTTCTTTAAATGGTACAAACTTTGGAGATCTGCTATATCTATTTGCATAAGTAGTAGTTTTTATTGGAACACAGGATGTAGAAGGCCGAAGTCAGTATAGCTGAAAGCAGGATGCTGGAAATAAAGATAGCTTTACGATTGTTAACATTATAAATTAATGACAAATCTATGCTTTATTCTAAATTCTAAATTCTGTATTCTCGATAATAGTATAACACAAATTCTCGAATTATTTATCCTTATTCTCCTTTTCATAAGCGCCAACTATAGCTTGAATCAATTTATTGCGTATTACGTCAATGCTTTTAAGTTCTACAAAACCAATATTTTTGATGTTTCTAAGCTTTTTCTGGGCATCTATTAAACCCGATACTTCATTTGCGGGTAGATCAATTTGTGTGACATCTCCACTGACAACAATTCTTGAATTTAATCCTAATCGCGTTAAAAACGTTTTCATCTGTTTTGTGGTGCTGTTTTGGGCCTCGTCAAGGATGATAAATGAATTGTTCAATGTCCTTCCGCGCATAAATGCTAATGGTAAGATTTCGATAAGGTCGTTTTCAATATATTTTTTTACTTGTGCGGTATCCATCATATCACCAAGGGCATCGTAAAGCGGACGAAGATACGGGTTGATTTTTGCGTGTATATCTCCAGGTAGAAAACCTAACCGTTCTCCGGCTTCAACAGCTGGCCGAGCAAGAACTATTTTCTCAACTATACCGTTCTTTAGCGCGGAAAGTGCTAATGCTACAGCAAGATAGGTCTTTCCGCTTCCTGCCGGGCCAGTGCAAAATACCACACTATTTTCTTTTATCGATTCAACATACCTGCACTGTCCTGGGGTAAGCGGTTTGATTAAAGTTCCCTTAAAAAAGACATCTATCTTTAACTTTTCTGCCTTTTCTTTGTCAATCAAGTTAGCGGGTGATTCTCCGGCTTCGCTGCTATTGAATTTTTCCCCTTTATTATTTAATATGTTTGGCTTATCTGGCAAATCGTTAATGTCCCAAAATGGTTCATCTTCTTTTGTTGAATCTTCTTTCGCTGCTGCACTATCTAAAATCATATCATTGTCTAAGCTTTTATTTTCTGATCTATTCTGCAATGCGTTGTTTACATCCTTTTCATGTAATTTGCCTGTAGATTTTATTATATTACTGAGGTGATCAAATAAATCGTATGCCGTTTCAACACGATCTTTGGAACCTTCAAGCTTTACAGTTCCATTTCTGGCAATTATATTCACTTCAAGTTCATTTCTAATCAGGCGCAAATATTTATCGTGATTTCCATACAGGATAGACGCATCGTTGTTGTTCTCAATAAAGAAAGTCTTTTTTATTCTTTCGGCCATTATAAGGTGTAACAGATTTTAGTGTTTTAAAGTATTACCCTGTGAAAACTTGTTTTTTAGAATGAAATCTTACAAGGTCTTGTTAAGTTGTTTACAACGGTATAGTTAAAGGATATTAGATGCTTGGAAATCTATTTCTGTACCTTAAAATGTTATATCCTAAATTGTGTTTGTCTGTTTTTCATGTGGAATCTTGACAAAAAGTTAGAGATTGAACTATTTGATTGTATTCAAAAAGTCTGTATCCGGCATTAAGTATGTTGGTTGTGCCTTTATCGCGTGGCTGTAAATATCAGAAAATAATAGGCAACAGGCATGCTGACAAGTAGGCTGTCAATTACATCTAATACACCGCCGAATGTAGGTATGTAACCACCAGAATCCTTAACATTTGCACTTCTTTTTAATAAAGACTCCGCTAGGTCACCAAGTACTCCGGAGAAACTAACAACCAATGCAAATGGTGTAAGCCATTGCCATGGAGTGATCCACTTTCCAGTAGAAAGGCTTAAAACCCATGCCACTATAACACTAAGCAATAGCCCGCAGATCAAACCTTCAACGGTCTTTTTTGGACTTATATTAGGGGAGAGCTTTCTTTTGCCTATCTTTCTTCCAAAAAGGTATCCACCAATGTCAGCAACCTTTGATACTAATACAACAAACAGAAAATCGTATAAACCGTTCCCCGCAGGAGAATGGTATAGCAGCATGGAGAATGATAATAGGAAAAATACAAACATCACGCCAAAGATTGTCACAGACATGTTCTTTATGGCATTTGGTATTCCACATCTAAAGCCTTGGATAAAAAGTGTAAGAAATACCAGAATTACCAAGGTGCCAGAGTTTAGCAGGTAAAGCGGATCTGCTTGTTTGCTCCGAGCGGAGAACCAAATATTAAGAAAAATTATGCATCCACATATTAACCCAGTTAGTTTGAAAGGTGTTATATCGTCACTTTTTGCCATCTTATAAAATTCAAGTAGTCCAATACAACCAACAAACAACGTAAGCAATCCTAAAAATATGTCTGTGTCAAGCCTGTTGTCCATGTACAAAATGCCAAAGAAAAATGCAAGCATTATGGTACCATAAGCAAATCTTGTCTTTAATACCGTCATGATATTAGCCCGCCAAAACGTCGTTCCCGTTTTATGAAATCATCTAAAGCGTTTTGTAAATTTGGTCTTCTAAAGTCAGGCCAGAATATTGGAGTAACGTAAAGTTCCGAATATGAAATTTCCCAAAGCAAGAAATTACTAACACGCATTTCTCCCCCTGTTCTAATAAGTAAGTCAGGATCTTTCATTTTGCCCGTCCATAAATTACTTTTAAGGACATTCTCATCTATCTCTTCTGGTTCTATTAAGCCACGCTTTGCATCAACGGCAATATTTCTAACTGCCCGTACGATATCAGATCGCCCGCTGTAATTCAGTGCCAGGCACAGCACCATGCCTGTATTATCTTTACTTTCTTCTATGCTAATAGCAAGTTCATCTTGGACCGGTTGTGGTAGTTTGTCAGTCATACCTATAGTGCAAAGGCGTATATTGTTATCTGCGATTTCTTGTCGTTCTCCTATTAAGAATTTTTTAAGCATTCTCATGAGGAAATTAACTTCTCTTTTAGGCCTTTTCCAGTTTTCTGCAGAGAAAGCATATAACGTTAATTGTCCGATATACAATTTTGCACATTCACGGGTAATTTCCCTGACAGATTCAACTCCGGCTTCATGCCCATTTATCCTTAATAACCCCTTTTTTCTTGCCCATCTTCCGTTACCATCCATTATAATTGCAATGTGCTCAGGTAAATTCTTGTTTTTTTTCATGTTTAATTGTTTTTTCAGGATTACTTTGGTATGGTTCAATAAAGCAGCATTATTCAATACTTTATGATTTGCTTACGGCTGGGACCTACTGATATAAGGTTAATTTTTAGTCCTGTTAATCTTGAGATGCCACTTATATAATCTATGGCCGCTTTCGGTAGCCCGTCTTTGCTGGAAACATTTTCTGTAGGTTCTTGCCAGCCAGCGAACTCTTCGTAAATAGGTTCACTCTCTTCCAGCAAAGATATACACGCTGGAAACTTACTATAGATTTTCCCTTTATGCTTATATCCGGTGCAGACCTTTATGCTCCTTTGACCATCCAGAACATCCAGTTTTGTTATTATTGCGGCATCAACACCATTAATCATTGCTGCGTATTTTATTGCCACGGCATCAAACCATCCGCAACGTCTAGGTCTACCTGTTGTTGCTCCGTATTCTCCGCCCTTTTCCTGTATCTCTTTTCCAAGGACGTCATCCATTTCAGTTGGGAATGGTCCACTTCCCACCCTCGTAGTATATGATTTCATTATTCCAAACACTGTGTTGATATATCTGGGTGGCACTCCCACGCCGGCAGGTGCACCGCAAGCAGTAGCGTTTGATGAGGTCGTGAATGGATACGTACCAAAGTCAACATCCAGTAATGAGCCCTGTGCGCCTTCAAAGAGTATACGTTTTCCACTGTTGGCTAAATCGTTTACTAATTCTGCCGTGTCACACACATATGGTCTTATTTTTTCTGCAAAATCCAGATATTGTGATTCTATGTCCTGATATACCAACGGTTTGCTGTTGTACAGTTTAACCAGTATTTCATTTTTTTCGTCAACATTACGTTTTAAAGCTTCTTTAAAATAGTCCAGGTAATAGAGCTCACCCACCCTTATTCCGTTTCTTGCCATTTTATCAACGTAGCAAGGGCCTATACCGCGTCCTGTAGTTCCTATTTTGCTTTTGCCCTTTGTCTCTTCAGATACTTTATCAATTAGTTTATGATATGGAAATACAAGATGTGCCCGGTCGCTTATAAGTAAGTTGTCACGCACTTTAACGCCTGCACTTTCCAATTCATCTATCTCATTAAAAAGCTGTTCTGGGTCAATTACTACACCGTTTCCAATAATACAGCGTTTATTGTCATGCAATATACCAGAGGGAATAAGATGCATAACGAATTTTTTTCCGTCAACAATAACTGTATGGCCAGCATTAGCGCCACCCTGGTACCGCACAATAGTATCAAAATCTTCCGTAAGTACGTCTATTATTTTTCCTTTACCTTCATCTCCCCATTGAAGGCCCACAATGCAAGCGTTTGACATAAATATATAAAACTCCGTTTTCTTTTCTGTTAAATCGCTGATGTATAAATAATCGCAACGCCTTGTAATAAAAGGCTTTAAGGATTATATGGTATTTGGATAGGTAAGTCAATAACAAAATAACATTCCACCGTTATCGTAATTATTTATATTTGCGCTGCAATGTGAACAAGGCGCAACATGCGGTGATACAACTAGATACAATATTAGGTGTATGAAAAAGAATTGACATAATTACTGTTTGGTATATAATTCTACTTATTATTAACTTGAAGTTTGAGGAGTTAGTACATACCATAATTAAAAAAGGCGGCATGGCCAAGTGGACTAAGGCAGCGGATTGCAAATCCGTTATCCCGAGTTCGAATCTCGGTGCCGCCTCCAGCTTTATTAGTTTATACCGAATCTGAATTATACAGATTGGGCGGGTGGTGGAATGGCAGACACGAGGGACTTAAAATCCCTTGAGTTTTAAAGCTCGTGAGGGTTCGACTCCCTCCCCGCCCATATTCATATCATTTGGCAGAAATCGCAACACCTTTTGTATTAATATCTTGACAGGATTTTGTGATTTTGATTTAATTACATTTATGTATTTGTTGGCTCCACTGGTGTAAATTTTTTTCCTGCATTCCTGTTTTAGTGTCTAACAAACATGCATAATCTTTTTTAGTAGATTGTCTCTTTAAATTATTGTAAACCCCTAAGTTTGCTTTCGATAAAAAAATGTCATTCTTAACAAAAATCTTTGGATCATCAAATGATAGAGTTCTAAAAAAATTAAAACCTATTGTAGTGCACATTAATTCCCTGGAACCTGCGTTGATGAAACTTACTGATGCAGAGTTGAGGCAGAAAACAGATGAGTTTAAAGGGAGGATCGCATCTGGAGAGTCCCTGGATGATATTTTGCCGGAGGCCTTTGCTGTAGCAAGAGAGGGGAGCCGACGCGTACTCAAAACACCAAATCCTGATGGTGCTGCCCCGACGATGAGGCATTTTGATGTTCAGTTAATAGGTGGAATGGTACTTCATCATGGAAATATTGCAGAAATGCAGACTGGTGAAGGAAAGACCCTTGTTGCGACATTACCTGCTTATCTAAACGCTTTGACTGGCAATGGGGTTCATCTCGTTACGGTTAATGATTACCTGGCGAAAAGGGACCGTGATTGGATGGCGCCAATGTATGAATTTCTCGGCATTTCTGCTGGATCTATTTTATCTCATCAAGATTCTGAAGAGAAAAAGAAGGCTTATGAATGTGATATAACATACGGAACAAATAATGAATTCGGGTTTGACTATCTCAGAGATAATATGAGGACAAATGCGGAAGCCCAGTCTCAGAAGATGTTAAACTATGCCATTGTGGATGAGGTTGACAGTATTCTGATTGATGAGGCAAGGACACCACTTATTATTTCAGGCCCCACTGAGGAATCTACAGATAAATATTTTATTGCCGATAAAATTGCAAGAAAATTAAAGCCAGGTATAGACTTTGAAATAAAAGAAAAGGAGAAATCAGCACATCTGAATGAATCTGGTATTTCTGAAACTGAAAAGCAGTTGAATGTTCCGAGTATTTATACTGAAGGGTATATGGAATGGCCGCATTATATAGAGCAGGCTTTAAGGGCTCATCATCTCTATAAGAAGGATCGTGATTACATTGTAAAAGGTAATGAGGTGGTAATTGTTGATGAATTCACTGGCAGGTTAATGGAAGGCCGGGTATGGGGGGACGGACTTCATCAGGCCGCTCAGGCAAAAGAGAGATTAAAGATAAAAGAAGAGAACCAGACATTGGCGACTATTACACTGCAGAACTTTTACAGGCTTTATAATAAACTATCAGGTATGACAGGTACTGCATATACTGAGGCAGGTGAATTTGCTCAGATTTATCACCTGGAGGTTGTACAGGTTCCCACAAATAAACCCCTTGCTCGTATCTCTCATCCTGACCGAGTGTTCCGTACGCAAAAAGAGAAATATGATGCGATTATTGATGAGATTGTTGAGACAAGTAATACCGGAAGGCCGACTCTGGTTGGTACTGTATCTATAGAAAAATCCGAGCACTTAAGTAGTTTATTGAGCCGGAAAGGTATTAAACATGAGGTGCTTAATGCGAAACAACATGAACGTGAGGCCGCTATTGTTGCAGATGCTGGTCAGCGTGGAAATGTAACAATTGCCACAAATATGGCTGGTAGGGGTACTGATATTGTTTTGGGAGAAGGAGTGGCTGAGTTGGGAGGGTTACATATCATTGGAACGGATCGTCATGAGGCCCGTCGTATTGATAACCAGTTGCGTGGTCGTTCCGGAAGGCAGGGAGATCCGGGTTCGTCACGTTTTTATGCTTCTCTTGAAGATGATCTGATGCGGTTATTTGCTTCGGAAAGGGTCAGCTCGTTACTTAAAAGATTTGGTATGGACGAAGGGATGGCCATCGAGCACCCTATGATAACAAAGTCCATAGAACGTGCTCAAAAGAAAGTTGAACAACACAATTTTGAGATTCGAAAACACCTGCTTGATTATGACGAGGTGATGGATGAACAGAGGAAGGCTGTATATACTTTGAGGCAGAAGGTCCTAAAAGGTGAGAACATACGTGATGATGTCGTCAATATGATAGAGGAGACAGTGTTAGACTCGGTATATTACTACCTTGATACAAAGGTATATAATGAAAGCTGGGATATAAAAGGTTTGACTGGCTGGTTTAAACTCAAGTTTGAAAGAGACGTTGAGGTTAAAGAGAATACTGAAAAGAATCGTGATGATATAGGTGAGCTCTTAAAGAATGAAGCGGTTAATGCTTTTGAAGAAAAGGAAAACGAGATTGGTCAGAGAGAGATGGAGATGCTTGAGCAGATGCTTCTCTTGAGTAAAATAGACGGAAAATGGAAAGACCATCTTTACGCTATGGATCATCTTAAATCAGGGATTGGGCTAAGAGGATATGCACAGGTTGATCCGAAAGTTGAATATAAGCGTGAAGCATTGCAGATGTTTGAGACGATGCAGTGCTCAATAAGAGAAGAGATCACTGATTTGCTGTTTAAAGTAAAGCTTAGTGAGAACGCTACAGGTGAAGCTAAAGACGTCTGGAAAGAGGATAAATTCCAATATCAGGATTTCTCTAGGCTTGAAGAGTCTCAGGAAAAAGCCATAGAGAATTCGGAAGTTGGTGAAGAAAAGCTTGAGCCGGTTAGGGTTGAGGTAAAGGTTGGCCGTAATCAGCCATGCCCTTGTGGGAGCGGAAAAAAGCATAAGCAGTGTTGTGGAAAATAATAAAATATGCAGAGGGATATAGGTTTTTGTGTAAATATATGCAAAAACCAAACAACAACAAGTTTCTTTTTTATCTGTATCAAATCGCCTAACACCATTTTCTATACTTGACGGGAAAGATTTGTTGTAACTTTACAAATTGCTTTCTGAAAAACTATATAAAATAGTAACTATTTTGGTTTCTCTTCCGCATATAAATTTATATTTTCCATCAAGATTTGAGCCGCTGCTCCATGCCTAATGTTTCTCGATATAATATATATTCCCTTAATACTTTTATCTTCACCATACATTGTTTTTACACTTCTTACTAAGAAGAAATTCAGAGTTGGGTTAAAGCAACGGCTAGGATTCATTAAGAAAAGGGATGGTAATAAACCATGTATTTGGATACACGGTTCATCGGTTGGTGAAATCATGACCGGCAGAACATTGATAAAGGGGATAGAAAACGACTTTCCTTGTTTTGATATTGTCGTCTCGTCATGGACAAATACAGGAGTAGAAACTGCAAAGAAAAACTTTAAAGATAAACTGATTTTCTTCTTTCCTCTGGATGTTGGTCTTGTTATAAATCGTGTATTTAAAAAGATCAGGCCCACTTATATGATTTTTATAGAATTGGAAATATGGCCGAATTTTTTTATAATGACGGAAAAACAGAAAGTTCCTGCAGTACTTGTTAATGGAAGGATATCTGAGAAATCTGTGAGATTTTACAGAAGGCTGGGTCTTTTCTCAAAAAGTTTTTATGACAGTATTGTTCATAATAAGATATACCTGGCACGAACTAATACTGATGCGGACAGGTTTGCTAGATTATCAATACCACCGGAAAATATTAAGGTTACCGGTACGATGAAGTATGATAATATTAAGGTGAACATTGATGAATTTGCCAAATGCGAATTAATGGATCTCTTTTGTATAAGTAGCAGCGACATTGTTCTTGTTGGAGGCAGCACACATAATGGCGAAGAAGAGATGTTGATAAATGTGTTTGCTTCATTAAGGAAAGAGATCAAAGACCTTAGGTTGATCCTTGTACCGCGGCACATTGAGAGGGTAAATGATGTTACTGCATTAATAGAGAAGATGGGTTTTGCTGCTTTTAAAAAAAGCAGTTTGGATATGGACAAAAGTTCAGGAAAGTCCAATAAATCAAAAGATGGTATTATTGTTGTTGATACAATCGGAGAGTTAATTGATGTCTATTCTCTGGCGGATTGCGTGTTTGTTGGTCGCAGTCTTGTTCCAATGGGTGGGCAGAATATGATGGAACCGGCAGGATTGGCCAAACCTGTAATTTTCGGTCCTCATACATTTAACTTTGAAGAGGAATCAAAACTTCTGCTGGAAAATGATGCTGCAAAACTGGTAAATAACCAGGAAGAGCTTTTGCACATGACTAGATACTTACTTTTAAACCCTATACTGTCGAAAGATATGGGATTAAGGGCACAGAAAATTGTTTCTAAAAACAGAGGCGCAACAGATATTAATCTTGCAATTATAAAAAAATATTTTAAATCAGAAGTAAATTTAAGTTAAAAGGAGTGAAATGTATGCTTAGTAAAGGAAGGTATTTATTTACATCAGAGTCAGTGTCAATGGGGCACCCTGATAAAATTGCAGATCAAATATCTGATTCTGTGTTAGATGCTATTCTTGAACAGGATCCTAACGGTAGGGTTGCTTGTGAAACATTAGTAACTACCGGTGTGGTTATGGTTGCGGGTGAGATTACTACCAATGCGGTGATTGACATACCGGCAATTGCGAGGGAGACTGTAAAAGAGATAGGGTACGATGATGCTTTGAAGGGGTTTGACTATAACACTTGCGCAGTAATGTCAAGTGTTGATAAACAGTCTGTTGATATTTCACAAGGTGTGACAGAAGGTGATGGGTTACATAAGGAGCAGGGTGCTGGTGACCAGGGTATGATGTTTGGTTTTGCTTGTGATGAGACTCCGGAATTGATGCCATTGCCTATTAGTTTGGCTCATCAACTGGTAAAAAAACTGGCAGAAATGAGGCAGACGTTTGCCCTTCCGTATTTACGTCCTGATGGAAAATCACAGGTAACTGTTGAGTATGACGGAGATAAACCAATAAGGGTTCAAGCTGTTGTTATCTCTTCTCAGCATGATCCCGAAGTAAAATACAAGACCTTAAGGGAAGATATTATTGAAAAGGTAATTAAAGAGGTTATACCAGGAAATTTAATTGACAATCATACTGTTTTCCATATCAATCCTACCGGGCGTTTTGTAATTGGTGGTCCACAGGGTGATTGCGGTTTGACAGGACGGAAAATAATTGTAGATACTTATGGTGGCCGAGGTCGTCATGGTGGCGGTGCGTTTTCTGGAAAAGATCCTTCCAAGGTTGACAGGAGTGCTGCATATGCTGCTCGTCACGTTGCAAAAAACGTAGTTGCTGCAGGGCTCGCGCCAAGGTGTGAAGTACAGCTTTCATACGCAATAGGTGTGCCTGAACCGGTCTCAATTACCATTTCCACAGAAAACACGGCAAAGATTCCTGAAGATAAAATAGCGGAGCTGGTAAAAAAGCATTTCAACCTTACCCCAAAGGGTATTATAACCAAGTTGGACCTTTTAAGGCCTATATATAAAGGGACTGCTTGTCATGGACATTTTGGAAGGGACGCAGACCTCTTTCCGTGGGAAAAGACAGATGTTGCAGATGCCTTAAGAAAAGATGCTGGTCTTTAGGATAAAGTTTATATAAATTTGATAATAGAAAAAAATTAAAGGATTAATTCATGGAAACATTAGACACTTCACTGGAATATAAAGTGGCGGATATTAGTCTGGCTGATTTTGGACGTAAAGAGTTGGACATTGCGGAAAAAGAGATGCCCGGTTTAATGTCTGTCAGAGCAAAATATGCTTCATCAAAGCCTTTGAAGGGCATTAGGGTTAGCGGTTCGCTGCACATGACAATTCAGACTGCAGTATTAATAGAGACATTGAAAGAATTGGGTGCGGATATCAGATGGGCCTCTTGTAATATTTTTTCTACGCAGGATCACGCTGCCGCGGCTATTGCAAAATCTGGAGTACCCGTGTTTGCATGGAAAGGGGAAACCCTTGAAGAGTACTGGTGGTGCACTTATCAGGCATTGACATTTCCTGGTGGCAAAGGTCCACAGTTAATAGTTGATGATGGTGGAGACGCTACCCTTTTGATTCACAGGGGGTATGCTGCTGAAAATGATGCATCTATACTGGATGAGCCTACGGACAATAAAGAGTTGCAATGCATTAATGCTGTACTGAAAGAGACGCTGAAGAAGGGTACGGAACACTGGCATAATGTTGCTAAGGAGTGTAAAGGTGTTTCTGAAGAGACTACAACTGGTGTCCACAGATTATATCAGATGATGGAAAGCGGAGAACTGTTGTTTCCTGCTATTAATGTTAATGACTCGGTTACAAAATCAAAATTTGACAACCTGTATGGATGCAGAGAATCATTGATTGATGGCATTAAAAGGGCAACTGACGTTATGATTGCCGGTAAGGTTGCGGTTGTATGCGGTTATGGTGATGTGGGCAAGGGCTGTGCGCAAAGCTTAGCATCAATGGGAGCAAGGGTTATTGTGACAGAAATAGACCCAATCTGTGCACTTCAGGCATCCATGGCAGGATATGATGTAAAACCGGTTGAAGATACCCTGGGGACTGGTGATATCTATGTTACAACTACCGGAAACAAAGATGTGATAACTATTGATCATATGAAAAATATGAAGGATCAGGCCATTGTTTGTAATATAGGTCACTTTGACAATGAGATACAGGTAGAGAAACTGGTTGATTTCCCTGGCATTGCTCACGTGAACATTAAACCACAGGTAGACAAATATACATTTCCAAACGGAAATGCTATCTTCTTGTTGGCAGACGGCAGGCTTGTTAACCTTGGCTGTGCTACTGGCCATCCATCATTTGTTATGTCAAACTCATTTACTAATCAGACTTTGGCACAGATGGATCTATGGGAAAATAAAGATACATACAAGGTTGGTGTTTACACACTTTCTAAAAAGCTCGACGAAGAGGTTGCAAGGCTTCATTTAGAGAAGATTGGTGTGAAACTAACTAAATTGTCAAAAGAGCAGGCGGACTATATAGGTGTTACGGTTGAAGGACCATATAAACCTGAACATTATAGATATTAAGTATACTTGATCAAATATGTTTAATATTGCTTGAACTGCGGATTTGGATAAAGTTAAATTTGTAGGGGTTCAAGATTTTGAACCCCTACAGAATGTATAATTTATTAATTTGTGGTTTTTATATATGATTATGCCGGTTATGGCATTTGTGTTTTAGTATTATTACCAGGCATTGTCCGGTTAGCTTTTTGCAGTGTAAAAACATTTTCATATTTAAGAATGTTTTACAACATTATGATTAAAAAAACGGCCAAAGTTAACGGCTTTGTTTTTTTATTAATGATAGCTTTCAATAATTTTAGGTATTTTAGCGCATTTTAAGTACTCATTGTTAGTACTATTGTCCATTAATTACCTCATAATTAGAAAAAAATACTTCCCACTTCTTCTGCTTTAAGATCATGGTGGTCTGTTGCGATCCAATACTCTTTGCCATCAGTGCGATATCCCACAAGGCAAACAGGTTTTTCAGTCTAATTTACATTAGGTGTACTAATAAGTACAATCGCGTCATAGAAAACATGTGAATCTGCTCCAAGAGAGTTGGTTTGTATAACGGTCTTTTTTGTCGACTCTTTAATTCAGCATACAAAATACTTTCCTTCAATCAAAACCTTAACCGGAGAACGCTGGTTTATAGTAAAAAAATAAAATTTTTTTTTAGAATTATTTGTAAAAATTAATTCTAAAATAGCTGACTGCTTCAAAAATAGTGCCACCAATGTAAGTATACCTAAAATAAAATGTTATGAAGTGCGCACGGTTACAATTCTTGTTCTGATGACTATATCTTGTCGTAAAACCCCTTACCCCCTTGTGGTGAGATTCCTTACAAATAAAACAGCAGACTATTTTACTCTGATTGACAAGCCGCAATGATTGTGCTATATGTTTTATATTGCGAAGGATGTATTACGTTAATTCGGGTTTATACATTTCAGAAAACTTACTCAAAATCAAGCGGACTTTTTGCCTTTTTAGTGGTTTGGCTTTTAATAGTATGAGTGTAAATCATGGTTGTCTTAACATCGCAATGTCCTAACAACTCCAGTATTGTGCGAATATAGTAGTTATGCTGTAACAGTTGAGTACCAAAGCTGTTACGGGAAGCATGAGCTGTGATACGTTTACAAATTTGGAATCTTTTTACTGTTTCTCTTTGTGCGTGTTGTACATCTGTTATATGCAAATGATAACGCTTAAAATTATTAGAGAAAGCTTAGGGGCAAGAATGTATATTCTGAATTCAAGGTCTGACTCTTGACTTCTGCTCAGTTTCATCTTGGTGGGCTTGTCAAAATTAAAAAAATGATCTCTTTGCCTTGACAGAATACACTAGAATCAGAAGGTTTGTAAATCTGATCTTTAAGAATAAATATTATGAATGACAAATCAAAATCATTTAATGAACAAACATATTATTCAGAATATAAGAAAATAAGAAATAAGTTTAGAAAATATGACCCATTACATATTATTACTGAATGTATTATTTATATAAACAAACCGTCAAAAGATAAAATTGATCAACTTCAAAAACAGCCTTGGCTTGTTTTATTATTAATAAAATGGATCATTATTGATGATGAATTTCATATACCTGGTAGAAAAAAAATAGACAAATCAAAGTTGCAAGAACTTTTACATTTAATGTATCACTTAGGTGATAGTGCACGACATCCTCAGCAATATGATAATACAAGATTATTTCTAAGAAATATTTCTTACCAACAATTCATTTTCCAACAAGAATATTCTTTAGGTCATTTGGCAAGACAGCTATTGCTCTTCTCTCATCTTCCCGAAAATAGTCTAATAAAACTAAAATTTAAAGATATTACTGGTATTGGTATTAAGAATTTTTTAGAACTTTCAATAATGGTTTTAGCTAACTTTATTATTGAAGAGAAATTAACTGTTTCTGAAGAATGGTTTGTGAATGTTTATAAGACATACCCTAAAGATCAAGTTAATAAGTTTTTAGATTCAATTTCAAAACCTATACAATCACTTAGAAAATGGCTAAAAGATAATGACAAGAATAGAAGACTGTCTTATGAATTTTATGAGCAAACACCTTTCTTAAAATTCCCATTAATAAAAACAGGTAGAGAATATATATGTGTTCACCCTAACATACTTTCTAACTGTTTTGAGCATTTTATTTATGATAGGCTTAGGATGTGGGATGCAAAAAAGTTTATGTATGAATTTGGAAAAGTTTTTGAGAGATACGTTGAAAAGGCAATTAAATATACTGGATTGTCTTACCAAAATGAAAATCAAATAAAACAGGAATTAGGGAAAAATAATGGAAATGTTATTGATTTTATTGTTGTAGATGATGATGCAAATATATTTATTGATGCTAAAGCTGTAGAGATGCATTCTTCAGGGAAAGTAGCACACAGACCGGAAATTGTAAATAATACAACAAAAAATTCTGTGATAAAAGCTATTAAGCAGGCACATGATGTTCTAAAAAAGTTACAAACAACAATCACTAATTCTTCTAATTTAAAAAACAGAGATAAAAATTATCTTGTAGTTGTTACATTTAAAGAATTATATTTAGGAAATGGTCGGCAATTTTATGAAACAATAGCCAAAGAAACGATAGATGAAATATACAATGAATACTCAGAAGATCAGAAAATCAGCCTAGATAATATGTATTTTATTACAATTGATGAGTTTGATGTTTTTGTAGAATTAATAAAGTCTGGTAAAATTGGTTTTGTTGAAGGATTGGAAAAGGCTAAAGCTGATGACCAAAAGCCAGAAACACGTAATTTTGATTTTACTTTGCATATGAGAAGTTGGAAACTTGGAACTAACATTCCTCAGTATTTATATGATGAATCTGATCAAATGTTTGATAGATTGGAAATAGCTTTTAAAACATAACAAGGGAAAAGCTAAGGACAGGTCTTAATTGTTAAGTATTGCAATATTGATTAAATAAGACAGCTAACAATTGCATCAACCAGTCAAGCTGCTTATGCTGTTGTTAATGGGCAAATCGTTTTAACTTAAACAAAATTAAAGCCAACAGAATTAAACTGATGAGCAAAGAAGAACTTGAAAGACAAAAAATAGAGTCTGAAATAGCTAAAAATAATGCTGAGCAGAATAAACTGTATTCTGAAGCAAGAGAAGTAGAAAAAAGGTTGAATGAGAAATGGTATTCTAAGAGTGTTTTAATAAAGTATATAATAGCTGGACTTGTATCGGGAATTTTGATTTCAGTTTCGTGGATGAGTATTTTCAAGAATATACTTGATTCAAAGTTGGAAGTTATAGAAAATGAAAAAAAATTACACCAAATAGAAAAAAGCAAAGAAATACTGACATATAAAGAAAAGCTAGAATCATTGAACTTATTTAAAGATAACCTCTTGGAGAAAAACAAGACTTATGAAGACAAAATAACTAAATTATCAAATAATTTAAAAATTTTAAAAAACAATTATGATAGTTTATTAGCTTCGTCACAACTTACTGAAGAAAACAAAATAATATACCGTAAAGATGAAAATACTGTTGAGAATTTAATTCAAGAATTAAATTCCGAGTTGCTATCTTTAAAAAAAGAAAAAAGCATTATTGCTTTACAATCTCAACAAATATCTAAACAGCTATATAATCGCATTAGTAAATTAAACGTGCCTCTTTCTCAAGATTCTTCATTGATACCAATTTCAAACTGTATTTTGAATTGGATACCAGATAATGGAGAATATAGGCTTTGGAGATTTGATCCTAACCAAACAGACCCAATCCCTGATTTAGTGCAAAAGGGAGCATGGTCAACTATAAGAACTGGTCATGTTCTAATACCAATCCAAGATTATTTATTAGATTGGATACCAGATAATGGAGAATATAGGCTTTGGAGATTTGATCCTAACCAAACAGATCCGCTCTCTGATTTAGTGCAAAAGGGAGCATGGTCAACTATAAGAACTGGTCATGTTCTAATACCAATCCAAGATTATTTATTAGATTGGATGCCAGATAATGAAGAATATAGACTTTGGAGATTTGATCCTAACCAAACAGACCCACTCCCTGATCTAGTGCGTAGTGGAATATTAAATTGGAAATGAAAATCAATATTGACTTAACAAGCTCATCCAACCGACCGCAAAAGCGCTACGGCTGATTTTTTCGTTATCCGCATGAATTTTTTAAAAACTTGAAAGAATATGCAATCAAAGCCATTTTTAAGGGTTAAGAACCTAGCATCAAAATTTAAAAAATTTTACGAAAATTATGAATCATTAGAAGATGAGAGAGCTGTTTGTTCTCACTCTTTCTATCTTCTGCACATTGAATTAAGCAAATCTCTCGAATCAAACGATCTTGGATTTACTGATTTGAATTGGGTTGCACAATTATCAGAAAATTTTGCTGAGAGGTTCTTTAATGCAATGAATTCGATTGACTATCAGGTAAAGAATAAATTACCGATAAATTTAAACAGTGAATTTTACCTGAAAAGTGATTTTAAACCATGGATACATGTATATAATGCAATATGCACAAAGAGATCATATGTTTTTGAATGTTTAATTTTTCCTTTATTAGCACATATCGGATATGATTTACCTCTAGCTCTGGTAAAAACAAAACTTGAAACCAATGGAAATTCTAGAATTGGGGATTTTCATCTCATAAACGAAGTTTTAGCTAGACAAATTGAGAATGTTCAAAATTCAATTAAGAAAAGATACAACGGTAATATAGCTTTTCTTGACAAAATAGCGGGTCAATTTGATGAGTTTGCAACTAATTATGGAATGCGGGTAAGTAGAGGCCTATCATGGTATAATGCAGAAAGAGTAATAGATCCAATATCAAATAAAAAAACACTAAAGGCTATTAAAAATATACGAAAACCAAAAAAACCTTTAAGTAGGATCATTAATAACATTTTAAGATTAATAATTCCAACAAATAAAAAATGGCCAAAATAATTTTAAATATGCGTATAACAAAATACTGTAGCCGACTCTAGGCGTTGGACAATGATTTTACTAAGGGAGGAAACCAGGGTCAGTGGAATAATATGTAACAGTAAAGCTGCCTATCTCCTAGATAGTAAAAAAAGCTGAACTCCATAATCCTCATCCCTTATAATATTGTCCATGAACACCAATCACATAAAAGTTCAAGGACGACAACTCAGCCCTAATGACATATCGTACATAAGGGAACTAATTCATAATAACCCAAGTTGGAGCCGTCGTCGTATATCAGAAGAATTAAGC
>JAIQZO010000104.1 GCA_021777055.1 Candidatus Anammoxibacter sp. | reverse complement strand
AGTGAATAGTGAATAGCGGAAAACTGATATTCTGTCTGGAATAAGTGATAGTGATGGCAACTACAGATATAAAATTTAAAATTCAGAATGTAAAATTTCTTTTGTAGGAATTATTGACCTGATGAATAAGGGATTGAGACTAATGAAACAGCAGTGAAAAGTGAATAGTGAAAAGTGATATTAGTTATGAATGAGTGGTTGTGAGTGTGGCAACAAATGTAAAACTCAAAATTTAACATTTCATTATTCATAATGTGAAATTTCTTTTGACGCCAATAGGATTAAAAGTAATAATAATCTAATAACCGCATTCAATAGACGGTTATTTTCCTGCGGCAGTTTACGTAAAAGAAATAACAAACATATTTACGGCCCGGCAGCGCTATGGGTTCTTATGTTAAGAACGTTTTGCTTCAAATAACGTTAAAATATGAAGGAGAAAGTGACGATGATAGCAGATTTACGTAATCTCCCGATTGAAAAAAGGATAAGACTGGTAGAGGATATCTGGGACAGCATTGCTACCGATCAGGCGGCGTTGCCGCTGACCGACGAACAAAGAATGGAACTTGATCAACGCTTAGATACTTATGAATCTGATGGACTTAAAGGTCGTTTAGCTGAGGAAGCAATAGCAGATATTAGGAGACGATTGTGAGTCTTAAGGTTTATCTTCGGACAAAAGCGGAAGCAGACCTTGAAGATGCCGCAGAATGGTATGAGAAACAACGTGAAGGCCTTGGTCAAGAGTTCCTTGATGACGTTCTACGTGCATTCGAAACAATTGCAGAAAACCCTAATCTTTACCCTGTTGTACATAGGTATACACACCGAGCTTTAGTTCAAAAATTTCCGTTTGGAATCTATTATCGAGTTGAGAAAGATTCCATCGTGGTCATTGCAATTATGCATGGTAGTCGTCACCCTCAAAGGTGGAAAGAAAGAACATAATAAGGTAAATCCACCCATCCCCAAAGGTGTTTCTATAATAACTTGTCAACTGCCTCAAATAATCCCTTTGCTATTAGTTAAATAAAAGCTTTAAGTTTTAGCTGGGCCAACCTTGCGGATTGCATGGGAATCTCTTTTTACTGGTACCTATGATCCGGTTAACGCTCTGCTCTCATTAACCTACACAATGATATTTAACGAAATATCCTCACTTCTTGACGGATTGGGGTTTGATCCTTATCTATCCTATTATCATAGCGTAGACTACGGCAGGGCATCCCTAGGATCAGACCTTATTGAAGAGTTTAGAGCTCCCATTGCTGATAGATTTGTTCTGAACTGTCTTAACAACAATGTATTTGGCAAAGAGGATTTTTATGCAAACCCGAAAGATGGGGCAATCTATTTGAGACGGGAATCATTGAAACGTTATTTTGCTGAATATGAGGAGATGATTAACCGTAGCTTTACACATTCCGTAACCAAAGAGAATACGTCATATAGAAAGTGCTTCCTTATACAGGCGGAAAGCCTGGCGGTTTGTATTAATGATAAAGGTGCATACGTTTCGTTTAAACAGGAGCAGTGACACATGCTTTACATTGTATCTTACGACATACCGGATGACAAAAGGAGAACAAAGTTGGCAAAGGCGCTCCTGGATTTCGGTGATAGGGCGCAGTTTAGTGTTTTTGAGTGTTTGTTGGATAATAAAGGTTATGAGGATATGAAAAAGAGGATAAAAAGAATAATTTCAGTGGAAGATGACAAGGTAAGGATTTATCCGATTTGCGCGGATTGCAAAAGTTCTATCATCATATATGGTAAAGGTGAAATCACCGAAATAGAGAGTGTGTATATTGTCTGAAGATGTTATAATGTCAACAGTTACGATAAATATCAGGGGGCTATGTGGCGGTGAGATGTAACCCTCTGCAGCCAAATAGTTTATCTAAAAAAACAACGGATTTTTCCTGAGCCTAAAAACAGGGGTAGGTTACAGGAAAGTTGTAAGGTGCCAATTTATAGAACGTTCTGACTATGTTTTGTTAATTTCTGATAATAAGAGAGGAGGGTAAAGTGCCGAAAAGCAGAGGTTACAGAAATTGCTCTTGTAACTATATGGTAGTGCATGTGTTGCAAAAGCTAGTTAGGAATTATTGACCTGATGAATAAGGGACATTGCGTTTTACGCTGACCAAAGTCAGCATTCTTTTGTTCCTAGGAATTATTGACCTGATGAATAAGGGACATTGCAGTGAGCTAAAGTGCCTAAAGTGAACTAAAGTGACTAAAGTTGGAAACGCAAATGGATAATAAGGAATTTTCTAAAGAGTTAGAAAAACGAACACGTAAATTCAGTGTAGATATAATTGGTTTATCTGCAAAACTGCCGGGAACTCCTGAAGGTAGAGTAGTTAGAAACCAGATTACTAAATCAGGAACTTCTATAGGAGCTAATTATCGAGAAGCAAACAGAGGAAGGAGTAAAGCGGATTTCAAAAATAAGATTAAAATCTGTGAAGCTGAAGCGAGTGAAAGTCTATATTGGCTTGAAATAATTTTTGAGCTAAATTGGATTACATGGGAAAAGTTAAAGCCTGTTTATGAGGAATTGAAAGAAATACTGGCTATCTTTTCGTCTATTGGCAGAAAATCACAACTTTAGTCACTTTAGTTTACTATTGTCAGTTAATTGTTTCTACCTTAAATTTATGTCTCAAATCGTAAAACGTGGAGAAGGAAATGAATGCGTTGAAAGCGATAAGAATTAAAATAAGTATAGGAGATTGCTGGGAGAGCCCGGCGCTTCATGTTTTATTGACGAAAGAAGATGGAGTGGTTGTTGCCAGATGTTTAGACTTTACGGTTTTATCGCACGGTGAAAATGAAAAAGACGCACTAAAATCATTGTCAGATGCAATAAAAGAGTACGTTATTACTTCAGTTGAAGATTCTAAATTAGAAAATTTAAATGATCCTGCACATAGTAAATACTGGAGAATGTTTAATGAGCTAGAAACCCGGAAATTAAATCAAAGTTTTAAACGATCTCTTTCTAAATCAATATTATTAAAGACTCCAAAAAAGCTTGCAAAACTTCCAACATCTATAACCTATGCCTAAAAGTCTGGAATTACGAAAGGTAACGAAGATTTTAAAGAGGTACGGTATCGTTTATGTAACTGCCAAAGGCCGCCACCCGAAGTTTTATGATATTACTTTATAAAAACTTTTTTTTGAGATTTTGTAGTTTTTATGGAATGCCGAATTCCGTATCCAGGAGTCAGAACAACAAAAAGCAAGAGTTGAAAAGCAGATACACTTTTACGTTAAATAACATAGTAAAATAACCACAAATATATGTTTTATTCTAGATTCTGTATACTAAATTTGGTTGCGGTTTGCTGCATAATGACATAGAAACATCAAAAACATATCCTGTCAAGTCCCATGGGAAAAAGACAATGATTTTGCCATATGCGTTAAATGATTTAATTGAAAAGTTTGGATTGCCGGCAGATGTATTTGGAAATAAGTAGACAATATTTTCATTTGTTTGGACAGTTGAATTTAAAATGTGACAAATTCTCAAATATCTCTCTATAATCACCGCAAAGACGCAAAGTACTTAAAGAAATACGTGCTTTTTTCAGCAGTTTCATTAGTTTTATGGTATTACCCTGTAAAAACTTCTTTTTCTAGAAAGAAATTTTTAACGTGCATTTTTAAATTATTTGAAACGTTATAGTTACTGGATTATTGATAATTTATTATGCTGTCTTAAAATGTTATATTTTAGATTCAGTTTGCCTCTTTTTCATCTTATATCTTGAAAAAAACTAGAAATCTAACTGATTGCCAGTATCCAGTATCTAGAATCCTGTATCCGGCATCTTGTATTTTGGTTGCGGCTTCGCCGCGTTTATGCTATTGCTTAAAACTTGCCTTTTCGAGACCTCCTGTGTAAGTTAAACCAACTGTTAAAAGTATTAATATTGCAAATCAAGCTAATTTCCCTATATTATAACTAAAATAGTTATGGTAATTATTGTAAGAAATCTTTGTTGAGTTCATTGAATTTGGTAAAATATTTTTGTAAAGAAATCTTTATTCGGATGTGATTGGTGCCGATCCTAAATAGAAATCCTTGTTGTTTTACCTGTTTTGGTTATAAATGCCGTGTATAGGGATTTTTGTTTTAATTCGTTGTACCGTATATAGTTGCAGATTATTAGCAATGAATTGTACACCAAAAAGTACTATAGTCTTAACCTTAGTCGCTGTGTCTGGATTGAGATTAAGAATTTGGCGTTAATTCGATAACTAAAAGTTTGCAGACGGTGCTAATTTTATTGAAAATGAGAAAAAGAAGGGAATCAGGTTCGTTTAAGAAAAATGAAGACAAAAAATGACGAGACAGACAATAATTTTATAGATTCATTACGTGAAGGAATCCTTTATCATTTGACAAAGACACTGGGATTGGGATTAACAGGGGTAACAACAATCAAAGAGGCGGTACATCAGGGACACATTCGGCACATATATAAGGCCCTTGCCCATGCTTTGCGTGATGATATTATGGATAAATGGATAGCCACTAACAGTGAGTATCGGGAAAAAGATGTTAAACAGCTCTGTTATCTTTCAGCTGAGTATCTGACTGGACGGTTCCTGGGGAATAATCTGATAAACATGTGTGTGAAAAATGAAGTAAAAACAGTTTTGGATTCCATTGGTTTGACATTAAATGAGATAGAGGATGTGGAAATGGATGCCGGGTTGGGAAACGGAGGTCTGGGGCGTTTGGCTGCATGTTTTTTGGACTCATTGGCAACTATGGAATTACCGGGGCATGGATACGGACTACGTTACGATTACGGTATTTTTCGTCAGGAGATACTTGACGGGTATCAAGTTGAACACCCGGATGAATGGCTCTGCCATGGAAACCCGTGGGAGATAAAAAGGGAAGAGGATGCTGTTGTTATTAGGTTCGGGGGCCGTACTGTCAGGGAAGATATGAAAAAGGGGAAGTGTAAGAGTGAAGTTGTTGGCTGTGAGTCGTTCCTGGCAATACCTTTTGATACCCCTGTTAGTGGTTATAGTAACAAAACGGTTAACACTTTGAGGTTATGGAGCACATCGGTACCTGATTACAGTCAATTTGATATAAGTGCTTTTGATAAAGGTGATTATGGTAATGCTCTAAAAGATGTTCTGTGCCATGATGATTTAACAATGGTGTCTGTCTTATACCCTAATGATAATCATGATCCCGGGAAACGGTTGCGATTGAAACAACAATATGTTCTTGTTTCCGCTAGCATTCAGGACATACTCAGAAAATATAAAGAGACCGGCAATCCCATTGAAATGTTTCATGAAAAAAGGGCTGTTCAAATTAATGATACACATCCTTCACTGGTGATCACTGAGCTGATGAGGCTCCTTGTGGATGAAGAGGGTGTGGAGTGGGAAAAAGCATGGGATATTACTGTAAATACATGCGGTTATACTAACCATACAGTGATGAAAGAGGCTCTAGAGCAGTGGGATTCACATATGCTGGGCGAGCTCCTTCCCAGAAATTATGAGATAATAGAGATAATTAACCATGATCACTGTAAAAGGATATTTGAAAAGTTTGAAGGTGATATGGATAAGGTACGCCGCATGTCCATTATTGAGGACGGGAGGGTCAGGATGGCCAATCTTGCTGTAGTGGGAAGCCATTCGGTCAACGGTGTGGCGGAACTACATACAAGTATACTGAAAAATGATGTCCTTCGCGACTTTTATGACATGTTTCCTGAAAGATTTAACAACAAAACCAATGGAATCACACAAAGGAAATGGATTTTAAACGCAAATCCAGAGCTCTCACATCTAATAACGGACAAAATCGGAAAAGGGTGGGTAACAGATCTTTCTATGGTCAAAGAGTTGGAAAAATTTGCTGATGACGAAGCTTTTCTAAATGAGATCATTGAGATTAAACAGAGAAACAAAAAACGGCTGCAAGAGTATATCTATAATAGTAATCCGGTTAAGAGTGAAACAGGTGATATTGTTGAAAGAGTAAATGTGGATATTGGTTCTATTTTTGATGTGCAGGCAAAGAGACTTCATGAATATAAACGACAGTTAATGAATGCATTGTACATTCTAATGTTATATAACGAGTTAAAGGGAAATCCCGGTAAATCGATAGTTCCGAGGACTTTCCTTTTTGCCGCGAAATCTGCGGCCGGGTATGATCAAGCTAAGTCGATTATCAAGTTCATCAATGTGCTTGCTAAGGTGATTAATCATGATCCGGATGTTAACCAGCTGATCAAGATAGTGTTTCTGGAGAACTATAATGTTTCTCTTGCGGAAAAGCTTTTAACCGCCGCAGATGTAAGTGAACAGATTTCAACTGCCGGGTTGGAGGCATCTGGTACAGGTAATATGAAACTTGCTTTAAACGGTGCATTAACCATTGGAACCATGGATGGTGCAAATGTTGAAATGTCGGAAGAGATTGGTATGGAAAATATGTTTATTTTTGGTATGCGAACAGAAGAGGTTAACGATCTAAATGCACAAGGGTATAATCCTGCGGATGTATACAATAACGATAGAGATATACAACGGGTTATGGAACAGTTACGTGGAGAGGAGTTAACAAATTCACCGTCAGAGATGGAAGTGTTGCGTAAAATATATTATTCGCTGGAGAAATCCGATCGGTTCTTTGTTCTTAAAGACCTTCGTTCATATAAGGATATGCAGGAGAAGGTTTCTGCTCTATATGCAGATAGAATGGCTTGGGCAAAGATGGTACTGCTTAACATTGCAAGGATGGGGAAATTTTCCAGTGACCGTACTATAAAACAGTACAATGATGATATATGGCATCTGGAAAATGTTGCTATCGGTTCATAACATGATGCTTATTCTCAAATAATAGACAAAATATGATTACACAGATTAAAATAGATTACACTGATTTGCATCAGTGTAATCATATATTATCAGCGTAATCATATTTAATTTAATAACGGACTTTAAATGTCTTGTGATGTAAAGAAATATGCAAGGGTTGTTGTAAATATACCTGTTAATAAAGTCTTCCATTACAGTATACCTGAAGAGATAAAAGATAGTATAGATGTGGGATCTCTTGTAAATGTACCTTTTGGCCGCAGATATTTGACTGGATATTGTGTTGGTTTTGCTGGCGAGTCGGATGTGCAGAACATCAAGGATATAAAATCTGTAACTGACAAAAATATAAGTGTTGATGACGGGATGTTAAGGATAACAAAGTGGATTTCTGACTATTACTGCTGTAGTTGGGGAGAAGCGTTGGATGCCGTAATGCCAGTGGGTGTAAAAAACAGCCTTACCGCTAAACCTGTTAAATTTGCAAAACTTGTAGAAGATGTTTCCGGAGCTGAAGATGAAATAGATCGAATTGCAAAAAAATCACCCGCACAGGCCCGGATTTTAAGGACCCTGACGGAAATTAACAACGAATTGTCTGTAAAAGATTTGTTAAGTATTGCAAAAGCAAACAGGTCCTCTTTATCTAAGTTAGAAGAACGTAATCTTGTTGTTATAAGGACCTCTTCCTGCTCTTCACCCAAAACAAAGGAAAATAAACACGTAATCCTAAAAGATGTTGCCCGCCCAGACCTTTCGGATGAACAACAAAAGGCGGTTGATGTAATAGATACAAAGCTAAAAGAACATTCATTTAATGTAATACTGCTTCAAGGGGTAACGGGAAGTGGTAAGACGGAAGTTTACTTGAGGGCCATTGAGCTTGCTGTATCTTTAGGCCTTTGCAGCATTGTGCTTGTTCCGGAGATAGCTTTAACTCCCCAGACCATTAGATATTTTAAGACAAGGTTTGAGAATGTTGCAGTTATGCATAGTAATCTATTGGAAAGCGATAGGAGACAGCAGTGGCAAAGTATAAAAAACGGTACAGTTAATGTAGTGGTTGGGACCAGATCTGCAATCTTTGCCCCGGTTAAGAGGTTAGGGGTTGTGATTGTGGACGAAGAGCATGAGGGTACGTTTAAACAGGAGAACTCTCCTCGGTATAATGGTAGAGATGTTGGAATAATGAGGGCTATGTATAATGACGCACTGGTTATTCTTGGTTCCGCCACACCTTCTTTGGAGAGTTATTACAATGCTGTTAGAGAAAAGTACACTCATGTTTTAATGAAGAAAAGAATAGGTAAAATGGTAGTGCCACATGTTGATATTGTAGATATGGCGAAAGAAGCAAGTCAGACAAAAAGATTCTGTTATATTTCTCGTCATTTGGAAAGATCCATGCGTAAGGCTCTGTTGGAAGATGGACAGATAATTTTATTTTTAAATCGAAGAGGCTTTGCTCCTTTTATAAATTGTAGAAAGTGCGGATTTGTTTTAAAATGTAAAAACTGTGACATCACATTAACATATCATAAAATCACCAATAATATGGTCTGCCATTACTGTTACAGAGAACAACCTGCCCCGAAGGATTGCCCTGATTGTGCAATGCCAGACATAAAATACCAGGGATTTGGTACTGAGCGCGTGGAGGAGGAGATTAAAAGAAAGTTTCCTGACCAGATTGTGTTAAGAATGGATAGTGATACTATGAAAAAGAGGGGATCTCACGAAAAAGCCTTTGCAGAGTTTGAAAACGGAAAGGCTCACATTCTTTTAGGAACACAAATGATCGCCAAGGGGCTTGATTTTGCAAATGTTACGGTTGTAGGTGTCATTTCTGCTGATACTACGTTGAATATTCCGGATTTCCGTTCCAGTGAACGGACATTTCAACTTCTTGCACAGGTCTCTGGCAGGGCGGGAAGGGGTGTTAAAGAAGGTCTGGTAATTATTCAAGCCTTTAACACTAAACATTATAGTATACAACACGCATTAAAGACGGACTATGAAGGATTTGCAATGGAAGAACTTTCATTTCGCAAACAGTTAAATTATCCTCCTTATGGACGTATTATAAGGATTCTGTTTATGGGCAAAGTAGAAGAAAATGTTAAAGAGAGAGCTACCGTGCTGACAAACAGGTTAAAACGTTATGGAAGAGAGAAAGGGTTAACTGTGGATATCCTTGGTCCGGCAGAAGCTTCAGTTAGCAGGATTAAAAACAAGTTCAGGTGGCACACTATTCTTAAGGCCCCAAAAAGTTGCCCTATACATAGCATAATAGACCACATAAGCAGTGATTTGCCACTGTCAGGAGGGGTGCAATCTATAGTTGATGTTGACCCAGGTTATATGCTTTAAAAAAAAAGTTTGACGCAGAGCTGTTTATAATTAATAATTTGCTCTTTATAGTATTACTTTATAAAAACTTCTTTTTTTTTAAGATTTTGTAGTTTTTGGAATACAGAATACAGGAGTCAGAATTCAGAATAATAGAAAATGTGCTTCAGGAAGTGAATACAAATATAAAATAATCATAAGTACTTGGACAATATTATTTATATGCTCAATTGTTGTACGTGCAGTAGTTACGTAAATAAAATATTATTAATAATGTTCAGGTACTTAAATCTATTCTTTATTCTGAATTCTGTCTCCTGACTCCTGTATTCTGGTTGCGGCTTAGCCGCATTATAAGAGAAAAAGTTCGAAGTATATCTATAAAAACTGGTTAATAATAGTTTACAATGTAAATACTCTTGAATTCCTTTGCCATTTATTTATTAACAATTAATTTTCTTTAGACAAGGTGTTTTGTATGGAGACCGATAACATTGATGCCAAAACTTTTTTTAGAAAAGGTTTAGGTGTGACGTATGACGATTTTATTATCCTGCCAGGATATATAGATTTCTCAATTGACGATATCTCGCTGGAAACTAATCTCACAAAATATTTAAAGATCAAGCGCCCGTTTGTAAGTTCACCAATGGATACGGTAACAGAATCAAGGATGGCTATAAGTCTTGCGTTGTTAGGGGGTATAGGGATAATTCATTATAATAACTCTATACCGGAACAGGTGGAGGAGATCAGCAAGGTAAAAAGGTTTGAAAACGGATTTATAACAGAACCTTTAGTATTAGGGCCGGAGAATACAGTGAATGATGTATACGAAATAAAGAAATCTTACGGGTTCTCTGGGATTCCTGTTACGGAAAACGGTAAACTTAACTCAAAACTGATTGGTATCGTCACTAGAAGGGATGTTTCATTTGAGGAAGATCTTACAAAAAAACTTTCAGATGTAATGACAAAAGGGGTTGTTGCCGGAGAGGCAGGAATAACCCTTGTAGAAGGTAATAAAATACTGAAAGAGAGTAAGAAAGGGAAATTGCCCATAGTTGACAAGGATGGAAACCTCGTATCATTAATGAGTAGAAATGATCTGTTAAAGAATAAAGATTTTCCAAATGCCTCTAAAAACAGGCAAAAACAACTTATCGCCGGGGCTTCTATTTCTACAAGAGATGAAGATAGAGAACGATTGGCTGAGCTAGTGAAGGTTGGAGTTGATGTTATTGTAATTGATTCGTCGCAGGGAAATTCAATATACCAGATTAATTTAATTAAATATATAAAGAGTAAGTATCCTGACATTCAGGTTGTTGGAGGAAATGTCGTAACCGCAAAACAGTGCAAATCTCTTATTGATGCAGGTGTGGATTCTCTGCGGGTTGGCATGGGGTCTGGTTCTATATGTATTACGCAGGAAACACTTGCTGTTGGTAGGGCACAGGGAACGGCCGTCTATAACTGTGCAAAGTTTGCACGGGAGTATGCAAATATACCAATTATTGCAGATGGTGGCATTGCGAATGTAGGACATATAACAAAAGCTATAGCAGTTGGTGCAAGCGCGGTAATGATGGGTTCTCTGCTTGCAGGGACAAGAGAAGCTCCCGGTGAGTACTATTATAAAGATGGCATTCATTTGAAAAAATATAGGGGGATGGCATCTCCCGAAGCTATGGAAAAAGGAGGGGCAAAACGGTACTATGCGGATACCGAGAGGTGCACATTTCCACAGGGTGTGTCCGGTGCTGTGGTGGACAAAGGATCAATATTACAATTTGTCCCATATTTGCGACAGGGTCTAACTCATTCTCTGCAGAGTATTGGTTGTAAAACCATACCTGATTTGCATAAGGCTCTTGAAGACGGCAGGCTTAACTTTGAAGAGAGGTCTCATTCTGCACAAAGGGAAGGTTCTGTACATAGCCTGCAGGCGTTTACCGATCCTACATTTGGGATGGTAAGGTCAAGTATTTCCGGTTAAATAACATTTTTTTTTTTAATTTTTGCCAGACAAAAGTATTTGTTATTGCAAAAAAATAACGGTTTAATTAATTAATAATTGAGGAACATGATGGAAAAAAAGAAAACAATGGCAATCCTGGTGGGAGGAGGACCTGCACCAGGAATCAACGGTATTATAAGTGCGGCATCAATTGAAGCGATAAAGAGAGGTATTAGGGTTCTAGGTATAGTCGATGGATTTAAATGGATTTCTAAGGGCGATAAATCACGCATTAAGGAATTAAAATTAAAGGATGTCTCCCGTATTCATTTTAACGGAGGGTCTATCTTAAGGACTTCCAGGGTTAATCCCACAAAGTACCCTGAAATGATGGATCACGTTCTGGAAATATTTAGGGAAATGGAGATAGACTATCTTATAACTATTGGTGGTGACGACACCATGTTTACTGCCAGTGAGATTGAACGGCTGGCAAACGGCAGTCTTAAGATCGTGCATGTCCCAAAAACAATAGACAATGATCTTCCCTTGCCCAATAGAATTTCAACGTTTGGATTTCAAACTGCAAGGCATGCGGGTGTAAATATCGTCAGGAATATAATGGAAGACTCCAAAACGACCGGCCGCTGGTATTTGATTGTTACCATGGGTAGAAAGGCTGGACATCTTGCAATTGGAATATGTAAGGCTGCAGGTGCAACACTTGCTATTATTCCAGAAGAATTTCCACAGGAGAAAATAAGCATTGCCGTTGTCTGTGATATTATTGAAGGCAGCATTATTAAACGATTGGCATTGGGTAAGGATTACGGTGTTGCAATTCTAGCGGAAGGCTTAGCTTTAAAGATTGACGAAAACGAGCTGAAAGAACTTACCTGTGTAGAAAAAGATGAACACGATAATGTGAGGATTGCGGAGATCGATCTAGGGAAGATAATAAAGAATGAGCTGAAGAAGAGACTGAAAAAGAACGGCTTGAAGATTACCCTGGTGGACAAAGATATAGGATATGAGCTTCGGTGTGCGTCTCCCATACCTTTTGACAAGGAATACACAAGGGATTTAGGTTATGGTGCAGTGAAGTTTCTCATGAACGGTGGTTCAGGTGCAATGGTAACGCTCATTGGTGGTAAGATTGAACCTCTTTGTTTCAAAGATTCAATTGATGATGTGACTGGAAAGACAAAGATCCGCCTTGTTGACGTTGATACGGAATCGTACGAAGTTGCATGTGAATATATGATAAAGCTTAATAAGGATGACTTCCAGAACAAAGAATCTATTGAAAAATACGCAAAACTTTCTAACCGCAAACCTGAAGCATTTGTTAAAAAATTTGGATATTTAGCCGGTTAGTAGTGCTCGGACTCCTGTTTTTGTATGCGATGCCCGAAGTGCTAAAAAATAGGACATTTAGTGATTTATGTCCTGGTTAGATTTGTATGTTATGATTGATAGATCCATCTGTGTATCCTTCACTATGCCGTGTAGATAACGATTAAATAACATTCAAAGATATCCCAAAGATGGGAGTCTAAACGGTTGATTTCGATTACATTGAGAATAAATCAGTTTAAATTGAAAAGACTCCTTGAAAAAGGCCGTAAATATATTTAAAATTGACAAAATTTTCTATGCTATGCTGCAGGGTAACAAAGATTTATTTGATTACTAAGCATATACAATACTGATACCTTTTAACTGGTTGGTAGAGTGCTTCTTTTGCATCTGATCTGTTTAAAATGTTGACTTGAAAACCAGTCCTATATTCAGAATTCTGGCTCCTGAATTCTGTATTCTGAATAATTACATAAATAAGACTCACTAAGGAGGTCTTTCGCAACATGAAAAAATCTATTACTTTACGTTCACTGTTAATTATTTCACTTTCTAATGCTGCATTTATTGCACTTTGCTTCTTTCTATTACGGTATGTATACTGGGGCGTGGATGAATGGGTTGAACCGTTCCCTGCGCTAGAAAATCTCACCAATTTCTTACATAAAGCAGAACGCAATTCCATACCAATTCTACTGGGAGCCGGAGTAGGACTTACCGTTATTTCATGGATATTAGTCAGTTATTTCGGAAATAAGTTAATAGCCAGCGATGTTACAGTTGAAAGTAAAAGTAAACCGGTACAGGAAAAACCAAAGAAAGAGAAAAAGGGATCATTGTCTGATCTGGATATTAACCAACCTTCTATCAGGGCGAGCCTGCAGATGCTGGTTATACTTCAGAGGCAGGGGAGGCTCGTTGATTTCTTGCAGGAGAATCTAAGCCAGTATGATGATGCTCAGATTGGGGCCGCTGTTCGTAACATACAATCAGATTGCAAAGCAACATTAAATGAACATGTTCGTCTTGAGCCTGTTTTTAAAGATGAAGAAGGGCAAGAGGTTGATGTTGAGGAAGGTTTTGATTCTCAGGCAATACAGTTAACTGGTAACGTTAAAGGTGATCCGCCATTTAGAGGAGTTTTGAGGCATAGAGGATGGCGGGCAGTGAATGTTAAGCTTCCGAAACTTACAGCCACCAGTGAGAAGAACAATGTTGTTGCTCCTGCCGAAGTGGAGATACTTTAAGAAATAACATTATGGGACAAGAATCAACAAATTGATTTTAGTGGAAATGGTTTCTTCCAAAATAAAAGTCCCTTATGGGACGACCGAAGTTAGCCCATAGCGTAAGCTATGGGAACTAATTTGGGGACAAAACATTTCTGCCGCCCCTAGCGGGGCTTATTTAGAGCTGGACATCATTTGATACACAGCCAACTCAGTGGGCTGACTTCGTTGCCCCTTCAGGGGCAAGGGTTTCTGAAATCAGTCTTCTAGTTTGATGAGAGAAAAGACTCAAAAAGATAGGTGAGATTAAGGTTGTAAAAAAACGTTTAGAAGCTGTCTGCAAGACTGCTCCAGTCATATAGAAATTTCTTTCAAAAAAGAAGTTTTTTATATGGAAATACTATATTGCCTGGAAACTGCAATCAAATTTACGTTCTAATTATAGAAAATACAGCTTGCACGTACAAACTTGTTTGTACGTAATTGATACTTCAATAATTTGATTATAACTAAAAGTAGGCGCACCTTACTGCAAATAGTATAAACATTTCGTAAAATCTTCCAAAAGTTTCTTTGTTAGGCCAAATCATCAGTTTAGGATTTTATGAGTAGCGCAATTAATAATTAAATTTAGTCAAGGAGATATACTCTTGGAAAATGTTAAATATATAGTTGGAATTGACCTTGGAACTACACACTGTGTATTGGCATACACAGACGCAAATTTAAAAGAGGATGAAAAACCTTCAATTTCCACCTTCCAAATACCACAGATTGTCGCACCGGGAGAAGTAAAAGAACAACCTTTGCTTCCTTCGTTTCTTTTTTTGCCAGGGGAACATGATGTTCCAGGTGGAAGTATGGCACTGCCATGGGATGAAGAGGCCAGCATTGCAGTTGGTGAATTTGCAAGAAAAAGGGGACCGGATATACCTAATCGGTTAGTGTCATCAAGTAAATCATGGCTCTCTAACAGTGGGGTAGACCGCTCGTCCTCGATATTGCCTTGGGATAGCCCTCCTGATGTAAAAAAGATTTCACCTGTAGAAGCATCTTCTTATCTGCTTAAGCATATTAAGGGAGCGTGGAATGACACAATGGCCAAAGATGATGAAAGTGCTCTCTTGGAAAGGCAGCAAATATTCCTGACTGTACCTGCATCATTTGATGCTGTTGCTCGCGATTTGACCCTTAAAGCGGCAGATGCGGCAGGATTGCCAAACCTTACCCTTCTCGAAGAACCACAGGCGGCTTTTTATTCGTGGATAGAATCGCAGGAAAATTGGAGGAAGGTGGTAAAAGCTGGCGAGTCAATTCTTGTTTGCGATGTTGGTGGTGGAACCACAGACTTTAGCCTCATACAGGTTGCAGATGAAGAAGGTAACATGACCCTTAAACGTGTTGCAGTGGGTAATCATATATTGCTTGGTGGAGATAATATGGACCTTACTCTTGCTTATGCGGTTAATGCAAAGTTAGTGGCAAAGGGTACGAAACTTGATTCCTGGCAGTTTCGAGGGCTTGTTCACTGTTGTAGAGTAGCGAAAGAGAAAATCCTTAATGATTCGTCAATAAAGAAAGAGGCTATTTCGGTTCTAGGCAGAGGATCGTCTTTAATAAAAAGTACAATTACATCCGAACTTACACGGAAAGAGCTGGAAGATGTACTTATTGAAGGTTTTCTGCCCATTTGTGAAAGTAGTGACTTTCCTGTTAAGAAAAGTAAAGTCGGTATGCGGGAGATGGGACTTCCTTACGAAGCAGACCCGGCCGTAAGTCGTCACCTTGCTCACTTTCTCTCTCAGCAGTCAGAGAGTGGGGAAGAATCTTCCAATGTTCCATACCCATCCTCAATTCTTTTTAACGGTGGCGTTATGAAATCTGATGCCATGCGGCAGAGGATACTGACCGTTCTCAACAAATGGGGGAGTAGTAAAGAGGAGATAAAGACTCTTACTTCAAAGGATCTGGACCTTTCAGTTGCTAGCGGAGCTGCTTACTATGGACTTGCCAGACAGGGAAAAGGGATTCGCATTAAGGGCGGTACCGCGCACGCTTATTATATTGGAATTGAGAGTTCTATGCCTGCTGTGCCGGGTATACCTGCTCCAATGATGGCCTTGTGCATCGTTCCCTTTGGACAGGAGGAAGGGACTGATGTAGATATTCGCCAGCAGGAATTTGGACTTGTAGTGGGAGAACCGGCGGTATTTCATCTGCTTTCTTCAAATGTGAGGAAGAAAGATGATGCTGGGCAGATTGTGGAAGACTGGAGTGGAGAGATTGAAGAGGTTACGACTATGGATGCAGAGATGACACCGGACTCCGCAGATGAAGGTGGAAAGATAATACCGGTTTGGTTAAACATGAAATTAACAGAAGTAGGCTCCCTGGAAATATGGTGTGTAAGCAGAGATGATGAAAAGAGAAGATGGAAGTTGGAATTTAACATCAGGGAACGGGAGTAGAAATGTATACTCAATGGTGTCATAAATGGAATATTTATGGTCCCGTTGAGTATAGCTTGATAGTATAGAAAGTTTCATTTTGGACTGAATACGTTTTTATAGAGCCAAGGGTAACTATTGTATTTGTTATACTCAAATGTATTTGTTATACTCAACTCGTTGTAAGCTCTAATTTAAGAGCTAAAAAGTCTTCAGTATGTGCTAATTTTTCATTATTATGAAAATCAATAGGATTATATATCTTTTACTCTGCTTTTATTTTTTTCAGTTGTTGGGTGTTCCGTTAGTACACCATCTTCACGAACAACACGAAGAAGATCATTGCTCGGAGTGTCACACAGGGGAACAAATAAATTCAACCTGTGATGGAAGTGCTCCGTGTAATAACCCGACCCACCATCATCATGATGGTCATGATAGTCATGATCCTGCACACTGCTTTGTCTGTAAAGTATTATTGCAAGACATTGATAGTAGTTTCACGACGTCTAATATATGTCTTGTTCCGCAAAACGTTGCCTTATCAAATTGCAATGGTTGTTATATCGATAATGCCATATTCTTCAAATTCTCAAACCGATCTCCTCCTTTGACGATTTCTTAACGTATCCGTTCACAGGGTGCCTACAAATCACAAAATATGTTACAACATGGTTTTAATCTTACTATGTTGTGAACCAGTGTTGTTCTATTGTAATCCGTAGATAAGAACTTTTACACTACTTGTACTCAATATATGGTATTGTGACCATAGACGGCGTCTGTATATTGAATAGCACTATGTGGACGGTTACCTCTAAACTCAAGAAGGTGCATGTAATAAACTATACATGTAACACCCATCTTCGCATTATCTTTGTCCAGACTTCAACCGCCAAATCCTCAATGCTGCTAAGGCCGCGCTTTCGATATGGTTCAAATCAGTTTGAACAAATCTAACGTTAATTTGCGTGTTACATGTGTAATTTATTACATGCACCTTCCTTATCATTTTATTATCATTAAGTTATGTCGTTATCACTGCTTGTGGCTTTTATACAGGAGCGGTGCGTTAATTTGTAACGGCATCTTTTATAAAGGAGGTAGGTAATGAAGTATTTTATTATCTTTTTGATTTCCTTTACATCACTTTTTTTCTATAGGTACACATATGCAACAGAGGGGAATAACATGGAAAACGTGATGTCTGAACTAAATCAATTGAAAAATGCATTTCGAAGGATGGAGCAGGATTACAAAAGCAAAATAGTAGAATTGGAAAGAAAGGTTAAATATTCACAGGAAGTTTATGTAAGAGAACAGGAGCAAATTCAAGTTCAAATTCAAGATCAAAAGTATGAAGAGAGGATTATGGAACTGGAAGAGAAGGTCAGCTTTTCGCAAGAAGCCGATAGAAGAGATAGGGAAGAGGAGAGGAGAAAACCATTTTACGGAACAAAAGGATCTCTCTTAAATCCCGATATAAGCGTTATTGCTGATACATTTTACCATTTTAGCGATCAATCGAAAGGTGTGGGGGAATTTACGGATAACGATCTTTATTTTAGGGAAGTCGAACTCTCTATACAAGGATATATCTATCCTGGTGTTAAGGCCGAGTTTTATCCTGTTTGGGAGATAGAAGAGGGCAAGGTTGAGATTGAAGAGGCCTTTGCCAATTTCTTGACTTTGCCATTTAACACAAGCCTTATAGTGGGTAGACAAAGGGTACGGTTCGGAGAAGTAAATCCTATTCATCAACACTCTAGAGATTATGTGGATGTTCCTCTTCCTGTACAGAACTTTTTAGGCGCGGAGGGTTATATTGATGAAGGTTTTGACCTTTCTATGCTTGTTCCCTGGATAAAGATTCCTGTAACCCTGGGATTTGGTATGTTTGACGGAGATAAATCGCTTGGAGAGCATGGAGAAGAGCATGAAGAAGAGGGTGAAGAAGGTGAGAAGAGATCGGCAATATTTGAGAGTGAACCTATCGAATGGCGAGACCACGTCTTCCTTGCAAAGATAAACGCTAATATCCCTTTTACACGTAATTTCGATGCGTCCTTAGGATACCATGTTATGTGGGATGACAACGGAGGGGGACCCACTGCTATTCATAATGGTCAAATCTCTTTTAGATATAGATTTCCCAATAGTTACCGGAAACTTTTGTGGCAAAATGAAATCTATGTGGCCGATATTGATGATAGGGACGTAAAAAGCAAAGGTTTTTATTCACTCCTGAAATATAATTTGAGCAGGAGTCTTGATGCGGGTGTTCGTTATGATTGGTCTGAGCTTGGTCATGATGATGATATACATCAATGGGCCATAAATCCAATTATGACTTGGCATATGACAGAATCTTCATATGTAAGAATGCAATATCGGTATGGAGAATTGGAGGGATTTGAAAGTGTCAATGAGGGGTTACTGCAGTTTGTATGGGGGCTTGGGCCACATTCTCACTCTTTAAAGAATTGATATTGAGAGTTATGTAATAATTTAAATATATCTTGTTACATACACAAGGCTGTAATGCAGTTAAAAAGGCCTTGTGTATGTAATAGAAAATAAAAGTTACCTTTAGCTATGAAGATCTAGGTACTTTATTTTGTGGAGGTTTTTGCCGTGTTAAGGAAAAAAATAATATCATTCGTTGTAATGACTTTGTTTTGCTGTCTGATATCAAACAATATTTTCGGAGGTGAGAAATTAAAGGTTGTGACCTCTACAAGTTTTTTGGCAGATTGGGTTTGCCAGATAGGAAAGGAATTTGTTGAGGTGGAGTTTATTAATGATGGGAAAATAGATATGCACTTCTTTGAACCTAGACCCGGAGATGTCATTAAATGCAGCAGAGCAGATCTGTTTGTTACCGCAGGGTTAGATTTGGACATATGGTTGCAGCCACTATTGGATGCATCTCGTAATTCAAAGATACAGTACGGGGCACAAGGGTATATTGATGCTTCGGTTGGTGTGTATGTATTACAAAAACCGACGGGTAGCATTGATATGTCAATGGGTGATATTCACCCGTATGGAAATCCGCACTATTTTTATGGTTTAGAGAATGTTAGAATCGCGCTGGAAAACATAGTTGAAGGACTCGCAAAGGTTGATCCCATAAACAGAGATGCTTTTAAAATAAATAAAGAACAATACTGGACTGAAGTGCAGAACACATTCAGGACATTAAAGAAGATAATGGATCCATTTAAAGGTACAAAGGTAATTACTTACCACCTGAGTTGGGAATATTTTGTTAAGGAGTTCGGTTTTGAAATTGTCGGGTACTTTGAACCAAAACCAGGCATACCTCCAACTCCAAAAGATATTAAGAATCTGATAGACATTATAAATAGTAATCAGGTGAAACTGATACTAAAAGAGCCTTATTATCCGCGAAGACGTGTAAAAAAAGTTGCCAAGGAAACTGGCGCAAAGATGCTGGAATTGACAAACCTTCCAGGTGGACGGGATAATGCCACTACTTATCTTGAGAATCTTAAGGCCAATGTTAATGATTTAATTAAGGCTCTAAGGGAAAATTAACGTGTGATAAATATTGCTTATTCCAAGTTGCATTTTGCATGAATTAATGTAATGGATATAGAATGGATTCTATAGATTTCAGTAGAGAGCCCAGACAAACATGTTTGTCCTGGCTCTCTACAATGTAAATAAGAGGGTTTCTATTTATGACTACAAACGATAAAGTTGTTGTCTCCTTCAAGGATGTCTCATTGGGGTATGGGAAAAGGGTCGTTTTAAGTGATTTGAATCTTGAAATTTCCCAGGGTGATTTTCTAGGAATAATTGGCCCTAATGGTTCCGGTAAGACAACTTTGCTTAATTGCATCTTAGGTATTTTGAAACCTATAGTAGGAATTACAAAATATCCGTCTTCGAATATTAGGTTTGGGTATGTAATACAGCGCCAGTTTATAGATGACATATTTCCTCTTACAGCAAAAGAGATTGTTTCTATGGGCAGATACGGATTAGTGGGGCCTTTTAAACGGTTTAGTAAAAATGACTGGATGCATGTTGAAGGTGCCATGGAGATTGCCGGAATAAGTGGGATAGGTGCCCAGTCATATCACAATCTTTCTGGGGGACAAAAACAACGGGTATTAATTGCACGTGCCATTGCAAGCGAGGCCAATGTCTTGATTTTAGATGAGCCGACAAACGATATGGATATAAAAGGTGAGGCTCAGATAATGGAATTGATAAAGAAAATTCATGCTGAACGTAATGTCACCGTTGTTATTGTTAGTCATTTATTACACAATATTATTAATTATGTAGACACACTTGCTTTTATCAAAGATGCCAGACTCATTATTCAACCAATAAAAGATGCGGTATCCGGAGGTTGTCTCTCCGATATTTTTGATTGCAGTGTGAACGTCGGACAAATTTCAGGGAAAAAGGTTATAGTATATGGTGACTCTAATAACTGAGATGTTTAGTGAGCGTTTTATTCAAATGGGGCTGGCTGCCAGTATAATTGTTGGAGGCATTTGTGCTTACTTGGGTGTCTTTTTGATCTTAAAAAGGATTGTGTTTGTAGGTGCTGCACTTTCCCAGATGGCGGCTGTGGGAATAGTAACCGGCCATCTCATTGGCCATTGGTTGGGTCTTAATCTTGAATGGTTTGCATTCCTTTTTTCTATTTTAGGTGCGCTTATCTTCTGGCTTCCAATCTCCAGAGGTAGTGGTATAACAAGGGAGAGTCTTATTGGATATGTCTATATCTTTGGAACAGCATTAACTATTCTGATAATTGCAAAAGATCCTCTTGCTGAAGCTGAAAACTTAGATCTCTTTTCCGGAAATATATTGTTTGTCACAGGATTTGACCTAATGATGGCAGGAATAATTTCAGGTTTGGTCTTTATTGTACACATGATATTTCGAAAGGAGTTTATAATGGTTTCTTTTGACCCATGCACCGCTACCACTTTAAACATACCGGTTCGCTTATATGACTTTTTAATATACTTAACTCTGGGTATTGTTATCTCCATCGGTATTCGATTCACAGGGATGCTGTTTATCTTTTCATCTCTTATTATTCCGGCAATGATTGGCCTAAGATTGTTCCGGAGCTTGAAATGGGTTTTTATTGCATCTGTTATTTCCATCTGGCTATCATCGGTTATTGGTATTATCTTATCTTACAAGTTTGATTTCCCTACCGGTCCAGCTATTTCTGTAACCAATTCAATACTGTTACTTCTCTGCATTGTTGTAAAAAGATACGTGTTTTAACAGATTTTAGAATGTTTTTAAGTGTAAGGATTAACGATATTTAAATTGTAGATATTAGATTATATTGTCAGTTAATTTCTCTTCTTAAATCAAATTTATTTAGATTTCATATGGATTATTTTGTAGCATAAATTATACGTTTCTGCGGGTCCTCACGCATGAGAGGTTATCTTTACAATTCTCTGGTGAGAGGAATCACCAAAACATTTGAAAGGAGTGAGGTATGAAAAAGTTGTTAATTTATGCTGTTATTTTTGCGTTACCATTTGGTCAGTTTTTTATGTTCAACGAAAAGGCGGCCGCCCAGGAGGAGGGAAGTAAAAGTTCCATTCATTGTCTAACTGAAGGATGGAGTGCCAGTCTTCTTACGTTTGTGTACACACCTGTTAAGCTAGGGGTGTCACTTGTTGGTGGTGTGGTTGGCGGTGTAGCATACCCATTAACAGGATTTAACGGAGATATCTCAAGAAAGATATGGGAAAAATCATTTTGTGGCACATATGTGATAACCGAAGAGATACTTTATGGTGATGAAAAATTCGAGCCTTTCCTTTGTTGTAGTTGTGATGATGATGATGATAGTTAGAATCTTAGACTTAAGAGATTGTTGCCAATTACACTGGTAACAATTTCTTAAGTGGTTATAAACATGCTTTAGTTGAAACCTGTTTATGCTCCAATATTTGTTCTGCAGGGTATTTGACCGGTACAGGTCACTTCCGTATACAATAATATTTTCCCCAATCACTTCAACCGCTCAATAAAAATTCTGCTTAAATGTCTTCTTCCGTCTTTTGATGAAAGTACAGTATTTTCTTATATTGTGATCTTTGGTCAGCCTTGTCCGGTTAGGCATTTTACGCAATTCTCTTTACGCTATGATGTTGGAAAATATCCATAAATATGGAACATTATTGCACTGCAAAAGGCAAACCGAACAATACTGATCTTTAGTATATCAATGGTTTGTGGTACGTTGTCCCATTGACTTCCCTGGTTGCGCCAGGTATTAATTGTACCTATAAATGGCGTAAGTACCAACGACAGGTGAGTTATCCGTAATTTTGATGATATACAAAAACTTTCCATCCTTTGCACTTCTAACCACTTCTTCAAAGACTTCATCCTAAATTACATTATTATCAATATGTGAGCCTTATTCTACTATCTTTTGCCAAACATTTAGATGCTGACGTTCTGTAACATCTCTATCTTCTTACCTAATAATTGGGGTACTTTTCCCTATTTCCCCAATTCTACAAGTCAAACAGATGCTTTTCTGAGTTAAGTTGCTTTCTGTATCTTTTGGTAATGTAATGAGTTAGTCAGGTTCATAAAAACAAATTATAGCTAAACAGACAAGTTGGCACATAGTATGCGTTATATAGTATAGTATTACCCTGTAAAAACTTGTTTTTTAGAAAGAACATTTTACGGTGCATTGTTAACTTATTTGAAACGTTATAGTTACTGGATGTTTGATACTAGATGCTTGATAATTTATTGTGCTGTTTTAAAATGTTATATCTTAGATTGAGTTTGCCTCTTTTTCATATTACATCTTGAAAAAACTAGAAATCTAACTGATTGCCAGTATCCAGTATCTAGAATCTTGTATTTTGGTTGCGGCTTCGCCGCGCTATGTAGTATCTTTTTATATTTTCAAATACTTAATACAAAGAAATAAGGGGGCGATTAAAAATGAAAGAGTTTGAAGTTCGTACATTTAATGGTGAAATGAATAACATTGACAATTCTGATTGGGGTAAAGCAGGTATACCATTGTTACGAAAAGCGTTTGTGGCCTATTCGGACGCAAAGGAGACTCCAGCACTACGTTGCAATAATGATTTATGTCACCCACGCAGTGTAAGTAACGTCTTATGCAAAGAGGATAGTGTTGTGGAGAATGATGCGAACCTAAGTAATTTTATCTGGGCATGGGGGCAATTCCTGGATCATGAGATTGATATTAGTCCTGAGTCAGAGAAGAATAAAGACAACAATCCAATAGAGATTCCTAGGGATATAAAGATTCCTATGGGGGTTAAATGCCCAGCTAGAATCCCGTTTAAGCGCTCTGAAGCGGAGAAAGATAGTAATGGTATTCGTCAACAAATAAATGCGCTATCCGCTTATATTGATGGTGCGAATGTTTATGGTGCTGATTGTACAAGGGCTGCGGCATTGCGGACCTTTGATGGAACTGGGAGACTAAAGGTCCGCACGACTGATAAAGGTGACTTGCTACCATATAACCAAGCAGGGTTTCCCAATGCCATACCTGAGGGAGCTCCCCATGACCAATTTTTCTTGGCGGGAGATATACGTTGTAACGAGAATAGTATACTAACAAGTATGCATACTCTTTTTGTTCGTGAACATAACCGTCTATGTGTTGATATTCAGAACAATGATAATAGTCTAACAGGTAATGACGAACGAATTTACCAGATGGCTCGTAAACTTGTTGGTGCCTATATGCAGCAAATTACATTTAATGAGTTTCTTCCTGCTATCTTAGGGGATAATTCAATCCCCGCATATGACGGATATGATCCTACCGTTAACGCGTCCATTACTAATGAATTTTCCACAGCATTCTATCGTTTAGGCCATAGTATGTTAACTGAAAACGTTCATTTGGGCAGTGATGGCAATTCTGTTCTATTGCGTGAGCTTTTTTTTCAACCCCAGCAAGTAGAGAATAATGGTATCTCTCCGTATCTTGAAGGTTTAGTTCAAGGAAAAATGCGTCGTATTGATCTGGAAATAGTTGATAGTGTCAGAGAGTTTCTTTTTGGTGGGCCGGGATCAAATAAAATGACTTTTCTTGATTTAGCTGTCCTCAATATTCAACGTGGACGTGATCATGGACTAGGCGGATATAATGCATGTCGTAAAGCATACGGATTAGGGGAATACACTTCTTTCTCCGATATTACCAATGATTTGGGTGTCCCATTAAAGTTAAAGAAGGTTTATGGCGACATTGATAATATTGACCCTTGGATTGGTGGGTTAGCAGAAGACCACATAGAAGGTGCGCAGGTTGGGCCATTAATTAGTGCTGCACTTGTAGATCAATTTTCTAGGCTTAGGGATGGTGATAGATTCTGGTGGCAGAATGATCGTGCATTTAATTGTGATGGTCCTTTGTATCAATTTGTTAATGATGTAAAGAAAATCACGTTAGGAAAGATTGTTAAACGTAACACAGATATCGTTGATATCTCAGATGATGTTTTTAGGGTAAGCAGTTAATTGTTAGAGATCACATCAGCTGCGCTAGTTTTTTGTGTGGTTGATGTGATACACTTTCCATGATTTGAATTATTATACAGTCAAAGTAATCAGGAATTCAAAATTTAACAAATCATCTTTAGCTTAGATTTGAATGTTATTCAATCGCGCTTTCCTCGATGTAGCTACGGCTACACCTGCGGAAGCACTCAATCATAACATACAAATCTAAGCTAAATCTGCATCTCTAAATTTTGACTTTCTGATTACTTTGACTATAACGGCCAGTATGATGGATTTAACAACTTTTCCTCATCAAGGGCAAATCCGGTTATAATCTTCAACATGTTATCGTCAAATGGGGGGCATGCTGTAGCTTTTACTGCAGTATCGATCTCTTCTCTGCTTGTGGCGCCGATTAATACAGTATGGACAGATTCGGATGAGAGACAAAAACGAATTGCAGTTTCTGGCAGTTCTTCTATAGAAATATTAAGGGTTTTGATTATCTTTTGAACCGCCTCCTTTAAGGGACTGAGCTCGTAAGGTAGTACATCTGATCTGGATGTCAATACCCCTTTAAGCAGCACAGAACGGTTTATGATTCCAATGTTAGAACTATTTGTCATGGGGAATACTTTTCGCTTTTTACGCTGATCAAGTATACTGTGTGCGACTTGTATTACATCAAAGCTTCCGGTATTAATTGCGGCTATGGCCGCCGTATCATCGTAGACAGAGACACCTATACTTCTTATTTTGCCTGTTGCTTTTGCCTTAAGCAGAGTTTTCGTAATTATACAATGTTCTATTGTTTCCGCGGTTGCGTTATGGATCTGTACAATGTCAAGGACTTCCCTCTGTAAGTTTTTTAAGCTGCGTTCTAATGAACTGTTTATTGCACGTTCCAATTCAAAAGGGTTGCTATTCTGTAAATCTAAAGAGACCTTTGTGGCAATGTGACAATCAGGCCTGTTACCTATGGCTCTCCCTACCAGTTCTTCGCTGATGCCGTAGTTAGGTGCTGTGTCAAACAGGGTTATACCTTTGTCTACGGCATAATGTATTAATCTTACGGCTTCTTCCTGGTTTAGTGTAAAAGGCAATCCGTCTCTTGGTATACCGTAAGGTATACCAAGGGCAACGGTGCCCATTGATATCCTGGAGACATTTAAATCAGTCCTTCCGAGTCTGCAATATTTCATGTTGTGCGAAATGTATCTGTAACAATTTACAGATGATTTTTTGAAATTTAATACTCTTTAGCTTTTAGCTTTTCACTTTTAGCTTTTCACTTTTAGCTTTAAATACTCTTTATCTTCCTCTAATGATTTAATGTATCCTTCGTCTCTAATAATATCAGCGTTTATTTTCATAAGGTCAGGTTCTCTGTCTAAAAGATCAAGTATATCCTGGGCCTGAAAGACCTTGCCGGGTTTATAGAGTCTGGTAAATACTTCTTGAAGGAAAAGGTAATCACTCTCCTCATCAAGTGTCCATCTATGATGGGACATTCCTTTAAACTTTTCTAACACTCCTTTCTTAAATCCCTTCGGGTTATTATTTAGATAAGTTGTACCAACGTGCTCCCTGTCAGATGGTAAATCTGTGTTTTTCCAGGCATCTTCAATGACTTTAAAAGAGCAACATCCGCAATCAAGGCCGTCCGGGAATTCGCCTCCCAGGCCACAAATATCATAATTTCTTTCAAAATAGAGCTTAAAAACTTCATCTAGGATAAATGGGTCCAGTGCGGGGCAATCTGCGGTTATCCTGGAGATTGGATCCGCATTAAATAGTTTCGCACTCTGGTAGTATCGGTCAAGGACATCTTCTGCGCTGCCCCGGAAACATTTCACATTATTCTTGTCGCAGAATTCCTCAATGGCATCATCTTCATTGTTGATTGTAGTTGCGACAACGATATCATTCAAATATTGTGACTTTTTTAATCTGTCAATAAGGTGCCATAACGCTGGCTTACCGACAAGGGGTTTTAATACTTTTCCTGGCAAACGCGTTGATCCCATGCGTGCCTGAATAATTGCAATCGGGTTTATTTCGTTCATTTTTTTTCGTTTATAGTTTTGAAATGTGTAATTGCAATATCATAATGCGGCGAAGCCGCAACCAGAATACGAGATTCTAGATACTGGATAGAGGCAAATAGTTCAATTTCTATCTTTCTTGTCAAGATGCAAAACATAAAAAGTGCCAAATTTAATTTGAGATATAACGTTTTAAGGCGTTTAAATAAATCATCAAGCATCTAGTATCAAATAGCCAGTAACTGTGATGGAGCAAAGGACTTAACAATGCACGTAAAAATTTCTTTCTAAAAAAAAGAAGTTTTTACATGGTAATACTATTAATGCGGCGAAGCCGCCACCAAAACACAGAATACAGGAGTCTGTGAACTGAATACAGAATAAAGCATAGATTTGTGCTTGTTTTACAATAGAGTTATTAATTGTAAATTTGTATTCACTTCCTGAATCATGTTTTCTATTATACTGACTTCCGCCTCCTGGATTCTCTATTCCAGAAAAGCTACAAAATCTTTTTTTTAAGAAGTTTTCATAAAGTAATGTTATATTAATTCCCAATTTTTACTGAGTGAAAGTATTTATTATAGATCTTTTATTTATGATTACCAGAACTATAATTCTCCTTTTTTAAGCAAAATGTGCCATTTTTAGAGAGCTTAATTCTTAATAATAATGTTATAATAAGTGTTAAAGTTAAAAACAGGTAAGGGTGTGTGTTACAACCACTTGTAGTATATATTATAATGCTTTAATTTTAGTATGACAAAAAGAAAGAACTTAAAAAAAAGATCCGTAATTCTTATATCAGCAATAACCTCTTTTGTAATTGCTGCTCTGATCATATGTGGTGCCGGCTATTTTGTGTATATCAAATATTTAAAGAAAAATGGCTTGCAACGACTTGTAAATAGTTATTTACGAGAATATGTGGACAGTGGAAATCTTAAAGATGTGATTGTTGAGAAGATTGAGCAATATACAGGTGGAACAGTATCGATCGAAAAGTTATCCATGACGCGGGAGAATGGATTGACCATTGAATACTTTACGTTTCTCAAAGATGATATTGATGTTGTAGTCAAGGATGCAAATTTAACTATTCCAGGAAAGATTGTTCTGAATAAGATAGTCAAGAGAGGGAAAACAAGTGCAGACAAGATATTAATAGAGAGTGCCCAAATTGACCTTAACAGCATTACACTTAACAACGTTAGTATAAATCCAACTGCAGAGATTACAATTGAAAATCCCAGGCTTAACGTTGAAAAGGTAATAGTTGCGTACAGCGCTGTTGATCTGCTGAAAGGTAAGCTGTTGATTACCGATGTTACTGCAATATCTCCGGAACTGTATATTGTCAGGAGAGAAAACGGCATATGGATGATAATGGATGCGTTGAAAGAGTTGACGGACAATATTGATCTCTCTAATTACAGCGGATTATTAAAGGACGGTATAGTCTTGAAAGAGGGCATACTTCATTTTATTGATAAAGAATTCTTCTCTGGCGGTGAACTATATGTTAAAGGGATCGGTATGACTATAAAACCTTTTTTAGGTTCTTTAAAGGATTTGGAGATAAATGGCTTTGTGCAGGATCCATTCTACGGCAGTTATAATGTCGCTGGACATTTTGATTTAAACATGCCATCGTTGAATCTAAAGATAAACGCAAAAGAGCTGTCAGTGTCAGAGAGTTTCTTTAAAGGAGTTCCCATTGTTGGTGAAAAGATATGGAATACATATAAACCTATGGGAAAGCTTGACATGAATTGCCTTATTAACCTTAACAATACGGGAGGTAAAAGGCGAGTAGAGAGACATGTTAGGATTGACTTTATGGACATGGAAGCGACGTACATTAAGTGGCCATTTACTGCGTCCAGGATTGCAGGACGTATGACTCTGGATAACAATAGAATAAGTATCAAAAATGTGAGCGGTTATGTATACCAGGATGGCCAACAGGGCACAAACGTTAATCTTAACGTTATTATGGAAATAGATAAACCGGTAAAGAAAATATTGGTAAAAGCAAACGATGTGATTTTAACTAAAGAGCTTGTAGATAAGCTGCCCAATTCATGTAAGAAGCTATATAAAAAATTCAAGCCTGGAGGTCGTGCAGATCTGGATGTGGTATATTCCGTAAATGACGATGGTAAAATAAGCAAAGACTACAAGGTAGAAGTTATTTGTAAAGACTGGAATTTAATATATCCGGAAATGCCCGTACCGTTAAATGATGTCAATGGGAAGATTGTTGTAAGTAACAGGGTTGAAAAGAGTCGGCTGGGCGGTGGAGGCGGTGGCAGTGTTCAGTTGAAGGACTTTAAAGGGTATTTTGACGATGGCCAACAGGTAGTTCCGATTAATTTCAGCGGTGAATTTGGTATGAATAACCCTATGAAGCTTATTAATATAAATGTACCAGATGTAAATCTATCCGATAAGTTTCTTTCAAATCTGCCCGATAAATATGGTAAAAATCTGGAGAACTTCAGACTTGCGGGCAAGATAGGATTGGATGTTGTATTTGACCAAAGAGATCTAGGTATAAAACCTGAAACATCTATTACAGTAAATTGCAAAGGGTCTACTTTTACAGATAAAAAATCTTTGGTATCCCTTAATGGTGTTAATGGTATAATTAAAGCCATAGGAAACAATATCTCCGCTGACAATATTGCTGGTAAGTGCTTTGATGGAAAGGTAAATGGAGCGATAAGTGTTGACGTAGAAAATTCATTCTACAAATATGACGGTGCTTTTAGTTTTAAAGATGTGGATATGGAGAAACTTTTCCGAAATCTTTTTAAGACAGATCAAGAATGGCCAGGTCTACTTAGTGGAAAGGTTAAGTTTAACAGAGACGCGAAGGATCAGAGCAAACTACTTGCATCTGGTCATGTAAACCTTTACGAAGGAAGTATCTCTGATGTTCCTGTTGCCCTGAGTGTTATTAATATACTGAATTTCGGGCTGCCCACAAAAGTGGTCTTTCACTCTGGAAGAATAAACTTTGTAATCAAAGATGATATTATAGAAATAACTGAGGCGAAGGTATACAGTGATACAGTGGAACTGGTCGCAAGGGGAACGGTAGGGTTTAATGGTGATCTTGATGTAAGAGTTGTAGTAGAATTTACAAAAAATACACTAAAGGATATACCGATAGTGGGACCTCTTTTTGATTTTGTGGTTGGTGGGGTACGTAAGAGCTTAACAAAGGTTCATGTCGGCGGTACAATTGCCGAACCAACGAGCAGTCTTTCAATGTTTGAACCTATAAAGAAACCAATTAAAAACGTTATAGAGCTGATTCCAACAGTAGGCAACGGATCTGGAACTTCAACTACCAATGTGTCTGAAGAGAAATGAAGCATGGGAATTACAAACTCATTGATCACACTGCAGATCTTGGCATAGAGGTCTTTGGTGAGGATCTAAAACTATTGTTTGCAACTGCGGCAATGGCACTTTCAGATACATTGACAGATGTTTCCAGAGTTAATAAAGTAGTTAGAAAAGAGATATGTGTTGCCGGGGATGATCTGGAACAGTTAATGATAAACTGGCTCCATGAGATTATATACCATTTTGAGGTTAACTATCTCATTTTTAAAGAATTTGAAATAGATAATATATGGCCAACACCTGATATTGGGAACTCGTCCCCACGGCAGACTTTTTACCTTAAGGCCATGGGGCATGGTGAGATATTTGATCACGAAAAACATGTTATATTCACAGAGGTTAAAGCAGTTACCCATCATCAGCTAACAGTTAAGAAAGGTGGAGGAAAGTGGTTTGCAAGGATAATCTTTGATTTGTAATGGATTATATCTGATTTTTCGTGTGAAGTAATCGCCAATTCCTATATTTAAGTTTACGCTTCCAGTGTCTGGGTCTGAATTTCTGTAAGCTCTTTTATCCCTTTTTTTGCATAATTTATCATCAATCCAAGCTGCTCATCGCTGAAGGTCGTCCGCTCACCTGTTCCCTGAATTTCCACAAATTCCCCTCTACCAGTGACAACAATGTTCATATCTACATCAGCATTGCTGTCTTCCGCATAAGATAAATCCATCACACATGTACCTTTTACAATGCCTACACTGACTGAAGCTATACTATCAATGATGGGAATCTCTTTTATCATCTTGTTTTTCTTCATCTTTTGAAATGCGTCTGCCATTGCTATATATCCACCCGTAATTGCAGTTGTTCGCGTTCCACCGTCAGCCTGAAGGACATCACAATCTATCCAGATTGTTCGTTCTCCAAACCCTGCAAGATTTACAATGCTGCGCATGGAACGTCCTATCAATCTTTGTATCTCATGTGTTCTTCCGCTAATCTTTGATTTGCTAATCTCTCTTATGACCCTTTTGTGTGTTGATCCTGGTAAAAGTGAGTATTCTGCAGTTATCCAGCCCTTACCTGTACCTTTAATATAAGGGGGCACGGATTCCTCTACTGAAGCCGTACATAGGATTTTCGTATTACCAGATTCGATTAATACCGAACCTGCTGCATTTTTTGTGAAATTTCTTTCTATCTTAACGGGTCTTAGCTCGTCAGGTTTTCTATTATTATCTCTCATATGGATTAATAAACAAACTCTTGTTGTATATGATCAAAGGTTTATAAATTAGGTGAATAGGCTGAAGACTGAATGTAAAAGCGTAAAGCTCTTTAGTCGACAGGTTGAAGGTAAATGCCCACAGCCTTTTGCTTTTCACTTTTAAGCTTTTACCTTCAGTCTTCAGCCTTCAGCCTATTGCGTAAGCAACAGTTTTAACAGCGCTTTTTCTATATGCATTCTATTTTCTGCTTGGTCATACACGGCGGAATTTGGTCCGTCAATTACCTCGTCAGTTATTTCTTCTCCCCTATGTGCAGGTAGGCAGTGCATTATTATTACATCTTTGTCTGCAAAAGATGTAAGTTTATTGTTAACTTGATAATCCTTAAAGTCTGCCCTGCGTACTTCTGCTTCACTTTCCTGCCCCATACTTGTCCATGTATCAGTGTATATAACGTTTGTGTCTTTAACTGCGTCTTCAGGACTTTTGCAAATAGTAAACTTTGCATCGTTTTCAGCAATATCATTCACGATTGATATCGTTTCTTTATCCAATCCATACTTTTCAGGAAAAGCAATTTTGAATGATACGCCGAGTTTTGAACACAAAAAGGCAAGGGAACGAGCAACATTGTTTCCATCACCGATAAAAGAGACTGTAATATTGTCTAGTGTGCCGAATTTCTCTTTTATGGTAAAAAGATCCGCAAGAGCCTGGCATGGGTGAGAATAGTCAGACAGTGCATTAATTACAGGAACTGAAGCTTCCTTTGCCAGTTCTAATACGGTTTTGTGTGCATATGTCCTGATTGTTATACAGTCAACATATCTTGATAGCACATTTGCTCCATCTTTTATTGATTCTCGTTTTCCGAGATCAATATCTTGTTTCGTCAGATATATTGCATGGCCGCCAAGCTGCGTCATGGCCACTTCAAATGATACTCTTGTACGCATGGAGCTTTTCTCGAATATCATTCCCAGTATCTTTCCAGTAAGGGAATTGATGTTGTTCGTTAAATCTGATTTCTTCAGCTGATGAGTAACTGAAAATATTTCGTTTATATCGCTATTTGATAAATCAATAACAGATGTAATGTTTTTAGTGTTCATTTTACACCTTTTGTGCTTCAGTTTGTAATACTTGCTTTAAAATTCTTATCCCCTCATCCAGATGCTCTTTTTTTACATTAAGCTGCGGCATGATTCTGATTACTGTATCGTGGGTGCTATTGACAAAAAGTCCAGCATCCATACATTTTTTTACAATATCGGACGTAGGTATTGTTAATTCAACACCAATCATGAGTCCCAGGGTACGGACTTCTTTTATTATATCAAACTCTTTTGCTAGTTTATCCAGCTGTTCTCTTAAATATGTACCCATCTTATTGACATTATCCAACATATTTTCGCTCTTCATTGTGTCAAATACTGCAACTCCTGCGGCGCACGCCAATGGATTACCGCCGAATGTTGATGCGTGTGTTCCTGGAACAAGGCTCTTTGCTATCTCTTTTCTTGCGGTCATTGCTCCTATTGCTATGGCGCCACCTAATGCCTTTGCCAGGGTCATTATATCCGGTTCTATTCCATAATGCTGATATGCAAAGTGCTTTCCTGTTCTGCCCATTCCACACTGAACCTCATCCAGTATTAGCAGGATGTCGTTACGGTCACACAATTCGCGAATTCCTTTTATATATTCCATAGTGGGGATGTTTATTCCGCCTTCACCCTGAACAGTTTCTAGCATTATGGCACATGTTTCATCGTCAACCAGTTTCTCTACTTGCGCCAGGTCTCCAAACGGTGCATAGGCAAAGCCTGTAACCAGTGGAGCAAACCCTTTATGGTATTTGGGCTGTCCGGTAGCGGTTAGAGTTGCTAATGTACGACCGTGAAAAGAGTCATTCATGGTAATAATCTTAAATTTTCCCTTATCTTCGTTATGAATACGTGCCAATTTTATGGCGGCTTCATTCGCTTCAGCACCACTATTACAGAAAAAACATTGTCCGCCAAAAGAGTTCACTGAGATACGTTTAGCAAGCTCTCCCTGGGGTACAGTATAATAAATATTTGGCGCATGTTGTAGAAGGGCGGCTTGCTTTTGTATTGCATCTACAACGTTTGGATGACAATGACCTAGGTTGCTTACTGCCCATCCTGAAAACAGGTCAAGGTATCGTTTTCCGTTAGCGTCCCATATGTAGACTCCATCACCTTTTACTTGAACAATGGGGTGACGTATATAATTAGGTATAACATAATCGTCATAAAGCTTTATAATCTCATCAGTTGTTTGCATTTTTTGTTTCCTTAAATTTATATCGAAATATTTATTTAAATCTATACTAGCACTTGAGTACCAACACCTTTTACCGTAAAGATTTCCAACAGTAAAGAGTGTGGAATGCGACCATCAATAATGTGTGCCTTTTTAACACCTTTTAATAGAACAGAAATACATGCGTTGACTTTTGGAAGCATGCCTTCTGTAATGACTTTTTTTTGAATCAAAGATTCTATCTCTTTTTCATGTAAAGTAGAAGCGAAAGAGTCTTCATTACCTGGCTCAGTCATGATGCCGTGAGTATCAGAGAGAAGTACAAGTTTTTCTACTATTAGAGATTGTGCAACTATTGAGGCGACACTATCAGCATTAATATTGAAAACTTTTTCGTCTCTCCCTTTAGCGATGGGTGCAATTACCGGAATGCTACCGCTATCACAAATTTCACGAACGATTTTAGTGTCTATACGTGATACCTTACCTACGAATCCTAGATCTTCATCAGGACCGGCATTGTTAAAGATAAGTTTTTCTGCTTCAACTGCAGGAGTTTCCAGATCACATAGGCAGGTGGCCTTGCCGCCGTATTTCTCAATGGCAGTGGCTATTAATCTGCTTATTTCTGTGGTTACCTTCACCACTATATCTAGTGTTTCTCTGTCTGTTACCCTGTGGCCTTTAATGAATGATGATTTTTTTTGGGCTTTTGCTAGTTCTTCGTTAATATGTGGCCCGCCACCGTGCACTAAAATAGGCATAATTCCAACAGCTTTAAGAAAAACTATATCCTCCAATACACCAAGCATAACGGATTCTTTTTTCATTGCACTGCCGCCCAATTTTATTAATACCATTTTTCCGTTAAATGCCTGTATATAGGGAAGTGCTTCAATCAATATATCTGCTTTTTGAATAGCGTGTTCCATAAATCTATTTTAGTTAATTAATGTCGAACCCTTTAGAATATTAAAAACTCGAACTTTTGGTCCCCTTTCTCTTTGCTATCTTATCCCTGCATTTATTGAAAACCCTTGAGGGGTAGTTCTATTACCTCTGCTGTGTCCGTATCCGGTACCTCTGCTGTGTCCGTATCCGGGTCCTGTACCCGGATACGGGTACAGGACCCTATACTCTTCCACTGTTTCGATTACTTTTTCCGTAACAATCTCTCTTATATCATTTATTCCGCCTTTTATCTTAAAACCAAGGTCCAGTACCAAAGCCTTTGCAACAATCTCTGCGGCGGCTTCAAGTTCAAGGCGTAAGAGTTCCCCGTTGTTTTCCCTGTAATACATATAATCAAGGCCCATAGGTTTGCGCTTAGTATTTTCCGTCATTCTGTTTTGCCAGAGAATTTTGTTGTCCTTAGGACGAGTCATTCGTGCATCCACGGTCAAAATAACATTGGGGTCCCACCAGATTCCGGGATCTTTCAGACTGTAAGAATAGACAGAAAGTTCTATTATGGTGTCTGTGCCCATAGCGTCTGCTATCTTAATGTAGTCTTCATGTGATTTCGGGAATTTATTTATCAAATCCATTAGTTCATGATTGTCTGAATCCCTGCTTTCTACTACAGGTTTAAAAAATGTGTTTACTTCAAGTTCGTGTCTAAACTTATCCCTGAAGATTTCCTCTATATTAAAATCAAAGATCAAATCATTTAAATAGTCCGCTTCTTCATTATTCGCTTGGCGTGTAGCAAATCCCATCATTATCTGAGGTATAATTGTTGGCCCCATTAATATGTAAAACATATTTGCATCGCCGGTAATACTAGCGGTTAATGGGCTGCTCTGTTCGGGGCCAAGAATGGATACTTTGTCAATGTGTTTAGCTTCCTCGGCTTGAAATGTGATTACTTCTACAGTTGCACACCCGGAAATGATAATTAATATGGAGAACATTATCAAAACATTTCGCATCATAGGTCTTGTTTTACAAAGTAGTCTTACTGCTTAAGCAAATTTTCAATGTTCATTAGGTTTTCACGAATCTTTATAAGCGTTTCTTTCGGCAGTTGTTTTTTAGACATACTTTTTTTATAAAGTTTTATGGCAATCTTAAAATTATTTACATACTCTTCTCTTGGGCCGTTATTTATAGACGCTTCTCCTATTTTCTTAAATAGGCTGGCAATTAACACCATGTTTTCGACCTTTTCAGGTTTATGGTGTAGAGCGTAAAACAAACTGTTAATTGCTTTGTGATATATGGCAATTTTGGTTTTATGTGGTGTATTCTTATTAATAGAGCTTAGAAACCTTTTTTGTTCACTAATCCAGTAATCATGTGGGTTTCTATTCTTTGGCGGTTTTTTTTTAGATACAGGTATTTTTAGACCCCAATAATTTTTTATAGGAATACTATAATCTTCCAGCTTTAATGTAAACGTTTTCTTAGCTCTTTTTACTAGAACAACTATTTCATGTTTATTCTTGGGCAAGGACTTGGAAAAGTTAACATAATCATCTATTGTCTTAACCTTTTTTTTATCAAGCTCCAGTATCACGTCCCCTTTTTTTATGCCTGCATTATTTGCCGGTGTTCCGGACCTTACTTCGAAAATAGTAACGCCTTGATTACCCTCAAATACAGAGATGCCGGATAAAAGGGTGTACCCGTAAGAGGCCTTTAATCCGATAAAGATGGACAATAGGGATAGTATTATGAGAAAAGATGAAATCTTTCTGGTTTTCATTAAGTTTACGTGCTTGTTGTTATTAAAAAAAGAAATAAGAGTACTGATCTCGTCTCTATTAAGTTACAGAAAACCAAAAGGTCAAAAATTTGATTCTATCAAAGTAACAATAAATTGTCAAAAAATTTAAGTGAAGTCCGGACGGTGAGATAGGTGGTTTCCTGCTGCGTTGAGGGCTAAGCTTCTTTTCGGTACGTCATTTTCTACAGGAGTTGCATCTAACAATCATTTAGAGATAAACGGATATATGGCTCAGTTGATTTACCTCTATTTAGGCAGAATAGCTACATATTTAGGCACAATTACATCAAATTATTGTTAGAGTGGGTGTAAAAATAGAGTAATGGATATTATAAAAACGGTTATCTGCTGTTTGGTGGCACAGCCTTTGGTATTATAGTAAGATTTGTCTGTTCTTTGTCTTCTATTGTAATACAGATAACCAGCCTAAGTAAGGCGGATGTAATAAATTATGCGGTAACATTAATCTGCACATTATCTCTGCCCAAATTTCAATCTCTAAATCCTCAATGCGGAGACGGTCACACTTCCGGTTTGGTTCTATCAGTTTGTACAAATCTAATCAAAATTTGAACTCAGAATGTACAACTTGTTTCCGGACAGATCATTAGAATAAAATGCCACTTTAAGTGTTAAACTTTTTCTTCGCACTTTAAATCTTGTAACTATAAATATTCAGGGTATAGTTTTTCCATGCATTCCGGGCAAATACTGTGTGTAAATTCTGCATCTGAATGATCACAGATATATTGCTCTACCTGGTTCCAATACCCCTTGTCGTCACGGATTTTTTTACAGGATGCACATATTGGTAAGAATCCACGCAAAGTCTTAATTGTTGAGAGTGCTTTTTGTAAATCATTTATTAGCTTTTCTCTGCCATTTTCTGCTTTTTTCTGGGCAGAGATATCCTTTCCAATAGAAACAAAATGTGTATGTTTTAGCTCACCAAAATATGTATTTATTGGTGTTATATATTTTTCTTCGTAATACAAATCGCCATTCTTTTTTTTGTCAATAAATGTACCTTGAAACGTTTTGCCAGAAAGTATTGTTTGCCACAGCTTTTCGTAAAACTTTAAGCTCAACTTTCCAGATTTTAAGATATTCGGTGTCTTTCCTTCTACTTCTGATGCTGAATATCCTGTGAGCTTTTCAAACCCGGGATTTACATAATCTATTACACCATTTTTATCGCATATAATTACTGAAATGGGAGAATGTTCTATTACACTGGAGAGTTTATCCATTTGTTCTTTAGCCCTAAACGTTTGGGTAATGTCTTGTATCATTAATCCGTAACCGTCTAATTTGCTGCATTTGTCCCATATTCCGAACATCCTTGCACTAAAGAATTTAATCTCTTTGTCCTGGTTCAGCTCAAAAGCAAACTTATAATCTTTATGGTTCTCTATTATCTCTTTGGCTTTTAATAGAAAAGCAATATCTATGTTGTTTTGTTTATATAAATCAATTAAGGATATCCCTAAGAGTTTTTTAGGGTTATTGACAAATAAACTGGTGGCAACTTGATTAAAGTATTTAACGTTAAAGTTAACATCAGTAGCAATTATAGCAACGTCTTTTGATGAGCGAAGTATATTGTCAAGATAAACGGTCTTCTCTTTTAGAGAGTTTATTGTCTCATTTAATTTGTGCTCTTTTTCATTTATTATCTCTTTTAGGTACTCAATATATTTCCCTTCGAATCCCTTAACAATATCTGATTGTGTTAAAATGCCGGTTAAAGATCCTTCTTCATTGACAACTACTAGTCTGCGAAATGCATTCTCTTTCATTATCTTTGCCGTGTCATATATAGATGTCTCTTCGTTTATCGTTTTTACCGGTTGAGTCATGACGTCGCCCACTGTTTTTGGATTAAGGTCGTCTATGTTTAATATTAGGCGGGTGGCATCTCTCTCCGATAATATTCCTATGGGCAGGTTCTCTTCTTCGATAACAATACAACTGGCCGAGTTCTTTTCCATTTCGCCTAAAGCATCAAATAACAAGACATCTTTTTTGGTAGTCAGAACATTTTTGGTCATTATTTGCGAAATAGTTTTAAAATCTACATAAAACTCCATCCCAAGATTGTTAATTATATCGGTTTGGGAAATAATTCCTTGTATTTCCTTATTGGCATCAACTATTACAACATGCCTTATCTTCTTTTCTTTTAAAAGTCCATATATTTGAAAGACATCATCGTTGATCTCTCTTGTTAAAACAGGTTTGCTCATAAATGTCTTAATGGGAGTTTTATGAAACTCGTTTTTTCGGTTTGCCAGACGGACAACATCCCTTTCTGTAAAGATACCGGATAATTCGTCATTTTCTGTTAAGATTAGTGCACTAATCTTGTTTTTAGTCATAATGGAGATTCCTTCTGCAACAGTAATCTCAGGTGAAGCGGAAACTATATTTGTAGTTAAGATCTCTTTTATATCGTTTATTATCATGTCTTAAATCAATAGTCTTTATGCGAAGAGTGTTGTTATACGGTATTTAACTATGGTGTATGTTATTTTTACACCAGCCTTTATAGAGCCTTTTACAGTTCCGGTTATTTTTGATTTTCCGATTCTCTTTTTGTACCTAACCGGCAGCTCGACAATGCGTAATTTGTTTATTACGGCCTTGATCTGCATCTCAACCGTCCATCCAAAGTTTGTATCTTTCATTCCGATCTTTTTTAAGGACTGATACTTTATTGCCCGAAATGGCCCTAAATCTGTAAAACGAAAACCCCAGAATAGTTTTATAAGAAACGAGGCCAGAATGTTTCCAAATGATGAATGGATCATCAATGCCCCTTTTTTTCTTTTACCTAGAATCCTAGAACCTAAAGTCATATCTGCTTTACCATTCACAATGGGTATGAGGAGCTCTCTCATGTCCTCCGGATAGTCACTGTAATCACCATCCAGGAATACAACTATCTCTGTATTTGCCGGTAAACTTTCTATCCCTTTTAGACATGCCTGTCCGTAACCTCTTTTTTCTTCTCTTACTACAAGCGCTCCCGCATTTTCGGCATTTTGTGAGGTATTATCATTGCTTCCGTTATCTACAACAATAATCTTGTCAATAATCTCTTTTGGTATCTCTTTAATAACATGTTCAATGGCATGCTCTTCATTATAAGCAGGTATTATAACTGTGGTTTTTGGTCTGTTCATTAACTAATAACTTATTCCTAAGTTTTGATTTTGGTTGATTAACGCGGTTGTTAATAAAATACTTTACTTAATATGGTAATTGAGTAGAATATTTGATGCTAACTCATTATATTTATTTTCTCTGCAACATCTATAAAAAAGCTGAAAGTTTTAGCAATATTTCGGGCTATTTTATTTCGATTGAATTTGATTATGGATGAAAAACTAGATAGTGCCTTGGTTGAAGCTGTAAATTTTGCGATTCAACTGGAAAATGATGGCATAGAATTCTTTCTCAAAGCAGCCGCGAGGACAAAGAATCAGCTTGGTAAAGTGATGTTTCTCTCTTTTGTTGAAGACGAGAAGGAACATATTAGGCGGATTAAGATGATGACCGCTGGGCTTATTGAACCAGAATCTGCTGCTGCGGCTAGAGAATATTCGTCTCCAAGGGATAGGTTGAAGACAATATTTAAAGATATGCAAAGTGTCATAACTGATGAGGTGCATACTGAAGCTAGTGATCTGGATGCAATAAAGATTTCGCTGAATATTGAAAGGAAAGTTTATAAATTCTATGAAGTTGCGGCAAAAGAGTCGTTTAGTGTTCGAGAGAAGGAACTATACAAGTTTCTAGCAAAAGAAGAGATTATTCACTTTCAGATCTTAAAAAATGCATATACACATTTAAGTAACATTGCAAATTGGAATGTTAAAAGGCATGGAAAGACCTATGAAGAGTGGATGGAGATAATCAAGGATATTGATCCAAGGTATGGTGTGAAATGATACTATAGTTTCAGTTGTTCAATTTCCTTCTAGAAACTAAATGCTTTTGCTCGATTTATGTTATGTTCTGCAATTAATTACCTTGATTAATTTGTTTTAGGGTACCTTTTCTACTATTTCCATCAGAAGCCTCTTAAATGCACAATGTAAAAGACGATTGGAAATTAATTCCATTTGTGACCATTTTCGCTACTGCCTTCTTTTCCCTGTTGGACAATTGGTCTTGCTCTGGTAAAAAACGTAAACTGCAATATCAAATCAAACACCTCTGGAACTTTGTCTTTCCTGTACCTATGATATGGAAAGTGTCATAACATGCTTTCATTAGCTTAGATACATTTTTTATACGGAAGTATATCATTTACTTTACAAAATAAAGATACCTTCCTTGCCACCTTTACTATCTCTCTATTCCTGCAAATTAACCTGCCCACTATTACTTCTTTAAAATAAACAAACAAAAGACCTGTTAACCAGAAGCTATTTTATAAATTTATTATTTTGCTCCGTTAAGGCGTTAACAGAAATTCCGGAAACTGTTATTTTCTTAAATTTACAACTGGTAAGTATGCAAGAGTGTGTAAGAGCGCAAATGTGTGCAATTGCGCAAAAATATTGTGATGAACTAATTTTCGGAAATGGTTGACCGATAATCTGTTTTAGATTGGCTCAAGTTTTTTTTGTGCATTGTTGAGTCTTGTATATAAGCAGGTTAAAAGGCAATACGTTGATCGGGTTCTAAAAGATAATATTCAGAACTAATTAAGTATACGAAACTATTGTATCTGGTTAATCTCTTGCAATGGTTAACCGATAATCAATTATAGATTAGTTCCAGGCTCTATTTAGGGGATTGCAGAGTCTTAACATATAACCAAATAAGAAGGTAAAAATGGGTTGGCTTCTAAGAGATAATATAGGCAAAAGGGTCATGGTTTTGTTTTTCGGCGACTCCCTGATCAGCTTTTTTGCATTTATTTTTGCGTTTAATAATGTTTCTGGTGATAAGTTTGCAAATGTTCGGGAAAATAGTTTAAATGTAACTATTCTGATATTTATAGTAACGTCCCTGTTTTTCTCTATATTTATTGAGATTTATACGTGTTACAAAAAGTTTAATCGAAAATCTCTGCTTCTAAGGTCTTTCTTTGCCTCCGTATTATCGTTTGTCTTATTTACTGCTATATCCTTTCTTGTTCCTATTATAAAAGTAGATAACAGTGTGCTGATTACGGCACTGTCCACATTTGCTGCGGGGCAATATTTATGGCATCTATTATGTCATCTAATATTAAATCATCCAGCTTTTGCCAGAAATGTATTAATCATTGGGACAGGGGTGAAAGCGGAGACCATTGGTAATTTACTTGAGAATGCAGAATGTAACTTTAGGCTTAAAGGGTTCTTAGGAACGCCTTTTGATCCGGTAACAGTCTTGCGCTCAAAAATAATAGGTGATGTTAATTCTTTGAATAGTATTGTAAAAGAGAGTAGGATTCATACCATTGTGATTGCATTGACTGAGCGTAGAGGTAATCTTATTATGGATGAACTGGTCAAATGCAAATTGTCAGGGATAAAGATTCTGGATTATCCATATTTTTTTGAGCTCTTAACTGGTAAGCTGATGGTGGAGGATATTAATCCTAGTTGGTTTTTACAGGCCGACGGATTCCGGATAACTCAGTATATCAGATTTTACAAAAGGTTAACTGATTTTATACTTGCATTTATTGGTTTGATGCTGGCTATTCCAATATCTCCTTTTGTTGCCTTTGCCGTTAAGTTAAGTTCCAAAGGGCCCGTTATTTATAGGCAAGTGCGAACTGGTGTGATGGGTAAGGATTTTTATATATTCAAATTCAGGACAATGAAACAAGATGCAGAAACTGGTACAGGTGCAGTCTGGGCAGGGAAAAATGACCCACGTATAACTTCAGTGGGGAGCTTTTTACGAAAGACCAGAATAGATGAATTGCCACAATTGTTTAATGTTTTAAAAGGTGATATGAGCTTTATAGGACCTAGGCCTGAAAGGCCGGAGTTTGTCCAGCAAATCAAGGAGCTGACTGCTTTTTATTCGGAACGCCATTTTGTAAAACCGGGGTTGACTGGATGGGCTCAGATTAAATATCCCTATGGAGATTCTTTTGGTGATTCTATTGAGAAACTCAGATATGACCTTTTTTACATAAAAAACATATCTTTGCCTTTAGATCTAATGATAGTGTTTGAGACTATTAAGGTAATATTGTTAAGGAGGGGGGGCAGATAAGAAACATGGGAAATAGTACTAATAATGACTTAGGTAAAAGGTTGTTCCTTGAGATAGGAACTTCTTTACAGTTGGAAATAGAAGGGTTGCAACTCTCTCTAAAGTCAGAATTGATAGGGATGGAGGTCGGTAAGTTTTTGATAGTAAAGATGTTCAAGATGGATGAGGTTAAAATAGAAGAGTTGGAAAATAGTGATGTTATTGTAATGTATCTGCAAAAAGGTTCTATTTTAGGGTTCCATTCCAGTGTAATCTCTATCGTTTCAATTCCAGAAGACATGGCTTTTATTAAATATCCTCAGTTAATTGAGAACTATAATGTTCGGGAGTCTAAAAGGGTTGATTGTTTCTTGCCTATCAAGTTTGAGATTAATCATAATCTTGTTGAAGGTGCAATTGTTGACATTAGTGATAATGGTTGCTGCTGTAAGGTGGAAAACTTTACCATAATAAATGATGATATAATAGATAATATCGTGATATACCTTCAGTATGGTGAATCAAAAAATAGCCTTATGATTAGGGGGAGAGTTGGAAATATTAGGCGACTGAAGAATGACGTAAAGATTGGGGTTACCTTTGAAAAGCTTGATAGTATGGCTAAAGTGGTTATTCACAGTTTGATTCCGGATTTGTCATTCCAGTACAGCTATCGTCCATTGGCTAGCGATGGAAATACAGAAAAAAATGATGATGGCAATTTAACCGATTAATATTTCATAATATTGTTGTATATATCCACAGAAATTCATTAAATATTCACTTTGGCCTTACAATGAAGGATATTTGCCTTTTGGCAATCATCTTCCGGTCCTATTTGTCCTACCTCGAAATCTTCAATATAGCGAGGCTATGCCTCTGGCTTATTCAATCAAATTTGCTAAATCCGAGTTCCAAAACAAAAATGTCCCGTAACGGCATGATAATTGCTTGTTATAAATTACAGTGTTTTGAGGTTCGTGCGTAAAATACTTGCACAATATTGTGCTTAATTTTGGTTGAGTAAGCCAGAACATAGCTTTTTTTATAATCTTTCAGGCTTTTGGTAAATAAGAACAAGCAGATTCTCTCGTATTATTAAATAATTGCGAATTTTTAATCTTTGAGATTTTGTGTGTCTCCTTCTTTTTGGGTATGGCTTTAACTTGTTTAGTTTCTATTGGAGTATTGAGCTGGCTTGATGTTTCTGTTGTTTTTGTATGGTCAGGGGAGCATTTTTTTGTTGTCTATGTTCCTGAATGTTAACTAAAAAAAATTTTTTTCCTAATAAATCTCTTTGATGATCGTATAAAAGGGTAATAAAACGTTTTAACCGTGTTTAATATGGGAACTGATCAAAATAAAAGTAAGCAAGATTGGATTTTAAAGACGCTGGATTGCTATGAGGGACGACTGGTCCAATATGCTTTCAGGATCGTTGGGGATATTGAACTTGCTCAAGATGTGGTACAGGAAACCTTTCTGCAGTTGTGGAAGGAAAAGCGTGCCAAAATAGAAAGCTACTTGGAGCAGTGGCTATATACGGTTTGCAGGAACAAGGCGTTTGACTTGAAAAAAAAAGAAAAACGTATGTTTTCGCTACAATCGGATATAGATTTTGCTGATGATGGTGATAACTCCCCTACTGCAGACATTGAACGGCAAGAGGACGCGGTGGGTATCCTTGATGTGATTAATTCTCTGCCGTCGAATCAAAAAGAGGTTATCTGTTTAAAATTTCAAGATGGTCTTAGTTATAAAGAGATAAGTAAGGTTACAGGGTTATCTGTTTCTAATGTGGGGTTTTTAATGCATAAAGGTGTAAAATCAATGAGAGCTTTATTAAAAAAACAGGACAATAAGGGTATTGCGGAAAGGGGAGTAAGATGTTTGGCAAGATGAAAGAGAGTAAGCTTACTGCCTATGTTTTGAACGAATTAAGCCGCAGAGAACGAAGAAAGCTTGAAAAGAGTGCTCAAAACGATTCTGCATTAATAAATGAGCTAGAAACGTTAAATAAGGTTTGCCGTAAGGTGCATGCAGAGATGCAGGAAGTCCCGTTACCAGCGCTATCAGATTTCAGGAGAAACATTATTAAGAACCGTCTGATATTGGAACCGATAAAAGAGGGTTACAGTTTAAAATATTTACTGGAATGGAAGGTGTTAGCACCTGCGCTTTGTGCGTCGGTCCTGGCCTTAGTTGTAGTGTTTAAGACACCGGTTGGTACGGTTTTTTTCGATAATACGAATGAACCTGAACGGTTTGCAACAGAAAGGGAGGCGTATACACCGGTAGAACAATACCTTGTAAGGGATGGTGGTAACAGTGTGCTTCCAGGGGTAGGTAGTAAATATTTAATGGATAAGATGGTGCCTGACTACCCTATGCAGAGGACAAAAGGTAATTATGTCGGAAATAGTTTGTTGAATGGGAATTTGAATGTTGATAGCAGGCGTTTAAATCGGTTCAGCTCCATGAAATTAACAAATAATGGTGTTGTGGGTAAGGTGTCACCATCAATGCCGTATAATCTGGATAACTATGACATTATCTTTAAAAACAGGACTAGAAAGATTAAGGGTAATGCTTCGTATGTCGTTCCCGTTAATCTGGAAACCGGTAGTTATGACAAAGTGATGAAGTCTTTAAATAGTAATCGTATTCCGCCTAAAGATAATGTGAAGATTGAAGAGATGGTTAATTACTTTGATTATGATTATCCGTCCAGTAATGATGGTGCTCCATTTTCTGTTGTAACCGAGATATCAAAAAGCCCCTGGAATGATAACCATAAACTTTTGCACATTGGTCTTAAGGGAAAAGATATAATGGGTGAAATCGGTTTGGCTCGCGAGCTTGTGGCAAAAGATGTAAAGATAAAGTTGGAGTTTAATCCTCGTAAAATTAAAGCATATAGGCTTATCGGATATGAGAGTAGGCGTTCCGCAAATGATAATTCATATCATAGTTGTGAAATGTTCGCAAATGAATTGATGTCGGGGCATATGACTACCGTTCTTTACGAATTGATACCAGTTGCCCATGCGGAAAAGCAGTTGTCAGGCAAGTTAATGACACTGAAGTTTGGTTATAAGCTGCCGAATAAAGATCAGTGGAGGATTTTGTTATATCCTGTTTTAGAGAAATACTCAGATTTTGATATGACTTCTGATAATTTCAGGTTTTCTACTGCCGTTGCTGCTTTCGGGATGTTACTTAAAAATAGCGATTACAGTAGGAATCTTTCGTTTGACGATGTAATAAAGATTGCGAAAGGGGCAAAAGGTAAAGACCTGAATGGGGACAGGAACGACTTTGTTAGACTCGTTGAGACAGCAAGCGCTTTGAATGGGAAAGGTTACCGCTAGTGTGTGATTTGTCTCTGTGAGTGAGATTTTAAAAATTATTGTTTTTTTGTATTATCCTTAACTGTTGCAATGTCTAAAATAATATCGTTCAAGTATTTAATTTTGAAATAATAGTCCGATAATTAATTTATAGAGGGCGTTAGTGTGGGAAGTTTTATCTGTTAAATGGCTGTACATGTAGACGTAAGAAAAAATAGCAAAAGATTTGTTATGTTTTTTTACTTTTATCGGGTGACAGTTAATTCAGATTGTAAGTATAGATAATATTACTTTGATTTATTTAGTCAGTTCTGTAGGAGGAAATAAAATGGAAAATCTTGTTAAAACCAAAGAAATAGATGCTAAATCTGATGGTTTAAAAGATAGGGTTGTTACCAATCAAACACAGAGAAAAACAATAAAAAAGAAGAGGAAATGTCTTATGTGTGACAAGCTTTTTAGTAGTGAGGGGCCATATAACAGAAGGTGCCCATCATGTAAAAGGCTTGTCTCATTAGGTGGTAGTAGGAATTTCCATGACCCTTCTGTTTATAAATTCACATATAAAGATGACTCCAATGCTGGGTCATCAGCTAAGCAAACTTCGTTATGGTAAGGCGGTTTTAATGGATTGTTAACACTGGCTATTTTGGTTATGTAAAAAGTTAATGTTGTTAGCTTTATGGTTCTGTCATCTAGGACGTCTTTTATTGAAATAAATAATGCGCGTTTAGAAGGTTGTAAATCAAATCAAATTTCACCCCAAAGGCGCAAGCGGTGCAAAGTGTTTTTTTATCTTTGCGCTCTTGCGCCTTCCCCTTTTGTAGTGGTAACTCCTTTCAGGCACAATTGTTACCTGTGGCAGTTGATGCTTCCTGTTGTCTTGGATTACCATCCCCTTTATTGTTTTTTCGAAATTAAATTGGAATGTGCTGGTAGTGCGCCATAACTGTAATGTATTACAGGGGTTCTGTCCTGCGTGGTAATTATAACAAAATAAATTATAATTGACATAGATATTTTATTTAAATATAATTCCATTCGTCGATTTATAGCATTTCTTTTATCATTTTTGCATATAATTTTAGAATAAACTTTTATTAAATATGATAAGAATATTGAAAGAACGTAAAGTTAATAAGATTGATGTTTTGTTTGATAAGATGGCAACAAAGTTAGATTGGGATGGTGCATCGTGGAGAAAGGTATTAACCACTATTTGTGTGGTTAAGTTTTCGGTTAGTTTGGTCTCAGTTTTGGCGATGGTTTTCCTCTTTGTATCAAATATTCATGTTTTTGAAACTATAACTTCGCAGTTCTCTGAGTGGTTATCTTCTTCTATTATTGCGTTTACAATTTCTTTAATATTTGTAAAACTAGTGGTTGTTACGGCTTGCATCTTTAAATTTGTCCTTAAGAAAAATCTAGCTGATTGTTTACATTCTGTTTATAGGATGCATGTTTTCCATAAAGTTTCAATTCGGTTTTTAGCAAAAAGTTCAGCCTAAGTTTATAAGGTGAAGTGAGATAATAGGTTGCGATTAAATTGTTTTTGCTTCATTTGGGAAGCAAGGTTTAATATTATTTTTTAAATCATGAATTTTTTTTGCCGATGTTTTGGTGATTACTGAATATTAGCAAAAATAATGCGTATAAATATATGAGTGACCTAAAAACAGATAAATCACAAGAGGCATTTAATAACGCATCAAAAAATATTCCAGGTGGTGTGGACAGTCCTGTAAGGGCGTTTGGCGCAGTGGGAGGGACCCCTTTGTTTATTGATAAAGGTAAGGGGGCTAAAATAGTTGATATTGACGGTAATTCGTTTGTTGATTATGTTTGCTCCTGGGGGCCTTTGATTCTTGGCCATGCGGATGATTATGTTGTTGATCGTATAATTGCCACCTTAAAAAAAGGTACAAGTTTTGGTGCTCCAACTACTTTGGAAACAAGGTTGGCGGAGTTGATAAAAGAGAGGGTTTCCTCCGTTGAAAAGGTTAGAATGGTTTCGTCGGGTACTGAAGCGGCAATGAGTGCCATTAGGCTTGCAAGGGGCTATACAGGTAGGGATATTGTTGTTAAGTTTGATGGGTGCTACCACGGTCATGTTGATGCTTTGCTTGTTAAAGCCGGTTCGGGTGCTATGACGTTTGGTTCGCCGACAAGTCCTGGTATTCCACAAGATTATGTAAAAAATACTGTAGTGCTACCTTACAATGATGTTGCTGCTGTGGAATCGTATTGCAGAGAGAACGGAAAAAAAATTGCCTGCATAATTGTCGAACCCATTGCTGGTAATATGGGTGTTGTACCGCCAAAAGATGGTTATCTTGAAGCTTTACGGAAGATAACAGAAAGAGACGGGATAGTTTTGATTTTTGATGAAATAATTTCTGGATTCAGGGTGGCACAAGGTGGAGCACAAGAGTTATATGGTATAAAACCAGATTTAACAACTATGGGGAAGATAATTGGTGGTGGTATGCCTGTTGGGGCTTATGGTGGGAGAGCGGATATAATGGATCGGATCTCTCCGACTGGGCCTGTATATCAGGCTGGAACCTTGTCTGGTAACCCTGTTGCTATGGCGGCTGGGATTGCTACTTTGGAAAGATTAGGTGAGAAAGGGATCTATGATGATCTGGAGATTAAATCATTAAGATTGGCTGAAGGAATGGAAAAGGCTGCAATGGATGCCGGGGTTTCTACTTTTCATACAAGGGTTGGATCTTTGCTCTGTACCTTCTTTACTGATAGCGAAGTGTATGATGTTGAAAGCGCAAACAAGTGCGATACGGCGTTGTATGGCCGTTTTTTTCATGGTATGCAGGAGAGAGGGTTTTATTTCGCTCCTTCTCAATTTGAAGCAGCTTTTGTCTCTGCTGCTCATACGCAGGATGATATTGATGAAACCATTAGCGCCGCGCGTGAAGTGATGCAAACTTTGTCGGGGTCAGTAAAAACTTTTGTTCCTGTGTCAGAGAATATACTGGAAAAATACGATGAGCTGGCGGAGTTTGTTGATTCGCTGAGTAGCTTGTTTGTTAAAGCTGAAGAGATGATGGGGCTTACAATGTCCGGGTTTAAGAAGCATGACCGCAAAATATTAGAAAAAGCGGAGTTGTTGGGCAAAGAGATACATGAAGAGGAGATAAGTCTGACTTCCAGTTTGTTGGAAAAGGCGAAGACCGTTAGTTCTCCAGAATTAAAAGGCATTTTGTCCCGTTTGATCTCAAAGGGAAGCCATATAGAGCTAATAGAAGATAATGTTTTAAAGTTATTGAAAGCGGTTAGAAATAAGGTTGACGGGTCTATTCTTTTTAGTGACAAGGCGGTTGATGAATTAGACCTTCTTTTCTCAAGTACTAAGGATATTCTTAAGAGTACTGGTGATGCGTTAGTTACGAAAAATAAAGCGTTAGTACAGCATGTGCTGGAAAAAGAGAAGGCGTTAAGTAAGAAAGCGTTAGAGTTTGAGATTGTTCATGATGATAGGCTTATATCGGGTATATGTGCACCACAGGCTTCTAAGCTATATATTGATATGACTAACGCGGTTAGGGAGATTAACTGGCACGTTAGACAGGTCTTGGACCGGTTGTTTTTGTTGTAAATAGATTATATGTGGGGTCTGGCAAGGGTCTGGCAAGGAAATTAAGAGTAAATACAACGTGTGAAGTGAGGTTATACATACTTTCTATTATATGTATCAATAAAATACCCTTTTTTGTAGAGATAAAATGTTCTTTAAACCAAAAGGGACTAATGAAGCGTATAAGGCATTGGGTATAACCGGTGGTTTTGGCTTTATGATGGGAGGGTCTATTTTTGTTGGATATCTGGTAGGTGGTTATCTGGACAGGAAATTTGGCACTTCGCCGTGGTTGTTAATTCTGTTTATTGTGATGGGGGTTGTTGCAGGGTTTATGGAGTTTTATAAAACTATAAAGAAAATTTCAGAAGATGATAATAAATGAATATTGGAGAGATTAGCGGTTTAGAATCTTTGGATGCAGGATTTCCCAAAAGGGTATTTAAGACCTCTATAATATTATCTGTAATATTTTTAGTGTATTCGCTCTTTTTCTATTCAATGCCAGTTACTTTGGGATTGTTAATAGGCGAATTTATCAGTATATGTTCACTGAAGGTATTGCTCCGTACAATTAATGCATTCTTTGTAGTTGATAAGATTGTTGCTAAGAATGGTTCTGTAAAAAAGATTGTTACTTTAATAGGTAGCGTTAAGTTTCTGTTTTTTGGCGCTCTTTTGTTTTTTGTGTTTAAGTATTTAACTGTAAACATTATAGCGTTGTTTGTTGGTGTAAGTATTGTTCAAATAGTTATTTTTTTTAAGATTCTGGGGCTTTTGTTTGTTAATCACTTAGATAAGTCAGATAATGGTGCCGCAGAAGTATTAAATCAAAGTAAAAATTAGAGTGTATTAATTTTTCTGTTTTTTTTGATTTGTTTTATTAGAAGGAGTGAGAAATTTGGCTGAAGCAGAAAGCGCAACCGGAGTAAAAGAGCTTCCATCCTTTTTAGATGCTCTTGGTGTTGATTATCACTATAAGATTTGGGGGCTGTCTGTACATGAATTAGTGCCGGTAATAATGTCTGTGCTGATTATATCTTTCTTGGTTATTATCTCTTTTTATGCAACCCGTAGGTTAAAAAAAATACCAGGCAGGTTTCAATCGTTTTTTGAGATAATAGTAGAAGCGTTGGATGGCTTTGTTAAAGCTCAGATAGGACCAAAAGGCTCTGCGTTTTTACCATTAGTTGGTACGTTGTTCCTGTATATTCTCTTTATGAATCTTATTGGTCAGGTGCCACTGTTTCATTCACCAACTAATAATATAAATACAACGTTATCACTTGCTCTAATAGTATTTTTTGTAACACAATATTGCGGGATAAAGAATTACGGTATTGTTGGATATCTTAAGCATTTAATGGGCAAACCATTATGGATGGCTCCAATGATGTTTCCGTTGCATTTGATGGCGGAATTTTTTACCAAACCGCTATCTTTGGCAATGCGATTATTTGGGAACATTATGGGCGAAGATACTGTGTTAGCAATTTTTGTAGGTTTTTCACCTTTCCTTCTTGGTTTTATACCTGTGCCTATACAGCTTCCAATGGTATTTCTAGGTATTTTAGCTAGTACAATCCAGGCTGGTATATTTGCTTTATTAACATGCTTTTATATTGCAGGTGCTCTTGGTGTACACGATGAAGGTCATTAAGGGATGATTTTAATTTAATTTTATTTATTATTTTGGTTTATCTATTATTCGTGAAGGAGGATTAAATTGATTTATTTTGGATTATTAGCAATTGCATGCGGGTTAATTGGTTTTGCTGCATTAGGTTGTGGTATTGGTCAGGGTATTGCGGTTTCTGGTGCTGCAAATAGTGTAGCCAGACAGCCAGAGCTTTATGGAAAGATTCAGATCATGATGTTTATTGGATTAGCATTTATTGAATCTTTAACAATTTATGCCCTTGTTATATCATTTATCTTAATTGGAAAACTGCCAAAAGCTGAAATGGTATTTGAAGCTCTTAAGGGATTAAGTTAATTTAAAATAATAGACTGTAATTTAAGGTTCTTTTGACCTTAATGTTTTATCGTTTTATCATTGAAAGAGATGAAACGCAAATTTTAATTCCGGCGGAGGATGCATAGATGGAATTAGTGGAAGCATTGGGAATAAATGCTAAACTGCTTATTGTTCAGGGTGTTGGTTTTCTTATCCTTTTGATAGTGCTGAAGAAGTTTCTGTTTGGCCGTATTATGGATGCCATAAATGCGAGATCTCAAGAGGTTAAAGAGACATTTGATAACGCGGAAAGAGATAGACAGGAAGCTGCAAAATCAAAGGCTGAGTATGAAGCGACTCTAAAAGAGGCAAGCAAAGAGGCGGATAGAAAAATACAAGAGGCAATTCAAGAGGCGAAGAGTATTTCAGATGAGATTATAAGAAAATCAAACGAAAGCGCAACTGCAATAAAGGCAAAAGCTGAAGTTGAAATAGAATATGCAAAAAAACAGGCTTTGGCGGGAGTCAGAGACCAGGTAGTTGATTTGACAATTTTAAGCTCTTCAAAACTTATTGAACAGTCAATGAATGAGGATACTGCGAAAAAACTTGTTGATAATGTTATAAGTGAAGTAGGAGGCTTAGCTTGATAAAGAGTAGTGTTGTTACAGGATATGCACAGGCTTTATATGATTTGGCAAAAAATGAAGGTGTCGTAGAGCAGATCGAACAAGAGTTGGTGTCTATAGATCAACTGTTGAAAGAGTGCTCGGAATTAAGAAAACTGATGTTTCATCCTGGTGTGGGGCTAAAGGATAAAAAAAAATTGGCTGGTGAAGTTTTTGTAAAAGACGGTATGCCTTTAATCAAGAAATTTCTCTTTGTATTAATAGAAAAGAGGAGAGAGAAATTCTTGGAATATATACTGGAGTCATATAAATCAGTTGTAAGGAAAGCAAAAGGTATAGTTTTGGCAGAAATACAGAGTGTAAAAGAGTTAACAGAAGAGAATATTGCTGCTTTAAAAACTAAACTTGAAGATCTAATAAAAAAGGAAGTTGAGATAAAGACATCAGTAAATGCTAAAATACTCGGTGGAATTATTATTCGATTTGGTGATAAATTAATAGATGGTAGTGTTCGAAATAGGCTATATAAGCTTAAGAGGAAACTGATGCAGGCTAATCCTGCTTAAATAAATTTGTCGCTGTTTACGGAAATGAAAGATAATTGTTTCTGTTTTACAATTTGATAAATCTGATGGGTTAAAGGAGTAAAGGAGTTTAGTCAATGACCGTAAGACCAGAAGAAGTTGCATCGATAATAAAAAAAGAGATTGAAAACTACGAAGAAAAGCTAAATATGGAGAACGTCGGATCTGTTTTGCAGGTTGGAGATGGCGTTGCCAGGATTTATGGCCTGGATGATTGCATGTCTAACGAACTTTTGGAGTTTTCAGATAATGTATATGGTATTGCATTAAACCTTGAAGAAGATAATGTGGGTGCCATTATTCTTGGTGATGATACCAATATTAAAGAAGGGGATATTGTAAAAACAACGGGTAAGATTGTTCAGGTACCAGTTGGTAAAGCTCTTCTTGGTAGAGTAGTGAATGCTATAGGTGAACCCATTGATGGGAAAGGTCCTATTGCTACAGATGAGTTTAGACCTATAGAATTTAATGCACCGAATGTTGTATCAAGGCAGCCGGTAAAGGAGCCTTTGCAGACAGGTATAAAGGCTATTGATTCTATGATTCCTATTGGACGTGGCCAACGTGAGTTGATTATTGGAGACAGACAGACAGGTAAGACAGCAATTATTATAGATTCGATTATTAATCAGAAGGATAAAGGGGTTTACTGTATTTATGTTGCCATTGGGCAGAAACTTTCAACTATTGCTAATTTGGTTGAAACTCTCCATGAATATGGAGCTTTGGAGAATTCCATAATAATTGCAGCATCTGCAAGTGACTCGGCACCAATGCAATTTATTGCGCCGTATGCCGGATGTGCGATGGGAGAATATTTTAGAGATAATGGTGAACATGCCCTTATTGGATATGACGATTTGTATAAACATGCACTATCGTACCGTCAGATTTCACTTCTTTTGCGTAGGCCTCCAGGAAGAGAAGCTTTTCCTGGTGATATTTTTAATCTACACGCTCGTTTATTAGAAAGGGCAGCGAAATTAAGTGATGAATTAGGCGGTGGTTCTTTAACTGCTTTGCCTGTAGTTGAAACACAGGGTGGTGACTATTCTGCCTATATTCCAACAAATGTTATTTCAATTACTGATGGACAGATTTTCTTAGAAACAGAACTATTTTATAAAGGTGTTCGCCCTGCGGTGAATGTTGGATTATCTGTATCACGTGTGGGTTCATCAGCACAGATTAAAGCTATGAAACAGGTTGCTGGCTCTATCAAACTAGAATTAGCTCAGTACCGCGAAATGGAATCTTTTGCTCAGTTTGGTTCAGATCTTGATCCTGCTACCCAA
>JAIQZO010000103.1 GCA_021777055.1 Candidatus Anammoxibacter sp. | reverse complement strand
TTATTGATAATTTTACAAGCAAACATATTAAGCGATAAACAATATATTTTATATTAAGCATTATTTGGATATCTATAATTATTAAAAATACTATTTCTGGATAGCTTTTTTCAGGTCTCTTATTGACAACGCTACCAAAGATTTATTTGATATCTTTAGACTATTAACTACTCAGAGTTTGAATAGTTAAGCAAAATTATTTGTACATTTCAAGTATTTTACTGGTTGCATATCGTATCAAATATAGAAAATATTAATATGAAATATTTAATTGTTGGTAAAATGGGTCAGCTGGGAAGGGAATTCGTAAAAGAATTTACGAGAAGAGGGGATAATTTTGCGGCTTTTGCACGGGAACAAATGGATGTCTCGGAAAATGAGCAGGTTGCCAGAGTGTTTGATAAGGAGAGACCTGACGTTGTGATAAACTGTACTGCTTATAACGATGTTGATGGAGCTGAAAAGGATATATGCCCTGCAAATAGAACAAACGTTATTGGAATTGGAAATCTGATAAGTTCGGCAAAAAAGCATAGCTCTTTTCTAATACATTATAGTACTGATTACGTCTTTGACGGTATATCTACTAGACCGTATAGTGAAGATGATATACCAAACCCATTAAATAATTATGCGAAAAGTAAATTCGCAGGTGAAAACAGTGTTTGTGAAGAGTTAAACAGGTTTTTGCTATTTAGAGTAAGTTGGGTTTATGGCCACGGTGATCAAAATTTTATAAGAAAGTTTTTAAATTGGTCATCCTCGAAAAAAGAGTTAAAGATTGCAGTGGATGAGGTTTCTATCCCAACGCCAACCAGGCTGATTGTAGAGCTTACTTTAGCCGCATTTGATGCAGGGTTAACCGGACTTTACCATTTAGTCCCATCTGGGTATTGTTCCAGATATGATTGGGCTGAGGCGATAAAAGAGATTTTGAGGTTAAATGTAGCCCTAGAGAAATGTAGTAAGGAGTTGTTCTGTCTCCCTGCTAAAAGGCCAGGCTATTCGGTTCTATCAAATCAAAAATTACTAACTGCGCTATCAATTACAGTACCTGATTGGAAAGATGAACTGAAACGGTTTTTATCCAAATAGTGTAAATATACGGAATTACTCAGGTGGTTAGACTGAAGACTGAAGGCTGAAGGCTGAAGGTAAAAGCTTAAAGGCAAACGGCCAGGATACTGTGGCTTTTATCTTCAGCATTGCCTCCTAAGTAGGAACAGATATACAATCATAAATTGTTCCACTCTTTTTCTATGGAATCTAAATGAAAGTTAGGTTTTCAATACTAATAGTTAACTGGAATTCATGGGAGCTCTTGACATTATGTCTTAAAGCCCTGTCTATACAATCGTTCAAAGAATTTAACCTTTTTATTCTCGATAATGCCAGTGATACCCCTCCCCCAAATGAAATATTTTCTATCTTTCCAAATCAAGTCTATGTGCAGAACCGTTATAATTGTGGGTTTGCAAAGGCAAATAACATTCTTATTGCGCAGGCTAAAGATTCTGACTGGATAATTCTTCTTAATCCTGATACGGTACCGGAACCTGATTGGTTAGAGAAGCTCTCCACTGCTGCCGTTAAATATCAGGACTACCAATTTTTTGCCAGCAGGCTTTTATTAATGTCTACTAATAATGAGATCATGGATGGGGACGGTGATTGCTACCATATGAGTGGTGTTGCTTGGAGAAAAGGGCATGGTAAAATGTTAAAAAAAAATACATCGCCTGTTGAGGTGTTTTCTGCATGTGCGGCTGCCGCCATGTATAAGACGGAACTATTACTAAAGGTTGGAGGGTTTGATGAGGATTTCTTTTGTTACAATGAGGACACTGATTTAGGCTTTCGTTTAAGATTGATGGGGGCAAAATGCCTGCTTGTTCCATCTGCGGTTGTGCTTCATTTTGGGTCTGCAACTAGTGGTGGTCAAAGAGGTGATTTTGCTGTATATCATGGGCACCGAAATTTGGTCTGGACCTATGTAAAGAATATGCCAGGCATTCTGTTCTGGGTGTTTCTACCTTTTCACCTGATTCTTAATTTGGTATCTCTGGTTTGGTTTACTTTGCGTGGACAAATGGGTGTGATTTTCAGGGCTAAGTTTGATGCCGTCAAATCAATTCCCTCTATGTGGAAGAAAAGACGTTCTGTACAGCAACAGAGGGTTATTTCGTGCAGAGAAATATGGCGAGTTATTGATAAGAAATTTTTTAACTTAAAAAGGTATGATTGATATCTTATGGCAAACCTGAGGTCTTTGGTATTTAGCAAACATTTGTTGTTGATAATGGCGCTATTGTTTGCGATAAAAATTGGGTATGGGAATTCGGGTAATTTTGAAGTAAGGAAAGTGGTGCCGGTGCAGGATAAAGAGATATCTGCATTATCTTTCATTGGTGCAGATGAGTACCAGTTTGATAAGGGTAAGGTTGATTTCAATAAAGGATGGATCGGTATCTTTATGGAAAACAGTGTGGGAGAAGGTATTATTGTTAATATGGTAGTCAAAGGTTCACCTGCAGAGATAGCAGGTTTGGAGAGAGGTGATACCATTACAGCTATTAACGGAATTACCATTACCGGTAGGGAAAATGGAGATACAGTACGATTTAAAAATATAGTGGAGAGTGTGGGTAGTGAAAATCCTGTCAGCCTTAAGGTTGTTAGGGATGGAGAGGTATTGACATTAAGACCTAAACTTTTTGGTAAACTAATACATGATGCCGTGGGTATTGATAACACAAAGGAAAAACAGAATGAAAATAATATTATAAAGATGATAAATGGGGTGCGAAAGGGGCGTGACATGTCGCCAACGCATTCTGTTTTTGATGATTCGGTCTTTAATCGTACCAGCCTTGCAACTTTGCAGCGCATTGGAGAAGAGGTCTTTGCCCGAGAAGGTTATCAAGCGACTTCCCATACTAATAACTTCAGGCTGCCCCTGATTAACTATTTACTTACTCATCCGTTTGCTATTCCTGATGCGGCCAGGGTTTTGCACGATGAAGTCGTTAAAAAGAACTTGAAACAAACATTTAATGCCCTGTTCAGCCTTTTAGGGGTGAACTTCCTGGAAACTAAAAAGAAATATAGTGAATTTGATATAAAGACTGTAATTGACGGTGTGGTTGCCGCCGTTCTAAACTTTAGAGATCTTCAAACGGGTATGTTGAAAGAGTTATCGGAAAGGGAGTTAAACTTTTTATATGATAACGCGCCAAATATATTTTTGACAACTGATGATATGGATACGAATGACTTTCTTGAGTTTTTTAATATTGCATCAAAAGTAGATACTGACAAACTTATGGATTCTCTTGGTCTGATAGTCAGCGAGATCTTTTCTCTTCTGCCAGATGATATCATGATAAATGACATAAACACAGAGAAGCTTAATCTTTATCTTAGAGGTGTGGCTATATCAAAGAAGGAAGGTCAGGTTTGTGATGTTGCAGAGTTTGCAGGGGATATTCTTTTTGCTCAAGATACGGAGATTGGTACTGTTGTGGTTGGTGGCCCCGGGGTAACTTATTATTATAAAGATGCTGCGGTTATAATAGACATTGGTGGTGATGATATTTATTTTAACAATGCAGGGGCTACGCGACATGACATGCCTGTTTCTATCTGCATTGACCTTGGCGGTAATGATGTTTATAACGCCAAAGATGATTTTTCTCATGGTGCTGCAAGGTTTGGCGTCGGTATCCTTATGGATGCTGCAGGTGATGATCAATATGTTGGAAAAGATTTCTGTCAAGGGTTTGCTTTTTTTGGTGTTGGATTGGTTTATGATATGGGGGGTGATGATCAATATAACGGGCAATCCATGTGTCAAGGCGGTGGAGCTTTTGGTGTCGGCCTTCTATCTGATCAAAGTGGCCATGATAAATATATAAGCTGCCGTTTCTCGCAAGGGTTAGGATTAACCAAAGGTGTTGGTGTTCTAATTGACCATGAGGGAAATGATCAATATATCGCAGGTGGAAAGTTTGAAGATTTTCGTAATCCGGGTAGATCATTTCAATCGTTTTCTCAAGGATTTGGTATAGGGATAAGACCTGACGAAACGGTTATCGGTGCATCTGGAGGGATTGGGCTACTATTTGATGAAACAGGCAATGATTCATACTATGGTGATTACTTCGGACAGGGGAGTAGTTATTACTTCTCTCTTGGCGTGTTGTATGATAAAGATGGTAATGATCAGTATCATGCCGGAAGATATTCTCAAGGGACAGGTGTTCATTCAACCATTGGAGTTCTGATGGATGATGCCGGAGATGATCTTTATAATGCTTATTTTGGTGTATCCCAGGCGTGTGGATATGATACGGCAATTGGATTAATCGTAGATTCTGCAGGAAACGATTATTACAAAAGTGGGGTAATGGCTCAAGGGGTTGGCAGTGAAAAAGGATTAGGTTTGCTTTTAGACCTGTCAGGTGTAGATTACTACCATGCAAATGAAGGTAGTCAAGGTTACTCCTATGAGTCTGTTAATGAAAAATTTTCCGGTATTGGCATATTGGGTGATATTGGGGGTGACAAAGATATTTTCAGTACAAATGTCCAAAATAATAGATTGTACTATCGTGGTGATGCTGGTATATTGTTGAACAAAGGAGATTAGATTCTGACACCGTAATTGTGAAATTTTATCTCTCAAATTAATAATCGCCGGGAAATAAAGCTTTTTGGAAGTTCATGGTTCTAGGTTCACGGTTCAAAGGTTAAAGATACTGAAACAATGAAAACGTTGAACCTTGAACGCTGAACCTTTAAACCGCAAAATCTCAAATATTTATGGCTAGGTATCTATTCTTGCCGTTTAAACTGGGAATCTAAGTTGTGCTATTACAAGAGCCCTGAAGAAACGCAGATGTATCCTGAGTTGATTACATCTGCGTTCTTTTTTTTGTTACATCATTAAACTATTTGTATTTCCTGCGGTCGGTCGCTTTTCACTATAACCATATTTGTTCCTTCATATTTAATACACACAGTGTCACCTTCCTTTACCTTGCCTTCGATAATTTGTAAAGCCAACTCGTCAAGGATCTTATTCTGGATGAGACGTTTTAACGGTCTTGCTCCAAAAACCTCATCAAATCCTGATTGCGCCAGGTATTTTGAAACAGAGTAATCTGTTTCAATGGTTATTCCCTTCTTTGACAACCGTTTTGCCACCAGTTCCATTTGCAGTTCTACTATCTGTGCGATTTCTTCTTGAGTTAGGTGATTGAATGTAATTATGTCGTCAATCCTGTTTAGAAACTCAGGTGGAAATGCCTGATGTAGAACGGAGTTTACCTCGGCTTCCATCCTTTCATTATCGTGAGCATGTTGGGCTATCACACTGCTACCTAAGTTAGATGTCATTATGATTACGGTGTTCTGGAAATTCACAGTCCTTCCCTTTGCATCCGTTAACCTACCGTCATCCAGTATCTGAAGCATTATATTAAAGACTTCAGGGTGTGCTTTTTCCATCTCATCAAAGAGAATCACTGTGAATGGGTGACGCCTAACTGCTTCCGTTAACTGTCCTCCCTCTTCATAACCCACATAGCCCGGAGGGGCGCCCACCAGACGGGCAACTGAGTGCTTTTCCGAATACTCACTCATGTCGATTCTGGTAATAATCTTTTCATCATTAAACAAAAACTCTGCCACTGCTTTTGCCAGCTCAGTCTTTCCAACCCCGGTAGGTCCCAAAAAGATAAACGATCCGATTGGCCGTCCCTCTTCATTGATTCCTGCCCGGCTTCTGCGTATAGCATTAGAGATGGCCTTGATTGCTTTTTTCTGCCCTACAACGCGGGAGGAGAGATCATTCTCCATGTTTGCCAGTTTTTTACTCTCTTCAGTAAGCATCTTTGCCACAGGTATTCCTGTCCAACGGGAAACTACCAGAGCAATATCTTCTTCTGTAACCTCTTCTTTAAGGATCTCACTCTCTTTCTTTATTTCGCGTAGTTTTTCACCCGTTATCTTAATTTTTTTTTCAAGGTCAGGTAGATCTCCATATATAATCTGTGCAGCTTGTTGCAGTTGACCTGATCGCTCTGTCTGTAGTGATTCCTCCTTTAATCGGTCTAGCTTTTTATTGAGCTCCTTTATCTCGTCGATATACCTCTTTTCATTTTGCCACTGTAACTCAAGCTTGCTATTTTCTTCATTTATCTCTGCCAACTCTTTCTCTATGTCGCTAAGACGTGCTTTTGACTGTTCGTCATTCTCTCTCTTCAGCGACTCCTTCTCTATCTCTAGCTGCCTACGTTTCCTATGGAATCGATCAATCTCTGTTGGTTTACTGTCAATCTCAATACGCAGGCTTGCTGCCGCTTCGTCAATAAGATCTATGGCTTTGTCCGGCAGGAAGCGGTCAGCTATATATCTGACAGAGAGGTTCACTGCAGAAACAATGGCGTTATCCCTTATCCTTATTCCATGGTGTACCTCATATTTTTCCTTAATGCCACGAAGCATGGAGATGGTATCTTTTATGGAAGGTTCTTCTACCATAACCGGTTGAAAACGTCTCTCAAGTGCTGCATCCTTTTCCACATATTTTCTATACTCTTTCAATGTAGTTGCACCGATTGTCCGCAACTTGCCTCTGGCTAAAGCTGGTTTTAAAAGATTGCCTGCATCTACAGCTCCCTCCGCTGCTCCTGCACCTACTATTGTGTGGAGTTCGTCTATAAATAGTATAATCTGCCCCTCTGAAGACTCTACCTCTTTTATCAGAGCTTTAAAGCGCTCTTCAAACTGCCCCCTGAATTTTGAACCCGCAAGCATAGAACCTAGATCCAGGGATAACAAGCGTTTGTTCTTTAATGTTTCCGGCACATCACTCTCTATTATTTTTTTTGCAAGACCTTCAACTATTGCAGTCTTTCCCGTTCCCGGCTCACCCACTAATACAGGATTGTTTTTTGTCCGGCGGGAGAGTATCTGCATAATTCTCCGTATTTCGTCATCACGTCCAACCACTGGATCCAGATCACCTTCCCTTGCCTTTTGTGTAAAGTCATGGGTATATTTCTCCAGTGTCTGATACTTCTCTTCCGGGTCCTGATCTGTAACCCTTTGGTTACCCCGCAAAGTTGCTAATGCCTTTAAGATGTCATCCTTGGATATTGTAACTATCTTTTTTATTTCCGGCTGAACTATCAGACCCAAAAATATATGCTCAGTACTGATATACTCATCCTGCAATTTTCCGGCTTCAGTCTCTGCCTGGTTTAATACGTTTTGTGCTTCGGCTGTGATATATGGACTACCTCCACCTGAAACAATGGGAAGTTTTGTCAATTCTTTTTTTACATTTTCTGACAACTCTCCAGGTGATAACTCAAGCCTTTGTAACAGAGAAGGTATAGTCCCATCTTTTTGTTCCAAAAGCGTTAATAAAATGTGCAGTGGAGTTATTCCCTGATGTGAAAGCTTTCCTGCCAGCTGCATTGCTCCCTGTATAGATTCAGATGCCTTTGTAGTAAAATTATTAAAGTTCATTTTATGCTCCTCTTCATACCTTCTTGATTAATATGTGGCACAAACGTAAATAGTGAAATAAGGCCATATACTATCTCAATTAAGATTAATTCATTTGTCATTGATATACTTAGCGTGGGCACAAAATTGCTATTTGTACCTACGCTGAGTATATGTGAATTTATACTGGTATTCTTTAGTCTTTGGATCTTAAGTATCTTAACAATTTAATCCTCTTTGTCTTCAATAGATAAAACCTTTTTACAGCCTGCGTTTAATTTTATTGGGTGCAATTTTCATTTTACGTAGATTTATATCTAATTTACTTTCTTAAGCCTGAAAGGCTTTAATATACAAGCCCAGGGCAACGCCCTGGGAATAGATTACAAACAGTTACAAGCCCTGTAATGGCGAAACATATATTTGGTTACATAGTGATACGTTTCTAATATATTAGTATCAAATATAATCATTCATATAGTATTCTGGTAGAAAATAATAAACAGTACATTTGAAAATGAATTGGCAGAATATGTTGCACCCCTTCAGGGTGCTATCATAACGGTTATCAAGAACCCAGGGCGTTGCCCTGGGCTGATATATTAAAGCCTTTCAGGCTTAAGTTTGAATGTTATTTTTTACTGATCTGTCACATACTTTGAACATTTCTTAGTGTGCATGTCTATTTTTTTTTACGTAAAACGAAAATTACACCCATTTTATATTTAAACGCTGATTGTAATGTTAGAGTTCATTACTTATCGTTAACTGAGATGCGTTTTATCTTAGCCTCCTCCTTTTTGGGAAGTTTTAATTCCAGAACACCATCTTTGTAAGTAGCAGTTGCTTTATCCCATTCCACTTCCGATGGCAGTTCTATACACCTGTTAAAGCTCCCATAAAATCTTTCAGACCTGAAGTAACTCTCTTCACGTACTTCATTTTCTATCTTTTTTTCGCCTTTGATGGTTAGGATTCCATCATGAATTGAGACATCTATCTCATCTTTTTTCAAACCCGGAATATCCGCCTTAACCATCAACTCATTATCCGAATCATACACATCAATTAAAGGGCTCCATTCACTTTCAAAGAGTCCCTCATCTCTTCTTTTGTATGGGACTATATTCATCTTAATTACCTCTTATTTTAGTAAACGTTTTATTTAACAATATTAATTTATCTTGAGTTTCTTTGGCTGTGTCTCTTCCACTTTAGGCAGTGTTAATTTAAGGACACCATTTTCATACTTTGCATTAATTGATTCTTTCTTGACCATAGAACCTAAAGTAAAGCTACGCCTGTATTCAATGGGACCTCTTTCCCTGTAAAGTGTGCTATAGCCTACTGGAACACCGTTGCCTCTCTGTTTGCCCACAATGGTCAGATCGTTACCGTTCAGTTCCAAATCTATATCCTCACGTGTTAGACCAACCATTTCCGCTTCTAAAATTACCTCTTTCTCTTTTTCTATAATATTAGTTAAAGGTGATATCACCTTAGTCTTCTCTTTTTCCGTTTCCAAGGTAGTTTGTCCGTTCATAATAAGCCTCCTGTTTATTCTAAAAATTATTTTAAATCTGAGGAAGAATGGTCTCATTTTAAGATTAATACTATTTACTTAACGTTAACCTCAATACGTTTAGTTTTTTTTTCTTCCTTTTTTGAAAGAATCAGTTCAAGAACTCCATCCTTATACGTTGCATTGACTTTCTCATGATCAATTTCAGAAGGAAGAGTTAGAGTCCTGTTAAAGTTCCCATAAAATCTTTCTGTCCTGATGTAATCTTCTTCTTTTACCTTATTTTCAATCTTTTTCTCACCCTTAATGATCAATGTGTCACCATGAATGGTTACTTCTATGTCCTCTTTATTCATTCCAGGCAAATCGGCCTTGATCATTATGTCGTCATGAGAATCATAGACGTCAATAGCAGGCGCCCAGTTTCCTTCAAGCAAACCCATATTTCTATTGGATTCTGAAGGATAATCATTAAAAACGCTCTCCATATCGCTTTGCAACTTGTCGAACCCATGAAGAGGGTTCCAGCACACATTTTTTGGTACCCAAGGCACTAATCTCATTTTAATCACCTCCTTATCTACTCTGTTAATAAGATACGATAAACACCTTTTCCTATTTTAATTATATCCTCAACTAGACTAAAAAACTCAAATAGGTCTTGCTTGTTTAAGCTAGCTATTTAATATATTCGCAACAGTCATGCCAAACTATGCAAAGCTTGCATTAGTAATAGGTTAATCAATATTTGCTATTTTGGTAGACAATAAAAAAGGACATTATGTCCTGCTTATAGGTGATGATATTTGTCCTATAGGTTAAAATGTCCTAGACTGTGTTGCATATATTGGGTCCTCATCTCTTGTTTTGGTTTAATTTCAACCCCAGTGATATGTTTGTACTAACAAGGGCGTGGTATGATATAATACCCGCAAAGTTTACAATACTCTGATAATAGAGAATCGAGAGTGGATGTATCTTGTGGGTATTTATAAGTATCTATTAGATGCAATATAGCATTACCAGCTTTTTCTGAATTGTTTGTTATAAAAAATAAACATTAATACAAAAATGATAAAGAATATAAATATTTGCATATTGTTGTCGGTAGTTCTCTCCATTTTAGGTGTTAATATTGGATATAGTGAAGATGTTAATGGTAATGGTTCGCATTTAACTTCACCGCAATCAGGCATATTGGAAAACGTAAGGAAGCTTATTGATAATCATGATCAAGATATTATATCCTTAAAGTCAAACATAAGTTCATATACTGAATCATTAAAGTCATTGGATGAACTAACCATGAAACCTGAAGGTTATACAGTATTGGATGAGGCTTCGGACTTAATAATGAAACAGAAAGTTGCTATAAGTGAATGCATAGAGACATTAAATGAGGTAATTACAGTTAAAGATGAGATAATAAAGGTAGCCGGCCGTGTGGAAAAAGCACTTGATTCCACGTCGCATTTGTATGAAAAGAAAAGTAATATCGATGAGGAATCAGCTCTATTGCCTGCGTCTCAGTTTGAAGTATTCCAGAATGAAGTGCGGCTTCTTGAGGCCAGTTTAGAAGGTAAGTTGGCTAGTATAAGAGAGAAAGATGCCAACTTTTTGACATCCCAGGCCTCCATGGAAAGCGAGAGGCTGAAGTTGGAATCGGAAAAGAAACAGCTTGATGGCGAGCTTGAGAAGCTCTTGGTCTGGAAATCAGAAACGCAGGAGGAAGCGCAGTTAATCAGAAAAAAAAGAGAGCTCTTTGAAGACAGGATAAAATCAAAAGAGTACAGAATTGATCTGTTATTGGTAAGAAAATCATTGGAATGGCTAAGGCTCCAATTTGTTACGATTCAGTGGGAAAATACACAGCTTGAAATGGATATAAAGGCTGGAATCTCCAAAAGACTGCATAAGAAATTCTTAGAAAATGAGGCAGTGAAGAAGCTAAAAGAGGTTGAGGAGGCTAAAAAGATTGCTGAAGAGAGAGAAAAGATTGCAGAGAATCAGAAGGCAGAAGTCGTGATTGAAAAGGAAGAGGCGCTAAAAAAGGCTGAGATTGCCATGCATAAACAACTTGAGGCCGTCTCTCCGGAAAATAAAATGGTTTTGGCTGTAGAGGCGGACATGCATAAGCAGGAAGAACTTCTTGCCACTATAAAAGACGAATTGATTACGGAGGATACAGAGAGACATAAGGACGTTGCCGAGTTCAAGGTGCTTCGTGAAACGGTAGGCAAGTTTTTTGAAGGAGATAATAGTCCCGAAGAGATATCAGTAGAGTTAAGTGTCGTCGACGGCGAGATAAATAGGGTAGAAGAAAAGATAAAAGCCATTAAAGCTCTTATTGCCGCAACTGAAAAACAGAGATCAATTATTGTTGACAATCTAAATACTTCACGTGCCAAACTTTTTCCAGCGGTTTCAGGAGAAGAATCCCATATTCAGAAAGAGGCCTCCAGTTTTACAGATAAGACACTGGCGAAGGAGCTAATAGAACTTTCAAGTTTGCGGCTTAAACATATTGCAAGGCAGGCAAGCCTTGTAAAGTTTAAGATTGAAAGATTGAATGAAAGGGAAGAATTGGCGATTTCCTCTCTAGGAAAGCTGACCGAAGCACGGAAGGAGCTCATACTTATAAAGGCTTCAAATGTGTGGGAACGGCAGTCAAGCAGGATAACCGGGGGTACAGTTAAGATTGCCATACACGACCTGACACTTTTTAAGAAAGCCGTAATCAGCCTGTATAATGACTCTTCCACAGGTTTGAAGAAACTTCGTGAATACCTTAATGATTCAAAAAACGTACCTATCTTTGCGTCAAAACTTGCCATTATCATAGCTGTGATCATTGGTTCCTATTTTGGCCGGCTCTACCTTAAAAGATTATCCAAAAAATGGCAGGAGAGATTCGTAAAGATAGAGCTGCATAGTTTTTTTACATACAAGCTCATTCCGGGACTGCTTTATATAATGCAGGGCACTTTAACAATGTCATTTTTCCTTCTAATATCCATTACTATTTCCCGCACTATTCCTTCTGACGCCCCGATCTTAAGGGCTGCAATAAACGGTTTTGCGATAATTGCAGTCTATAAACTCATAAAAGGGTTTGTTGTTGAGGCATTGAGTCCCTATATAGGTTTCAGGAGATGGACCACCATTGCTTATTTCTATGTCAGGCAGATTTACGGTGGGTTGCGTTCATTGTTAACCTTTTCTGTTGTGGTAATTGTTCTGATTTCGGTGCTGAATGCATACAACTATAATAAGGACGTTATACAGCTTCTATGGTTCATTTACAGGATAGTCTCCGTATTTATAGTTATATGGATATTTGCCTTGCATAGGGCAGTGCTGTTAAATATGCTTCCATACGCGGAAACTCCCTTTGGAAAGTTTATCAATAAGATAATAAATATTATTTATCCATTTCTTATAGTCCTTATAATTTCCCTGTCTGCATTAAGAACTCTCGGGTACGCTAAATTAACGTATACCATTATGGAAGCATTTATAAAGGCAGTGATTGTAACCATCATTATTTATTTTGTATATCGTTACATATTGTGGTTATTGTTGCGCGCGAAGGAAAAAAGATTAGTGCAGGAAAAGGCGCTTGATGAAAAGGAATTTGCAATTATAGAAAAGAGTGTAAACCTTAAATGCCGCATCTATACGGGGCTCTTTTCATACGGTGGTTTGATTCTTACGATTATCTTAGTTTTCAGTATATGGAATGAGACATTCAAGGATGTTGTTAGTTCCCCTGCCGCGCCTGATTTCTTTAAGGATATTTATAATAAGGTGCTTGTGGTAGCTCAGTTAATTAAAAACAGTTTTACCTTTAAATTTACGTTCGCGGACGGCAAGTATACCACTCCTTTTAAAATAATGTTCGGGGTGTTGGTTCTTGTTGCAGCGTTTATATGTGCAAGGTATCTAAGGAATGTTATAAAAAAGAGGATTTTTGAGAAGGCTAAGGTGGAGTTGGGGGCACAGCACGCTATCTCATCAGGCGTTACATATATTATCATATCTATAGCTGCTCTCATAGGACTAAACATTGCCGGTATTCCTTTAAAGAGTCTAACTATATTTGCCGGTGCTTTTGGTATAGGAGTGGGATTTGGAATGCAGAACATAATTAACAACCTTGTAAGCGGTATTATAATTCTTTTTGAAAGGCCTATAAAGGTAGGTGATGTGATACAGGTGGAGGGGGAGACTAAGGGTGTAGTTGAGAAGATCAGTATTAGAAGTACAACAATACAGACATTTGACAGGACATCGGTAATTGTTCCCAACTCAAAGTTTCTGGAGAATAATGTGATAAATTGGGTGCATGGCGGCGATATGGTGTTAAGGGCAATAGTTCCTGTAGGTGTAGCGTATGGCAGCGATACAGAGCTTGTCAGGGAATGTCTATTGAAAGTTGCACACGAAACCCCCAATATCTTGAAATTTCCTGAGCCGGTTGTACGTTTTGCGGAATTTGGTGATAGCTCGTTAAACTTTCAATTATATGTATGGGCAAATCTGGATACTCGGTGGATGGCTATCAGTGCGATCAATTTCGCAATAGATAAGATTTTCAGAGAAAAGGGAATAGTAATTCCGTTTCCACAAAGGGATGTACATTTTTATCCTACTCCATCAAAACCAGGTGAACATGGCAAATTTGACGATTTGAATAACAACAAAGAATCGTCAAATACTGAGGCTTCAAATTAAAAATAATCTAGAACCATTTTTTTCTCTTAAAATAAAACAACATTGAAACTCCAATAGAGGAAATAACAAATATAATAATGGGATAACCCCACCGCCACTTTGTCTCAGGCATATTTTCAAAATTCATTCCATACAAACCGGCAATGAATGTCAGGGGAATAAATATTGTTGCTACAATAGTTAATGTCCTCATAACTTCATTTGTCTTATTACTTATAGTTGAGAGATAGAGGTCAAGCATTCCCGAAAGCATATCACGATAAGTTTCTATCGTATCTATAACCTGAATTGCATGATCATAAACATCATCAATAAATACCTTAGTCGGTTCATTTATCAATGATATGTCATCTCTTGTCAGGATACGGACAAGTTCTCTTAGAGGCCAGACCGATTTCCTGAAAAACATCATTTCTCTCTTTAACTCGTGAATCTTGTGCAATGTATCGTTTCTGGGGTCATCCATAAGCTCTTCTTCAATATCTCCTATCTTTACGCCTATATTTTCCAGGACTATAAAATAGTTATCAACTATAACGTCTATTAAAGCATAAGCCAGATAATCAGCTCTCATCTTCCTGATACGGCCCTTTCCGCTGTATATCCTGTTACGAACAGGGGTAAAAACATTTTCTTTGCCTTCGTTAAATGATATAACAAAGTTTGGACCTAGTATCAGGCTGATCTGTTCTATCTTTATCTTGTTGTTTTGTTCATCAAAGTGTGGCATTTTTAACACAATAAATAGATAATCTTCGAAATCCTCCAACTTTGGGCGCTGCTGGGTGTGTAAAATATCTTCAAGGGTCAATGGGTGTAGGCTAAAGTAGTCTCCAAGTTTCTTTATGACGTCAATTTCGTGAATACCTTCAATATTGATCCATGTAATAGATGATTTATTTTTATATGTAAAACACTCTTCTATATCCACGGCTTCCTTTTGTCTTACACCGGGTTCATCATAATTAATGACATTAATAACCGTCTCGGCTGTTTTTTTTTCACCCACATGGATGAGAATACCCGGGGGAAGTCCTGCTGCTTTTGCTCTTCTTTTATTTCTTATCGCCATAAATGTTTTCCTCATTTAGAGTGTTTAAGTTATCCAATTGATTGTTGCATATTATTTTACAAGATCTATAACCTCATTATTTCTGGGATTTACGTTCCAGGCTAATCCCTTTGCCCTTATCGGGCAATTTATAGAAAGCTATTGTTTTTCTCTGAAATCAGTTTGAACTAACGTAACTTCTTTGGAGTTTTTCTTTCTTTTGAAAGCTTCAACGGCCACGTAACTCATAAAATAGCAAAGAGCAGAAATACATATAGCCGATATTATATTGCCAACCAGAAATCTCTGTGTATAGTGATAGACTTGTTCCAATATGGTAAATTTATATTCAACTATTGGCTCATTTCCGAAGATCAGATAGCCTATCTTAAAACTCAAAGCATAGATAGGCGCCAGTGTTAAAGGGTTCCAAAATGCAAGTGCGATAAATGTTGAAATTTTATTAACTTTTTTAAAAAGCATTACAACTACTGTTCCGAGAACAACACCAAATCCAGGTGTAGGTAAAATAGATATTAGACTGCCTACCGCAAACCCGGCTGCTATAGATACAGTAGAAGTCTTAAGCTCCAAGACTTCTAGGAAATGATGCTTTATTTTTTGATTTAATCGCTTAATCATTTGATCTGTTTTGAAATAAACTCATTTGTTGAATTAAAAGGAGACCTGGAACATCACATAACCATTGTGTGATTTGATTGTTATTTAATGATGCAAACCATAAATATTTGTTCCGGAAATATCCATATTATTATATCTGTTAACAGATGTAAAGCTATTAGCCGGCAATAATAGAATAACGTAACAAAATAGATTTGTCATAAGTTGGAAGGCCCTTGGCTTTTGAGTTGACAGAATATTTTGCAAGTCTTTTATTTACAAAGTAATGGTATAATTAACATAAATTAAATTTTAAATACAAAAAAGGCTAGGTGGGCAAACATGAATAAGAAAGAGCTAGATGAAATAAGGGAGTTTCTAGAACAAAAATTTGGGGTTTTCCTATCTGATAACATCTCTATCCAGGGGATGGATGAAGAGGATAAGATGAAATGGTTAAAAAGGGGCGACAGGGTAAGCTATATTTGGACAGATGATTTTCTTACCACCAGAAGGTCAAAAATTCCATTTGTGTTAAATCCGGCTCTTCTTCAATTAGTGACTGATATTATTAAGGAGAAAGATTTAAAGATCTATTTTGGCATGTTGAGTTATCAGGGACGCGGAGATGACGCTCTCTATTCAGGTTTCAATGTCTTTGACCTGCTTAAACCGTATCAAGAGGATTTGGGACTGAAGTTTTTCCTCGGTTATCAGGGGAAGTATGAGACCACCCTTTGTAAGAGACTAAAGGAAATAGGAGTAACTGTCTTTCTTAATGATCAGATACAATTGGAGGATAGAAAGGGTGAGATTGTTGTCCCCTGCAATGAACCGGGTAAAGCGGCAAATTGTGTAAAGTCCATCAAATTGATCCAGCGTGAGGTTGAAGAGCTAGGATGGGACGATAAAAAGACTATGGTTGTTTTTGTTGATGACGACTATATAATGCAGGATGCGGCTAACTTTTTGATGTTGTTTGTTCCATGGGTTTTAAGCTTTGCTTCTCCGCAAATGGCTAAAGAAAAGGGTTTGCAAAGCCTCATTGCGCAGTGCCAAAAGGTTGGGTTTGTCAAAAACGGAAGCCCCAGGTTACAATTTGCTCGCAGAGTATTACGGGAGATTGTTTATGGAGAAAAGGGGGTAATGACCTATCGGGATCTACTCATTGAACTTCTTAAACGTGAAATAAGAGAGCTTGGAGAGCGTTTTGAGTTAGAAGAACGTGAACGTATGGTGGAAAAGCTTGTCAGGGAATTGAGTCAGGTAAAGACAGCGATTAGAGAGTTAGAAAAGGTGCCTTCTGACGTTGTAGTGACCCCGGAAAATTTCCCATCCGTCCTTTCCGCATTTGGCGGAAAGACGAAGAAGACCAGCAATTTGATTAAAAACTGTTTACAAAAGAAAGTAGGATTAGGCGGCAGGGTGACCAGCTTATTAACTACTCTCTTTCTCCGCCATTCCGAAAAGCCGTTATTTAATTGGCTTAGTAAGTTTACTTACCTTTTGCACGGGGATCAAGGGGCACCTCTTGCCAATTGGTTAAAAATATCATTTGGAAGGGGTTATGCGGTTGAGATATCGCTCCTGGTGCAGTTCCTCCTTGATGAGCGTTTTAAAGATTATAAAGTAATTAATGTAATTGCAAACCCTCATATTCATCAGCCGCAACAGGACCTTAATGTTGCCCGTATGCGTGATACCATTCTCTCGTCATTAGATCTATTAGAGTTGTTATACAGTGAATTTCCCACTCTCGATTTTTTAAGACGTTATGATATTGGTGATACCAAACGACAACGTATCCTCAGACACCCTGATGGAAGGATCGATTTTGATGAGCAGTTGTTGTATTTAGAAAAAAATCCTCTTATTCCTGCGCTGGAAGATACGGTTTTGGTTGAAAAGGGGTGTGCGAATTAGTTGATGTGCAAATAGGTACCTAAAACGTAAACTATAGAGCCTAAGCATAAACTAAAAAGCTGTAAATTATTTCATTAGTGTATTGAATAGCGCGGCAAAGCCGCAACCAAAAGACTAGATACCTGATACTGGATACTGGAAATAGTTTGGCTTCTAGAGTTTTTTTGTCGAGAAATCAGATGAAAAAGAGAAAAATTTAGTTTAAGGTTTAACGTTCTAAGTCGTTGGAATAAATTATCAAGTATCTAGCACCAAGCAACCAGTAACTATTGTGTTACAAATAACTTAACAATCGGCTGGGGAAATTTCTTTCTAAAAAAAGATGTTTTTATAGGGTAATACTATAACTTGCTAAATATCAAACAATCATGAGTGTTTTCATATTTTAAGTATTTAAAATTCCTGAAACTAATTTTGTAAAATTATGCAATTAAACTATTAATTTGCGCTATAACTCCAAACTCCTTGAGGACAATGTAATTAACTGTGTACCATGGCCAGGAAATGATATTGTGGGCAATAATGCCCGTAGGGGGCGTTATGGATCAAATACGGAACTTGTAAGAGAATGGCCTGTTAAAGGTTGCGATACCCTCCCTGATGTATTAAAAGACCCTGAGCCTAATGTACGTTTTCCTGAGCTTGGTGATAGCGCGTTAACATTCCGATTATATATTTGGGCATATTTACACAAACGGTGGATGGTAATCAGCGGTATTAATTTTGAGATCGACAGGATATTTAGAGGAAATAAAATAGAGATTGCATTCCCACAAAGAGATATACATATCCGCTCATACCAAAAAAGATGTCTGAGATTACGAAATCGGTTGACAAGGATGGCGATAACAAGTAGCATTTAAGCTGCAACCTACCCCTTCCCTAACACCTCTCACAAATGGAGGGGAATGTTTTGAGATCATTTGTTATATTCGCAATAGAAACTATTCCAAACAATTTCTCCACCTTGGTTGGTGTAAATTGCTTCAGAAGACTAAAAAAATAAAAAATGAAATTTACTGTAAAAGATGCCATCTCAGAAGAGGGATTAAATAGGGGGCTCAGGGCTGTTATTAAGGACGGCTTATGCAGTCATACCATGGGGACCCTTACAGGAGGAGTATTCCTGGTTGCATTTGCTTTGAAACTTAACGCTTCCAATTCTGTTATCGGCCTTATAGCCGCCATACCACCATTGATGCATATTATGCAGATCCCTTCCATCTATCTGGTTGAAAAGATAAGGGTGAGGAGGGCAATCACCGTATTCGCATCAGCTATTAGCAGGACATTATGGCTGCTGATAGCAATGATACCGTTTATTTTTGATCCCCGGACTGGATTATTTGTGCTTGTTGGATCAATAACTCTCAATTCTGCCTTTGCTGCAGTGGGTGGATGTAGCTGGAACTCATGGATGCGTGATCTTATCCCGCAGGACAGACTTGGAGCTTTCTATTCAAAAAGGATGGCCTTATCCACGGCATTTGGCATTATCGTCTTTCTTGCAAGCGGATATTATCTTGCCTACTGGAAAAAGCAATTTCCTGATTACGAAATATATTCCTATTCCCTTCTTTTTACCCTTGGATTTGTTGTCGGTATACTTGGTGTCTATTTCATATCAACCATACCAGAACCAGGAATGGAGAGGATAGAAAAGAAACAAGGTTTTTTTACAATGGTCGTACAGCCGTTTAAAGATCCGAATTTTAAAAGGCTTATCATATTTCTGGCAAGCTGGAATTTTGCCGTTAATCTGGCGGCTCCGTTTTTTACAGTGTATTTGATCAAGAGGTTAGAGTACGATATGAAATATATTATTGCTCTTACTGTACTCTGTCAGGTAACAAACTTATTGTTTTTAAGAATATGGGGAAGGGTTTCTGATCGTTTCAATAATAAATCAGTTCTGAGTGTTTGCGCTCCGCTATTTATAATGTGTATATTTGCGTGGACGTTTACCACATTTCCCGAAAAGCACGCTTTTACAATGCCGTTGCTCATATTAATACATATCTTTATGGGTATTGCTTTGTCAGGAGTAACACTGGCTTCAGGAAATATAAGCATGAAACTTGCGCCAAAGGGAAAGGCTACGACCTATATGGTTGCACAGGGCCTTGCTAGCTCGATGGCAGCATTTATTTCGCCAATCATTGGAGGTCAATGTATAGACTACCTCAAAGGGCATGAGTTCTCTTTTTCGTTTAACTTAATCCGCCATGGGGTAGAGACAATCATTCCCGCCTTAAGTTTAAGCCAATGGGATTTCTTTTTTGTTTTCGCTTCTATCATCGGACTCTATTCCATACATCGACTTGCCGCTATAATTGAGATTGGCGAGGTTGAGGAAAAGATTGTCATTAGTGAACTCATTTCTGAAGTAAGGAGAGGGATGCGGAATTTTTCCACCGTTGGAGGTCTGCGCTATATGTTGCAGATCCCATTTGTGATAATTAGAGGACGTTCATTAAATAAAAAGTTGGACATAACAAAGTTGGACAAAACATTGTGATCAGAAACTTATTATAATTTTTCATGTCAAAATCATTTGTTCTGTTCAATTGAAGAGGAGTAATGACATATTGGAGTAATTGAAAGAATAACAAAACAAAATGTCAAAATTCTAAAACTCCATTACTCAAATATCCAGGTTCTATCATTTGCATTGGCGCGATTAAAATCTTTCAAACACCAAAATTGTCACTATATAGTATTACTTTATAAAAACTTCTTTTTTAAAAAGATTTTGTAGTTTTTATGGAATACAGAATTCAGGAGTCAGAATAATAGAAAACATGATTCAGAAAGTGAATATAAATTTACAATTAATAACTCTATTGTAAAACAAGAACAAATCTATGCTTTATTCTGACTCCTGAATTCTGAATTCTGTATTTTGGTTGCGGCTTTGCCGCACTATGATATTGGAGATACGAAGCTGTGAGGGATGTTCAGGTACAATGATGGAAGAATCGATTTTGATGAGCAGTTGTTGCATTTAGAAAAACACTCGATTATTCCAGCACTGGAAGATACGATTCTAGTTGTGGAAAACCATTGAATTAAAAGTGGTAAATATTAAAGTCATTCTTAAGATAACATTGTTGGACTACCATATATAAATATCACACACCTCATGACAATAAGCCGCTGTCCTGCCAAAATAAAGGGGAACCATGATATCAATAAGTTTCTTTCTGTTTCTCTCCCATGAATGGTATACAAAGGCAAAGTCATATAATATCCTTGCTTATAAATATGCGGGAAAGACGACTTTTCCGGTTTTTTTCAGTATACGAACATTCTTTATGAGCTGGTTATAATTTCCAGAGTTTATTATCTGTTATAACAATGTATTCCCACGATGATATTTACATCTTGGATTGTTTTCGTCCATTCATATACTTTATCGCGTACAGCACTTGCATATTTCCCCATCTCTATCTCCTATTAAACTTCCTTGATTAAATAAAATAAGACTAACGGAATGGAATATATTTTATTATTCTAATTACTTGAGAGTCTTGAAGATTGTGGTCATTGGAGTCTTGAAATGGATACAAAAATGTCTATCTGATATTATCCCTATTAGGTTTACCTGAAAGTAAAACAGCGCCCAGGCTGAGATCTTTCTTTGATAAAGCCTCATTATAAACTCGTATTTCACTAATACGGCCTCTTAAGTTATGGTGACGTGTACCATCTCCTCCATTGTCATTAAACACTGTATTCTGGACTACTGCACCTATCCCTATATCTTCCGGATGGTTATCAACTTGTCTTCCAGGTCTTTTGTCTGTTAATTTACCATCAAGCCACATTTCAACGACCCCTTTTCTAATTTTGTCCGTCCCATTTCTGATTACCAAAGCAACGCAATACCATTTCCCCGATTCTATATTTGATGATAACCACTCCCCATCCCATATATTCTCAGTATGGCTCCATGCCCCAACATATACTTTCTCGTCATAAACGTATATATTACACCCTGCAATACGTCCTCCCTCCTCATATATCGTCTGCTTCTGAATTGTAGAGGAGGCATCATTAACCTTGAAAACCGCTAAAATTGTTCTGTCAGTATAAGGACCGCCTGTATTGAGATATGGAGAATCAGGGATAGTAACATAATCCTCAACCCCATCGAATTCTAGTGCCTCATCATGTGCACCTTTAACCCATACGGCACCATAAATTTTACCATGAATTTCATTTTTACCAGAATCCTTTACGATATCACCCTCTCCATCATCCAACAACCATGCGGCAGCAGCATTTTCTGGCAAAGGTGTTACAGCATAACCATGGGGTGCAAAGAAAAAATAAACTATCGTAAAATTAACAAATAGTATACATAAAATATTTCTACTCTTTTTCATAATAATCCTCCTTATAAATTAAAAAATTACCACCCGTTTCCAGCCATAGTTAAATACTGCCCCTGTTGATCTGGGGTATAGTAATGGTACCATCATTCTGATGTAATATATAATATGGTACCATAAACACGGCATGTTTGTTAAGAAGGCTTTTTTAGCAAGAGGTTTTATTTATCTGTGTGTAATACTCTTTAAATCAGAAAAATTTGAATATTAAGGTTAGACCGTCAATAAATGGTTTATTGTTTTTCTTTTTTGGATGGATGCGAGTATAAGGAAACAAAACGGACATGGTCGCCTATTTTAATATTGAGAGCAAGTGCCGTTTTGCTCTCGATGCATACTCGACCTGAACTGGTAGTTTCTAAACATCCTAAACAGGCACGAAAGTCTTTCTTCGAACCACTCGAAATAATGAACATATCTGATTTAATATTATCATCTTTTATTTCTAAAACAGAACTTTTCACACTCTCTTTATCAGAACGAATATTTTTTAGATTACAGCTCACTACCGGTCCACCTTCAAAAATACCAATCATGTTGTCAAATCGATTACATGGCTTACAGGCAATCTTTCGAAACGATCAATTTATCTATACACGAAATGAACCGAGATGCAGGCCCCGGATAAGACGATTTTCATGACGATGAATATGTTGCGATTTATTGCCGCACTTGCAGCATACTGGAAAATATTGTTTATCAGGCATTTCAGTGATTATGGATATCCATGAATCAGAAATAACATCTTGTTTGGTTATTCGTATCCGGTTAAAAGGGAAATATGGTAAAATATTTAACGTGGACATTACTGGTCTCCTATAAATAATATTATATTGGGTATATGTTTATCTATAAGAACACCGGATGTCCATTCTTTTCAACTGGTTAATTCATTCTTAAACATTTATTCTCTTCAACTAATTGGGTGAAGAATCTGGAAAGAACTAAAAATCTTTTTCTTTTACCATTCCTTAAAGGAGTATCCACATGTCTCTGGATATAATTCTTGTTCTCGCCATACTGTTGACAATGATAATTCTGTTTGTCACAGAAATTATAAGAGTTGATGTAGTTGCTTTACTCGTTTTAATATTATTACCCATGTTAGGTTTGATAGATAATGAGCAAGTATTTTCAGGGTTTGCGAGTAATGCCGTTATTTCAATTATTGCGGTAATGATTCTGGGATACGGTGTTGATCAATCCGGCGTCATGAACAGGTTAATGAAATTTATTTTACATATAGCTGGAAAAAGTGACCGTCGGTTTTTCGGCATAATTTCATTAATGATCGGCGCTATTTCAGCTTTCATGCAGAATATCGGTGTTATTGCTTTGTTTCTTCCTGCTCTTATAAAGATTACTAAACGTAAAGGGATATCTCCATCCAGTTTCTTTATGCCTATGGGGTTTGCAGTCATTCTGGGCGGCACCATAAGCATGATTGGTTCAAGCCCTCTCATACTCCTCAATGATCTGATGGAACATGGTGGCTTGCAGAAATTTACCTTATTCAGCGTAACACCAATAGGATTGGTGTTACTCTTCGCCGGCACAGGCTTTTTTCTCCTGTTTGGGAAATATGTCTTACCATCTAGGCCATTAGAAGATCCTGTAACCAAACATCAGCAGGAATTAATTTCTGCCTGGGATTTACCGAAAACATTATTTGAACTGACTGTATTGAAGGACAGCCCTTTAATAGGAAAAGCCAGAGAAACGGTAAAATTAAAAGAGCAATATAACCTCTACCTTATTGCCGTGGGAGAAAAAAATGAAATTCTCTATGCTCCATGGAGACAGGCGAGTTTCAGCGCTGGTCAGAAACTTGGCATTTTTGGAAGTAAGGAAAATGTTGAACGCCTTGCATCTGATTATCACTTACAGATAAACAAATATGTAACAACGTTTGATGTTCTTCAGAAGGATGCCATTGCTGGTTTTGCTGAAGTTATTGTAAGGCCACACTCTTCAATTATTGGAAAAACGTTGCGTGAAGTTTCACTGCGTAAGTCTTTTGGGGTAGAACCCCTGGTTTTGTTAAGCAGTGGGATAGAAGCCAGGAGCAGATTTTCCGATAAAGCTCTTAAACCCGGTGATACAATTATCGTATACGGACACTGGAAATACATTAAGAGTTTGAGTATCGACAAAAATTTTATTGTAGTCACGCCGATAGGGTCTGCTGAAATCAGCTCATCGAAAGAAATTACTGCAAGTATCTGTTTTCTTTCTTCCATTGTAATGGCCATCTCAGGAGTTTACCTTCCCATAGCTTTGTTTACTGGTGCATTGGGAATGATTCTTTTTAGAGTTATACGGATTGATGATGCATATAGGGCAATAGATTGGCAGGTGATCTTTCTTCTTGCAGGTTTAATCCCCCTTGGTCTTGCTATGAAGCAGACGGGTACTGCAGAATTTATCGCATACAATTTCATGCATTTTCTGGAAGGAAAGCACATTATCTTTATATTACTGGCAATCGCGTCCCTTACAACTGTATTCACTCTATTTTTGTCCAATGTCGCTGCTACGATACTCCTTGTACCATTAGTAATCGACATGGGGAAAATTATTGCAGTCGATCCCCGTTATCTAGCACTTTTAGTAGGGGTATGTGCTTCAAATTCCTTTCTCTTGCCGACTCACCAGGTAAATGCCTTACTTGTTGTGCCTGGTAAGTACCGTAATCTGGATTATCTCAAGGCAGGAGGTATTATGACAATGATTTTCCTCTGTATTACGGTTTGTGTGATTTATTTTTGTTATTTGTGAGACCCCGTATTATGAGAAATACTCCTAGTACAGCGTCATCATTCTAATGACGGGGATGATTTCTTAAGTCTTATCCGTTGTAGCTACTCAGGTGGATAGGCTGAAGACCGAAGGTAAAAGCATAAAGCATTTTAGGTTGCCAGGCTAATGGCAAAAAGCAAAAGCCACAGCTTTTTGCCTTTAAGCTTTACCTTCAGCCTATCCACCTGAGTAGTTACTCTGGCAACAAAAAGAGTTTAGATCACATGGCTTTCGCCAATACAACATAGACGTTGTACTAGTGCTTGATTGCGTAAGTTACCGATAATATTTTTGTGCCAGAATGCCAGTGTTTTAAACGATTCCCTTGTTTTGCTTAAGATCATTTATTATCGCAAGTAAGCACTAGAATGGCCATATCATAGGTATAAGAAGCACTGCTAATCCCCAAAATATCAGATTAAGTGGCGCGCCAACACGTGTAAAGTCTAGGAACCTGTAGCCGCCGGGAGCGTAGATCATTGTATTTGTCTGGTAACCTATTGGTGTTGCAAAGCTTGTAGAGGCGGCAAATGTTATCGCAACAAGAAACGGTTTTGGGTCTACACCCAAGCTCGATGCAATAGATAAACTTATGGGTGCGATGATTACGGCTGCGGCATTGTTTGAAATAAACTCAGTGGCAATTGCAGTTATCAGGTAAATGGCGGCCAGAACCACTATAGGCCCGAAGGTTTCAAATGGTGCCATCACAGAGCTTGCCAACCACACAGCCGCACCGCTTTGTTCCAGAGCAAGTCCAAGAGGGAGGATGCCTCCAAGTAAAAATACTATCTTCCAGTCAATTGAGTTATAGGCTTCGTCAATGGTAATACACTTGCCCATAACCATACCGGCGGCACCTATTAATGCAGCGACTAAGATAGGAACAATATTTAGAACTGACAATGTTATCACTGCAATCAGCATGAACAGAGCTGTAAATGCACGGTCTTTACGTATATAAAGATTAGTTAACTCGTTTGTTACTATAAGATTAGGTGATTTAAGGAGAGGGGTGAGGTCTTCTTCGTCCACCTCAAGTAGCAGGGTGTCTCCGTCTTGAAGAGTTGTTTCAGCTACACGCTCCCGTATGATTCTGTCCCGACGCTGTAATGCAAGGACAACACTGCCATAACGGCGGAAGAATTCAAACGTTTGTAAAGTCATGCCTACAAGCCTTGATCTGGGGGGGATAAGTACTTCTACCAGCTTTACGTCCTGAGAGCTGATCTGCCTGTCATCAATCTTGTTTCTTGCGTGTAACTCCAGCCCGTATTTCTCCTGCATTGAAATTAGTTTATCCATATTGCCGTGAAGTAATAGAACATCTCCTTCTCTTATTATTGTCTTTCTTGGCCTTGCGGTTTCATTCTCATTACGAATAAACTTAATAAGGTTTACTTTTTCGTCGATATTTGCTTTGCTCTTTTCCCATGGACCTCCAATTAATGATGATTTTTTAGAAACCTGTAACTCTGCAAGGTAATCAGCAAGATGATATTTGTCAACTTGCTGTTCTTCTCCTTTGCGCTTTGGTAAAAGCCAGCGAATCATGATAAGATAGAGAATACCCGCAATGCCCATAACTAATCCCAAAGGTGCAAACTCAAATAGAGTAAACCTTTCCAAACCATTGTTTACCGCAATTGCATTAATCAGAATATTAGTAGAGGTACCTATTAATGTGCAAACGCCTCCAAATTGACTTGCATATGACAACGGTATTAAGACCCGTGACACAGGGATCTTGCGTGCCTTTGCAAGAGTTATTGCAACAGGGATAAAGACAGTTACCGAAGCAGTGTTTATAACAAACGCGGATATAAATGCAATGGTAGTGCATAGGACAATTATTAGACGCGACTCTGTCTTTCCCGCCAATTTGTCTATATACCGGGAAAGCCAATCTATGAGACCTGTACGCACCAGACCGTTGCTCAAAATAAACATGGCCGCGACAGTTGCTGTTGCCGGGTTAGCAAAGCCGTATAAAGTCTGGCTGGAATCGATCAGACCGAATACAACCAATGTAATGAGGACACATAAAGCGATCAAATCAACTCGTAACTTTTCGGTTATAAAGAGCCCCATTGCCGCTGTAACAACCACAAGTACCATTATAGAATTTGTATCAAGCATCTTATTTTATCTTTACACTTTGAAAGATTGTAACGTTAAATAGCCCTATAACTACTATACCTGACGGTTTTAAGTGTTTTCAGGTTCCTTTATAACAAGAACGGAACAGTCGCCGTAGGTAATTACTTTTCTTGCCACACTTCCAAGGAAAAATCGTTTAATACCTGACATACCCTTTGATCCTATAACGATAAGATCAACTTTTCTCTGACTGGCAGTGTTGGTAATTATTTCAGCAGGATCACCGATGGCAAATAAATTTTCCGCTACAAAGGTAGAGAATGACATAAACTTTTTGTTATTTATAATTTCTACAAGGTCTTCTGAAGAATTAAAATCAAATTCACTCACATTGAGCAGGAAAGCACGAACCTTATCATGTAGAAATTGGGACTTTAGAAATGACATTGCAAATTCAGAAGAAGGAGAACCGTCTACAGGTAAAAGAACGTTCTTAAAACTGTTGGCCTTTTTCTTTACAACGAGAACCGGGCATGAAGCATAGGTGACGACCTTTTGTGATACACCGCCTAAAAGGAAAGATTTTATATTGCTTATTCCACGGGATCCCAAGATAATCAAGTTGGCCTTCTCTTCATCTGCCTTTCTGATTATTTTGTCTGCCACATGGCCTTTTTCGATTATAGGCGTTACATTATTCCATCGAGTTCTTAATTTGGCCACAATTTTAGTTGTGAGTTTCTCACCGGAAGCAATGTCTCTTTCGATTTGATCCTGTGTAGCGGTTTTGTATTGTTTGCTTAGCATAGAGTCTAAAATTGCAGGTATATGCCTCTTTGTATTCACTATATTCAAAACAATAATTTGCGGCATCTTTATTAATGGTAGTTTCATAAGTAGATCTACCGCCCATTTCGAATATTTTGATCCGTCTACAGCTAAAATAATTTTCATTTTTTAAATCAAAATAGTCCTTTGTAATAAATTATCTCCCATCCTGCCAGGTAATATTTAGGTGAATGGATTTATTATAGTATCTTTTGTATACAACCGGCATGTTTGTGTACTAATAGGGTGTAATCTTTTGTGGCCAAATTACTGCATATAAGTATAATACGAGAACTACTAACCAAAGGCAAGGGAGAAGTTACTTGATAACATACAGAGAAAGTCACGTAGGATAGGCCTATACACTCTTCTTATCTTGATGTTTTTGAATGATCGTAAATGAGATATCCTTTGCAAATATAGCTGAAGGTTTTAAGAAAAAATGTAATGCGGACAAAGTTCGTTATCTAAAATATTGCTCAAGGTTAATTAGAAGAATCTCCCTATTATCTTATTTTGACCAATGATTTGGTGTATGGCAACTTTAAAGAGCAACAATTACACCTTGAAGAAGTCAGTAAATAGTTGGAAGCGTATTCATTTTCTATACTGAATTCTGGATTCAGACTACTGTATACTGAATAGTTACGCATATGGTTTACAAGACCTTAAAAATAGATTAAATCAACAGGGGTACATATGACTATTAGGAAAAAAACGAGTAAAAATAGAAGATATAGATTCTCGTTTATAAAGGATACCAGCTTTAACTCAAAAAGGATAGATGATCCTTATATCATTGACGCTTATATCCCTGATAAATATTATGTTCATGCGGATGATCTTCCTTTGTCAAAAAGGAAGGAACTTTTACATCCGGTTGGCCTGGTTGCTGCAAGGTCATTAAAGTATTTCAGTATAAACGGAGATGCCTTTAATATTTTCCGGGCCAGGGGTATGGCCATCTGGTGGCTCAGGCATATTTACAATAGCTTCAACTGGTGGAGTGCGTATGTGGTTAACGCAGAGGGAGAGCGAAAGAATTGGCCAATGCTATACATAGGAGAAAATGTTGGCTCCGCAAAGGGCAATAAAATAGAGGCTGATATTGTCCTTAGCGCCTTTGAGAACGATCGATGTCTCGTTAGCCAAGAATCTAATGGAGGCGCTGTCTTTGCAGTTGGGTATAGTGAGAGAGGCGGGTTATTTAATTCTCCAGATATGTATGGTGTTAAGATAATTGTCGCAGATAAGTATAAAGGCGCTGGCATAACAGTAACGAATAGTATCAAAAAAAATCTGCGCATGATGTCTGAACATCTACTCCATAATTTACAAAATGAGACGACATCCAAGGATATTCATGACGTTATAAGAAAAATGAAGGTCGTTGTGCTGGAAAGATTTAGACATAAGACACTCGTTGAGGAAATTGAATCGTTTGGCGCGGAGGTAATCTTTGCAGAGGATGATGATTTAACTCCTACCTTGCTAGTTGCAAGGAACGAGATCGACCTTTTTGTGGGAGTTGGTGGTGTCCCGGAAGCAGTATTAAGCGCACTTATAATAGAAAATCTAGGTGGGGAAATGGCCATGCAGTTAATACCAGCTGAGATAGCTCAGGATGAAAAGCTACTGTTACAGATAAAAAATTGGGGATCTTTTAAAAAAGAGGAGATAGATATCTTAAAAAATTTCCAGATTGTAAGACCGGGTAGTGAGAAAGAGGGTGAGATACCGTGGAATAAGGTATGGACGTCATCTGATCTTGCCAGAGGAGATGATATGGTCTTTACTGCATGTGTAATCAAAAAGAGTCGCTGGATAAAATATGCTGATGGAGAAGAGACACCAGGCGTTGAGATAGAACTCAAAACTGGCGATATAACGGTCCATGTTGTACGTATTACAAAAAGTAAGCTTGAAATCATTCCGGTTACTTATAAAACCGCCATTGGTAAATTTAAAGAAGAATATAATCATGAGAGTGATGGAATAAAACGCGCAAACATACTCATTCAATTAATTAAGACATATATTGAATTCGGCCTGTTTCAAGAAGTAAAGCCGTGTTTACAAAAGATCGAAGTGTGCAATAATGACCTGGAGAAAGACCTTTTACTGCGATCTAATGCCATTTCTGAATATGTTACAGGACTTGATATCCTTAAGAACAAATCAGATTTATCTCCGGAAGAGGTAATAGAACATTTTAAAGCCGCATGTCGTTTAGACAGGATGGATAAAGAAGGACTTAGGCCAAGGAGGATGATAAAAAGGTATTATGAATATCTGGGTGATAAGGATTATCGTGATGGACGACATTATAAGGCTATGGATTATTATAGAAAGGCCTTAAGATACTGCCACCATGAGCTGAAGATTTACCGCAAATTAAGTTCAATAGAGATGATGGATATGCAGAAGGCATATTTCTGCAAAATTGACTATCTGTATAAAGAACTGGATTTTAAAGAGCTTGACGACTGGAATTTATGCAAGCTAAAGACGGCATTGGAAGTATTCTATGCCAATCCAAAGAGGCAAACAGATTTCTCTTGCGCAAATCCGTGGTTTCTCTTTTTCAAAAAAACCGTCTTACATAGAGAAAGACCATCTTTTAAGATGGCGGTATTGGTAAAATTACTAAAACTGTATAACAAATTAAATTATGCACAAGATGATGAGATAATTATATTCCTCAATAGCGAATTTGAGATTAGTGCAAAGGAAATAGATATTATAATAAATGCAAGAAGAGAAAAGGGGGTATTTCATTCTGTAAGCGAACTATATTTTATTAAGGAATTAGATATAAAATGTATTACAAGATTGCTCTTTCCGCAACCAAAGCTTTCAATCCAAAATGAACTGGAAGATTCAAACATTCCTCTTAGCATCACAATTGTTGACGCTATGGAGCGACGTACAAGTAACATATTGGAAGAACTTCGCGAGGGTTATAAGGAGGATGCGCAAGAACATCAATATTCGCTGGCGGAATCCTATCATTATGTAGGATTGGCTTTTTATGATATAGGCGACGTTATGGCAATAAAGATCTATTATAATAAGGCGATAGAACATCTTAATGCGATAATCCAGAGATTTGAAGGTATTACTCCTGTAAATGCACAGTATAGGATTGGTGATCTTTATTATGAATTAGGCCTGCTTTTTCCTGAAAATCATGTGAACCATTATAAAAAAGCAATAGATGCCTATATGTGTATAGTTGATGCGGATAAATTTATTGAGCTGTTCGGCAATATCCTGGACCTGGTCTCACCAATAAGGCAGGAAGCATCCAATATGGTAGAATCTATAAAAAGAGAATTGCAAGTTTAGCCACTGGGCAAAACTTATTGAATAGCGGTATTTCATGCTAACTCGAGCTTTATAGTATTACCCTATAAAAACTTCTTTTTTTAGAAAGAACTTTTTTCAGTCGATTGTTAAGTTATTTGCAACAAAATAGTTACTGGTAGCTTGATGCTAGATACTTGATAATTTATTCCAACGACTTAGAACGTTAAACCTTAAACTAAATTTTCCTCTTTTCCATCTGGTTTCTCGACAAAAAAACTCTAGAAGCGAAACTATTTGCAGTATCCAGTATCTAGAATCCAGTATCAGGTATCTAGTATTTTGGTTGCGGCTTTGCCGCATTATGATATTCTTACAAACTGTAAAAAAAGATTATAATAAACCATTGTCTGCTGCTCGGCCGCATATTACTTTTGAAATAATTAACTTTTTCAGAGTTTTGTATTTTTTTAAAGGAACTTATATGGAAATAAAAGATATATCTAAGGAAATTTTTCTAGAAGAACTTCCAAGTAAACACGAAGATCCATTGATCCGGCTTCTTCATAGAATCATACATGTTGCAGTAAAGGTACTTGCGGTCCTTATGGTTTTTGTTATTATCTGGGGGATTGGCGATGTCGTTATGGTACTTTACAAAAGGTTAATGGCTCCTCCATTTATGTTTTTAAGTATTTCAGATATACTCGAAACCTTCGGGGCCTTCCTGGCCGTATTAATTGCCATTGAAATCTTTTTAAATATTACACTCTATGTACGAAAGGATGTAATAGCTATTAAGCTGGTAATTGCAACTGGACTTATGGCAGTTGCGCGAAAAGCCATTGTATTTGACTTCAACAAACATACCCCCGAACATATTTTTGCCACAGCGGCTGTAATATTAGCACTTGGAGTTACATATTGGTTTATATCAAACAAACCTAACAAAGTGATAAACTGAAGCCGAGCCATGAAATGCCGGCGTAAGCCAGATCAAAAAACATTGTCCTCATTCCTGCAGTGTTTTATGACCAATCGTTTTTCATATATTAAATTGTAAAGTTATAACAGGTTTCCCATTTAGGCTGCAAAAAACTAATCGGACAATGCTGTGTTGAATGAATTAGGCTTTGCTCATTTTCTTTGGATTAGGTAAATAAGTAGAGTCATTAATGCTATATATCAACTAAAACTAAAAAGAGAGGTTTAAATGTTGAATCAATCAAATAAATTACTCTGTAGAAAATATCCAATAATAGTCGCGCCATGTACAATTATTATTTTGCTGATGACAATGTTTTGTTCAACTGATTGTAAGAGCCAGACAGTTGTAGATAAGCAGTCGTTAGTGAATGATTCCAGCAAGGCAGATGGATATGAAATCCGAGAAGTATTAAAGGCCCAGGAAATATTACCAGTGGAGCAGCTTGAAGGTAAAAATTTTCGTTTACATGATGATGTGGTAACATTCGGATTTACTAATCACTATACTATAATTTCACCTTTTGGTACATTTGAGGTAGAATGTGATGATATGTTACCAATTCAGATACATGAGATTCATGCCATAGCGGCATTACAGGATATTAAAAAGACAGAAGCGTTTGCTAATGCTTTGAGAAATGCAGCAAAGAGTCCTATCAAGGGTGTGTGGGGGTTTATTACACATCCTGTCGATTCAGTGGTTGGAGTGCCTAAAGGCGCAGGGAGGCTTTTTTCAAAGGGTGGCAAGGTGAAGGGCGGTCACATAGATTCTGCAGATAGTTTGACAATGGATTTGCTTGGCTTTTCTAAAGTAAAATGTCAGTATGCACACATTTTGGGCGTAGATGTTTACTCACCTAATAAAGTGTTGCAGAGGGAACTGAACAGCGTTTCATGGACGTGATATGCAGGTGATACAGATGCTTCATTAATTACAATACTTGATAAGTCTGATTGTAAGTCAGTTTGTAACGCAATTAAAACTACGGAGTTAACAGATGACCTAAATGAAATGTTAATGGAATATACATCTAAAGACCTTAGACGTGTAAACCGGGAGAAACTGCAGCTGATCGGGATAAATGACCAGGTTATAGATGCGTTTCTGACCCATCCCATATACTCTCCGCGCCATAAGACACTAATTGCACATATACTGGCAGAGATGGAAGGTGTGAAAGGTAGAGTCGTGTTTATCGAACAGGCTCTCTTTGCAGAGTCAGAGTTAGATGCATTCATATTTCAGCGAATTGCGGAAATGATGTACAACTACCATACGCAAGTTAAATCTATTTCGGAGATGATACCATTTGGTCGTATTGTCGTGGGTTATACAATGGATCAAACAATAGTTATAAGGTTTCCAATGGATTATCTATACTGGACGGAAAGTGCCGAGATTGTATTAAAATCTGTGACAGAATTGCAATCTGCGGATCGTCCTGTAAAACAGATAGTGCTTTGTGCTGCGGCTGAAAGGGTAACTCCAATGGCTAAACAGGAATTCGAAACAGCCGGAATAGTTATTAAAAGCTGCATAGGTAATAGGTTGACGCCTATGGCCCATATTGAAGCAGATCTAAATAAATCGAAAAAAGCTGAAGCTGAAGAGTTAACGCCTGAGGAAGATAAAAAAGGAACTATTTCGCGCTCATATATAGGTTATCAGGAACCAGAGTTTTTAAGCCATGAAGAGCTTAAGGCGTTATATTTTAATCCTTTACCTGATGGGTATATAAGAGGTAGAAATTTAGGAGACAAAGTATACCGGTTTTTCAGAACACCTATTATAGATAATCGGCCATATTATCGTGGAGTAAAACCTCATTCTCCTGTTGATGAACAAATAGGGCCGGTACTACGCGTTGTCAGTTGGAATATTGAAAAATCGATCCATATGAAAGATGCTATTGATATTTTTTCGTCTGAAGAGGAGTTGCGGAAACGTATTGATGCATTAAAGATCAAAGAGGCAGAAGGTGTTAATAATATTTTGAATCAGCGAGAAAAACTTGCAACTGCAGATATAATTGTGCTCCAGGAGATGGAAATAGGTATTAAGCGTTCGGGTTATTTGAATGCTGCCGGTGAACTTGCAAAGGCCCTTGAGATGAATTATACTTATGCTCCACAATATCTTGAGATAGATCCTGTGTTGCTTGGGCTGGAAAAAGTATATTTAAAGGACGGAAATATTGATGAAGAAGCAACTGATTACTTTTTGCAAGACAAGGAGTTATACAAAGGAGTCTTTGGTAGTGCCGTTTTGTCCAGATATCCCATTAAAAGTGTTACGGTTGTTCCCCTTAGAAATCAGGGTTATGATTGGTATTATGGGGAAAAAGCGAAGACGACTTATCTTGAAAAGACACGCCGGCTGGGTGCCAAGCTTGTTTTCTTAAATGAGTTGACGCGTGAAATTAAGACAGGAGGTCGACATTTCTTTCGGGTTGATCTTGATGTTCCTGGTATTCCAGGTAATACATTATCTATCATTAACATTCATCTTGAGATTAAATGTTTGCCAAAGTTTCGTGACCTGCAGATTAAGGAAATTCTTAATTATATTAAGGATATTGATAACCCTGTTATTATGCTTGGCGACTTTAATGCCGCGCCGGCGGACCTAAGCCCTACATCTGTTTCACGAACAGTTAAACGGGAGCTGAAGAAACCGTTAAACTGGCTGAGCATTACCCCTTATGGATTTGTTGTCAAGACAACCAGTAATATTACTGGTTTCGCAAAGAATATGGATAATCCTATGGCATCCAATGTACCGGTTCTTTCCCCAAATCCCGTAAAAAAGATGTTTGATAGGATTGAAAATTTCAGGTTTAAAGATGGTGGTGCTTTTGATTTTAGAGGGGATAAAGAACGTTCGATTAACGGAAAAAAAGGAAGGCTGTCAAATTCAAACCAAAAAGACATGAAGGGGTTCAAGACAACATACAGCGTTGTACGACCATTATTGAAAGTTGTCGGGAAATATAGGCTGGATTGGGTATTTGTTAAATCAAACTTAAAAGACCCATTAGATCCAAAAGGTCCATATCGCCTTGCTCCACACTACGGAGAGACTCTTACTGAACTTAACAATAATTTGTATGAGAAAGTATCTGACCACGATCCCAATGTTGTGGACATCCCATTTCTAGAACCTTCTCAATGGGATGGGGAAGGCAAAAGTCATACAGATGCCAACTGAAAGAGTGTGATATAAGGAGATGGGCAGTTTTATATAATATAGTCAAAGTAATCACTAAGTTTTGGATTCCTGATTACTTAGACTATATTCTTGCCACTTTACCGTAGTCATCTGAAATACTATTTGAATCAGTTTTAGCTGATAAACGACATGTTTTTATATATAAATATTATTGTTTTGGCTCTTAGTTGCAACCGCAAGGAAAAGTACCTATACCGTCTACCCATAATTATTCTTTTCCTTGCTTTTTTTGTCCATGTTTGCACATCCCATATTTACGGACAAGAAGAGAATAACCAGGCAACTTCCACTGCAAAAACCATTACATTGGAAGAAGAGATTGGTCTGAAACGCAACGAGTTAACAAAAAGGATCAAGGAAACCAAAGAGGCCTTAACGGTCTCTTTAGAGAACGGAGATAATCAGGTAAAAGAAGAGCTGGAACTAGAGCTTGGTTTCCTCCAGAGGATAGATCTTTTATACACACAACAGCTTGCACTTATAGGCCATAATGAGGAGTTACAGACTACAAAAGAACAGGTCTTAAAAAATCTTAAATCTTTTCAAAAAGATGAGTCGGCAGGCGGGGCGGTGCATTCATTTCAGGCGCTTGATAGTTTAAGGGACAAACTGTATGCACAAGTTGGCATGCACAAAACAATAGAGGATGCTATGGTTGCGGCCCAGGAAGCGTTGGATGAGGCAAAGTCAGTTTTTGAAGAGAAGGAACGTATACGAAGACATGAGAAGGAGGCTTTAAATTTAGTCAAGAAAGACGACGAGATCTCCGCGTTAACTGTTAAACATAAGCACGCCCAGCTTGAGAGTACAATCGCGGCAGAACAAGTTAGGCAGAGGCAGATGGAATTGAATAACCAGAAATTGGAAGAAAAGGTGTATCAGCTAAATCTTTCATTGCTTAAGGAAAAGGTGGAATTGCTTAACCGTGTTGTTCGTTTCCAAAAAGAAGAGCTTGATGAAATACACAGCGAACTTGACGATCAAGAGTTCAAAATAAACCAGAAACTGGAACGGGCAAAGCTTGACCTCTCATTACTGGATATCAGATGGACAGACGCAAGGAAACGTCTTGATGTGTCGATGGAAAAAAAACAGGGTCTTATAGAAGAGGTAGAGGCAAGGCTTTTGATACGGCAGGCAAGGCAACGTGAAGTTTCCATCCTGGGTAACCAACTGCAGCATATATCAGAAGCTAGAACCATCTGGAACCGGCGTTTTGAGACCTTTAACGGTATCGCAGATACAAAAAAATTACAGGAGTGGGAGACGGAGACAAAGCTATCCTTTGCGCAGATAAATCGTGAAAGCCGGTTACAGTCTGCCCGCCTGGCAGAGTTGAGGAGAGATCTGGTAACGTTAGACACAAAAATTGACAAGTTCACCAATGAGATACCAAATGTCCTATATTGGATGCAAGAGCAAAAACGGAATCTATTGGCGTTAATAAAGATCTATGAAACCAGTATTATCCACCTGAATTGGGCGAGTAGACTTCACGAAAAATTTTTAACTGAAATCAGCTCGCATATTACGTCAGTTACCTGGGGAGAAAGGGTTGACGCGTTCAGAGACGCGGTTAAAAGGGTCTGGCAATATGAAATAACCACCGTCGAAGATCGTCCGATCACAGTGAAAAAGATCGTTATTGCCCTGATCTTTTTGATTATGGGGTATATCCTTTCCCGGTTTTTAAGCCGTCTTCTGGGCCGTCAGATATTGACCAGATTAAGGGTTCCGTTAGCCGCAACCACAGCATTGCAGACGATAACCTTTTACATGATGATAATGTTTTTCACCCTGTTTGCATTGCGTATTGTAAACCTGCCGTTAACCGTCTTTACAATTTTAGGAGGTGCATTTGCCATAGGTATTGGTTTCGGAAGCCAAAATATAATAAATAACTTTATCAGCGGATTAATACTATTGGCAGAACGGCCTATTAAGGTCGGCGATCTGGTTCAGATAGATAATATATTCGGAACCATAGAGCATATAGGTGCTAGAAGCACAAGGGTCTGCTCATCTACTAACAGTCATATCATTGTGCCTAACAGCTCATTCCTAGAGAACAATGTGTTGAACTGGACACTTTCTGATGACCTGCAGCGGACTTGTGTTAAGGTTGGTGTTGTTTACGGCTCCCCTGTACGTGAGGTTGAACGTTTAATCCGAAAAGCCGTAGATGATCATGGCAAGATATTGAAGAGGCCGGATCCCATTATACTTTTTGCAGATTTTGGGGATAATTCTCTAAACTTTGAAGTTCATTTCTGGATCAGGGCAAGAAAAATGATGGAACGCTCCATTATTGAAAGCGACATACGTTTCCATATTGAAAGCCTTTTTAAAGAGGCTGGAATAGTGATTGCGTTTCCGCAACGGGATGTTCACCTGGACAGTGTAAATCCCATTGATGTTAGAGTTGTAACGGATGTGCTGTCTAAATAATCAGGGTTTATTTAATAATCTCTGCTTTTTGTAAGTTAAAGCAGATAAATTTATGTATATGCTTTAATTAAGTAATTATTAAAAGAGGAACAAAATGCAATCACCGCTTCTAGAACATTTAAAGTACCTTGTATTTGAAACCAATTTTATGACCTGGCTCGGAATCTGCTTCTGCATGACCCAGTCTGCTCTGTTTTCAGGACTTAATCTGGCTGTCTTCAGTATTACTAGACTCCAGTTAGAGGTTGACGCATCTGCCGGAAATGAGGATGCGATAAAAGTGCTCAAAATGAGGCATGATTCAAACTTTCTTTTAACTACCATATTATGGGGCAATGTAGCAATTAATGTTCTGTTGGCTATTTTATCTAATTCCATACTTACGGGGCTAGGTGCATTCCTTTTTTCCACGGTGGTTATAACGTTGTTTGGAGAAATCCTGCCCCAGGCATATTTCTCAAGGAATGCTTTACGTATGGCGGCATTATTGATTCCGGTACTAAAGTTTTATCAGATAGTTATGTTTCCGGTTGCGAAATCTACTGCATTATTGCTGGACTGGTGGTTGGGAAAAGAAGAGGCCAACTATTTTAAGGAACGGATCTTTAGAACATTGATAAGAAAACATATAGAGTCCAGTGATGCGGACATTGACCATACAGAAGGATTGGGAGCTTTAAACTTTCTTGCCATAGACGACATCTTTGTTAGCCAGGAAGGTGAACCGGTAGCCCATGATAGTATAATTAAACTTCCTTTAAAAGGCAACTTTCCGGTTTTCCCAAAGTTTGAAAACTCTCCAGATGACCCCTTCCTGAAAGCAATTCACTCTTCAGGCAAAAAGTGGGTCATCATTACTGATATGTCTGGAAATCCTGTTGTTGTGCTGGATGCAGACGGTTTCTTGAGAGACGCATTATTTGAAAGAGGGGTTAGCTATCCTTATTTGTTCTGCCACCGTCCAATAATTGTCAAGAACTCGAAATCAAAACTGGGAGATATAATATCACGCCTAAAAGTTAAACCTGAAACCATAAAAGATGATGTTATTGATGAAGACATAATACTATTCTGGGGTGCGACAAAACGCGTTATTACAGGTGCAGATATATTGGGCAGACTCTTAAGGGGGATATCCAGGATAGAAAATACCAGAACATAATTGAGATCTGGGCACATTGGGTGCAATTTACACAGTAATAATTGGTAACTACTTAGGTGGATAGACTGAAGGCTTAAGTAAATCAGCAATTTTGCGGTGCTCTTGGCTCTATTAGCCTTCCGCCTCACTAATCATACGGAATAGTTTGTTACTCCTCTTGCTCTTCCCTTATCTCTTTTACAATTTTTGTATAAAAGTTCATTAACGCCGATTCATTGGTAAATCCGACCAAAATAGATTCCTCATGGTTATTTACTACTGGTATTCCTAATCCTGCAAAATCACCTAGTAAACTTATTGCCTTTTCAATAGAATCATTTTCGAGTAAAACCATTTTTGGATTTTTCATAACTTCAGAGCTAATAATATCGTCTGATCTATTAACAATATATAAAGCTCTAATCATACCTAAAAGGCTGTTTTTTTCATCTACTACATATAGTTCTTGTTCGCCATCACAAGCTTCTAACCCCTTTATAATTTCACTTCTTCCCGCATTAGGATTTATAGTAACAGGCTTTTTTACTAAATCTTTAATGGTAGTCTGGGACAAGATGGCTTTTTCCCTACTATGTCTGGTATCAATATCTTTTTTCTTTAATATAAAGTTAAAATAAGATTTACCAAACAACTTATAGGTAATTAAATTGGTTGTTACTACTCCTACAAGGACTGCTGACGCGACTTTGTGGCTGTTACATAGTTCAATAGCTATTATGGTTGTTGCTAAAGGAGCCCCGAACACAGCGCTTATTATGCAACCTATACCAACTAATACTATAGTGCTTCCTTTTAAATCAAATCCGAGGAAATGAAATAGATAAATTACTAAACCGCTGGTCATGGCTCCTAATACCATTGCCGGGCCAAATAACCCACCATTAAAACCCATACCAAAACTTAAAGATACAGCAGCCATTTTCCCTAATAATATTGCTAATAGAACCCACACGTCAGCGTCTGTATAAGTGCCAAACACGACAACATTCGTAATGCTAGAACTTAGTCCCAATGTTTGTGGTAATACCATGGCTATTAAAGCTAAGAATATTCCCCCTATTGCCGGTTTAAATCTTGCGTCAATATTAAATCCTTCTCCAATTCTTTGACAATAAAGTAATGACTTTAAAAACGTAACAGTAACTATAGCAGCAAGCAAACCAACTATTGCAGCGGCAAGATATTCAAAATGAGTGGGTATAGAAACCTTAATTGTGTCAGGAAATAGGGTTAACGGTTTATAAAACCTGCCTATTAATGCCCCAATCGTAGACGCAATTGCAACAGGGGTAAATATCCTTAAACTATAGTTTCGAATTATAACCTCATGTGCGAATACCACTCCGGCAAAAGGGGCATTAAAGGAACATGCAATTGCAGAGGCAGCTGCACATGCCAGCAAAGTTATCCTTGAAGTTCTATCTAGTCCTAAAATTTGCGATAACCATGAACCTATACTGGCACCAATATGGATTGCAGGACCAAATCTGCCAACTGATGCTCCAAAACCAATAGATAGGGCGGAAATAACTGTTACTCCAATACCTTCCTTTAATTTAATTTTTGCATCTCTTTCATGAACCGCTTCAATAACTCCAGCTAATCCAACATTTTTTCTATCAGGCATTAAATATTGGGTCAAAATTCCTACCAGTAATCCTCCTAATGGAAGTATTATCAATAACCACCAATGACCCTTTATAAAACCATCACTTAATTCATCTTGAGTTTTACCCCCTAATACGGAATAGACCTTACTTATATAATCTATTGCTAGCAGAAACAATATACTTGCAATGGCAGCAAAAATTGCTGATATTACAGAAAGAAAACTAAGCTTAAAAAAGTTACTTGGTCTTATGATCTTTGTCGTCATAAAGGTTGTCCTTTAATATTAAATTGCACCTTTGGCAATACACTTGTATCTAAGAATCCCCATTCCAACAACGCCCATCCAGGCGAAGAAAATGTTTGGTGATATAAACTAGCCAGAGGCATGGTGTCTGTATTCCCACAATATTAGTATCTTATCACCTGTGAGTTACATTTGATTCAGCTCTGTCTCTTCTGTTAATTTTTTGATAGAGTAGAAAAAAGGAGACTTGAGTAGATAAAGGCCCTCCCATTGGATAGTATATATGTGACTAGTAATAAATATCCAATGTAGAAAAAAGGAGGGCGCATGAAAACCGATTGTATATCAATAGGATTTGATTGT
>JAIQZO010000102.1 GCA_021777055.1 Candidatus Anammoxibacter sp. | reverse complement strand
CAATCAAATCCTATTGATATACAATCGGTTTTCATGCGCCCTCCTTTTTTCTACATTGGATATTTATTACTAGTCACATATATACTATCCAATGGGAGGGCCTTTATCTACTCAAGTCTCCTTTTTTCTACTCTATCAATTCTTTAACACTTAGAGCTATTGAATCAATATTTCCATTGCAGTCTGCAAATGTAACTTTAAGCATTGGTCTTCCTGGATTTACGCCAAGGAGTCGATTTGCTTGTTCGACCTTTACGATGGAGGCGATTGATATGGACAAAACCCTATTAAGTAGCGTCATTTCAAAGTAAAGTTCATCATCGGTTAATACTAAGTAGCCATTTCCTTGGGATTGTGAAAAACCATTAGACTCCTGAGCTCTAAAAATGGCACATTTGTCCAAGCACCTTATCGTTTTTCCTGAATATCGCTTTTGAAAATTTGCCTCCAGTTTATCTTGCTTCTTTTTTAGAAAAACAAAGAACCAAGTAATTGCAGAAATACCTATTATGATTCCGACATACGTATGTTTAAAAAAAATAATGAAGCATATAATAGCGACACTATTTGTAGCAATTGCGATATACAACATCATATATTCTCGATATAACGATACAATTATCTGAAAATTTACAAATGCAGCGCAGTAAATTACCCCAGTTGAATTACATTGCAAGATTGAATAATCTTTGATTATTTTAAACCACATGCTAATTAATAAGCTTTCATCATGATAAATACAATTACCGCACCAAAGAATCCTCCAAGCACAAGAAACAACAAAAATAAGTAATATATCCATCGTGAGCCCGCGCGACTACCAAAATTAATTGTGAATCCACTCTTAGTACTTCGTTTAGGTACCCAAATCCTGGAATCTTTTTTGCTGAAATAAATTGTACTCCAGTTATCTGGATTTTCCCATTCAGTTTGATTTATCTCTTCTTGCGCCTTACTTACTCTCATGTATTTTGTTTCCCTCATAATAATGCCTAACCAGTTTGCCAGGTTGATGCGATTGTTCGCTATTTTTTTTATTAACATTACTATACTTAACAATAAATTGTCGATAATGAATATTTATATTTAAGATCAGACCATAAGCTTGCAAGTAATAGAAGGTAAAACTCATTTCTTGGTATGTTTAGTACAATATCAAACTATACGCCTTCCATCAACGAAGTTGTGGACGCTGTCCCTGGGTTTTAAGCGAAATAAGGTCTCTGTCTTCGGTCCCTTAAATCATGCCGTTATTGTTACAAAACCTGTTAAATTGAGAACATAATTCTCTAAAAATTCAAATTCATCGGTGGTGCAAATTGTAAGTGTGTGGTGTGTGGTTAGTTAAAGATTTTTTAAATGTATGCTAAAATTATAGTTTTATTTAAATATTTACATTGCAAAAATGATCAATCCGATGTAAAATAGAAAAAAACAAAAGATTTGCTTTAGGACATTTCAATTAAAGAGGTGATTAAGATGAAGGTATTTACTGAAAAATTTCTTAGATTTTTTTCAAAGTTTGTTAACATTCAGAGAGTGGAAGTATTCACCTGGCTTGATCCTGTGAAATTGGAAGAAGAGTTTGAGGTTATGTGGAGATTGTCAGAGCCTGGTATCTCAGTGAAAAAGAACAACAAGAAGAGCAGGGATGGTAAAAATTGTTGTAAAAATAGAAATAATGAGAGTAGTGTTGAAAATACCCTGCCGTGTGATTGCAATTTGCCCGAACGGCGTGTAGCGTAACTTTTTCTTCTTCAATAAGCGGGGAAATTTCAGAGAGAGATCTGGGGTGTTACAAATCAGCTGCTTATTCTATTTTTAACTTCGATTGCATCACCGAACCTTTTGTCGCTTCATTTATACTATTATAAGCTAGCTTTCTCTTTGCAAATAATGTATCACTGACATTATACTAATGAACGTGCATGAAATAAATTATGCATGTAACTCTCAGATTTATGTTAGATTTGTTCAAACAGATTGAACCAGACCGGAAGCGCGGCCTTCGCCGCGTTGAGGATTTGGCGATTGAAGTTTGGACAAAGATAATGTGAAGATGTGTGTTAGATGTATAATTTATTTCATGCACGTTCCTTAGCCAATTGTTCACTTCTCGTATTGAGTCTTGTTCAATAGCCATTTCAACTTCATCTAAATTAATTTCTCTGGTACACACGCACCGGCATGGTCAAGACGGCCCTGTCTACTTCTTTCATATTCAAAGACGTGAACATAGGCACTTAACCATTTGTATATTTCATTTTGTTGTGCCCATCATGGATCTTACAGGATTCTTTCTACATATCGTACAGCAGTGTACAAGTGTTCATCGTCCCGCAAACAGGAGTAAAACCTTCTTTTAACTTATCAGAACGTGATATAATGATGACAAAAGTTCATTAAAAAATATCATGATGTTTATGTTCTTTACAAGGGACCAAAACATTTTGTAGAGTTAGTAGTTATTTATCAACAGCAAAAAAGGTATTCAATACCATCTGGCCAAACGTTGACATTACTATTAGGTGATAAAATTTCTGATTCTAATGAAAAAGTATGTTAATTACGATGAATAGTGACATATTTATTAATAATCTATCTTTTATAGAGTACATATTGTTATACTACACAGTAAAGCTGGTTACTGGCAATTTATCTGGTCTCTGTAATTTGTCCATATACCGGCGATCAATTATATTGAAAACAATTATTTTTAAGGAGGATAAGATTTATTAAGAGAATAATAAAGATTAAACCACTAATCAGATCTGAGACTATAAAGTTTCTTCTGACGCATCACAAGTCGAAGAATTAGTAAGGTTTGTTTTTTATTTGTAGATACAAAAGGAATTTTTTTTTTAGAAAATTAGTAGAAAAGCAGAATACTGCGATAAAACTAATTTTAACTTAACAAGGACAAATACATTATGAGTACAGGTACAGTAAAGTGGTTCAATTCAGACAAAGGTTACGGTTTCATTACTCCAGAAGATGGCGGGAGCGATCTGTTTGTTCACCATTCTGATATTGAGACCTCTGGTAGCTATGCAACGCTCAATGACGGGCAGAAAGTAGATTACGAAGTCGGCGAGGGGCAAAAGGGCCCATGTGCAAAAACCGTTGAGCCTCAACCTCAATGATTGTAATAGCCTCATGTTCCATACAATAAGGCAGGTTTTTGATTTGCGACTTACTGTGTAATGAACAAATCATGGCCTTGTTGGGCAGATTGCAGAGAGTGACATGATTTACCATTGGATTGGACTATGCTAGGAATATAATATAGGCTGCAGCGGACCAAGTTTTACCGCAGACAACTTGGCTGCTGAGCCTGGCCTTATGTACTGAAATAAACCCCATTTTCTATCATCAATTCTGTTACTTGCTTTATGCAAGAACTCCATACACCCAAGAACACAACACACTTTTACTTGCTAATCCTAAATCTTTGGTACTCTATTGTCTCACATGTTAATTGAGCTTGAGCACCTGGTTTAGTAGCACATCCAATCACCTTTTTATATGTCAATTGTTTAAAATTTTTAGTTATCTTGATTTCTCTGGCGGCCTGCAGTGTGCTATCCGTAAAAAGGGTTATCTAAGTTATTCTCCCATCCCACGTTAACCACCAAAGTCGATTGTAACAAGTGCAACCATTAAGCTTGTATCTCTAAAGGAAAGCACCGCATAAAAAAACCGATTAAGGTTACCGCTCGAAAAGGTGGTAAAGAATCTCAACAAATTTCATATAAAGGATATTTAAACAAAAAAAAATGACAAACACAAAAGATATACTTTTAAAAACAAAATATTTTGCTGAAGAAAACAGAAAAAAGAGCTGGAGTTCATTTCTTACATTGTTGACCCTTCTTGCCGTTGCAGTAACGGGGGCGACACTACAGGGGAACATCTATATACGATCTGTTTTTAGTGTTTTTACAGGACTACTTCTTATCCGTATGTTTATATTTTACCACGACTATCATCATGGCGCTATTTTCAGAAAATCAACACTTGCCAAATGGATTCTAAACTTTTATGGAGTTTTAGTACTGGCTCCTCCTGTTGCATGGCGTAGCACTCATAATTCTCATCACGATCATAATGCGCAAATTTCCTTTGACGCGTTAGGCGCGTTTCCAATAATGACAACAGAAGAGTATAAAAATGCAAGTCTGGGACTGCGTTTGAAATATATAGGGGTCCGGAATCCTTTATTTATACTACTCTCATATCTAACCGTGTTTATTATGAGGATGTGCGTTGTTCCATTCTTAAATGATCCACGTCGTCATTTTGATTCTTTAATTGCAGTACTTTTACATGGACTTATTATTTTTGCTCTTACCCTGCTGGGATGGGACTATGTAATATTTTCTGTTTTTATACCATTGTTTGTCGCTCTTACAATGGGCGCTTATCTTTTTTACATCCAGCACAATGCCCCTTCTATAAAATTAAAGCCAATTGATCAGTGGGATTATGGATTTGCCGCTATGAATTCATCAAGTTTTTTGGAGGGGGGAAAGTTTCTCCATTGGATTTCAGGAAATATTGGTTATCATAATGTGCATCATGCTAATTGTTTGATTCCATTTTACAGGCTTCCTGAAGCAATGGCAGCAATCCCTGAACTACAAAATCCTGCCCGAAGCTCACTAAAACCAATTGATATTTATAAATGTCTCCGTTTAAAACTGTGGGATTTGAAGCAAAACAAGTTAGTCGGATATTGAATCTTTATGACTAAAATTTATTTTTATGATAAGTCCGGCTGATTATCTTTATGGACTGTCCCAAAAAATTTTGAGCTTCTTGTGTCTAGATTTAGGTTAAATTTTACAAAATTGGTTGAACCAAACGGGAAGCGCAGCCTTCGCTGCGTTGAGGATTTGGAGACTGAAGATTTAGTAAAGTTGGCCTAAATCTAGACACAAGAAGCTCAACTTATTTTAGGACACCTCTTTAATGCAAATTTATATTGACCTGGAAGTTGGTTTGAAGAAATTATGCAGGAGAAATATTACATTGGGATAGATGCCGGGTCTGTGGCGGTTTCATTAGTTAAACTTAATGCACAAAAACAAGTCCTTGATCATCAGTATGTATTTCATGAAGGCAACATCATTAAAAATCTGGACGTTTTATTACAAAGTATTGATTTAGAGTGCCTTGCCGGAATCGCAGTCACTTCCTCCACTCCTCATGTCATAGAATCTACTCGATCTTATAATTCAAGAATTGCCTATATTACTGCCGCACAGCATCTCCACTGTAAGGTCGGATGCTTGTTGATAGTGGGGGGAGAACTATTCGGCCTTGTTATCTTTGATGAGAATGGCAATTATCTTAACTACAAATCAAATACCTCATGTGCTGCAGGTACAGGCAGTTTTCTGGATCAACAGGCTTCACGGTTAAACCTGAATAGTATTAGCCGGTTTAGCGAAATAGCGTTTAATAATCAAGGAGAATTTCCAAAGATCGCTTCACGTTGTGCTGTATTTGCAAAAACTGACTTGATTCATGCTCAACAGGAAGGTTATAGCCTTGAGGAGATTTGCGACGGACTTTCATACGGTCTGGCAAAGAATATCGTTGATACCTTATTCACTAATACAAATTGCCATGAACCTCTTGTCTTTGCAGGTGGTGTATCGCTCAATAAAGCAGTTGCAAAACACATTAAGAACCTGACCGGGTTAAAGGTTTCCATTGATGAATATTCGCATATATACGGTGCTTTAGGCGCTGCAATTAATTTAATTGATGAGGGCGCTGAAACCAATTATGCTGGCTTTGCAAATATTACAGAGCTCTTGATATCCCATTCTGAAGAGAAGAAATACTTTTCTGAACCGCTTAAAATTAAATTATCCGATTACCCTGACTTCAGTTCTGAGAAACAGTACCTGTTCACCTCAGAGCTTTATTCCGAAGCAACCGCAGTTGAGATAGATATTTATTCAAAAATATCCTCAGCAGGGCCGATGAATGTTTACATGGGAATTGATATTGGCTCAACAAGTACGAAGGCAATTATTATCTCTGAGAATAAAGAGGTGATTGCCGGTTTATATACACGTACTATTGGAAGACCGGTAACCGTCGTACAAACTATTTTTGAGGCTATTGATCGTATACAGCAGGACCTGGAAATCATATTCAATTTTTCTGGAGTTGGCACAACCGGTTCAGGTAGAAAATTTATCGGTAAGATAATTGGCGCCGATACGGTTGTTGACGAGATTACTGCACATGCCAGAGCGGCCTATGAACTTGATAATGAGGTTGATACGATTATTGAAATAGGGGGGCAGGACGCCAAGTTCACCACCTTACAAAATGGCTCGGTTACATTTTCAATAATGAACCACGTATGTGCTGCGGGAACAGGGAGTTTTATAGAAGAACAAGCCAAAAAACTAAATTGTTCACTTACCGATTATTCTTCTAGGGCTGAAAATGTCAAAGCCCCTATGTCAAGTGATCGTTGCACTGTTTTTATGGAGCGAGACCTGAATCATTATCTTAATGAAGGTTATACTGTAAATGAACTGCTTGCTTCGGTTCTTCATTCTGTAAGAGAAAATTATCTTACAAAGGTTGCCGTCCAAAAGAATATCGGCAAAAAAATATTTTTCCAGGGAGCCACAGCTAAAAACAAAGCATTAGTTGCTGCATTTGAGCAAAAATTGAATAAACCGTTGATGGTTTCAAAATATTGCCATCTTACCGGTGCACTGGGAATAGCGCTTGATTTATATGATAACCGGCAAAAGAAATCAGAATTCAGAGGATTAAAGCTTTACAAGGAAAAGATTCCCGTACGTTCCGAAGTATGTAATTTGTGCACAAATAACTGCAAACTGAAAATTGCAGACATTGGTGAAGAAACAGAAGCTTTCGGCTTTTTATGTGGAAGGGATTATAATGAAGAAAAATTTATCGCCAATCCATCAACTGCATTTAATGTAATAAAGGAAAGAAATAAAGTCTTTACATATAAAGCAGAGAATAAAGCAGATGGAAATGTTACGATCGGAATTCCCGCAGCATTACATATATTTGATGAATTGCCTGTTTGGCAAAGATTTTTTGATTTACTATCAATAAATACCGTTAATAGTCTTAACTATCAGGACGGTATAAAGGAAGGGAAAATGTTGAGCGGGGCAGAGTTTTGTGCTCCTATATCAGCCATACACGGCCATGTACACTATCTGCTTGATAAAGCGGATTATATTTTTCTTCCTGTCTTCCTTGAGTATCCTGCAATTGACGGAAAACGCGGACAATATTGTTATTATACTCAATTTGTATCCTCGATTATTGCAGCAGTTCCTGAAATAGCCAATAGTAAAAAACTTCTGACGCCATTGACCCGGGCATTACAAAGTGCAAAGTCGCTTAATGATGAATTGTTTGAAATGTTGGAATCAATCCCGAAACTGTCAATTAAAAAGAACCAGGTAGCGGCAGCTTATAAGGAAGCAATGCAATATAATCAGCATTTACGGGATAACTGGCACATGATATTTAATGATAAGTTGAAACAAATCAAGGATATACATGTTGTTTTATTGGGACGGCCCTATTCAGTTCTTAATTCATCAATGAACTGTAAGATTCCTGATATCATTTCAAAACAGGGAGTAGGAACCTTCTTTCAGGATATGATAGATGTGGAGATTAACGATCTGCAGTTTTCATCGGAATTTCTTGAATCCTTTAACTGGAAATATGCGACGGATATACTTAAAACTGCTGAGTTTGTAGCCAAAACAGAACTGTTATATCCTGTCTTTATAAGCTCTTTTAAATGTTCACCCGATTCATTTGTTATAGAGTATTTTAAATTGGTGATGAATGCATACAGCAAACCTTACCTGATCCTGCAACTTGATGAGCATGACTCAAGTGTTGGTTATGAAACAAGGATTGAGGCAGGATTAAGATCATTCAGAAATCACAGCAAGAAGCATGATAACACTGTTATCGCTAAACCAGATACTGTTGGTAAACAGATTATTTCCGGCCCGGAATTGCTGAAGGACAAGATTTTATTGATGCCGAACTGGGATGATCCTGCCGTAAGTCTTTTGGAAGCGACTATTAAAAGTATGGGTATAGATGCACGAAAGTTGATGAATTCGGAAGATTCAATTCGTAGATGCCTGACTCATAATACCGGCCAATGTCTACCACTGAATATCATTGTACAAGATGTTATTGATTACGTAGAAAAGCACCAGCTTGACCCTGAAAAAACAGCCGTATGGATGGCAGATACTGACCTTGCATGTAATTTCGCTATGTATCCCAGGTATATGAAGAAACTTTTCACAGATTTCGGTAATGGGCTTGAAAATATTACCGTGTTTCTAGGGTATATTTCACTCTATGACTTTTCATTCAATGCAGCTATAAATGCATACCTGTCTTTCATGTTCAGCGGTTATCTGAGAAAAATTGTATGCCGTATCAGACCCTACGAACTGATTAAAGGTGAAACGGATATTGCGTTTGATAATGCAATGAAAATTTTGTACGACACTTTTCTCAACAAGAAATCAAAGGATGAGGCCCTAAAAAAAATAATCCGTTATTTTAAAATCATAAAAGTTTCAGGTGAATCCCGGCCCAAAGTAGCGATATTCGGGGATCTTTATGTTCGGGACAATGAGGTGATGAACCAGAACCTTATACGTGCCATTGAAGAATACGGGGGAGAAGCATTGGTTACTCCATATAGCGAATACATGAAAATTGTGGTGGAACCGGTTATTGCCCGCCTGAAGAAGGCAAAATGTTACAAAGAGGCAATAACATGGAAATTAATGAAACAACTCATTCCAATACTTGACAGAAAATACTATAAGTATTTTAATCGTATTCTAAAAGAGCCAATTACAGTTAAATATGAAAGATTTGAGAAGAAGCTTGAAGAATTCAATGTCAGTATCGCTCATAGTGGTGAGTCAATGGATAATCTGCTTAAGATTTTAAGTCTGGTTGAGAAATATCCAGATATTGCATTGTTCGTTCAGACCAATCCTCCATATTGTTGCCCGGGGCTCATCACGAAAGCCATGTCTGTTCGTGTAGAAGCGATTACCGGTTTACCAGTTGTAACAATTGAATATGACGGAGCAGGGGTGCCTAAAAATGATGATATTATTCCTTACCTAAAATACTTAAGAAACAAAAATTAAGTGAAAAATCCGGGGGACAGATTTGACTAAACGACATTTCTGGCGATCATTGTTAATCTAAATGTCTAATAGTCAGATGTGGTCCAAAATCTTAAAAAAAGGCCTTGGCCTGCGCGATGCAAAGCTGTATGATTGATAATGGTAGACCCATCGACATCTCCTTACAGAAGGTAATGTTCAAACCACCGCAAGCTACTATGATTAAAGGTTATGGTAGTGGGCGTTGAGAAAAATGTATACATGAAATGTTATGTGAGAAATAAGGAGACGAGTGCAAACGAACCACTGAAAAGGTATCCATCGCCTTTACCAGATGCCGTCTAAACCAAAACCTCTGGCCATGTTTTGGAATAAATCAAGAGGCAACCTGAACGGTTGCAACAGGTTGATCGCCGCGGCCGTAGAAAAAAAGATATTCAGAAAGGTACTAATGACTCAACGTAAACTTAACGCAATACTCAAAATTTGTAAATCAAAAATGGAGACCACAGGCATGCCTCCTTCCCTAGACATTATCAACGATTTGGTCGCCGCCATTGGCGAGACAATACCTTCGCAAGGCTCTACCCTTACTCGCTCAAAGGCTCAGGACCTCGTGGAGGAAATGCTTGGTATGATAGAAGCGGATAAAAATGCCAGAAAAAAAACCATCAGGAATGTTGAAAAAGTGGCTTTGGCTAAAGCCAATACCATCCTGCAAAAGTTTAGTCTCGATACTCGTTCAGAAAGGGCATTTGCCGTTTGCACTGAAAAGGGTCAGTCCATCAAGGCCGGTAAAGAAGCTGATGTTTTCTACGAGCGTTCATCAGGTCCATTTCGAGGAAAAGGGGATGAAATTTACCTGCACTACGCCTTCAACAGATGGACCTTGAACGGAAAAGACGATGGCACGTCAGGTTCCTTCCCGCCTGTCAAGATGAGGCCATTGGAACTACCTGCTTCTGTCACTGAGAAGGAATGGTTTGTTACCACGATTCCTATTGACCAGAACGCCTTTTCTCTTGAATTTGTCTTTAGCGAAATGAGCCAGGGCGGTATTTACGATAATAACGACACAAAGGACTTTAGTGTTGCCGTTGCAGGTGCAAAATACACAGAGGAATCCTGGTATGTTGAGTTGGAACGCGTTAAGAGTGAAGTAGAAGCGAGGAAGAGAAGGCAACAAACCGGCAAACTTGGAGAAATCATGCTTGCGGATAGAGTGGAAAAGCAAAAAAAGACATGGGAGATCCTGGCTGGCGGGTGCAAAGCCGGCGGTGTATCCACGGTCATTTATAGACCTGCGGGTACTCATATTATGAATGATCATAAGGCAAACCCTCATCTGGTATATGGATTTAACCGTTGGCAAAAAGAGGGAAGCGCTTTGAAAATGACGCAGACTTCTAGGTATGCAAACTGGCCAGAAGAACTTGTCTTTTTCGTGGATATCAAAATACCAAAGGATGCATATCGTCTGGATTTTGTTTTTAGTGACGCTGGGGAGGGTGCTCAAAGATGGGATAGTAATCATGGAAAGGATTACTTTGTCTCTGTTTCTGATTCTTCAACGGAAGTCGAAACCCTTCACATCACCCACATTGCAGTGGAGATGGCCCCCATAGCCAAGGTAGGAGGTCTGGCTGATGTTATCCACGCTATCTCTAAGGCTTCTGAGGCAAAAGGCAACTTTACTGAAGTCATTCTTCCAAAGTTTGACTGCCTGGACTACAGGATGGTTGAGAGTATGAAGGAGGCGCCGGGTTTCTGGCATGACAACGCGAGCTGTCGGATCTTTGAGGGATTTGTTGATGGTGTGAGAACCATATTCATAGATATAGAGAGCGATCTATTCAGAAGAGGAACAATTTATGGTAGTCGGGATGATGCCCATAGGTTCCAAAAATTTTCAAGTGCCGCTATGCAGTGGCTTATTAACAGGCGACACGGCAACGGGACCCAACCGGATATCATCCACTGCCACGACTGGTCCACCGCTCCTGTAGCAAAGTTGTACTGGGACAGCGCTCACCACGCCGGATTGGATAATCCAAAGGTCATTTTTACTATTCACAATCTAAATTTTGGAGATGCTCAAGTGGGAGAGGCCATGGTCTACGCAAACAAGGCAACCACTGTGAGTCCGTCTTATGCCAAGGAAATCTCTTGTCATCCTGCGGTTAAGAGTCACCTCGGGAAATTTAGTGGCATCCGCAATGGAATTGATTATACATTTTGGGATCCTATGAATGATATGCACATCCCAAAGGACCTCCATTACTCCTTTGAGACGGCTCCTCTGCTTAAGCCAAGGGTCAAGCTTGAACTCCAAAACCGTCTTAATCTTGACCACGCTGAAGTTCCCGCTGTATGTGTAATTACCAGGTTGACTGACCAAAAGGGCGTCAGCCTGATTGAGAGGGCTGTTTATAGGACCCTGGAGAGAGGAGGCCAGTTCATTTTGCTTGGTTCAGCACCAGACCCAAAGGTGCAATCTCATTTCGAAAGCCTTGGAGGTAAACTTGAGTCACAGAATAGAGGCCGGTGCCGATTTGTACTCTGTTACGACGAACCTTTGTCACACATGATTTATGCTGGTGCTGATATGATCGTTGTGCCTTCCATGTTTGAACCATGTGGCCTGACTCAGTTGATCGCCATGAGGTACGGAACCATACCTGTTGTGAGGAAGACAGGAGGATTGAGTGATACTGTCTTTGATCTTGACCATGATAAGGAACGCTGCGCGGAGTGGGGACCACCCAATGGGCCTAACGGATTCAACTTTGAAGGAACCGATAACGGATCCCTGGACAATGCTCTGGACCGGGCCATGGACACCTGGTATAACTCAAGGGAGAATGGGTTCTGGTACAAGGAGTTTGTACCAAGGTTGATGAGTCAGGACTGGACATGGAACGAGCCTGCGGAAGAATACCTGAACCTCTATTGGAAGACCAGACTAAACCGGTGAGGGTTGGAAATAACAGATAATCTGCCTAAGGCAGATTATCTGTTACATGCTAATTTTTAGTAATGCTAACGTCAGGAAGGCTCATGTAGAAGAGCAGTGAAATCTACATTGAGTCCATCATTTTGTTCAGTTTTGGGCTTGTTTTCATTAAGGAAGATTACGAATCAGGCCGAAGTTAACATTGTTTGCCATCTCTTCAAGCTGCACTCAATTTCCTTAAATGCAAAAGGAGTAAGGCTGATACACCTGTGGTTTCAGCTTCTTGTGGCTAAACCATAACTCATCGACGCTTAGTGACTTGGGGTACACACCATCCCATCGAATAATGACATTTTGGCTGCCATCCATCGTCAATCCTTTAGGTTAAAGAATTTTTCATAAATCCATCCCGCAAGAGTAAGGGGACCGGCAACAATCAGAAAGAGTCCCAATAGGCAAGCGATTCCAATCGGACCGTAAACGGCAGAAGGTCGTTTCACACATAGCGCGAAAACAACCATGACGATATAGATTGGTATCCCTAGATACAAAATTAATTGCATCATATCAACAAGCCTGCGTACCAATGATACCTCCTCCGGCGTGGTCCTGAAAATGTTAATATTACCACACCGTTGACATCCTGTCTTTACTTGCGGAACGTATAACTTACACCTGGCCAGTAGAATGCGGCTTTCGTGTCAATCCGGTCACCGAGCATATTCCTGATTTCACTGAAGAGCCGGCAAACATTGGTACGGTTTTTTCCCCAAGCCATCATTTGAAAGGATTGACAGCGACTCTCGATTGAAATTACATTCTCGTCATCGTTATTTACGATTTGGATTACAATGTCTTCCCCGCAGCTCGCTCGATTTCCCCCTGCGAACAGTTTGACCCTATCCTCTTGATAGTCCACAATTTTAAACCCGCAATTTTTTGCTGATTCAGCAATCACTGATTCACCGATTTCTTCACCCCTGAAGATGCGATCCTCTCTATATCTTGCCGTCTCAGAAATGACCTTGCCTGCCATTTCTTTACGTGCACGGCGTACTAACAGAGGATTTGTTAGAACCTTGTTCACAATGGCTCGAATGGTAAAAAGGTCCATACTTGTTTTGTCCCTCCCTAGAGAATCCGGTGACATTCCACATAATCTACTCTTTTAATCATTAACGTGGGCTAGTACCGATTATTTTTTAATATCTGAAAGTTGGATTGATCCACCTGCAATAGAAGAAGCGGTTGCTATCAGTCAATACCTAAACGTCAATGCACAAATCTCAAAACTGTGGGCGATTGATTATAGCAGGTTGGTATCAAATGATTGGTTAAATTTTCTATTTTCATCCATTAGAAATCTGAAATCGCTTTTTTTAGTAGAGGAATCGAATTAGAAAATTTTTCTATATTACTTAGAATTTTACCGATATTTTCATTCTTTTCTCTGTTAGAAGTATGCTTGTGGTAAAACTGTGAAAGTTCTCTGGATAATTCTTCCAATATACCATCTTTACCTTCCTTTTGAAACTTTGATAGGCATAATAGTGCAAGCATGGCTTTCTCTTGATCTTCTATCCTTATAAGATCGTCCCATTCTATTACCGTTTCCATTAAGTTTTCGATATCTTTTTTTGTTAATGTTTCTTCATCAACAAAATCACCGATTTTACTATGTATATGTAGATAGTTCGATGTGATTTCGAACATCTGCTCGTGGGTATAGCCATATTCCTTCCCCAACGAATGTAAGGATCTATACGGGGCGGTATAGATGTATGACGCAAGAATACAAAGAACCATTATCAAATAAGGTAGCCATTTTCTCATTATCAATTCCTCTTAGTATTTAACGATTTAATCAGCCGCGCCGTTTTTTTGCGTCGGCTAAATTATTCTGTTGTCAATTTCTGTTTATTGAATAACTGAATAATTTTGATAATACTCTTTTTATCTATAAGTTGATCAGTAACAAATTTATGTAAAATACTTGAAATTAGAGTTTGGTAAGGAATGCCTTCATGTTCAGCTTTTAATTTTAGCTGTTCTAAATCTTGACTATTCACACGGAGGCTAATATTTCTCTTTTCATTTGCTCATTGAATAACTGATTCAATTTTATTTAATTTTTTTGAAGATACTTTCTTATATTTAAAAATATCTTTTTTTCTGCTTTTTTCAAAATCATCTAACTTATCTTTAATCATTTTTCACTCCATATATTTTGTTTAATCTTCTACTTGGGAATATTGTATTAAGGGTTATATTTGATTTTTTATCAATTATAAATGGTACTGCATAGATATATTTATTTACATTGACGACAAATATATCTTGGCTTGGTCTTGGCTGGTTTTCCAATATATCTAAATACTTTTTGTTTAATATGATGTCTGAAATTGTTTCAAATGAAATATTTCTCTCTAATTTTAGTTTTAAGTTTTTCTTTTCATCCCAAATAATCATACTATAAGTATACCCGATGTATATACTTTATCAATTGTTTGCCATGAAGCAAAAATATTTTGATAATGCACTAATCACTGGCGCGTATTTTGCCTATGGCGAATTTACTAGTTAGAAAAACTATTTTTAAAACAGCTAATACTCTATAATTGCGACGAGCCCCTTGTCTTGTTCAATATTCCAATATTTAGAAGGCTTGACTCCAATATTTCATAAAGAATTACCCACAATATTCCCTCTATATTTCTAAGCAGAATAACGCAAAGGTTTCCCTAAATAATTACCATAATCTAAAAATTACATATAACTATAATTTGGGGAATACTCCACTATTCCCCAAATTAGCTACTATTAATTTCTTTTTCCATAGTATTCCAAGGTCAATTGACTCTAGTCATATCTTGGTATAGTGTAACGGTTAAAAGTAAGAAAAGGTTTGCAATAACAAATTTATTGTCTTTTTGGTACGTCATATGCTTTGTGTAAAGTTAAATAACCATAGCTTATTAATTTAGCGATTAAATAAAATTAAGATATTATTAAAATAGGGAGATTTATCATGAAAAGAAAAGAGCTTTTAATTGGATTTTTTATAATGATAGCGTTTTGTCTTGAATCTGGTATTACCAAGGCCCTTTCCCTAAATCCTGAATTGGTACCTACAGATGAAATAATTAATCCACAAATTGCCATACCACCTTCAGGTATGAGAAATATCCTACTTATTGTTGGCGACGACTTAGGCATAGACATGGTAAAACAATATATTCCTGTTACAGGTAATTCTGCATCTGGTTTACCCTCAACGCCAAATATCCGGAGACTTAAGAATAGTGGTGTTATATTTGATAACTCCTGGGCAAATCCGGTGTGTTCACCTACGCGTGCAGGATTTCTAACAGGAAGACACTCTTTCAGAACAGGAGTTGCAAACGCAATCCCAATAGGACCTGATTTGTCTGATGAAGAACTTACCTTGCCCGAATTGATTTCGTCTGCAGGTTATGCTACAGGTTTGTTCGGTAAATGGCATTTGGGTGGTGGAGATACCGGCCCGAACGATCAAGGATTTGACCATCACAGTGGTGTTCTTAGGGGAGACTTGAATGCTTACGATTCTTGGGAAAAATACGAAAACGGAGTAGGTCTTGGCACCGTAACACAATATGCAACAGAGGCCAATGCGGAGGATGCTATTGATTGGATTAATACTGTAATAAACACGCAAGCAAAAAATTGGTTTGCCGTCGTTGCCTTTAATGCACCCCATACAGACAATAATGGTGATTTGCATACACCAACGATTGGTTGTGATGGCGTTGTTTCCAATGTGCCTGATATAAATGGAATGATCGAGTGTATGGATCATCATATAGGTGAACTTTTGTTAGAGCTAGAAAATAATGGAGAACTTGAAAAGACAACGGTTATCTTTATCGGGGACAATGGTACAGACATGGCTAGCATTAATGCTCCATTCAGTTCTTCTCCTAACCCAAGCTACAAGATGGAAGTTTACGAAGGAGGAATTCGGGTGCCTTTTATTATTGCTGATGGTTATCATCTCATGTATGGTACAGAGGCTTCAGTATCAAGCGGTCTTGGCCTTATAAGCAGTCCTGGCCGTCGTGCGAATGCAATGGTCCATACAGTAGATATTTACGCAACCGTTGCAGGTATTGCAGGCGCTGTATCAACTTGTTTTGCTCAAGATTCTGTTTCAATACTTCGTCATTTATGGTCTAACTTTATTCCTATTCCACGCCAGTTTATGTATACAGATCGTTGTTCAACCTCTATGTTCCAAGCCGCAATCCGAGACAGTCAGTATAAACTAATCTATCGTTTAAACTATAATACTGGCGTACTCACGCAGGAGTTGTATGACGTTGCTGATCTTGAAGAAGCGAATAATCTTTTTGGTACTGGGATACCTTCAGAGGCGTTATTGTTGAACGAACTTTACAATATGTGGGCATCTGAAGGATATGATCCTCAAACAGATGGTTGTCCCTGAAACAAAAATTAGTTTCAAATTAAGGAATATTAGGGTCACACATTAAGTGGTCCTAATAATCCCTTGAAATGCAAAAAATAAACTCTCATAGTTCCTAAAACCACAATCAACAAAGAAGTGAAAAGACGTGGAAAACAGATCTAAAAATGAACAGTTTTTCAGAACAAGTTTTTTCTTATGAAATGTATGAAACAACCATTCATTTGTAATCGTACCGAGATAAACCAGCGTTAAAAAGCTTCAAAATTTTTACAAGAAAATGTCAGACACGGCCTTTCAGCATTCCGTGCCAATATAACCAAGGCAAGAGATAGGCTTTCAGCGCATACATGCTGTAACGTTCTTGTGATTGATCAAAAGGAAATGTCTCCTTTGGATTTTTGTCATAATCAAATTCAGCTAAAATAAGGCTTCCGTACCCTGTCACTAGAGGACAGGAAGTATAACCATCATATGAATCATTCAATATTGTTCCATTTATTTTGGATAATAAATTATTGACAAGCACAGGAGTCTGTTTACGTATGGCTGCTGCCGTCTTGGAAGTTGGAAGACTACTGCAATCACCAATCCCAAAAACGTTTTCATATCGATTATGTTGTAGCGTGTCTTTGTTGACATCCACCCATCCTTCCTCATCAGACAAAGGGCTCTCTTTTATGAAATCTGGAGAACTCATAGGTGGTGTAACGTGGATCATATCGTATCTCATGGCAATATCATTACCCGAATCAACATTTTTAAAAATTGCTTCCTTCTTATCCGGCCTCAACTCTATAAGATTGTGTTGAAATTTAACATCGATTCCCTTCCTTTCAACCACACCCATAAGTGCATCAGCATACTTTTTTACTGGAAAGATAACTCCTTGCGGAAGGGCAAAGGTAACATTACATTTCTCTCTTACTCCGATTTTCCAGAAATAGTGTTCGGCTAGATAACATATCTTTTGTGGAGCACCGCCACACTTAATGGGAGTACTTGGCTGGGTAAAGATGGCATTACCACCTTGAAAATTGCGAATATTTTCCCAGGTAGAAACGACGGTTTTATGTGAATAGTTACTACAAACTCCATTCTTACCAATTGATCCTTTAAGACCAGGGATATTGTCCCAATCAAGTTGAATGCCGGCTGCAACAACCAAAAAAACATAGCCGATCGTTTGCCCGTTCTCAGTTGTAAGGTTGTTGTCATCGGGATCAATCTGAACAACTTTGTCTTTAATCCACTCAACTCCTGTAGGAATAAAATCCTTTGTTTCACGTTCGGAAAATTCTCTGGGAAAGACACCTGCTCCTACGAGTGTCCATATAGGCTGATAGTAATGTTTCTCTGATGGTTCAATTATAGCGATCTCAAAAGGTCGTGAACTCTTGCTTAATTGTGCCGCAACGGTAATACCTGCCGTTCCACCGCCGACAATCACAACCTGGTATTTGTTATTGTTTGGCATTTTGTAACCTCTAGGGAAATTTGAATTTGATTAACACTTAATGTTAATATACTTTATGATTTTGTATTATCAAGCAATTGTCCAAACCGTTTTCCAAAACTAATCAGGAATCATGCCTTACGTTGTAAGTCATGATTCAATGCCCCTTTAATTCCTACCCTTTTAAGTTGGTCACTAAGAATTCACTTTCAAGGAATTTAAAATTCGTATATTCTGTTTTCCGGGTCTGACCCTACTAAGAATTCAAGGAATTTAAAATTCGTATATTCTGTTTTCCGGGTCTGACCCTACTAAGAATTCCGGGTCTGACCCTACTAAGAATTCTAAGAATTCAGGGTCTGACCCTAAGAATTCACGGACCCTAAGAATTCACGTTTTAATATTAATACCGAAGTTTTGAGATTTTGCATTCTCTGACAACCTGTCAAGGTCTGTAACTTGATTACCTTTGATAAATAAGTGTTTAAGACATCATAGTCTTTATGATAAATTTTTATTTAATTAGTAATAATAATAACGGTTCAATTATTATTCTGTTAGAGATACAATCTCTATTGTATTGTTTGGTTTGTGGTTCAACCCAAACTAACTTAGAAATTTGTCTAATTATAATTATAGGATTTTATGATGTCAAACTACATAGCTGCTATTGACCAGGGTACCACCAGTACCAGATGCATAATTTTTGACCATTCAGGGATGTATATAGGAAAAGCACAAAAAGAACATAAACAGATATATCCATGTGCTGGATGGGTAGAACATGACCCTATTGAGATATTATCATGCACTAAAAACGTCATTAAAATGGCTATTACAAAAGCAAATATTAGTCCTTCTGATTTAGTTGCAGTTGGTATTACTAACCAGCGTGAAACTATTGTTATCTGGGATAAGAATAGCGGCAGCCCATTATACAATGCTATAGTCTGGATGGATACTCGCAACAGTAAACTTGTTGCTAATGCTATAAAAAATTACGGTGATAAAAATGTGTTTCAGTCCGAAACAGGTCTACCTTTTTCGACCTATTTTTCATTGCTTAAGATCAAATGGCTTGTTGAAAACGTAAAAGAGGTACAAGATGCTATAAAAGCAGAAACCGCTATGATTGGTACTATTGATACCTGGTTAATTTGGAATTTAACCGGTGGTATAAAAGAAGGAAAATATGTTACAGACGTAACTAATGCATCCCGAACTATGTTGATGAACATAAGAACACTTAAATGGGATTCTAGGATTTGTGATGATTTTCAAATCCCAATATCAATCTTGCCACATATTTGTTCTTCGTCAGAAATTTATGGTTATACGACAGAAGACGGTCCTTTTAAAGCTAAAATTCCTATTTCGGGTAATCTTGGAGATCAACAGGCCTCTATGGTAGGACATGCATGTTTAAATAGAGGGGAGGTGAAAAATACTTACGGTACTGGTTGTTTTATGCTTTTAAATACTGGTACGGATATAAAATACTCTAAAACCGGATTACTGACTACGGTTTGTTATAAATTTGGAAACAAGCCTGTTGTTTATGCTATTGAAGGATCAGTTACCATTGCAGGTGCCCTTGTTCAATGGCTACGGGACAATCTGGGTATAATAAATAACACTTCTGAAATAGAGAATTTGGCACGAACAGTTTCTGATAATGGTGATATATATTTTGTTCCAGCTTTTTCTGGACTATATGCTCCTTATTGGCGAGATGATGCCCGCGGTGTTATTGTAGGTATGACACTCCACACTAGTCGTGGTCATATAGCCCGTGCAGCTTTAGAAGCTACAGCTTATCAGACACGTGATATTCTGGAAGCGATGAATGTTGACACGGATATAAATATAGTATCACTTAAGGTGGATGGGGGAATGGTAAAAAATGAGTTTTTAATGCAGTTTCAGTCTGATCTCTTAGGTTTACCTATTATAAGATCAAAGATTCAAGAAACTACTGCACTTGGTGCCGCATATGCTGCAGGGTTAGCAGTTAATTATTGGAATAACGAAGAGAGCATTTGCAAAAATTGGTGTAAAGATAGGGAGTGGACACCTTCACAAGATAGTAAAACAGGAACAAAACTTTACAATAGATGGAAAAAGGCTGTTGAACGTTCGTTTGATTGGGTTGAATGATCTTAAAGAAAATGAAGCAGATAATATTTAAGTAATTTAAGAGAATAGAAGTTAGGGACATATCTTAATTAATAATTATTTAATGAGCTTATCTTACTTGTAAATATGGATAGTTAATAATTAAGATGTGATGATCATAATGCGGCGAATCCGCACCAAAATACTAAATGCTGGATACTGTATTCTAGATACTGGTAAATAGTTACATTTCTAGTTTGATGGTCAAGATGCAACATGAAAAAAAGACGATTTAGATTTAAAATATAACATTTTAAGCTGCTTGAATAAATTATCAAGCATCTAGTATCAAGCAACCAGTAACTATACGGTTACAAAAAATCTTTTTCTCGATCGTGTCCAGGTTAAAGAATTGAACCATGTTTGCGCTCAAACTTGATCAATTTTCTGTGTTCTCCAGTTGTCGCAGTCAGAGCATCCACCGTAAATGTTGTTTTCTTGCCTATATTTGCTGCTCTTACACCACATAATCAGATTGTAACGCTCTCCTGATGTTATATCATTTGCACCGTGCATTTGTTGACCTTGTATCAAAATTGCACGTCCTATTTTGTGCACAATTTCAATGTGATCATTCTGTAATGATAGAGTTTGCTGACATTTGTGTTCTCTAACTCCATCGAAATAGAGAGTTCCACCTGTAAAATGTTTGCCAAGGCAAACATTAAGTGTGATTTCACTATCATCTGTATGAAAACCAAGAGAGGTATCTTTATTCATGCCATATTCCACAATAAAACCGTGATGTTCATCAAGTGTATCACCACCCAGATCTTTAAATAATAATCCTGATAGGGGGGCAACATATTTTGTCATAAGTTCATTAAGGAAAGGGCCAAACCCTAAATCATCAAGTATTACTCCATATTTATTCATGCTGTTTGGAGGCTGAACATCTAGTTTTTCTTCTTTACACCACGATTGATATGATACTATTTCATCTAAAAGTTGTTGGCAGAAATCTGATTGCAGCATCTCAAATGAATATATGCCGGGAAATTCTTCTGTCAATATATTGTGCAATGAATTTGTTGTGTTTGAACCTATCGCTTCAACAAAAGATGGCACAAAAATATCCTCATTTAGAGTATATATATGGCGGTGCATTGGTTTGTAATGAAGTTTTACATGCTTTTGATGTTCTTGCCGTAATTTGCAATATTTCTCACATTCATAACTCATTTACATATCCTTCTTTTTAAATCAATTTACAAATGTTATACACTACATTAACACATATTTAATTATACTTGAATTAATTTCTTTACGGTAAATCCAAGAATATTATTACAGCTTAGGATATATACCCCATGTGGATAATGGTAACTGTTATATTGATTTTTACGTGACAGGGGAAAATATAGACTTGATAAAGAAAAAGGGTGGTACAATCTGGCAAATAGTAATAGACCTACTATTATTGTCACAATTAGACAAGCGAATAACTGGTCGCGCTTCCTACGCCTATAATGACTATCAGTGTAGTGTGACCAGATCAGCATATTAGAGGGGGGGGGGCTTCTTAGTAACACATAACACTTCTGGTAACTGACTAACATCATTCAAGAATGGGAGTCTCTCCCAATGATTTATCCCTGATTTGTGTCCGGCAGATGGGTTGTATTTCAGGAGAGACTCCTGAAATACAAGTGAACAAATATTGACCATACCATATATCGTGCATGCAATCAGTCCAATGAGTGGCAATAATATTGACAAATTTGATGAGTAGAAAAGTCGTTTGTAAATAAAGAATTGCCCTTCTTTTATTCCCGTGACGTGTTACATTATATATTGCTATAGGATTGTTCTGTTCTACGTGGTCTTGACATTATTGTTTTATACGGTTTCCTACTTTTTTTATTAATAATAAAGAATTGCCCCCAGATTTCTTCGTAGTATATTTGGTTGCCAAATGGCACAACAATTAATATAATTATAAACTTACTTTTTATCTAAGAGTTCAATTTTTTTTTATTTTGTTTGTTGATTACAGACGTATTTTTTTAAGGATGGAAACATGAAAACTTTAATTATTTTTTTAATTTTGTTATTACCGGCAGGGTCAACATTTGCAGGAGGAAAGATTTTTGGAGCGGGCAATATTTCTTGCGAAACGTATTTGGAAGCGTATAAAGACCAGACTTCAGAACAGACAGTTTTCCTTAGCATTCTATCATGGTGCACTGGCTACCTTACTGCTTTCAGCGCATTCAGTCAGAACGACTTAGGACATCCGACTGATAGCGATATCGCAATATGGGTGAAGGATTATTGCACAGGACATCCTGCTGACAACATGTTTAAAGCAACTGAAAAACTTATTGAAGTTACTGCTGCGAAGATTGAAGCAAAGAACAAAGCAACAAAAGATTGAAAAATTGTTGAAGACTATTGCATTAAGCAGGTTTATTTTTGTGTAAAAACAAATCACCCACCATAATTTAGTATTTGGTTTATAGCGATACGGGTAGGTTGCTAATCCTTACCCGGCTATAACCAACCTAGGATCAAAACCAACTAGAGTTATGCTAACCCGATTTGCAATATTAGAATATAATAATTTCGGGCATTCCTAACGACCATGGATATTTATGCGCACGTCATTAGTTTCCTAAATAGTTGTATAGCACTTTTTTCCATTCTGGTTCATTGATAAAGTGTAAAAGTATCTTATTTATTGATTCCCTGTATGGGCTGTTTTGTTGAATGACTATTCCGTAATACTGTTTTTCAAATATATTTGGAATTACTTGGACCTTTCCTTTAAAATCAGTGTTAGTGAGATAGCGCAGTATTGGCGCGTCGTAAACTATGGCATCTACGTAACCGCTTTCAATTGCACCTAAGGCTTTATTGATTGTATTAAAGGTTTGGAAATAGATGTTTTGCTCGTCCAGATACTCTTCACTGGTTGAACCCGTTACGGTTCCAACCCTTACGCTAGGTAGGTCTTCAGGGCCTTTTACACTGGTTTCTAGCTGGCTGACTGTTAATTCAGAGGTTATTGCCGCTGTGAAACTTGAAATCATTATAATACCCGCAAACATCCAGACAAATCCTACGATTCGTCCTCCAGTGGTAGATGGAGCTTTATCACCATATCCAACCGTTGTCATAGTCACAGCAGACCACCAGAATCCTGCTCCAATACCTTTAATCTTGCTGCCCCCGAATTGCTCTGGATTTCGTCTACGTTCAAATAACCATACAATAAATCCGACGATAAGAAGAAGTAACGCAAGCAAAAAGATTACCTTTAATAGATCCATAGAAAATATACGCTTCACATAGGTTAGTAAAAAACCTGTATTTTCGTGGCTCACTGCAATACTCAATCCGGTCATAAAGTATGGATGACTAAAGTCCAGAAACTCCTCCCTTTCTGACGTGATTGTAAAAGCTGCGACACCAGCATCCAGACTACCGTTTTTTACTCCCTCAAGGATCTCATCGAGTTTCATCTCTTTCAGATTAAATTCGAGGTTAAGATCATTTGCTATTTGTTGCCACAACTCAATGCTGATTCCGTTCCAATTTCCCTGCTTATCTTTAAAGGAAAACGGGACGGTCTCTTTGGTTCCAATAGTTAACGGCCTTCCTGCTGCAGTGGTTTCATTTAATGGGGTAGAAAGTACAACAAAGAATAAAGCAATTATAATAGGAAGTTCTCTTATGTCCATAATAAGTTCCTTAATAATCTAACAGTTATAAGAGTAAATAACACGGACAACTATCTGTGAAAATGGCAAAAAAAAAGCAGCCGACCATAAACATACGGCGGCTGCTTTTAATTCAAAGATATTTAAACTTTTTCAATCCTTACGCTACAAACTTTATACTCGGCGGTCATGGTGATGTTATCATATGCTTGGATTGTTAACTTGTTGGCACTATTCTCTACGAAATGGAACGGCATCCATACGATACCCTCTTTTGCCTTTGTTGCAACTATTGCACGGGCTTTAATATTACCTCTTTTCGTAATAACCCTTATTATTTCATCATTATTTATACCCAGATTATCCGCATCTTTCTTATTTACTTCTATAAATGCTTCATCTGATTTTTGTACAATACCTTCCGATCTACGGGTCATTGTTGCGGCGTTGTAGTGATATAGAGTCCTTCCAGTACTAAGAACCAGAGGGTATTCATTGTCGGGTAATTCAGCCGGTTCCCTGTGTGGAAGGGCATGGAATTTCCCAAGCCCGCGGGTAAATTTACCTGCGTGCAGAAACTTTGTACCCGGATGTTCAGTATCCGTACAAGGCCACTGTAGTCCCACTTTTTCTATCCTTCCGTAATTAATGCCAGCAAAATTGGGTGCTACCGATGCAACTTCATCCCATACCTCTTTTGGTGACGGGAAGTCCATTGGGTAACCAATTTTTGTGGCAAGTTCACAGATTATCTTCCAATCGGGTCTAGTATTACCAATAGGGTCTATTGCCTTTCGTACCCTTTGCACCCTGCGTTCTGAGTTTGTAAATGTTCCGTCTTTTTCCGCAAATGTAGTTCCTGGAAGAACTACGTCTGCTAGTTTAGCAGTCTCAGTCATAAAGATGTCTTGGACTACTACCAGTTCTGCTGTATCCAACGCTACTTTAATATGATCAATGTTTGGCTCACTCATCATGGGGTCTTGTCCCATGATGTAAAAGGCCTTCATTTTTCCTTCTACTGCAAGATCAAAACCTTTTGGGAGCATTGTCCCGGCCTCTTCAGGTAATTTCTTTACATTCCACGCTTTTTCAAACTTTTCACGATTTTTTTGATCGGTAATTGGTTGATACCCGGGATATTTGCCGGGATCTGAACCCATGTCGCAGGCACCTTGAACATTATTCTGTCCCCTTAATGGATTAACTCCAGCATTTGGTTTTCCCATATGTCCTGTAATCATTGCCAGATTGGCAAGTGTCCTTACGTTATCTGTTCCGCATATGTGCTCTGTTATTCCCAGTGTATAGAAGATACCGGCTTTTTCAGTTGTGGCATAAATCCTGGCAGCTTTTCTTATATCTTCTGCATCTACGCCAACTCTTTCTGCGACACTTTCAGGTGTAATATCCTTAACCAGTTCTTTTACTTCGTCAAATCCTTCAGTCCTCTCTTCTATAAACTTTTTATCTTCAAGTCCTTCTGAAAGTATGACGTTCATCATTGCCGAAACAAGTAGTATATCTGTACCAGGGTTGAGTTGCAAATGAATGTCTGCGTGTCTGGCAAACCATATCTTCCGCGGATCGGCAACTATGAATGTGGCGCCTTTTTTTAACGCCTTTTTCATTTCAACACCGATTACCGGGTGTGCTTCTGTCGGATTACTACCGATTATAAAAAGTACATCGCAATTCTTAATCTCTCCAATAGAGTTAGTCATTGCACCACTACCAAATGACATCGCCAGACCGGCGACGGTAGGGGCGTGTCAGGTACGGGCACACTCATCGACATTATTTGTCCCGATAACCGCACGGGCAAATTTCTGGATAAGGTAGTTCTCTTCATTGGTACAGCGGGAAGAGCCTACACATGTTATGCTGTCAGGTCCGTTTTCATCTTTAATCTTTTTTAACTTATCCGCAACAAAGCTATATGCTTCATCCCATGTTACCTCTTCAAATTTTCCGTTTTTCTTTATTAATGGCTCTGTGAGACGATCTTTGTGATGTATCATATCGTTTCCGAATCGACCTTTGATACAGAGGTTGCCGTCGTTAGGAATTGTACCTACCTGAGAAGTAGTCTTTACTACTTTGTTGTCCTTTACATTTAAAAATAGGTTGCACCCCACGCCGCAATATGAACAAACGGTTTGTACCTTCTTTAACTCCCAGTCACGGCCTTTGCCTACAGCCTGTTTTTCTGTCAATGCCCCAACAGGGCATGCAGAGACACACTGACCACATAATACACATGAAGAGTCCAAGAGTGAATCGTTAAATGCAGGCCCAATGGACATTTCGTAACCGCGTCCAATGAAATCAATGGCCTTGTCTTGCTGTACTTCATTGCAGATACGTACACACCTGCCGCAGAGGATACATTTGTCGTGGTCAAACTTGATCATACAGTTTCTGTCGTCTTTAACACCCTTTTCCGGTTTGGTAAAGAATCTGCTCTCTCTGACTCCGTACTCATGGGCAAGGTCCTGCAGTCTGCAATCACCGCAAGCATCGCATGTCATACAGTCTACCGGGTGATTTGAAAGCAGAAGTTCTATCACAGCTTTTCTTGCGTTTAATACCCTTTCAGTGTCAGTACGGATTACCATTCCATCCTTTATCTTTGTGACGCATGATGGCATTAATGTTGATTCTCCTTGTACTTCGACAACACATACCCGGCACGCACCAAACGGTTTCAATCTTATTTCGTGGCAAAGTGTGGGTATAGAGATCCCTAATGTGTTTGCTGCCCACAGAATGGTCATATCCTCTTCTGCTCGGCAGTTTTTACCGTTAATATTTATTGTTAATTTGGCCATAAATATCTCCTGTTAAAAATTCAAAAAGTAAACCAATTGTGACTACATTGGTTTTACTTTTACCTGTTTTCTTACTTTACAATCACGCCGGCATAGCCAACGACATGATCATAATCACCGGTTGTTTCTCCGCTGGTTTCGTATCTTGTAAGCCGGGCAGTTGATGCTCCTCGCTCTTTTGAGCATACTAACATAGAAACCGTAGGGTAAATACCGCACATGGATATATCCATTTCTTCTACTTTATCATATAATCCTTTTTCATCCAACTTTATTATCTCTTCAATTGCTATTTTATCCTTCCTGTTGGCAGATTCTTGAGATTCCTGATGCGTCATATCAGAAGATGCAACGACTAAAGCATTTGGGGCATAATTTTTTATTACGGTTGATAGAGATTTACCTAGCTCCTTAAGTTCATTAATGTTTCTTGACATGACGACTATAACAGCAATTTTAATTTTTGGGTTAAGATGTTGTAGAAACGGTATAATTACCTCTGCTGAGTGTTCAAACTGATGTGCTTCATAATCCTTAGATAGCAGATTGCATTCAGAAGTTAAAAGATTAACCAGCTCGTTATCTACGGTCACATTACCCAGGGGTGTCTGCCAAGTCCCGTCTGGCCATATAGAGTAGGGTGTTCCATATCCAGTATGATTTGGTGCTAGTATTATAACGGTATCAGGGACATTTACCTGTGAAAATGCACTACCTGCAACTCGTCCTGAATACATATACCCTGCATGTGGTGATACGATTCCTAATGCATTTGACTTTTTTGCTTCTGCGTCTATAAAGCTTTCCAATTGCTTTTTAAGCTCATTTACATCGTCAGGATAAAATTGTCCTGCTACTACTGGTTTTCTGATCATATAGATAGAAATTTTAAATTTTGAATTCTAAATTATGGATTATTATAGACAATAGACATTTGAGACACTTTTAATTTTTATGATCAAAAATTTCATGCGTGTCAATTACGATTGTGATTGCATATCATTCACTTGCACTACAATTCTTAATAATGCAATTAAACAGTTACATTATAATCCTGCAGAGCCTTAACATCCAATTCATTTTCAGACATGGCTATTATACTGGCGGCAACTGCATTTGCGCCGGAAACGGTTGTAAAGTATGGTACATGGTGATCAAGCGCAGTACGGCGTATGGAGTATGATGCCTTTACCGCGTCCTTTCCTTTTGTCGTATTAATTACAAGCTGAACTCCTTCGTTCTCAATTAAGTCCACTATATTTGGACTTCCATCTGCCACTTTAAGCACACGATCTGCTGGTATGTCGTTATCCTTTAATGTTTCTGCCGTGCCTCTGGTTGCGACCACTTTGAAACCGAAATCAGACAGCTTTTTTATAGAAGGAATTATTAGATTTTTGTCTTTGTCGTTTACACTTACAAACACTGTACCTGAAAGGGGAAGTTGGCTATTAACTGCTAATTGGGCTTTGGCGAATGCTCTGCCAAAATCGGTATCCAATCCCATTACCTCGCCCGTGGATTTCATTTCCGGGCTCAAGATGATATCAACGCCTGGAAATTTTATAAATGGAAATACTGCTTCTTTCACTGCAACCATTGGTATCTTGTTTTTTTGTTCCATTTCATTACCGGTAGGAATAGGGTTTTCAGGAGATAAAAGATCCACATCTCCCAGGCCGCATTCCCGTATTGATAACCCAGTCATCACTTTAGTTGCTATCTTTGCCAGTGGTCGGTTTGTGGCTTTACTCACAAAGGGTACAGTTCTTGATGCCCTGGGGTTTACTTCCAGGACGTATATACTCTCATTTCTAATGGCAAACTGTATGTTTATGATTCCAAGAACATTAAGTTCAATGGCAATTAACATTGTTTGCTTCTTAATCTCATTTATCAGGGAGTTGCTTATGGAATAGGGTGGGATTGAGCATGCACTGTCTCCTGAATGTACACCAGCTTCTTCAATGTGTTCCATAACACCGCCGATAAACACCTCTTTACCATCACAAATGGCATCAACGTCAACTTCTGTAGCATCTTCAAGGAATTTGTCAATTAGTACAGGATGACCAGGTGAAACGCTGGATGCGTTTTCAATAAACAGCTCCAACTCTTCATCATCATATGCAATAAACATGGCTTGTCCACCGAGGACATAAGAGGGTCTTATAAGGACAGGGTATTTAATCTTTGCCGCGACCTTTCGAGCCTCTTCAAACGAATTGGCCATTCCGTTTTCAGGCTGCATAATACCTAATTTCTTCAACATTTTAGAAAAAAGTTCCCTGTTTTCAGCCCTGTCAATGCTTTCTGGTGAAGTCCCCAATATCTTGCTCCCGGCATTTTCCAGTGGTACTGCCAGTTTGAGTGGTGTTTGTCCCCCGAATTGTACAATGATACCTTCGGGTTTCTCTTTTTCTACAATCTCAAATACATCTTCAAACGACAGTGGTTCAAAGTATAATCTGTCAGACGTATCGTAATCTGTGCTTACTGTTTCAGGATTACAGTTAATCATTATGGTTTCATACCCAAGTTCCCTTAATGCCATAACTGAGTGAACACAACAGTAATCAAACTCTATACCTTGTCCTATGCGGTTTGGCCCGCTTCCTAGTATGACAATTTTTCTCCTGTCAGTTGGTTCTGCTTCGCATTCTGTTTCGTATGTGGAATAGAGGTATGGTGTATATGCCTTAAATTCCGCAGCACAGGTGTCGACTTTTTTAAATACAGGACGAATGTTATGTAATCTCCGCATCTCTCTTACATCATCTTCTGTTTTGTCTATAAGCAGTGCTATACTACAGTCTGACAGGCCCATCTGTTTTGCATTTCTGATGGTATCGGGAGAAATAGAGTTTTGGCCGGATTTAATAAATTCTTCTTTTATTTCGTTCTCGCAAATAATAATTTGCTGCAGATTATAGAGAAACCACCTATCTATCTTCGTCAATGAAAAAATTTCATCCAAATCCATGCCAGTCCTAAAACCTTCAGCTATGTACCATAGTCTGTCCCAACTGTTAGTTGTGAGTTTATCACTTATCTTTATTCGTATGTTTTCGGCTTGTTCTTTATCTGTAACGGGACTGTTAATGCCTAATCCGCAATCTGCAAAACCGTACTTCCCTATTTCAAGTGATCGCAAAGCTTTACCCATTGCTTCTTTAAATGTACGCCCTATGGCCATTACCTCTCCCACGGATTTCATTTGTGTACTCAGGTATGGTTCTGTGTCAGGGAATTTATCAAAGTTAAATCGTGGAATCTTTACAACGCAGTAGTCAATTGTGGGTTCAAAAGAGGCCGGAGTGAATTTAGTAATGTCATTAGGGAGCTCATCCAGTGTATACCCTACTGCCAGTTTTGCTGCAATCTTAGCAATGGGATATCCTGTGGCCTTTGATGCCAGAGCAGAGCTCCTTGAAACCCGTGGGTTCATCTCTATTACAATCATATCTCCGTTATCGGGGTTAACGGCAAATTGGATATTGGATCCACCGGTCTCTACCCCAATCTCTCTAATTATTTTGATTGAAGCATCGCGCATAACCTGATACTCTCTGTCAGTTAATGTTTGTGCAGGTGCTACTGTAATACTATCGCCAGTATGTATGCCCATGGGATCAAAGTTTTCGATAGAGCATACAATTATAACGTTGTCATTTTTGTCACGAATAACTTCCAGTTCATACTCTTTCCATCCAGCAATAGATGTCTCTATAAGAATCTCATTTACAGGGCTGGCATCCAAACCGTTTTTAACCATTCTTTTATATTCGTGTATGGTATGTGCAATGCCAATTCCACTTCCACCAAGTGTAAATGATGGTCTGATAATTACCGGTAGAGTCAAATCTCTGTTTTCAATAAACGCTATTGCCTCTTTATAGGTGTGAGTGTAACAGCTTTTAGGTACAGATAACCCTATGTTTTCCATTGCTTCTTTAAAAAGGGTGCGGTCTTCTGCCTTTTTTATGGCATGCAGTTTTGCACCTATTAGTTCTACACCGTATTTATCCAGAGTACCATCTTCAGCAAGGCTCACAGCCGTGTTTAATCCTGTTTGACCTCCAAGGGTAGGCAATACTGCCTGTGGCTTCTCTTTTTCTATAATTTTTGCAACCATTTCAGGCGTAATAGGTTCAATGTAGGTCTTGTTTGCAATATCAGGGTCCGTCATGATAGTGGCAGGGTTGCTATTTACAAGTATAACTTCAAATCCGTCACTTCTTAGCGCCTTGCATGCTTGTGTACCTGAATAGTCAAATTCACAAGCCTGACCAATAATTATTGGCCCTGATCCGATTATAAGTATTTTTGTTATGTCTGTTCTTTTTGGCATTACGGAATTATATGATGTTTGTGTAATGTGGAAATGCTATTATTCTTAGGACTTTTTGATTTATTAACGGCGTTTAGTAGTTAAAGATGTAATAGTAGAACAATAACCACCAAGATTCAAGTTTTTTTGTAAAATATCCGAAGTCTTAAGATTTCTCTTAACTTTTTGTTATTATCTTTTTATATTGTTAGAAATAATTTTTTACTAAGTGATAATGATACCAAAGTAGATGATACAAACATTAAGGAAACAATTATGTGACAAAGCATAAATAACCTTCATTATGTTAAAATCTCTAACATATACGTTAGAGATGGCTTTACTGTTGTAACTCTCTGCCTGTAAGTGCGTTAGCTCCAAAGGTGAAGGTTTTACCTATACTGTATGTAAGAAACGTAACGAGTATTAACGTTTTGGAAAATAGATTGTTTTATTTTATCTATTTGGTATTATTGCTTTTACATTTTTTTTTGTTGGCTTGCCTGACTTGGCATTGAATTTGATAGTATTCTTGCTATCTATTCTTTTATTAACATTAAGAAATGAGATTGTTATCCAGAGGGTGGTTTTAAATAAATTTGGAATTTGTGATTGATAAAAGGAGATTTTGTTGAATATCGTCTCGCAGGGGTTATACAACCAGAGGATAGAGGTTGTTGAGCTGATTGGTGGATTAAATGGTAGCGAATCTATTGAATTAAAAAACTGGCTTTTTTCTACATTTGATGAAACTGTTAGTAGAAATATCATACTGAACTTTGAAAGAGTAGGTAAGATTGATGGGCTTGGTATTGCGATGCTGGAATATATCCTTCGCAGGGGAGTAAATATACGTCTAATAAATGTTGGACAGAATATTCGATGTATGATTGAGATGTCAGGCAAGGATCATCTTTTTGAAAAGATCTATAATGAATCTGATAACGACATGGCTGCCGCTCTGTTTGAAAAAGAGGTTTCTGAGGAGGGGAAGGTGTCTGTTGATTATACTAAAATGAGGGTAAACCCTCGGATTAACACAATGTTTCCCATAGACATTAAATGTTTGCAGCCTGAAAGTGATAATCTGATAATTTGTAAAGCAAAGGCGCTAAATTTAAGTGAAAGTGGCCTTTTTGTCAGCGATATAAAGGCAATTGATATGGAAGATAGAAGGGTGATAAACAAGTTAGATTTTGAAAATTTTGGGACTTATGAACTGAAATTTAATATTGATGGTAATGGTGGGCAGATAGAAACCCAGGGTGAGTGTGTTTGGAGAAATAAGTCTAATGAAAAACTTGGAATGGGAATACGGTTTATGAATATGCCACAATATCATAAAGATATGATTAAAAATTATGTTTATAACTATTTTCTTAATTAGTGTGGAAGGAAGGTGATAATTATGCCAAGAACCGTTAGTGTGGAAGACATTACAAAAGAACATATAATCTTTAACAATGGTTTGCACGATAAAACATTTACAAATCTGTTTGATAAAGAAAGTATTTCCGGTTTACCTCGCGGCTTTGTAAAAATATGCTACTCTATATCACGGCCATTGATTGATTTCGCAGTTTCATCTTTTATCTGTTTAGGCTCTTTACCCGTGATTGCTTTGTTCGTAATAATAATTAAATTAACTTCAAAAGGGCCTGCATTTTTCTTGCAAGATATGGTTGGTTTAAATGGGCGTGTATTTAAGATTATTAGATTAAGGACTATGCATATGGATTCTCAAGATGAATCCGATGTTGTTGGGAAAACAAGAAATGATGACCGTGTTACTACGATTGGTAGATTTCTCAGGAAAACACAGATGGATGAATTACCGCAGCTCTTTAATGTGATGAAAGGTGATATGAGCTTTATTGGTCCCAGGCCGGAAAGGCCGGTATTTGCTGAAAAATTTGCAATCGAAATACCGGGCTATTCCAAACGTTTAACTGTAAAACCAGGGATTACAGGTTTAGCGCAATGCTATTATAAATATGACCAAAGTACGAGTGATGTTTGTAGAAAGCTCAGGTTTGACATATATTATATTAATAGAAAAGGATGGCAGATGGATTTAAAGATAACTTTGTTAACAATCTTTAAGATATTATTCTCTGTTAATGGCTATATGGTTAAAACAGACAAAAGCCTAACGTAATAAATTGTAGCTGCTTTATTTTATCTTCTTTACATTAAGTAGCTCTAGCATTTTGTCCGATTCCGCAGTTGGTGCCTTACATGCATAATTAGTGCAAACATAAGCTGTTGCTTTACCATTTATGCTTAGTTGATCCTTGGTATATGCAGCTATATTACTAATGGCGGGATCTTTCTGGTCTGTTGGACGGAAAATTACGACCTTGTTTGGTATAAAATTTTCTCTTACGGACTTTAACATATCCTTTGTGTCATCTGTTCCTTCCTTACCAGCTATTACGAGCTCGTATGACGGGCCAAAACCAAAGTCAAGGGCTACCATTAATTGCGCATATGATGATGGGTATTTTGATATATTATCTGAAAATGCCGTACTAATCTTCATTGCCATTTTTTCCAGATCTGGATTTGCTGTTATTCGTGCCAACTTTAACAGATTTAACATTGCTACTGAATTGCCGGATGGGATAGCTCCATCATAAATCTCCTTTTGTCTGAAGAGAAGCTTCTCTCCATCGTCTGAAGTAAAAAAGAAACCTCCGCTTTTCGTATCCCAGAAATGCGTTATCATATCAGTGTTTAATGATAATGCTGTTTGGAGATATTTGATGTCAAACGTTGTTTCATAAAGCTCAAGCAGCCCCCATATAAAAAATACGTAATCATCAATATGGGATAGTATTGCAGATTCGCCATCGCGAAAACGATGCAAAAGCCTTCCATCACTCCTTCGCATATTTTTCAGAACAAAATTTGCTGCATTTATAGCAGCATCTTCGTATTTCTTTTCGCCAAAAACCCGAGCTCCTTTAGCTAGTGCCGCAATCATTAAACCATTCCAGTCTGTCAATATTTTGTCGTCTTTATGGGGATAGACTCTTTTACCACGGACCTCCAGGAGTTTTGTGCGAATATTATCCATTGATTTATTAAAATCTTGTTCTGCAAGTTTTTCATCACTTGCTATTTCATGAAATGTCTTCTTCATATACAGAATATTTGCGCCCGAATTATGATTAGACATCTCTTCTTGGAAATTTCCATCTTTTTGAACATTAAAAGTTTTAATGGCTATATCTGCTTCTGCTTCTTTAAGAATTTTTCTTATTTCCATCTCTGTCCATAAATAGAACTTGCCCTCAACACCCTCACTATCTGCATCTTCAGCTGAATAGAAACCTCCTTCAGGGGATGTCATATCTCTCATTACATACGTAAATATCTCTTTTGCCGTATTTGCAAAATCTTTGTCGCCAGTTGCCTGAAAGGTTTCTGTATAAGCGATGGACAGCATAGCCTGGTCGTAAAGCATTTTCTCAAAATGGGGTACAAGCCACTCACGGTCAGTTGAATAACGATGGAACCCATACCCTAAATGATCATATATCCCTCCGTGTCTCATCTCATGTAAGGTCTTTTCTACTATTTGTAATGCAGCTGCCTCTCCTTTTCTGTTCCAATATCGAAGTAGAAAGAGCAGGTTCTGAGGACTGGGAAACTTAGGTGAGTTTCCAAAGCCTCCGTGCTGTTTATCGTAATTTTCTATAAGTTGTCCATATGCGATGTCCAGAGTGTTTAATCCGAGTTCTTTATTAGGCTTACTTTCTGAAATCACCTGTAACTGGTTTGTAATCTTGTCCGCAGCTTTTAGTATTTCATTTTGGCCTTGGGCCCATAACGTCTTTATTTTGGGGACTAAATCCAAAAGTCCCGGTCTTTGAAAACGGCTCTCCTTTGGGAAATAAGTTCCGGCGTAAAACGGTTTTTTGTCGGGGGTCATGAAAACAGTTAAAGGCCATCCACCACTGCCAGTCATCATCTGGCAGACTGTCATATAGATATTATCTATGTCTGGTCTTTCTTCTCTGTCAACTTTGATACAAATGAATGTTTCGTTTAACAAAGCTGCGACCTCATCATCTTCAAAGGATTCGTGAGCCATTACATGGCACCAATGGCATGTTGAATATCCAATGGAAAGAAATATGGGTTTGTTTTCCTTAAAGGCTTTTTCAAATGCCTCATCTCCCCATGGAAACCAGTCCACTGGATTTTCAGCGTGCTGTAGCAGGTAAGGGCTTTTCTCATTTCTAAGCCTGTTGTAATGCCTTTTTTCATTATTCTCTGACGGCATGTATTCTCCTGTTGTTGAATGGGTTTTAGAAAATATATGTTGAGGGTTTAGTTGGTAGGCTACAATGGCTATTATTCCATAAATAAATAGTTTTAAACATTTATGAATAGTTTTTTTCAAAATAATCTCCCTGCTGTTACTTATTCTTATATAGTATTACCAGGTAAAAACTTCTCTTTTCAGAATGGTTCTTTTATTGCTGATTTGCTGTTCCATCTATATGCAATTTTTGGACTACTACTGACTTTTGATTATATCCTTTTTTTCTTTTCTAACAAACTCAAATTTTTATCTTTATTGTTAATGAATTATATTACTAGTATAATATCTTATAGCATTACACTGTAAAAACTGGTTTTTTAGAAAGAAAATTTTACCGTGCATTGTTAAATTATTTGAAACGGCATAGTTACTGGATGCTTGAGACTAGATGCTTGATAATTTATTGCGCTGCCTTAAAATGTTATACCTTAGATTGAGTTTGCCTCTTTTTTATATTACATCTTGAAAAAAACTAGAAATTTAATTGATTGCCAGTACCCAGTTTCTAGAATCCAGTATCCGGCCTCTTGTATCTTGGTTGGGGCTTAGCAGCGTTATGTATAATTAATTGATTGATTGCTAACAAAAAGATCTGTTAATGTTTTGTGATTTTACGCATTAAGATAAAGAGGTTCCAATGATGAAAATGAGGAACAAAATTAAGAATAACGCTTTTTTTGCATTATTTTTTATGTTGTGCTTAAGTGGTTTTCTTATAGATAAAACATCTGCTCTTGGATATTATGGCATTCATAATGGTAGTCATGGTCATCATGGTTATCATGGCGGACTTGGTATAGGCCGTAGTAGTAACTTCGGATTTCATGGTAACCATCATAGCGGATTTGGACATAACTCTCATGGTGGCACATATGGACACCGTGGCCACTATGGTAATCGATTGCATTCCAGTAGAAGAGGTATGGCCTATTATAACAATAATTTACACAGGCCGTATACGGATAGCAGGGTTAGTAGAAGAAACATTAATTCTGGGCAGACGGTGATAATCATAAATCAAAATTTTTGTGATAATCGGAGTTTTTATGTCAGAACACAAGGGGATAATGTTAGAGAAAATTTTGAACAAATTAGCATTAGCAGCCAACCTTATGTATTTTCATATGATAATGAGTATGAACCTGGAGAAGACGCATATGTGTTTCGTTATGATGATGGGGATGGGATTACGTACCAGAACAATTTAGTTGCGACTAATGATGAAGAGTAAAGGGACAGGTTTAAATTAAAATGGAAATCTTTGCTCATAATCTGCAGCATGGTATAGTTATAACTATACTTGTGTTTGTTATGATGATGTCTGTTGATTATCTGAATGTTTTAACAAAAGGTAAAATGGACATTATTATAAAAGGTGGGTTGGTTAGACAATATGTTACCGCTTCGTTTTTAGGTACAACTCCAGGATGTTTGGGTGCGTTTATGAACATATCTTTTTATGTTCATGGCCTTATCTCATTTGGTGCAATTGCCGGAGGTATGATTGCCACGAGTGGGGATGAGGCGTTTTTAATGATTGCGATGTTTCCAAGTAAGGCGTTTTTTCTTTTCTTTCTGCTTTTTGTGTTGGGTATTATCTCCTCTTATGTAATCGATAAGATCATTCTGAAACTAAAGATTAAGGTTTCTAGAGGATGTGAATACTCTATACCACATTTTACTGTGGAATGCCGCTGTCTTGGCCTCAAGGAAGTTTTATTTAATCTGAAGAATGTCTCATTAATCAGATTTCTTATGCTTGTGATGTTGATTGGTGCGTTTTATAGTTATGTTACAGGGTTGATGGGGCCTGAAACATGGGATTGGGAAAAAACTACTTTTATTTTCATTCTTATTATTGCTGGCTTTATTATAGTGACAGTACCTGATCATTATCTGGAAGATCACATCTGGAAGCACATTGCCAAGAAACATTTATGGAAGATATTTCTCTGTAGCTTTGGTGCTTTGCTGGCAATTGATATCGGGTTAAAATTTTGGGATATTGAGTCGTTTGTTAAGAACCATATGGTTTGGGTACTTTTGTTTGCAGGGTTAATATCAATGATACCGGAGTCAGGGCCTCACTTGGTATTTGTAATGATGTTTGCGAATGGATTGGTTCCATTTTCTGTTCTATTAACAAGCACCATTGTACAGGATGGCCATGGAATGCTCCCCATGCTATCTTATTCTATAAAAGACTTTTTCCTGATAAAACTGTTTAACCTGGCCATTGGATTGGGCATAGGTTTTTTAATTTATTCGTTTGGTTTCTAATTGAAACATCGTTTTTATGGTAGAAATTATAGAGAAATCAGCTTTACTTTCGAGCTATCCGCAAGACATAGATAAGGCCATCGGTATCACTACAACGGTTCCCATTGAGATTATATATGCCGCGGGTTATTTTCCTGTGGATCTTAATAATGTGTTTATAAGCAGTGATGATCCATCGAGAATGGTGGATCATGCGGAATTAAACGGTATTCCCCGGAATACTTGCGCGTGGATAAAAGGGATATATTCAGCTGCAAAAAAGATTGGTATAAAAAGATTGGTTGGGGTAGCACAGGGTGATTGTACCAATACGCACGCCATTATGGATATATTAGATTTTGCGGGGTTGGATGTAATTCCTTTTGAGTATCCATATAAAAGGGATGAAGATCGTTTAAAATGTAACCTTAAAGAGTTTGCCAACCAACTTGGAGCACGTCATGATGATATTTCTAGTATGAAAATCAGGCTTGATGGTATTCGGGCGCTTATTCATAGGATTGATGAACTTACATGGCTTGACAATAAAGTAACCGGAGAGGAAAACCATTTATGGTCGGTTACTGCCAGCGATATGTTTGGAGACTATAATACTTATGAAAAGGAGGCCAGGGAATTTTTAAAAAAGGCGGAAGAGAGGACTTCTGTTCAACATAAGATACGTCTGGGTTTTATGGGTATTCCCCCAATCTGTAATGACATTTTCTCTTTTCTCGACAGTCTTGGATGTCATGTGGTCTTTAATGAAGTTCAACGTCAATTTAGTATGCCTTTTGAAACAGCCACTTTAGAGGCACAATATACAGAATACACATATCCATATGATGTTTTTATGCAGATAGAAGATATAAAAAGAGAAATTTGCAAACGGAGTATAGATGGGATCATTTTTTATGTCCAAAATTTCTGTCACAGATCTATTTATGAGAAAATCATTCGTAAACTCATAGATATTCCTATGATAACAGTGGATTTTGATCGACCTGGTCCAATTAACGGTGCCATGATGACAAGATTAGAGGCCTTTGTAGAGATGGTTGAGAATAAATGAGGCACTCCTCACATTTTCTGCGGCACAGGTAAGGTACTGGCAAATGGATAGTCATACTGTTCCTTGACTAAAATATTTTAAGTTAAAGTATTTGAGGTCAAAAAAACACCCGCTTTTCTTCTTATGTGTCAAATCTTTATATTATTTCCCTCTATAACTGCTGTATTAATAGGTTGTAAACAATAATTCCAAAATTCCAAAGTAATGATCTATGGTTAGTCAGCATATCTGCAAAATCTATGGAGTGTTGATTGTTACTATTGTATATCATTGATATCCATTTATTGAGAGCATTATTTAGCCCGGTTCATCTTACCCTCTTATTTTCTCCAGACATTTCATTACACTTAGGTTTTAGTCTTCTTTTAAGCCATTTGTATCCTATCTCAGTTCAATATAACCTCAACGTTTCCCAAGTTGCCTGTCATGTGTTGTTGTATTGAGTAGGATAAATTCATTGCACATGATGTATCTTTATCTCCAATAGACTATCACTCATGTTGTTACAATGTTAACATATTGTTAGTTTAGCGTTAGAGATCTAACGCTAATTTTATGGCTTTGATTTTATACCGCTACATTTTTTTGCGTAACATATTCAATTTATTGACATTCCTGGCTTTCATACTTTTCTACTTTGTTCGGTATAATATTTGCATTTGCTATATAACAAAGATGTAGATGAGTGTCATATATACATTTGGTGGAAATCATTTGCAACAAACAATAGTTGATAACTCTAAAGCGTATTCTGCATTTTTGTTGTCTGATAGATCTTTTATAAAATAACTAATTTTTAAGGAACTGAACCATAAAATCATGAGAATTAGCCAATAAACTTCATTTGCAGTATCTCATGTCTATATGCATCTTAAAATTAATGTTTATTGGGCTCATAATAGTTACATTTGTGAGCGATCACTTTTTTGTATTATTTCCTATTTTACATATTTATATAAAACGGTCATTTGTGTCTTGTTTTTTTATAATTTCTCTTAGATGACCTGAAATGTGAAATAACAAACATTTACATTATTACTCTTTCGCTACAAAATCACATATAAACTAACCGCTTATGTTAGATTATAAAATATTTTAGTTTTAACAAAGAAAATGGCATGCAATTAGCATTATGTTACTAATGTAAAAGATATTAGTTAAAATTTATTCTATCACAAAATGTGGTAGTGTCACAATTGGAGCACCTGAAGAAAGAAATACAGTTAAAAAAATGTCCATCTCCTTTGGGCCTGATCTTGCATCTGAGATGTGATTTCTAGTGAATAGGTATTAATTTTTTAAAGGTGTTTTGGAAGTATTGCTGTTTATGGCGTTTTACTCTTTAATCATATAGTTGTCGAGTTTATTTCATATACGTTTCTAAGATTAGTATTTTTGTGTTTATTTACTTGCACGTTGCTTTTTTTTTTCTTGGTAGTTACCAACATTCGTCAATTCGGTTTAACCGTATACTTTGGGAGAAGAGCCAAATGATGTTATATAAAAATATGATGATTGAATGGGACCTGGCAAAGAAGGCTCTGTTTATTAAAAAGATTCAGGAGATAGCCTTAGATTGGTGGGTTGCTGGAATATATTTCTTTGATGATCATGGAAATTGCCAGATTTCCAGAGGATTTTCGCCAAACTCTATTTGTGAAGCATTTGATTCTTGTGGTGGGACGGGAGGTAATTGTCTGAAAATACATAAGGAGCATTTGAAGACACTAAGAAAGACATATAAACCTGTCTTATATAAATGTCTAGCTGGCTTTGAGGGGGTTGCGGTACCCATTATGTTTGATGGAAAATATGCAGGTGCGATGGTTGGTTGCGGGGTTTATTCCCGGCAAGAAATTGCGGCTGGCAAAGCCATGTATATTCGGAATCTGAAAGATGCAGGCATTGATGATACTACTGTTTATCAGTTTTATAGGGATTTTGAAAAAACTAGCAAACTTTGTTCCGATTACTTTAAGAAATTTATGGACTTAGGAATTGAATATATTAAATCTGTTTATTTATCACACAACAAGGATAATCTGATCAATTCAAAAGCTGTTGTCGTTAATAAACAGAGTAAAAACAGATTTAATGGTATTGTTACTGTAAGTAAGGCAATGGATGATATCTTTTTCCTATTGGAAGGAGTGCAAGATAGTAAATGTCCTATGTTAATAGAGGGAGAAACCGGAACGGGTAAAGAATTATTGGCAGCTTATGTACACTATAAAAGCCCTTGCAAAGAAAAGATGTTTATGGTTCAAAATTGCTTTGAAATGACAGAAAATATACTAAAAGATCTATTGTTTTGTCATAAAGGAGATGATTTTGATCTAGGTTGCAGTCAAGATAGGGTCGGATTGCTTGAGATAGCAGAGGGTGGTACTTTGGTATTTGATGAGATTGGTGATATGGATCTAAATGTTCAAGGGATGCTTTTGAAGATATTAGAGGATGGTGTATACACTGCGGAAGGTGGTATAGATCAAAAGCGTGTTAATGTCAGGGTAATTGCAACTACCAATAAGAATTTAAAGAAATTGTCAGAAGAGGGATTATTCCGCAAAGATCTTTTGTTCAGGATTAATGATATACATATAAAAATTCCGCCTATTAGAATGAGAAGAGATGACATACTACCCATTGCTGATTATTTTCTAGAGACATTTGCAGAAATGTTTGTTATTGCTAAAAAGGAATTAAACCCTATGGTTGCAGAATATATGATAAAATATTCCTGGCCAGGTAATGTAAGGGAACTTAAGAATTTTGTCAAACGTTTGATTAAAGCAGCTTGGAATGAGAAGGTAATTGATAGATCTCATATCCCAGACAATTATCTTCAGAATGATGTCCGTGCTAGTGATGATACAAATGAATCTTATGATAGTGGTAATCTCCGTGATTCGTTAAGAGTGTACGAAAAGAGTTTTATACAAAGAGAGTTGCAAAAAGCCAACTGGAACAAGACCAATACAGCGAGGACCCTAGGACTGAGTCGAGCTACTTTAAATTCCAAAATTGAACAGCTAAAGATAAAGAGAGTTTAACCCTCTTAAGTGAGTGGAGATGGGGAGCGTAATATCAAGGTTCATTTTGTAAACTAACCTCATGTGAAAGAACGTTAGTAACAATATTAATTATTCACAAAGCATATTTCCCATAATATGGGAAATATGCTTTGTGAAACCTCAAATTGTTATTAATTCATATACTATCTTTCCTCAAAATCTTTGCACTTCTTGCTTATATCACTGCTGAGTAGAAAATTGTGTTTTTCGCATAAATACTTTTCTGAACCGCCACACGCTTTAGATGTTGCCATAAATTCACAATCAATACAGGTCATTCCACTTCCGTCATCTTCTACCCATTCAGGGGTAGTCCTGCTTTTATCTTCTGTTTCCATAAATTACCTCCTCAGTATAAAAGAGTGTAAAACTAAAAAATAAATACCCTTAACAAAAATAATATGATATTACTTTATAAAGACTTCTTTTAAAGATATTGAACATGTTTACTATATAACTGTTGCTTTACTTTAATTATATATCATGGCGTGTTTAAGTAGCAACCAAATAACTTTGGGTATTTAGAATTACTGATCACATTGAGTATAAATGTTATGTTTGAGCATGGTAACTATTCTTGCAGCGATAACAATTCCGATACAGCATCAAAAACTTCGTCACAAGATATTGTGTTTATGCAGGTAACCTCTTTACATTTTCTTTTTCTGCACGGAGAACACGGCAGCTCTTTTCTTATTACTCTTGGTTCGGTGTTTAAACCATAAAGAGTCCCGTTAGTCTTGTCTAGGTTTTCTCCATGTGCATAAGGCCCGTAAATAACAGGGTCCTTTGGACCAAAAATTGCAACAATGGGACGTTTCATAACCGATGCAATGTGCATCGGACCTGTATCTCCGCTTATAAAAATATCTGCATGGCTTATTATTTCAGCTAATTGTTTTAGCTTGGGGCTGAATAATATCATCTTTTGGTTGTTCATATAAGTCTTTATCTCTTTAATGACCTCTATATCTGTTGGGCCGCTGGTAAATATAACAGATACATTCAACTCTTCTTTAAGTTTGCATGCAAGTGTGGCAAAATTGCGGGCAGACCAGCGTTTGTACCCTCCAAATATACTTGTGCCAGGGTGTATAATAATCAAGGGATTTTCATTATTATAGTTTTGCTGTAGAAAGTCTAGGACCTCTCTCTTATCTTGTGGTGGTATAAATATCTGCGGATTGGAATTGCTAGTGTCAATGTTAAGAAATTTTAGCAGTTGCAGGTTCTTGTCTACTCTATGTATTCTTATGTTTTCAAGATGAACATGCCTGTTTGTGAAGATGTAGTTCCACTCTTTGCAGGATTCCCGGTCAAAACCCAGCTTTAGACATTTACCACTTAGCATGGTCATTAAACCGCTTTTCAGGTTACCGTGAAAATCTATTATCAGGTCGAAATTAGTTCTTCGTATCTTCTTAAAAAATGTAAAGGCCTCTTTAATTGTATTTATAAAGGTTAATGGACTTCGAATTCCTTTTGACCATTGCTTTCTCGGAAACACAAAGATTTCATTTAAGTCTGGATTGTCACAAAGTATATCTCTTGCCCTGTCTTCTACAAGCCATGCAATGTATGCTGCCGGGTAACTCTTTCGTATTGCAGATAAGGCAGGTAGCACATTGACAACATCACCTATAGCGCTTAGTCTTACTATTAATATTCTTTTGAAATCTGACATGTTATTTTTTTGGAAATGTTTCCTTTTTTTTTACGGTTGAAGTTGAAATAGAATAATACAGTTTTCGTTCTTTTTCTTCAACTGTTTTTAACGGTTTAGTGAAGGGGATTTAAGAAATAATTCTTTGCCTAATGATTCTTGTAACTCTTTTTTCCTCTGTGTCAGTATGTTTGTAAAGTGCTATTTTGTTTCTATATTGATACTCTTTTCTGTATAATCAGAAAACTTACGGTATGGTTTTGTTCCTGTTTTGTAGAGATTTTATGGTAAATAATATATTAATACCTGAAGGCTTTGAGTTAATTAAGAGAGTAAAGTGTACAATTTTTGTGCGCACTGAGTATAGGGAACTTTTTCAGTGCTTTGGCGAGGCATTGCTAGATGGCAGTTTAGGCGGGAAAGATGAAAATTTAGCGTTTACAGGCAGGGGTACTTGTAGAGTCGTGACGCTGAAATCACCTGATAACAGGGTTGTAATAAGGAGATACCGCCATGGAGGGCTTTTGGGTATGCTAGCCGGAGATCTTTTTTGGGAGCAGGCAAGGCCTTTTAACGAATTAGCTGTTAGTCGGAAGGCTTCAAAGATGGGGCTGCAGACTACAGAGGTAGTTGCTATTATAAAGCACAAGGTTTTTTTTCCATTTTTTAAGGCTGATCTCGTAACAAGGGAGATTGCAAATTCTTTTGATCTCATTAGTTGTTTAAAGGACGAATTACCTGCCATGGCAAATATCTTTAAGCAAAAAAAGGATGTTATCGTTGAGATTGCATCATCTGTTCGAAAGATGCATGATATCGGGATTTTCCACGGAGACCTTCACTTAAAGAACATTATGCTTAAGATGAAAAAAGACGGAGGGTTTTCTATTTATGTTATAGACCTTGACAAGTCAACGATGGTTAATGTCTTAACCATTGCAAAGCGTGTGAAAAATCTTTACCGCCTTGACAGGTCCGTGGAAAAACTGAAAATGCAATTTGTTAAATCGCCTGATATTTACAATAGGAGGTTTCCAGTTAGCAAGTCTGACAGGGTCAGGTTTTTTAAAGAGTATATGAGGGGGTGCACGAATGGTGATAGTTGGCGTAATTTAATTAGAAAATATTCACCGGATTATTTGTCACATAAACTCAGGTGGCGGATAACGGTAAGGGGTTAAGTGGGGGAACGTATTAATGAAAATGCATTTTCTGAACAAAGCGGAGAATATAAGTTGGCGAGGAGTGTTATGAATCCTTTTATAAAAAGAATAGTTTGTTTTGTAACTGAGTCAGTTCAATCCGCGTTTGATGTGGAACTCGCTCAATGTGAGATAGAAAAATTAATTGAAGTGCCGCCTGATTATAAAATGGGTGATTATGCATTGCCTTGTTTTATACTGGCAAAGCAAGTGAAGAGGTCACCGCAGATGATCGCAGAAAAGCTTGGGGTGGGGTTTGAAGCGGATGAGTATATCAAGAATGTTGTTACAACTGGTCCGTATCTCAATTTCTTTGTGAATAGAGGTATGTTTATTCGCCATGTGTTGCATTGTATTGATAGTGAAAAAGATGGATTTGGTACTTCTGATGAGGGAGAAGGAAAGTGTGTTGTTGTAGATTATTCGTCACCTAATATAGCCAAACACCTTGCGGTGCACCATATGCGGTCCGCATTAATTGGCAGGTCGATTTACAACCTATATGTCGCATTAGGTTACAAGTGCTGTGGCATAAACCACCTGGGTGACTGGGGTACACAGTTTGGCAAACTTATAGTTGCCTACAAAAAGTGGGGGGGCGAAGAGACTCCTTCTGATATTGAAACATTATATAAGCTTTATGTCAGGTTTCATAAAGAGGCAGAAGATGATCCTTCTCTAGAAGATGAATCAAGAGAGTGGTTTAAAAAACTGGAAAATGGAGATGATGAGTCTAGTGAGCTCTGGAGACTGTTTAAAGACATAAGTATGAAAGAGTTTGATAAAATTTACGATATGTTAGGGATAACATTTGACTATTATACCGGTGAAAGTTTTTATAATGGTATGCTTGATGATACGGTTGAAAGATTAAAGGAATCTGGGTTATTGGAACTTAGCGATAATGCGCAGGTGGTTAACTTGGATAAGTACAATATGCCTCCATGTCTTATCCGAAAGAGTGATGATGCCAGCTTGTATGCTACGAGGGATATATGTGCAGCTGAGTATAGGAAAAGGGAGTTTGACTTTGATAAGATGGTTTATGTTGTTGGTTCTGAGCAAAAACTCCATTTCAAACAATTTAAAAAGGTGTTGGAATTGATGGGCTATGAATGGCAGGATGAATGTTATCACGTGGATTTTGGCCTTGTTAAGTTTAAGGATGAAAAAATGTCCACGAGAAAAGGTAAGGTTGTCCTGCTGGAAGATTTGTTGAATGAATCAATATCTCGCGCACGGGAGATTATTAAAGAGAAGAATCCAGATCTTGATGGAAGGGATGAGATTGCAGATGCTGTTGGAATAGGGGCAATTATTTTCTCTGACCTAAAGAATAAAAGGATAAAGGATGTAAACTTTGATTGGGATGAAATACTTAATTTTGATGGTGAAACAGGGCCTTATGTACAGTATACCCACGCAAGGCTTTGTAGCATAATTAGAAAATATGGGAAGAACCCTGATATCGGTGCAGATCCTGAGTTGTTAAGTGAAGACGAAGAGTTCTTGCTGGTAAAGAAACTAGAACAGTATCCTGTGGCAATTAAAAGAGCGGCAGATGTATTTGAACCATCGATATTGGTAGGCCATCTCCTTGAAATATGTAGCTCGCTGAATAGTTACTATAATCAGTGCCGCATTATATCAGATGATTCATCGTTGACCGATTCACGAATTGTGTTAATTGATTGTGTTAGACAGGTGATCAAGAATGGCCTTTTGATGATAGGAATGAGACCTCCAGATAGGATGTAATATTACATGCATGTTCTTAAGGCGCGTGAGTATAATAAATTATGCATCTAATACTAAATTTTACATTCTATTTGTCCAAATTTCAATCTCCAAATCCTCAATGCTAATACGGCCGTGCTTCCGCTTTTGTTCAATCAATTTGAAAAAATCTAATGGAAATTTGGACGTTACATGCACAATTTATTACATACCCATTCCTTAGCAAAAATTGTTTGTACATTATGGGCTGTTGATTTTTATGAATGCTTTTATAGTTGCGGTGAAGCCGCAACCCAAATTAGGAATACAGAAACCAGGAGTCAGAATTCAGAATGAATTATAGGTTTGTAATCATTTTGCCATATTTTTAATCATAAGGTTAGTATGCATTTCCTTAATCATGTTTTCAATTATTCTGGCCTCTGACTCCTGGATTCTGTATTCCATAAAAGCGACAAAGTCTTTTAAAAAAAGAAGCTTTTATAAAGTAATACTATATAGCACGATACCGTTGTTAAATTAAATGGTTTAAATTGCTTTGCGAGGTTGCGCTTAAAATGAGAATAGTACGAAAGTTTACTTTAGGATATTTATTAGTTTCTCTTGCTGTTGGAGTTGTAGGGTACTTTTCTTTTATCCAGTTAAATAAAATAGCAGAACCTTTGAAAAAAGATATACCTGCAAGTATAAAAGCGCTAGAAGCTAAGTCCTCCTTAGATTCTCTATCTCAACTTATACGTTATTATGATGAAATTTTGACCCAATCTGCGAGAAACTACGCCTATACAGAGGAAAAGAAATGGGCGGAAAGATATTTATCTGTAGAACCAAAACTGAAAAAAATTATAAAGGACGCTATTCTTAAAGGCGATGAAAAAGACAAAAAATTCTTCTCTAGTATTAATCAAGCAAACATTGCTCTTGTGGAAATGGAGTATAAGTCCATGGGATTTGTAAAAAATGGTCAAAGGGAAAAAGCTGTTAAAATTCTGGATAGCACTGCTTATGAGGACAAAAAGCTTGTTTACGAACAAGGACTTAGAAATTATGTTCACAGAAGAGGGGCCAAATATGATGAAGTTCTGTTGAGTTCCACCAAGACAATAGATTTCGCAACAAAAGGTGCACAAAAGTTAATTAGAATTAGTTCACTATTAGTCTTGATTTTAACTATTGTTGTTTTCCTCTTTGCAATATATATAGGTATTCACATATCTCGTTCAATCTCTAACCCTATTATAGAACTGAAAAATGCTGTAGCTGAAGTAGGTAAAGGTAAACTGGAAACCAAAATTGATATTAATACAAAAGACGAAATTGGACAATTAGCGAAGTCTTTCAGAAAGATGGCGGAAAACCTCAGAAGTACAACTGTTTCCAAAGACTATGTAGATAGTATTATTAATAATATGGTAGAGAGTTTGATTGTTGTGGCGGCAGACGGCAATATCAAAACTGTAAATAAATCCACTCTTGATCTTTTAGGTTACACAAATAATGAAATTGTAAACCTACACATTGACGTTATCTTTGCAAAGGAATCGCTGTTAAAAGAAACGAATTTTAACAACTTAATAAAATCAAATTCTGGCAATATTTTAGAAAAGATTTATCTATCAAAAGGTGGAAAAGAGATACCGGTTCTCTTTTCTTCTTCCGCAATGTATGACAACAATAGTAATTTGTATGGTGTTATATGTGTCGCAAACGATATTACAGAATTTAAGAAGACAGAGGAAAAACTCAGATTTGCTAATTTTGCATTAGATAACAACGCAGATGCAACATATTGGATAAATTCAGATGGTAGGATTATCTATGCTAATAAAGCCGCCTATCAGACGTTGGGGTATTCTTATAACGAACTAATGTCCATTAGAGTACCAGAAATAGATCCTGGCTTCCCTGAAGATGTGTGGCAGAATCATTGGAAAGAAATGAAGGAAGAAAGCACGCTAATTTTTGAATCGAACCATAAGACTAAAGATGGAAAATTGTTTCCAGTGGAAATACAAGCCACTTTTCATGAGTATGATGGGCATGAATATATTTGTGCTTTTGTCCGTAACATTGCGGATCGAAAAAGAATGGAAGAAGAAATGTTAAAGATACAAAAACTCGAATCTGTTGGAGTTCTTGCCGGAGGAATTGCACATGATTTTAATAATATTCTAACTGTTATTTTGGGTACTTCAGGTCTAGCAAAGCTTTACATGGAATCTGGAAAAGATGACGGTGTCTTCAAGGCTCTATCAACCATTGAAAATGCTTCACATAGAGCAAAGGATTTAACCGCACAACTACTCACTTTTTCAAAAGGTGGAATGCCTATTAAAAGAGAAACATCTATTGCTTCATTAATAAAAGAGTCGGCAGATTTTGTCTTAAGAGGTTCTAATGTAAAATGCGAGCTTCTTATTCCTGATAATATCTGGTCCGCAGAAATAGACGAGGGGCAGATAAGCCAGGTAATTAATAATCTTGTTATAAATGCAAATCAAGCTATGCCTGATGGTGGTAACGTTTATATCAGCGTTGAAAATATATCCAAACACAAGGTGGAAGAAATAGATTTCTTAAGTCCCGGAAGGTATATAAAGATTTCTATAAAAGATCAAGGTGTTGGAATACCGGAAAAGATTTTACAGAGAATATTTGATCCATATTTTACAACAAAAGAGATGGGAAGTGGGCTTGGACTTTCTTCATCATATGCAATTGTTAATAAGCATGGAGGGCTAATTAAGGTAGAATCGGAGGTGAACGTTGGGACAACATTTTTTGTCTATCTACCAGCGTCATTAAGAGAAAGTTTTGCAACAGATAAATCAGATGTAATAGTTCCTCTTGCAGACAATTGTAAAATATTAGTAATGGATGACGAAGAATGTATCAGGAATGCTTTTAAACAGATGCTGAGTTTTATTGGATATAGCGTTGAGAGTGCAAAGGATGGAGAAGAAGCATTAAAATTTTACCGGGAAGCTATAGATATGAATAAACCTTTTGATGCTGTAATAATGGATTTAACAATACCGGGAGGAATGGGAGGTAATAAAACCATTAAACCGCTTCTTGAGATAGATTCTAAAGCAAAAGCCATTGTGTATAGTGGTTATTCCAATGATAAGATTATGTCAAATTATAAAGAGTATGGATTTAAAGGTGTTATAACAAAGCCATTTAAGATACAAGAGATGAATGAACTATTGCAAAAGGTGATTAAAGGTGACTTTGTCTGATAAGGAAATCTTTATATCTTTTTCTATAAGTTCTTTATTTTACAGATCCATCCATTCTTGATTTAAGTCAATGAATTGTTCTGTGAAAGATAATAAATTATGGATAGGATGTACAGAAACAACAAATAAAATAGTGTTCGGTTGGAACTGTATCTCTAATGTGATAGTGTCCAAAGTAATAAGGAAAGGAGGAGTGTTCATTAAATTATAAAAGGTTGTTTCTGTTAATTAATAAATTATGTTTCTAAAAAAAGGAGAGAAAAGGTGCAAAGATATTTAAAGGTGTTTTTTCTGTTTTTTTCGGTCTTTGTTTTTGGCTTTATTGTAAGCAATAGTTTGTGGGCTTCGTCTTTTCCGCCGGAGTTTAATCCTCCAATACTTTTTAGTAATCCCGGAGCTGAAGGAGATCCTGATCCAGATATAACAAGGGATCCTGATGTTTCTGCCGTTTCTGTATTGCCGGATGGCGGAACATTTGAAATTTTCGCTAATGAAACTGTCGCACCTTTAAGTCCTGGTGAGGATAGAAAATGGGGTACGGAAGATGATGTTCTTTACGAATATTTTACTTTTGGTGAGAATGAAAGTGATACAAAAGTACCGGGGCCGTTTATTAGGGTGCTAGAGGGTAACGAAGTTACAATAAAACTAGTAAATAATGGAACTACTGTACATTCAATAGATTTTCATGCGGTTACAGGATTCCAGGGTGGCGCAACTGAACTAAGAGCCCTGTCGGGAGAAACAGCGGAATTTACATTTACCGCAGATGTACCAGGTATATATATTTACCATTGTGTTGGTGATGGATCCCCCATGGATATTGCTCGCCACCCTCATAATGGCATGATGGGTATGATGTTGGTTGAACCTAAAAAAGGTAACTTTAGAAAGGCTCTGGATAAAGCGGATAAAGAGTACTTTGTGTTAAAGCACAGTATGTTTGTTGACAAGGAAGCAACCACAAACGAAGGGGCGGCAACGTTTGACGCAGAAAAATTGATTAAGAGCGGGGTAACTGATTATTGCGTTTATCAGGGGCGTATGGATGCACTTATTGATCATCCGCTTGTCAGTTCAAAAGATGATAACGTTATGCTCTATTACGGAAATATGGGAATGGTGTCGCACTTTCATATAATTGGAGAAATATTTGATAATGTTTGGCAATTGGGAGACCTTAAGTCCAGACCATTAAAAAATATTCAAACGGTTGATGTACCAACGGCATCAGCGCTAGCTGTGGGATTTAAGACGGATGTCAAAAGCGATTCTTTAGGTAAAGATAACGGCATTCATATTTTAGTTGATCACGATATGAAGTGTTTCATGAAAGGTTCTATAGGGATAATGGTTGTAGAATAAAATATTGTTTCCGGAGCAGTCTAAAAGACTGCTCCGGAAAGCATGAGTAATCGTGGCATCTTTTGTTGTAATATGTCAATTCATAATCTTTTCATGATAGTTAAGTTTTTTCTCCAACTCGTCGCCATCTCTTCTCCTTTTCTCGTCTTTCTTATGTTCTTTTACAAGTCTTTCGTCTGCGTATGATTCATTGTTTCGGGATTAATTTACTATATAAGATGTATATCTTGGATTCTGATTGCCATTGAGCTGATTTTTAATAATTCAGTAACTGAGAAACAAAGTTCATTTGTTTTTCTGAAACATACTAATAAAAAAGGTTTTATGTTGATATATTAAAGAGGTGCATTAGAATAATATATTAATGAGATTATTAGTACGACTATATAGAATTACAACATTTAATTTTGTATAAGGGTAAATGGTTTTGAATGATAATATTTTGCGTGAGCACCTTAAAGATTTGTTGCGGGGCGAGCAAGCACACGCTAAAGTGGAACGTGCGTTGTTCGGACTCAAACCGGAGATACGTAATGTGCGGCCCGGAACCGGTCTCCATTCAGTGTGGGAATTAATTGAACACATGAGGATAGCGCAGGAGGATATTTTACGTTATACCCTTGATGCCTCATGGATATCTCCTGATTGGCCTGAGGAATACTGGCCTTCAAATATAAATACCCTAACCGAAGAGATGTGGGTTACTACCACTTCATCCTTTTTTGCAGATTTGGACAAAGTTGTAAACCTAGTACATGATCCGGATATTGACCTTTTTGCAAAGATTCCTCATGGAAATGACCATACTTACTTGCGACAAGTATTTCTTGTTGCAGACCACAATGCTTATCATGTAGGACAGATCATTCGGACTCGTAAATCCCTTGGGAATTGGGCAAAAGAGAATGAAAGTACTATTTAAACGGAGCAGTTTCTATGAACGTAAATTATAAACTTACAGGTTCTGAGCTGGTTAGCCATCTTAAAGATACTAGAAAGAGGACTTTAGAGTTAATTGATGATCTTAGTGATGAACAGTTCACTGTTCATTTACTTGAAATTGTTAATCCCTTTCTGTGGGAAATCGGGCATGTAGCGTTTTTCTATGACGCATTTGCACTGTGTCAGTTAGACAAAACGGAACCAATTATTGAAAATGCAGATGAATTGTACGACTCTTTTCAGGTGATGCACGACGATAGATGGTCATTGAAATTACCAAACAGGGAAGAGACTCTTGACTACATGGAGAAAGTGCAAAATCGGTTAATAGAAAGGTTGGAGTCCCATGAACCGGACGCACGTGAAACATATTTATATCTTCTCTCCATCATCCATGAAGATATGCATTGTGAAGCATTTACTTATATGAGGCAAACCCTTGAATATAGTAGACCTAGATTGAGTTTAGAGAATAACGGCAAGAATGTGTCTTTCAATGCAGGTCCATTGCCAGGTGATGTGGAAATACCGGGAGAGATGTTCAGACTGGGGGCCACTCCTGATGCTGGATTTGTCTTTGATAATGAAAAATGGGGACATATGGTTGAGGTGCCTTCATTCAAGATTGCCCGTGGGCAGGTAACAAATGGTGAATTTGCAGAATTTGTAGATGCTGGAGGTTATGAAGAAGATGGTTATTGGAGTTATAGTGGACGTGTCTGGCTTTCTAACTCAGAGGCCAAACATCCGGTTTATTGGCAACGGGAGGGAAATCAATGGTTGGTTAGATATTTTGATACCTATTATCCTATTAAAGAATATGCTCCGATCATTCATGTTAACTGGTATGAAGCGGAGGCGTATTCCAATTGGGCTAATCGGCGTTTGCCCACTGAAGCGGAATGGGAATTGGCTGCGTCTGCGGAACCTTTGGAAAGTGGTCTTGGTATTAAAGAAAACAACCGCATCTATCCATGGAAAGGAGCTGTTTCCTCTGAATTTGCAAATATTGATTTTACATCTATGGGTAGCGTGGATGTTGGTGCGTATCCTTTGGGAGAAAGTGCTTTTGGATGTAGACAAATGATTGGAAATGTTTGGGAATGGACATCTTCAGCCTTTTATCCTTACCCTGGATATATAGTGGATCATCCTTATAAGGAGTATTCTGCTCCCTGGTTTGGATACAGGAAGGTATTGCGTGGTGGTAGTTGGGCCACCAGCTCCCGTTTGATCCGTAATAGCTACCGTAATTTTTTCCTGCCAGATCGAAGGGACATTTTTGCCGGATTTCGTACATGTGCGAAATAGAATAATAAAAATAGAAAGGAACCCTTTATCTTATTATTTTCACAGATCCTCATCTATTTTTCAAAGTCGTTAATTTCTTTCTCGAACTCATATAGATCGCTATCATTCCAAATCTCCTCTAGATGGTCAAGATCATTATGAATTACATTCTTTGGTTTTTTCTTCAGCCCAAGTCTTTCTTTGATAATATGCAATAAAGTTAAGTTTATACTTGTCCATTCTTGTTTTGCTCTTTCTTTTAGAGCTTTAACTAGTGAATCTTCAAGTCCCCCTATTTATTATGACTTTCATTATTTTCTTATATTTTAATGATTTTATTTATATGAAATAAGGCCGTCAATGTTATTAAAATGGTAATCATACGTAAAAAGTGAAAACCCATGTCTCATTGCTTAAACGCTGCAAAACTATTTGTGTTAACAAGTCTTCTTTGAATCAACTCAATCTAGCATATCGATGGGGGCTTGTGCCACTACAAAAGAAGGTTGTTTTGTAATTGTTTAGTATTTGACTAGATACCATTGTAACCATGGATATCAATAGATTATAAACGATATCTTGTTTGATAATTCGTATCCGGTTAAAATGGAAATAAGGTAAAATACACAACGTTGACATTACTGGCCTCCTATAAATAGATCATAAAGAACTTTCTATATCTTTATAGTATTACTTTATAAAAACTTCTTTTTTCTAAGATTTTGTGGTTTTTATTGAATACAGAATACAGGAGTCTGAATTCAGAAAAATAGAAAACATAATTCAGGAATTGAATACAAATTTTCAATTAATAATTCTCCTGTAAAACAAATAGAAATCTATGCTTTATTCTGGATTCTGTCTCCTGACTCCTGTATCTGGTTGCGGCTTTGCCGCACTATGAGATAGAGTATATCGACTCAATATTTGATAATAAATTAGGCTAAAACGTACATGAGAAATAAACGTACAAATCTAACTGGAAATGAACGGCATAAGGTTAAGAAGATAGTACTGATTACTCCTGCACCAAGTTATTCTCTAAAAGGCAATCGTATGACTGCAACTCGCTGGGCTCGGTTTTTGAAAGAGTTGGGGCATAAGGTGGTTATTGAACAGAAATACAGCGGCTTATCATGTGATCTTATGATAGCCCTTCATGCTCGTCGTAGTTTTTCCGCAATTGAAAAATTTCGCAAACTTTATAATGATAAACCTATAATTGTTGTCCTGACCGGCACAGATTTGTATAAGGATATTCGTGTTGATCAGGATAGTCAGAAGTCTCTGGAATATGCAAACCGTTTGGTTCTGCTTCAACAGATGGGTATAATGGAATTGCCGGAAACGTTTAGGAGCAAGGCAAGGGTTGTCTACCAATCTGCTATAGGGCCAAAAGGAGACATTCCTAAACGGAAAAAAACATTTGACGTGTGTGTTATTGGTCATCTCAGGTCCGTAAAGGATCCATTTCGTGCATCTTTGGCCAGCCGCCAACTTCCTGCCTCCTCTAGAGTACGTATTCTTCATTTAGGAGATTCTTTAGATAGTAATGCTGAGGAAATAGCACGCAAAGAGACTATTCAAAATCCTCGCTACTGCTGGCTGGGAGAACGGCCCCATTGGAAAACTTTGCGGATTCTTGCCAGTTGTCAGTTACTCGTTTTATCTTCTCTGATGGAAGGGGGCGCAAACGTTATTTCAGAAGCAATAATTACAGGAGTACCCGTACTGGCGTCTAAAATTTCTGGCTCTATTGGGATGTTAGGAAAAGATTATCCAGGGTATTTTCCTATTGAGGATACGAAAAGTCTTGCAGACCTAATATTACGAGCAGAAGATGATCCTCTGTTTCTAGAAGAGCTTAAACAATGGATTCAACCATTAGCCCAACGTCATAAACCTGATGCTGAGAAATCGTCATTGGAAAAACTATTAAAGGAATTTAACTTTGGTTAAACGTAAGGTATAATATAAAGCTACTCTGGGAACGAGGTATATAACTCAGTAATGTTGCACGTTAAAAACCTTTCTTAAGGATAAACATAATGTTGTTTGACAAAATATCAAAAAGAAATACGCTTACCAGCCTTGCAAAAACATGTGGGTGAGCGGCGAAAATTAGTCCGGTCGGGCTTGGTAAGCTATTGGCGTCGTTACCTAAAAATCACGACCCAAAGCTGTTAGTTGGTTTTGAAACAAACGATGATGCTTCTGTATATCTATTAAACGATGAAGTTGCTTTGATAAATACTGCGGATTTTATTACTCCACCGGTAGATGATCCTTACATCTTTGGACAGATAGCGGCAGCAAATTCTATAAGTGACGTTTATGCTATGGGAGGAAAACCTATTACATGTCTAAATTTGGCAGGTTTCCCATCTAACAAACTTGAACCTGAAGTATTACATGGAATAGTGTCCGGTGCGCTGAACAAAATTAATGAATCCGGAGCTGTTTTATCAGGCGGGCATACAACTGATGACGAAGAACCAAAGTTTGGGTTATCTGTTACAGGGATTGTGCACCCTAAGAAGATTTGGAGAAATATAGGTGCTGTACCTGGTGATGCCTTAATATTGACAAAACCAATAGGTAGCGGCGTTATCTTTAATGCTAATCTAAAACAGAAGGTATCTGCGGACGCATTGCAGGAGTGTATAAAAATTATTACGACTCTCAACAAAGATGCTGCGGAAATTATGAGCGGTTTTGATATTCATGCTGCTACTGATATTACGGGGTTTGGTCTTGCCGGGCATGGGCTTGAAATGGCTAAAGGGTCCAATGTTACGTTAAATATCAATATGGACAAGGTTCCTTTTATGAGGGAATCCCTGGAAATGTATAAAAAGGGTGTCACTACCGGTGTAAACAGATCCAACAGAGCGCTGGTAGAGAACTACATGGAATTTAGGAAAACCGTGCCAACATGGCATGAAGAGATATTTTTAGATCCGCAAACAAGCGGAGGGCTGCTAGTATCGCTACCTGAAAAACAAGGCATTGATTTACTTTCAAAGTTGCATAGTGGCGGCGTGGATAGTGCAGCAATGATTGGTAATGTTACTCTTATGCAGAATAGTCATTATCTTGTATTTAATTGAACGTCTACAACATTAGTTTTACAAATCTATGAGTAAGAGCGATTAGACTATACATAAAGGAGATCAATAATGAAAAAAGTATGTTACAATAAATATAGTAATTACTATAGTTTTCTTTTCTCTTTAAAACTCATTTTCATGATCTTGATTATGATTTGTTGTTCCGATGCAATTTTGTTTGCAAGCGGGAATCTGCATGATGGCGGTTCAAAGAGAACAATAGAGTTTTCATATAATATTTTGGTAAACAATGTGTCGGCGAACTCCAAGCACTTGGAAATCTGGCTCCCTGTGCCAAAAACGACCGAACACCAAGAGGTAAGTAACCTTAATATCTCCTGTGATTATCCGTATACATTTAAGAAGGAGCCTAAATATAATAATTTGATCCTTGCAATAAAGAGCAACGAAGGGATCTCGGGGGATCTTTCTGTTGCCATGGATTTTCTAGTAACAAGAAAAAGCTATCGGGTTACTGACAAATTGGTGACTTCAAACGTTGAAGGGAATAATGAGAACCTTGAAAACTATTTGGCACCTGATCGTTTCGTGCCCGTGGACGGTATAGTTGCAGAGGAGGCTCAAAAGATCTTAAATAAGGATATGGCGTCTCTCGAAAAGGCAAAAGTTCTATATGACCATGTAGTGTCTAACATGTCATATGACAAATCTGGCGAAGGCTGGGGGAAAGGCGATGCGGTGTATGCATGTAATGTGAAAAAAGGTAACTGTACTGATTTTCACTCTCTGTTCATTGGTATGGCTCGCGCTAGCGGTATACCATCAAGGTTTGTCATAGGATTTCCTATTCCAGATAAGAAAAAACAGGGAGAAATCTATGGTTATCATTGTTGGGCAGAATTTTATATCAATGGCTTGGGGTGGGTGCCTATAGATGCTTCGGAGGCATGTAAATATGCTGAGAAGAGGGATATGTTCTTTGGTGGTCTGGATGCAAATCGTGTCCAGTTTACAATAGGACGTGATATTCAAATTGAAGACAACTCAAATATTATGCCTCTAAACTACTTCATCTATCCATATGTACGGATAGATGGGGAAACATACTCAGATGTTAAATATCACTTTAGGTTTAAAGATTTAAGTTGATATTTTTGTAATTTTTCAGGGAAATTCAGTAATATTCCCTTAAATCCCATATAGAAAGATGGTGGTGGGGGCTGACGCGGTGTGTAATATACGCTGAATTGATACGATATATTTCCGATAAAAAATGGAAGAAATCACATTAAAATTTACAAAAAGGATTGACTATCTACATATGGTGACTAGTCTTGCCAGGGAAACTTGTGCAACAATAGGGGACATAAAAATAGATAGTAATTTTAGAAATGCAGTAGAACTTTGTGTAAATGAAGCATGCGTCAATGCTATTAAACATTCTGGTGATGCTTACACATCAAGAACTGTTAATATCTCTTTTTGTATTTTTGATGATAGGTTGGTTATCAATCTTAAAGAGCAAGGACCTGGATATGATATAGATAACGTACCGATCCCTGAAATTGAAAAACATCCTGAGAGTGGTTATGGTATCTATTTAATAAAGGCGATGATGGACAAGGTTGAGTATGAGAGAGAAAATAATTGGAATATTCTTTCAATGACAAAGTATTTTCAATTAGGAAATGAGGAGCAGGGGAAATAAACTATGAAAGTTCTTGCTGTTGATGATGACCAAAGATCTCTGCACCTTTTAAAGGTATGTTTAGAGCATCAAGGCTATGAGGTGCTTATTGCCCGTAACGGTTTGGAGGCACTTGATATTTTATATAAAAACGACGTTCATTTGATTGTTACCGATAGAATGATGCCAAAGATGGACGGGATTACTCTTTGCCGTAAGATAAGATCGTTAGAGATTCGAGGGGGGTATGTTTATATCATTCTTTTAACTGTCTGTGACAGAAAAGAAGATGTTGTTGAAGGAATAGCTGCCGGAGCTGATGATTATCTGAGTAAACCTTTTAACAGAGAGGAGCTAAAAGCTCATGTGGATTCTGGCATAAGGGTTTTAAATCTGGAACACTCGCTTTTAAAGAAAAACGAAGTTATACGTAAGGATCTTGAAGCTGCAAGGGAAGTGCAGAAAAGCCTTATTTTAAACGATTTACCAATTGTTCCAGGTCTTGAGTTCGGGTCATATTTCCTGCCAAGTGTTTATGTCTCCGGAGATATTTATAATATTTTCTGGCTGGATGATTCACATATAGGTTTTTATCATGTGGATGTTATGGGGCACGGTGTACTCTCCTCTTTTTTCAGCCTACTCATTAATCAACGGATGAGGAATGATTTATACCCTTATGAACTTCTTAAGGTAAATTTAAACGGTAGACCCCGTTACAAGATAAATACACCTGACGAAGTTGCGTCGTTGTTAAATGAAGAAAATGTGATTCGTAGTCATGAAAGCTTTTTTACCATGTTATACGGGTTCTTAAATATTGAATCCGGTGTGATTTCAATGTACCGTGCTGGACATAATTTCCCATTGATTATACGGGCCAATGGCGATTCATTTTATTTAAAGGGTGGCGGGCCTCCCATAGGGCTTGGTATTCCGATAAACAGGGATGGGGTAGAGCACGTTCAACTTCATAAAGGTGATTCATTTGTAGTTTTTTCCGATGGCATAAATGACTGTTTCTCTGCTGAACAAGCTGACATACTCTATGGTATGAGGCGAGCGCAGGAGTTTCTAGTTGCTAATCGATCCCTCGGAATGGATGATTTATTTGCGAGACTCATTGCGGATGTTAAAACATTCCGGGGAAAAGATGAATTTGAGGACGATGTCTCTATAATCGGTATTAAGTTTAATTAAGGAGCATCTATTAAATGGAATTTATAATAAAAGATGAATTAGATGGAAAGGTTTCAGTGATTGAATCTCCAGAACGTTTAGATGCAGTTGTGGCTTCCGATTTTAAGGCAAAGATAAGTGAGTTAGTGGATCAAGAAAAATATAGACTGGTCATAGACCTTAGTAGGACAAAGTTTATGGATTCAAGCGGGTTAGGTGCACTTGTTTCACGTATTGCAATAACTAAGTTAAATAATGGAGATATAAGAGTTGCTGCGCCGCAAAAATATGTCTTGGAACTTCTTGAGATTACTCATTTGAATAAGGTCTTAATGGTTTTTGATGATGTCTCTTCTGCAGTTAACAGTTATTAATTGTAACTCATGTCAATAGTATGATACACCGCTCTCACTCTATATTATTTTACCCTGGTGAAGTAATGGATTATTTTTACTTGTAGATTCCTAATCTGAAAACAGTTTGAAATTATCATATGGCTAATACAGATATTGACATGTCAAAGTTCCATCTCCTTGAACCGGACTTTAAACGGAAGGTGTTTGAACTTACACATGAATGCAGGGAGAAGATACATGAGAAATTAGCATTTCTTTACGGGGTTGAAAAGGCAATGCAAAGTTATGATGAATTTGAACGAATTATGCAGGTATATTACGCTTATAAATCTCCTAAGATGATAGAGTGGGAGAAAGGGTTTGACCCATCACAAAGGTTTACGGAAAATGACATAGTTCTAATTACATATGGTGACTTTATTCAAAGTAAAACCGGCTCGCCTCTTGAGACTCTTTCCCGTTTCTGTAGAAGACATCTTAAAGGTGCAATCAATACGTTGCATATTCTGCCATTTTTTCCAAACTCCTCTGATCGTGGTTTTGCTGTCGTTGACTTCGAGGAGGTTGAACCAAGGATTGGGAAATGGGAGGATATTGAAAGTCTTACGTCTGATTTTAAACTGATGTTTGACGGTGTCTTTAATCATGTCTCATCAAAAAGCCGATGGTTTCAGGAATTTCTGAATGGGAATCCTGAATATCAGGACTTTTTCCATGTCTTTTCAACTAAAGATGCCATATCAGAAGATTATCTTAAATTAATAGTTCGTCCACGCACCACAGAACTTTTGACTGAATTTGATACCCTGCATGGCAAAAAATGGGTTTGGTCCACGTTTAGTAGTGACCAGGTAGATCTCAATTACAAAAACCCTAAAGTATTGCTAAAAATAATAGAAGTTCTGTTAACGTATGTGAGAAGGGGGGCAGACATTGTTCGTCTTGATGCGATAACCTATTTGTGGATGGAATTGGGTACCAGTTGCGCTACCCTGAAGGAGACACATGCCATTATTGAACTATTTAGAATTATCCTTAATGCGGTTGCTCCTCATGTAGCCTTGATTGCAGAAGCTAATATTGCTCATGAAGATAATATAAAGTACTTTGGAAATGGTAATAATGAGGCTCAAATGATATATAACTTTGCACTTCCTCCCCTTGTACTGCATACGTTTCAAACAGGTAGTACAACTCATCTAACAAAATGGGCTTCGGCGTTAGAACATGTTTCAGATACCGCAACATATTTTAATTTTCTTGATTCACACGATGGTGTGGGATTAATGCCGGTTAAGAACATTTTAAGTAAAGAAGAGATTGATCTTATGACACTTAGGGCCTTGGAGCATGGAGGGTTTATCTCATATAACGATAAAGGAGACGGAACGGTAACTCCATACGAAATTAACATAACATGGTTTAGTGCAATGAATCGCGATGATACGGATGAAACTGATGATCTGCAGATTAACCGATTTATGGCTTCACGGGCTATAGCTTTAGTGATGCGGGGTGTGCCTGGGATATATTTGAATAGCCTTCTCGGATCCAAGAATGACGCAGATGCGGTATTGGATGAGCATCAGACTCGCAGCATCAATAGGAAGATTCTTGATGAAGATATATTGATAAAAGCCTTAAATAATTCTCATAGTACTAGCCATAAGGTTGCAAAAAAGTTTGGAGAAATCTTAGTAAAACGAAAAAAAGAGAAAGCTTTTCATCCCAATGCAGGCCAAAATGTAATTAATGTTAGTGATTCCATATTTGCATTGATCCGCAGTTCGGTTGACGGAATGGAACATATCTTAGCCTTAACTAATGTGACAAACCGTTATCAGAATATAGAAATAGGTCAAGAGATGATAAGAATAAAGGCAGAATCCTGGTTTGATATTCTGGGTGGGAATACCTTTTTTATTTCTGCTGGGATGCTTTCTCTCTCTCTTGCACCGTATGAAGTTTCCTGGTTAAAGACGGAAGGTAGACTGTTTACAGATAGGTGATAATAACCTGTTCTTTTGAGGAAGGAGATCTAAAAGGTGGAATTAGGTTCTTTTGGGAAGATTCTTATAGTCATTGGCATAATTACCGTACTAATTGGATTGTTGTTTATGTTTGGTAGTAAAATACCCTTTGTAGGAAGGCTTCCCGGTGATATTGCGATACAAAAGAAAAACTTCGGGTTTTATTTTCCTATTACAACATGTATTGTTATCAGTATCATTATTTCATTCATATTGTGGCTATTTGGAAGGAAATAAGATATTCACAAATATATTTTTATGGTTCAGTGCCTTTTATCAAATATGTTTATGCAAATTCTTTTTAAGTAGATGCAGTACCAAAACCCTACCTAGAACTGATTAACATCATAGTATCAGTTATTTTATCTTTATTTAGCGTAAATGTTACTTTGCGTTAAGAAATAACACTTTTACATCAAAAGCGCCCAGTATTCAGTATTCTGAAAATACTTTCATTTTAGAAATTATCAATTAATAGCTCAAAATGGTCATCGCATAGTAAATGTGTTTTCAATATACCTTTGAACCCTTCAACCCTGAACCTCTGAACCTTAAATAACAGCTCAACATGGTCATTGCATAGTAAATGTATTTTCGATAAACCTTTGAACCGTTTAACCCTGAACCTCTGAACCTTAAACAATTGTGTTGATGCTTCTAACTATCAACAACAAATTCGCTTCCCCAAATGTTCCAACTGTTTCTTATCTCGAATTCTTTAAAGATAAAATGGGCTTGTAAGGGATTTCCTTACAATGAAGACAGGGAAACCCCTAATAGACAAACCATATCCTTTTTGTTATAACTAACCCATTTAGATTGCCGATAAATTACCATAGGCGAATCCTCTGATTTCTTATCGTTTATAACAATTATAAAAAGATGCACAATATCAAAAAGTCTTCTTTCTATTACAAAGGAAAGCTCTTTTCTTAAACAATATCATAATCAATAGTTGATTTAGATAATAAGTTGCAACAGAACTCTATCTTTCTTTACATGTGAGGGAGTGACGTTATGAAGATTCTTGTAAAACCTGCATTGTTGTTGATATTATTTGTTGTTGCATTTCATGAGATAGGCGTTCTAAATACTAGTGCTGATGGTATCATTAAAACAGTAGCTGGTAATGAGACAGCAGGATTCGGTGGTGATGGCGTCCCTGCGACTGAAACGTCATTAAATAGCCCAATAGATGTCTTTGTCGATAGTTTAGGTAATATATTTATCGCGGACACTGACAACCATCGCATCCGCAAAGTAGATGGAACGACAGGGATCATAAGCACAGTTGTGGGGAAGGAGGAAAGTGGCTTTAGCGGAGATGGCGGCCTTGCGATTGACGCAATATTAGATACTCCGGGAGATGTCTTTGTTGACAGCTCAGGTAATATGTTTATTGCTGACAGCGCTAACAGACGCATTCGCAAGGTAGACGTAATAACAGGTATTATAAGCACCGTAGCGGGAAATGGGGAAAGTCGTTTTGTCGATGATGGAGAGTCTGCAACTGCTGCACCAATAGATAATCCAAAAGACGTATTTGTTGATAACTCTGGCAATATTTTCTTCTCATCTGGCCATCGTATTCACAAGGTAAATGGTACGACAGGTATAATAATTACTGTGGCAGGGAATGGTGCAATTGGTTTTAGCAGCGATGATGGTCCTGCTACTGCCGCTACTTTAAAGCAGCCGGTTGGCATCTTTGTAGATATTTCAGGCAATATATTTGTTGCGGACACTGGTAATCACCGCATTCGCAAAGTGGATGGAACAACTGGGATTATAAGCACAGTTGCGGGGAACGGAACAATTGGTTTTAGCGGTGATGGTGTGTCTGCGACAGCTGCAGCATTAAATAATCCACGAGATGTTTTTGTTGATATCACAGGTAATATATTTATTGCTGATAGTGATAATACCCGTATACGCAAAGTGGATGGGACAACAGGTATTATAAGCACAGTTGCGGGGAATGGGACAATTGGTTTTAGTGGCGATGATGGGCCTGCTACCTCTGCGGCATTAGATCAGCCGACAGGAGTCTTTGTTGATAGCATAGGTAATATATTTATTGCTGGGAGAGGTAACCACCGCATTCGCAAGGTTCAGCCTACACCACTTTTCGCCTCATTTACATCTGACAAGACAACTGGAACTGTGCCATTAACCATAAATTTCGCAGATAAGTCAACTGGCGGCATTAGTGAATGGTCGTGGGATTTTGGAGACGGAAATACAAGTGTAGAGCAGAATCCTTCTCACACTTACAATACATCAGGAAGTTTTACGGTATCATTAACAGTAACAGGTTTGGAAGGGTCAGATACTGAGGCTAAAACGGAATTTATTATAGCGAGTGATCAAATACCAGTCCCAGTTGCGACCTTTATATCAGACAAGACAACAGGGAAAGTGCCATTAACAGTAAGTTATACAGATCAGTCGACAGGAGATATAACTTCATGGTTATGGGACTTTGGAGACGGTAATACAAGTACGGAGCAGAATCCTTCTCATACTTACAATACATTAGGAATTTTTACGGTTTCCTTGACAGTAACAGGTTTGGGAGGGTCAGATACTGAGACTAAAACGGATTTTATTACAGTAAACGACGCAACTACTAATATGATTTCCATTGTGGCGGGGGATGGGATAGGCGGATTTCGTGGAGATGGCGGACTCGCAACTGATGCGTCATTATCCAATCCTACGTCAATCGCAATGGATAGCACAGGTAATATATTTATTGCGGACTTTGGGAACTCACGCGTTCGTACGGTAGATGTAGAGACCTGTACCATCAGCACTGTGACTGGTAATGGGGAGGGGCGCTTTGCTGGAGATGGAGGACTTGCTACAGATGCGACCATAAGTGGTCCACGGTCAATCTTTGTGGATAGTTCCGATAATTTATTTATTGCAACATTCGACCGCATCCGCAAGGTAGATGTAGAGACCGGCATCATAAGCACAGTCGCTGGTGGTGGGACAAAGGATTCTAATGATGATGGAGGCCTCGCGACTGACTCGGAATTACTCCGCCCGTCCGGTGTTGCTGTTGATACCTCTGGTAATATATTTATTGCGGACAGAACAAACAACAACATTCGCAAGGTAGATGTAGAGACCGGCATCATAAGCACCGTTGCAGGGGGCGGAACGGATATTTCTACTGGTGATGGCATACTTGCGACTGAAGCAGTATTATCTCAACCGCTAGCAGTCTTTGTGGATATCTCTGGTAATATATTTATTGCTGACCGTAACCACAACCGCATCCGCAAGGTAGATGTGGAGACAGGCATAATAAGCACAGTGGCCGGGGGGGGGAGTGTTACAGTTAGTTCAAGTGGTGGTGGAGTACTTGCGACTGATGCGGAGTTAGATAATCCACGCGGCGTCTATGTAGATATTTCGGATAATATATTTATTGGTACGAACCTTTTCGTCTACAAGGTTCATTCAGCCCTACCATTAGCCGCATTAACATCCGACAAAACAACAGGAACATTGCCATTAACCGTAAGTTTCACAGATAAGTCAACTGGAGATATTACTGAATGGTCATGGGACTTTGGAGATGGCAATACAAGTACAGAGCAGAATCCTTCTCACACTTATAATACATTAGGAAGTTTTACGGTATCCTTGACCGTAACAGGTTTTGGCGGATCGGATACAAAGACTAAAACAGCATTTATTACAGTAAGTGATTCAATACCAGCGCCAGTGGCGGCATTTACATCTGACAAGACAACAGGAACTGTCCCATTAACTGTAAGCTTTATGGACCAGTCAATAGGAGAAATAACAGAATGGTTTTGGGACTTTGGAGACGGCAATACAAGTACAGCGCAGAATCCTTCCCACACTTACAATACATCCGGAAGTTTTACGGTGTCCTTAACTGTGACAGGTTTGGGCGGTTCAGATACTGAGACTAAATCGGAATTTATAATAGTAAGTGATCAAATACCAGCACCGGTAGCGGTATTTACATCTGACAAGCAGGCAGGAACGGTACCATTAACCGTAAGTTTCACAGATAAGTCAACTGGAGATATAACAGGATGGTCATGGGAGTTTGGAGACGGTAATACAAGTACGGAGCAGAATCCTTCTCATACTTACAATACATTAGGAATTTTTACGGTGTCCTTAACTGTGACAGGTTTGGGCGGGTCAGATACTGAGACTAAATTGGAATTTATAACAGCAAGTGGTCCAATACCAGCTCCAGTAGCTGCATTTAGATCTGACAAGGGAACTGGAACTGTGCCATTAACTGTTAATTTTGCTGATCAATCTATAGGAACTATTGACACATGGTTATGGGATTTTGGTGATGGTAGCACTAGTGCTGAACAAAATCCAACTCATACATATATTAACGAGGGAAGCTTTGACGTCTCTTTAACTGTAAGTTTTGACGGTAATTCAGATACTGAAATAAAAGAGAGGTTCATTACTGCTTTATCGTCACCAGGAACTGTACCAATTGCCAATTTTATTGCGGACCAGACACTGGGTCCACCGCCTCTAGAAGTACAATTTACTGATTTATCAACAGGAGCTCCCACAGGATGGTTATGGGATTTTGGTGATGGTAGTGCGAGTATAGAACAAAACCCAACACATACCTACCGTGTAGAAGGGATGTTTACTGTAACATTAACTGTTACAAATGCATTAGGATCAGATAGTCTTACAAGCAATAACCTAATAAATATTACGCCACAATCAGGTAAATCATTCACCTTTAATTGTGAGAATAGTATGAAACGTGGTCCCTTTCTTGAATTAGAGAAACTAACTATGAAATTGGGAGATAGTGAAAATTGTACATTAAAACTAACTAATCATGAACCCGGCAAGAGGGTTGAAGTATCATCAGTGCTCAGAAAAGGGTTTCGGTCGGCAATTATGATTGAACCGGCAAGGAGCATAACTGACGAAAATGGAGAACTAGAGATCACGATAACTGCAATCCGAAAAGGTAGCGACTGGGCTGCATGGGCAGTGCCCACTGACAGAGGACAGTTTGAGTTTAACAAAAAGACATATGATACTGGGCTTGCCTGGGGTATGTTTGTGCAAGTGGAATAATACTGTCTATAAACATAATTGTTGATTTATCATAAATTAAATAATATAGATACTCAAGAAAAGGATACATTATGACGATTATTGTAAAACGCGCATTGTTGTTTATCTTATTTATTGTTACATTTTATGCGGTAATAGCTCTACCTGTTCACGCTGAAGGAATCATTACTACCCTGGCAGGAAATGGAATAAGGGGATTTAGTGGTGATGGTGGTCAGGCAACGGAAGCGCAACTAAATCGCCCATCTTGTTTATCTGTAGATAGTTCAGGTAATATATTTATCGCGCGGACACTGACAATCATCGTATCCGCAAGGTGGACACGGTAACAGGGATCATAAGTACTGTTGTGGGGAATGGATTACCGATTCCGGTTTCATCGCCGCTTCCAGCCCCTGGGAGTGCAATTGGAGACAGTGGGCTTGCGACTGACGCATTCATAAACTTTCCAACTGGAGTCATTGTAGATAGTCCAGGGAATATATTTTTTGTTGATATTGGTAATAGTCGCATTCGCAAGGTGGATGGGATAACAGGAATTATAAACACTGTGGCGGGGAATGGGAAGTTTGGATTTAGCGGTGATGGTGGTCAGGCAACGGAAGCGCAACTAAATCGCCCATCTTGTTTATCTGTAGATAGTTCAGGTAATATATTTATTGCGGATATAAATAACAACCGTATTCGCAAGGTGGATGGGATAACAGGGGTTATAAGCACTGTGGCTGGGAATGAGGCGGTTGGATTTAGGGGCGATGGTGTGACTGCGACTGAAACATCCTTAAATCAACCATATGGAGTCTTTGTAGATAGTTTAGGTAATATATTTATTTCAGACAGTGGTAATAATCGCATTCGCAAGGTGGATGGGATAACAGGGATTATTAGCACTGTAGCTGGAAATGGGGCGGGTGGTTTTAGCGATGATGGTGTGCCTGCGACTACCGCGGCATTAGGTGATCTGACTGGAGTCTTTGTAGATAGTTTAGGTAATATATTTTTTGCTGAGAACAATCGTATTCGCAAGGTAGATAGGGCAACAGGGATGATAAGCACTGTTGCTGGGAATGATACCACCGGTTTTAGCGGTGATGGTGTGACTGCTACAGCTACTGCATTAAATGATCCGCGTTGCGTTTTTGTGGATAGTTCAGGTAATATATTCATCGCTGACAATTTTAACGACCGTATTCGCAAGGTTCATCTTGTAACACTCTTCGCTGATTTTACGTCTGATAAGCAAACAGGGACAGTGCCATTAACTGTAAATTTTACCGATCAATCAATAGGGACTATTGATACATGGTTATGGGATTTTGGCGATGGTAGCACCAGTAGCGAACAAAACCCAACTCATACATATCTTGCCGAGGGAAGCTTTGATGTGTCATTAACCGTAAGTTTTGAAGGCAATTCAAACACTGAAAGAAAAGATGGTTTCATAACAACTACCTTACCTCCGGTGGGAACTGTACCAATTGCCAATTTTATTGCAGACCAGACCTTGGGACCACCGCCTCTGGATGTGCAATTTACTGATTTATCAACAGGAGATCCCACAGGATGGTTATGGGAGTTCGGTGATGGTAGTGCTAGCATAGAGCAGAATGCAGCACATACCTATCGGGTAGAGGGGATGTTTACTGTAACATTAACTGTCTCAAATTCACCTGGATCTGATAGTCTTACAAGAAATGATCTAATAAATATTACACCACAATCAGGTAAATCATTCACCTTTAATTGTGAGAATAGCATGAAACGTGGTCCATTTCTTGAATTAGAGAAACTAAATATGAAATTGGGCGATAGTGAGAATTGTACATTAAAACTCACTAATCATGAACCCGGCAAAAGAATTGAAGTATCATCACTGCTAAGAAAAGGGTTTTGGTCTGCAATTAAGATTGAACCGGCAAGAAGTGTAACTGACGAGAATGGAGTACTTGAAATCACTATAACGGCAGCCAGAAAAGGTAGAGACTGGGCAGCATGGGCAGTGCCTAATGACAGGGGTCAGTTTGAGTTTAACAAAAAGACATATGATACGGGACTAGCCTGGGGAATGTTTGTTGAGGTGAAGTAGTGAACATATATTTTATAATAAATGGCCACGCCGGATATCTTATATCATAGCGTTGCGAACTCGTAACCAAATGGGGAATACAGAATGCAGGTGATAGAATACAGAATAAAGCATAATATTGTAAGAAGATACGGAGTGCAAGATTTATCTTGCTGAAATCAGATAGTAATACAATCTTAAAAATAGGTTTTCTTCCAAGATTAATTATTACCTGCTTTTCATATCTCTATATATTTTTAGAAGATGATTGAATCACATCTGATTGAAACAGTTAATTCGAATCTTGCATCTTTCATTTCTATAATAGAATCCCTAGCAAAATAAATTTTGCACTCCGATTAACCTAACCAAAGCTGTTAAAAATTTCTTTCTAAAAAAGAAGTTTTTACCGGGTAATACTATAATGCGGCGAAGCAGCAACCAAAAAAACTAGGCCAGACACTGGATACTGGTAAATAGTTTCATTTCTGGTCTCTTTAGTAAAATACCACATGAAAAAGTGACGAATTTAATTTAAGACATGACATTTTAAGACGTTAGAATAAATTATCAAGCATCTAGTATCGAGTAACCAGTAACTATACCGTTGCAAAGAACTTAACAGTGAACGGCAAAAATTTCTTTCAAAAAACAAGTTTTTACTGGGCAATACTATCGTGCGTTAAAGTATGGCAAACATTTATAGAAAAGTTGATAATAAAGACACTAGTTGCGGAAAATAGAGGTTATTCTAATTATTCAAATATTTCAAGTTGAGGATCTTTAAAAAGCTGTTCTAGTCTCTCTTCCTCTTCTCTTCGTTCTTTCACTAATTTTATAAACGTTTTAAGGTTTTCTTCATACACTTTTCTGCGAGCGAGATAAACTTTATACTGTTGTTTAGATAATATATTCTTTATCTCATTATCCCTAACTTTAGAGATCTCTTTTAATTTTCGAAGTGCTGTAAAGTTGTCACCATCCTTTAAAATTGATAAGGTATCTTCTGAGTGGCTTAAATTGGCAAGATAAATCTTGTACTTCTTCTCTTCATCCAGATCAACCCCTGACGTCATGACAATGGTAAGGAATTGGGCTGTTGAATCCGGATTTAGATCTAATCGGTACTCTTTAATATTTTCAAGCCTTGTTGCCGCGCATCCGTATGCAATAAATAGAATAATGATGCTGAATGCGGGTTTTATAATCCTCTCTATCTTGTTATTCATAGCTATGTAGGTTGCACTCCATGTAACGAAAATACTAAAGAATAAATTTGATTTTTGTTATACGAAATTGAAACATATTAATGATTATACCAAATAGTTTTTCCCATGTGTATTTAAGAAAAGTATGAACTTCGTGCTGATTCTCTCCCAATTGATAGAGCATTGACTTTAATAATTCCAAATGTATAATACTTAATACAAGATAGTTGCAACTAAAATAGTGTATTTTTGGAGTCGGGAGATCAAATTCAGAAGAGTGTGAAGAGTTGTTGCTATATTCCCTCTTATTAATTGTAAGAGTTGCGTGGACCTTCTGGATCTTGTCTTTTATTTTACGAATTCCTGTTTTCTGAATTCAGCATTCCATAAAAACTACAAAATCTTTTAAGAAAAGAAGTCTTTATAAACTAATACTATTTATGCCAATTACAGAAGAGTTAAAAAACGTTAAGAAATTTGAGGCAGTGGGTTTTAGCCATGATCAGTCAGAAGCATTGGCAGAATCACTTGAACAGGCTCAAGTAAGCGGTAATGAAAGCTTAAAAGAGTTTATCAGGAGCGAGATAAAGGAGTTACGTGCAGAAATAAATGCCTCAGAGTTAAGATTGAAAGCAGATATGGCAACTTCCTCAAAAGACCTTCTGGTCAAAATATTCGGAATTGTGGTTGGTACTGTTGGCATAGCCGTTACAATTCTCAAGTTGTTTCCTTAAATACAGTTGAACTACAATTTCATCCGCTCCTGGCCGAATTCCGACGCAAACGTCTACGATTGAACCAACTTCTACACTTGGCTTAATACCAAGCTTACACATTTTTAAGCGAATATAGCCGTCTCTTTACCGATACTCTCACTGGGTATAAGACTGATAAAACGAGTTACGTATATTTGCTTTTTCAACAATTACTTTTCATAAAGATACAGAATTTTATTAATAATGAAAAAAAGTAAACTGACTTTTTTTATAGCAGGTATCATGCAGGGCTCCCATATTACTGCTGAAATGCATGATCAGGATTACAGGACATTAATTAAAGATGCGCTACAAGCGTGTTTCGTCCAAGGCGAGGTTTATGATCCGTGGGAGGATCATAAAGAGTCCTTAAATTATAAAGACAATGAAGGTCGAGATGTCTTTATGAACCATAACAGTATGTGTGGCGAAGTAGACGTCTTAATTGCATACGTGCCTAAGGCCTCAATGGGAACGGCCATAGAGATGTGGGAGGCCTACCGGAACGGTAAGATTGTTATTACTATAAGTCCGCTTGTTGAGAACTGGTCAGTAAAGTTTTTGAGTAATGTGATTTATAGAGATTTAGCAGAATTTAAAAAAGCAGCAAGGAATGGAGAGTTAAATAAACTTGTTAGAGGCTAGTAACTGTCGTGTTCATATCCTGGAAATAGATGCTGAGTTATTCAAAAACTGGCTAACAATTCATAAGGAACGGGCGTTTCGCTCGAATCAAATTTTTGGCTGGATAACCGGTAAGCGTGCAGAGTTTTTTGCCGAGATGACGAATCTACCGAAACAGTTGAGGTTAGATTTGCAAAGTGAATATGAAATATGGTCCACTACGGTTGAGCGTTACCAGAAAGCTGAAGACGGAACAGAGAAACTGCTTTTACGATTGAAAGATGATAATGTGATTGAGTCTGTTTTGCTGCGTGAAGGAAGCAGAAGAACAATTTGCATAAGCAGCCAGATTGGGTGTGCCATGGGCTGCGCATTTTGTGCAACTGGTATTGATGGTGTAGAGAGGAACCTCACCAAAGGTGAAATTATAGAACAGATGCTGCGTTTACAACTTTTGTTAAAGAAGGATGAGCGCTTAAGTCACATTGTTGTTATGGGTATGGGTGAACCTTTGGCAAATCTGGAGAATGTATTGTTGGCTCTAAACTTTGCAACCAGTGAAACCGGTTTGGGTATCAGTGCCAGGCGTATAACCATATCAACAGTGGGCCTGCCAAATGGTATTATTAAACTGGCTGAACTTAATCTTAGTTATAATCTTGCCGTTTCTCTTCATGCACCTAATGATGAATTAAGAAACAGGATTGTACCTGCAAATAGAAAGATTGGCATTGAGAAATTATTAAATGCTGCGGACTATTACTTTAGCGTTACCGGTAGAAGGGTTACTTACGAATATGTGTTATTGTCAGGGATAAATGACAGACCGGAACACGCAAAACAGCTTTCGGGTTTGTTAAAAAAGAGAAACTCTTTGCTCAATGTTATTCCTTATAATCCTGTTAATGGGTTGCCTTACCAGACGCCAGACAATGTTACTATTCGCCGGTTTAGACAGATCCTTGAATCTGAGGGGATTAATGTACAGTTTAGGAAACGTAAAGGCGACAAAATAGATGCTTCATGTGGACAGTTGCGTCGTCTTTCTCAAGTATAGTGTAAAACATGGATGTGCTATATCAGTATATTTGATGAAAAAAGAGTACAAAGTTATACCTGCATGAAAATAAACATACCGTTGTATTCCATAAGGCTGAGTTTCCGTTTTAACTCATACTGGTTTAATAGTCAGATTGAACTAAAACGTTTCTAAACAATTTGCTATTTCTATCTTTCACAAATAGTAACTACTCTATAAATCCTGAAACATACCCCTAAATTTCCACTTATTATAGGGGATCTTTAAGTTTTAAGAAAATATGTGCAATTTAATCCTCTCTAGAAAAAAAAAGGGGTTGCGTAAGCAGACAGCATGTGCAGTACACGCTGAAGAGAACCACAAATATTTCATCAATGCCTGTATGCAATATAACTATCATAGGCACTATCCATAGAAGCATAAACAATTCTTAATCTTATCTTAATCTTATCTTAATCTTTTCTTCACCTTATCTTAATCTTATCTTAATCTTTCTTTTTTATAATTTGATTAAAATTTTATCAACTATTAGCAAAGGGTGGTGATATGAAAAAGATTGAAGCCATTGTAAGGCCTACAAAATCAGAGGTTATTAGGGTTGCATTAGAAGAGATGGGTTGTGGTGGGATGACAATAATGGAAGTCCGAGGGCAAGGAAAACAGAAAGGTGTAGAAGAGGTGTGGCGAGGAAGAAGGTATAGAGTTAATGTGTTGCCTAAACTTAAGATAGAAGTAGTTGTTGTAGATGATAAAGTTGATGAGGTAATTGAAACCATAATGTCTGAAGCTGTAACTGATGGCATTGGTGATGGTAAAATCTTTATTAGTGACGTAAGCACCGCATATCGCATCCGGACCAAAGAAGAAGGTGATGCTGCGCTATCTTAGTTATAAGTGCATTGTTAATTCTTTGTTTCCATCCTTATAGAACGCAGATTGTTTTATACCAATGATCTTCAGTAAATGATATGTAAATTACGTTAGTATTTGCTACGGTAAATAACGTTTTTCATTCGATACCCAGAGTGATCAGGACTTCAACATTTAGTGATTCAGGTTTCGGTTAGATTTGTATGGTATGATTGAGTGCCACTGAAGGTGTAGCCTTAGATGCATCGGGGAAAGCATAATTGAATAACCTTAAAGATAGCCGAAATATGGATTGCTAAATATTGAAGTTTTGATCACATTAAGTAGAGTTAAATTAAACGGTATTTATAGTTCTACCCACAGAGATTGCTTCGGGAATTCTCCCTTGCAAACTAATTTACGCCGATTAGAACTGTGAGCTTTAGGCGAAGCAATCTCTAAATTCTTGATTAAGGAATGGGCATGTAATAAATTAAGTATGTAACTCTCCTCGCTATATTATTATGGTCCTGACTTCAATCTCCAGATTCACATTAATCTTGGTTCGGGCTTTAATTTCCAAATCCTCAACGCAACTACAACTGTGCTCTCGGTTTGGTTCAATCAGATTGGACAAATCTAACGTAAATCTCAGAGTTCATACTCAATTTATTACATGCACATCACTAATGCCTAGGTGAAGTATATTATTCCATTAATTTGCAAGATCTATACCTTTTCTGTATCGGTCAGTCAATTAATTACATTCTGGTAATTACATTCTGGTAGAGTCTTTCCCTATTTCCTCCATAATATCTGAATGTTGATTTGTCATATTGCTAATTTAATGCAGTATTTCTTTAGTATCTTATAAAAATTTTCATCTTTTTAATTTTTAGGATATAAAATGAAACTAATAATACAGATATTCTTAGCGGTTGTCTTGGGTTATTTTGTTTTTTTTGGAATTATTGGCCCAAGTTTGTATAGTAAGGCAGTTGAAAGTATTGAGAAAGAGGCACAGAATCATTTAATTACGGTACGAGATATGAAAAAGCTTGAACTTGAAGACTATTTTCTTGAACGCAGGGAAGATTTAATGGTGATGGCAAGAGATCCGCTGGTATTGGATGGACTGCCTCAGTTTGTAGAAGAGTTTAATAATAAAATATCCGGGGAAAAAGAAATAAGACAGATTGACGAGAAGTATAGAACTGGTCTTACATATTATACCAATACTTATGGGTATAATGATCTCTTCCTTGTTGATGTAGAGGGTAATGTTCTTTTTGCCGCGGTTAACGCTGCCCATGAAGGTGTTAATCTTATGGGGTCGGACTCTGTAGATCCGGTAATGCAGGATATTTTCATGCAGGGCAGAAGTAAGGTTGCGTTTTCCGATTACGTATGGTTTGATATCTTTAAGGGACTTGCTGCATTTGGGGCATCTCCTGTCAGAGATAAAAGAGGTGACGTGATGGGTGTACTGATGTTTCAGGAGTCGTTTGAAGCAATTAACGCAATCATGAACAAGAGGCCGGGATTGGGGAAGACCGGAGAGACATATATTGTTGGCCAAGACAAACTTTTAAGGTCAAATTCACGGTTTGTGGAGGGTGAAACCGTTGATCAATTACGTGTAGACACAGTAGCAATAAAAGAGGCCTTAAACGGTCATTCAGGAGTGCGGACCATTTATGATTACAGGGGCGAAGAGGTGGTTAGTGCATATGCTCCATTGGGAATAGAGGGCCTTAACTGGTTAATCATTGCGGAAATGGATGTTGCAGAGATATTTAAATCTGTGCATAAGATGAGAAAGTTAATGTATCTTGTTTTAGGATTGCTATTTGTTGCCATAGTAATTTACGGCTTTATTGCTTATCGTAGAGAGCAGGGGGTCATAGAAGATGGTGAGGAAGATCTGGAGAAGGAAACAGTTGAAAACGTTTCACGACCTACAGAAAAAGTCCATTGAAACATTGCCTCAAACTATATACCCAACCGATAGCATAAATCGTTAAAAATTAAATTACAAAGGGTTATTTATGAAATTGTTGATTGTTGAGGACGACGAAAGGACTGGGAAATATCTGAAACAAGGACTTGAAGAGAACTCATTTGCGGTGGACCATGTATGTAACGGTATAGATGGCTTACATTTTGCGGTTGACGAAACATATGATCTTGTTGTGTTGGATATCATGCTTCCAGGCTATGACGGAGAAACTATTCTGAAAAAGATGCGGGAAAGGGGTATACGTACACCTGTAATCTTTCTTACGGCAAAGGATTCTATCTCTGATAGGGTTAAAGGTTTAAATATTGGCGCAGATGACTATGTGGTTAAACCGTTTTCATTTTCCGAGTTGCTGGCGCGTATTCAGGCCTGTTTACGAAGGGTGAAGGGCGAAGGATTTTCCGTCCTGCAGGTGATGGATTTAACTATTGATCCTGTGGAGCGTAAGGTTGTGAGAGGGGGATGCAAAATAGAATTAACTCCGGTGGAATTTTCCATTCTTGAATACATGATGCAGAATGTTGGCAGGGTTTTGACACGCACTATGATATCCGAGCATGTTTGGGATACAAACTTTGAAAGTTTCAGCAATGTTGTGGATGTGCATATAAGTAAACTGAGAAACAAGATTGATAAGAACTTTGAAAAGAAATTGATCCGTACTGTAAGGAGTGTGGGGTATGTACTCGAAAAACAAGATTAAATTCTTCAAAAAAATTGGGTTTAAGATTACATTATGGTATCTCTTGTCGGTGTTGATAATAATCGGTATTGTGGGCTCATATCTATATTATAGCCTAGACCTGAAATTGAACAGGCAAGTAAATACCCTTCTGAAGGATCAGGTGGAAGATATCCTCCATCCTACAAAGAAATTGAACTTGAACGACTTGAATACAGCAATTAAGAGAGAGACCTCTTATCGCAAAATCCATAAAATCTCTGCCAGACTGATTGATACTGAAAAAAAGGTTGTTGTAACTTCTCCAAATTTCTTTGATCCTCCATTGACCATCTCAAGTAAATCCATTGCCGCCGCCCAAAACGGGAATGAGATAATTGAAACTATCCGTATAAAGAATAACAATAACTGTTATAGGTTACTGACAAAGCCAATAGAATATGATGGTTCATTAAAGTATTTTCTTCAGATAGCAATCTATTTGGAGGACACATATAAGACGCTTGATCATTTCAAGCAGAGGATTTTGATCTTAATACCCGGGGTGATTGTAATAACAATTATAGGTGGATGGTTTATCTCAAGAAAGAGCCTGGCTCCTATTAATCACATTATTAATTCAAGTAAATCAATAACATCTGAGAATCTGGATGCAAGATTAAATCCTGTCCATACAGGGGATGAATTGGAACAACTGACAAAAACCATCAACCTTATGCTAGAAAGGATCGAAAAATCGTTTAAGAAGAACGTTCAGTTTACATCCGATGCATCACATGAATTAAGGACGCCTATTACAGGGCTTAAAGCGGGAACAGAGGTAATACTTTCAAAGGGGAGAAGCGCTGAAGAGTATAGAGAACTGCACGAAAATAATCTGATAGTATTTGAAGGGTTAACCAGGATGATAGATGATATGTTCCTGCTTTCCCGGTCGGATTCAAGCTTGGGAGAACTAAAGTCATCAACGTTTCTGTTAAATGGACTGCTCAATGAGTTACACGCAACTTTTAGTTTACTTTCTGAGCTGAAAAATATAAACTTCACAGTAAAGAGTTCGAATCCTGTTAAAATATGTGGAGACCGTGCACTCTTGAAACGCTCCCTTTCAAATATAATAGATAATTCCATAAAATATACCCCGTCTGGAAGAAATGTCTGCTTGTATTTTGAGGAAAAAAACGATAATGTTGCCATATATGTTGAGGATAATGGTACCGGTATATCAGATAAGTATAAGGATCGTATATTTGACCGTTTCTTCCGTGTTGATCTTTCCAGAACAAGGTGGACTGGTGGTGCAGGGCTAGGGCTGAGTATCTGCAAAGATATTATAGATTTTCATCACGGAAAGATAGAGGTGAAGTCTAAGATTGGGGAAGGAAGCACGTTTATAGTAACACTTCCGAAGAAGCAGTGAAAAATGGCAATATGATGCTGGTGGGTATGCTGGTACTGCTCACTGTATGTTGATGGCAAATGAGCCGACGAGTAAGAAAGTGCCTAAAGTGCCTAAAGTGCCTAAATTGCCTAAATTGCCTAAAGTGCCTAAAGTTAATAGTGTTGTTTTTAAGTAATAATAAATAAAATACTATAATTTTAGCTCATTTTAAGCAATTTAGCATTTTAGGCTCTCAATGTTAGTACGCATATGTGTGAAGCAAATAGCTAACCGGACAACACTGAGTCCTAATATAAAATGCCTTGAAATTACAAAGCTGTATATTTCGTTGATTGTTAATTCTCTGGTCAGACACAAATCAGGGAATATGGTAACGTAAGATTATTAGATTAACGGATTCAATATTGTAACTATTCGGTATACAGTAATCAGAATCCAGAATTCAGTATAGAAAATGAATACGCTTCCAAGAATTTACTGATTTCTTCAAGATCTACTTGTTGCTCTTTAAAGTTGCCATACCTTAAATCATGGGACAAAATAAGATAATAGCGAGACTCTTCTAATGAATCTTGAGCGATGTTTAGATAACGAACTTTGTCTGCTTTACCTTTTTTCTTAAAAACTTCACCTATATTTGCAGGGATTGAAACTGATGATCTTCGTAGTTGAGATGTCAAATTATAAATTTCCTCTTTAGGAAATGACTTTGTACACTTGTAAACTAAAAGCACGAACTCGTGAGCTTTTTGCCATACTATTAAATCTTGAAATGTACGTGCCGGTTTTTTCATTCTGAATTCTGTTTCCTGACTCCTGAATTCTTATTCATTATTACCCTGAATAGTTACTAAATATTATTTAATAAAAAAGAAAGAGAAGGATGTTATGTCTAAAATAGCATTAATTATTGTTGACCTACAAAATGATTACTTTAAAGGTGGTAAATGGGTACTTGATGGTACTGAAGCTGCTGCCACGAAAGCCGCAACATTACTAAATAATTTCAGGGCCAAGGAATTACCAATAGTACATATCCGTCATGAATTTCCAACAGACGATGCACCTTTCTTTTTGCCGAACTCAGATGGTGCAGCAATACACTCATCAGTACATGATTTAGAAGGTGAGCCAGTAGTGCTTAAACATCAAATTAATAGTTTTAGAGATACTAATCTTAAAGAAATCTTAGATGAATTGGCTGTAGATAGTCTATTAATTTGTGGCGCCATGAGCCATATGTGCATTGATGCTATTACACGTGCGGCGTATGATCTTGGTTATGACTGTACTATTGCACATGATGCTTGTGCTACTATGGGGTTAGAGTTTAATGGTATTGTCGTCCCTTCAAGTCACGTACATGCTGCTTTCATGGCGTCACTTGGTTTTGCTTATGCAAAAGTGGTTTCTACTGATGAATTTGTGACGAACAACAATCAATAGTTCTAAAATATACCAAGATGGCTGAAAATGGATCTCCAAACTATTAATCTTAATATAAATAATGAGTCAGAGATAGTTCTGAAATTCCTAAAAGAGTTGTAGTTAGGTCATATTAATAAAGAAGAGTGTTATCCTGAAGCTCAAATTTAAAAGACTTCTAGAAAAAGTATCTTATCTATTGAAATCTATTTTCTTTTCTCGTAAAAACTTTAATCTTATTATTAATTTCATCTTGATTGGTTATTCCTATCCGGTTAAAAGGGAAATATGGTAAAATATTTTAGGTGGACATTGCTGGTCTCCTATAAATAATATTATATTTGGTATATGTTTATTTATAAGAATACCGGATGGTCACTATTTGTTCTCTATAAGCCGAAAAGCAATTATGCTTATGTTTAATAAAATAGTGAAGGGAATTATAGATGGAAGAAGAGTTATCTCACTTTTTTGGGAATTATGAGCCAGCTTTAAAGTTATTAACCATGCCCAGGGATACCAATTCTGCAGGTGATATATCAGGCGGTTGGATTATGACCCAGGTTGATACAGCGGGGGCCATTGTCGCATCACAAGTTGCACGATGCAGAGTTGTTACAATTGCAGTCACCAACTTTCTATTTAAGCAGCCTGTGTTCGTTGGTGATCTTGTCAGTTGTTATGGTAAAATCGAAAAAATTGGGCGAACATCTATTACTGTGCATGTAGAGGTGTGTGTTCAGCGAAACCGATTTGAGGATAGATGTATTAAGGTTACAGAGGCAACAGTTGTTTATGTTGCAGTTGATGAGGAGAGAAGGCCAAGAGAAATTCCGCAAAACTTAAAAGATATGTATATTGAAAAAGAGAATTCAGCAAAGATTACAGAGAGGGGGCAGCGGACTTAGACGTTCACGATTAGGTCGTAAATTAGATAAACTAAAAGGTTCTATGTTTTGATTTTTGGCACTGTTCCACAAGCTTTATGACTAATGTTATTGGGAATGAGATATGTTAATCAATATTACCTAACTTTCTTTTTATCGCATTCATCCATAATCGGATGAGAAAATATTTTCTAATTCATTAACTGTGTGGGGTGAAAACATTAGAATATTTAATTAATGTTGAGATTGGATGTGGAAAATTGTGAGTTGCGAAAGACCATGCTCAGACATTGAAAACAGAAAATAAGAAAAACTCCTGTTATAGGATATTTCAAATTCTGTTCTCAATGTCTGGCCTTAAATGCTCTTAATGACTAAGCATAATTGTCTCCTTGTCCACATCAAGGAAAATTCTTGAAATCTTATGGCCATTTAGGTGAACGCTGAACATTTTTGTTATGAAATGGAGATTTGAGCGATTAATCCTCATCATTATTATTATCCTTGGCATTAACAAATGTACAGCTTCCCATCAGGATACTAGTACCATCAGTGTTACTCCCAGATTGTGTTAGTTCAGTGGTTAAATCGATATCATCCTCTATATCACTTATATCTCTCACGTGGTCACGCACATCAAAAGAAAAATCTGTGGTATGTTTGTCAAGCTTGAAATGACCTTTAAATACCGCCTGCCCACTGTCATCGGAGAAAGTTCCATCTAAGCGGCCAACTATTACCCCGTCAAACTTAATCCATGCTGTGCCTGCTGATGTTGGAGTGAAGTTAAGTACGCTTACTTGCGCCCAGACTTTCTTACCATCTTGTTTAACAGTACAAAATCCCTCTCCTGCACCATTAACTAAGAGTGCATACTTGCTAGTCGCTTTATCCTCACTCTTTGCCATACTTTCTGTAGACACAAATAATGACAAGCTAGCAACTAATCCAATTACAAGATAAGAAAATTTGTTCTTCATTATTATACTTCTCCTTTATATTTTATTATTACCTAAAATTCATAATGTGAAAATCCTTCTAATTGAGTTTGTCTTTACTCTCTATTTCTATCACCTCCTCTGAAAAAACTGAATCAAATGATATCAAAATATTATAATTAGATACTCTCTTTTAAAATAACCTTTTCAATTGCTTTCCTAATATCATTCTCACTGTCTGCTATAATTTGTCGGTTTACAGTAATTGTTGGATACGATTGAATTTGGCGTTCTGCGGCATGTTGTCTGTCTTTGCCAATTTGTGCTTTAATATCAATAATATTAAGGCATGCATCTATCTCTTTCACGTCATGACTGGATTGTGCCGCAAGGTTAATAAGATTATTCCTATCCCATTGTCCATTATGGTTTAGCAACCGCTCCTGAACAATATTAAATTCCATATTTTCCCTGGCACACTCCGTAAGTTTAACTGCCATACGAGCTTCCTCTGTTAGTCCAGGTGTCCGTAAAACAACTCTAGTCTGATGAGTTTCCATCGATATCCTTTTGACCTTATTCCATACATTTGAAATATCTTTATTTGTATAATCCGAAAATACCTCAATGAGAATTGGTGACATGAGATCAAGGACTACATCATCAGCATCTTTTCCAGCATTAAGACCTTCTAATACATGCGTGATCTCCGACTTTCCAACACTACAACCAAAACATGCAGGCTTTTTAGAACTGCCAGGTAAATAATTACCGCATTGACATGGACAACGCCTACCGGATAGGATACCATCTGCAATTTCATCCTGATTATTTTTGGTTGTAGCTGCCTCTATTCCTTGAAATACAGGAAAAGCAATGACTACTATTCCCAGTATAAACGTCATAATTATAAAAAAAACAATTTTCATACTAATCCTTAGTTAATAATTAGAATCCATCCCTAGGTTTGCCCCATTACGATTTTTATCATCTCCGGGACAACTGATAAATATTTGGAAAAACCATTGTTCCTTTAAAAAAATTCGAAAATTTCCAGATACCCACTTTTTGTTCTATAAACCAAAGACAATCTTAAGACGGCCTTGTTCAATTTTAATGTCTTTCAAAAGCATTTTTGCTGCCTTCTCAGCTCTATCGGTTTCGTCCAAAGTGTAGATTGGGAAGTCCTTTAGCAAATCACTTAAGGCCATATTGACCGCAAGAATTGCTTTTTTGGTATCTTTTTCTTTGATACCATCAACGGCAAAATTTTTTACTTCAGGATTAACTAAATATAACTTGCCTTCATTTTGGTCAAAGCGTAGGTCTGATTCAACGTCAATATTTCCCTTATAAGGATCAGCCCCTTTCGTTCCAATGCGAAAAAAGGCATCTAACATTAGGCCAAGCTTATCTGATCCTGAATCGAGATGAACTTTTGGATTATCAAGCTCTAAGTGAAAAATAAGCATATAAGATTCGTCAATAGGAAACTGTTGCTCCAATTGGCGATTAAGAAACGTTTCAGTGAGCGGAATCGTTAATCCTTTTTTAGAGACAAAAAATAAAGCGGCACCTGCGATAACTATACAGATTAATATAAGGCCAAATAATTTACGTATCATAAACATCCTTTATTAATAATTTGAGTTAATAGTCAAAGTGATCAACCAGGTAGAGTTGAACCAGAAGTGCTGCCTTCGCCGCTGTGACGATTTAAAGATTGAAGGTTGTGATAATTCGAACCTGGTTTTCTGCACACAGTAATGCACTTAATTTACGGTCACTCTCATAGTTAGGGTATAACACTAAACAACAAAAATCAAGCTATTTCCTGGAAATGTTATGCCAAAAGCAGTCTTATTAAAATAGAGGCATAAACTGATAAAAAAATTCTAAAAAGGAAAAAAATCTCGTCTGTTGGGTGAAGATGTAGAGCACAACTGTGGGCGGAAAGATACAGTCACGTACCCTTTAAGTTGTGCTGCGTGTTCCTAAGTTTCCTTAAGGTTTACTATTTTAGAAGCTCATTTCTCGTCAAATGGAGGCAACGGTACCCAGGGTTTGTAGTCTCAGTTTTGAAACTAGGTGCTTACCAAAGTGTTAGCAGGGTGTGCCCCTAAATTTTTCCATGTGCCCGAACGGCGAAATCTTTAATAACATTAGAGGCTGGGATGTGGTCTAATCTAACAGATAGAAGAGTTGCAGTTTTAAATTGTTTTTTATCTTTATTCACTTTAATCATAGCGTTCTTCAAATATGGTAAGTAGCTTTATTTGCGTTATACTTCTTTCTCTGACCATCACACGTTAATAATATGTGTCATACTTACTCTAGAATGTATGACACATTATTATATATTGCGTTTCATTGCTTCAGTGGGTATACTTGTGGCAGATTTATTAATAATTATTAATCAATAGTGAGATGATTATGTTAAAAACAAAGAAACCAGCTTCAAAGAAACTATCTTTTAAAGGTTTAAATGGTGCGCAGGCGCTTATTAAGTGTTTAGAAGATTTTGGCGTGGAATATATTTTTGGTTATTCAGGGGGCGCTGCTATTCCCATTTTCGATGCCCTTGTTGGCTCGAAGATTAAGCTCATTTTAGTAAGGCATGAGCAAGGTGCAGTACATATTGCAGATGGTTATGCACGTGCAACAGGTAAACCAGGTGTTGTTTTGGTGACAAGTGGCCCTGGCGCTACAAATACTGTTACAGGACTTCTAACGGCACAAATGGATTCGGTTCCCATGGTTGTTTTAACAGGACAGACGATTACGCCTATGTTAGGTAAAGATGCATTTCAAGAAGCGGATATTTTTGGTGCAACGATGCCAATGGTTAAACATAGTTATTTAGTGAAAGAAACAAATAGCATTCCTCGTATTATAAAGGAAGCATTTCATATTACCAATACAGGCCGTCCTGGACCAGTTCTTGTGGATTTGCCAAAAGATATTACATCTGCGCCTTTTACAGGTAAAACGTTAGATCCAAAAATGGATCTTCCCGGTTACACAGTACCTGGTAAGGGGAAATTATCAGATATTAAGAAAATGGCGCAATGTTTTAAAGATGCGAATCGTCCTCTTATCCTTGTTGGACATGGGGCTGTTATTGCGCGGGCCGGTGATGCTATTCGTAAGTTAGTAAACAAACTGCAAGCTCCAGTAACTAATACTTTACTGGGTAAAGGTGAGTTTCCTGAGACGGATAAGCTTTCTTTAGGTATGTTAGGTATGCATGGAACTGCTTATGCTAATAAAGCGCTGACAAGATGTGATCTTATTTTGTCCATTGGATCACGCTATGATGATCGTATTAATGGCGATCCTAATAAATTCTGTGTTGGCGCCAAGAAATTACATATTGATATTGATGAAGCAGAAATTGGTAAGATTGTCAGATCAGATGCGTATGTGATTGGTGATGCACGATTGGTTGTGGAAGAATTAGTGAAACATGTAAAACCTTGTGATACCAAAGAATGGTTGGAAGAGTGTGAGTTTTATAAGAAAGAATATCCATTAAAGATCGATAATTCAAAAGGTTTAACCGCCCAATACATGTTGCAATTATTACAGGACATTACAAAGGGTACAGCTATTATTAGTACCGATGTAGGGCAACATCAAATGTGGTCATCACAGTTTAATAAAACACTTAAGGGCAATAAATGGATCTCTTCTGGTGGTGCCGGAACTATGGGGTTTGGCTTCCCTGCTGCTATTGGAGCACAGTTTGGTTGTCCTAATGACTTAGTAATTGCGGTTTGTGGTGATGGTGGCTTTCAGATGACGGCATTTGAATTGGCTACGGCTTTTATTCATAAGTTGCCAGTTAAGATCCTTATTTTAGATAATAAATTTTTAGGTATGGTTCGCCAATGGCAGGAGCTTTTCTTTGATAATCGATATAGCGGTGTTGATTTAGAAGGTAATCCTGATTTTGTAAAACTAGCCGGGGCGTATGGTATAAAAGGTGTTCATATTGACAAAACAACGCATGCTAAAAAACGTTTAGAAGAAGCTATCAAATATAAAGGACCTGTTCTAATTCATGCAGAAGTTATTAAGGAAGATAATGTATTTCCTATGATTCCTGCGGGTAAATCCGCCTATGATATGTTGGTTGAGCAACCAAAAACTAAGCTTGAAAAGCCCACAGGAAGTACATAGGGCAGTGAAGCCGCAACCAATATACAGAATACAGGAGTCAGAAGCCAGAATTCAGAATAAAGCATAGATTTCTGTCTCCTGTATTCTGTATTCAATAAAAACCACAAAATTTTTTAAAAAAGAAGTTTTTATAAAGTAATACTATAGGGCGGTGAAGCCGCAACCAAAATATTAAATGCCGGATACTGGATACAGAATACTGGCAAATAGTTAGATTTCTAGTTTTTTTATCAAGATACCAGATGAAAGAGAAGCGAGCGCAATTTAAGATATAACACTTTAATGCGACAAAATAAATTATCTAGCATCTAGTATCCAGTAACTATAACGTTACAAATAACTTGAGAATGCACGGTAAAATTTCTTTATAAAAAAATAAGTTTTTACAGGCTAATACTATAGGTAAATTAATAGAATATTGTTGTTGGTTGGTAGTGGGAATAATTTCTAACAACCAACAATAATCAATAAAAAAAGGTAAATTAATGAAAAAGGACATACATACTATTAGTGTTTTAGTATCCAATAAACCGGGTGTTTTGGTCCGTTGTGCTCAGATATTTGCGCGGCGTGGTTTTAACATTGATGCGCTTGTTGTTTCTCCTGCGGTTAATCCAAAATTTTCTAGTATGACTATTACGTTACAGGGTAATAAGGATGCATTAGAGCAGATAATTAAACAAACACATAAATTAGTTGATGTTGTTCATTGCCAGGAGCATACAGGTCAAGATTCTGTAGATCATGAATATGCCATGGTTAAGATTAAAACAACACCACAAACCCGTCCTGCTATTATCAAACTCATAAAAGGACGTGCTACGATCCTTAATGAAGAAGGTTCTGCCTTGATTGTTGGTCAAGGTGGCGCTACTTATGAATTGGATGATTTAGAAGCTAAGCTTATGAAATATGGTATTATCGAAATGGTTCGATCTGGAAAGTTAGTAATGGTTAAAGGTAAAGATCCCACTTAATGCCCATCTAATTATTCTTATTCATAATTAAAACAACTAATTTAAATGCTTGTGTACTTTAGTTGATGTTGATAAATATAACAAAATCCCAGGCTCTTTGTTAAATATCAATAGCTAATGATTAAGATATGAGCTAAGCTTTTTTTTATACGGCTACAACGGTGCCAAGGTTTTCACATCAAGCATGACGCTAATTGCTTAACAAGCGTTATTAGAAGTCGGGTATTCTATCGAAAAAAAGAAACCTTAAAGCTTATATATATCCTCATAACATTTCCTTTTAAGAGTTACGGTTTCTGATAGAATTTATAGGCCTAAATTCTATCCTGTGACATTACCTCATTGCCTTACGTCATTCATTGTTGTACCATCCATGTGCAAGTTGCTCAATAAATGTACTAAATGTCTTTAGACCTGTATTCATTAACAGTTATCTAAACGATTTCAGATAAACAGTGACAAATCTGTACAAGCTGGGGCCCTTAATTTTCAGTGAGATATCCTTTATCTATTTCTAGATTACCTTCCTGAAATTTGGACAACAGTTAAACACCTTACAGTTGTATTACCAATTCTCCTATTAACTGTCTTTCAAATGAAAGTAATGTGTTGTATTAAGCTGAGAATTAAATAGGTGTCATGTTTCCTGCCTGTTTAATTGATACATAATGGTTTATGTTTTTTTCCTGTATTGCAATATCATCTGGTTAATTGCCAGGTTAATAAGAACAAGTTATGTGTCTGGCGATGTATCACCATTTTTTTTCTCTAAAACCTGTTTGTTAGCTACATCTTTTCCTCTTTCTCATCTTCTGTTGTCATTCTAACTGAACTGTAAATCTCTAGTTTATTGGCATGGCTCTTGCTTATAAACGTTTATGAGTCAATAAAATGTAAAATCATTCTTAGGTGAACTTTTGCCCTATGATTAATTTTGGTAAGCAGTAAAGGTTGATTGTACAACCACAGGTATTAGGAATAGTTTCATTTTTAAAACTGATATTAATATGTTTCATATATTGGTCTATAAAATTGTGAATCTGTGGATAAGTAAATTAATGTTTATTAAGTGTGACATTATTGCATCCAAAATATTACCGGATAAAACAGGAAGAAAATAAAATATGGCAAAGTTTATAATCTTTACAGCTTGTGCTCCGGGGCATATAAACCCGACCATACCCATATGTAGCAAACTTTATGAACGTGGACATGAGGTAGTTTGGATAACCAGTCGTATATTGAGAGATAAGGTTGAAAGTGCAGGTGCAAGGTTTCATCCCCTGCCTGAGGAAATTGATTTCAGAGACAAGAATGTTTACGATTTCTATCCTGAACTTGCCAAACTAAAGGGGATAAAACAGATTAAATGGTATATTGTGAATTTGTTTCTTGGTACATGTTATGCTCAACTAGAAGTAATTGATGATGTCTTAAGAAGTTTTAAGGCAGATGTGTTAATTGGCGATACGATTACGTTAGGTCCATACTTGAGATCTGCAATGGACGGTCCGGCTAGTGCAATGATATCTCTACTTCCCCTTTCGATTCCTAGTCGGGACACGGCTCCGTTTGGATTTGGTCTGATTCCTGGCAAAAACATCTTTATGAGGATAAGAAACAAGCTGTTGCACTATTTAAACGATAATATTCTATTTATTGATGTAAATAAACTTGTTACTGAAATGCTTAAAAGGTTAAAGCTTCCGGCCTCAAAACTTTCGTTTTTAAAAGAGTCTTGTTTGAATCTCCCTCGCTGGTAATGCAGCTGACAACCCCTGCATTTGAGTATCCACGTAGTGATCTGCCAAAAAATTTTCACTATATCGGGCCTGTACGGTTAGAACCTGACACCTCTTTTTCTCTACCTGATTGGTGGTCTGAACTTCAATCCGGTAAGCCGGTAATCTTAATAAACCAAGGTACGGTGGCCGTTAATCCTAACGATTTAATTGTTCCTGCAATAGAAGGATTAAAGGGGGAAGATCTGTTTATTATTGTTGTTTCCACCTGCGGGGACAATCTTACTAAATTACCCCGAAATGTTAAAGTGGAAAAATACATCCCTTTTGACCTCCTCCTTCCTTATGTCAGTATAATGGTTACAAATGGTGGATACGGAGGGACCCAAATGGCATTTGCGCACGGCATCCCTGTCGTGATAGCTGGCCAGACCGATGACAAAATGGAAGTTGCCGCCCGAGTGGCATGGTCAAAGGCTGGCATAAATTTAAAGAAACATAGTCCTTCACCGTTAAGCATAAAACAAGCTGTAAAAGAGTTACTTTCCAACCAGGCCTACCGTAAGAATGCAGAACGAATACAGATTGATTTTGCCAGATACAACGCCCCGGTAAAGGCGGCGGAGATGCTGGAATCACTTGCAGAAGTAGGTGAGGGCACTGTTTATTGATTGTGGCAATTTAACTACCGTTAATTACATCTATGTTTTATACTTACCACAACGATATATTTCAACTACAAGCGGAATATAATTAATTCATAAACAAATGTGGGTGCAAACAAAACGATTTGCATAATATTTCTCTCCCCATATGGTAAAAATGTTGAGCATGGCATTAAGGTTATGTAAAGATAACTATACTACTACCGTAAAACCGTATTGGTTATCTTGTTTCAAATCTGTTTCTTATCTATCATTGGTATAATTAAGACAGTGTTGACTTTACTTACCGATGATTTATCGTTTGATTTCATTCCTGCATTACACAACTGCTGTTTGACTATAACTTTGCAAACGGCCTCTGTTGCTCCTGAAATTATCGATAAATTATTTGTACCCCCCCCCAACTAACGTCTCTCACTAAAGGCTTGGAATTTATCATTTCCCTTATCCTTAATAGGAAGGTTAGGTATAGGGTAGGGGGGGGATTAATAGGTGTACTATGCTTTTTTGATAAGATCTCAATTTAATAGTATAGTAACTTTCATTTCATTGATAATGTAGGGTGTGTACGTTCAAAAAAATTATTATAGTGCTAATCTTAATCTTTGTCAGTAGATTATGATTAAGATTTTAAAAGCCAAAAGTACTCCAAATGCACTATTTTAGACCTAAATTTAGTGGCTTATATTAACAACACAAGGTCCCGACAGACTTTAGCCAGCGTTTTTCTCTACCTATTATGTTTTCTTGTTGGAGCAGACACTATAACAGTCCTGAATGTTTAATTTTATGCAGGAGCAAAACTGCTTGCCAGTGTATATACGCACGTAAGGAAATAGAAAGTTCCTTAATCTTTTTAAGAGTGTTTAACCGTGATTTTCAACAAGTAAATCATGCCGTCTATAAGAATACATAAAGAGTTAAAAGATCGTGCCTAGTTAGTGACATTTAAATCAAAAAATTGTGTATCTATTCAGCGTGTATTACACATTCTACTTGCTTGCACATCCACCTCTATTTCTAGAGAGGATTAACAGCATCTGTTTTATAAGCTATAAATTCAATCCATAAAGACAGAGGTACCATAATAACCTATAAATCCCCTCTAAAAAGAGGGGATTTAGGGGGGGGCCTGGGTTTTGCTGAACTGTTACAAAGTTGTACTATATATATTTGATCTTCACGACAGTTTTCAATTATCTAATATATCGCTAGGAATCTCGAAACTTTCTACTACGTTTCTTAAGTTTCTAGAGTTTGATGGTGGAGCAACTGCGTCAACACCCATGCCTCTTTTGGCAAAACCTTTCCATATTTCAGGAAGATCTTCAGGGTTTAAAGCTGTTGCAGCACTGATGATTGCGTCCCGTGCCTCAATAAAAGTGGGGCTAGAAGGTGTAATTCTTAACCCACCAATAACGTATGTGAGCATCCGTCGTTCCGCTTCGGAATGTTCATGTTTCTTAACAAGATTAACAAATACTTCCCATAGCGCTGAGCACCATATTTCACCAGCATTGTGAACTTCGCTGTTGCTACGAGGGCCAGATGGAGCACCTGGATTACGAGGAACTTCACTTGTACTTGGTAAGGCGACACCATTGCTTATATGCTTGAAAGTAAGAGGGTTTTTTGACATATCTGCCGAGTAAGGATAACGTCTGATTGAGAAATAGTAATTATCTGTAAATCCTTCAGATAATAGGAAATCAGGCCAGCCACCCGCCGCGTATACTCCATTTTCAAAGTCGTCTGAACTCTGAGATGTCATACTTAAGGCAAAAAAATCTCCCCAACCCTCACCCATTGCGGCCCATTGATTGTTAATCAATCCAGATCCATCTCCCACAAGGCGGTTAGTGATATAATGTCCCATCTCATGAAAAGTAACAATGGCTTCATGGTTGCTTGTGCGGCTTGGTACATCTGGGAACTCTTCGCTACGAAATTCAAACATATGCATTGCAGGACTTTCACCATCTGCACCTGTGGACATAAAAGCGTTATTTGTTCCTCTAAAATCATTTCCTCGGGCAATAATTGGGTCTCCACCTAATCCTCCACGCCCATAATTAACCTCTTGTGCATTTCCTGAAGCTTCGTCAAATCCCGCCTCATACCATCTGTCATGAAGCCAATTAACATGAAAAAACATCCCTACGACGCTACTTTGTAGATTTACCGGATCATCGGAATTTTTACTATGGTCATAAACATAGTCAAAAGTACCAGGCTCACTGATTTCACCTATAACATCACCGCGAAAAAAATTAAATCTATCAAATCTTTTTAAATTAGCAAAGGCAAAGCAGTTGTTCCCTATGGTAGTTTCTGCACCCGGTGGAAGCCAAGGGTCTCCCGGAAGAAGGCTTTCTATTTCTATAAGTTTTTCTTGAATCGTTGGCGCCTGAAAACCATCTGCTTCCCCTGTAGGGTGAGGTGAACCAGGTGCGGGGCCATCCTCAGGTCGAAATATTTCGTTTCCTGTGTTGTATACTCTATACTTGAACGCTTCTGAAGCAGTAAGATTTTTTCTAAATAACAGTTGGGCTTTTTCATTTGATTCTCTGATATAGCTAAATGCGGGATAATTATCAATCCATAACTCCATGTAATATCCTGGAATGAAGACCTCTCCACCTAATGGGAATATCACATCTTTGACCCTAATCAAACGTTGAAATTGTAAATTTCTTTTTCTTAGACGGGGTTTGAATTTATAAAATCGATACTGGCCAGCTGTTTTGACATAATGAAAATCAGATTCTTTTAAAGAAATATTTGTCAGGTCAAATATAGATTTTACTATCGCCTTTTCTGTAAAAGTATTGTTTACTACTGGGTTTAAATGGGAAAAAGAATCGCTCCCACAAAAAAATTGTCCGGATAAAGAAACTACCTGCCTGTCTTTATTAAAAGCAATCGAAGTTTCCGAACCAAATACATCTACGCCATTAATACGTTGAATCAAACGGGTTACATTTAATCCTTTACGGCTAACTGATTTCACTTTGATATTTTCTATATCTGTGTCAGTCAAATCCCATAGACCCTTAAGTTCTTTAATGAGGCGAATGCCGTCTTCTCGGGGCAAATCTATTAATGGAAGCATTGACTTCACGCCAGCTCTTTGAAAAGATATCAAACGAGGACGCAAGGTTGCAATATCTAAATGCACTTTTATCCATCTTTTATCGATACGAGAATCTAATTTTTTTGAGATTGCAGTTTGAATATTATAGGAGTCTCTAAAATGTTGATCATAACGGGCATGAAAATTTTCAGGAATATCCTGTTCATCTCCCATTATTTGAGCATATGCAATGCTACTGGAAAGTAAAATAAGAATTGTTAAAAGAAAACCATTCTTCATAAATTTCTACCTTTACTAAATAAGATAAAAAAATAATCTAACCCAATTTTATGTATTGCAAGCGGTGTACCAAAAAAAAGTGAATGGTAATTTTCAATGTATGTTATATTGCAAAAACAATATCATAAAGAGGCAAAGCCGCAACCAAAAAACTAGATGCCGGATACTGAATTCTAGATACTGGATACTGGCAATCAGTTAGATTTCTAGTTTTTTTCAAGATGTAATATGAAAAAGAGCCAAACTCAATCTAAGATATAACATTTTAAGATAGCACAATAAATTATCTAGCTTCTAGGATCAAGCATCCAGTAACTATACCGTTTCAAATAATTTAACAATGCACGGTAAAATTTTCTTTCAAAAAAACACGTTTTTACAGTGTAATACTATAAAGCGGCAAAGCCGCAACCAAATTTGAAATACAGGAGTCAGGAGACAGAAGTCAGAATAAGGCATAGATTTGTAGTTATTTCACTATGTTAATTAATGGAAATAGATACAAATTATATCTGTTTGTCGACCCTTACTTTTTGATTTACTGACTCCTTGCTCCTGGTTCCAGAATTCTGTATTACATAAAACTACAAAATCTTTTTAAAAAAGAAGTTTTTATAGAGTAATACTATATAGGATAGTGGTAACGTATATTATAGACAAGATTCAAACATTTCTTAATGAGTATCTATGTGAAGAAGTTGTTGAATTCTTAGAAAAACGTCAGGCTGTCCAAGGGGTCGCAACCTAAAATGAGATAAATATAAACAGATTGAAATAATTTGGGATTCGTAGTGTCTTGTTTCTCAATCTTGTTAAGTAAATTGCAAGAGACAAGATGATGGATGCTTGTTACTTGATGCTTGATGCTTGATACTTGATGCTTGATACTTGATGCTTGTTGCTTGTTACTTGATAATTTAATCAAAAGTCTTAAAACGTTATATCTAAAATTGAATTCATCTCTTTTACATGTGGTATATTGTCAAAAAATTAGAAATCGAACTATTTGGCAGAATTCAAGATCCAGAATCCAGAATCCAGAATCCAGCATCTAGCATCTAGCATCCAGCATCTAGTATTTTGGTAGCTTAATGTTTTTTCTATAAAATATCCTTCTATCAACCTTAAGAAGTTCTGCTGCTTGTGATTTATTATTGTTGCATCTATTAAGCGCTATCTTTAATGTTTTGTTAATAATTTTATCTAATGAGAATTCTTCTGGTTTAACTGAAATATTTATGATACCTTTGATTTTATCGTTTATTTTGTTATCAATCTGGGAAGGCGTCGTGCATATATGCATGTGTGACGGATTTATTAATTCATCTTCTGCAAGGATGGCGGCTCGTTCAATGCAGTTTTTAAGTTCACGAACATTTCCGGGCCAATGATAATCTACTAACTGGTCCATTGCTTTTTGTGATATACCCGGAAGTGACTTTCCCAATTCCTTCCTCAATTTTTCTAAGAAATGATTTGCCAGAAATGGTATATCTTCTTTTCGTTCTCTCAGTGGGGGGAGTATTATTGGAAACAAGTTAATACGGTGAAAAAGATCCTCGCGAAACAGACCATCTTTTACAAGCTTGTCAAGGTCCCTATGTGTTGCTGTAATAATTCGGCAATCAGCTTTTAGCAAATCATTTGATCCTATTCTTTCGTAAACACGCTCTTGAATGACGCGTAGCATCTTGGGTTGCAAATCAAGGGGCATGTCTCCTATCTCATCCAATAAAATTGTTCCACCTCGGGCTGTTCCAAATTTGCCTGTACGGTCTTTATCTGCACCTGTAAATGCACCTTTTATATTACCAAAAAGCTCACTCTCCAGAAGTCCGGACGGGATTCCAGCACAATTTATAGCAACAAAACTATTTTCCATCTTTGAACCTGCAAAATGAATCGCACGTGCCATTATCTCTTTTCCTGTACCGCTTTCCCCAATAATACATACGGTTGTTTTTGTACTTTGAACAACCTTTTCGGCTAATTTAAGGGCTTTCTTCATAGAAGAAGATCTTGTAACTATATTTTGAAAACTGTAAAGATCGAGAAGGTGATTTTTAAGTTTCTTGTTTGATCTATTCAAATCATAAAAAATCATTACTTTTTTAATCTTAGCAAGCAACTCTTCCGGATTAAAAGGTTTTTGAATATAATCATCTGCTCCCTTTTTAATTGATTCGACTCCTTTATCAATTGTTCCAAAAGCGGTCAACATTATGAATGGAATATCAGGATAAAGTGACTTAACATTAATTAATAACTCTATCCCATCCATTTGCGTCATCACTTGATCGGATATTATCAAGTCTATATGGGTTTTTCCCAAAATTTCAAGCGCTTTTGTTCCATCAGGTGCGGTAAATGGATTGAATTTCCATTCTCTGAGTTGGTTCTCTATCAAGAAAAGCTCACTCTTTACATCGTCAACCGCAAGAATATTTAATGCAGGCGTTTGTTTTGCACTTATCAAAATTATTGTACTCCTTTGAGGTAGGTTTTATACTAGATTCATAATCTTATTAAACTCTAATTTAAAACCGGTCAATTTTTTCTTTGCTCCATTTATGTTGCGATTGTTAGCAAGACTTTCCAGGTCACATATTATCGTCAACATCTGTTCATTTTTAATGTGTTTTACCATTCCCTTGGCTGTATGGGCGGCCCTTTTTAGTTCATCAGCACTCATATTACTAATTGCATTTTCCATCGTTAAGATAATATTGTTAAGATCTTCTATTAGCAATTTTACATAGGCTTTTAATTTTACGGGATCGTCTCGTAAAATAGGTGTTGATTCAAGATTAATAATATTGTTGTTTGTTATTGATTTTATGCCATCTTCTTTAATATTTAGACCTTTTCCTGAAGAATGCTCTTTTGAAACTAACTCTAATACTCTTAAAAGTTCATTTAATTTTACCGGTTTAATAATATAACCATCCATACCTGCTTTTAAGCACTCTTCTTCTGTTCCTTTTACGGTTTCTGCAGTTACGGCAACAATAGGTGTTCGTTTTCCTCTGTCACATTCCATTTTACGTATTAATCTAACCGCATCATAACCACCCATTTCCGGCATATAAATATCTATGAAGATAATATCCAACCGCATTTTTTGACAAATTGATACTGCACGTTTCCCATCTCTTGCAACAAACACATTATGTCCAATTTTAGTTAGCATATCATCTAGTAATTGTAAATTAAATGCGTTATCATCAACAACCAGAACTTTTAAATGTGATCTGTCTTTTACCGATTTGTTTTTCTTTGCCAGTTCTACATCTTTTGACATTTTGTAATCCTTATCTTAGCAGGCTTATTTTTCTGATAATTGTGTAATTCCGAAACAAAAACTGAAGATTTTAATCCCTAGACTAACTTACACGTTAGCTGAAAACATCTAAAACCTATAGCTGAATTTAAAACCTAACTGCCTTGCGTTTTGTGGCTCTATTTGACCTTCGTTAACACCGCTTGGTAGGCTATCCTCATTGTTAAAGAGATTTTTGATGTAGGCGGACATGGTAAGGTTTTTAGCTGGAAAGTTCTTATATCGCAAATTCATGTCCACATAGTGTTCAGCTCCAAAGCGTTTGAATGATGGCTGATCAGAGCTCTTGGCATAAGCATCAGTCCAACCTCGGTAATGGATATTTAACCCCAGCTGATCATTGATTTCCCAGTCCAAACCCAAATTCCAGATGTGTTTCGGTGTGCCAGTGACGGTGAGATCTTTGGTGGCGATGCTTGCTCCGGCGACGATATCCAAACTCACCTGGCCCTGAAATGTTGCAAATCGTTCCTGATACTCGGCCTCGGCAAAGGAGTAATTCCCATACAATTGCAAACCATCGTACAGCTCCGTTTCCGCCTCTAGTTCAAATCCCCAGGAAATCATATCATCTATATTAGTATCCATAAGAGTAACATTATTGAAACCACCTACTGATACCGGACCTGATCCTGCAAATTGAATCAGATCAAAGAAGCGTTGGTAAAAGAGTGTGAGATTGACCCGACTACGTTCGTGGTTGTAAAAGAGTTGCAGGTCGTGCGAATTGCTTTCCTGGGATTCATCTGCCCCTTTACGAAAAGTTTGTGGGACCTCTGTGCCAAATGGTAGTATGCCACCTCGTCTCTGTTCCCCTGATGGTGGTACATAGCCAGTATTAAAGGCATATTTGATGCTCCAGTCATCATTGATTAAATAGGAGACCGCAAAACGTGGCAGAAACTTATCGTCTGGGTCCCTTGGCTCGTTAGTGTTGAAACGCAATCCAAGTGTAAACACCCAATTGTTGAGGCCGCGGTAAGTCTCTTCAATAAAAATAGATCTGTTTAGATCTGTAAAGTCAGGCCATTCATTTAGTATACTTTTATTACCACTTTTTCTTTCTATTCTAACTGTCTCGGTTTCCAGTTTCTTGCTGTCCGCAGAAACACCAAATAGAAGATGATGATCTGCACTGCGGTAATGAAAGATTGACTCTCCTCCAAATCCTTTTGACATTAGTTGCTTTTTTTGTGAAGAAAAAAACTGGTCTTTAATTTTCCAAGACCTCTCTTCGTTGTAGTCATCATGGTATACGCGCCACTGCAGTGACCATTTATGTGTAAATTTCCATTCATTACTTAACTCTATCCACTGCCGTTCGCTGGTCCACCAACCTGTTTTTATCCCGTCTATGGAGGTGTCTACTGGGTGGAAGGTGCGAAAATCTAACTCACTGGCCTTCAGTACCCAACCCTTCCAGTTCAGCTTTGCATAAAGATCATAACTATCTTCCATGTCCCACATGTTCATGACACGGCTGGTCTGCAACTCAAAATCCCTTTGTCCGGCTATGTAACTCTTGGTCCATTCAGCTCTACTGTTAAAGATGTTGCCGGATAGCATAAGTCCACCATCCTTAAAGCGTTTCCCATAGTTAATCTGCAGGTTATGGCGCTGGTGGTCAACCTCATAGTCATAACTCCCGGTTATTGTGCCATACGGGTTCTTACCCCGGTCTAGCTCGGCACCATCTCTGGTAAAGATATGGATGATGCCCATGCCCGCGTCACTACCCCAAAGAGTAGAACCTGGGCCACGAATGATTTCTATGCGTGCTACTCTGTCAAGACCTGGCATTAAGTGGAGATTGTGAAATGCACCTGATGCATTATTGTTAAGGGAATGACCGTCTACCAGTAGCAGGTAGTTTGTATTGCTGTTTTGAACAAAACCTCTGTTAGATATGGGTTCTAAAAAAGAAGATGTAGCGTTAAAAAAACCTGGAACCCGTGCTAGCACCTCGTACAGGCTTTTCAATCCTTGCCGTTCGATCTGCTCTGCCGTGATCACCGTTACTACTGATGGGGCTTCCTCTAAAAAAGTTAACCCTCGGCTAGCTGTATATGTTTGAACATCGCGAAGCTCGGCTAGGTCCATGTCAAGAAGCTTACGGGTCACCGGATCTAACTTAACCATTGATTCCCCATAAGCTTTTGCGAATGTAAATATGAATAATATGGCGAATAAAACCGGAGACCAATACTTCACACTATACGACCAGGCAATAAAAATCTTTGTTTGCGTTTTATTAAGATATAGAATATTTTCCCCATCAACTTCTGCTTTCATGTTTACATAATAACCCATCTAGGGACGAATAATCTATTTTTATTTGTCGCTCATGCGATCATACAGATTTACTTCAAATGTTTCTGCTTACGCCTTAAAGTATATGTCTGTTATGGGTTATCAAGTTAAGACAGTGTAGTTAAATATACCAGCTATTTAATTATACTGCCTAAGTAAAAACATTTGAAGCCGTCTACAGGAATTTACCTATCTAATGAAACAAATGCATTATTAATATCTCCATTAACCATTCTGTCTTGTAGAAAGTTGCTTTATCAAAACTGTGAAGTTCGTAACCCTCATCAGAAAAATATTACAAACTATAAAAATGTTTTGTTAAACACAATGTCTTCATTAAATACAAAGACAGGAATGTAAATGAAGTTTTATTCAGTGCTTTTCATCTTAATGATAAATTTAAGGATTATTATGTATCGTTGATGTAATCTTGGAGATAGTGCCTTAATGTATCTACTATCCGTATAAAAACAAATGACAACTATCCATTGATTGATTCAGCAAAGAATTCATGATCATCGTCTGATACTGTCGTAGCACAAACCCTCTTATTAATTCGGCAACTATTTAGGTTATGCTGGCCCGAGAGTAAAGCCTTTTCCAATAAGAAGATAAGCTCTTAACATATTCTCGTATTTACTTGCCGGAGTAATATAAACTGCTTCAGCTCAAAATGGTAGTTAAGTTTTTTAACAAAGCGATGATAGTACCTATTCATATTAATCCAAGTCTAACGTAACTTCTCCAAAATCAAGATCGATATCAACAAAAATTGATACATTCGATGACCCAAATGCGTTATTTGTAATGGTGTTGTCATTGTTTTCATTCATTTCATGCATAACTGTAACGCTTATACTGTCAGGTAGTTTAACCTGAACTCCTATGTCTGTCGGCAACTTCAAAAAGATATCGCCTGTGGATAAATCAATGTTAGCGTTGAGATCGGTAGACCTATCTCCAGTTAGGTTTATGTTCAAGTCCCCAAAATCATGCCTTAGATCAATAGTATCAAGAGATTGCGTATTGCTTAAATCAAGTATCGCATCCCCTGCACTTGAGTCGAGGTGTAAATCTGAAATGTTACTGTTATTAAGGTTTGCGTCTAAACTCCCAAAATCATGTTTTACGTCAACTTTGTCCAGAGATTGCGTATTGGTTAAATTAAGTATTATATCTCCGGAACTTTGGTCAAGTTTGAAATCTGCAATTGAACTACCAGTAAGATTTGCATCAAAACTCCCGAAATCATGTTTTACGTCAATTTTGTCTAAAGATTGAGTATTGGTTAAATTAAGTACTGCATCTCCAGCGCTTATATCAAGTATAAAATTAGAAATTGAACTACCATCAAGGTTTACATCTAAATTCCCGAAATCGGTTTTTAGATCAACATCTATAGGAATATTATTATTCAATCCTATATCCCATTCATTAACATGGTTAAAACATCTTTTACGAAAAGGTATACGACGACGATTATTGGTGATAGGTTGTTCAACTGTAAGCACGCCTGCTGTCCCACTTACAACATAGTTAACTTCAGGTTCAGGGTTATTAAGATTGGAAATAAACTCTGCTTCCATTAAAGCATTCGCTCCTCCGGATAGGTTTAATTCTCCTGCCGTCAAATCTATTACAGCTTTAACAGTTTGAGCCCCGGCAACTTCTACGTTACTTGTAGTTTCAACTATATCATTACATTTTGCACATAGGGCATTGTTATAAAAAAGCATACCTGAACATAACAAAAATGTCGTTATAGTAACATAAAATAATTGTCTAATTTTCTTTCCTTTTTTCATTTTGGATCTCTTTAAAAAGTATTGTATAAAATAAAATATGAGACTGGGTAATCTGTCGAAAGTTTTACGAGGATAACTGTTGCCTTGGTTGAGCAATATATATTATAGTCATAATCGCATCGAAGAGTTTGTTACTATTCCTACGCACATAATCTCTTGTATTAGAGTGGTTTTGATCTAATATAGCTTTATTTTTCTTACTTGAAACAGTTCTCTCAATTTTAGTTATTATTTGAAGCTTAAGATGTATTGTAAAATAGTAAGAACATATAGATTCGCAAACGAAGTGCCAAAGATCAGTAAGTGCTAATTTTCAATGTAGATAATGTGGCAAAACAATTTCTTGTATAGGAAGGTATTATCCATCTATCGATTAAGGTGGATAATTTGTAAAATGGATTGTAAAAGGCTTTGAGTCCCAATAACCAGCCCAATGGGTGCATTGTGCAATTTAAGTACATACAGGAATGGATTTAATATGTAAAGCGATTATTATTAACGGGATACATGTAGTCTGTACATAATATGTACATAGTGTGCGTAATAAGTACAACAGGAATATCTCCATTAACCATCCTGTCCTGCAGAAAATTGCTTTATCAAAACGGCGAAGTTCGCAACCCTCATCAGGAAAATATTACAAACTATAAAAATGTTTTGTTAATTACAATGTTTCTTTAAATACAAAGACAGGAATGGAAATGAAGGTTTACTCAGGGCTTTTCATTTTAATGATAAACTAAAAGATTCTTATGCCTCGTTAATGTAATCTGCTGATAACGCCCTAATGTCTCAACTTGATACTTTTCAATATTCAATTCTTTTGTCAATTGAACCATCGAAGTTTATCAAGTATAGAATTTCAGTTGGGTCAAATGTTGCCAGATCTGATAAGGAGATATCACCACTTCCAAATTCCGTTGCGGATAAATATATCTTTTTGCTGGTGTTATGAATTGTTGGTGATGCAAAGTCAGTATTGTCAAATTTTATTACTATTGGTTTGGTGGCTTCATTTAATGGCAACTCTATAATATTTAGACTGGGACTCACAATGAAATCATTAAAATTGAAGTCATCAAAATCCTCAAAATCATCAAAATGTATTATGGGGTATGATACAAAAGTTAAAATTGAATTGTCTTCTGATATTTGTAATTCGAAAATATCCTCATCCAATGTGATAGACTTTTCTTCCCCTGTTGGCGTGATCGATACTATTTTTGTCTGAGATTTAGAATTTTCATTGGTGTATTTAATTAAATAAGCGACACCATCTGTAGCCACTACAGGGGGAAAGAAACTTCCTATAAATACAATAGACTCACCGAAAAAATCGTCATCCCCGCCAAAAATAGGGCCGTCTGCATCAGGATCATCAGGATCATCCTTGTCGTCCTTGTCAGGATTACCAAAGATAGGAAAATCTATAATAGGTTGCCTGGCATACCTGGAACCATCCCTTTTCAACCGGTAACCATCATAATGTTCACGAGCAAATGAACAAAGATTTATACTTAACAGACTAATGATAACTAATAGAAATAGTAGCTTTTTCATTATTTTCACCCTTTAAATTGATTTTTTTAAAAATGTTTTATTAACGTTACAAAGACGTCCTCTGGATTGCCTTCGCAAGAACCAAACCAACTTTATTGCTTCAAAATTTTAAAGCATTTCATTTCAAATGCAATAAATGTCTACATATTAAGTAAAAATATAAAATATTAATATTAAAGTATAATTGCAAACGGAGTACCAAATGACAGTAGTTGGTGATTTCCAATGTAGATAAAATGGTAAAAGCAATTTATTGTATAATTGTGATAACGTTGATTCTTAAATTATTGGGGTATATATGCATGTTTAACGTTCCGCCTGGCAAAATATTGAATCTAGAATTAAAGGGCCTCCTCCCTCTATGAAATAAAATTAAAAATTAGAAAAATAAATTGTAAAACCCATTGGCTACAGTAACCTGTTTAATATGTGAATTGTGAAATTTAAGTACAGACAATCCGGAATTTAATATGTAAAGCTATAAATATGAACGTGATACATAATGTTTGTACATAATATGTACATTGTGTACGTAATAGGTACATCAGAAAAACGTAGCAGTTAACAAGGAGGGCAAGGAAAGAGTTTAACTGATAATGTGTAAAGTATAAAGCTCATCGCAAAGGGGGGGCTACTTATGAATTGTATGATTTAGAAGCTAAGCTTATGAAATATGGTATTATCGAAATGGCTCGATCTGGAAAGTTAGTAATGGTTAAAGGTAAAGACGCTACTTAATCCCATTTAATTCTTAACAATTAAAATAACTGATGTAAATACAAGTGTACTATAGGGGAGGCGTTGATAGAAATAATGTCCGCAATGAGGGGCGTGCCGTAGCGGAGTGAAGCTTGAGGTCTTCAGCCAAAAAACGAGCACCGCGGAAGGCAAGTCCCTCAATTGCCATTGTTAGCGCTATTTCTCCAACGAAAACCCATTCCAATCACCATCTTTCAGATCTGATATAAATAGCTTTTTATCCTCATTATTTCCAATACGACCTGATGCATATATAGCTTTTTTGTAATATTTGGTTGCATTTTGAAAATCATTTGCCAAAGCATATGCCCTCGCCATGGCTTCATATGCATACGCGTAATCAAAATCCTTCAACCCTTCGTTTTCATCATTTGTTAGCGAAAGACATTTTTTTGCATGAACCAAGGCTAAATCTGGATTATTTAATTTCGTATACACTCTTGAGATGATCCACTCCGCCCTCTGCATATGAATCTCTGTCCCTGCGTTAGACCAGTGATATGCTGATGCATAAACAGTATAAAGTATTAAATCTTTTTCTTCCTTTGAGAGTATTTCCTTCTGCAAGAGTTTCCATGTTTCGCCATTAGTTTTTTTAGCAAACTTAAGGTGTCTTTCTTTTAAATTAGAATCGACCACGCTATCTTGTCCGCCTGCAACTGCCAATGAGCTAATAACTAGGCTTAATAGCATTACATACTTCAAATGAATATCCTTTCTTAAATTTTGGCGCGCCTAATGTATTAAGAGTTATCTTATATATCATTTACACTCTCGTTAGATCATTGTTAATATTACATTTCTGGAACTGTATCTGGAAAAAGATGTCCAGTATTTGTTATTTTAAATACATAAATTAATCCAGATCTTAATTTACTGTATACAGCATTTCCATACACAGCTTGCACACCATATTTCTTTAACTTATCAGGGTCATTTACTAAATCCCATATTGCATTCCAGAAATCTATCGATTCATCATCTTTTAATAATAGTTTGTCTATCAATGATTGATCTTCAAAAATATCTTTATATCTTGCAGGTGCCTCTCCTGGAACTTCTATTGCAAGACCGTCACTTGGTGACATATTTTCACCATAAACTCTACGCCACAGATACATGGCTTTTTTATTTCCATCCATTACCATTCTGGTATCAAATTTAACAATTAAAGCATCAAAATGAATAATATCACCTTCGATAGTAAACTTCTTAGTCAAAATCTTATTATTTTTATCATCTCTTGCAGTCTCAACAAATTTAAGACTTGTTATTAATTTTCCATTTATTGTTTCTTGTTTTTCAACTTTGGCATACCATATTTGCTCTTCTTTAGTAAGGTTTGTAACTGCTTGTTTAAGTCGTTTATTTTCTAAAAACAATTCTTCTAATGATTGAGATGCCTTATATGCTGCAAATCCCCAAACAAATAAAACAGCACAAACAGAAACAACAATAATAGTAATGCTTGCACCACCTTTTTGATTTCTTTTGATAATTTTATTTTGCATCAATTTATACTCTCTATAATATTTTAGGATTTATTTGTTGTTTTATAAAGTTCACCATTACTAAAGTCTGCTTGAGGACCACGCCTTAAGCGCGTCTGTCTCAGACCGATTGTTGGTGGACATTGCAAATCGAAGAAATGTTTCGTAGAATTGCGCGCTATTCAACCGGGCGTTGGCTGGCGCGAGGCGACAGCCAACGATTTAATCAGCATCGCGTTTTTTGTGTACGCTGAATTTGTAAATTTAGTGTCAAACCTGCTCTTTTGACATAAGCGGATATAGAATATATTCAATTATTAGATCAACAATTCAAGACAGTGATCATACTTACTTTTTAATTCTTTATCAACCTGTAACTTTCCCCTCCGCTTTCTTCTTGACTGGCCTATAACTCCCACTGTCAAACCTTTCAATCCTCTTCCTATTTCCATTAAACTTTTGTGATACACCCGAAACTTAGAACATAAATCTATACATACCATCCTTATCTCACGACTTAATGATCGTCGTTTTAGTATATTTGTTTTCTTCAACATCGAATATTTTACAAACCGTCTCTATTATAACTTTTTGGCTTATTTCGTCTACTAGTTCATTTGATTTTCTCTGCTCAATTTCATCTGCCTTACTCTTATTCATTACTTTCTCATATAACCACTCTTTAAAACCAGATTCGTCTAGTACTATTTGTCCTTTAACATTGTCAAAAGGGGTGCCAATATCTCTAACTATACCCTCTTCAATATATTCCCTATAACCCTTTCGTCCTCTATTATTATCTCCATCAATATAACTTTGAAACCCATTTCTCTCATAAGAGACCGGGGGCTTAAGCCACTTCATCTCTGGGTACATTTTGATCTTCCTCGCATGTGGTAGTTAAACCCTTCTTCATCACTGCCTCAAGCGCATTTTCGTCTGTTTTACTTTTCACTAATACTTTCTAAAGTTTTCCTGAAAGTTTCTCCTTTTTTCGTCAACCTGTATCTTTGCTTAGGGCTTCTAGGCTTGTCCGGTAGCGTCATTTCAACAAATCCACTTTCAATAGATGGATTAAGATAATTTTCAAGAAAAGTTTCTCTATGTCTTAATCCCAATAGTTCCTGAATCGCAGATCGTTTCATCTCATTATTAATAACCCAGACAACTCTTTTTACCCCTTCCTCCACTTGTCCGGTAACTTGTCCGGCTATGCCTAATCTCCAGAGAGTTAATTTAAAACCTTCTTCTAATGAGAAAACAGGTTCTTTTAATCCTGCTTCTGCGGTTAAACGAAATATCTCACCTGTTCCGGTACCATATCGCTCAATATAGCCAGCTTGATACAAAGGCTCTGCCAATAATTGATTGGGTGGGTAGGAAGCATGGTCTGTTTTAAGTTTTTCGAGATTTAATTCTGGTGTCAAATACCCGGGATTAGATATTTCCAGTCGATCTGGAAATAACATAACCTGTACGCTTCCATTGCTATTATAATCACGGTGGGCCACTGCGTTGACGATAGCCTCAGCCACTACAGGTCTTGGGATTTCATAATACAAAGGAGCTTGATTACTGGTATCACGAAGTCCTACAGACATGCTTATTTTAGATAATACAAAATCTACAGCCTGATCTATCTGTTCAAAGACATCACCTGATATTACTTTATGATCGGGAATAGGTTTTGCCACATACAAGGTGTGAAAATGAGCGCATTTCACAATGGCAGACGTGAAAAACTTTTGAGGGTGTAACCCAAATGCTAATAAAGCACTATTTGTTAACATACCGTTTTCTATCATATTCAGATGAGTAAGTACTTTCTTAAAGGGTGTGCCAACCCTTAAGGGAAAACCTCTTTTAGCGCGTGCAATGCCAATAAAAGTATCCAGCTTTTCCTGATTAATATCACTCATTGTTGTGTTGGGAAGAATAGTTTCATCAAAGTTTTTAAGCTGAACCAATCCTTTATGTTTTAATAAAGAAAAGCACGCTTTATCAACTTCAATAATAAGTTGTTCTATAACTTCAAATCTTTTATATGATAAAGTATTTTGTATTTTTTTGATAAAAGCATTCTCTTTTTCATCTCTTTTTAATGAACGGCCTCCTTTAATAAAAGCAAAACTGTCTTTATTCAGCGCTTTTGCATGCCTAAACTCAAGCTCAGTTGGAGAAACTCCGTTTGTGTCTTCATATCCATACTCAGTACCAAGCAGTACCAGGTAAAGCTGAGCGTTTTCTATTTCATCTAAATATACCTTACCTGGATGTGTTGATGCCGCTGGAAGTTCTTCAAAGATGACAGGTTCAAAGAAATTGCTTAACAAAGGATTTTTCGAGAAATGCAGGTACAAAGATTCACGCTCTTTGGCAAATTCTTTCTGAACGCTGGATATAAAAACCTTAATTTTTTGCATATTCACCCAACCTTTATCTTTCCCGTTACCGCACTGTTGATAAGAGTAGCTTTATACTCTTTAAGTTTTTCTGTTTTTTTTAAACAATCTAGTACAACGTCTATTTTGTATTGGCGATAACCATGTGATCTAAACTCTTTTTGTTAACAGATAGCAACTACTTAGGTGGATATGCTGAAGGCTGAAGGTAAAGCTTAAAGGCAAAAAGACTGTTTCTTTTGCTTTTTGCCTTTAGCCTGGCAACCTAAAATGTTTTATGTTTTATGCTTTATGCTTTATGCTTTATGCTTTATGCTTTCACCTTCAGTCTTCAGCCTTCAGTCTATCCACCTGAGTAGTTAACAACGGACAAGACTTAAGAAATCATACCCGTCACTAGAACGTTGACGCTGTACTATTTGGTTAAAGAAAATATCTACTACTTTTTTTTAAACAATGAATTCTATAATCGGCAGGTTTTCCTCGCTATAAAATTTTTACGTTATAGTGGTAATTATAATTATTTACCTGTCCTCAAGGACCTTCTTGTATGGGGACAGGAAAACCAAAGCAAATATAGTTCGGCAGAGTGCGTGAATACATTTTAAATTATAGAAGCATGAATAATCCTACGATTCCGCTTCATAATCTTCAATATTGTTAAATGTATACCCATACTTCATGGGAATAATTTTATTATAGTCTTCAATACTCCTGTTAGATAAGCAAGCTTCAATTATCCTTTTTCCTGTCGATAATAAATTTCCATTAAGGTACTTTTGAAGCTCTTGTTCAAAAAATCCCTGAAGGATTTTTGCTCCATCATCATACCCCAAACAACCTACCTCCGGCTGATTATATACTTTCAAAAACCGGGATGGTATTTTTGAACCTTCCAGGGTAAGGTAGTTAAGCTCGTAACCAAGCATGGCGTATCTTGCCGGTTGATACTGGTCACTACGCAATTTGGCCATCCCCCTTCGGGTAAGGTATTCACGCATCAACAACTGTGGCTTGAACCCTACTTCCCAAACTCCAATATTTTGGTTAGGCACCAGGGTATAGGTAGTTCTTGGAGTTTCAATAATTTGTTTAAGAATCATATTGGCGTGATTAATCCTGGTACCTGTAGCAAAAGGCCAGTAGGAACCAACACCTTCACTTTCCATTTTTCCTGAGCCAACAATACTCGGATTGTTATGACCACGAGGAGCCACAAGCCTCCATAACCAGGCTATGGCCGGAGGTAACATATGAAATAAGCCAACAATGCCATAAGAGGGATTAGCCTGACTACATTTAGGTGTACGTATACCAAAACTTCTAATATCAACCGGTACCGCTTTATCAACAATATTATTAACACCACTTCGCGGCAATATTACCCTGGGATTCGGACAGGTTTTACCTGGTTCATCCTCAATATGATCCCAGATTAAAGCAGTTGATTCAGGCCTGGTTTCAATATTAAGAAATAACAAGGGACTTTTAGGGTGAATCGTTATTTCTTCCAAATGTGGGTCATCCCCATATCTCTTTACGCTATCTACCCGAACAAACCATGCATTTTCCGCATCGGTAATTCTAAGTTTGCCATCGTTTTTTTGCAGGGAAGGATGACAAAAAGCCATATCATCTGCAACCGGATTGAATAAACAGAACCTTGGAATTGTAATAAACCTCTCTTCTCCTGTAACTGAATTCTTGCCCAGCGATACCGTTCCATCCGGCTCTCTGACAATATTCTGGTGAAGTTCACTTTTACCACCACCGCTGGCCCCTTCGTGCATAAAAGTGGTAATATTATCGTACGGACTTATGGATTGTACGGAAGAACAATGAGCGGTTATCCAGCCCTCTGCTTCACCCTGGGTAAGCAAAACTCCGTATAGACCCTTTTTAGCACTAGGCCCGGGATAAAGATTATAGGAGTACAATTCATGCACCTTTTCTGTTCGGTAATGAACAACCACTTGCTTACCGTTGAAATGCGTATGACGAAAGGTGGGAGCAACAAAAAGCGAAGATAATATCTCCATATTATCCGGTAAATCGTCAATTGAAACAATTTGCTGAAGCATGGAAAGTCCCATAGCAAAAAATGCTGCATTGGCAGGTGCAATTGCAATTCCATACCCCCCAATATTTGCTCGGCCTGCAAAATAGAAAAAGGTAGCAAGTTCCTGGGATTTTAACCAGTCGAAGGTTTCTTGTTGTAGTTCAGAGAACTCAAAGTCGTATTTATCCCGGAAGTGTATTTTGTCGGTGGGTTTATCATCAGCTATTGACATAGTATCCGGATCCCGTCTGCGCATATAGGCCTCGGTATAATTAGCCGAAATTCCATTTTTCACTTTGTGTACGATAGCTTCAGTATATGCACCTTTTCCAGGAATATCATACTCTACTTCAAAAATACCATCTTTTGTCCCTCCTGTAGCTACCTCTAATAATTCAGAGGTTGAGTTAAAGCAATTGCATTGCTTATTTTGAGAAAGTATATCCCTTATATTATCAGGTAGTTGTATACTCTTTTTGTTTAGTTTCTCAAAAAAATCTTTCATAGCTCTCCAATTCGTTAATTTCAAGTACAACTAAATTAATCAAGAAATGTATAGATGAGATGATAAGAAATTAGGTTTAATGGAGGCCACTATATTAATAACTAACTAAATTAATAACTAACTAAATATTTGATATTTGTGTATAGTGTCCCCTGATTACCCTAAACGGACTTGGCACTGAATAACCCCCCTCTATAACAAAGCGCTATTGGTATAGTTCAGTATTCATTTTTACTCAAAGTTTGTGGATATAAATTCAGATGTGAGTAGGTTGCTTTTTCGATACTCAATTTGCGAACTCATATATCAGATTTATGTGTATAATGTATTAATCAGGTACACCGCTTTTTGATGTCAGCTGCATTAGATTGTTAGCCTTTGTTTTGGTGTAAATTCTGTCGGAGTATTTACTTTCTAGTTTTTTGTAATGCTCTAGCAACTCTTTGGTATTATGATGGTATTTAGATGAAATATCATGACGTGTTTTTCTGATTTCGTCTATAGCTTTATTAATTAACATTTAAATTTCCTCCCAGTGAAGTAATTCGAAAGGCGTTGTTAAAATGGGAACATATAGTCCAAGAATTGTATTTACGTGACGAATATGTTCAAATTTATTGGTAGCGTTGTCAATAAGAGACCTGAAAAAAGCTATCCAGAAATAGTATTTTTAATAATTATAGATATCCAAATAATGCTTAATATAAAATATATTGTTTATCGCTTAATATGTTTGCTTGTAAAATTATCAATAA
>JAIQZO010000101.1 GCA_021777055.1 Candidatus Anammoxibacter sp. | reverse complement strand
TTATTGATAATTTTACAAGCAAACATATTAAGCGATAAACAATATATTTTATATTAAGCATTATTTGGATATCTATAATTATTAAAAATACTATTTCTGGATAGCTTTTTTCAGGTCTCTTATTGACAACGCTACCAATTTATTATTAATAAAAAACAAAGCTATTAACTTTAGGTACTTTTTCGCATCATGATGTTGCAAAATGTTCATAAATATGGAACATTATTGCACTGCAAAAGGCTAACCGGACAATGCTGTAAAAAGCCTAAAATTTATTTATTATTAATCAAAAACAACACTATGAACTTTAGGCATTTAAAGTAATTTAGGCTTTTAGGCAATTTCTCACGCGGTGATATTGTAAAATGTTTATAAATATGAAACATTTTACACTGCAAAAATGAAACAAAGACACAACCAAAATGCAGGAGGCAAAATACAGTATAAAACAATTTCACGTAGTTATACAATCTATTAACATTGTAGAAAAAGAGTAGTTAACCACCCACTTTAAGAAAAAGACCAGAGATAGAGAAAAGCCTGAAAGCTCTAAATTGGGCCAAAACCTGTCTTTAGTAAAGAAACCTAACAAATCTTTTAGTTAAATTAGTACCTGAACTACAAAAATACTTTACGGTTATAAGTAATCAAACTGCATCTGCAACAATGCGCACTAGCTCTATTTTTTGATTTTCTTGCAAATGTAATTTGGTATAATATTAAACAATAACAATTTAAAGACGTCGCTAATTTATTCTGCAATATATAAAGCACATAATCAAAGCGGCCAAATCAGACTAAATGCGGGGGTGAATATTTAGAATTTAACCGATTTAAAATGTTTGGCACTAATTATTTCAACGTATCAGGAAATTTATAATGTGCTGGGATGTAAATGTTTTTCATTTTCACCCCCTAAAATAATGGCTATTATTTATAAACAAAATTAAGAAAGCCGACAATTATGTTAAAAAATATAGTAATACCAACTGATGGTTCAAAGGCAAGTCTTGTATCAATAGAGTATTCTTTGAATATCGCAAAACTATTTGGCGCAAAGGTAACTGGTTTATCCGTAATAGACATTAGACGACTAGCAGGACCTTTTATTCATGACATAGGGACAAGCATAGGCGGGATGGTTCCTTACGGCAGTTTTATGGATACAATTAAAGATATGCTAAATAGCGCCGCGGATACCGCGTTGTTAAATCTGGAAAACATGTGCAGGGAAAAGGACGTTCCGTTTGAGCTGAAAAAGGAAGAGGGAATAATAACCAAACTGATATCCGAGACCGCAGCAGATGCAGACCTCATTGCAATGGGAAAGACAGGAGAGCATTCAGAGTGGAGCGACGCATTATTGGGTTCAAACCTGGAGTCCGTTGTAAGGCAAGCTCATAAGCCGATTTTAATCACTTCAGAAAAACATACACCCATGACAAAGCTCCTGGTTGCTTATGACGGTAGTGACATTGCGGGTAAAGCTTTGAAAGCAAGTGCTGAAATTGCAGGTAAAATGAAGCTGCCAGGAACAGTTCTCTGTGTAGGCATTGGAAAAGAAAAGGTTGAGGAGCTTTCATCAAGAGCAGAACAGATATTTAAACCTTACAGTGTTGACTTCAAAATGAGTTTTGAAAATGGAGAGCCGGAAAATGTAGTCTTAAACAAATTCAACGAAGGCGGTTATGATTTTATGGCTATGGGCGCCTATGGTCATTCTAAAATAAGAGAACTTATACTTGGCAGCACAACAGTGCATATCATGAGAAAAGTAGACGCACCATTGCTGATATGTCGTTAATTTTTCCATTGGCAATATTTTTTACACAGTTAGCCACTTCAGATTGTTAACTGATTCTACTAAGGAGTATTACATCTCCAAACATAATACTCAGGATCAAAATGAAAAGGAAAGTAGTAATTATCACTGATCTTGACGGATCGCTTCTTCATCCCGTAACTTACTCGTTTAAAGAAGCCGCGCAGGCATTGGATTTAATAAAGAAACTTGAGATTCCATTAATATTAAGCTCAAGTAAAACAAGGGCAGAGATTGAACTTTACAAAAATCGACTTGGCAACACAGATCCATTTGTTTCTGAAAACGGAGGAGGAATATTTATCCCTAAAAATTACTTCCCATTCGACATAGAAGGAACGGAAATAGGGAACTACACGGTAATAAATATTGGCACACCATATGTTGACGTCAGAAATGTTTTTAAGCAGATAAATACAGAACTAGGAGTAAACGCCATCGGCTTTGGCGATCTTACAGTAAACGAAATTGCAAAAATCACCAATATGACACAGGAAGAAGCATCTCTTTCAAAAAAAAGGGAATTTGATGAGCCATTCTTATTAGATGGGAACAATGAAGAGAAAGAGGTCTTTATAAAAGTGATAAAAGAAAAAGGATACAATTGGACAGAAGGAAGATTTCTTCATATTTTAGGGGCCCATGATAAGGGAAAAGCTGCAAATATACTTAAAGAGTTTTACAAAAAAGAAAATGGGCATATTTTAAGTATTGGCATAGGTGATAGTTTAAATGACATGCCTCTCTTAGAAGAGGTTGATTATCCAATTCTTATCCCTAAGGAAAGTGGTAATTACATAGAGGCAAGTTCCTTAGACAATTTGATCAAAGCTGAGTTTGCCGGGCCAAAAGGGTGGGACATGGCAGTCCGTAAAGTTTTGGAGAATATAGGAGGAATATAATGGCAGATTTTTATCAAACAGGTATTGTTACGACTCTTCATAAGCTTGGAAGTCCTGATACAGAAAAAATTGAAGCAGAACTTGAAATCTATACAAAAAAACAGCCCATAGCGCTGGTATTACCAGCTCTATGCTCGGACGTTAAAAGTGTGGCCATGAAGGGCATAGTGGAAGAGTTAAAGAATGTTAAATATTTAAAAGAGATCGTTCTGACACTTGGCTCTGCCACTGAAGAGGAGTTCAAATGGGTCAAAGAGTTTATGTCTGTCTTGTTTCAAAATGTCAAAGTAATTAATATCAACGGCCCAGGAATACAGGACATATTTAAGTTACTGGCAGAAGAGGGCCTAGGGGCAGGAAAGGATGGTAAAGGGAGATCTGCATGGATGGCTTACGGATATCTCCTTGCCACCGGAAAGAGTGAAATAATTGCCTTACACGACTGCGACATTCTGAGCTACTCAAAAAATATGCTTACAAGGCTATGCTATCCCGTTGCAAACCCAAAACTTCACTACTTTTTTTGTAAGGCTTATTATGCAAGGGTAAGCGACCGATTATACGGCCGGGTAACACGGCTATTTATAACTCCGCTGGTAAGGGCCTTGATGAAACTAGTGGGATACCACCACCTTCTTCTTTTCCTTGACAGTTTTCGTTACCCTCTAGCCGGAGAGTTTTGCATGACAACAGACCTTGCCAGGGTAAATAGAATCCCTTGGGATTGGGGACTGGAAGTTGGTGTCTTGGCAGAGGTATACAGGAATATCTCATCACGTTGGGTTTGCCAGGTGGATATTTCTGACAATTATGAACATAAACATCAAGTACTCTCTACTCAAAATAATCCTCAAACAGGGCTAACAAAAATGAGTATAGATATAGCCAAATCCCTTTTCAGAACTCTGGCTTCGGAAGGAATCGTTTTCTCAGATTCATTTTTCAGAACATTAGTAGCCACATATGTAAAACAGGCGGAAGACACAATTATGCGATTTGAAGGTGATGCCGCAATAAACGGCCTGTTCTTTGACAGACATGGAGAAGCTATTGCCGTTGAAGCATTTACAAACGGGATTAGAATTGCCGGAAAGAATATAATGGAAGACCCACTAGGAATTCCACTTATCCCTAATTGGAACCGGGTAATTTCTGCTATTCCAGGTATTTTAGAGAAACTGGAAGATGTCGTGGAAGAAGACAACAAATAGTTTTATACTTCGTACAAGGACAAATAACCTGGCATTTTCATAATTTGATAAAGATTAAAAGGCGGAACAAAGAGTCGTTTAATTACTTAAATACCCGTATGACGACAAGGAGGTGTCAATCTTGGATGACCCTGCTTTGACTTGGCAAGCAATTACAGCCATGGCACTCACAGTAACAGTTCTTATACTTTTTATAGGGGAATGGCTCTCCCTTGAAGGTGTAAGTGTCTTGACTTTTGCTACACTGGGTATTAGCGGCATAATGCCAGGAAACAGTTTTCTAATGGGGTTAAGCAGCCCAGCTCCGTGGCTGGTGGCATCACTGTTTGTTGTTGGTGCAGGATTTTTACACACAGGAATAGTACACTCACTAGGTGCTGTTATCTTTAAATGGTCAGGTTACAGTTCAAAAAGGTTTTTATTGATATTAATGATCATTGTAATGGTGATTAGTGCTTTTATCAATAACACAACCGTTGTTGCAGTCTTTATGCCTCTTACCATCTTGTGGGCACGCCAGTTGAACATTGCGCCATCAAGGTTATTGATGCCACTCTCTTTTTGTGCAATCCTTGGCGGAACATGTACTTTAATAGGAAGTTCAACCAATGTTGTGATCGCATCATTTGCAGATGTCCTGAATTTCGCGCCCATAGGAATGTTTGAAATGTCAGGCATGGGAATTATATATGCATTTGCCGGATTGATCTATATGTTTATCATATCAATATATTTTATTCCCGACCGCCATCCGGCAGCAGGTAAAAGTGCAAATACTGAACAAAAAAGGTATATTACAGAGTTACAAATAACCGATGAATCGTCTATTCTTGGCAAAAAGATAAAAGAGACGCCTTTTAACAAAAAGCAGGATACATATAAAATTTTTAATATTGTAAGAGGGGACGAGGTATATAGTCCTCCATTTGACGAGATCGCATTTAAGCCAAAAGATCTCATCCTGTTAGAAGTCCCTACCGACCATATAGACCTTATGCAACAAAAACACGGACTATCTTTAAAGGCAGATCATCATCTTCGCCCAAGAGATAAAGGAGCAGAACCAATTCACCTTGCGGAAGCAGTGATATCACCAGGTGCAACATTAATAGGAAAGACGCTAGCACACCGCAAATTCAGGAGTACATACCATGTTGTTGTACTTGCTATTCAAAGACGCGCAAAGGTATTAGATCAGGGGTTTTCTTCAATCCGTCTTGAATCCGGTGACATATTAATGATTTCAGGGTCCGCGCAAGCAATTGAGCGCTTAGATGAATCTAAAGATATCACTCTAATTTCAAACAAATTGGAAGAGCATCAAGTTCGCCCGAAAAAGGCATGGATCGCATTGGCGATATTAGCCGCCTTTATTCTTGCTTCCAGCCTTACGAACATGCCCATAACCTCACTTTCTTTACTCAGTGCCGGCATTATGGTCGGATTGGGATGCCTCTCCATGGAACAAGCGTATCAGTCTATCAACTGGAAGATAATCCTTTTCCTAGGAAGTGCGATTAGCTTAGGAAGCGCATTGGAAAAAACAGGCGCGGCAAACTTTTTAGCCTACAATGCCATGGGGATTTTAGAACCTTTTGGAACAACGGGAGCAGTTGCAGGTATTTACATCTTTACAGTTTTCATTTCCAGTCTGGTAACAAACAATGCAGCAGCAGCGATAATGATCCCTCTTGCGTACGGAATTTCTACACGAATGGGTATTGACCCTAAAGCAATAATTATGACCGTGCTATTCGCATCATCCGCTGCGTTTGCAACACCAATCGGATACCAAACAAATATTTTTATTTACGAACCTGGAGGATATAGATTTAGGGATTTTTTACTTGTAGGTATTCCACTAAACATTCTGCTAGCGATAGTCTCTATATTTATGATCCCCCATTTCTGGCTATTACATTAGGGCCACAATGATGCATCAAAGCCTCAACTAAAAGACAAAAAAAAACATAATACTGGAGACAGAATTCCGAATAAATCACAAACTAGAAATTTCTTTCTAAAAAGCAAGTTTTACAGAGTATACTGTATTGTGGTAAGACCACAATCAAAATTAAAGATAGAGTAAACACGGAGGAGACAAGTGAAAAAACAGTTTTTATTTTCATTAACTATAGTCTTACTAACTAATTTTCTGTTACTAAAATACATTTCGGCAGATTTATTAGTAGATCCATGGGGGATGTTTAGGAAGAATGTCCATCATGACGGCAGGAGTATATACAAAGGCACAAAAGGAAGCAAAACTAAATGGAAATTTAAAGCGGGAAGCAAGATCACCTCCTCCCCTGCTGTAGCGGCAGATGGTACAATTTATGTTGGATCTGAAGACGGAACATTTTATGCCGTCAATCCTGACGGCACAAAGAAATGGTCATTTACAACCGGCGGATGGGTAACCTCCTCACCTGCCATATCATTTAACGGTACGATATATTTTGGTTCAAGGGACAAAAAATTTTACGCTCTATCTCCTGATGGCGACCTGCAATGGTTTTTTCAAGCGGGGGGAAGTATATTGTCGTCCCCCACAATCGACACTGATGGATCAATATATTTTGGTTCTGACGACCAGAACTTATATTCATTGGACAAGCGTGGCAATCTCAAATGGAAATTCAACATTTACGGCAATATTAGCACCACGCCGGCTATAGGCCCCAACGGAAACATATACTTTACAGCAAACAAAGGGCTACTGTACGCTTTAAGTAAAGATGCAAATGAACTTTGGAAGAAAAGAATTGGGCGCAGCCAGTATTCGTCCTTTAGCTCACCTGCAATAGATAAAAACGGTACAATATATGTCGGATCTGAAAACGGACGGTTTTATGCTATTAATCCCGACGGAACAACCAAATGGTATGCAATTACAGGAAAAGCAATTCACAGCTCTCCCGCTATTGCAAGAGACGGTACCGTCTACTTTTGTTCTTACGACAAATATATTTACGCTGTAACAAAAGAGTGCAAGTTGAAATGGCGATACAAAACCGGAGGCTTTATAGAATCCTCCCCAGTTATTGATGCCGGAGGGACAATATACTTTGGGTCAAGTGACGGCAAACTTTACGCAATAAGATCTGACGGGACATTGCAGTGGACATATCAAACAAAGGCATGGATAGAGTCATCTCCAACAATAGGGTGGGACGGAACTGTCTATGTTGGATCAAATGATAGGAATTTACACGCAATAGGAGAATAAATAAAACAATATAGGAGCTCGAAATGATTTCCGTTATTCTATTTTCATCATTTATTGCAATAATTATATACTGTATTATTGTAATAAAATTAAAATTTAGTAAGAATACGGCCTGGTACAAAGTAGGATTATCAGTTACCGCCTGGCTGTTATTTGTGTTTATCCTTTTTGAAAGCGCTATGTATACGGTACAAAGCCACGACTATGATGCCCTTAATAATTTTGAGAAAGTACGCAATGAATTAACAGAAAAAGAGCATTTGGCTAGGACTGTATTATCTTTTGTAATTTCAAAAAGATCCGATAAAAACACGGTGGATATAGAAGAAATCCACACAGCAGATAAGTTTTTCAAGAATTACCCTGAATTAATATCAGAAGAAGTAAATAACGCCTTAAACGATTTCTTAGAAATAAGAGATAAACGTGAAGAAGTAGAGAAAGAACTCAGTGAAAAAAGACAAAAAATAGTTCACCGCACCAAGAATACATGGATATTCCTATTGCCGAAGAACTAACAACCATCACTATATTACAATGATTCATTAATAGACAAACGTACAAAAAAAGAAGGCCTTTCATAAATGAAAGGCCTTCTAGAACAACTATTTACTTTTTTTTACTTAGGAAACAGAAATTGCCTCAACTGGGCATTCCTCTGCCGCCTGCCTACAGGAATCTTCTGCATCTTCAGGAACAGAGCTTCCTATTACAGTAGATTTGTCTCCGTCCATTTCAAATACATCTGGACAAGTTTGAGTACACATTTCACATCCAGTACAAGCATCTGCATCAACTTTAGCTACCATCTAAATCCTCCCTTAATATTTTTATTATATATTATTAATTATATTATAAATACTTAACGTTTGTTTTAAATGTCTATCCTCGCCCTCCTTTCAATTAACGTATAAATAAACAAGACATTTGCTTCGCTATACGATGTAACCTATTATCGTGAAAATGAAGGCTAAAGAATTTAACAGCCAACAAAAAAATATTTTAGCAAACCCTATTTTAGCATGTCAAACAAAAAATCATATGTTAATTTTCATATATTTTGATTTTATCTCATAATAATCGGATTTCACTTGACTCTAATTTTATGATAATTTACTATCACAAAACCATGGAACAATTCTATAAAAAAAATGCATGTAAAACCACAGCACGTATAGTTCTTTTTATCATATTAATTCTTAAAATAACATCATGCAACTACTATCAAGAAAGAAAGACAGCAAAAATAACAGCACTAAGCCCACCAAAATCTGCAAAGATTGAAAAAGTTGCAGTATTACCATTTAACAATCAAACAGAGATCACAGACTTAGGGCACGTAGTACGCACAGAACTTGCAGCTAATTTAAGTACAAAGGGATACTCTGTTATTAGAGCAGACGAAGTTGACCATTTCCTGGAAATGGCGGAAATCAATGGGGAGAATATTGACACAATAAGTAGTCCTCAGCTGGGAAAAATCGTAAAAGCAGATGCCATTTTTTCTGGAACAATTACCCATGCATCGAAATTTTTTGCAGGTATTTACTCAGTTGTTGCAGTTGGAGCCAGCGTTAAAATGATTGATACCGCTAATGGTAATACCATATGGGCAGCAGAACATATAGAAAAGACACATGGGGGCGGGCCTTTCGCTGTTTCTCCTTTCAGCATCCCTAATGAAGTATTTGATAGCGTTATAAATGTACGTAAAAAAGTAATTGGTGAGACAGCACAAAGGCTTGTAAAAAAATTCATGGAAGGAATCCCTAGCAACCAACATAGGGATGTATTTGAATCCACTACAATTTCTATAAAAAATGTTGAAGGGAAGGATGTTGTTAATTACATAGTACATCCCAATGACACCCTTTACAAGATAGCAATTGGATTTTACGGAAACGGGTCTAAATGGAAATACATAAAAGAAGCAAACGAGAATTTGATAGAGAAAAATCTACATGCAGGACAAGAGTTAGTCATCCCGGATATGCCAATCCTAAACAGTTTAGATAATGTAAAAAATTTAAGAAAACTGGGAATCAAAAAAGCGGTATACAAAGTAAAATGGGGAGACAGCTTATACAAGATTGCAGATGCTATTTACAGCGAGGGATTAAAATGGAACATTATATATGATAGTAACAAGACAACTATTACATCTATTACAGATGTACCCGTCGGCCAGGTACTAATTTTACCGTTAGAGAGCTAGCAGAGCTTGGTAAATCAAGTACGGAATACCAAGAAAAGGTACTTACATATCACCCCAATAAAGGATCTCCTCTTTCAAGGATACCGCAAATTTATCAAAGACAACTTTCTTTATGTCTCTTATTAACTGCATTACATCATTTGCGCTTGCATTACCATTATTTATTATAAAATTAGCATGTTTGGTGGAAACTTCTGCGTCGCCAACGCGCATCCCTTTGCAGCCTGCCATCTCTATCCATTTCCCTGGAAACCCCTCAACCGGCCTTTTAAAAATGCTTCCGGCATTTGGATAATCAAGTGGAAATTTTCTCATCCTATCTTGAAGTTCATTATTCATTATTTTAAACAACCTATCTTTCTTTCCCTTGGCCAATACAAGCTCTGTATTTAAGATAATACAGTTTAGTTCCCTAAGGTTGCTATATCTATAATTAAAAGAAAGCTCTTTCTTATCTAAAACACGCTTATTACCTTCCAAATCAAGGATAGTTACATTTTTCACAATATTACCAATATTATAATCATGAGCTCCCGCATTCATTATAAGAGCCCCTCCAACTGTGCCTGGAATACCAACCGCCATCTCCAGCCCACTTAGACCCATTTTTGCCGCCTCTTCTGACAAAGTTTCTAATGAACACCCTGCTCCTACCGAAACATTATTACCGCTAAAGCTGATCTTGTTCATCGCGGTTTTGCAACTTACAACTACGCTTCTAACCCCATTGTCCGAAACCAACAAGTTACTTCCGTTTCCTATAATATTTATTGCAACCTGTTCATTATGGGCAAGGTTTACAATCTTTACCAGTTCATCAAGGGATGAAGGTACAACAAAAATATCTGCATTGCCACCTATTTTAAATGATGTATACAAACTCATTCTTTCATTAAACCGAACAATTGATTCTTTAAGGCAGGTAGCAAAAGAGTTGCTTAACTCGTTAAGTGGCATGTCTAAATGTTTACATTTCAAGGTTACAGATAATGCTGCAAAGCTGCAACCAAATTAGGAATTAGGAATACAGAATATAGTGTAAATTTGTAGTTGTTTTACAATAACGTTAGTGATAAAACTGTATGCACTTTTCAACACTAACGTTCTGTTAATATAACCGCGGTCTCCTGAATTCTCTACTCCATAAAGACCACAAAATCTTAAAAAAAACTTTTTTACAAAGTAACACAATATTTAGAAGATAAGAAAACTTACTATTCGTAGATAAAACTTTATTGCGGGTAATTAAGAGAAGGTAGCATCAGGAGTTATAAACAAAATTAATCAATAACCCGGATATTTACCAACAATATGGAGGAAAAGCGTAAATGTTTACTGTAATTATAATAGCTCAACGTAACGTGTACACGTTGAGCTATTATGAAGAACATCTATATTTTTAGAATTTAATAGAAACGCCCATATCTTTGATTGCAGGCATTAGACCCTGTTCAATCATAGGCCTCAGCAACTCTGGGCTGGCTAAACTCTTCACAACCGGTTCAATCAACGCTGGATTAAGTATTGTTTTAAGAATTGGTTCAATTAAAGAAGGATTTAAAGAAGTCGCCAAAACATCTTTCAGCAATGGAGAAATTAATTCAACATCCATCATTGTCTTTAATATATTTTGTACACCCTCAGAACCCAACAAACCTGAAATAAATTCCACAAGTTCTGCATTATCGATATCAAGATCCACCTTAAGCCCAATTTTCATATAGCGTTGCCTCCTTTTGAGTACATTACTTTAAAACTTATACGTTAGAAATATTTTCGAATGAAAATACTGTTAGAATATAAACAAAATAGAGCAAAATGTCAAATGGATTTTAAATGCCTAAAAATAAAAAAAGCCATCTTGTTAATTATCTACCTTGGTAATATATTTGTAAATTCATATTCTTCTACATACTTCCCCACAGATGCTTCAAACCGCTCTTCAGACCACTGTTCAAGAGAAATAATAAGCTCCTCTGACCTATCTATATAATCCCAGTAAAGAAACTCCGCCCCTTCTTTACCGCCCCCCCTGCAAAAGTAACCTCCTCCATTGTCCTCAAGATAGTACTGAACACCGTTATATGTTAATTCTTCAGGAGGGTCATCATGCTCCTGGATATATTTTCCTAACCCAGGATCAATACTCCGAAACGGAACCTTTTCTACTAACATCCACTCTGTTTCATCTTCATCATCATCCTGTTCCAAATAAAAGAGCTCGTTACCGGATTTTAGCTCCCACTCATAACTATATACATGATCACCCCAATCATATTTGTTATATTCTGTTACCTCCCACGTCTTCAGGTCATAATCAACCATATACCCAACTTTTAACTTTGGAAGTGTAATGTCTATATCCGGATCTTCCTCTTTTTTTTTCTTAAATTTATCAAAAAAACCCATAGTATTACCGATACCAATCTATATAAAAATTATTGACATAGTATTATTTTATAAAAACTTCTATTTCAATATTTTGTAGTTTTTATGAAATCCAGAAGAGATGAGCCAATGCAAAATAAACGTATTCAGATTGAAGTTGCCTGCACAAACAAACAAGTTTGCCCATATCGCCCAATTCTTCTATCTAAACTATAAATTTGGTTACGGCTTCGCTACGCTATCGCTATGCATGCACAAATCATAATTACTAGTATGTAAACATTAATCTGTAATACCCATTTTTGCCTTTAATGCCGCAAGGTTATCGTCTGTTTTGCTTTCTACTGCTGAACCTGCTAATGCCAGATTTATTTCATCATCAACAGATTTGTCTGCATCTGCAAGCTCGCCATAAGCAGCAGCAAGAGTTTCGTCTTCTTCAACCTTTGACTTCATCTTTTCAAGCATTGCAATTGTACTTCCAGAATCGATCTTTGACATCTGCGTGTTCAGCTTCTTCGTAGCAGAGGCCGTCTTTGCTCTTGCCTTTAACGTCACAAGCTCATTTTCATAACTTGAAACGGTACTCTTTAATTTTGAAACATTGGCCTGAAGCTGGCTTACCATCTTCTCCTGATGTTCCAATTGTGCAGATGATTCTATCGCTTTTTTACTGCTCTCTTCTTTCCTCTTTAATGCCTCACCTGCAAGCCTTTCCGCTTCTGTCTTGTCCATATCACCAGACTGCATTTTTTGTAAAAGAAGCATCGCCTTTCTCTCATAATCAGCAGTTAGTTTTTTATTATTGTCCGCATCCCTTTTCAAACGAAGCGAGATCGCCTTTACTTCTGCCAGGCTTTTCATGCTTTCCTGAAGATCTTTTTTAAGGTCCCTTATCCCTTGTTCGCTCATTTTTATAGGGTTCTCGAATTTGTCAACTACTGAGTGGGCTTCAGATTGGCCTACTTTAAAAAGACGGGAAAATATTCCGGCCATTTTTAACCTCCTTACTTGTTATATTGATTTGCATTTCACACAACTGCAATTATAAGAAAAACCAACGTCGAGCTAAAGTTTTTCCAAAACAAATTGATTCCAAAAATTTTTAGACTAAAGAGATTAAGATTTGAAAAAAATGTCTGTGAAACCTCTTCGGCCTAATCAGAGTATTACCCTTTACTATAATCCAACAGCTCTTCAATGTTTTCTGCCAAAGCCAGGCTTAAAGCACTAATAGACCCCTCAATTTCATTAAGATCAAGGTTTGCCAATTGTAACGTATCTCTAAAAAGAATATTTTGTCCTTTTTCATCAAGGGCAAAAGCACCATGAACAAGTGTTCTGTTTATTTGTAGAAGACGCTTAAAAAACATATCAGTATTTAACGGCGTTTCCATTATAAGCTGTTCCAGAATTAATATAGGATTTTCACAATCAATGATCAAATTCTTTATCCCATTTTCCTCATCATCAATTATGATTATCTCTTCCGCCTGATCTTCATCAACGATAGAATACCCCAATTGTATTATATAATCCTTTACCTTTTGGAAATCTTCAGACATTAAATCACCTCCCGTTTAGAAATTCAAGACAACAAAAAGATCAAATTCTATTCCAAAAAAACAATATACTACTTCATTTCTCATTTGCAACAAATAAATTTACAAAATATGAACAAGAGGTAAATATAATGTGTTCGTATATAGAATTTCCAAGAAGACACCCCATTGAGAAGACACAATCAAAACGCCGGATAATATAGGAATCCGAAGCCAAAACAAAAAAATCAATTTGCTGTCATTCCCTAAATAAACTAACCGTAAAATCAGCATGTCATTACAGAAACCAGTTCTCAATAATTCTAGCATACTTCTCAAGGATTCTGCATTCCACAAAAACCACAAAACCAGAAAAAAAGAAGTTTTTATAAATTAGTACAATAATGATAATCTGGTTGATTATTTATATTAATATATAGTAAAGTAAGAGAAGTTAAATATGTTTTTATTTTAGTTTCTCGGCAGCGGTGTTCCGCTTGACGTAGCTCACAAACTAACCCTAAAATCAAGAAAGGGAAATTAGCATGAGAACTGTTTATATGGATAACAACGCAACCACAAAAGTTGCAGACGAAGTTTTTGAGGCAATGGTTCCTTATTTCAGAGAATATTATGGTAATCCTTCAAGCATGCATACCTTTGGAAGTCAAGTAGCCAATAAAATTAATACCGCAAGAGAACAAGCCGCCAACAGTCTTGGCGTATCTCCATCAGAGATTATCTTTACCAGCTGTGGAACTGAAAGTAACAACACTGCGGTTAGGGGCGTGCTTAACTCTAATCCCGAAAAAAAGCATATAGTAACCACTCAAGTTGAACATCCGGCAATACTTGCTCTCTGTAAACACCTTGCAAAGAAAGGGTACGAAGTTACAGAGCTGCGTGTGGATAAAGACGGGGGACTAGACCTTGACGAACTTAAAAACTCCATAAGAGATGACACCGCCCTTGTAACGATTATGTACGCCAATAACGAAACCGGAGTCCTTTTTCCCATAGAAGAGATAGGTAAGATTGTTAAAGAAAAAGGAGCATTATTTCACTGTGACGCAATACAGGCAATCGGAAAGATTCCGGTTAGTTTGAAAAACAGTACGATTGACCTGCTTTCTGTTTCAGGACACAAGTTGCATGCCCCTAAAGGCATCGGCATGCTCTATATAAAGAAAGGTGTCCGACTTAGCCCACTGCTGCTTGGTGGCCACCAGGAAAGGAATAAAAGAGCTGGCACAGAAAATGTACCTTATATAATAGGTATAGGCACTGCTTGCGAACAGATAAGTGAAAATATTGTGGAAGAGCAGACAAGAGTAAAAGCATTGAGAGATAAATTAGAAGCCGGAATATTAGATGCGGTTCCCCAAATACTTTTAAATGGCGTAAAGAACGAGCGGCTTCCAAATACATCTAATATTAGTTTTGAACATGTTGAAGGTGAATCCATACTGCTATTGATGAGCCAAGTTGGGATTGCCGCCTCATCAGGGTCTGCATGTACATCAGGATCACTAGAACCTTCCCATGTTTTAACTGCAATGGGTGTTCCTTCTGTCACAGCACAAGGATCGGTCAGATTTAGTCTCAGTAAATACAATACTGACGAGGATGTTAAGTATGCAATAGAAAAAATCCCACCGATAATACAACGACTACGCGAAATGTCTCCGTTTTGGAATAAGAACCAGCAATAATTTCAGCTGGATTAAGAAGCGGGAATTTAGTGATTCAGGTTTTAGCTAGATTTGAATATTATAATTGCCCGGTTTTGCAGTGGCAATCTTAACTAAATCAAGATAATTACAATTGAATAATTTCAAATGTAGCCAAAAAAATGGATCGCTAAATACACCATTTATACAACCGTAACGAGTACCATTTTTGTGATCCGGTGTTTACGTCAAAGCAAGGTTTAGGATTTAGAGAGTACAAGACGATGACCTGCGGTTGCCATTAGGAGACATAATCATTTGGTGCTTTAATCTCTAAAATTCACCTGAAAATACGCATACTCTATTTCGACCTTGCTCCTTTGCCTGGTACAATGCCATATCCGCACATTTTATAAAAGTATGGGCCCCGTTAACATTTTTTGAAGGACATGTAGCAACTCCCATACTTACTGTAATTTTCAACGAACGGGACATGGAAAACAACGTATATTCTTCAATGGTTTTTCTTAATCTGTTTGCAAAAAGAAGTGCTTCTTTTGAATCTGTTTCCGGTAATAAAATAAGAAACTCTTCACCTCCATATCTTCCCACTTCGTCAGAATTCCTTTTCGTACTACTTGTTAAGGATCCAATCTCTTTTAAAACCTCATCTCCAATTTGATGTCCATAATTATCATTAATCTTTTTAAAATGATCAACATCAAACATAATAACAGATATGGGATGATTATATCGCTTTGATCTGCTAAACTCCTGATGAACGAGTCTTAAAATATACTTATGGTTATAAATGTTGGTCAGGCTATCTGTAATAGCCAAGTTTTTAACATTTTTATAAAGCCTGTTATAAAGCCATGAGGTTTCGATAATTACGCAGGCTTCATTAATTACATCATCTATAAGATCGTGGTGGCTTTTATCTAGTTTGCATGTAGAATTACCATATATGACAAACCCCTTCTTTAATATTGCATTATCCAATATTCGCGAATAAACAATTTCTTCAGGGTTAGAAATATTTAAACTATCATTATTATCTATAACATTATTTTCACCAAGCACATTAATATGCAATTTAGTCCCACGAAACCCACGTAATGTATTCTTAAAATTAGCAATACTGGACTCTTTTATCCGAGTAAATTCTTCCCTGCTAACATCGTTATGCAAATGCATAACCATATTAGACTCACGTTCTTCAACAACAACAATTATGGCAACAGAATAATTTATTATTTCTTGAAAGATATCCAACACGGCTAACGCAAGGTCATCAGACGAAAAAACATTTTGAACTAACCCCGTTAAGGCCCTAAACATGTAAACTTCAGAAGACTTCTTATCTAAAATATTATTAAGGCCAGCAATTACATCTTCAACCCCAACGGACGTAATCTCATTCAACACCTTATCATCTTCCCGCACAAAAACACTTTCCTTAAATTTATGTTTTACTTCAGCTACTATTCTTTCTTGATCCCCATCATTTAAGGCTACACAAGAGAAACAATTATTCAAATCAATACATTTTTTTTGCGGATTGCTACCGGATATTAAGACTATTACAAAAATTGATTTCGTTGTTAGATTATTTTTTAAAAAACGACATACGTGATAACCACTCATTAGAGGAAGCGTATCGCTAAGAACAACAATTTCTGGTAGTAGCGACATCACTTTCCTTACGGTATCAATACCGTTATCCTCTAATATAACATCAAAGCCTTCCTGCAAAAATAAGCGGTGTAAAGAATCCAAAGTTTCTTTACACTCATTCGCAACCAAAACGGTCTTTTTTTTCATCAGAAAATTTCCTGCCCGTTATTTTATTAATTTAACACCTATTCTACAGCCCTTATGACTTAGTATAATACACGAAAGGATTTATATAATCAAAACTAAAAAAAAAGGCCAGGAGCTCTTATGAAAAAGAGTATCCTGGCCTTTTAAAGTTTTTTAGTGCTTAAAAGTAAAGAGTTGGAGAGAAAAACCTCTTATATTCCCACTCCACTTATAAAATAATTCTTATTCGTTCTCCTTTAAAATAACGTATCTTGTATAATCCCCTCTTTTAACAAGGAGAAGTACTTCCTTATCACCTTTGGACATTTTGATGGCACTTTTAAACTCTTCAACATTTTTCACGTTCTTCCTGTTTACCTCTTTGATGAGATCCCCCTGCCTCAACTGCGCTTTTTCTGCAGGGCTATCTGGCACAACTTCAGTAACAACGACACCACTGGATTCATCAATCTCCAGGTTCTTGGCCAGTTCAGGTGTGAGATCTTGAACTGCCATACCAAGATCTTTTGCCTTTGGTGATGAACCCGCTACAGCAAATAAATCTGACGGCTGTTCTCTTATCTTAACACTTAGATTTTCTTCCTTTCCGTCTCGCAGAACTATAACAGAAACAACTTTCCCTACCTCTGTCTGAGCAACAATATTCCTCAAATGGTTTACATCCGTAACATCCTTCTGATTAAACTTTATTATTACATCTCCAGTTTCCATATTTGCTTCGCTTGCAGGAGAATCTTTCTGCACATCTGCTATAAGCACACCTTCATTTGAAGATACGTTAAATTGTTTTATCAAAGCAGGGGTGAGATCCTGAATGACAACTCCTAACCATCCCCGGGTAACCCTTCCATGCTTAATAAGTGAATTCATATTGATCTTTGCCATATTTATAGGAATGGCAAACCCTATGCCCTGATATCCACCGCTTTTACTAAATATAGCCGTATTAATACCTATGACTTCACCTTTAATATTTACCAACGGCCCCCCGCTGTTGCCAGGATTAATCGCAGCGTCAGTCTGAACCATATCTTCATACTGAGCAATTCCAATATCCGCCCTTCCCGTCGCACTAACTACGCCGAAAGAAACTGTTTGTGTCAAGCCAAATGGGTTACCGATTGCGATTGCCCAATTTCCCACACGCAACGCGTCAGAATCCCCTAAACGAGCGGGAAGAAGATTTTCACCTTCAATTTTTATAACAGCAATATCAGATTGTGGGTCCGTTCCGATTACTTTGCCAGTAAACTCCCTTTTATCCCCAAGGATTACCTTTATTTCATCCGCATCTTCTACAACATGATTATTTGTCAATATATATCCTTCTTTATCAACAATTACACCTGACCCCAACCCCTGTTGTCTAAATTCTCTGTCTGGAAACTTATCCCTGAAAAACTTATCAAAGAATTCGCCACCTCCAAAAAAATCAAAAAAATCTTGCGGGCCGCGCCCCTTAAACGGCTGCTTTCCACCATGAGGGTTCGCGTGGGGGTTACCACCACCGTAAGGGCCACCTCCACCGTGAGGGTTGCCACCGCCGTGAGGGTTACCACCACCGTGAGGGTTACCATGTGGGGATCCATACGGACTATATTGATTCTTTCTTCTTTGAAACGGAATTTGAGGATGCTTCATAACCTTAACCGCTGTAATAGAAACAACAGACGGTTTTATGAGTTCCGAAACCAATTCCAAGGCCCTTTCCAAGCTGTGAGCAGACGCATACAAGCCGTTTATCTCTTTTAATATTTCCTCTCTATTACCATTATCTAAGTTGTTACCGGCAAAACCGCTGTTAATACTTAGAAACAAAATACTTATCAGGACGGTAAAGGCTATTTTACAAAAAATAACCTTTCGTCTGTTTTTTAACAATCTTTTTACCATTCCTCAACCCTTTCAAAAAAATAATATAACTTTGCAAAAAAAATTAAAAATATTTGGGATAAAATTTATTCTAAACACACAAAAAAAAGTTGTCAACGAAAAACTAATTACAATACTTAGCATAGATACTATTTAAGATTTAGTCTACAATTTTCTTTTGTATTAAAAAAAAGCACGTAATTGCCGATTTAAAAATTACTGACGATAATATGCAATAAAAAATTGTAATTATTCAGAACATAATAAACAGATGTCTGAATTTTGGCTATACTGATTTAACAAGTTGTAAATTCATATACGTAAGATATCTCTCTATAGTAATACTCTGTAAAACTTGTTTTCTTAGAAAGAAATTTAATTTATACAATGATTGAGTATTTAAGAAAACAGGAGTAATGGAGTATTGGCGGACTAATGTTTTGGAATCTTTTTGATTTTCTCCATTACTCCAAATCTCCAATACTCCAATACTCCATTACTCCATTACTCCACCTTTGGTTGCTGTCCCTTAGACTGCACTAAGAATAATAGCAATAACTGAAATGACAAAAATAGCTGTTATATTCATTTGGGTTACATCCGTTCTCCTCATTTGCATATTTCTTTTTCGTTCATTATATAACACCTTTATAAATAAGCCGGGTGAATCTAAAGAAAAAGAGAAACGTATAGCAGAAAAGATGAACGTAACCTTATTGTTTACGTTATCAGACGAAAAAGGGAACATCATTGATAAAAAACATGAGAAAGAGCCTTTTACTTTCTTATATGGAGGAGGACAAATTTTAGCAGGCCTTGAAAGACAATTAACGGGCTTAACAACAGGTGTAAAAAGAAAGTTTACTGTTATGCCACATGAAGCTTACGGAACGACAAATACCGCTGACATAGTTGAGCTAAACAAATCGAGCATACCTGAGAACACCATGGAACTAGGGGCCCTGATAAAAGAAGTAGGAGAAAGTAAGAAAACAGGTAAAATTATAGAAATTAAAGACGAGACCGTAATTATTGATTACAACCATCCGCTTGCAGGAAAAAAACTGATATTTGATGTAGATATTATTAATATAGAAGAAGCAAATGGAAAAGAGATTGTTAAGAAAAACACTCAGGATACTATTGATGACAATGAGATCTCAAGCAGTAAACCAAAAATAAAAGAGGAGCCGAAAGTTATAAAGATTGAAACCGGCATGAAAGTCACTTTATCGCTCAACGAGATTCTCCCAGAAAATCATGTTTCTGTGGATGAAAATCAAACGAAGACAATTGAATACGTGCACGGCACGGAAGATAGCTTTAAGCAGGTAATTCCCGGTTTGCAAGAAAGGCTGATAGGACTTACCGCCAATGAGGAGACGGAAATTATTGTTCCTGCGGAAGAAGCCTATGGAGAAGTAGACCCTGAGGCCTTGTTGGAAATTGACAAAGGAGAAATCTTTGCAGAAAACCTGGAAGTCGGACTAGTTTTAAAAGATATAGGGTTAGAGAAAAAGAGTGCAAAGATCACAAGAATAACAGAGTCAACTGTTGAGCTGGACTTTAACCACCCGTTAGCAGGAAAGCCGATCACATACAGAATTAAGGTACTTGATATAAAAAATAGCAAAGGGGAGAAAAATGAATAACGTTTTCATCCTCTAGCATATAAATGCATAAAAGAAGAATAAATTGTTTTAAATGCAAACATTTCTATGTAACGTGGGACAAAAACTTTCCCCGAGGCTGCAAGGCAATGGGGTTTAAGACAAAGAGAATCCCATCAGAAGATGTTTACCGATCATCCGGCATGGATTGTCTTAATTTTGAGCAGAAAAAAGGCCTCGCAGGAGATTAAATCTCAAGTACTTTTGGAAAACCTGTAAGATTTACGCATTTATCATCAGCGATAAGGATCATATCTTCCATCCGCACCCCACCAACTCCAGGATAATAAAGCCCAGGCTCCACCGTAACCACATGGCCGCTTTTAAGCATACTTTTTACTTTACCGATTCTCGGCAATTCGTGTACGTCAAGGCCCACTCCATGACCTGTCCCATGAAAAAAGCCCTGCATCCGTCCATTTTTTTTACCGGTTTCAAATCCAAGGTCCTTTAAATGTTTCAGCACCTTTCTATGTATTTGATCACCCATCGCCCCGTCTTTGGCAAGCACAAATGCCAGCTCTTGGGCAGAAACAACCGCTTTAAACATTTTTTTTATTTGGGTCGAGGCCTTGCCCCTGACAATTGTTCGTGTCATGTCTGCATAATATCCGCTCTTTTCGTCCTTGGGGAATATATCAATTACAATTGGTTTGTGCGCAACCAAATCCCCTTCGCCCATATTATGGGGAACTGCAGATTGCTCACCGCAAGAGACTATAGTATTCTTGGCAATAAAACCATTTTTAAGCAATTCAACATTGATCATTTCCCGTATAAATTCAGATGTTACCTTTTTCCCTCTCTTTGAAAACAAAAAACCATTTTTTATCACCGTCTTTTTCAAGTAATCGACGGCTTTCTGTAACGCAGATTCAACTCCACGTTGAGTCATTATTATATTATTAACCTCTTCGGCACACTTAATTTCTCTGGAATCAAAAAACGGATCTTTTTTTATGACTAACTTGAAACCTTTTTTCCTTAAATCATCAGCAAAAGAGACATAAAAATCCCACGGAACTGTAACCTTTTTAATCTTCATGTCAAAAAGGACCTCTGCTATTACATCAATATAAGAAGGTTCCTTGCCTAACTGCTTCTTTGCAATCTTCTCATATTTAGTGTAAGGTAACACCATATCTACTCTTGACTCTGACTTTGCCCTGTCAAGTTCAAGATCACTTACAACAACTATCTTCTTCTCTCCATTCTGAATAAATGCAAACTGGTCCGGAGCATAAAATTTTGTGCAATAAAAAATATTCGCATCCGTCTCACTGTCAGAGATTATCAACTTTGGTTCTTCATTCCCCATAAACATTTACCATTTAACCTTTCAATGTCTACAACTATTCAGCATACAGTAGTCAGAATCCAGAATTCAGCATAGAAAATGAATACGCATCCAACAATTTGCGGACTTCTTCAAAATGTAATTGAAATTGATGATCTTCGTAGTTGAGACGTCAAATTATAGATTTCCTCTCGGGGAAATAACTTTGTAAGCTTGTATACTAAAACCACAAACTCGTAAACTTTTTGCCATACTATTAAATCTTGAAACGTACGTGCAGGTTTTCTCATTCTGAATCCTGTCTTCTGACTACTGAATTCTTATTCTTTATTACGCTAAAGAGTTACCAATGTCTCATTAAAAACATTAAGATCTTTTTCGGAGAATAGAACAAACACCACCCGTTTAATGTTGGTAGTACCGTTTAAATAATCAACAACCGTCTTTAACGCTATTTCTGACGCTTGTTTGACAGGAAACCTGTAAACGCCCGTACTTATAGATGGAAATGATATGGAAGATAACTTACACCTTTCCGCTTCTTGCATTGAGCGCAAATAACAACTCTTTAATAATGCCAGTTCGTTCTGTGTCCCTCCGTGCCAGACTGGCCCCACAGTATGTATAACATACGACGCCTTCATATTTCCAGCAGAAGTTGTTTTAGCCTCGCCGGTAGGACATCCGTCTAATTTCCGACACTCTTCAAGTATTATTGGGCCACCAGCACGATGTATGGCCCCATCCACACCTCCTCCCCCAAGCAATGAACTATTGGCCGCATTCACTATCGCATCTGTATCTTGTTCCGTAATATCTCCCCGAATCAGTTCCAATACTGATTCGTTTATTTCCTTTTGCATCACAATACTCCAGTTTTTATGATTGGTCAAATATAACAACCCGTTAATAGCAATAACAAAAGAAGGCATTTTTTGTTACCTTCATGGGGCACCTAAAGGAGACATTTAAGTATCCATTGAAAATAAGCTCTAATTATAATAAAAACGTAATATTCTGTTCAAACGAAAAGTCTCAACCTTCTTTACAATATTATTTCTTGATATTTATAGAGAATTCTGAAATAATTTTTAGACTATGTTTAAAGATCTTATAATTAAATTGGCATCAAATATTGATCTAACACTTGAAGAAGCAGAAGAGGCCATACGTTGTTTAATTGATGGTAGAGCAACTGCAGCTCAAGCAGGAGCATTCTTGACTGCGTTAAGCATGAAAAGAGAGACAACGGACGAAATCACGGCGTTTGCAAAAGTCATGCAGGACAACGCCCTGCATGTTAAATCCAACAGTGAGAGGACCGTTGACGTTTGCGGTACCGGCGGCGACGGAAAAAACACTTTTAATGTATCTACCGCCGTAAGCTTTGTATTAGCAGGAGCAGGAGTAAAGGTCGCCAAACATGGCAACAGGGCATCGTCAAGCAGCTGCGGAAGTGCTGATGTCTTAAAACTTTTAGGAGTTAATATTGATGCCTCTATCGAAACGGTTGAAAAATGCATTGAAAAGGCAAATATCGGCTTCCTGTTTGCACCATACCTGCATAAATCCATGAAGAGTGTGGCGGTGATCAGAAAAGAGCTGGGAATAAGAACTATTTTCAACATACTGGGGCCTGTTACGAATCCCGCAAGGGTTAAATATCAGGTCATAGGTGTATATTCCCAGGACCTGACAGAAACTATCGCTTCTGTTTTAAAGAATTTAGGAAGCATACATGCATTTGTTGTTCATGGCGTTGATGGGATGGATGAGGTTTCCATTTCCGAAAAGACAAAAGTCAGCGAATTAGTAAATAACGAGATAAAAAATTACTATATTCAGCCTGAAGACTTTGAGATAAAGAGAAAAGATATATCAGAATTAATTGTAAAGTCCCCCGATGAAAGTGCTGATACCATAAGAAATGTATTAAACGGAGAAATGGGAGCATGCCATGACGTTGTTATCTTGAACGCCGCTCTAGCATTAGCAGCAACACTAACTTCCGGTGACATAAAAAAGGGGCTGGAATTAGCAGAAAATTCTATTTTATCGGGAAAAGCATTGCAGGCGCTAACATCTTTGATAAAAACCAGCTATATGTAAGGTTCACGCAAAAAGTTTATTGTAAACTTTAAATAGTTTTGTTTTACTATTTAAAAGCAAAATTAAATTGCATGTGTGGTTATTTTAATTAAACTATAAAAAGAAAGATTAATGCATTGGTACCAAAATACGTTTTTTTTACAAAAGGTGTTGGCAAACATAAAGACAAACTACAGTCATTTGAACTTGCGTTACGAAAAGCAGGGGTGGAAAAGTTTAATTTAGTTAAGGTTTCCAGCATATTCCCTCCAAACTGCAAGATTGTCTCAAAGGCAAAGGGGCAGAAGATGCTGAATGATGGAGAGATTGTATTCTGCGTCATGAGTGAAAATGCAACAAAAGAACCTAATCGAATGGTATCTGCATCCGTAGGGTTGGCAATACCTGCAGAACCAAACCATTATGGTTATTTAAGTGAACATCATGCCTTTGGCGAAACAGATGAAGTAGCGGGAGACTATGCCGAAGATTTAGCAGCATCTATGCTTGCAACAACACAAGGAATAGAGTTTGATCCGGAAAAAAATTATGATGAAAGAAAAGAGATATATCGTATGAGCGGAAAAATAATCAAATCCAGGAACACGACCCAGTCTGCCCTAGGAGACAAAAAAGGCCAGTGGACGACAGTTATGGCTGCCGCAATTTTTGTAACGTAAGCAATAATGAAAGTAGGAATTATAGATTTACCCACTTTCCTAACCCCATACTTATGAAAGATCTCTTTAAGGAAGTAAAAGCATGCCTGAAATTAATGCGATAAAGGGCCCAACTGGAGCAATAGTAATGCCAGAAGGTTTCCAGGCCGGAGCTGCATATTGTGGCTTAAAAGAAGATATAACCAGTCTGGATATGGGAATTATATTCTCAACTTCTATGTGTGAAGCTGCTGCGGTTTTTACAAAAAATAAAATTGCTGCAGCCCCCATAAAGTTCAGCCAAAAGATTATCAATCGTGGTAATGCCAATGCAATTGTTATCAATAGCGGCAATGCCAACGCTTGTACCGGCGAAAAAGGGAACAAAGATGCAGAAGATATGGCCAAAATAACCGCAGATTTATTAAACATAAACTACCAAAATGTCATTGTTGCTTCAACCGGCATAATAGGACATCCCATGGAAATGGATAAAGTGAGATCCGGAATTGAAATGGCCGCTAAGGATTTGGGCAGCGATATACCAAACGGGTCTAACATTGCAAACGCGATAAAAACAACAGACAAGTTTATTAAAGAAGCCGCTGTCAAAGTTAATAATGGAGACCTTTCATTTACTATTGGTGGCATTGCAAAAGGGTCAGGAATGATATCCCCGGACATGGCAACAATGCTATGCTTTATTACAACAGATGCAAAGATTTCCCGAGAGTACTTAAATTCCTGCTTGCAGATATCTACAAACCGTTCGTTTAACAGGATCACAGTTGACGGCCACACAAGTACTAATGATATGGTGGCCATCTTAGCAAACGGTGCTAGTATGCAATGCAAACAGATTTCTAGCGAAAAAGATATTCAAGTCTTCCAGAATGCCCTCGACTATGTAACATTAACCCTTGCGAAAAAGATTATCGAAGATGGAGAAGGGGCAACGAAGTTTATCCAGATTGATGTACTTGAAGCGGAATCACAAGACGACGCAGATAAAATTGCCAGAGCTGTCGCCAACTCTCCTCTGGTAAAAACTGCAATAAATGGAGAAGATTACAACTGGGGTAGAATTGTTTCCGCCGCAGGTTATTCAGGTGCACAAATTGACGAAAACCGTTTAAGGTTATTTATCAATAAAATATTAATCTATAGTAAAGGTACACCGGTACCCGAACTTATAAATAACGACGAGACATTCCATGTCATGCTGCAAAACGAGATGCAAAAGAAAGAGATAACTATCTCTTTGCAGTTGGGCTTGGGAGCGGAAAGTTCTACAATGTGGACTTGCGATTTCTCGCATGAATATATTACCATAAATGCCGAGTACCATACATAGAAACATATTATTCTATTACATTATATAAACTTCCTTTAGAGATATTGTGGTGGTGCTTCATTATAGCATTACCCTGTAAAAGTTTGTTTTGAGAAAGAAATCTTTTACCGTCATTTATTAAATAATTTGTAACGGTATAGTTGCTGGATACTTGATGCTTGATAATCTGTCTCGGTACCTTAAAATATTACATCTTAAGTTGAGTTTGTGTTTTTATGTACACCTTGACAAGAAATTATAAATTGAAATATTTGCCAGTACCACGTATCTAGAATCAAGTATCCCGCATCATGTATTATAGTTGCGGCGATGCCGCATCATGTATTTGAATTTTTTTTAGGAGTTAGTTTTTATGGAAGCAAAAAATGTCGGGCTACGCAATGTAACAGTTGCGGACACAAAGATTTCAAATATTGACGGCGAGAACGGAAAACTTATTTATCGCGGATACGATATTATGGACTTGGTAAAAAACTCTACGTTTGAAGAGACCAGCTACTTGCTTCTCCATAATGATCTACCATCAAAAAAAGAGCTGGAAGAATTCCACAAAATGCTTGTAAATGCCCGGGATATACCTGCACCAATGATAAAGAACATGGAGAATTTCAGGAAAGACGCACATCCTATGGACCTGCTCCAGGCATTTATAGCAGAACTTGGCGGTTACTATGTTGAACATGGGACCCAAAAAGAAGTTAGCTATGAAATGTCCATTAATTTGATAGCAAAGATGCCGACAATGATTGCTTGCTGGGACAGGGTAAGGCGAGAGGAAGAAGTTGTTGCCCCTGATCCGACATTAAGTCACTGTGCCAATTTTTTATACATGATGTCAGGTAAAAAACCAGACCCTGAAACAGAAAAAATACTTGATACATGTTTAATATTGCATGCAGATCACAGTTTTAACGCATCAACTTTTGCTGCCAGGGAAGTCGCGTCTACTAGAGCCCATATGTACTCCGCTATTAGTGCAGCAGTGGGTGCCCTTAGCGGACAGCTGCACGGAGGAGCAAACTATGAAGTTATGAAAATGCTTCTAGACATAGGCTCTATAGATAAAGTTGAAGCATGGGTAAAAGAGAAACTGGCAAATAAAGATCGTGTTATGGGTATGGGGCATGCTGTTTATAAAACATATGATCCAAGAGCAACGATATTAAAGGAACTATCTGAGAAATTAGCAGCTAAGACAGGAGATCCATGGTTTGCAATAACTCAAAAAGTAGAGGAAGTAACCATTGACGAGATGAAGAGATTGAAAGGAATGGATATTTACCCTAACGTTGATCTGTACAGCGCATCATTATACTATATGCTGAAGATTCCTATGGACTTAAATACACCAATTTTTGCCATATCAAGGGTCTCTGGCTGGGCTTCTCATGTTATAGAAGAGGCGTTTGCTGAAGCAGCCCCAAAACCGGCACTTTACCGGCCAAATGCTGATTATGTTGGGAAGTACTGCGGCCCTGAAGGGTGCGCTTACAAACCTATTGAGATCAGGGAAGATGAATAAGTCGCAACTTTAGGAGCGATTCTGAAATCATAAACACATTTAGTAAACTAGTCCTGGTTTACGGATTACGATTTTAAGAGAGAGAACAGTGAGTCATGGACAAACATTTGTTTGTCCATGACTCACTTTAATACATGCAACATTTCTAAAATAGATGATTTTTCAGGGCAAAGCCAATATTATAATACAGCAAAGCACTACTAACCAGATTTATGATTTCCGTTTCCATACTCGATGCTGAAGCAATCTTGCAGACTGCTTCTAAATGTTTTAGTTCTATCAACTGAAAAGTATATGTTTTAACATTTTAACTATTCAGACAAGAAAAAACATTTGAAACGAACTTTAAGATTGCACCTGCAGCACGTTTGATAGTTGTAAACGATTAAGAATGTAGAGAAGGATGTCAGACTTGGGTAAATTCAGCAGATCATGCTACTATATTTGGGAGTAAAACATTTCTACGTACTACAACTGCTTTGGGAGGCATTTAGCCCAAGGGACGGTAATATTTGCCTTCGAGATAATAACACATGCATTCGAAGGGCCTGAACTTGTAAGAACTTATGATGAAGTTACCGGACTCCCTCTCTGGCATGATTAAAAAATAGATAACAAGCTACTGGTCTTGAACGAGGACCGCCGGTAACTTTTTTGACTGTGTTTGATTTTAGTTTGCAAAACTATTTATTAGCATGTCAACGTCATACAGACCCTCGTCAGTCAGTGCGACGTTCGCAGCCGCGCGTTAATGTAATTTTAATCTTATTAGAAAGCAAGCTCTTGAACCTTGCTGAAATCTGGCACTATCCAACAATGGTGTTAATAGCCGCGATTTTCGACTTTCCGTAAACCCCTGAGTTTAAACAGATTAAGCAAACATCTTCACTTCTTCACCACCTTAAAATCGACCTGTTTCTTTATTTTATCAATATTAGAAAGCCGTACATAAACTTTATCACCTATCCTGAAAACCTTTCTCTTTCTTTCCCCTTTAAGTGTAGCGCTCTTCTTATCATATATATAAAAGTCGTCAACTAGTGTTCGGACATGTACTAACCCCTCAAGCAGGTTTTCCTGAAGCTGAACAAAAAAACCATACTCTTCCACTCCGGTAATTATTCCATCAAAGTCCTCATTTACCCTATGTTCAAGACTACGAATCAGTTTGTCTTTGATAACCTGTTTTTCCGCACTCTCGGCCCTTCTTTCAGTAAACGAGCAGTGACTAGCAAGCCTTTTCAAGTGCTCAGAGTTATCACTGTCCTTTTCTTTAGCCCCACTTGTATCCAAAAAACCATCCAATGACCTATGTATTATCAGATCGGGATAACGTCTAATGGGTGATGTAAAATGAGTATAATGCTCAATTGACAGAGCATAATGCTCTTTTTGTTTAATAGTATACTCTGCCCTCATAAGTGATTTTAAAAGCATAAGATTAATTGCATACGATTCAGGCTTTCCTCGCACACCCTCCAACACATCCTGCAGCTCTTTTTTATTCAACGGGTCAATCTTTACCTTTTTGAAACTTTTAATAAAAGAGGCAAAATCCCGCAAGTTCTCTTCATCCGGTTCGTCGTGTACTCTATAAAAACAAGTCAACTTATTTTTACCTGCACATTCTGCCGCTATTTCATTTGCAACGAGCATGAACTCTTCTATTATGCCGTGAGAAACATCTCTTACACATTTCTCAACCTTAGCAACATTACCTTCACCATCTAACCGTATATCGACTTCAGGGATCTCCAGCTCTATAGATCCCCTATTCATCCTATTCTTAAAGAGCAACTCTGCAAGCTCCTTTATATTTATAATTAAATCCAATATTTCCCGATCGACATCAATGTTGTAAGACTCTATACATTCAAGAATTGCAGTAACTTCATTATAAGTAAACCTCTTTCGCGTACAAATTACAGTCTTTCTAATTTCAGAATGTAACAACCTTCCATAACTGTCAAATGTCACAAATACCGTTTTTGTTAAACGGTCTTCGGCCTCTTTCAGGCTGCAAACATTATTAGAAAGTTTCTCGGGAAGCATGGGTATAACTTCGCCGGGGAGATAGACACTATTACCTCTTCTTGCCGCCTCATTGTCAATTTCACTTCCAGGTTTAACATAATGAGAGACATCTGCTATATGTACCCCTAAAACCCATTTATTATCCTCTCTCTTAAGTGAAACCGCGTCATCAAAATCTTTTGCCTCATCTGGATCTATTGTAATAATTGTTTCATTGCGCAAATCACATCTTCTTAAATACTCATCTTCCGGTATTTTTTCAGGAATAGCTTCCAACTCTTTCACTATCTTTTCACTAAAGCTGGTAGGAATCTTAAATTGGCATATTATTGATTTAACGTCAACTCCAGGGTCACCCTCTTTTCCCAAAATTTCAGACACTAGCCCTTCTGGGTTAAGATGCCTGGTAGGCCAATTGATAATCTTTACAATTACCTTATCGCCAGGTACTGCACCATCTAAATCTTCATCAGCTACATAAATATCCTTAAACAGAGATGGATTGTCCGGCACAACATAGTTAAGGTGTTTACTTTTCTTCAGAAGCCCAATAACGGTACTGTTCACATGCTCAATGATGTCAATAATCTTTCCTGATTCGCTCCTGACATCCCTTCGATATCGCCCTTTTCTACGGCTATCCTTTTTGCCAGGCAAACGAACGACAACAAGATCACCGTGCATTGCACTTCCCATACACTCTTCATTGACATAAATGTCATCTCCAAAGCTTTTAATTGCCGGAATCACAAATCCAAACCCTTTTGGTTTGCACTCAAGGGTTCCAACAACCAATCCCAGTTTTCTTGGAGAAGCATACTGTTCTTTCTTTATTTTAACAATTTCACCTTGCCGTTCTAACATTAGGAGGGCTGAAAGGAAATCCTCATATTCGTCATCCTCTATATCAAAGTGCATTGCCAGACCTTCAGCTTTCATAGGGCTGTACTTTTTACTGCGAACAAACTTTACGACCTGCTTTTCAATTATTGGCATTTTTTTCCTAAATATTTTTTAATATTAAATCCTGGATTTTCACTTGACATATTGTAACTGAAAATGTTAGAGTGTGAAATCAAAATTTAGTTAGCATTACGACATGTAATTTTGGATTAGGTTTATAAAAGGAGTAAGATAATGCAAGTTAAGGGCGGAACAAAAGCAAAAGGTAAAGTGGATGTCGCTACCTCTATTAATTTAAAGCCGACGGATATTAAACTGGAAACCGGCGGAAAAGTAACGCTTAAGTTGCCTGGTTTTAAATTGCGTATACCGGATATCAGGTTGAAGTTATGGTTCTTTCCTTTCATTAGATTGGGCGGTTTTAATATACATACGGAATTATCACCAATTGAGATAAACCTAGATGACATGGTAGTAAATACAAATGTTGCCGCAAGTGGTGTAGATGTAAAGGCAACTAACGAATTAGAACTTACAGCTGATGTGGCAGTGGGCGCAGATGGTTCTCTTTCCGCAGGTCCAATGGTAGCGGAAGATTAATTAAGAGGTTGGTAGAATTATTGAAAACAAAATGGCGTTATAACTAAAAGTCAGCTATAACGCCATTTTTATTTAATGATTCTAAAAAAGAGACAGATTACCCATCTATGCCTTTTTTATATCTACCCTACTATTTGTAAAAGCCGCTTCATCCCCACCGTCTGTAAGGACTTCTACTCTTAATTCATTAATAGTACCAGGATGATTCTTAAAGACTGATGGTGTAACCCACACACAATCTGTTCTCATGGAACTATCTATAACTACGTTTGCTTCCACATTACCGTTTTTGTTACTTAGTAACACCTTCTCCCCATTAGATACATTTAGATTACCTGCAATTGAATCATTTATTATTGCATCCGGCATATCGCACATATCTTCAGGTAGCACTTGGCAATTCTGTGTTTTTACTGTCTTTGGCGCAATAAGAAAGAACGGATAAGCACTTTCCCCTGTACCAGTGAATTCGTAATCAGTAATAAACTCGAACTTCTTGGATTCCGTCATAAACACTTTATCTTCGTAAGGAATTGTTGGTATATCCTTGTTTACAACCTGTCCTTCTCTTATCTGGGACAATGTTATCCCCTGTTTTTTAAGTGGCCCCATCAACTTTTCAATCCATTCGTCAGGTGTCCCTTTCAGCTTATCACCAAAGCCTAACTTGTCAGCCAGCAACTGATAAATCTCAAAATCTGATTTACTCTCACCCAGCGGCTCTATAACTTTATTAATTGGACAAACGAATGGTGTACCGTAACTAAAACGGACATCATGCTCTTCAAGATATGTCGTTGTAGGCAAGAACACATCCGCAGATTCACTAGCTTTAGTCATAAACGTGTCAACCAGCACACGGAAATCCAAAGAATCAAACGAACTCCTAACCTTGCTTGAATTACAGGTTAATACCATTGGATTATGTGCGGCTATCCATGCAAACTTTAAAGGTGGATCCTGCAAGCCTGCCATCTGGGTACCAATTAACGGTAGAGTTATACTTCTAGATTCTTTCGCAACAAACTGGTCAGTACAAGACAAATCAAATGCTATCGCACCGTTGATACCAAACTGGCTTCCACCGCCCTTTACCCCCACATTACCTGACATTGCAGCCAGTGCGTCTATAAGACGAATATTTGACTCACCCTTATTGGAATATTGAGGACCAAGACAAAACCAGGTACCAGTCGGCTTTCTATCACTATATATGGCCGCCAATTCAGCAATATCATCTTTAGAGATATCGGTTGCATTTGAGATATCATCAAGGGAATGCTTATCAAGTATTGCCTTATACTTCTCATATCCGTTAGCATATTTAGAAGTAAACTCTTCATCTGCCTTGCCTTGATCTGCAATAATTTTTGCAATACCAATCGCTAGCAGACCGTCACTTCCAGGCCTGATTTGATAATGTTTATCAGCCAATTTTGCAGTGTCATTGTTCAAAGGATCAATAACATAAAGTTTTGTGCCGTTTTTCTGCACATCCTTTAATAGCGGCACTAGATGGGGATTGGTAACAACTGCATCTTTTCCCCATATAATAATATTCTTTGATTCCGGTATATCAAGATTTGGCAAAACATTACCGAAGTCCGCCACCTGTGCGGTTATCGCCGCTTCCATACTCATACCACCTGAAACAGTCGTCACACCGCCAAACAAATTCCAGAAACACTTGGCCATAACCCCTTTGAGTATGCTTGTTCCGGCATGGTATGTACAAAACAGAGTGGACAAACTACCATACTGACTCTTGTACTCGTTTAGCTTTCCAGCTATTAAATCAAGAGCACTATCCCAGCTAGCCTCTTTCCATGCCCCGTTTTCCTTTATTTGAGGTTTTAAAACCCTTTCAGAATGATAAACCCTCTTTAACATACTACTACCCCGATAACATAGCACACCATTGGTAACCGGGTGCGACTTATCTCCAACATGCTTAGTAATCTTTCCGTTTTCAACTTCACAGATTACCTGGCAAGCATCCGGACAATCTTTCCCACAGGTAGTAACAACCTGTTGTGACATAAACCCCCCCTTTCATTTTCTTTAAACGCCATACAAAGTATAACAAAGAGGCACTATTTTCTACCCCTTTAATTGTAAACACAACAACTAACCAACCCTTTACGAGTGACCTATCTTTAACAAACAAGTCACATCGTAAAGATTTCGATTACTAACTTTATATACAGTGCACTTATTACCTAACAGAGCACATAAGCATTATTCATCTACCACTTGTTCTTCATTAATCGCAGCAATAGCAGACGCGAGACGCGCAATAGGAACTCTAAACGGCGAACAGCTGACATAATCCAACCTGTTCTTGTTAAAGAACTCAATAGAAGAAGGATCACCACCGTGTTCACCACAGACACCAACCTTCAGGCTCGGCCTTGTCAGCTTACCCTTTTTAATTCCCATCTTCACCAACTGCCCCACACCCTCCTGGTCAAGCGACTCAAATGGGTCACCATCTAATATACCACGGCTTTCATACATGGGAGTAAAGGAACCTATATCATCGCGGCTGTACCCATAAGTCATTTGGGTCAAATCGTTTGTGCCAAACGAAAAGAACTCTGCATGTTTAGCCACCTGATTGGCTATTAATGCCGCTCTGGGAGTCTCAATCATCGTACCGATCTTATAATCAACCTTTATCCCTTTTTTCACAATCACTCCATCAGCCACCTTTTGCACTTCATCTCGCAAAATCCTCATCTCTTCTTCGGTACCTACCAAAGGAATCATAATCTCAGGAACGACGTTGATTTTCTTCTTTTTGGAGTTACAAGCAGCCTCCATGATTGCCTGCACCTGCATATCATAGATTTCCTGATACATTAACCCTAAACGGCAGCCTCGCAAACCAAGCATAGGATTAACCTCTTCAAGACTTTCCAGTTTTTGCACCACATCCTTTGCAGTAATACCCATCTGTTCGGCCAAAGCCTCCTGAAGGGCTTTTTCCTTTGGTAAAAACTCATGCAATGGAGGATCCAATAGCCTGATATTTACAGGTAGACCGTCCATCACCTTGAAAATCTTTTCAAAGTCAGCTCTCTGCATAGGCAACAACTTCTTTAATGCTCCATTGTACAAGGATAGAGGGCCTTCCAGCCTCTTTTCTAATTGCTTTATCTCTTTATCTAACTCTACATTACTAACGTTCTCGGATTTATCAAGTTCGCTCTTTGTATCGGCAAGCAAGCATGACAGCGACTTTACATCACCGGCAACCATTATCATCTGTCTAACGTAAGCAATGCGGTCCTCGTCAAAAAACATATGCTCTGTTCTGCACAAGCCTATACCTTCCGCCCCAAAGTCCCTTGCCCTTTTCGCATCTTGTGGTGTATCTGCATTGGTCCTTATCTGAAGCCTCCTATACTCATCTGCCCATTTCATTATTTTGTTAAAATCAGCACTGAGCTTTGGTTCAACTGTCGGAAGCTCACCCAGGATCACTTCACCCAAACTTCCATCAAGCGAGATGTAATCACCAGCTTTAACAACCGTCCCACCAACAACAAACTGATTTTTGCCATAATTGATATGCACGCTTCCACACCCAGCAACACAGCACGTACCCATGCCCCTGGCAACAACTGCCGCATGGGATGTCATTCCACCCCTGGCAGTGAGAATTCCCTGTGCGACATACATCCCTCCGATGTCTTCAGGCGATGTTTCAATCCTGACAAGGATTACCTTTTCACCTTTTGCCGCCATCTCTTCCGCCTTTTCAGCACTGAAAACAACCTTTCCAGTTGCAGCACCAGGCGAAGCAGGAAGACCGTTTGCAATAATGTTTCTCTCTGCTTTAGGATCAAACGTAGGGTGTAAAAGCTGATCCAGCTGATGAGGATCTACCCTGAGTACCGCAGTTTTTTTGTCAATAACACCCTCTTTTTCCAAATCCACTGCAATCTTCAAAGCCGCCTGTGCAGTTCGTTTTCCATTCCTGGTCTGCAGCATAAAAAGCTTGCCTTCCTGGATAGTAAACTCCATATCCTGCACATCTTTATAATGAGATTCCAAATTATTTTTTATATCAATCAGCGTTTTGTACAAGTCCGGCATCTTCTTTTTTAGATCCTCAATAGGATCAGGCGTACGGATCCCGGCAACAACATCTTCACCCTGAGCATTTATAAGGAACTCACCATAAAACTTGTTCTTCCCTGTAGACGGATCTCTGGTAAAGCAGACCCCGGTGGCACAATCATTTCCCATATTACCAAATACCATAGACTGAACAGTTACCGCTGTACCCAACAACCCCTTAATATTGTATAACTCTCTATATTTTACAGCACGGGGATTATTCCATGATTTGAACACAGCTTCAATTGCCTTGTATAGTTGCTCTTTAGGCGACGTAGGAAAATCTTTCCCCGTATTATCTTTATAAATTACAAGGTAATCTTCAATAAGCTCTTTAAGCTGCTCAACGCTTAAATCTATATCAGTCTCAACTTTTGCTTTTTTCTTCTCCTCTTCCAACTTCTCTTCAAAAAGCTGACGATCAAGCCCCATAACCACGTCACTGAACATGGTAATAAAACGTCGGTATGCGTCCCATCCAAACTTCTCATTACCAGTCTTTTTTATCAAGCCGTCCACTGAATCAGGATTTAACCCCAGGTTAAGAACCGTATCCATCATACCGGGCATAGATGACGCTGCACCACTTCTAACAGACACAAGCAATGGGTTTACAGGATCACCAAGGCTCGCATTCATCACCTTTTCAAGTCTCGACAGATTTGTATCTATCTCCCGCGCAAGCGTGGAGGGGAACTTTTGATCGTTTTTTGCATACTGATCGCACATCTCAGTGGTTATGGTAAATCCAGGCGGAACCGGTATGCCAAGGTTTGTCATTTCTGCAAGATTTGCACCCTTCCCCCCCAAAAGGCTTCTCATCTCTGCATTTCCATCAGCTTTATTATTTGCGAAAAAATATATTGCCTTTGCCATAAAACCATTCTCCTTTTCAAAATTTCTAGCACAAAAGTCAAAATTATTTCTATTGCGTTTTATTAAACCAGTGTTGAGCTCATCCACTACTGTTAATTAAAAGCACTTAACAATAACTGCAGCAATAATTACTATTCTGTCTTTAAAAAGGTAATGGACGAAACCATATCCGCAAAGGACCACCAATCTTTCATCTCACTTACCTGTCGTATAATCTTTAACAGCTAATTATAATGCCACATCGTTTTAGTCTGCACAACTCTGTTTTCTCGCTAGAGAGTTTAACCATTACCATGCACATTTCTGTACAATTCTATATATTTGGCACGAAACAAACTTCAACCTATACATAAACGATGTCAATAAATGAAGCATTCTATCATATTGCAATTTAAATATCAATTTTAACTTACAAAACAGATTTCTATAAAGATTTCAATGTCATATAAAGCATCTATGAAGAAAGAAAAAAGGAGTATCTATACTCCCGTTAAGCTATATTAACTAATATAAACCACACCTTACGACAAAACAGTGTCAACCTTACAGGCTGCCATGGAAGGTTTTTAGACATCTAAAGTATACATAAAACAATGAATAAGACGTAGGTCTTTGTCCTATTTAATTAATCCAGATACTTCTTTATCTTTCTAAGCAGATCCGCCGGATCAACAGGTTTATCCAGAAATTCATCTGCGGGCAGCCAATCATCATCAATGCTATGTTTAAAAAGCCATTTACGGTTGACGGCAGTGAACATGACAATGGGTATTTTTTTGGTCTCACTGTTTGCCTTAAGGTTGCGGCAAAGTTCAAATCCTCCGCTCTGGTTTCCAGGAAACATTACGTCTAAAATTATCAGGTCTGGAAGCTCTTTGTTTATTAAACCGGCACCCTCTTCTAAAGTATAAGCAGTCTTAACATCATAACCGCTTGCCTCTAAAATGATTTTTGTAGACTCCACGATGTCCAGATCATCATCTATTATATATATCTTTCTTTTCATAATGTACCTATGTATTTGCAGGTACTTGCAGAAAAAAGTACTTGCGAAAAATTTAATCTTCCTTCAAGAGGTCCTTCAGATATCTATTTTGTCTGCCTATTTTCAATTCCTTTATCTTAATATATTATTTTCTAGTTTTATAACTTCGATATTCACAGATCTATCAGTGTATAAATAAGTTATAGCATGGTTAATTGTAATTGTCAACAGGATGTGACATATGCAATCTTTTATATTTGTTGTATTCCTTGAAAACGCCTCTTTTTGCTGTTAATATTAATAGAGAAGCAGTTAAGTTTACACATATCGAGACACACCGACCAAGGACCAGGACACCGCCTAAAAGCCGCCTCCAACACGAAAGGAGACTTTATAAAGAGCCACTTGTCTTAATCTTACGTAGTTTCAGCAAAACTATGTTACAGTGTTCCTAATAACAAAAACAATTTTGGAGGAAAACGACATGAAGCTGATAAAGAAAATCCTATTCGCCACTGATTTTACCAACGCATCGGATAGCGCAATGCAGATGACAATAGAGATTGCAAAAAAATTTGAGTCTGAGGTTATGGTAATTCATGTAATTCCAGGTGCGCATAAATCTAAGCATAGGTTAGAAAAAATAAAAGAGTTTACCAAGAACAGCTTAATTAAGGTGCAAGGCAAGATTAAGGAGAACAATGTTAGAGTTGGAGAGATCTTTCTAGTAACCGGAAGCCCATTTGACCAAATTGTTAAGCATGCAAACTTTTATGATGTAAATTTAATAATTATGGGATCGGGAGAAAAGGAAAAGGACGACCACTTCCGATTAGGCCTTACGGCAAGTAAAGTGATGCGAAAATCCAATAAACCGGTTTGGGTTGTCAAACAAGAGGCGCCTCCTTTAATAAAGAAAGTACTTTGCCCCATAGATTTTTCAGAGGCTTCAAAGCGGGCGTTGGAAAATGCCATACATTTAGCAGAGAGTTTTAAAGCAGAGCTGAAGGTCCTAACAGTAATCCAATCAACGGAACATGATTATGGCGGACCTAGCGTAATACCTTATGAAGAGGAAGACACATACGCTAAACATGAAGAGTCACAGTTTGAAAAATTTCTTGAGAATTTTGACTTTTATGATGTAAAAGTGGAGAGAGAGGTTTTAAGGGGCAAGCCGTACAAAGAGATACTTAAAACTCTTTCCGATCATAAAACTGATTTACTAGTAATAGGATCAATTGGAAAAAGCGCTCTTACCAGAGTTCTGGCCGGAAGCGTAATGGAAAAGGTAACCAGGGAAGTGCCGTGTTCTGTGGTCACATTGAAATCTGAAGATGCTATTCGGCTGCGCCTTGAAGCGGATAAAGAAAATATCGAGGAGTGCCTTGCTGAAGGCAAAAAATTAATGGAAAAGGGGTTTGATAAAGAAGCGGTTACGCAATTCAAGCAATGCTTGGATATCGATCTTTATTTTGAGCCTGCATGGGAAAACCTGGCGATTGCATATCAAAGATTAGGCAAAGAGGATGAGGCAGAAAACTGCAGAAGAGAGGCAAAGGAACAGCGACATCGGTTATGGGAAAGACGAGTTGAGGCAGAAATCCGCAGCCATAACGTAGTAATAGGAAAACATGGTTCTCTCAAGTAAAGAACTCTTTATATTTATTGTTAAGGAACGTGCATGCAACGCTAAAATTTTGGTTAAATCTGTTCAAGTTGATTGAACCAAACCGGAAACACGGATTTCGCACCGTCGAGGCTCTGACAATGGAAATTTGAGCAAAGATAGAGCGAAGACAGGCGTTACATGCATAATTTATTACAAGAACGTCCGTCCCAGGGGGGGGTATCTGGTGAAAGAAGACATAGTAACCTCCATATTAAAAATTGAAGAAGAAGCAAACAATATTATATTGGAGGCCAAAACGAAAGCAAGGCAAAGAGAAAAAGAGATAGAACAAGAGATCTCTAAAATAACAGACCGATTGCAAAAAGAATTTAACAAGGATGCAGAAGAACTCAAAGTGCAGATACAAAAGAAACAGCTAGAAGAAGAAAACAAGGTAAAACACACGTTTGAACAGAAAATAAAGAAAATAGAAGAAATTGATCCTGAGATAGAGGATGAAATGGTTGGTCTTGTATTAAAGAAATTAAGCGAGGCTTAACAATGGCAATTGCAAATGTAAAAAAATTAACAATGATTGCCCCATTAAGCCGCAGAGATGAATTATTAGACAAACTTTACAGGTTGCGGGTTTTACATATTTCCGATGCGCTTTCGAATGAATTTGGGAAAGAGATAAAAAGAATAGAGACAAAAACAGGTAAACCCGACGAGAACATATTTAAACTACATACTATTAAAAACACCTTTGATCTGTTTTTAAAAAGCAAGAAGAGCCTCTTCGAAAATTTTTTCTCCATCCCAATCCAGGTGAATGAAATTGAGTTTAATAAAGCTATCAGTACATTTGATATGGAAAATCTTTTTGAAGAGTGCAAGCAGATAGAGAATGAATACCAAGTCATCTCAAACAACATTTCAAAAGCAGAAACAGAGCTGAAATATCTTTCCCTGTTCCTTAAATTACCATATACGATTAACGAGCTAAAGAAAATGGAGAACGTAACAGTATGTTTTGGTAATGTATCAAAAACTAAAGCCCAAGAATTATTGAAGGACGACATCGCAATGGAAACACTGGAATGCCAAACGGTTTCTTCTGGGAAAAGGACGGAGATGTTAATTTTCTACCTTAAAAGAGAGACAACCGAGGCGATAAAGCATTTAGAGAGATATAGCTTCTGCCAAATACCGATCCCTGAAACAATTGAAAACATAAGCGACAGAGTTAACTCGCACAAGAACGATTTGGCATTATTTAATAGAAAACTAAGAAATTTAGAATCTAGAGTAAGAAAGCTCTACAAACATAATAAAGAAGTTGAAATCACATTGAGCTATTGGGAAAACGAAAAGGAAAAGATTCACCAGAAAAACTTGTTCGTTTCGTCCAAAAGAATGGTAATTGTTTCGGGTTATATCAAAGAGACAGATATAACAAGGCTGGAAAGGATATTAAGAGACGAATTTCCGGAAGTTTCCACACTCTATGACTCCCCAAATCCAGAAGATAACATCCCGGTATCTATTGAACTCAACAGATTTTTCAAACCCGCACAGCTATTAACAAACATGTTCGGATTACCGAATTATTTCAGCTTTGACCCTACACCATTTTTAACATTGGGATTCTTGCTTTTCTTTGGGATATGTTTTGGAGATGTGGTATATGGAGCGATGTTAATCGGACTCTCATATTATGTTATGCATAAGTACAGAGGCCATGAAGCAGTAAAAGAATTCTTTGCCCTTTTTCTATATGCTGGCATCAGTACTGCTATAATAGGTATGTTAACCGGTGGATGGGCTGGTGACATCTACAGCGAAAAATATTTGGGGGAGGACAACCTTCTATTGCGTTTGCGAAACACGTTGATGATAATCGATCCTCTTGCCAGGCCGATTATCGCACTAGTATTTGCAATAGGTTTAGGTGTGATTAATCAGTTTTACGGGGTATCATTAAAGATGTACGGAGAACTTAGGAGAGGTCATACGACTAACGCTGTATTGGACGGAGCACTGTGGTTAATTTTCTTGCCCGGCATTACGATAATTAGTATGCCTTTGTTTATTGATCTGCCAGGCTGGATATATAAAACCGGACTATACATGACGGCAGTCAGCGCAGTTGGTTTGGTTGTAACACAGGGTAGAAGTGAAAAGACATGGATAGGAAGAGTTATTACCGGCCTTGTAAGCATGTACGGTATACTTGGGAGCTATGGCTCCGTTAGTTTCTTAAGCGATATACTCTCTTATTCAAGATTACTGGCCCTGGGACTTACTACCACAATAGTAGCAATGACATTTAACATAATAGCAGAAATTGCACTCTCAATAGATTTTATAGGAATTGCTGCCTTTATAATTATACTCGTGCTAGGTCATACATTTAACTTCCTAATATGCCTGATAAGTTCGTTTGTTCATCCTGCAAGGCTAATCTTTCTTGAATTTTTTGGTAGATTCTACGAAGGGGGTGCGGTTAAGTTTCAACCATACGGATTTAACAGCAAGAGGGTTCAATTGATTACCCACCACTGAAATATTGTAGGTTTTCACCAACAATCCACAGTGGGCACAAGTGGACCATTTATGTTCACTCTGAGGATAAACAGTATGTAGCACAGGCTTCCGCCTGTCGATTACAGGCAAGAGCCTGTGTTACCATTTGGTATGGAGGTTTTAAAGACAATGGAAGAATTTCGGGATTTGTACAATACTTACTTTATCCAGACAGGCTTTGGATTTGCTTCTGTAGGCGCAATAATTGCAGTAATGTTTGGAGGGCTAGGCTCTGCAAAAGGGATAAAAATAGCAGCAACACAAGCAGCAGGCGTGCTTTCTGAAAAACCTGAGTTATTTGGCAAGTTGTTGATACTTATGGCTTTGCCGGGAACACAGGGATTCTATGGCTTTATTTGCGCTATTATGATAGCATTGCGAAGTGGCCTAATAAAAGGAGAGATTAGTATCTCACCCATCGCCGGATTGGCAACACTTGCGGTTGGGATCTGCATGGGTATTGTACAATGGAAGTGTGCCATATTTCAGGGAGAAGCTTCTGCTGCAGCTATAAATCTCACAGGTAAACAACCGGATGAAAGCGGACGGGCAATATTAATACCTGCAATGGTTGAAACTTATGCAGTAGTTGCATTACTGGCATCAATTTTGTTAATTATATGGTTCACAAAAGAAAGCGGGTTATTATTTTTAGCATAAGGTATCGCGACTAGGTAAAAGTATTCATGTCCCTTAATAGAATAAAAGAGGCCATCTTAAGTGAGGCCAAAAAAGAAGCCAACGAATTAATTAGAATTGCGGAAAATAATTCCCGAAAAATAACAGAAGAAGAAAGAATAAAAGCAGAGGAATCATTTAAAGAGAAACTAATAAAACTTAATAGGGAGCTAGAGGAAGAGAAGGACAGAAAGATCGTAGAACTTAGAATCAACTATAAGATGAAACTCCTTTCGGCAAAAAACAAGGCCGTTGAAAATATTTTTAATGCTGCGTTGAATAAATTTCTTAATGGCGAAAGATATTTGCAAATAATGGAAGAGTGGATAAAAAAAATCAATGAACCTTGTGTTATATCTTTGAATTCGAAGGATATAGAGATATTTAACCAGGAGTTTCTTAACAAAATATCAAAAAACGATAAAGTCCGTTTAAACAAGGACTCTATTAATGTAAAAGGCGGCTTCGTAGTAAAAACAGATAGATATGAAATTAACCACACTATAGATGCCATCTTAAACAACCTGCAATTGGAATTAGCACCTTTGATATCAAACAAATTGTTTTCAGAGTAACGAAAAGCACAACCAGTTATCATATTATGATTAAGAATTTAAAGAAAAATGAAGAGTCTGACAACTATGATTGGTGTTTTGCAAGTGGAAAAGTAAGCGTCTTAGAAAGTTATTTGCTTAACTATAAGCAGTTCGAAGAGATGTTGTCTGTGGACACGGTTGAAAATCTACTCAAATACTTTACAAATGCGAAATTACGTTATTCTTTCTCAAGCAATGGTAGTGTTGCAGATATAGAAAGGGCAATAGAATCTTACTGTTTTAGCAAAACAAACGAAATCAGGGCATTCTCTCCTTCAAAAATAGTCTGTGACATATTTCTTATACGGTATAAACTGCAGGGCATCAAGAACTCTTTAAAGAAAAAGTTCAGTGGAACTCCCGATGAACAGACTTCAGCTGATATCATTAAAAACCTGGAGATTGAGCACTCTCGGGAAAGAGTAGAAACTCCTTCCGGCTGGCCACTCGCCATGCTTAACGGCATGGAAAGAGTGAAAAAAACTCTACACAAAGACGAAGAACCTAAAAATAATAGTCGATGGATTATTGATTTAATAATGGACAATACATATCTCTCATTTCTTAAGACTATAAGTAAAGAGACCTCCTCTCCATATATAAGACACTACCTAGAAAAATTCATTTTTCTAGAGATAGTAGGATCATTGCTTCGGACATTGGCCCTTGGAAAAAGTATAACTCCCTTAAGTAACTTTTTTTTCAAGGACCTTCATGATATTAATAATTTCCCCAATATATTGAACCTATCTATTAACGACTGTAAAGTATTATTAAAGAGAGAACTGTCGTCCGAAACAGTTAATACCATTTTTCCTAATAACAATGAAAGAGCTATAAGTAATCCCAATATAGTAATGTTAGAAAAAATTTCCGCCAATTATTTATTAAGCATCGCTCGCCCTTGGAAACGAATAGCCTTTGGTCCGGAACGGATATTAGGATATCTTTGCGGGCTCTTTACAGAAGCATACAACCTAAAGCTGGTCATAAGTGGAAAGATTAACGGTATTGACAGTCTGTTATTAAAAGATAGGTTAAGGAAATGCTATGTTTAAATGTGTCATTATTGGAGAAGAAGATATAATTTACGGATTCAGGAGTATAGGTGCGGAACTCATAAATCTAAATCCGGGAGAAATGAACGGAAACCTCTTTGAAAGACTGACAGAAGACAAGACAATAGCATTAATAATGATTACAGAGACAGTGGCAAAAGATTCCATGCAAATGATAAACAGAGTAAGGGAAAATGGTTCGGCAATTGTACTTTTAATACCAACGCATCTGCAAAATTTCAACATTAGCCTGAAAGAGATACGTCATAGTATCGAGAATGCCGCCGGAATTGATCTTTTTAAATAATTATCTTTACATTCAAATTTAATTTACCCCAACTGGGCAATATTCATTAGCCCAGGGTAGAGCGATGCGACACCCTGGGTTTAAATAAAAAAGACATATTGTTATATGTAAAATTCTTAAATAAATCCTGGAACATTAAAAGAAGGGTACTTTTTTGCAAAAGCCATTCAGGGTTTATATACAAATTGATAGATTCCCTGGCTGGCGCACCGCTTACCCTGGACTGATGAATATTACCCTTTCAGGGTAACGTAGGATTTTATAGTTTATTAATTTAATAGTATAGAATAATTGTTGGGTTTCGCTACTGCTTAACCCAACCTACTATTTACAAAATATTGTGTGCTGTAGATAATTGGTATGGTTTTTGTTATTACTGTTAAGTATTGACTCAAACCTGAAGGTATGAGTTACATTTCGTAACTCAAGGCTTTAGCCTTGATGATGTACGGGTAGAGATGTTTGTTTGCGATAGGAGACGTGCCTCATTGGAGACGTTAGTCCGCCGTAGGCGCTAATTTAAACATTAGTTCAACCTCATCACAGAAAATTAATGCACTATCTAATGAAAAATAAACTTCATTAGATTTCTCTCTGAAATTAGTTAAACGTACAATTATCTTTATGAAAGACGGCTCAATAATAAAAGTATCCGGCCCACTGATACTGGCAAAAGGTCTTAAGGGTACTAAGATTTATGATTTGGTATATGTGGGAAACGCCAAACTATTTGGTGAGGTAGTAGAGATAAGGGGTAGTATCTATTCAATCCAGGTATACGAAGAAACTGAAGGTACCCAGCCAGGAGAGCTAGTCTATTCCACAAACGAACCTTTTATGGCAGAACTTGGTCCCGGTTTAATAGGATCAATCTTTGATGGGATTCAAAGGCCCCTTCCGGCACTTAGGCGTGAATCCGGAGACTTTATGTTAAAGGGATCCAAGCTCTCCCCATTGGACAGAGAAAAAAAATACGATTTCTGTCCGTTAGTAAAAATTGACGATAAAGTTATTCCCGGCGATATACTAGGAACGGTCAAGGAGTCAAATCTGATTTCGCACAAGATAATGGTTCCATTCGGAATTAACGGTACGGTTGTGGAAATTTCTGCAGTAGAAGCGACAATAGACACAACCATTGTAAAGATTGATTCTGGAACAGAAGTTTTCTCTATAAGTATGTGTCAAAAGTGGCCCATTAGACAGCCAAGGAGGGTATCAAAGAAGATGCGCCCTCAAGAGCCGTTGGTTACCGGCCAAAGGGTTATCGATATGTTTTTTCCTGTAGTCAAGGGCGGAACAGCTTGCGTACCTGGGCCATTCGGAAGTGGCAAAACGGTTGTTCAACATCAATTAGCTAAATGGTCGGACGCGGATATCATTGTATATATCGGTTGTGGTGAACGGGGTAACGAAATGGCTGATGTTCTCCTGGAACTTCCCGAATTAAAGGACCCAAAGTCCGGAGAATCATTAATGGAACGTACCATCCTTATTGCGAATACATCAAACATGCCTGTTGCGGCAAGGGAAGCGTCTATCTCCACTGGGATTACAATAGCGGAATATTACAGAGACATGGGATACAGTGTGGCAGTGATGGCAGACTCCACTTCAAGATGGGCGGAAGCAATGCGTGAAATGTCCGGAAGGCTTCAGGAGATGCCGGGAGACGAAGGTTTCCCCAGTTATCTAGGATCACGACTTGCAGCTTTTTATGAACGCTCAGGAAACGTCATATGCATTGGTTCAGATAAACGAAAAGGGTCTATAAGTATTATAGGGGCCGTTTCGCCCCCTGGCGGGGATCTTTCCGAACCAGTTACACAGGAAACGCTGAGGGTAGTCAAAGTATTCTGGGGACTTGACGACAAGCTGGCCTACCAAAGGCACTTTCCAGCAATAAACTGGATAACAAGTTACTCACTTTACCATGATATAGTTGATGAGTATGCAGCAATAAATGTTAGTCCGAACTGGAAGGAAATAAGGAGAAAAGCGATGGAACTTCTAAAAAGAGAAGCAGATCTAGAAGAGCTGATAAGATTTGTGGGTGTAGACACACTTTCAGATAATGACCGGCTAATTATGGAAGTATCAAGAATGATTCGGGAAGATTTTCTCCGACAGAATGCTTTTGATTCCATCGATACATATACATCACTAGAAAAGGAGCATTTAATCCTTGACTTAATTATCTATTATTTTCATAAAGCTAACGAGGCATTAAAATCTAATGTGGAATTGGGAAGAATTTTCCAGATCCCCTCCAGAGAAAATATCGCCCGATCAGAACTTATCCCGGAAGATCGTCTATTCCAATTCCCTGATATTAAAATAGAGATCAAAAACGAGATTAATGAACTTATTTCGTAATTACTTAGGTAGATAGACTGAAGGCTGAAGGTTAGTAGCATTATTAGTTTACCCCGTAACCTTCAGCCTTCAGTCTTTAGCCTATACACCTGAGCCGTTACCTTATTTCTTCACCATAAACAATGCAAAAAGAGTATAAGACAGTAAGAGACTTAATAGGACCGTTAATGTTTGTTGAAGATATAAACGGCGTTGCGTACGGAGAGCTGACAGAGATAATACTTGAGAGCGGGGAGACGAGACATGGTACCGTTATTGAAGTTGGCGAAGGATTGGCCCTGGTTCAGGTATTTGAAGGAACAAGGGGTATTTCTACAGAAAATGTAAAAGTTAAGTTTCTTGCAAAAGGGGTGGAAATAGGAGTGGCTCCTGATATTGTAGGAAGAATATTCAACGGATCAGGAGAACTAATAGACGGTGGCCCTCCTCTTATTCCTAAAAAAAGGCTTAATATACACGGACACCCAATAAATCCATATGCGAGAGATTATCCGGATGAATTTATACAGACGGGTATCTCTGCTATCGATGGAATGAATCCCCTTGTAAGAGGCCAAAAGCTTCCCATATTTTCAGGTTCCGGGCTACCACATTCCGCTTTAGCTGCACAAATAGCAAGGCAAGCGAAGGTATTTAAGTCAAACGATGGGTTTGCTGTAGTCTTTGCGGCTATTGGAATCACCTTTGACGAGGCAGATTATTTTATTTCGGAATTTAAAAAAACCGGTGCAATTGAAAGAGCGGTTCTTTTCATAAATCTTGCTAGCGATCCCTCCATAGAAAGATTATCAATCCCACGAATGGCTTTAACTGTTGCCGAATATCTGGCCTTTGAATTGGATATGCATGTACTGGTCATAATGTCAGACATGTCAAACTATTGTGAAGCGCTGAAAGAGATTTCTGCCGCAAGGAAGGAAGTGCCCGGACGGAGGGGCTATCCGGGCTACTTGTATACCGATTTATCAACTATCTACGAAAGAGCTGGTCGTATCAAAGGAAAGAGGGGGTCAATAACACAGATCCCCATACTAACTATGCCTGAGGATGACAAGACCCATCCCATCCCGGATCTTACAGGATATATAACAGAAGGGCAGATAATACTCGACAGAGGATTCAACAGTGCCGAAATATACCCTCCAATTGATGTACTACCATCTTTATCCCGGCTAAAGGACAAGGGAATAGGTGAAGGAAAAACACGTGAGGACCATGCGGACCTGTTAAACCAATTATATTACGCATATGCGCGAGGAAAGAATGCAAAGGAGATTGCCGTTGTTATAGGAGAATCTGCTTTAAGTCCCGAAGATATACTCTTTGTTAATTTCTCTGACAGATTTGAAAATGAATTTATTTGTCAGGGCAGAGATGTAAATAGAACGGTTGAAGATAGCTTGAATCTTGGGTGGAAACTGCTTAGTGAGCTCCCAAAGAAAGAGCTGAAAAGAGTAAGACCGGAGTATATCGAAAAATATTATCAGAAAGTAATAAAATGAAACTTCACATTAATGCGACAAGAATGGAATTGTTAAAGCTTAAAAAAAGGTTGGCCATTGCGACTAGGGGCCATAAGCTTCTAAACGACAAACTTGAAGGATTAATGAAAGAGTTTTTGCCACTTACCAAAAGATATAAAGAGGTGAGAAACTTTGTCGACATTGAATTACCAGAAATAATTAAGCGTTTCATTCTTGCCCGTATCACATCTTCTACAGAAGGGACAATGGCGGCGGTAGAACAATCAAAATTAAAGGGAACATTTACTTTAGAGCAGAAAATGATATTAAACACAGCAATACCATTCTTTTCATTTGAGGCCAATGAATTATCGCAAGGGCATGAACAGGAGAGCAAAAACAACAACACAACTGCTTATAGCTTTCTCGACACCAACAGCGAACTGGATAGAGCAATAACCAAACTCAGAGAATTTTTCCCGAAGATATTAAACCTTGCAGAACTAGAGCAATCATTGAGGATTATTGCTAAAGAGATTGGCAAGACCAGAAGAAGGGTTAATGCCTTGGAATATGGAGTAATACCACAGATGAAAGAGAGTGTAAAACTTATCAGGAACAAACTGGAAGAGATTGAACGTTCAAATATTACCAGGATCATGAAAATGCAATGAGTTTTTAGATTATACCCACTTCACTTTTCCTCAGCCAACCGACCCTAAACTCATTGGAGGAATCCTCTTTATCCTCAGGCTGACGTATATCTATAAAGATGTAGGCTTTATACCATTCGTCATTTTCATCTTTTACTATAAACTCAGCTCCTTCATGAATCTTAAACTTTGCCTCGTATTCTTTACCTGGACCGTATCTGACATTGCATTCTTGAGCTATCACAACACCTCTCTGTTTGCACTCCTCATTGTAAATCTTAAGACCCAACGTGGAGCTAATAACTACAACCGCAATACCTAACCCGAAACATACGGGCTTTAACCATTGCATCCTTATGTAAATATAGCACATGACCGCAACGGCCAGTAATATGTAAAAAATAATTGTGAATACTGTTGCTTCACCAAGATTAAAAAGAAAATACCAGAATAAAATGGCTTTTATGATTCCCGGCACCTTTGAGGTTAATTCCTTATCTGCAAACTCTGTTTTTACAAGCCGAATGTTTTCCATTACATCTGAATTACGGGGAAGAAGCCGTTGCGCCTTATTATAATATAAAACAGCGTTCCCGATTTTTCCCTGTCTATAAAGTGCATTTGCAAGATTATAATAGAGCTGTCCGTTTACGAATCCCGCAGTAACAAGCTCTCCATACCTGTCAGATGCCCATTTAAAGCCTTTTAGCGCATCTTCCATCTTCTTCTGGGACATCAATTTTTGCGCATTTGCGTATTCCTGATTGGCTAATGTAAAGATCTTGATTGCCTCACTTTGAGGAATATCATCGCTAAAACCAATAGGATTAATAACTAGCTGAACCGCAAAAATTAAAAGTAATGCAAAATATTTCAATTAAAATCTCCTGCAACAATAAATACAAAAAAGAAAGAAAAACATTTCATAAAAGAACGCCGTTATTATATCTACAACTGTTTCTCTAAAGTGTTTATTAACCACTCCGCAGAATTTATAGCATCCAGAACCATTTCTGCTGCCCCGCTCCCCTTGGCAAATCTTCCATAATCACATGTGTCCATTAACTCCACCAACTTGTCTATTGTCTCTTGTGGTAACTTTTTTATTTCAGGAATATTTGATACCTTTATGTGCATAATACTCGCGGAAGTTATATTTAACTTATCTGCAATATAATCGGTCATTATATGTGCTATACGGGTATAGCCGTCATTTGCCGCAATATTTTCTGGATTTTTCTTTATTTCTGATAAACTTTTACGAGCATCTGAATAAGCCCTTCGTTTTCTGACAAAGCTTACATCTGTCTTTAGTCTCTTTCTAAACCTTTGAAGAAAGATTGACGCGATAACAGCAGCAAATGGAACAAGAAACAGTATGTAAAACATGGGCTTTTTGTGCAGAGGCAAGCTCTTGTTCGAAAACAGTGCCAGATTTTCCATAATGGGCAAAATATCGCGGCTAATAATAGACACGTGGTTCTTGTCGGTCTCTGATTCTCTAACATACAGTCTTATGGGCGATTCCACTTCACCGGCTTTTACTTTAATAGGAATGGGGTCGTGCATTAAAGTTTTATACTCGCCGGCTTCGGGATCAAAAAAGCTGAATGACATCATGGGTGTCTCAGTAACGTTGGCATTTTGCGGTTCTATTACAGTTCTAAAGACTTTCTTTCCCTTTATATCTCTATTCCGGCTAAAAATAGTAGCATCTGATTCAGGAGGATATACCCTGAAATCATCTTCATTCAGCAATTCAATTTCCGGTTCAGAGATTGTCTGTATGTTTCCTTTTCCCTGAACAGTCATTGTCAGGGTAATAGGGTCACCAACATTCACCTCCTTTGGATCTGCTTCAATCTCTACAGTGTAAACACCAACAGCTCCTTTGAAATCAGCCGGTTTTCCATTTTCCGGCAACGGTTTGACCGGCAAAACAATTGTATCTGTCTCTCTTACAATGGGATATCTCTTCTGGGTTCCGCCAAAGAAATCATCAAAGAAAGAGTCTGCAAGGGGGTTGCGACGCTGCCGTCTTCGTTTGGATTTGACAATAAGGTTACACTGTACCTTTGCCGGCGAGATCTTAAGATCACCGGCAACAACCGGAAATATTGCGCTCTTCAGCTGAATAACATTATATATCACACCGTCACGGATGACCTCATACTGCTCTTGACCACCCATACTCTCTTTTAAGAAATTTCTGGTATCTGGTTCAGAATACTCAAGGTCCGTAATGGGTAGTCCGCTTTGGTAATAAAATTTAAAGGTAAGGATAACCTGATCATAAACATACGCTTCCTTCTTATCGGTTTCAAACTCTACAAAGACTTTTTCATCAATGTTAAAACCACCTTCACTGTTTTTTATACGTTCGCTCTCCGATTTATCCAGGATATCAATATTGATCTTGTTAGACACATATTTCTTACCATTATGTTCCAAAGTAAAAGGGCTAATGGTAAACTTTCCTGCGGATTTAGGTTTTATCATATATGTAAACCCCTTACGGACAGATACTTCACCGTTCACAATACTTGTCCGAGAGGAGACACTAGGGCCAAAGATAAGATTAAACCCCTCCAGCTCAGGTAGTTGCGGCTGTGCAGTTGTGGTTGAACCGATCACCATAATTGTAAGGTTAATAGAATCTTTTGTTGTAAGCACGTTTTTGTCAACACTGGCAACTAATTTTATCTCTTCCGCAAATGACGTTGAAACGTTTACTACAAAAAGACATATGATAAACAAATATATGCTTGTTAATCGTTTTCTCATTCTAGATCCTGGATTAATCAATTTTAGAAATTTTTCCCGGTAAATTTTTTAAATATAGGATGTCCTCAGAGGGAAGGGTAATTTCATAATGCATTAAAGCTGCACTAAATTTGGAATACCTTATAGATTTGCAATCATTTCCCATGTTATTAATCGTTAAATTAAATATGATTACACGGAGGCAATTCTGTGTAATCTGTATTAATCGGTGTAATCATATTTTGTCTATTACTTGCAACAGTTTTACTTATAACAGTTTAAAACGAGAATTCCTATACTATTCTCTCTCATTCTGGCCTCAGTCTCCAAAATTCTGTATATCTCCCATCACTACCAATCTTTATTAATAAGAGAACCATGTTCATACTCATCTTCTAGGTTTAATTTATTATTTTTCTCACTCTGCTGCAAGGCGTTAAGCAACCGTGAGGCTTCCTCCTCAGTCATATTTGTCTTTGATTGCTCTTCCTGCTGTTGCTGACCATCATTTGGCTGCTGCTTGCTATCTTTCTCTTTGTTATCCTGCTTCTCTTTCTCCTGTTGAGACTCTTTCTCTTGCTCATCGTTCTTTTGATTGTTACTTTCACTTTGATCTTTATTCTCGTCTTTTTGCTGGTCTTGATCTCCCTGATTCTCCTGTTCATCGTTTTCTCCATCTTGATCCTGCTGTTCTTCCTCACCTTTATCTTGATCTTCCTGGTTCTCTCCCTTCCCCTGTTCACTCTCCTGTTTCTCTTCCTTCTCATCGTCTTTTTGCTGTTCCTGACGTTCCTCCTGCTGCTGCTCCATCTCTTTAATTTTTTTTTCTACAAATTCATGATTAAACTTGGCATCTTCTTTTAATTTATCTAGCTCCGCGCTATTATCATTATTTGTAAGGTCGGCAATATCAATTGTCTCTTTATACTTTTCAAGGGCTTCTTTCATCTTTCCCTGTCGGTAAAGAGAGTTTGCGATATTAAAGTTTGCCTTTGCCTTTAGTTCCGAATCTTTAGTATTACCTACAACCGTTTCATAAGCCGTAATCGCTTCATCGTATTTCTCTTTTTTATACTGGGCCGCCGCTATATTGAAATCAATCTTTGGCTTCTCCTCTGATCCTTTCTGCGCATCCACATATTTACTGATGGCCTCGTCATATTTGCCCTCTGAAAAGAGCTGATTACCTTCATTGGCTTTATCATAAGAGGGATCAACCCATCCTATAAACATAAAGGCCAAAAAAGTGATTACAGGAATTTCTAATATCTTTATTCTCATTTTTATTAGTTTCAATATCAATTGTTATAGTCAAAGCGATCAGAAATTCGGTATTTTGAATGTTACGATTAACAGCTTCCGCTAGTGTAACCAGAGCAATATCAACAGAAATACAATTGAATAACATTCAAAGATTGCCAAAAGATGAATCGCTAAACAGCAAACCCCTTATCACATTGAGCATAACCTCAATAATCTCAATATATATCGGTTATTTTTGTACAACCTCTAAACCACCCTTCTCCTTCTTATTCCTTCGTTCACCAATCAAAGATTCCAACGTTATCAATATCAAAGCAGCCAACAAGGGCAGTTGAAATCTATTTTCATAGAGTTTTATCCTTTGGCTACCAAGTTCTTTTTCTTCAATTCGAGAAATTTCTTCCTTATATATCCTTTCCAAGCCCCATTTGGTCCCATACGCGGGAGTATATGCGCCACCTGTCTCAAGGGCAATTTTATTCAGAGTAACCTCATCCAACCTAGATTTAATAACCTGTCCATCTTTGTTTTTAAGTAGGATCTCTTCCCCTTTTTTGTTCTTGATTCTTATATACGATCCCTCTTTTTTCCCTATACCCACGGTGTAGATAATGACGCCTTCCTTTTTTGCCTCCTTCGCCGCTTCAATTGCCATTCCACTGTGGTCTTCTCCGTCAGTAATAAGGATGATAGTTTTATGTTTTTTAGTATTTGAATCAAAAGAGAGCATACTTCTCTTAATTGCAACTTCCAGATTAGTACCACCCAGTGGTAATAAGCTCGTACTAAGGTCATCCAGGAATAACCTGAACGCACTATAATCCACTGTCAGTGGGCAGTAAGTATATGCGGAACCAGCAAATGCCACAAGGCCAATACGGTCACTTTTAAGTTCTCTTAAAAGATCCTCTATCTTTCTCTTTGCTGCCGACAACCTGTTTGGCTTGATATCATCCGCAAGCATGCTTTTTGATGTATCTACAGCAATTACTATATCAATCCCGCGCCTTGTAACCTCTTCCATGTGGTATCCCCATTTTGGTTCGACCAACGCAAGTATCAGGAATATACACCCAAAGATAACTAGGGCTATCTTGACAATGCGTTTTCTATTACTTACAGGGCTAACTATACGCATAATGGTTTTGTTTCCCGCAAACCGTGCAAGGGAAGTCCTTCTTTTCCGGGCGGCAACAATAAAACCTATAATGAGTAAAGGGATTACTATAAAAAGGTAGAGATGATCCAGATTTCCGTAACGCATATTTTTTATAAATATCCTGTTTTAAGTAGGAGTCTAAAAATAATTAGTTATTTTATCTACTCAGCGTAAATGTTACATTTAAAGTGTTCCGAGTTCAACGTTCCAGGTTCAGGAATCACTTTCGCTTCAGAAATTATCAATCAATGGCTTAACATACTTACAGCATGGTAAACGTATTTTTGATAAACCTTTGAACCTTGAACCTCTAAACGTAAAATCTATGAAAAAATTACACTGAATAATTACATTTATTTACTTCCTAAGGAACTTTCCTAAACATCGTATTAGACAAAATAATTTCAACAACCAAAAGGCCAAATGCGGCAAGTACAAAATAGCGGAAAAGCTCGTCATACTCAGTGTATTGCTTCACTTCTATCTTTGTCTTTTCCAAGGTATCAATTTCTGCATAAACATCTTTCAAAGATTTGGTATCAGTGGCCCTGAAGTACATACCCCCTGTCATTTCTGCAATCTTCGCCAACAATTCATCATCAATGTCAACCTTTACAGGTTTTAATACCTTGTTACCAAAGAAATCCGTTGCAGGAAACGGAGCCAGCCCCGTTGTTCCCGCACCTATTGTGTATATCTTAACATTAAGTGTTTTTGCAATTTCAGCCGCCGTCAAAGGATCTATTTCACCTGCATTATTACGTCCGTCAGTAAGGAGTATGACCACTTTGCTTTTTGCTTTTGTATCTTTTAAACGGTTAATACTGGTTCCGATTGCAGAGCCAATTGCGGTTCCGTCTTCTATCATGCCTATCTTAACCTTTTCCAAGAATTCAAGGAGCACTCCGTAGTCAGAGGTTAAAGGACACTGGGTATATGCTCTACCGCTGAAAATGACCATTCCGATCCTGTCATTGGTACGCCCCTTAACAAAATCCTCTACCACATCCTTTACAACCACCAACCTGTTAAACCTTTTACCGTTAATTTCAAAATCTTCGGCAAGCATACTGCCTGAAACATCAAGGGTTAGCACAATATCAATACCCTCTGTAGTTATTTCAGACTCCTCTTTGCCCGCCTGTGGCCTCGCCAGCCCGATTATGATAAGCAATATAACAATAGACCGCAAAATTATCAGTATATGCCTTGCTTTTATTGTCCACGACGGTTTTATCCTCTTTAAAACACCCAAAGATGAAAACGTAATTGTATTTGAGCCCTTAAAACGAAAATATTTAAACAGTATCAGCGGGATTAATAAAATTATAAGTATAAGGACTAAAATATCGTGAAAGATCATTTTTTAAGGATAAAATTTATAATAGTGGTAAAATATTTTACTTTGGAAGGATATTAATTTCTTAGGCGGTTATCTTTTCATCCTCAAAAACAGCAAGCTGTCGTGTTTCATCCACCAGCTTTTTTGCTGCGTTATAGACACCTTTAATCTCCTCTTCAGCCGGCCCGTATTTTGCAAACTTTACAAGATCGCAATGTTCAAGAAATTTTTTGATAAGCAGTTTATGATCGGGCACCATAATATCAGCATTTGACATTTCAGCTAAAAACTCCTGAGTTGTCCGTTCCGGCGCCATTAACTTAAATCTGTTCTCTATATACCTGCGCACTATATCTGATAGCAGCGAATAATACTCCGAGACCTTCCCTTTTGCTATAAGGTCCATTTTAACAAGCTTTTGCAGCGCTCTATAAGCAATCTCATGAGCAGGCATTGGTGGAGGTGGAGCAATGACCTTTTCCACACCTTTTCTCTTTTTTAAGAAATAGACTATACCAGCTACAATTGCAAATACGACAAAAGCCGCGGCAATAATTAAATATATCCTCGTATAATTAACCGATACATCAACCGGCCCCCTTATTTCCCTGATATCTTCAACCGGTTCACCAGCAGCCATAACACTCTTAACCTCGACAAAGACTTCATTAGTCTCAACCTCACCTGCCATGCCGTCCGTTGTATCATACTTAACCTTTAATGGAGGAACCACATAAGATCCCGGCGAAAAGGTCTCTAGAAGATACCACTCTTTCCGCAATGTCCTTCCATTCTTTAAACTTTCCGGTTCGTCAATCCCACGGCTCTTTACTGTTAAATCTGCAAGAGTTTCTCCGATCTCAGGAGAGGAAACATTCACTCCATCGCCATATTCAACTGTAATGGAAAAACGAACTTTCTCTCCTATCGTTATTTCACTGTGGTTAACTGCAGCATTGACAATTAAAGGAGTTGATTTCCCTGCCCCGTATTCTACGGCCTCTACGCCACCGATAAATACTAAACCCAGCAGCGCTATTATCGCTATCTTAAAAATATTGCTTTTTAAATACAAAACGTACCTCAGCTTAAATGCCTAAAATGCCTAAAATGCCTAAAGTGCCTAAAACTATTGGAATGCTATATTATTGGGATTTACTTTTTCCAAATAGATGTAAAAGCAGATAAGCAAATTATCCTCACTGCTAATTTATGGGTTTGTATTGCAAGCTCTTTAGAATATATTTTATTGCCCATCATTTTTACTTTAGGCCGTTTAAGCACTACTTAATTATTGCCTCTTTTCCCTTTTTCTAAAAAACTTCATTATGGGATCGACATACGACTCGTTGGTGGTAATATTAATCTCATCTACATTTACTGATCTGAACAACGCCTTCCGATCATCTTCCCTTTTTCGGTTCATAGCCTTAAAGCTCTTCCTGGTCTTACTGTCTCCGGTATCCACAAGCAAGATCTCACCGGTTTCAGAATCTTCGAACTCAATAAATCCGGAATCCGACAACTCCGTTTCACGGGGATCTGTTACTGTAATTGCGATAATATCGTGTCTTTTGTTTGCTATACGCAATGACTTCTCATACCCTGTGGCAAGGAAATCCGAGACCAGAAATGTTACTGTCCGACGAGCAGCAACCTTTGTCAAATATTCCAGAGCAACGCGAATATCGGTCTGATGTCTGCACCCCGGATGGTCAAAATCCGGTTCGGAATACAAAAGTTCCCTTATAACCCTAAGAACATGTTTCTTTCCCTTTTTCGGAGGCACAAACTTCTCTATTTTGTCAGTAAATGTTATTAAACCTACTTTGTCATTATTCTTAATCGCAGAAAAAGCGAGAAGCGCACACATCTCTGCCGCAACCTCTTTTTTAAACTGATCCACAGAACCAAAACTCCCAGAATCACTTAAATCAACCAACAACATAACGGTTAATTCACGTTCTTCAACAAACCTCTTAATAAAGGGATGCCCCATACGTGCCGTAACATTCCAGTCGATAGTCTTTATCTCATCTCCCGGCTGGTATTCACGCACATCCTCAAACTCCATACCGTGCCCTTTAAAGACACTTACATACTCTCCTGCAAGAGCAGTTGTCACCAAGTGGCTTGTTCGGATCTGAATCTGTTGAACTTTTTTTAGGATCTCTCTTGGAATCATCTTTATGTTAATTAATAGAAGTATTTATAAAAGGTAATACAATGACAAATTTATCATGGTACCTCTATATGATCAAAAATCTTGTGTATCACATCTTCAGGTGTTATATCTTCCGCTTCAGCCTCATAACTTATGATAATCCTGTGTCTGAGGACATCCATGCCAATAGTCTTTACATCCTGTGGGATAACGTAACCCCTTCCCTGCAAAAAAGCATATGCCTTTGCCGCAATTGCAAGAAATATCGTTGCCCTGGGGGACGCACCGTACTCAATCAGTTCATCAACATCCAGCTTATACTCCTTCGGGTTTCGTGAAGCCTGTACAATATCAATAATATAATCTTTTATTTTATCATCTATATATATATCAGAAACAATTAAACGCAGACGTAAAATATCCTCAGGTGAAAGCAACGGTTTTATCTCTACGTTTTTACTTGGGCCGGTTAGCCGGTCCAGTATTTCCCTCTCTTCATCTTTCGGAGGGTATGTTATCTTCAGTTTCAGCATAAAACGATCCACCTGAGCTTCCGGTAGCGGATACGTACCTTCCTGTTCAATAGGATTCTGAGTTGCCAGTACAAGGAATGGGGATTCAAGATTAAATGTCTTATCTCCAATAGTCACCATCTTCTCCTGCATACACTCAAGAAGAGCACTCTGCACCTTTGCAGGTGCACGATTTATCTCATCTGCAAGGATTATGTTCGCGAAGATAGGACCTTTCCTGATACTAAAATCCCCGTCTTTCGGGTTATAGATCAATGTACCAAGAAGATCGGCAGGTAGAAGATCAGGAGTAAATTGTATTCTTTGATACTTTGCCTGAATAGTTTTAGCCAGCGTTATTACCGATGTGGTTTTGGCAAGCCCCGGTACGCCTTCAAGCAAGATATGTCCATCTGCCAGCAGCCCCACCAGCAACCTTTCAACAAGATACTTCTGCCCGACTATCACCTTACCTATCTCATTTACAACGCTATCGATAAATCCACTCTCCTCACGCACCCTCTCTGTGATTTGCTTTACATCATAGTACTCCATATATATAACCTCCAAACGCTTTTCTGTCGAACATGTTGTAACTGATTATTATTTAACAAGTTAATCTACGCACTTAAATATCATAAATTTGGTTTATTATAGTAATAGAAATTTATCATGTCAAGGTAGGGCTAAAGGAAAAATCGATAAACCATCTATTTTACACCTGAATTTACATTAGATTTGTAAGGGTTCAAAATCTTAAACCCATACGTCTTTGTAAGGCTTTAAAATCTTGAACCCATAAGTCGTAGAACAAAATTTACGCCCAGTTCTACCCAACACTTTTTGACCAACACACCAGACTTTCCATGGTATCTATTGTTAGTACCCAAAAGTTTGTTTTAGGAGAACTGAATTTAAAAAGCTCTTCAACCTCGATATATTTATCACCATTTATGGAAAACTCGCAACTCGCCGTCCTTTCCCTCTTATGTAAATCTTTATTGGTGTTGTTTTCTACCCTTTTCCACCATAAAATTAATTCGTCAACAACATGTCCCGGAATTCTCCAGGATTCAAATGCTGATTCTTTATTTTTCTCAGAAAAACTGATCAGCAGATTTCCTTCATCCAAATATTCGAAATCCACACTATAAAAGCACCCTTTGTCAGGCATATCTATTTACCTTTTTTTCTTTCTTTATATTATAATTACTCTGTAAAACGTCTTTTATTAGACAACTTCTCAATTAAAACATAACATATGTGTAGGCAACAATATACAATATGTTAGAATTAATGGTAAGAAGTTACCATTAAACCGCTTAAGTTTAACTGAAAAGATGCCGATTAGAAAGGTTCTCTGATTTACGAATATAATTTTAAAATATAAATACTAGTAAAACTCTGTAAATCTGTAAAATAAGTTTACAAATTTATCTTTAATAAAACTTATGCGGCATGGGTATAAATAAAACATCTATGCCCCTGCTGCGTATAATTCTACAAAATTATAAAAGGTGTGTCATGTCCAAAAACCTCTTTATTACTGCCACTGAAGCAAGGAGCGGTAAATCTGCTGTATGTCTAGGTGTAATGGAAATATTGTTAAGGACCGTTGAAAGAGTGGGATTCTTTCGTCCGTTTATAAACGCAAGCCCTTCCGGCAATACCGATAACGACATAGAATTAATCTCTTCATACTACAAACTAGGTATCCCACCGCAAGACATGTACGCTTATACCCGGGCAGAAGCGAGTAATATGCTTGCTCTCAGAAAACATGATCAGCTACTGGAAGGTGTGCTGAATAAATACAAAAAGCTTGAACAATATTACGATTTTATTCTGTGCGAGGGAACAGATTTTGAAGGTTCCACTGCTTCATTTGAGTTTGATATCAATGCGGAGATAGCAAATAACCTTGGATGCCCCGTACTGTTAGTTGCAAATGCTCACAATAAGTATGTACAGGAAATAATCAGGTCCATTGATATATCCATTGAATCACTAAAATCTAAAGGCTGTAATCTGTTAGGTACAATTGTTAACCGTACCGACGAAGAGGACACAGACGAACTGGTCTCCCTGCTAAGAACGCGAGTTCTGCGTCCAGATCAATTAATCTATACAATAAAAGACGAGCCCTCTTTGGGTAATCCTACAATTGGCGAGATTGCAAACCTGCTTAACGCAAAGGTTTTGTACGGAAAGAATCAATTAAACCGACATGTGCACAGCTTTACCATAGCGGCAATGCAACTCAGAAATTTCCTGACAAGGATTGCCCACGGCACACTGGTAATTACACCTGGAGACAGAGCAGATGTTATCGTTGCCTGCCTCTCTTCCGTTGCATCCATGTCTCTACCTAACATTTCAGGCATAATGTTGACCGGCGGCCTGCTGCCTGAAAAAGCAGTTTGCGACCTCATAGAAGGATTTACTAACATGATACCTATAATCAGCGTAGAACACGACACCTTTCCATCTGCCAGGATTATAGATAATGTTCATGCTGTTATTTCACCGGAAAATCCTCGAAAAATAATAAAGGCCCTTGCTGTCTTTGAAAAAAATGTTGATGTAGAAGAGTTAAGTAAAAAGATAATACAGACGCAAACTTCCATTGTTACCCCGAAGATGTTTGAATTTGGCCTGCTGCAACGGGCAAAGTCCCATAAGCAACACATCGTTCTTCCCGAAGGAAACGATGATAGAATTCTAAGGGCAACAGAAATCCTTTTGCGTCGTAACGTAGTAAACGTTACCTTACTGGGTAATGAAGATGAAATTAGAAGTAATGCCATACAGCTAGGGCTACATCTTGACGATGCAAAGATTATTGAAATAGAGAAGTACCCATTCTTTACAGATTATGTGGAATCTTATTATGAGTTGAGGAAACATAAAGGCATCACAATGGAAATTGCTCAGGACATCATGTGTGACGTAAGCTTCTTTGCAACCATGATGGTTCATAAAGGACATGCAGACGGAATGGTATCAGGCGCTACCCACACAACACAGAACACAATTCGTCCGGCATTTGAGATCATAAAGACAAAGGAGGGAACATCTGCTGTTTCCAGTGTTTTCCTCATGTGCATGAAAGACCGTGTGCTTGTTTACGGTGACTGCGCGGTAAATCTTGATCCAACAGCAGAAAGGCTGGCGGAGATTGCAATTAACTCCGCCCAAACCGCAAAAACATTCGGAATCCAACCAAGGGTAGCCATGCTTTCATACTCCACCGGTGAATCAGGAAAGGGAGAAGATGTAGACAAAGTCCGTGAAGCCACCAGCATAGCAAAAGAGATGGCAAAGACCGCCTTCCCCGGCTTGCAGCTGGAAGGTCCCATCCAATATGATGCCGCGGTAGACCCTGAAGTTGCCAGGATAAAGATGTCCGCCAGCGAAGTTGCCGGAAAGGCCACTGTCTTTATCTTTCCGGACCTAAACACAGGCAACAACACATACAAGGCGGTACAGAGATCATCCGGAGCAGTTGCAATCGGACCTGTTTTGCAGGGGCTAAAAAAACCAACAAACGACCTAAGCAGAGGATGTACAGTTCCAGATATTGTTAATACCGTCGCTATTACCGCAATCCAGGCGCAGGCGGAAAAAGGGTGTTTAGGCTGTGATAAAGGGAGTAGTTGCTAGGAGTTTGGGATATAAAACCTGAAGAATGCGGGATTACCAATTGGAATAGATTTATGTACAAGGATTAACGATTTGAGGTCAGATCATTTTCTTTCTTCTTGCCAGAGCAATAATGCGTTTTCAACTACAAAGGCACAAAGAACAGAAAGAAATGAAAAAAAGATTATTGATCTTCTTTGTGTTCTTTGTGCCTTTGTAGTTGAATATAAAAACATATACGTTTCTGTTTGGTACACTAATTAAATCTAAAACGCCGAATCCTGAATTTAAAATTAAGTTTCGCCATTGCCACATTATGCACAACTACAGATCCTCACCACAATGTTTACAAAACACGGCATCGTCATCATGCCATTTACTGTTGCATTTATGACATGTCCTTGATATCCCTCTATCGTGTCCCATAGCGCTTGTGATCTCAGCTGTAACTATCCCTGTGGGAACGGCAATTATCCCGTAGCCCATAACCATTATTAATGCGGAAAGGGCCTGTCCTAAACCTGTCCTTGGTGTGATATCCCCATATCCTACTGTGGTAAGGGTAACAATTGCCCAGTATATGCTCCGTGGGATGCTGGTATAACCGTTTTCCTGCCCTTCAATTGTGTACATAACGGAACCGAAAATAATCACAATGGTTACGATGCAAAAAAGGAATACCGTTATCTTCCTGCGGCTTGCCTTTAGGGCAGTTAGCAGCAAATCGGATTCACCAACGTATTTAACGAGTTTGAGTACACGAAAAATACGAAGAACTCTGAGTACCCTTATGACAATTAGTATGTGGCTGCCAGGCACCAAGAGGCTGATATATGTTGGTACAATTGAAAAAAGATCAACAATACCAAAGAAGCTGAAGATATAGGATGGACGGTTTTTACAACAAATCAGTCTAAAGACATATTCCACTGTAAAGAGTACAGTAAAAACCCACTCTGCCAGGCGTAAAATGTTTCCATATTTTTGTTCAATAGAAGTAACACTATCAAACATTACAGTTAGTACGCTCAGTATTATAATCACGATTAAAGCAACATCAAAGCATTTATGTGCAGTAGAGTTTCCATCATATATAATTTGACACACGAATTCTCTGCAATATCCACTTCCAGTTTTCTCAATTTTCTTATCCAAATGAACCTTAAAATTGTCTTTTGTATTAACCATAATTGTTTATAATCTCCATTACAACCCGAATAATTCCATCTATTTGTTTACTAACTTCTTTACTCAAATATTCACCAAATGCCGTCTCCTTTGGCTGAACGCCAACAATCTTCAAATTAGTCTCAACCCCCAATGCCCTAGCCAAATTCAACACCTCTGCCAAGCCAAAACCGTGAGTTGACAAAGAATCCCACCGCGTATTTAAAACCGCTTCATCGGGAGTAAAAACCCTTATCTCTCCTGGATCCAGCCCCATGTTGACAGCATCTATAATTATTGCATTTCTATAATCTTTTATATGATCGACCAAAACAAGCCCGTCAACACCTCCATCCACTAGAGTCGCATTATCGTTAAAATTAATACTGTCAAGACGTTCAATAATCCGTGGTCCTATACCGTCATCCTGACGCAATATATTCCCCACACCAATAATTATTGTTCCTTTACTCATAACCAAAACCTTTTTTATCTCACCCAAATGCTCATATATAACAAAATAAAATTTCTATCCTATAAACACAGAAGTTTTATAAGTGCATACTATAGTGCGGTATAAGGCGCTACAACCAATAAAAAAGGAAGAAATAGAAAAAACCAAAGATCCACACTTAAAATACCTATAATACTCCTGCTTTTTCAGGCACTCAATTATTATAGCACATTAATTATGGTAACAATCGGCAGGATCATTCTTTTTGCCTACATCTTGTTTATAATAATTATGAGCGGATTTATCTGTCTCCCGTAGAAATCACAGAAGGAAGACTATCTGGACATACGTTCTATGTAGGTATGGCAAATCTCCCTGACTGTAATGGCCACACGGGTTTACATAATCAGCTCATTAATGCAGTTTTTCTTATTAGCGAAGACTTGGTTCTAGAGTAAGCATTGCTAACTACAGGAATCGTCACGACTGTATGTCTCAGTTGACCGTTATGGGAGACCACACTACTTATGGGTGTTGTTTAGATTGCTTATACTACATTTGGAGGATCTGGAGATTACCGTTGACAATTGTTTTACCTAACGTAAAATAATTGACACCGTAATCAGATTATTTGCAATTGTTCCCTTGTTGCCCAAACCGTAACAATACTAACAGGTTGCAGAAACAACCAACGATAACAGTCTTATCTGGTGTTAGATAGTTACCGCCGCAGGCAGATTATTAACAATTGTCACACTGGCATGATTAACATCTTAACAAGCGTCCTTTACACTACTTATCGCTACAAATTCTTACCACATACACATCGGTATAATATTTGCAGCGTTGCTTTAAGTTGCAAAATTCTACAATATCAAATAACTAACCGGACAATGCTGCGTATAAATGCATCTATTAACTGCATAACATGTTCAAATGATGATCACAAGTTCCGATATTAAATTGAATGAGAGTTAGCAATTAATTTCAATAGTGTGATAGTATGAGTGCGAATGAAATTTGATATAGCAATTCTAGCGCTATATATTTTTCAAATATTGCACAAACAAAGATTTACAAAAACTTTCAATACAAATATCCTATAAAATAATATACTTTAAAGAGGTGATTTAATTAAAATGACTAACTGGTTAGTATCAGTAATTGTTCCTGCGTATAATGCAGAGGCTTTTATCTATAGTACTCTCAATTCTATACTTTTGCAGTCTTACAAAAATATAGAAGTAATTGTTGTTGATGATGGGTCACAAGATAAGACAGTTGAAATTGTAAAATCGGTTGCGGCAAAAGATAACAGGGTAATGTTGTTGCGACAGTCAAATCAAGGAGTTGCAACAGCACGCAACTTGGCGATTGAAAATTCTAAAGGAGAATATATTGCTCCATGTGACGCGGATGACATTTGGTATCCGCAAAAAATAGAAAAACAAATGCGTTGTATTGCTACCAGTAGTTCGTTAGTTGGCCTTGTTTATACTTGGATTGAATTAATAGATGAAAAAGGTTCCCATCTTAAATTTGGAAGAAAATGGGATATTAAAGGAGATGTTTTAGCTCCACTCTTATGTTCGAATTTCATAGGAGGAGGAAGCACCCCTTTAATAAGGCGAAAGTGCATTGATCATGTTGGCGGTTATAACTGTAATTTTATAAAAGATAATGCACAGGGATGTGAGGATAGGGATCTTTATTTGAGAATTGCTGAACACTATGCATTTTCTGTTGTGAAAAGCTATTTAGTTGGATATCGTAAATCTAGAAACAGTATGTCAATGAACAGAGAGTCAATGTTTAGGTCATCACAGTTAGTATTTAAAGATTTTATACGAAGAGGGAATTTTGTTCCAGATAATATATATAAATTTAGAAAAAGTTATATTTTCCTTGAGAAAGGTATAATAAATTCTAAAAGTGGAAATTATAAAATGGCAATAAATTATATCTATAATGCCATACTTTTAAATAGAATCCTTTTATTGCATCCTGCAACACTGAAAATAGTAGTAATATTTATTTTAAAGAATCGTTCCAAAAAACGAGTATTACCCATTAAGATGCGGACAAGAAGAAAAGAGACCCCGTTATTGCGATCCCCGTTATTGCGATCTATGATTTGGTTGCCTCACTCATGGTTACGTTTTAGAAAGCTACACAATATTAAGTCACATTTTGATAGAGACATTACAGGTAACATGATGTAATTGCATTTTTACTACCTCGAAAGCATTTCCTAGTTATCAAGTTTGTTTTTAGAAATGGTTCTACTTATGAAGCAAACTTCGCAGTTTTCTTTCAAATTCATCACCATTCCAGTTTTTTGCTGCTATGCGTGGTAGTATAAATGGGTCTGTATTACGAAAAACCATATTACCAATTGTAGAGCACGCAAATGAAAAGCCCGATTCCCGAACAATACGAACTGAATCGTTGCTAAAATCTCCGTGAGGATAGGCAAAGCTTGTAATTGGTTGGCCTATAATTTCTTCTAAAGAGATTTTATTCATATTAATTTCATCCTCCTGCATGGCAATTGGTATAGTAGATAAAAAAGGATGTGTAACGGTGTGCCCACCTATATCAATAAGATCTGATTGGCCCACTGTGTATATATTATCTGAAAACATAGTTTGATATTGAGCACGAACTCCGGTTTCTGCTCCGGCCCATACAGATAATTCATCAAGCGCCTTTCGTTTCTCGTTTGAAAATAAGGGGCGTAGTAATTTGCAAAATTCGGAGTATAGATAATGACGGAAAGTAGGATAAGTATTTTCGGTCGCGTTCCATCCACAAAAACAATTAAACTCATCATTATTGTAACTACGAGATTTTCCTAATTTCCATTTATGTTCTCTTTTCCTTATTTTAATACTGAGAATATCAGGCAAGTCACCCGGTTGTAAAAATATTTTGCCCAGTTCATCCCACCAAAATTCATGGTGTTGATTCAAATTTCCCGTAGGGATAAAGAATGTTGCGGGGATATTAAACCGTTCTAATAGCGGCTTGGCTTGGTAAAAGTTATCAGCATAGCCATCATCAAACGTTAAAGCAACTGCACGATGGGACATTTTATCATTTTGATATGATTGAGCCATTTGTTTAAGCGGCACTGCGACTTTTAACTTTTGCAAGACTTCAAGGTGTTCAGTAAAATGGTTTGGCGTTACGCAAAGAGACCAAGGGTCTATGCCTGTGTGCGTTATACGATGATAAAGTAATATTATATTTTTTGGAAAAAATTTGTTTCTTACTCGTCGAAACCCATGCTTTATTCTGTTTATGCCGTATATTCTCATTTTTTTACCATAGGTTTCTTTGCCGTAGCGACAATTGTCACTTGAGACAACGGGTCTAATACCGCCAGCTCTTCCTCTGAAAACTTGCCAATCGTCAAACCATTAATAATCGCATCTGCTATTGTGGAATTCCCGTATGTTTCAATATTGACATTGTGCATAGAGAAAACTTCTTCATATAGTCTTTGTACTGCAGGGATAGAGAAACGCAAGTACCTATTTAATAAAATCTGATTATGATGAGCATTTTTATAATTCCCGGGAAAAGCAGCGAAGACAATACCACCTGGTTTAAGGATACTGACAATTCTTCTTAACATTGATACAATGTCAAATGAATATTTAAGTGTTGAGGCTAAAATAACTGAGTCAATTGAGTCTGATGGTATATTTTTGGTAGAGTTTAGATCTGCAAATATAGTAACTATCTTATTCTTTTCTAGCAGAGGAGCTGCACCATTTATGTCAATGTAGCCGTGTCCCTTATTAAGTAACCATGAACTATCTAGAATATAAAGAACCCTTTTCCCAAAATTATTTTCATGTTGTGTAAGAAATTTTTTAAAGTAATAAAGATGAAAGGGAAGAGATGTGTCGTGTGCGAAATCTTTACTAGCAATCATTATTTTGTATAGTTCACTAAAATAGTCAAGACTTATATCAGGAAAATGTAAAACATCTTGTTCTGTGAACTGGGAATGAATAGAAATAGATTTTGGAAGCATGAGCTTTATTTTTCTAAAGACAAATTTTAGCGAATATTCACACATTGTCTTTACAAAAAGTAATGGAATATGTTGAATCATTGTTACTACCCCATTTAGTATATCTTCAAATCTTTCCCTCGACCAAATCATATGTAGCACTTGAGAGCAAAGTTTAGTTCCATAATATTTTTTCCAAAATCTTATCCCAATTTTATACTTTGCTTTATATTGGCTATTGCTCTTTACATACCGCCATTGTGAACGGAGAACAGACAGTGTGGCTTTTAACATTAACTCGTTGTTGCATGACATGCTTCTTATGGTAAAACGGTACTCGGCAACTAATTCTGCATGACAGTTAACAGAGAATGACCTTGCTATACGCAAGAAGAGGTCGTAATCTTCAGAAGCACGTAAAGAAGTGTCAAAATATCCAACATAGTCCAAGATTTCGCGGCAAAACATCACTGTTGCGATCATCCCAATATAATTTCTCTGCAATAATGCATGATAATGTTTATGTTTTACTTCAGGCTCTTTTAGCATTCCTACTGTAACACCATCATGTGTAATATATCCATAGGAACCAAAAACAAAACCAGATTCCGGATGTATTTTAAAACAATTTACGTTGGCTTCAAGTGCTGTAGGTAAAAGGCGATCATCCGCATCTAAAAAAACGAGAAAATGTCCATTACTTTTATTTATTCCAGTATTACGCGCAGCAGAAAGCCCTCTATTATCCTGCCTTATATAGATAACTTCAGGATACTTGCTTGCAATTTCAGGAGTATTGTCTTTTGAACCGTCATCTACCACAATAATCTCAACATTTCGATATGTCTGTCTTTTTACAGATTCAATAGATTCACTTAAGAAGTGAGCATGGTTATAGCTGGGAATAATCACAGAGACTAAAGGCAACTTAAACTCTGGTTTAATTTCAGAGTTTGTTTTCTGTAAATTTTTTCTTACAAACCCTATTTCTTGATTATTCATGATATTTTCTGCTTTGTTATGCATTGTGTTACTTTTCATATTGAAATTTATGTAGCTTTGTAAACAACCCATCTGCATCCAATAATTGCTGCGCATTGCCCTGCTCTGTTACACGACCATCTTCAAGGACTACAATGTGATTAGCTCGCTTGATAGTGGAAAGGCGATGCGCCACAATAATAACGGTCCTGTCTTGCCCTAAGACATCTAATGCCTCCTGAATAAGGTGTTCTGCTATACTATCAAGTGCATTTGTTGCCTCATCCAATATAAGTATAGATGGGTTACGAATAATAGCGCGAGCAAGCGTGATTCGTTGTTTTTGCCCCCCAGAAAGTCTAACGCCCCGTTCACCAACTTTAGAATCATACCCATTAGGAAGCTGGGTAATGAAATCATGGGCATGAGCTTTTCTTGCAGCTTCAATAATATCTTCTTCATTCGCATCTAAATGACCATAGGCTATGTTTTCACGTATAGTCGTATTAAAGATATAAACATCTTGGCTTACCAAAGCTATTTGACTCCGCCAAGAAGTCAGGTCCAAATCATGTAATGGTTGATTATCGACATCTATATTATTTTCTGGGATATCATAAAATCTAAGAATGAGCTTTATGATAGTGGATTTGCCAGAACCAGAGGGGCCAACTATAGCAGTAGTTTTATTAGCAGGAAAAAAAATTGAAACATCTTTAAGTGCAGGTTTTTCCTGAGGATTATATTTGAAGGTAACACCTTTAAAATGTATTCCCAGATTTATATTATGAAATCGTACATTCCCAGAGATGATATATGGTTTGTTGGTGCGATCAACAAGGGTTGTCACTTCTTCCACTGAAGCAGTTAACGAAGTAAGATTTGCACGTGCCGTATCTAATGATTTAATGCGCGGTTGCAATCGGTACAAAACAAAGATAAATACTAATAATTGTGCAAGGCTTGACGGGTCCTGTAAAGTTTTAAATAATATGCATACCAGAAGTAAAGCTGACAATATTTCGTAGACAGGGTTTACTGCATCCTTAATAAAAGTTTGTTTCAATATCGTTTTACTTAGTTGTTTAGAAACTGAGTCAAAGCGCGTTTTCTCATAGCTCTCTCTTCCGAAAGCGCGAATTACTTTCATACCTTCAACGCCTTCAAGCATCCTGATGGCCAATCCAGCATTTGTCTTTGTTAATCTCTCTCCAAGACCCTTAATCGGCCGTGTTAAGTATTTAATTAAGACTGATATAAAAAACATTGAGATCATTACCACTAATGTTAGTTTCCATGAAATAAACATTAATAGTGTGACATAAACGATAACGGTACAAAGTGTAATGAGTAAGCTTAAAAACATTGCCAAGGCATCGCTAGTTTTCCATGTTTCGTTAGAAAGTGCATTGAGTAGCCTGCCAGAAGAGTTATGGTCAAAGAACCGATAGCTAACTTTTAATAGTAGATCAAAAATATCAGATCGTAACTTATGACTGATTTGAACATTTAACCAACCAAATAACACCGTATTACTGTAGAACAGTACGGCTTTTAATAAAACACTTCCAAAAATACAGGCAGAAATGATTAAAAGGCGGCGATCGGGATTAAAGTTGTTGAAAAATTGAACAAGTTCACTAACCATCCAATTCGTTGAATGAAATTGAGTTGTTGGGTCTAGATTCTGTAAAAATGGGATAAATAAACTAATGCCAATTCCTTCAGCAAAAGAAGATACTAAACCTAGAATAATAATAACAGGAATTGCCCAAGGGTATATTCGCAAAAGAGGCAAGAGAGCATTAATTATTTTTCCGTCTTTAAACATATAGAATTAATCCAATACCTTTCAAATTAATCAAATTATACTTTTTATTATTATTTGCTGAAAATACGGTTTGCAATAACATGAACAAAAGATCATTATAGGAAAAATGTCCCGTTAGTATAACGTTTCATTAAAATATAGGCATATATTATATACATAGGCTTTCGGGGCATAGCCAACTTAACATTCGCTCATAATACAAGTTAAGGTGGTTCTTTATTTCCTTTTTGTATCAAATGCTTGTGTATACTTTTTATTGAAACTTTACATTAGTTTAAACACAGGCCTAATAAATATTAAGATATAATTTTTAACCTACCATCTCATGCATCGCAAATTTTGAGCTAAACAACTATGCATGCGTGTTTCCTCATTCGCTGTATCTAAATTTTAGAAATTGTTAGCTTAAATAATCCTTTAACGCTGCAAAAATGTATTTTTTGCCGTAATGACATACCATACCTAACTATGGACGGCATTCTACTCTGCAGGCCTTGCAGTTCATATTCAGGCAAAATATTTCTTTCGCAAAAGAAACCATTTATATCTTTAATACTCTTTTTACAATTGGTATTTTTTTTATAATTATTGAAAGTAGCAATGAAAGTAACAGAATGATTAACCCATAAATTATATTCACAAATATATTATCAGAATGTGGTAATTTGCAAAAAAAAGGAAATGTTGCATAGCCAAAGAATCTATGAACGAGAAATATACCTAATGTGTTTGCTCCAATTATTTTCAGAAAAGAATTAATTTTTTTATTATTATAATCTATTTTAGATAGTAATAAAAATGTGGAGAGTGACATTGTAAGTGTCATTATTGAAAAATACCCGTTCCACACTGTATCATAAAAACTCTTGTTTGAACTAAACATAATTGTGCCGTACAGAAATAGCATAGACAAGGAAACGAGAAATATAGCTATCAATAATGTGCTTGAAATTTTTACTCTGTTTTGTGAAACCTTCTTAGAAAGAATGCCTCCTAAAATAAAATAGAGTATTGAATAAAAATAATTGCCAAAAGGATTACCAAAAGGATTTATTAAAGGAAATAGATATATATCGTCACCCTTTAGATAATTAATTCCCAATATGTATTCCGCCACATTAGCAATACTGTTTACAAACAAATTACCAAAAGAAAAAATGAAAATAATAGAACAAAAGAGATATAGAATTTGGTGCTTTGCATTATCATAAATTTCTTTTATAAATGGGAATAGTAAATGGATGGAAATTAATGTCATTAAAAACCATAAATGATCATTCCGTGTTTTCTTTAAATACCATCCGGATCGGAAAAAATCGACGAATGAGTATGTGTCACCGCAAATGGGAATGAGCACTGATAGGGTAATAAAACTCCACACCACGACTAAAAGGTAAATACGGAATGTTTTCCATAAATGTTTTTTTAGATTATATTCTTTGTTTAATAGTAATGCACCATTGATCATGAAAAACAATGGAACGGCAATACTCCCAATGCTATAAAAGAAATAATTAATGTATGTAGTAGAATTATGATTATTAATAATATCTACATTTATAGCATTGAAGTGATAAAAGCATACAAAAAAAATAGCGAGTGTTTTAATTGCATCATAATAGAGTATTCTTTTATTCGCGATTATCATATTTAATTGGTCTGTTTCTGGATCTGTGTTCTACTAAGGTATACTACTGTTACATTCTTAAAATCATACAGATTAAAATCTATATTATTAAACTTCGCCCATTTCCGCAATTGTCTTAATTATTATGGCAATAGAAAATATTTGTAGACGATGCACCTTAGTAACCGGACTGCTTTATGGTAACTTCGTTTCTTTATCATTTTTCGACTCTAGCAGTTTCTGGTTTCTTTGCATTGATCAGTAAAATGTTAATTTCTTCTTTCTGGTTCTTTATGTGTCTCAACAACAACGATGGAGATAGAATTCAATGATTTCTCCTTCCCTTATTGACAGCTTTTCTGAAATTTGCGAAGATGTTAATGAAATTAATATTTAGCATTGCTTTTTAAAGGAATTCCGGGTGAACAAAGAAAACGATAAAATAATCAATAGAATCGCAAATCTAAGTAAGCAAATACGTTACCATGACCGTAAATATTATCTAAATAACAACCCTGAAATAACAGATTATGAATACGATCAGTTGGTTAATGAATTAAAGCAACTTGAAAAAGAAAATCCTCAGCTTATATTACCGGACTCCCCGACACAACGTGTGGGTGGAGAGCCTATAAAGGCATTTGACACCGTTCCACATAAAATCCCTATGTTAAGTATTGATAATACCTATTCAGAGGAAGAACTTAGAGAGTTTGATAAACGTATTCATAGGTTTATCGGTGACAGTACCATTAAGGTAGAGTATGTAGTTGAATTAAAGATCGATGGGATTGCTATTTCTCTCTGGTATGAAAACGGTTCATTTATCCGTGGAGTAACAAGGGGTGATGGCCATAGGGGCGACGATGTAACAACAAATTTAAAGACGATAAAAGCTCTGCCGTTACGGATTTGTGATCTGGATCCTGTTACTGGAAAAACGAGTAAAGGGAAAAATGACGGTAAGTCTGGTCAATTATCCCCAAAATCTCTAGAAATACGGGGCGAAGTGTATTTACCGATTAAAGATTTCCAGGAATTAAACAGAATGCGTGAACAGGAGGAAGAGCCTATATTTGCAAATCCCAGAAATGCAGCAGGTGGATCTTTAAAGCTACTTGATCCCAGGGAAACGGCAAAAAGAAGTTTACATCTTTTTGCATATGAGATTGGACATTCCGATAACTTGGAGATTCTAACCCATATGGATACGCTCAACTATATAAAAAACTGGGGGTTTAGTGTTAATTCTAATTATTGCATTTGTAAGGATATAGAAGAAGTTATTGACAACTGCAATAAATGGGAAACGCTACGTAATGACCTACCGTACCATATAGATGGAATGGTTGTAAAAGTTAATGAAATTAGGTTACGAGAGAGACTAGGCAGTACCAATAAAGCTCCACGATGGATGATCTCTTATAAGTTTCATCCAGAACAAGCGGAAACACAGCTGACAGGAATATCAGTTCAAGTTGGAAGAAGCGGGACACTTACGCCTGTCGCTGACCTGAAACCTGTTAATCTAGCAGGTTCCACCATTAGCAGGGCAACCCTTCACAATTTTGATGAAATAAAAAGAAAAGATATCAGGATAGGTGATTATGTGATAATACAGAAAGCGGGTGATATTATCCCGCAGGTTGTAAGTGTGATAAAAGAGAAAAGGGAAGAGAGTTCCATCCCTGTCAAGGAACCAACAACATGCCCAGTTTGTAATGGAAACGTGGGGAACCCGGATACGAGAGTCTACATTCGATGTTTAAACCCATTATGCTCCGCACAGACAAAACGCAGGATAACATTCTTTATCAGCAGAAACGCCATGAATATAGAAGGGTTTGGCCCTGCAGTAGTAGAACAGTTAGTAGACAAGGGATTCCTGCAGGATTATGGTGACATATATTATTTAAAGCTGGAAGATCTTGTCTCTCTTGACCGAATGGCGGAAAAATCATCAAAAAACCTCTTAGAAAATATAGAGAAAAGTAAAGATAGGGATATGCAATACTTTCTTCACGCGTTAGGAATCAATCACATCGGAATCAATGCGGCAAACTTGCTTGCAAAACATTTTAACTCCATAGATATCCTCGCCAAGACATCTAAAGAAGAAATAGAAAAAATCCCGGAAATCGGCCCAAAGATTGCGGCAAGTGTTGAAGATTTCTTTAAAAACAGCAGAACGGAGGTTATTTTAAATAAATTCAGACATGCCAACGTTAATATGAAAAAAGCAGAAGATGAGGGACTCCCCATTTCTCAAAAAATTTCCAGGAAATCTTTTTTGGTTACAGGGACATTGGAAAGATATACTAGGGACGAAATAAAGGATTTGATAAAAACGCACGGAGGAAAGGCAATGTCAAGTATAAGCAAAAATACAGACTATCTTATAGCGGGTAAAGAGCCTGGTTCAAAACTGAAAAAAGCAGAGGAGTTAGGGGTAGAAGTAATAACAGAGGATGATTTTCTTGAAATGATAAACACTACTTAGAAATTCACGTTAAAACACCAATTTATTTTGCTCGTACCCTTAATGTTTCATGGGTAATGTCGAGATTGGATTTAGAAACTATAGAGCTCAATACCTATATTGTAGGATTTACATTTCTACATAAGCTCTACGGGGTTAACAACCTAGTGATTTCTTTATTCATTTCTTAGCTATCTTTGAAAATTATTTGACAGGAGGGTAAATAAAATGGACGTAGCGGAACTGCTAAAATTTTCAGTAAGGGAATCGGCATCTGATATTCACATAAGTGCCGGAGAACCTCCAATTATGCGAATTCATGGTGACATGCGTATGGTTGAAATGGCAAATCTCACTGCGGAAGAAGTGCATAAATTTCTCTATGAAATCCTTAGCGATGAACAGAGAAAGGTATTTGAAGAGACACTTGAAATAGATTTCTCTATAGATTTGAAAGGAATTGCAAGATTTCGTGTAAATGCCTTTGTTCAAAACAGGGGAAAATCCATTGTGTTTAGAAATATTCCGACTAAAATACCTACCTTTGAGGAACTTAATCTGCCGTCAATTATGGCAGATATTACAAGAAAACCAAAAGGGCTTGTGCTTGTAACCGGACCTACCGGTAGTGGTAAATCAACGACCCTTGCAGCAATGGTAAATCTAATTAACAATGAAAGAAAAGCGCACATATTAACGGTAGAAGACCCCATTGAATTTGTACATAATACTAACAACTGTTTGATAAGCCAGCGTGAATTAGGCCCCCATACCCACAGCTTTGCTAATGCGCTCAGGGCTGCGCTACGTGAAGACCCTGATGTAATTCTCGTGGGTGAAATGAGAGACCTGGAGACGATTTCACTCGCTATTACAGCAGCGGAAACAGGCCATCTAGTTATGGGAACCCTTCATACCTCCAGTGCAGCAAAGACAATTGACAGGGTTATAGATGTGTTTCCAAGTGAGCAGCAGGCACAGATTAGGGCCATGTTTGCAGAATCTATTAATGCGGTTATCGCACAGGTGTTACTTAGGAAAAAAGGCGGAGGACGAGTTGCGGCACACGAAATTATGCTCGGAACGCCTGCCGTTCGTAACCTTATTAGAGAAGGAAAGACAGCACAAATTTCTTCGGCTATTCAGACCGGAAAACAGTTTGGTATGCAGTCTATGGATAGCGCCCTTGTTGCTCTTCATAATGATGACATGGTTGAGAAAGACGAGATTATACACATAATAGGTAACCCTAGCATGTTGCAGCAGTAAAGAGTATTATTTATGGAAGAATTTGACGTTTGTAATATTTGTGACGGTTCCGGGCATTTTGAGAACGCTTTGGAACATAAAAGGATACCGTCCAATGTTCGTAAATTTAAGTATCACAAGTTTACCGTATGGCGGTGTAAAAATTGCCACTCTCTTCATTCCAAAGAAGCGGTTGATCTTGCCACTTATTACAATGGATATCCAATAAATAATAATAGGCTAGGATATGTAATTCGTGCGGGTTATAGTAACCGCTTAAAGACATTGCGGAAATATGGATTAAGAGAGAATCACACTATTCTGGACTTTGGCTGCGGGAATGGTCTATTTGTCTCTTTTTTAAAAGAGCAAGGTTACACTGCTTTTGGTTATGACGCCTTTGTTGAAGCTTGCGCCGACAAAGACGTTCTTAACAGAAGTTATGATATTGTCGTTTCTTATGATGTTATAGAACATTTTTTTTCTCCTTTGGATTTTCTCCATGATTTAGTAAAATGTCTAAATAAGGGAGGGACTTTATTTTTAGAAACTCCTGATGCAGAAAAAATTGATCTTGCTGAGTCTGAAAAGTTTTCCATGGCATTACACCAGCCTTTTCATCGCCATATACTTACCAAGAAAGCCTTATTAGATTTAGGTAGGCAAGTTGACCTAAAACTTTTAAAGACAATCAATAGATCTTGCATGGACACACTGTACCCAATAGTTAATGTACGATTTCTTTCGGATTATGTGTACCAAACCGGTGGAATTTTAGATACTGTTTTCGAGAAATTTAACCCTAAGGTATTACTTAAATCACCATTACTTATCTTCTATTGTTTCTTTGGCTATTTTTTCCCAAAATCGACAACTATGGTAACTGTTTTCAGGAAAGATTATTAATTACTATGCCCAAAGTGGTTAAAATGCAATATTTAGTAATTTAAACTTTGGTTAGATTTGCATGCGAAGATTGAATGACTCCACAGGGTGTCGAATTCACAACATGGAGAAAATCACAATTAAAGATAACCTAACCCGGTAGAGCCAGAACCAAACAGGATCTGATAAGCACCAAATAGATATCTTGCCAAAAATTTTCAAAACATTATTGCTAAGATACTTAAAGAAGCATAACTAGATGTCAAATTTCTTATTACTCTGGGTATAAACTCAACAATGTTAACTATATTTGTTTTAGCAAGCGCCAGATCAGGAACAACATACCTTTCCGGTCTCTTCAAAAAGAATGTCAAAAATTGCATTAGTAGGCACGAACCATATCTTGATCCGTTTAATCATGCTCTGTTTGGGAAACCCATCTATTTTAATGCAGTAGAAAATGATGAAAAATTACGCCCTTATCTTGCAAAAAAGAAAAAGCGTATAGAAAGTTTTAAAACTTCAGCATATTTTGAAGGTAGCCACGCGTTTCTAAAATCAGCTAACCGATTAGCGGTTGACTATTTTCCTAATATGAAATTGATTCATTTAGTGCGTAATCCGCTAAAAGTGGCAAAAAGTATATCAAACCGTGAAATACTTGTAAATAAATATCGTATACCCCTTAGGTATTACCGCGCAGATGATGGAAACTCCTATTTTCGCTGGTCGCTTACCGGAAAAGAGCCAATATACAAAAACTTTGATCTGAACAAATTAACGCCATTTCAGTATTACGTAATAGAATGGGTAGAGATAGAAAACCGTGCGATGCATTTACTTGATGAATTCGCCATGCATGAGAGATGCTTTACCATTCAAGTAGGCGAGGAACTTAACAATAAAACGGTTTTAAAAGAGATGATGCATTTCCTTGGTCTTCAGACATACAATGACGATATTATCATGGATTGTCGCAAAAACGTAAACCCTAAAACAGTTACCAATGTTACAAAACAGGACGAAAAAGAGTTTCAGGAAGTGATAGAGCAACTTCCGGAAAACTATCTTGAGATATTCAAAAAATCAGAGTGTTACCGCAAACTGGGAGTCTTTAATAAATAAAAAAAAAGAGATACAACCTTTTCTAAATTCCCTTTTTGCTGCCAGCCTTTTCAAATGCATCCATAGACTTGTCAATTTCCACCCTGACTTCGGTACAATATACCTAGGTTGTAATGAATTGCCGCCTTGTTTGGCGGATCAAGCGCTATAGCGCTTTTATATGCAGATATGGCATTGTCAACCTGACCTTGTGCCTGGTAAGCAAGTCCCAGATAAAAATAGATGAATGGATTAATATCCTTTCGCTCCGATTGTGAAAGCTTTTCATTGATAAATATAGTTTCATCGTAGTTGCCGTTTTGGTACAGACGGACAGACAGATCCAGAAACATCTTTCGCAAATAGAGATGATCGGGCGCCAACTCCCAGGCAGTGAGAAATTCATCTTCAGCCTCTACAAACTCATCATTATAAAAATGCAGCATCCCGGTCGCAATGTGGTGTACAGCTTCAGAATAGTAACCTAGATTTTTTATTTCTGCCTCTGATCCCGAATCAGCTGCGATTACCGTATCGTTTAATTGTGAACCATTTGGTTTATCATAATATGATGCAGGTAAAATGTTTTTCATTATGCCGGCAACCACTGAAAGATTATGAACTCCGATGTGTTTATCTTCTAGCTTTGCTGTTATATTATTATTTTGGGCATTCCGCAAGAACCGGTAAAGGTTTTTTGGCGCAGTAAACTCTATTACCGGAGAGTTGTCTGTATTTACCATAGAATCGGCTGTAAATGATTTTAAACCGGTATCGTCTGTAATAAACAGGCTCAAAACCTCTTCCGGTGAACCGAACATCGCCCCCTTAAACTGATTTTTTGCTATGGCATCATCCATGTTTTCCTTTAAGGCGGCAAAATCAATTTGCAACCTCTCTTTTGTACCCACAAGTCCACAAATAAATCCCTTTTCAAAATTGCAAAACCATAAAGTTGCCTTAGGAAAAACAGAAAGGAATGTTCGGCAGATAATCTTAAACTCTTTGGATGACATTTGGTAGAGTGGAAGCCACTGACAAAATAGACCTCCATCATTTAACCGCTCTTTACAGACTTTAAAATGCTCTTCCGTATATAACGATCCCGCTCCGGCATGATATGGCACAAAAAGGTCAGACATAATTACATCGTACCTCTCTTTATTAACTAACAGAAAATTTCGTCCGTCATCTACTATTATCTCTACCTTATCATTTTTGCAAGCCATATTATTCTCTATGGCAAAAAACTCACTGGCCGCTTCAGCAACAGATGAGATAACCTCTATACATTTTACAGTATCTGTTGATTTATACGACGCAGCAGCACTCAAAGTTATGCCTGTTCCCATACCAATGACAAGCACCTCTTTAGGATTGTTGTGCAGCAAGAGCGGAAAATAACCCATACGTTTTTGGAGTGCCACCGCCTTGCTGGTCCCTAACGTATATTTTTTATTTACTATAAGTTTTTTATTACCGTCTTTCTCCCTTACAACAGAAACTGTCGCGGCAGCATCTTCCTTGTAATACAACAGCTCTCCCTCGCTATCCCATACCCTAATGTCTTTTAAAGAACAGAAAATACCAGCAATAACCGCCACAGAGAAGAATATCGGTATGATCATTTTTTTTAAAGGAGAAAACTTGCGATTCTCCGCTTTGTTAAGATTGTAAGCACACAGAAAGAAGGCCACTCCAATCCCTATGTTTAAACCTGCCATAGTTAATTCGCTGAACTTTAAACCTATAAATGGAATAAGTATACACCCTGTCAATGCCGCACCTAATATGCCACCAACCGTATTAATTGAATAGATACTTCCCACTCCCCTTCCCAGTAGACGTATCTCTTTTGTGATAATCATGCTCCCTGCCGGCAGTGTGATGCCGATAAGAATACAAGGAATAATCATCACCATAAATGCAAGTATAAACTCCGCGCAAACATTGAGGTTCCATGCAACCGATGTTTTAGCCTGTAGAAGCAATAAAATAGTTTGAGACATTCCGGGAAGGGAGTTAAACAGAAATATAAGGAGAATGGCCGATATACCTACTGCAAATTCTATAATACTTAACAAAAATAACGGATCGTTATTCTTTTTCAATAACCGTAAAGAGATTGCTGCCCCAATGGAGAGCCCACATAGAAACGTTACCAGCATTGTAGTAAAGCTGTAAATGCTGTTAAGGAATATAGATGAAAGCATTCTGGTCCATACTATTTCATATGCTATAGATGTGAAACCTATCAAGCCGAACAGGACCAGTACGATGATCTGCGTAGATCGCTGGTATGTGCACTCTTTTCCTTTTATAGATTTTCGCCTGTTTCCTGAATGGTTAATAACATCGCTCTCTTTATTTATATCTGCTTTATCGGCGGAACTATTAAAAAATTTTGCCCGTTCTAGAACAAGTATTAAAACTCCTATAAACAGATTTATAATAACTCCTATATATACTGTTGTGCTAACACCAAAAGTGCGGATTAGATAAAAGCCTGTGATTAGGCATCCAATGGCAGCGCCCAATGTATTTATGCCATAGATCATACCAACTCCGCGGCCGATATTCTGATACTGCCTTATAATAAATTTACTTATAACCGGCAGTGTTGCACCCATTAATGTTGTGGGTATTAACAACAGCAGAAATGAAAAGAAAAATCTGGTAATATTAATTACCGTTACCGATGATTCAATATTCCGGTTAACCCATATAAACAGCTCCTGCATGGAAGAAATACCAACGCCAACAAATAGTGCAGAGACACCTATACCTAACTCCAGGTACCCATACATACGAACAACCTTGTTCCCATCCCTTGCCTTCGTATCAGGATTTTTCCCTGAGGAGGTCCCATCAACAAGACTGTCAACGTATCGTCCAAAGAGATATCCCCCTATTGCTAACCCTGTAAAAAACGCCCCAAGTGTTATACTTATGGCATAAGTTGTGTTTCCCAGAACCAGCCCGAACATCCTTATCCATAACACTTCATAGATAAGCCCGGTAGTCCCCGAAAGAAAAAACAAGAATAGAATTACCGCTTTAACAGACCACTGCATATGGAATCGTTCAAATTTCAATTGAATAGTTAATTAATGTTGTTTATTATAAAAATAATTAAAGTAACATAGTGCAACATAACTGCAACCAAGATTGAGAATACAGAAGTCTGAATTCAGAATAGAGTTGTATTTGTTTTTCTATGTTTTTTATTGTAAAAAAGAAGTTTTTATAAAGTAATACTATAAGGGAAGGGAAAGTTAATAAATCACCCATTTTAAGCCCTGATTTACATTATATTTGTCCAAACTTCAATCTCCAAATCCTCAACGCCGCTAAAGCAGCGCTTCTGGTTTGGTTAAATTTTATAATTTGAAACCGGTAACTTTTAATCTTACTGATTAGCCATTGTTAATCTTGTGGAGGATCACTGTTATATGACCCAAGTATATATAAACCAGCTAAACAACTATAAGGACAAAGAGGTCTGCCTTAAAGGTTGGCTATACAATAAACGATCCAGTGGAAAAATGCAATTCTTACTCGTAAGAGACGGCACAGGCCTAGTGCAATGCGTCTTATTTAAAGGCGATGCAAGTGAAGAACTGTTTAATTTATGCGGTACAATTCCACAGGAGTCGTCCGTAATAGTAAACGGTACAGTAAGAGAAGATAAGAGATCTCCCGGGGGTGTGGAACTTACAATCCTGGACATTAATGTAGTACAGAAAGCGGAAGAGTATCCAATTTCACTTAAATCACACGGGCCGGACTTCCTGCTGGGGAACAGACACTTATGGATCAGGTCTAAAAAACAGCACGCAACCTTACGGATCAGGGATGAAGTGGTAAAGGCAATAAGGGATTATTTTTATGAAAAAGATTTTGTTTTAATCGATGCACCGGTTTTTACCCCTGCAGCATGTGAAGGCACCACTACCCTTTTTGAGGTGGATTACTTTGATGATAAGGCATATCTTACTCAAAGCGGGCAACTATACATGGAAGCTGCATGTATGGCATTTGGAAAGGTATATTGTTTCGGCCCTTCATTTCGTGCGGAAAAATCAAAGACCAGGAAGCATTTGACAGAGTTCTGGATGGTAGAACCCGAGATTGCATATGCTGATCTGAGCGATGTCATGGACATGACAGAAGACTTTGTAAGCTATATTGTACAGAGGGTCATAAAGAACCGCCCAGATGAACTTGAGGCTTTGGAACGCGATATAAGCCTACTTAAGAAAATCGTTCCCCCTTTCCCGCGACTATCCTATACCGAAGCCGTTGATTTGATGCAAAAAGGGGGACATGAATTTGAATGGGGTGGAGATCTCGGCGCGCCGGATGAATCATTTATTGTTGAACAGTTTGAAAAACCAGTACTTATTCACAGATTTCCTGCAAAGGTAAAGGCATTTTACATGAAAAATGACCCTGAAGACAATAATCTTGCCCTCTGTGTTGATATGCTTGCCCCTGAAGGGGTAGGAGAGATAATTGGAGGAGGACAGCGTGAGGATGAATTGGATATACTGTCGGAAAAGATAAACCGACACAATCTACCGGAAGAAGCCTTTAAGTGGTACCTTGACTTACGTCGATACGGATCAGTCCCCCATGCGGGCTTTGGTCTTGGAATAGAACGGGTAGTAGGCTGGCTATGCGGATCAAGCCACGTTAGGGAAACTATACCGTTTCCTAGAATGCTATATCGTATTTATCCGTAGGGATATAGTAGGAACAGTATTACAATCTGCTCCTAATTTTTCTTATACGGTTACATAAATGGAAAATTCTAAATATGTGCAGAAAGATTCAGATTTGATTTCAGGGTTAAATGTTGCAAAGATTAAAAATAAATAAGCGCAGGATCACCACTTCCTGCACTTATTTATTTTGCCAATTACTTGCCAAGATTGTAAAGAGCTTTTATTTCTGCTTCTGAAAGAGCACGATTGTAGATCCGGAGGTCGTCAATCCTGCCTTTAAGAGCAGATAGGCCAACATGTTCACTACGTCCAATACGCATTGAAAGTTCAGAATCTATTCCCCTTGAGGTAACGTCCTCTTTCTCGATAACAGTATCAACATACAATTTTACTTTGTTACCATTTTTGGTCGCAACAACTTGATGCCATTTTGAATCGATTAAATTGCTTGTTCCAATAATATGCTGATCATCTATGCCATATGTATCAAGATAAATCATCAAATTGCCGAAAAATAAAGAAAACATTAGGTTTCTGTCGCCACAATTTGTTCCCATTTCAGTATATATGTCTTGATGAGGCCTTATCTGACCTGTGCAGTTAATCCAGGCATGAATTGTCCAATTTGTAAATGCATGAAGGATATTATTACCGCAATCAACGTAATCATCAATATTAAAAATATAAGCACTCTGCGGATTTCCGAATCTATCTTCTGCTAGGCTTGCGCCATAAACTATCCCATCTTTCCCATTACCACTTTCATCATTGGTATTACCATTAAATGGATAAGAGGCTATTAGCCCATTATTTAAATCCTGCACGTCTGTTATCAGTTTTGCGTTAACCCACACGGCCTCATCACAACCATTGTCTCCAAGCTCGTCAACAAATAGGTCAAGTGTAGTACTACCATTGAGCGGTAGGCTGAAGCATGTTACTGTCTCACCGCTAAGTATAATATTCGATTTGTATATTTCAAAACTATTCCCGTCTTGATCGTCTATGTTTACACGGAAAATCACACCATCACCGCAGTTGCCATCACCATCTTCCAGACCGACACAAGCGGAGAAAGCAGTGCGGCAATCCTCTAAGGTGTTGGTGACATGCTCTAAATTGTAGGAGACATGTGCAGGTGCAGGGGTAAAGACTCCATGGTCGTAGTGTATACCCGCAACATCAAATCCAGATTGATACCAACTTTGGTCTACTCTATATTTGTCCCAACCAACTGATGCAGATCCCGGAATATCACCGAGCCAAACCCAAAGATCGTCCACACCAGGATAAAACTCAAAAGACCCAATATCACATACGGCCATCCCGTCGCCATCGCCATCCATAGGACGCTCTAAATTTCGCTGGTCAGTTGAAGGGCAAAGATCTATACTTCCAGCATCAATAGCTGGACTTCCTTCAAGAAGAGCGTGCGTGAATGTTGGACCACCATTGTCTGCCAAAGGACCAAGCCGAGGACATCCGACAAGGTCACTGTCCTGAAGAGTGAAAGTACAGCTGGGGCCAAAAAGGTTGTTGCCTAAAGATATAACTTCATATTCACCGCCAATATCACAATCCGCCCCATTACCCCAATATTCATCACCAGTATTCCCGGCAAGGATAATGTTTTGCAGTTCGATCGTGCCAGTCTCATCGTCATCGCTAAAGGGGTGGTGTGAGGTTGAGATGCCAGAGCTCCCATTCTCTGAAATCGTGCTGTAGGTAATTGTCAACTTGCCATGATTTTGGATGCCTCCGCCAAATTCAGCTTCGTTTCCAGAGATCGTGCTATTACTGATTGTCAGATTCCCACTCTCACTATTGAAGATGCCACCACCGGCGGAAAATTCTTGACTTACACCATTTTCTGAGATGGTGCTGTTGTTAATTGTCAGCTTGCCATCATTACGAATGCCGCCGGCATTAGATGAACTATTTCCTGAGATGGTACTGTTATTGATTGTAAGCGTTCCATCGACACCGTTGGAGATGCCACCGCCAGCGCCTAACCTTTCGAAAATATAGAGGTTCTCGCAATGTGTTCTGTTTCCTGAGATGGTGCTGTTATTGATTGTCAGCTTACCATTATTGAAGATGCCGCTCCCATTGCCTCCATTATAAAACTGATTCTCCGAGATGGTGCTGTTGTTGATTGTCAGCATGCCATTGTTGATGATGCCGCTGCCCCTATTCCTTGAGATTGTGCAGCTATTGATTGTAAGCGTTCCATCGTTGCGGATGCCGCCGACGGATTCTGTGTCTTTACCTCCTTCCGTGATCGTCAACTCTGATATAGTTACAACAGCTCCGCTTTCAATTTGGAGTATTTTGCCTATTCCGTCGCAGAAAAAACAATCAAGAGTAGTTGCGTCCTGGCATGATAAGTCGCCACTGATAACTAGATTGTCTTCTCCAAGGCCTGTAATGGTTAAGTCTTTGTCAATTAAAAGCCCTTCGCAGGTTAAGGTGATAGTTTGCCCTGACAGGCTTGGATCAAAGACTATCTCTCCGCCTGATATTGCATAGGCGATAGATTGCCGAAGCGACCCCGATCCGCTGTCGTTAGTATTCATGACGGTAATTTTTGCTGGATCTGTATCTCCAGCGCCCCCATACACATCAACAAAGAACCTAAACGGGTCTTTGTTTTTAAGGCAAACAGTAAATGGGACATTGACATCTTCACCCGAACCGAGAATCCCATCCGTGTAATCATTGTTCTCTGGGACATCAAATCCATTTCCTTTTCCGATAAGTCCTGTATCAGTGAGGATTAAGTTATCATTTGTTAGTTCTGCTATCTCCACCAGTAGATTTGTAAGTAGATAATGATCGCTAATGTTTGCAAGATTTGCGTCAAATCTAAATTTGCCAACACATCCATCCGGACAACCAGCGGTATCGGAGGTGAATGTATATATTGAAGAGTTATGATCGAAGGTAACATACTCATTTAATGAGGGATGATCAGGTCTGATTGCTTTTAGCTTGTAGATAGCTTTTTCTGAATATTTGCTACCACTGGGTTCAGTTCTTCTATTGCAAACCCAGAGATAATTATTATCCCAGGCAAGTCCCGTCCAACCATCGTTCCTACCAGATTCGGGAACCATATAAGTGTTAGCTGAAGACGAATCCAAATTATGTCTAATAATGGTTGCCTCCCCAGAATATCTGCCCCAAAGATCTATGGTCCATATATTTTTTCCGTCTTCAGAGAAGCTAAGACCACTTGTGCCGTGTATACTATCTGTTTCAAACGCGATAGATAGTGTTGAATCCATATTATGTTTTCTAAATTTTCCATCAGCACTAGACCAAAGATTTTGACCGTCCCAAGCAACCGCACCTATAGGCGGCCCTCCAGACAGATCGTATTCACTTTGCACAGATAAGGTCAGATCCATATTGTGCTTATAAATTCTCTCTCTCTGCCCATCAAACGACCAAAGATTTTGACCGTCCCAAGTTAGTCCACTTGGTAGCTCTCCCGGTGAATTGTATTCACTTTGCACAGATAAGGTCAGATCCATATTGTGTTTATAGATTTTACCAAATCCTGTGTTAGTTGACCTACATGACCAAAGATTGTTGCCGTCCCAAGCAATGCCGCTTATTACAAAATGACCGCTACCCCCTGGTGCTTCATAAGCCGTTTCAACTTCAAACGAACAGGGCGGTCTTGCAGCATTTGCATTGGGCAAGGTATATTGAAACACAATGGATATGAGACATAAGAGAGCAATCCTATTTGCTAAATACAAATATTTGAAATTCATAGTTTGCCTCCTCTCTTCCTTATGCTTTAGTTATGTCGAGAAAGAAGTCTTTATGGAAGCGAAAAGTCGACTAAAATACCCCGTGGTAGTAATGGACATCTACAGTATCTACCACGGGGTGATAACACAGTATTCGTCAACCATATATTCGCCACCACCAATACAGAAGTTGGGAAAATATCACCGGGGCTAATTCAAGGGATTTCTCCTGTATACTCATCTACACCAATTTCATAACCTGATCCTTGTGGCCTAACATCTCCATCAATGTCAAAATTTGCAGCGCCTTCTGATGTCCCGGTGTCTATACAAGGAGAACCGGAGGTTAGATGGAAATTATAAGTTGCCGGGTCTAGGAAGAGCGAATCAACTCCGGCAGTGGGTGGATTGCCTAAACAATTGTTTCTCGTGACATTTACGCAACCATCAGGGCTGTTGTTGAAAGTATTGCAGTAATTCAAGGTAATAGATGAATTACCGGAACAATCCTCCTCATCTAAACCGGTTATGCCAATATTGTCAGAAACGATGCAGTTTGTTAAAGTGACATATGCATCTCGGACACGGATGGCGGCACCAATTGAGTTTGGGCTATGATTGCCTACAATATTGCAATTAGTGAGTTGGTAGTCACTGCCATTCTCAAAAATAAGTCCTCCAGCTGTACCCTCCTCCGCCCACGAATTACCTGCTATAACAGAATTTACAATCTCACAGGAGCTTGCATTAAGAGAAATTCCACCACCATCAGAATCTTCGTTAGGTGATAAGTTATCAATTACAAAGGAATTTTCCATTATAAGTGAGCCGTTAGCAACGAAAATGCCAGATACACTCCTACTGCCCCAATTATCCTTAATGATAGTATTGTAAATATTAACCGAACCATTCGGGGAGAAAATTCCACCCCCTATCCAGGCACCATTACCTGAGATCGTGCTGTCGCTGATCGTCAGCATGCCACTATTTGCTATGCCGCCGCCGCCTCCGCAATCTGTGAAGTCGCAATAAACATCACTCCCCATAGTACTGAAAGGAGGGATTCTGTTGTTGGAGATCGTGCTGTTGTTGATTGTCAGCATGCCATTATTACTAATGCCGCCGCCGATGCATTCATTGGGTTCGGTGCCTCCATCATTTTCTGAGATCGTGCTGTTATTGATTATCAGCGTACCACAATTACCGATGCCGCCGGGCCCCCAATTTTCTGAGATCATGCTGTTATTGATTGTCAACGTACCATCATTAATAATGGCCTCCTTGCCCTCAGTGATCGTCAGTTCTGAAATGGTCACGACACTGTTGTCCAGAATGTGGAACACTCTACCTGATCCGTTGCAGACAATGTCTTCCACTTCCCCGTCACAGTGTTTGTTCCCCCACGGGTCTGTCCAGCATCCGTCGTCCCAGCAACCACCGCTGATGGCCAGATTATCTTCACCAAGACCTGTAATGGTTAAGTCTTTGTTAATTAAGAGTTCTCCACTGGTTAGGGCAATAGTTTGCCCCGACAGCCTTGCATCAAAGACAATCTCACCGCCTACCATAGCAGTGTCAATAGCTTGCCGAAGCGATCCCGCTCCGCTGTCGTTAGTATTTCTGACTATAATAGTTGCAGGGTCTAAAACTTCTCCATACACATCAACAAAGAATCTGAACGGATCTGAGTTATTCAGACATACAGTAAATGGGACATCGACGTCTTCGCCCGGGCTGAGAATACCATCCATGTAATCGTCGTTCATTGGGACATAGATCCAATTTCCTTGGCCTATGAATCCGTTATCGGTAAGAAGTAAGTTGTTATTCGTTAGTTCTGCCACCTCCACCAGTAGATCTGTAAGTATACTATCGCTGATGTTGGAAAGGTTTGCGTCAAAACTAAATTTACCAACACTTCCATCCGGGCAACCTGTGGTATCTTGGGAAGATGTAAATGGTGAAGTGTCATGGTCGAAGCTGACATGCTCATTTAATGGAGTATAAGCAGGCATAATTGGTTTTAGTTTGTAGATAGCTTTTCCAGAATATATGCTATCACTGCTTTCAGGATATGACTCGCAAATCCAGAGATAATTGTTCGCCCAGGCAAGTCCCGACCACGCTCCATATAATTCAGGAAGCAAATAATTGTTAGCCAAAGTGAGGGACGAATCCATATTATATCTAATTATGAGTGAACAAGAACTCCCAGTGGACCAGAGATTTTCCTTTTCTGCAGAGAAGCACAGACCTCTTGGATTACTACAAGCATTTTTTGCTTCAAAAGCAATAGACAGTGTTGAATCCATATTATGCTTATAAATCCTACCTTTATCATTATCGCACGTCCAAAGATTTTGGCCGTCCCAAGCAAGACCATCTGTCCTCCCTCCAGGTTCACGAGGAGGATTGTATTCATTTTGCACAGATAAGTTAACATCCATGTTGTGCTTATAGACTTTATTGCTATACAATTCACATGACCAAAGATTTTGACCATCCCAAGCAAGACCAGATGGATACCTTCCAGGCGTATTGTATTCACTTTGTATAGATAAGTTAATATCCATATTATGTTTATAGATTTTACCAGTAGATGAGACAGTCTTGCTACATGACCAAAGATTGTTACCGTCCCAAGCAAGACCAGTAAATCCAGTTGCGTCTGGCGCTTCATAAGCCGCTTCAACTTCAAACGAACCGGGTGGTATTGCAGCATTTGCAGTTGGTAAGGTATATTGAAATACAATTGATATGAGACATAAGAGAGCAATCCTATTTGCTAAGTATAAATATTTCCTATTCATTGTTTGCCTCCTCTCTTTCTTAAGTTTTTAGTCCGTTAAGAAAAAATATCTTGGTAGATATAAAGAGGCCTCTAGTTTATCTGAATGGGTAAGATCACCTATTTTAATTATACCACAAATTCTAAAAGCTGCAGAAATTCATAGGTCTGCAGTGCATGGTAATGGAAAGATGAAAATGAGGATTAAATGTTTTCTCGACTTGCTTCTGCAGGGTACTAACAACAGCTCCTTGGACTCAAACTTCAAAAGACGCAGGGAGAAGATGATTGGGAAGGCCTATGCGGAAAAACTGAATATACGGTTTAACGAGGGAAAGCTGGAAACAGGGTATTGTGATATTGTGACACTCGCAGACGAAAGAGCTAGAAACAGGGAACACAAACTTTAATCTGTAGTCATTGAGCCTGCTCTCTACTGCTGTTTTAACCTTTATATTAATCTGGCAATTAAATAGGAGAATCAACTTGCTTCTTGTTCCAAAGCTCCTGCTTTGGAACAGGCTTGTACTAGAAGCTCTGCTTCGAAAGTACTAATTGTGAATAATGTGATATAATTGCTATATTAACAAGTAGAAGCTAGTACAGCGTCAACGTTCTAGTGACGGGTATGATTTCTTAAGTTTTGTCCGTTGTTAACTACTCCTGTGGATAGACTGAAGACTGAAGGTGAAAGCATAAAACATAAAACATTTTAGGTTGCCAGGCTAAAGGCAAAAAGCAAAAAAAACAGTCTTTTTGCCTTTAAGCTTTACCTTCAGCCTTCAGCCTATCCACCTAAGTAGTTGCTATCTGTTAACAAAAAGAGTTTAGATCACATGGTTATCGCCAATACAACATAGACGTTGTACTAGAGCTTCTCTAGCAATTATGTTCCAAAGCAGGAGCTTTGGAACAAGCGAAACATATTGCAAGTGTTCGCCTATTTAATTACCGTGTTAATATGTTCTATTTTAGTGATGAAGAACGTCTGGTTATCATTCCGCCAACTATATAAGGCTCTTTAGGATTTTGCGTGAGTAACAGTGTGTAATCCTTCAAATACATGGCACTTCTGCTATCATCCCTGCCAATCAGATTTTACGGCGGTGAAAGAGTTATACTTTGTCAAGTAGTAGTCTCTCTTGGTCAGGTTGGCGCTTTCTCCCGCAGTAGTATCCATTTTCGAAATCCGGGTGTTTACACTGTTCCACTCTTCATGGGATAATGATTCTATTTCTTTAACAAGGGGTGAGAATATTTCACTGATGTTAGAGTCCATTCCCATATTTACATACCAGGGCAGAATCTTTTTCATTTTATATAAAAACAGATTATGTTCCGGGCCAAAATCAAGGCATGATTCGTCTGTAAAATTAGAGAGCTCTTTCATCTTATCAAAATTAATAAACCCTCCCTTTTCACTGATATCGTAAGCAGTTGTCTTAGGAAACGGGAAAAACAGAGACCACCTGAACCTGCCTGGCTTTACTTCCCTCAAAAGTTCAACTGTGGCCATAATATCTTCCTTTGTTTCATGGGGCAATCCCAACAACAAAAAGGCGCTGGTATGAAATCCGTATTTATGTGCAACGGCAAATGAATCTATAATCTCTTTATTTGACATGGGGCGTAGCAGGATCTCGCGTCGTATCCTGTCGCTTCCACTTTCAACACCAAATTTCACGATAGAACATCCCGCATCTTTAAGAAGACGGGCACGTTCTTCGTTAAACACCTTTACATGAGCGTTAACTACGAATGGAAGGTTGGAGACGCTTCTATACCTGTTACAAAAGTCACGAAGGAATTCCATGTCCAGAGTAAAAATATCATCATCAAAAATAATAGTAGTGATACCTTTATAATTAGCGAGCAAATAGGAGATCTCTGACAATACTTCATCCACACTATGACGCCTTGTATAGTTCAGCTTTTTACCCGTAAGACCTGTATCCCCTTCATAAAGGTTTACTACCTGGTGATTAAGACAATAAGTACATCTGAATGGACAACCCCTTGAGGCCATTACTCTAACCCATCCCGATTCCACGTCAATCATGTTCTGCAGGTCAAAGATCTCATAATCTTTACGCGGCAATTTTGTAATATCTATAAACGGGCGAACCGGATTTCTGTATATATTGCCATTAACCTTTGTCCAAATGCCTGGTATTTCCTTCGGCTCTATACCTTTCTCCATCATGGAAACCAGCTCGGACACAGGGTATTCTCCCTCTCCAACACAAACAAAGTCAAAACACTCCTCTTTGAGTACCTCATCAGCTGCAATAGTAGCGTGTATACCTCCGCATAAGATAGGGACATCACATGACTGTTTAATATGTGTAGCTATCTTTAAGGCGTACTGATATTGTGGTGTTACCACCGAAAAGCCTATTAGATCAGGATTATATGATTTTACAATCTTTACTATCTCTTCACTCTCAGGAACAGGACCCAGTTTTTCATTAAGGTTTAAGAGTCTTGTATCGTGTCCGTTTTCCTTTAAGACTGCAGAAATGGATGCTATGCCATAATTAAAACCGACTTGTGCGTTTACATTCGGATATATAAATAATATTTTCAATTTATTTCTCTTCTCGAATCCTTAGAAAGTGTGCAAAAATAACTTTCCTGTCTTATGTTTAGATTTAGGTTATATTTGTATGGGGTCAAGATTTTAAACCCATACAGGAAAAATAGCCTTCGCTATGTTAAGGATTTAACGATTGAAGTTTGGGCAAAGATAGTATGAAGTTGAATTAAAAAAGGGACGACGTTGTTATTGCCCACATCCTTATTAATCAAAAATAGCATCAACGAATCTATGTGGCTCAAAATTCTCTATATCTTCGGCCTTTTCGCCAATCCCTATGAATTTAACGGGTATATTAATCTCTTCATGCATACCCAGAACAAAACCGCCTTTGGCAGTTCCGTCAAGTTTTGTAAGAAATATACCAGTAATATTAATAGCTTCACTAAACAGCTTTGCCTGGGCTATAGCATTCTGCCCGGTAGTTGAATCTAAAACCAAAAGCACCTCATGGGGGGCCTTCTCATCCCTCTTTTGTATCACACGCTTTATCTTACACAACTCATTCATGAGATTTTGATGTGTGTGAAGACGACCGGCAGTATCAATTATAAGGTAATCCATTTCTCTTGCAATACTGGCCTCCAGGGCATCAAATGCAACAGCCCCGGGATCAGACCCTGATTCGTGTTTTACAATGTCTACCCCAATTTTTTTGCTCCACATAGTCAACTGCTCAACTGCCGCGGCTCTGAATGTATCTGCGGCGGCCAACATAACCTTCTTGCCTTCGCTCTTAAAAAAATAAGCAAGCTTTGCAATTGAAGTAGTTTTACCCACCCCATTAACACCGGCAACCATTATTACAGTTGGAGCAACCGAAGATACCTTAATCTTGGTATTCCATTTACTTAAATTCTGTTTTAAATTATTTTTGAGAAAGGTATATATCTCATCTGTATCTTGAATTACCTTGCTCTTCCATGCCTCACGAATATCCTGTATTATTTTATCAACAGGTTTTACACCCATATCTGATTGGATTAGTGACGCCTCAAGTTCCTCAATGGTGCTTTCGTCTATTTTCTTATTTAAAGAAAAAATATCCTTAAAACTTGATCCTAATTTGTTGCGTGTCTTTTCTAATCCGTTCTTTAGCTTCTCAATGGAAAACCATTTAGCCTTACCTTTTTTCTCCTTTTTCTTAAAAAGCCATCCCATTACCCACACCTCTTCACAGCCATACTTCGCTCCTTTAATTTCTCGACAAGCTCCATACCTATCGTCATAGTACCAACACAAACGTCAGGCCGTCTCCTGCCATGATAGTCTGATCCACCAGTGACGACCATACCGTATTTATCCGCCAGCATCTTATATTTAGCCCTTACCGGCTCATTTGACGGATAGTAGACTTCAATGCCCTGTAATCCTATATCAACCAAATCTGAAATTATTGCATCATTATTCATTTTGTAAGGATGGGCAAGTACCGGAACTCCGCCCGCACCAACAATTAACTCTATTGTCTTCTTACAATCAAGTGTCTGTTTTTTTACGTACGCAGGTTTGTTGTTTCCCAAATAGGTATAAAACGAATCATAAATATTTTTTGTGTACCCGGACTGGTAAAGTTCTTCAGCGACATGAAGTCGTCCGGGAGATCCATTTCCAACTATATCAAATATATTCTTTGCATCTATTTGTACATTTAAATCTTGCAGTTTATCCACTATTTCAAAAATCCTATTTATCCGGTGATCACGAAAGGATTTCAATTGATTACAAAAGTATACATCCTTGTAATCAATAAAATATCCCAGTATATGTATTTCTGATCCATTATATTCAGCAGAAAGTTCTACTCCAGGTATTACATCTATTTTATTTTTTTTGCCAGATAAAATGGCGGCTTCAATACCATCCACTGTATCATGGTCTGTAATTGAGATGGTTTGAATCCCCTTCATTGAAGCTAGAGAAATTATTTCTTCAGGGCTATCTGTTCCATCCGAGAAATTTGTGTGAATATGTAAGTCTGCTTTGCTAATATGGACAACCTTCCTTAATAACTAAAACTTGTTAATTCATTTTAGTCGCCCTTGCAGGGCAACTTATAGTTAGATAATTAAATAGTTTAATAATAAATCGAAAGTTAAGGCTCCCATTCAAAATGGACAAAACGGAATGAAACAAAGATTTATTGCCAAGCTATTTAACTATCGAACGGTTAAGATATAACTTTGTTATCTGTTTGAATATTATTCATGTCTCTTTTCTTTTGCTTGCAAATATATTTTATCCAAAACACCGTTTACAAACTGTCCGGATTTTTCTGTACTAAATTTCTTTGCGAGGTCTATGGCTTCATTAATGGACACTTTCGGTGGTATATCATTTCTGTACAATAGCTCATACACACACAGCCGTAAAATAGATCTATCTATAATGGCCATCCTATGCAAATCCCAGTGTTCAGAGATAGAGACTATTTTCTCCTCTATCTCCTTTTTCTGTTTTCTGCATCCATCAACTAATGATCTTGCAAAGTCTACTATATTAGAATCAAATGTCTGCTGTAAGAAGAATATCCCTAATTCATCGTAATCACCATAGCTACGTATTTCCAATTGGTATAGCGCCTGTATTGCAATCTCTCTGGATTTTGTTCTTTTACGCATTATTTTTATTTATCACCAATTTGAGCAAACAAATTTGCCATTTCAATGGCGGCAAGAGCAGATTCAGCTCCTTTATTTCCTGTCCGGGCTCCAGCCCTATCAATGGCCTGTTCCAGGGTATCTGTAGTAATAACTCCGTAAATAGTAGGCACACCTGTACCCAACCCAACTTGTGAAATACCTTTTGCAGATTCGCCTGAAACGTAATCAAAATGCGGAGTTTGTCCCCTAATAACGGCTCCCAGACAGACAATCGCATCATATTTCTTACTATTTGCAATCTTCATGGCCGCAACTGCAATCTCAAAAGATCCAGGGACCCAGAAAATATCAACATCGTCTTCAGATACCCTATGTCTGGAAAAGCAATCTTTTGCTCCTTCCAACAACCGACCTGAAATGAATTCATTAAACCTGCTAACAACTACAGCAAACTTCTTTCCGGACCCAACAAGGTCACCCTGAAATACATTGCCCATATCATCCTTCCTTTATAAATGTAAAATCCCCACTCTTTCCACCTGATTTTTTTAATAAGTGAACTTCACTTATGACAATATTTCTGTCAATAGATTTACACATATCGTAAATAGTTAACGCACAGATAGATGACGCGGTTAACGCCTCCATCTCTACCCCTGTTTTACCGTATGTTTGCACCTCTGAAAATAGCTCTACGCAATCAATCCCGTTATTTGTATAGTCGATCTTTACCGCAGTAAGATTCAAGGTGTGACACATGGGAATCAATGTACTTGTCTGTTTAGCGCCCATTATACCTGCTACCCTGGCGACTTCAAGTACGTCTCCCTTAGATATTTCTTTATCTAAAATAGCCGTTAAGGTTTCAGGTTTCATTTTTACCTTTGCATGGGCAACGGCTACCCGTTTCGTTACGTGTTTATCACCGACATCAACCATTCGTGATGCGCCTTTTTCATCAAAATGTGTTAAACCGTTAACCATAAAATACCGTAACCTCTCTATTTATCTAGATATGCTTAAAGTGATCATGAATTCAATATTTAACGATCCATCTTTCGGCTATCTTTGCATGTTGTACTATCTTACCAAAACCTAAAGACTAAATACCGAATTCCAGATCACTTTGTTTATAAAACGTCAACAACCCTTTCACCCATTCTCTAGCCACCAACCTGCGACATCACCACATCACTAGAACCTTCATGTGCCTTTGGTTTCATATTTATAACCTTGTAAAAGGCCTCACAAAGCTCCTCTTTTTGATGGTCTGAAAACTCAATACTTCTATTAGCTATACTTGCTCCCTGTTCCCTGATTATTGGTTTTATATCAACCTCACCACCTTCAAGCAAGCATGAACGTAACTTACCATCAGAGGTTAAACGCAAACGATTACAGTTAGAGCAAAAGGGGTTACTTACCGCATTAATAAAGCCCAAAGAACCTTTTGACCCTATAATACGAAATCTCTTGGCGGGCCCATTACCGCTCTTTGCTAAAAGAGGTTCTGTCTCCCATTGTCTTTTTATTCTCTCTACCACCATATCCACAGGAAAGAAACTTGCACCCTTTAACTTTTTCTTATTCCTGGTTGCCATTAGCTCTATAAACCGCACCTCAATATTCTTATCAATTGTCAATTGAGCAAACTCTTCTATTTCATCATCATTAACACCTGCCATTATGACAACATTAATCTTCAAGTTTTTAAACCCGACCTTTTTTACTTCTTCAATCCCGCTGAATACAGCCTCTAAACTCCCGCCCCTTGTTATTTTGCTATACTTTTCTGCATTTAATGTATCTAAGCTAATATTTATGCGAGACAATCCTGCATTTTTAAGTTCTGCGGCATATTTCTTTAGTAATATACCATTTGTAGTCATTGCCAAATCTTCTACACCAGAAACACCGGCCATACATCTTACAAGGCTTTCAATTCCCTTACGCGCTAGAGGTTCCCCACCGGTAAGGCGAAATTTATGTATTCCCAAGTTTACAGAATAACGAACAATAGAACATATCTCCTCAAAAGTTAGAATCTCTTTACGTTCAAAAAGACTAAGTCCCTCTTTTGGGCGGCAGTATATACAACGCAAGTTGCACATATCTGTAACTGAAATCCTCAGATAGTTTACAGTTCTTAAATTCTTATCTATCATTCTTTTCATCAAGTGAATTGCTCCGCAACTTCCAGTTTAACTTTATAACAGAAATAGCACACTAATGAATAAGCGTGTAATAAATTGTGAATGTAACACACACCGTCATCTTATCTTTGCCCAAACTTCAATCGCCAAACCCTCAACGTCGCGAAAGCCGTGCATCCGGTTTAGTTCAATCAGCTTAAAAAAAATCTAACATAAATTTGAGAGTTAGATACACAATTTATTCTAGCCTCATTCATTAGAACCACTTACTACTCTATGGCTGGGTTATTACTTCAATATTATCTCCGCCCTTAATAATTCCGCCTTCAATAACTTTAGCAAATATCCCTTCGTTGGGCATTATACAATCACCTGCTTGATAATAGATGTTGCATTTCGTATGACATTTTTTCCCAATCTGAGATATTTCCAGAACCACCGATTCACCAACTTTAAGAATAGTACCAACAGGCAGTTTATTTAAGACAAGACCCTTTGTAGTTATATTTTCTCCAAAGTCTCCGGATGAGAGCTCTAACCCCTTCTCTGACATCTTTTTAATGCCTTCAGATGCGAGCAAACTAACCTGTCTATGCCATTTACCGGCATGGGCATCTCCTTCCAAACCGTGCTCAACTATTGCGTTTACGCTATCAACCGGAGTCTTCTGCACACCCTTCTCTTTACTTATACTAACAGAAACAACTTCTCCATTCATTTTTCTATAATATGATAAGTGTTAACGCTTTAGGCGTAAGATTTCAATATTAAATTAACTCTCCATTAGTTTCATTATAACAATATTTTATTTTATTGAAAATCAACTTTTGAGGAGAGCATTTTATTACTTTATAAAAGTTTCTTTTTTCTATAGGTTTCGTAGCTTTTATGGGAGACTGAATCTAGTATACAGGAGTTACTACAACAGAAAGCTGGAGAGGAATACACATACAATTTTGCGAGTAATAACATAATAGAATAATTATAAATCTATGCGTTGTGCAGGATTTGCCTCTTGAATGCTAGGCTTCCAATTTGGTTGAGGCCTCGCCATATTATTGTTAAATTATTTGAAACGGCATAGTAACTGGAGGCTTGATAATTTATTGCGCTGCCTCAAAATGTTATATCTTAGATAGAGTTTGCCTTTTTTTTACATCTTGAAAAAAACTAGAATCTAACTGATTGCCAGTATCCAGCTTCTTGTATTTTGGTTGCAGCTTCGTAGCGTCATGCTATAATCCGCATAGGTATAAAGGGCATTTCTCTTGCGACGTCATTAGAAACTGTAAAAAGTAAAAAAATGCAGGATAATGAAATCCTGCATCCCAAGAATTTTGGATTAGTTGTATGAATTAATATATTAAAACAACTAAAAGATGTGATTATCGGGAGGTTTTAACACCAATGCGTTTACAACAACTCAAAACTTTGCAAACACTGCATCGTGGGGAGACAGGCAGGCAGATGTTTTGCCCATATGTCACAAGCAGATCGTTATAAGTCCTCCAATATTTTTTAGGTAACTTTTTCCTTAACGCCATCTCTGTCTTGTCAGGCGTAGTGGTTTTTACATAACCAAATCTATTGGATATTCTATGAACATGTATATCAACACAAATGCCAGGCTTATTATACCCTAACGTTACAACAAGATTTGCGGTCTTCCTGCCGACCCCTTTAAGCTTAAGCAATTCATCAATTTCATCCGGCACTGCTCCATCGTAAGATGTTAGCAATGTTTCACAGATCTCTTTGATCCTCCTCGCTTTTACCTTATAAAAACCCACAGGATAAATCGCTTTCTCAATATCAGTTAACTCTATTGCAATTATTTTTTTCGGTGTATCTCCTATTTTAAAGAGCCTCAATGATGCTTGAGCAGTTACAGAATCTTTGGTTCTTAAACTTAACAAACATGATATTAGAACCGTAAAAGGATCTCCATCCTTAGAGATTTCTGTTACTATTGGCTCTTTAAACCGTCTATTTTCTGCTTTAATAATATTTATAATTTCATCTATACTGCCAGAAGGATTTTTAGCCATGTTACTATAAAAAACCTAATTTCATTACTTTTCCTTTTTCTTAGGGCGAGCTTTTTTGGCCACCTCTTTAAGGGATGCTCCAGCTTTAAAGCCTACTGTCTTAGATGCTTTAATCTTGATCTCATCACCGGTTTTAGGATTACGGCCTTTACGAGCAGAACGGGATTTGATCGAAAACGTTCCAAACCCTATTAACTGTACTGTTCCATCTTTTTTTATCCCGGCAGAAATACCATCAATAACAGCATTCACCACACGTGCAGCTGCAGCTTTAGAATCGAGATTAACATCTTTATTTGCTAATACTGCATCAACTAGTTCTTGCTTATTCATCTTTTTCTCCTTTATAAACAGTTTTTTAATTACCTACGTCAAAATAATAAACCACTTATCAATAAGAATTGTGGTTATTTCATTTCAGTTACAAAGAAAGACAATATTTCATTATTAAAATCATTAATCAGATGACAGTTACGGCGGTTATAATAACTAAAAACTATTAAGTTTGCAATACTGCAAAAAAATATATATGTAAATTTGGTAGAATTATATTCAATTTATCCTTAAGTGTCTATACTTTTTTGACTTAATATAAAAAAAAAGTTTATAATAAATTCCCCATCTTTTTACTTGCTATCAGAGGTTTTGACAATTCAACAATAGTTTGCTAAGATCTGGATCTTTAATTTATTATTTGCATAATTTACACAAACAGCGGTATCAATCAAACTTACATCACTTATTGTCGGTAGCGAACTATTTTTATTTAACGGTTTTTCAAACAAAGGTACAATATTTTCACATTTTGTATCCTGTTTTTAGAAAGGTATGGCAGAAATGAATAAAAGTTTTCTCACAAACCTTATAGCGGGACTTTGCGTTACTGTCGGCTTGATTTGCCCTGCACATTGCCGCCAACCAATTTTAAATATAGGTTTATTCGCACTCTCTGGCGCAATAACTAACTGGCTTGCAATCTATATGCTTTTTGAAAAAATCCCCGGTATATTTGGGTCAGGTGTAATCCCAAATCAGTTTGAAGACTTTAAGGCCGGCATTCATAATTTAGTAATGGAACAGTTCTTTAATGAAGATAACATTATTAAATTTTTTAAGGGGTCAGATTCAAGATCAGAGGAATCCCATTTAAACCTTGAACCAATTATTGAAGAAACAGATTTAAATCCCGCTTTTGATGCCGTTGTTTCAGCGATTATTGAATCGTCTTTTGGTGGAATGCTTGGGATGTTCGGAGGCCCCTCGGCCCTTGAAGGGCTACGACAGCCATTTGTCATCAAAATGAAAGGGGCGTTTAAAGATATTGCCAACAGTAAAGATTTTCAAAGTAATCTTATGGAAAAACTAAACAACCCCTTAACACACAAAGATATGTTGGAGAAAGCAGACCAAATAGTAAAGAAGAGACTTGACGAGCTGACACCTCAGATTGTAAAGGAAATTATCCAAAAAATGATTAGGGAACATTTGGGTTGGCTTGTTGTGTGGGGAGGTGTCTTTGGTGGTATTATCGGGCTACTGACCGTATACATACATGCAAATTAATCTAAACACACAGTATATATTATAGCCAAAGAGGTTGTGACATAAACGTTGTATTTATGTCTCAACCACATTGAGACTATAGGTAAAAGATATCAAGACTGTCCTTTTGCACCATGAATGAGTTTTTCCGTAAACGACCCAAGGTTGTTTATTAAAGAATTTACCGGCAAATCTTTGTTCTTCTCAATCTCTTTTACAATTGCACTCCCAACTATAACGCCATCCGCAATCTTACCCACTGTGTTTGCCTGCTCTGGCGTAGAAACCCCAAAACCCACGGCAACAGGACACTGCGTTCTGTTCTTCAGTTTCTTTATGTTTTCATCCAAATCCTCTGGGAGTGCTTTTCTCGTTCCTGTGATACCTACTACCGCAATATAATATAGGAACCCTTCTGATCTTGTAGTAATTATGTCCAACCGGTTATCGGTTGTTGTTGGAGCAACAAAGCAAACTATTTTAAAATCATTTTTTTTTGCAATATCGAATATCTTGTCTGCTTCTTCTACTGGTAAATCTGGTATGGTTGCTCCGTCAATACCAATGTTTTGTGCCGCCTCTATAAACTTTTTATAACCGTATCTGTATACTATACTATATGAAACCATAGCAACAATTGGAATCTCTGACCGCTTTCGCACTTCTTTTACCATATCAAAAATCGTTGCAGTTGTAATCCCGTTCGCAAGTACACGATTGTAAGATGCTTGTATAACAGGACCGTCCGCAATGGGATCAGAATACGGGAAGCCTAACTCTATAACGTCTGCACCTCGTTTATCTAGATCCACAATAATATCGGCCGCTGCCGAAGGAGTAGGATCGCACGCTGTTAAAAACGGTATAAAACCCGTCTCGTTTCTCAGTTTAAGCTCTTTAAAACACTTATCAATTCTGTTCATAGAAATCTTCTCTCTTATCTCCGCCACATTAATTTAGCCATTTCGTATCTATTTTTTGTATACTCTAAGGAATAAATTATCAAATCTCCTGCCCGGTTTTTCTGGCAACCTCAAATGAATCTTTATCTCCAGTACCTGACAAACAGACAACAACAACTTTATCTTTATCTATAGTTGGCCCAACCTTCATCAAGTAAGCCAACGCATGAGACGACTCCAGAGCGGGAATAATACCCTCTGAATGCGCACATACCTGAAAAGCCTTTATCGCCTCATCATCGGTAACAGAGACATACTCTACACGCCCGATATCTTTTAAATAACTATGCTCAGGGCCGACACCCGGATAATCAAGCCCGGCAGAAATAGAATGTACTATATCTGTTTGGCCCTCCCCATCCTGCAGAACATAACTCATGCTACCATGAAGAACGCCAGGACGTCCCTTTGAAAGAGTTGCAGCATGCTCCCCTACTTTATCACCAAAGCCACCTGACTCTACGCCAATAAGCCTTACATCTTTATCTTTAAGAAACGGATAGTATATCCCTATAGAGTTACTTCCGCCTCCAACACAAGCAATAATACAATCTGGTAACCGCTGCTCTTTTTTCATTAACTGAACCTTTGTCTCCTCACCAATCACCTTCTGAAAATTCCTGATCATTACAGGGTATGGATGTGGGCCAACTACAGATCCTATAATATAATGGGTGTTTCTGACAGACGACATCCAATCCCGCAGGGCTTCATTGGTCGCGTCTTTTAATGTCCTTGACCCTGTTTTAACGGGGATAACAGTTGTACCTAGCAGCCTCATACGGAATACGTTAAGCTTCTGCCTGCGCATATCTTCTTCACCCATATAAACATCACAATCCAGGCCAAACATTGCCGCGGCAGTTGCTGTTGCAACTCCATGTTGCCCAGCACCTGTTTCAGCAATAATGCGTTTCTTCCCCATACGGATAGCAAGCAATACCTGACCGATAGTATTATTTATTTTATGGGCTCCTGTGTGATTTAGATCCTCTCTTTTTAGATAAATCTTGGGGCCGTTTAATTTCTTAGTAAGTCTTTCCGCAAAATAAAGCGGCGAAGGACGACCAACATACTCTCCAAGATAATATTCAAACTCTCTATTGAATTCAGGATCATCTTTTGCCTCAAGGTATGCATTCTCCAACTCATCCAGTGCGGGCATTAATGTTTCGGGCACAAATTTACCACCAAACTTACCAAATCTCCCCATTTTATCAGGATACTCTATTATCTCCTGATCATTTAAATTTGTTTTATCTGAAACTGTTTCCATATCAGTCTCCTTTTACGTTATTTAGTTATAAAAAAAAGAGTATTAGACGTCGGCTGTCACTAACATAGTCTACTCTTTTTTATTAGTTTTCGTCTAGGCATTGTGCTCCTTCATGCAAGCATTCAGACTTCGGCCCCACATCCCCCTCTTTTCTTTCTTTACCTTTTAACAAATCAGTATATTCACCCTGCGACCAGAAATCATAAGGGACATGGTTAATCCCTGCCTTTTTCTCAAGGGTAGCCAAACGCCTGAGTTTTGATGCTTCCGATTTTATTTCAACTAGTGTGCTGTCCATCGGAAAAGCCCCCAGATTATAGCTTATGTCATTCATCGAGAAGTGAGCCGCTGATTTATATACCGCGGTTGAATGATAAGCCATCATCTCCAACGCCATCTTCTCTATTTTTGATACATTATAAAACCGCTCCTTACCATTTGGCAGCAAACTAAATGTTTTGTGCCCAAGCCAATCCGGGGCAAGGCCCTCCGGCATAGGATCCAACAATCCCTCTTTTTGTAAATCAATGACAATTTTAAATGCCTCTCTAACCTTTGCAAAGCTAACATTTACCTGCTCATCCATAGCGGCAAGCTGATCTTTTGCAAACCTGGGTGAGTGGCAAGTTCGGCAAGTTTTTATCCAATTCTTGCGCTTAGCTTCAAATTTTTCGGCTCCACGATTAACCAAGTCCTTTCCCTTACGGCTATCAACTGTTATTGCATAATGGACGTTATGGTTACCTTTAGGCATATGGCAAAAAGCACACGTTGGAGTTCTAGGTGCAGGTAATTGCCCATCCTTTTCCATTCGGCCCCAGTCTTTTAAACGCAGATCCCAATTCCATTGATCCCCCTCAGATTTATATATTTTACCATGATATGAATTTGACCAGGTTTCGTAATCATAGTGGTCTGCCCCCATATGGCAAACACCGCAGGTTTCTGACCGCCTCGCTTCTGCCGGTGAAAATCTATGTCTGGTATGGCACCCGTCACAGCGGTTTTCTGCAATTCCATGGCAAGAAGCACAGCTGTGCATCTCTGCGGCAGGCTTATCAAGCTGCCATGCGTTTTCAACTATATCCAGATGAAACGCCTGTGCATGAGAGCCTGGGCCTCCAGATTTATGCTGTGCGAGTTTCTCCGGATGACAACCACCACATACGTTAGTATCAGGCATTTTTAGGTTTGCATGGTCATTCCCATGACATTTATTACAAGTGACAACCTCTTCCTTTTCCATGGATGCCGTTTTACCCGGCTGTGAATGCCTGCTTCTTTTCCAATCCTTAACGATCCCCGGCGTCTGAACCGTGTGGCACAAAACACACTCCATCCCTTCAAATTCACCCTCCACCACAACTTTGGGCTTGTAATAGTGAGCAGGGTCAAACCATTTAATGGCCGGAAGGAAATTAAACAGATCCTTAAACTTTCCCTCTCCAGGAAAGACCTCTTTAGGCCCTGTGTACCTGGCAGTTAGGCCCCATTTGTATACATCCCCGCTTTTATCATCACCGATCTTTTCACCAAAGATATCAGATGCTATCTCCTGAAAAGTAATACCTTTTTCATCTGCTATCAACGTTTGGCACGTAAGAAAGGATGCACAAATTAAGTTAAGAGCAAGCACCAAAAATAGTTGCTGTCCACGTTTAGATAATTTATTCATTTTACGATACCTCCTTTTAAAATATTGATACAACAAGCAGTTTAGAGAATGAGAAATGGCGAGAATTGCCCATTCTATATACTCCCTTAAACCACAGCACTGTTTTCCTGATGCGATCTTAACGCCATTATCAAATTATTCATATCGTCAGGTAGCGGAGCTTCAAACGTCATAACCTTTTCACTCACCGGATGCATAATTTCTATCCTTGTGGCATGAAGCGCTTGCCTTGCGATAATAGGCTTATATTCCCCAGTACCATCGCCATCCATATTCATTGGAAGAAAAGTGTCATTATTACTATATAACTGATCCGCAACGACCGGATGCCCTATGTTTTTCATATGCACCCGGATTTGATGTGTCCTCCCTGTTTTAGGGTATACATGTACTACTGAGTGCCTTAAAAACCGTTCTTTGACCTTATACTCTGAAATACTACGCTTCCCCACATCATACCTTATGGCCATCTTTTCACGAAACCTTTTATCTCTGCCAATGGGAAGGTCTATTAAATCTGAATCAAAACTTACAATACCTTCAACCACTGCAGTATATTGTTTCTTAACCTCACGGTTCTCAAATTGGCGAGCAATCGCGCCATGAGTAAAATCTGTTTTTGCAACAATAATAACCCCGGTAGTATCCCTATCCAACCTGTGTACTATTCCCGGACGCAGATTTCCATTTAGGCCAGAAAGGTTATCACAATAATATTTTACAGCATTGACAAGAGTCCCTCTGGCATGCCCACGAGACGGATGCACAACCATGTCCGGCGGTTTATTGATAATTAAAATATGATCATCTTCATAAACAACATTTAGAGGTATATTCTCAGGTTCAACATCATCATCTGGGAGTTCTGGGAGTATTATTGTAATTACATCGTTTTTCTGGACTTCATAGCTGTTTTTTACCACGCGATCACATACGCGAATGTCTCCATTGTTGATCAATCCCTGAACAAATGTACGAGAAAAATCCTGGAGTCTGGAAACAAGATATTTATCTATTCTTTTTCCTTTAAATTCGTGTTTTACTATGAGGGTGGTAGATTCGCATTGCGTCATATTTATTGAAGGTGGATCGGAAGTGCTCGTTTCGCAGATTATTATGAATGATCTTTTGCAGGCATAACATTTTCAGCTAAATAAGTACCTATGAAAGAGGGAATTGTAAGTTACCCATATCATAGTTAGTTAAGAGCGTCCAACCTGTGCTGTGCCAACCTGATCCAATTATTATCGCTATCTTCAAGTTCCAGAACAGTGTTATAGGCATCTTTTGCTTTTTTTTGATCGCCCATTTTTTCATAACATCTGCCCAAGTCCAAGTTTTTTTGCACCAAGAGGATCTCTTCGTCTATTTCTTCGAACTGTTCTATGGCACTCTTTAATTGACCTGTCTGCTCATAAGAATATCCCATGGTCTGCCTTACAAAAGGGGCGAGATAATGGTTTCTGTTTTTCTTAAGGAACAAACTATAGGTTTCAATCGCCTTATCATATTTTTCTGACGCAAAATAAGTCCCGCCTAACTTAAACATTGCCCAAGGCGAGACCTTAGCAGATGCGATATCATTAATTACGTAGTTAAATTCATTAATAGCCCGAGTAAGAACCTTATCTTTCTCTTTAGAATCAGATTGAATAGCCAACGCCTGGTTACGGCTAGCTTCCCAAAGCTTATTCCACGCTTCTCTTGACTTGTTTTCCGAAGAAGAAAGAATTAAAGTAATACCAATTGTCACTGCAATAATAACAGGCACTGCAATGATTAAAACAATCTTATATTTATTTAGAATATGTAGTAACTGATGTTTGCTTTCCGTTGCTTCGCTCATATAAACCTTCCACTTAATTTACTTATAAATACTAACCAGCCCTTTGCAATTATGTTTTGCCCGACTTTAGTCCATTACAATTATAAATGTTTAACGCAAATTATCTATTATGGTACGCCCGAGAGGGTTCGAACCTCCGACCTACGATTTAGGAAACCGTTGCTCTATCCGTCTGAGCTACGGGCGCACACGAATATTTTCAATTTTATAATTTATACAACAGCATACTATTCCAAGTCAAGGGCAATATAGATTTTGTTACAATATTATGCAAAAAAAAAATCCTTGATCACATCAATACTGATGTTTCGTTGCCGTTTCTACTTTTTCGTCTTCTCTTGTCAGTTCCTTTAGTACGTTTTCCACCATCTCTTCCCACTTTCTTAACTCTTTGTCTTCCTTATAGATTGTGCAATTGCAGCTCTACAATCCCACAACACAAATCCAAAAAAGTTATACTACATAGCGAGACCACCGTCAACATGCAGAACGTGTCCTGTGATATATTTTGCAGAATCAGAAAGGAGAAACGAGGCGGATCTTGCTATATCTTCTACTGTTCCAAATCGACGGGCAGGTACCAGGTCTGTCATCTTCTTTTTATACTCCTCTGGCAAAACCGCAGTCATATCTGTCTCTATGAATCCACACGCAATAGCATTAACATTAATATTAACCTTTCCCACCTCTTTTGCAAGGGCCTTTGTCAACCCAATCAACCCAGCCTTTGATGCAGAGTAGTTTACCTGCCCAGCAGTACCTGAAACACCACTTATGGAAGTAATATTCAAGATACTACCGTTTTTCTGCTTCATCATGGTTGTTATCACATTCTTACAAAAGTTATATGCACTTTTGAGATTTGTATCAATAACACTGTCCCAATCAGATTCACTCATCATAGCCAACAACTTATCTTTTGTTATCCCAGCGTTGTTTACCAGAAAATCGATCCTACCGAATTTATCTTTTACCTCTTTTACCATACCTTTTACATCTTCAAAGTTTCCTGCATCAACCTGGTACGACACTGCACTGACACCACAAGACTCTACTTCTTTGCACAACTCTTCCGCAGCCTGACTACTTTTATTATAATTAAATGCCACATTACAACCGCTTTTTGCCAAATCCAAAACAATTCCCCTACCAATCCCTCTGGTTCCACCTGTCACTATTGCTGCTCTATCTTTAAACTGCATTATTCCTCCTTTGTAATTTCAATCGCATTATTTCAGAAAAATGTTTAACTTCAAAATCAATACCTTCATTAATATCATGATCAACGGCAAAGTTAATACATTTCTTAAGATCACACAATGCCCTGCTGTCTTTTTCAGCCAACTCTTTCGCCACGCCAATTGAGTTTGTCAACACCTCTTTATGAGGCACAAGCTTGTTTACCAATCCCCAATTATATGCAGTTTCCGCCCTGATCATACGGCCTAAATAAAGCATCTCTTTTGCCCGGGCAGGGCCAATCAGTTTTGTCAACCTCTGTGTACCACCCAGACCAGGAATAATGGACAATTCTGGTTTAGCTTCAGGAAGGCTAAAAAACGCAATATCCGATGAGATACGTAGATCGCATAACATCGCAAGCTCCAGACCGGCACCAATAGTTATTCCATTAATTGCAGCAATCGTAGGTTTACGGCAGTTTTCAATCTCCAGGTACATTTGGTGAGCCCTCTCAAATCTGTCATAATCCTTTTCCGCAACCAACCCGGAGATCCATGATCCAAAAAGTTCTTCTCTATCTGCACCGTCACTAAATACACCCTTAAGCTTACTTGCGATAACTATTGCACCAACATCATCATCGCTCTCAAATTTGTCTATTTTATCATATACAGCATCAAGAAGCCACGATCCAATAGAATTTCGCTTTGGTTTGTTAAGATGTATGATACCTACATGTTGAGAATTGCCAACATCTATCTTTTCCCACTCTATATATTTCTCCCCTGATCTATCCTCCCCGTTCATTCTTATGTTTTTCATTATGCTTTAATTCGTTTCACATTTACTTTTAATCAATACCAGTCTTCAATTTGTAACTTATCAATCCGTTTGAATTCTGTAGTATTGTGGGAGACTAAGATTGCTTGATGAACAAGTGCGGTACATCCTATTAACAGGTCATACGGACCTATCGGAGTACCTTTTCTTTCAAGTTTGGTTCTAATATTTGCAGAAATCTTTGCTTCTTTGTAGCCAAAGGGAATGATGTTTACAAGCGAAGTCATTTCATGCAATTGCTTAATCCTTTTTTGAGGAGATTTAGATTTTGCAATACCCACTTCCAATTCAAATAACACTACAGTTGGAATACCTATGTCACTGGGTGATTTACTAAGAAAGTTTTGAGCAACTTTGCCCATTCCTTTAAAGTAGTAAATCAACGTATTTGTGTCCAAAACGTACATTACAGATCCTCACGAGGCAAATCCACATTTTCAAGCTTTCGAATCTCTTCTAATGCAGGAAAATCTTTCCATGCGCCAGCAAGATTTTTGACAGAAGCGGGCCATTCATCTACTACTTTTTGTTTAATTAAGTTAGCTATCCACTTGCTTTGAGATAGATGCATGGACTTTGCAGCTGAACGCATTTTATATTCAATTTCATCCTCTAAATAAATTGTAACTTGTCCCATAATGCCTCCATTTCATTTATAAGTGGAATTATATGTGTTTTAGGTGGAAATGTCAAATTTCAAGATAATTATCACGTCTGACAAAACGAAATTCCGCGTTAACGCTATTAACTGAATTGTCTAATGGTCAGATGGTCCACCTACCTTATTACGAATTGCTTAATAACCAGAGATGTAATTCCCCCAACTTTTAACTTATAATCACTCCTGTACCATCGCACTTATCTCAAGTTGCAGAGTCTCGTCGTCAATTACCTCAGAGTATATGACAAATTTAAAGGGATTAAACTCCTGATATTTCTCTTTTAGCTTTAGAAATGAAGACACTTTCTCTCTTTTCAGCCTTTCACTCTCAGGAAACTGCGCAAGTGATATTATTGATAGCCATCCGGCCAGCTCATGGTCACCGCTCTTTACCATGCTCTTTATCGCATCCGCCAATTGCTTTTCTGTCACTGCCAGATAATCTGTAAAAGCAGAAGCAATTTCTCTTTGGCTTAAGTAATCCATCCCTTTTAAATCAGGCTGCCAGTAGCCCACATTTTGATCATATATCCGATTAATAAAGTTTTCTCGAAGTACAAGGTAAGGTAGATGTACCTCCGGCGTTTCATTGATAAAGGGCGGTATTAAATTCTTATGATGCAATGTTGGACGTGCCTCTCCACCTTGCACTCCATTTAATACCTGCCCATTTAGCCATTCCAGATTTAGCTTAAGATTGGCAAGTAAAGCTGGGGAATTAAAGATTCTTGTCAACCCTTCATGGCCGTGCAGTATATGGTTCGGATTCAGGCCAACAACAATATCAATGGATTGAAAAAGCCCGTGAATATTACCCTCTTCCAAGAAAGGTGCACCTATATACGGCATTATAAAATCACCGGCAAAGAGTATGGAATCCTCCGGTAAGTATATTAACATACCATCTTCTGTTTCCCCTCCGGAAATTGGTAAAGTTTGAAATAGGGTACCCCCTATTTCAATCTCCCTGTTATCATCAATCAATATATCAGGCGCAAAATCTGTTAAAAATTCTATTTTAAAATCTGATCCGAAAAAATAATCGAAGTTGACCGGTACATTTATATCGCGTTCAACCTCTGTATGGAAGTTCTCCCTTGCATAAACTGTAATATCTGGGTTCAACCCCTTAAAGAATTTGTAACCTCCTATATGATCCCAGTGTGAATGGGTTATAAAGATTGTTGTTAATTGCGGCAGACCAGGAAACTGGTCTATTAAGTGTTCATAGGCCTCTTGTGCTGAATCAGGTCGCGTACCTGTATCAATTGCTATTAACTCATTTCCATCATCTGTCACGATAAAATAAAACTCTGTAAATTCAAAACCGGTTAACGCAAAGACCTTATCAGGTATAATCTGCAACAATCTCTTCGGATGAAATGTTGATCCATTTTTTCCATTTGTTGAGTTAGACGTAGTAAGGATTATCTTTTTTTCAAAATCTTTATAACCGCTCAGGTCCAAATACTCTTGTGCTTTGTCCTGATCATCCTCCTCATCAAAAATGAATCCTAAATGATAATATAGCTCACGCAACCACCCATAATGTGGAGCTATAGAGATGTTTTCAATGCACCAATTCAGATCATTAAAAGCTGTATCTCTTTTCTGGAAAATCTCCGGCAGTTGCGCATAGACAATCCCAGTACTCCACCTGACCAAGAACAGATTATTTCCTGACAATAGACGTGCGGTTTCAAGAATACTAATTGTCTCGTTAACCCACCCTATTCTGTTTAGAAACGGTATTTGATTTGCGGCGGCCCCTCTTATTAACCCTAACGCCCCTAGGTATAAGGCCTTTTTGGTTGGTGAGAAATTGTCTTCATTTTCATCTATGATCTTTTCAAAAAACTCTATACCGTCTAAATGGTGGTTTATATTCATATATTGGGCGGCAAGCAAATATATTAGTTGGGGTTCTTCAACCGTTCCACTACTGTTTATGCTCTTCAAGTATTCAAGCTCGGCATTAAATGTTCTTGTGCCCGCAGCGGCAGTTTTAGTCCCTAAGCCCAAAGTTATCAATCCAAAATATGTAATACTTAAAATTAATGTGAATAAAAATGTTTTGTTTTTCATTTTTTATACTCCCTTTCTATAAACATAATGCATAAATAATTTGCGACAACTTAAATTACTTCGGTTTTTAGATTTTTAACCAACCCACCAACAGTGTATATACACTATTGGTCTTAATAAGATTTCTTTCCCTATTAATTAACCCATTCTACAGCACAAAGAAAGCAATGAGACGTTTACCTTTATACCCTTTGCATCTTTGCCGTAATATTAAAATCTTTAAAATTAACCACAGCTTCCGGGTAAGTTTGTTGTTATTAACACCCTTCTACAGGTGCATATACACTCATGCTAATAAAAAAAACTATTTTCCAGCAATTCCAATATGGGACACAAGATTCTTAAAAAGTAGTTTCCATCCCTTATCTAACCTGTTCGTTACATATGTTTAAGCCTCTTCCCATAAGAGGAGTGCCTTTTCCGGTAGAACCTATCATTTATCAGTTAGTTTTATTGGTTCTTTAGTGTTTTTATTACTCTAGCCTTATATTGAAATGTGTATATACACTTATATCCCATGAATTCTATTTTGTCAAGAGGACTTTTTTATTTTTTAATGAAAGTCTTCGCCAGTGCCCACCTTGAGGCCTTTTCCATTAGAGTTGCACATACCACTGGCTAGTTTTAGGAAATTAAACAAGCAAGATGGCAAGACCAGAATTTGAATGGTTTTTTAGGAAAAACCTTGAACTTTGTTAATTATTAATCTATCTTTAAATAGTAACTACTCAGGTAGATAGGCTGAAGGTAAAGCTTAAAGGCAAAAAGGCTGCGGCTTTTGCTTTTTGCCATTAGAGTCTGGCAACCTAAAAGGCTTTATGCTTTTACCTTCAGTCTTCAGCCTTCAGTCTATTTACCTGCGTAGTTACAATAGTACTGGTAAAATTTCGAGATTTATATCAGCATTGTCCGGTTAGCCTTAAGATTCTATGATTTTAGCTCATTTTAGGGAATTTAGGGAATTTAGGCATTTTAGGCACTAGATGTTAGCACCTATATCTGCCAAGCAAATACCTAACCGGACAACGCTGGATTTATATATTCTAATTAGACATGAAGACAATTCGCACATATTTGACAACTATCATGTTTTGTACATGTTGCCTTTGCGCATGGGCCAGTGAGGAGAATAACCACACTAAATCACTGGCAGACGCTATTCGCTTACGAACAACAACAAGATTTGATCTGGTCAATTTATTCAAGCCTATACATCCGAAAGTCCGTGATTCTCTTGGATTTGATATATACATGGCCCCTTTGATCATCCAGGAAGCGCCATCCGGCGAACCGGCTGACCGGTTCGGCTTTGTAACTGCAGATTCCTCTGGTCATGCACATATTGATTCAACACGCCCTGTAGTTTACTATTCTCAGTCTTACGTTCTTCTTGGTGAAAACGTATATCCTCAGATCTTTTACCTTTGGTTTTATGATAATGGTAAAACAGTAGACTCTGGCGAAGATATGAAGATTTCCGTTCAGGGTATTCGTTTAACAATGGAGAGTACGGGTTTCCCAGAGATAATCGAAGTCCTTACGGACACGAGCAATATGCGGATACTTTATGTTTCTTCAACCCTGGAAAAGGCAGCATTGGATCTATTTGGCAAGCCTCTGCCTGGAAGAAAATATTCCGTTGAACGTAGTGAAAAAGATATAGCGGATAGTGTTGTTGCCAGGCTTATAAAAAACGGACCAGAACCTTCAGGACCTTTTGTGTATATTCAATCCTGTAGTCACGATATTACGGCTCTACTTTGTCGCTGTGAAATGGCTCAATTTCAGGATATAGAGGGAGATATACTTTACGAACTTTTACCGATGGAGGAACTTAAGAAAGTAGGGGTGGATGATATGGTTTGGTCTAGGGAAATACTAAACAACAAGTCTCTACGGTCTGAGCTGGAAACGGATTGGCTAAAGAGTGCACTGCGATTACCACCGGAGTTTTGATCGTACATAATCCGCGTAATCAAATAAATTAAGACTCTACAAAAATTGGGCTTGGAAGTAGTATTGATGGACGGAGGTTATAATTGTCTATATATTAGGGCAGTATCTTCTTGATCATTTTGTTACAAATATGAATAAGTTAATCTCTATCATTAGTATCTGAAGGATCGGCTTTATGGCAGATGAAAATCAACACTATCAATGGTGTATAATAGGTGCAGGAGTTGCAGGTATTGCTGCAGTTGGTAAATTGTTAGATAGTGGTATTCATGGATCACGTATTTTGTGGGTGGATGATCAGTTTAAAGTGGGTGATATCGGCACTAAATGGCATAGCGTCCCAAGTAATACAAAGGTGGAATTATTTATACGATTTCTCAAAGAGTGTGATTCTTTTCAATTTAACAAACGCTCAAATACTTTTTTTATTGAAAAGTTAAAGCCCGATGAAACGTGCCAGTTAAAACATATCGCAGACCCGCTTCAGTGGGTTAGTGATTGTGTTTTAAAAGAGATTACTACAGTTAAAGGTATTGCGTCCCATTTAAAGGTAAAAAATCATTGCTGGGAGATATCAACATCTGAAGGTAATTTTAAATCTTCAAATGTTATACTCGCAATTGGCGGGGAACCAAATAGTTTGGAATATAATAATCTAACCGAGATTAGCCTTAAAGATGCCTTAGATTATGAAAAGGTAAAGCTTGCATGTGATGGGGCTAAAAGTGTGGCCGTTTTCGGATCATCACACTCTGCAATGATTATTGTCCGCAATCTTGTTGAATTAAACCTGCCACGCATAGTCAATTTCTATCTGGAACCTTTAAAATTTGCTCAACCCATGGAGAATTGGACTCTGTTTGATAACACAGGACTAAAAGGTTCAACGGCCCACTGGGCACGTAAAAACATTAATGGTAACTTGCCCGAAAATCTATATCGTTATCCGGCAACAGATGAGAATATCAACAACCATTTGTATAGCTGCGAAAAGGTAATATATGCAACAGGATTTTCAGCCCGCAAAATTAAGGTCGCAGAATTAGCGGATCTTAAACATAATGTCACTAATGGAATAATTGCTCCCGGGCTATTCGGGTTTGGCATAGCGTTTCCAGAGCATGTTGTCGATCCTTTTGGTTATAAAGAGGTTAATGTCGGCATGTGGAAATTTATGGCCTATATTAACCGCGTTTTACCTCTCTGGTTACGGTATGGTTTGTAGGATGGCAAGCAAAAACAAAAGAGGCTGTTCCTTTCTCCGATGATAAGGAGAAATAAACATTTAATAATCAGTATTGTCCGGTTAAGGATTTGTTAGTATAAATTAATAAAAATATATCTGTGCAGAATTTTTTTTTGCTTGATTTTTTTTATAAATTTCCATGCCAAAGTCGTTATAAAACCTTCTTTATATAGGAATTATAGCAATGCTGTATAATATATACCCTCTAAAAGGGCAAAAAGCACCTTCGTTTATGAATGTAAATGTAGTTCCTGACCCAGCAAAGGATAAAACTGTATATAAGAATACCACCAAGTTTTAAATACACTCGAAGAGTTTCAGACTGAATTATGGAGAACGCCTCAATTGTAACAGCCAGATTAAAAGAATTCATTATTGTATTTGCACAATAATGTTTCTGCACGATATACACACATTTCTTTAAATTTCCACTTTAGAACAATAATGCCTCTGCGGCAAGTCGTCTTTCCTAAATGAGATAGCTTGCGTCTGTCCCGAAAAGGAACCTTCGTAAAGTTAACTAATCGGCAACTTCAGAGCCCTTTTGCGGATAGTAATGTAATTACCTGTAAATATGGCACTTATAACAAAGCATGGCCATTGGCACCCCTTTTGCGTACAACTGACATATATACTTAATTAAGATGTCTTTAATTATTAAGTACTCGTTCCTAATTACTATAGATTACTGACGTTTAACGTTAGAGAAACGAGAAAATGTTATTATTATATTCGTTACCAGAAAGTGGAGAACCATGAAAATTACTCAAGCCTTAATATTATTTCTGATTGTTATTTTCAGTTGCACTCTTAATGCCTCAACAGATGAATGGAAACGTATCCCAAATGATAACGGTATGCAAATTTTTGAAAAAAATAATAATAAAGGATCCCTTGTATCTTTGAAAGCAGAAATGATTCTACCATTTCCTATTGAGCAAGTAGCTTGTGTGCTTGCAGATATTTCAAAAAAGAAACAGTGGGTACCATCATTGATTAAAAACCGTATTCTTAAGGAAACATCAAACTATCAACGCATTGAATATCTCCTTGTGGACTTTCCATGGCCATTAAAAGATCGTGATTTTCTTTTTCTTGTAAATGTTAATGTTTCAGATAATGCCAGGAAGATTACTATTACAACACGTTCTATAATTGATGACAAGTTAGCTCCTGAGACGCGCTTTGTGAGAGGTGTCATTCATGAAAGCAACATGATTCTAACTGACAAGAACGGTCAAACAAAACTATCTTTTATCACTTGTACTGATCCGAAAGGAAATCTTCCGAAATGGGCAGTCAATCTCTTTACGAGAACTCTGGCTCCGTCAACCATGTTTAGGTTTCGCAACCAAGTGGAGAAAACACAGTATGATGAACAGGAAATAGTACGTATTAACGATTTGATTCAAGAGTATCACCTTCATAAAGGCGGTCAAATCAACGATAGCAGGTTATATGTTTCTAAATAATCAGTTGCCTATTTAAATCTGCGCCACCTGATCTCTCCGGTATAGCAAAAACATTGCCATGTTTTCTAAGACGCAATTGTACTTCTTAGTTCACTAATGTAAATCAGGCTGAAAAACCTGTTTGCCTTGTTGAATATCGCACTAATGGCAAAGAGTATTGGATCTCAACAGACCGACACGATCTTAAAGCAGAAGAAATAGCCTATATCTATAAGCTTTGACGGAATTCAGAACGGGTAATACTTATGGACAATCGGTTTCGCCGCTTCCATTCCTGAGTTTATCTAAAACAATCTCAGCCGGTGTTAAATATTTCTTCTCGTTGTTACACTCCTTGCAGCAGGACACAATATTCCTCTTGATACTTTTCCCACCTCTGACCATGGGAACTACATGATCCATAGTAAGCTCGTCGGCATTGCATTTTCTGCTACAGTAATAACATATTCCTTGATTAAGTTTATCTTTCCACCACTGTGTTTTTCTTAACTCTCTGGCCTTTGCCTTTTCCCTGGCAATATGTTTAGGGTCTTTATCAATATGAATCCAGTCGCTCATGGAAAACTCTTTTCTGTTTTATTTTTCTGGCAAAACTAAAATGAAAGGTACAAAAATTACAGAGAGAATGATTTCTGTTTACTCTTCATAATGAGTTTTTGTACGGTGGATGTATACCTTTTTTTCCTTTTCGTTAACACTGTAGATGATTCTATCTATATAAGAAAGTCTTACGGAGAAAAAACCTGTAAGGTCACCTACCAATTTCTTGCCTGAAGTGGGATCGTCAGCTACACGGTTAACGATTATCTCTTTTAGTTTTTCTTTGAGTTTCGGGTCCAATTTTTTTACATCTTTAAGAGCTTCTTTTGTAAAAAATGACTCATACTTCATTATTAATCTTTCCCAAAAACATCATCTAGTGAATATAATTCACTCTTTTCAATCTGTTTAACGGACTTTGCAATACTCTCTCTGAATCCAGGTATGGAAAGCAGTTCAAGTGTCTCCTGTAAACTTGAGTATTCATCTTCAGACAACAAAACCGCATCCCCTTGCTTATGATGAATATGATAGATTTCGTGCTTATTAATTGTATCTTTAATTATTTCAAAAAACTCTTTTCTTGCTTTAGTTGCATTTATGTTTACCATTTTAGTCGCCCCTTGTTTATGTACATTATAACGTACATATTTTATTTGACAGACCGAAATTAAGCAAACTAAATATTTTGACCGGCAAAGCAAAATTTATTTAAGCAAGCAGTAAACCTTCAGCAGCTAACATTGAAAATATCTATGATTAAGTTTCCGCAAAACAGGGGTAATGGAATGCTAGTACAACGCCTACGTTGTGTTGGCGATAGCCATGTGATCAAAACTCTTTTTGTTAACAGATAGTAACTACTCAGGTAGATAGGCGGAAGGCAGAGGGTATAGCTTAAAGCTAAAAGGCAAAAAGGCTGTGGCTTTTGCCATTAGAACCTGGCAACCTAAAATGCTTTATGCTTTTACCTTCAGTCTTCAGCCTTCAGTCTATCTGCCTGAGCAGTTACAACGGATAAGACTTAAGAAATCATACCCGTCATTAGAACTAGGACTCAGTACTAGTGTCTTAGTTCTTTTTTGTTTTTTCCATTGTTCCAAACTACAGCACTTGAATACTCTGCCTTTTGGTTGCGTCTTTGTCTCTATATGTTATTTGCAAAGCATCTTTGCTATCCGGTGCAAACCTTCTTCTAATCGATTTAGCTCAGGCCCAAAACTAAATCGAATATAACCTTTTAAACGTGATGGTATATGACTTCGTCTTCTGCCTGGATTTACATCAAAAAACTCACCAGGGACACAAATAACTTTTTCCTTAAGCAGTGCTTCAAAAAAGTGCATCCCATCTCGCAAGTGGGAAGGCATATTCTCTAGAGATGCAAAGCAATAAAAACTTCCTTGAGGTGGTCCTGGGATAACAAAGCCTATCTCCTCAAGCTTTTTAACTATGAAATCTCTTTTCTTTGTAAAATGCTTTTTAATGGAATGGGCATGTTTGTCTGCAACGCTATGTTCCAACAATGAAACAGCTGCTTGTTGAATGGGATGTGCGGCTCCGCCATCCAGAAACGAACCTGCAGAATATATTCTTTCAATAATATCTGCGGGTCCAATAGTCCAAGAAAGTCTTAGTCCTGGATATCGCCAATTCTTTGTTAAGCCATCTATAATTATAACTGGATCATTGTTAACATCCTCTACATATGCAGACGCACTAATAGTAAGGTTGTCTTTGTCGTAAATATAATGGGAATAAAATTCGTCGAAGATCAGCACGCAAGAAGTGGAAAGACCAATACGAACAAACGCTTTTAGATCATTGCCCATGACCACTTGCCCTGTGGGGTTACACGGATTGGACATTAATATTGCACCTAATCCGCGATCAATGACTTCTGATTCTAATAAATCTGGTGAAAGTTTAAAGCCATCTCTTCCCTTAACTACAATTGGAATTGGCACAAACCCTTTAAACGCCTCGAATAATTCTTCGTAAGCAGTGTAATCAGGCAAAAGATGCCCTAGATTTACATCACCCAAAGCAGCGGCGACTCTAGTTAGCCCTACTCGTCCTCCTCCAGAGATCGCAACATTCTTATAAGAATATTTGGAAGATTTCCCTTGGCGATATCTCGCATTGTATAGACGAGCCACCTGTTCCCGTAGGAGTTGGTTTCCAGCGATGGGGCTATATTCACTATTATCAATATTTATATTAATAGTTTTCAGACGGTGGTCATCTCCTCCTATTGGCCCGGTTTCCGGTGCTCCCTGGCCTAAGTTTATCCATTTCTTATCTTGGTATGTAAACCCTAGTTCCTCCGCCCGCGACATCACATAAATCACACCTGTTTTAGGTACTGAACGAAAGCTACTGGATTGTACGTTTTTATTGGTCATAAGGACATTCAAATAAAAAAAGTAATATTATTTTGCTATCAATAAAGATCGTCTATATTCCATTTATGAACTCGTTGAGTATAATATAACAAAATCTGCGGAAAGGGCCAATTTGGTTTAACTCCATATAAAAATGTTTTTGTCATTATGGTTTTTAAACCTCAATTATAACGTTTCAATCTAATATATTAAAAAATTATCTAAAAAAAACAGAAAAAGCACTTTTAATTCACAGTTTCTTCACTTTATACTTAAAGTATAATATGTAAAATAGATTATTATGATAAAAATAAATAATGTTTGTATCTCCATTAATAACAAAGAGATAGTTAAAGATATATCTCTTCTCGTATCAAAAGGAGAAAAGGTGGTTATATATGGAAGATCAGGGTCTGGAAAATCATCCCTCTTTAAATCAATGGTGGGTATTCTAAAAGTAGACGAAGGTATAATTTCTATTAATGGTTTAATTCTTAACCATAAGAATATTGGAGAAATCCATAATCATATCTGCTATATGCCACAAGCAATCGCAGCGTTCTGCGATGAGAGCGTTTTGGATTTTATCTATTTTCCATTTTCATTTAAATCCAATAAATCTTTAAATCCTGACAAGAAAGAGATTTTAGATCTTTTTGATAAGCTATCTCTAAGGCAAGATCTTTTGGCGCAAAAGATAAGCACACTTTCAGGAGGCGAACGTCAGAGAGTCGCCCTATTACGTGGTGTGTTGTTAAAGAGAGAGATATTTCTTTTAGATGAAATAACATCATCAATTGATAAAGATACATCCAAAACTATAGTAAAATTTTTTATGGAAAACAGAGATATAACAGTAATATCCATAAGCCATGACAAAGAATGGATAGAGTTTGCAGATTCATACTATCAGATGGCTGATGGTCAATTAATAGAGGAGACCGATCATGACGAATGACATTAGTATGTTTAATATGATGTTAACAGGTGCAACACTGGTTTTGACTCTTTTTATCTTCTATTTTCTAAAAATCAATCTCTTTAAAGAAGCAATTATAAGTGCAGGGCGGATGACAATACAACTATTCCTGGTTGGTATTTATCTTTCATGGATTTTCAGGTTTAATCACCCATTTATTAATATTGTCTATATTTTGTTTATGGCTGCAGTGGCTAATTACACATTAATCAAAAACAGCGGACTTAGACTTAATCTTTTTAATTATACATTTCCTGCCCTATTGATCGGGTTGTCAACAGTGCTGGTCTATTTTATGTTTTTTGTATATGTTCCAACCCCTATTTATGATGCAAAGTACCTTATACCTATTGCCGGCATGTTATTGGGAAACAGTATGACAAGAGCAATAGTTACATTTGAACGTTTTTACAATTCCATTAAAGATGATAGGGAAGGATTTGCCTCATTTATTATTATGGGAGGTACAGTAAGGGAATCAATCATTCCATATTTACGAACCGCTTATAAAGCCGGGATATCTCCTTCACTTGCAAATATGGCCACCATAGGCATTGTCTTTCTACCGGGAATGATGACAGGTCAGATTTTAGGTGGTAGCCCACCCATCGTAGCAATTAAATATCAGATTACAATTAGTCTTGCAATCTTAGCCGCCACCGAACTTTCTACACTTCTTATGATTCTGTTCAGCCTTAAAAAAGGATTTGATAGCTATGGTTTTCTAAATATAAATATATTCAAATAAGCAGGAGCGCTGTATGAACTCCTTCTATTATTTCAAGGAAAAGCTTAATGTTAATTCTAGTTAAATAATATTCTGGGTGAACTTAATTAACTGAATTGGCTAATGGTCAGGTTTGATCTAAACTTTTGTTCTAATAAAAAGGCGAGGTACTAAAGCTCCTCGCCTTGCAAAATATCCATAAGCAGATTATTTATTTTTTACTGTTACCACCAGTATGAATAACTATGCTGCCGCCTCCTATGGTTTGATTAGATCCATTGTCATATAATGGAGGAGTGATCTCATTACCAGAACTATCTTCACTATATATCTTTATTCTAAATGTATCAGGATCACTATCCTCTACCCAAATCTTGAAATTATAAAGAGTAGCGTCTCCATCTCTTGTCCCTCTTCCTTTGAACTGTGCTTTGTCTTTTCCTGATACCACCAACCACTGGTAATCAGTACTATGAAAGTTTAAACCAATTGCATGGAACATAAATTCTGCATTGCCAGTAGGTACATTAGCACCCTTCTTGTATTTGGCGTTAAATCCGAAATTAGCTTTACCTGTGGCAGCAATATCTTCACTATAAGCACCAGCAGGAGACATTAGCCAACCACCACCAGTGACAAAACCTCCGCTTGAGTCATAAACAGCTACGGTAGTCTCAAGAGATGAATCTTTAAATAAACATTCGTCCCCATTGAATGAGGCTCTAACTGTGTAAACACCTACCAAAACGTTATTAAAAGCAGTCTCCGCAAGACCATTGGCATTAGTATTAACGCTTCTACTTGTAACAATGTTGGCATCAATGTCTGTTAGCACAAATGTAACCGGCCAGTTATCAATAGGTTGTGCGTTATCATATGTCGCAACAACGCTAACATCAACATCTTCACCTATTGGCACAACAAAGTCTCCAAAGTAGCTTAACGTTGTAATTATACCTCCGCCAGGGAAGCATCTAACGCAATTATCATCACAGTCTCCTGTAGTTGATACTAACTCTGAGACTACTTTATATCCCAAAGGTCTTTCGCATGATGTTGTGTCTGTTATTCCATCCGAATAACTGTCATTATCCAGATCTTTATACCATATTTGACCGGGATGTTCATTTGGGTCGGAATCATCACAATCTGTATTATCAAATACCCATCCTATAGGTTGATAACAAGACTGTGTCAAAACAGCTGGATCACCGAAACCATCATTGTCACCATCTAGGTACCATGTTAGATCAGGTTCTTCATCAATTGAGCCATCGCAGTCATTGTCCTTTCCATCACACACATCTGGTGCACCAGGAAAAACTGTATTATCATTATCATCACAGTCATCTGGAGGAAAGAATCCATCTCCGTCGTTATCGACTTCGGTATTGCAATAGCCCTCGCCATTTAACCCATTAAGATACATCTCCTGTATCTCTGCTTCTGTCAGCGCTCTGCTGAAAATAGCCATTTCATCAAGCCATCCACTAAATCTCTCAGCATAACAACTATCCTGGCCAATTCTAACACTACCATGATTTCCATATGCATAAGCAGCATCTGTTCCGTCTAGTTGTCCGTCAACATAAATTTTCCTTTCATTCGCAGACATATCATTGGTTACAACAACAAAATGCCAATTAGCATCAAGGTGGGAGTTGCCTGAAAAACCTTCTACACCTTGTACACCCCATACTATAGTATCCTGCCTGTTCTCATCCAAACGACAACATCCCCACCAAGCCGTCCACCCATCGTTATGGCCTGACCCGCAATGGCTTATATAACAACCATAAAATTGTTTAGCCTGCTCTGGCTTTATCCATGTTGCTATACTTAGGGTTTGCATATCTAAGCTTGGATCGGCACCAATGTCAATATAACTATCTGTTCCGCTATAGCTTGTTCCATAGAATCTCATAGAGCCTTCAACCTTTCCGTTAGGGTCCCAATCCGCATTAACGATAGCGATTCCATGATTATTACCATAATGGTCCTTGTCTGGATCAGCAGGATCATCAAACTTCCAATAACTTACCATGCCATCTGGACATTCAGATGGGGTAGTTTCGCAATATCCCTTGCCGGCTAATCCGTTATTATACATCTGCTGTATTTCACTTGCTGTTAAAGCCTCATTAAATATTGCAACTTCATCAATTATACCATGAAAATACGCATCAGGGCCGACAGTATCATACGGTTGGCCGATGACGATATACGGCAACGGGTTTCCATAATTGTTTGGTCCTTGATCGACTGTACCTTTTAGCTCTCCATTAATGTAGATATGTATCTTGCCATTAGCACCTTCTCCAACTGCAGTCAGGTGGTACCAAACATTTGTTGTTAACGTGTCTGTAGATTGAGCCCCATACCAACCAGAAGCATAGCTATATGCCCATGCATAACAACCATCAGCAATAATCAAGCCTTTGTCCAATTCGCCTCCTCCTTGAGTTTTAGAAGCTGAATGTTTAACAGGCCAAAATTCAACATTGCTGCTACAATCTACGGTGGGATCCAATTTTACCCATGTTGTGAAGGTAAATGTTGAGTACTCTCTGCCATCGTCAGCCCATATATAGTCATTCACGCCATCAAAGCTCATAGCTCCTCCGACTTTCCCACTGTTTGTCCAGGTTGCACCTTCGACATTTCCATCGCTATTACCATAATCATCTTTACCTGGATTAGCCGAATCATCAAAGGTCCAATAGCTTACCATGCCATTTGGACATTCGTCACTTCCTCTACTTATAGTTGCAAAAGACATAAGAACCAAACTCATAGATATTAATACTGCTATATATATGTTTAGTTTATTCTTCATAGCGCACCTCCCTTTCTTTCCAACTCTATCAGGAAAATTCAAAGTTGTAAGAGGCATAAGAAGATCAATAAATAATAATGCCATATATGTAATATTCACAAGCAGGCATTCCTATTTGTCTTAATTGAGTGGAGCCATCTTGCTAACGTTGATTTTGTAACGTATTTTACAAAACCTGCGGGTTCATCTTATCTTCGCAATAAAATGAAAGAGGTGTTTTTCTTCGTTATATAAGCCGAACCTATCTTTTCGATCGTTAGTTCCTGGCGATTTTATTACAAACACATTCGGCTCCTATATATTAATTATATCCTGCAGATTAAAGTTTTGCTCAAATTGACTTTAGTTATTTCGTAACAATTTAGCCTTTTCAGAAGCTATAAGATTCTAGATAATAGATCTCCACGGAGTATAATAATAACTCACACAAAGGCACAAAGATTAATGACAAAAGACGAAATTAAATTTTGGTAAATCATTGATGAAGAATTGTATATCCAGGATTATCAATAGAGAATTTGGATAAATATCTTTGTGTCTCCGTGGCTTTGCGTGAGAAATATTATTACTACATTTCTTATTTTAAATTGTCATATTTAAATGTATACACCATCATATATTGAACTATTCAACAATAGAAGACTTGAGAAAAAATCAAAACTATTACGGGAAATGTTGAAAGAGTGTTCGATTTGTCCCAGAAACTGTAAAGTTAATCGGTTAAATGGTAAAACGGGAGTTTGCATGGCGGGATCAGAACTTATGATTGCCAGCGTCTTTCCCCATTTTGGAGAAGAAGCACCATTGGTCGGTAATGTTGGTTCAGGTACGATATTTCTGTCCCATTGTAATTTGAGGTGTGTTTTCTGCCAAAATTACGATATTAGTCATCTTGGAGAAGGACGGATTACGACTATTAAAGAGATGGCAGAACAGATGGTCCTTCTACAAGAAAGAGGATGCCACAACATTAATTTTGTTACTCCGACCCATTATGCACCACAAATCGTTAGCAGCATATTTGAAGCTGCCGGTATGGGACTTGAACTCCCTATTGTCTGGAATTGCGGCGGTTACGAATCGTTGAAAGTCATAAAAATCCTTGAAGGAGTTGTGGATATCTATATGCCCGATATTAAATACTCCAGCACTAAGTCTGGAAAACACTATTCTGATACCCCAGATTATTTCGTAGTTGCAAAAGATGTTGTTAAAGAGATGCATAGACAGGTAGGAGATCTCAAAATTGATAATCACGGCATTGCGGAACAGGGTTTGCTAGTTAGGCACCTGATTATGCCAAATGACACGGCCGGAACTGAAGAGGTGATACAATTTATTGCCGAAGAGATCTCTCGAAATACATATATAAATATAATGGATCAGTACCGTCCTATTTATAAGGCAAGCGAATTTGCAGAGATAGACAGGAGGATTACTAGAAAAGAGTATGGATATGCTGTTGAACTTGCAGAAAAATATGGATTGACACGTGGATTCAGATGATGAATTGTGCATTTCTTTAGTTGAGGGATGAGCACGGTCTTTAAATTTGCTCGGTAGATAAGTTGGGATATAATATAAATATTGATTATTTGAATACGATGAACGGTATGTATGGGATTGATGCGTTGATAAGGTCTCGGTCTTTTTATTGTAAAACCCATTCAGGGTTTATTTTTTATTTCACATCAACCCAGGGTGGCGCTTCGCTCTACCCCGGGCTGATGAATATAACCCCTTCAGGGTAAAAAGCGGTTAATGTTTAAACTTGATAATGTAGTATAGTTGCAAAGAAATATTTGGATCTTTAGTGTTGAAATGCGGATAAAGTATTGTCAAAATTTCTACCTTATTTTTTCCTTCATTCGTATTTCCTTTGTTTTTTTGCCAGAATGCCGTATATAGTATTATCAAAATTTCTACCCTGAAAGGGTAATATTCGTTAGCCCAGGGTAAGCAGAGCGCCACCCTGGGAATATATCAAATATAATATAAACCCTGAAAGGGTTTTACAAAGGCGTTTTAAGATGCCCCAATCATTGTCAAAGGTATATATTCATATTGTATTTTCTACAAAGGATAGAGTCCCGTTCCTAAAAGATAATAATTTAAGTGAAGAGATGCATGCATACCTGTCAGGGGCTAGCAAGAATTTAGGATCTCAGTCTTTACAGGTTGGTGGGGCAATAGACCATGTACATATTCTCTGTACCCTTTCACGGAAAAATACAATAGCCGATTTGGTTCGTGATTTGAAGAAAGGGTCTTCCAAATGGATAAAAAGTAAAGAATCACCCTTTCTTAATGACTTCCAATGGCAGTCCGGATATGGTGTATTTTCTGTATCGCCATCACATTTGAATTCTCTAAAGAAATATATTATAAATCAGGCAGAGCACCATACTAAAGAGACATTCCAGGATGAATTGCGCAGGCTGTTTCTAAAATATAATGTTGAATACGATGAGAGGTATGTATGGGATTGAGGAGTTGATCAAGGACAGTCATTTCATTGTAAAACCCCTTCAGGTTTTATTTTTATTACACACAAACCCAGGGTGGCGCGCTGCTTACCCTGGGCTGATGAATATTACCATTTCAGGAAAACTTTATTTAAAATAATGTCTTTACAGATTTACGACTTTGCTAATCTTAATTAATGGGAGACATTCTTCCTTTGACCCAATTACTTCTATATATTTCCCCCTCCGGGGAAATAATTATACCATACCCGTCTCTCTTTCCTTCTTTAAATTCACCTAGGAATTTGTATCCATTCCATCTTCCTTTCATCCAAAGGATAAATCCACTACCGTGTTTGAAATTATTCACCCAATTACCCATATATATAGCTCCGTTAGGATAATGCATTTTACCCTTTCCGTTGCGTATTCCCTTTCTAAATTCACCTTCGTATTTATGACCATACCATTTATTCTTTCCCCAAACGTAAGTGCCGGTCCCATGAATAATGTCATCCTGCCACTCACCAGTATAGTAATCACCGGTATCGAAAAAATAAACACCAGTACCGTGCTTCATACCGTTTATTCGTTCCCCCACATATTTTGTTATATCAGTTTCAAGGTTCCAGTAAAAGTGTGTATCTGATCCGTCTTTTATAAAACACGCGTCATATCTATATACGCTTCCGGTATAGTTTACATTTAAATCTGCCAGAGCAAACTCATCATCGTCATTTCTTAATAAATATTGTTTAAACCTATCAGGGGAAGCATTAGTAATATGTCTACTTGGAAATGAGGTTTTTATGAAATTTACATTATAGTTCCAACTATTATCAAAAAAGGCGCTAGAAATACTTATGGGTGAATATCCTTCTTTCTTTTTCTTTATGGAATTTTTAGAGAAATCAGAATAAGTATGATTGAGAAAATAAGGCCGGTCGTTATTATCGGCTACTAGAATTCCAATATAGTTGTATGCGCCGTTTAAAACATATGTTTTTATTTTTATAGGTTTGTATCCAATTTTTATATTTTCTTCTAACCATGTGGTAAATTCTTCGTGATTTGTAATATTGAACACATAAATTCCCGGCCTGCCATCATATACCCAAATAGTTGAGTAATAAACCCTGCCGCCGAATTTATATACACTAAAATCTATTGGTCTATACCTCCTGGTCGCAAACTCTATTAATTTTTCTTTAATTTGATCAAACTCAAGGTCATACGCAATATGAACCCGGTCATCTGATTTTACAAAAGTAACATGGTGTTTTATCATATCGTTTTCAACAATTGATTCTATATCAATTGGTTTGTATCCTATTTTTAACTCGTTATCCATCACTTCTTTAATATCTTGTTGTCCAAGAATAGGTTCGGATTTTACGAGTAATATCAATATAAGACTGAAAATTATAAAAATGACTTTTACCATGATTTCTTTCGATTAATAAATTTTAATATTAATTCTGCAATTAAATACATTAGTCGGGACTTTTGTCTCTCACCTATATACAATGCCTTATGTTACGACTATTAGTTTCTTTTTAATTGCCGGGTAAATAGCAGGTAATAATTAATAACTATATAGTATTACTTTATAAAAACTTCTTTCTTAAAAAGATTTTGTAGTTTTTATGGAATACAGAATACAGGAGCCAGAATTCAGAATAAAGCATAGATTTGTTCTTGTTTTATAATAGAGTTATTAATTGTTAAATTTGTATTTACTTCCTGAATCATGTTTTCTATTATTCTGACTCCTGACTCCTGTATTCTGTATTTTGGTTGCGACTTCGCCGCGCTATGGATAATGTAAAATCATCGGCCTTAATCAAAATCATAATACCGCTCTTTGTTTTTATCGGATTTTAATCATAAACTTTAGAGATATTGCTCGGGTAAGGCCAGAGACAAGGCCTGTGTTTAAGGGGAGTATTCGGGGTGTACTTAAATAAATATTGACTTTCCTTTTCGTTTCCTGGATGTAAGATTTGTGAAAAGGAGCAAAAAAAGGATAGAAAAATGAGACAGGTTTTCGGGAAATTAATAATCAACTCTAACAGCTTTAAATGTAGCAAATCGTGGAATGCCCGATTCTGTAAACCCATAGTGCTTAAAAGTGATCAAACTTCCTATGGTAGGAGGATTGTTTCGGTCATGATCGGAAAAACCACTTCCTATTGCAAACCGTTTGCCGTCAAGCAGTTCAACAAGAACTGAGCCAAGCCTGCCTTTGTTCCTGCCTGATCCGGAAATGTGTTCGACTACGACGGCCTCTGCTTCTGAAAAACTTTTCACCTTCAGCATGGCATTTGATCGTCTGTTTATATAAGAAGATCCTGGTTTTCTTAGGATAATACCTTCGCCATTTAGCGATTCTATCTCTTTTAATCTTTGCAATAAATGTTTTTCGTTCTGACAAATTTCCTGCTCGATCACTACTGCGTAAAGGGACGGAGACACTTTAAACCACTCTTGAGCAGTCCTTATTCTTTGTTCAAATCCTCCTGGAATTTCAGGCGTATCAAATATCATAAAGCGGATGTCCGCCCAGCCATCATGTGGCTTTTTCTTCCTGACAATACTTAACGTATCTGAAAATCTTTCTCTCCCAATCCACAACTCTCCATCTAACGCAAATGACGGGAAACCTTCCGTAAACCATAATGGCGGGTGAAAAACTAAACCTGATCGCGAAAATAGTTGCTTACCATCCCAATATGCTCGCACACCATCAAATTTTTCACTCATCAACCAACCTGAGACATTCACGCCTGGCTCCCATTTTTGTGCGAGCATGGCTTTTGGGGTAGTGTCTTTTGCCAGAATAATGTATGGCGAAAAAATTGCGGTGGTAAAAAGCAATAACAGATATGTGAATAGTATTTTCATCTTTGCGCGATTCTACGTCGCCTCATTCCTTAGTGTTCGAAGTATAAATAATTGTCGGTAATTATATTAGAATAATGTCTATTTAGGTTTCTATGGCTGCCGGAAAAAGATTTTTTTATTTATGAACGTATCAATATCTGTTTGTATCTTCTCCTGGATGAAGAACAACTGCACTCATAACCTGTTCCTCCTATTTAGACGGCAGGCGGTTGATTGCAATTAAACTTTTCTACGCATTAACAAATTTAACATCCAGTAGATGTGTGGAACACGAAATGCATGGATCGTAAGCCCGGACCAGCATCTCTAACATTAATGTTATCTCTTCCTTTGTTTTGTCAAGTATTGTGGGCGTGAGTTTTCTCATATCATTTTCTATATTTTCCAGGTTCTGTCCAGTGGGAATGATGCAGTTTGCCTTTTCCAGGTAACCTTTGTCGTTATAGCTGTATTCGTGAAATAATATCCCTCTGGGAACTTCTATTGCACCCACTCCGGTAACAGCTTTTAAAGGAAATGTTCGGTCTTCAACTTCGAGGCTCTTATTAAGTAAATCTTCAGCAATTTTAATAGAATCATCTGTTATATGTACCAGTTCCACAAACTGAGCAACAGTTATCATGTATGGATTATAACATGGCGCCTTCAGACCAAGATCGTGGGCCATCTGCTTTGCGTCATCAGAGAGCCATTGGTTGTTGTTGTTAAAGCGGGCCAGGGCGCCGACCATGTAAGAGTTGCGTTTATGTTTTGCCCTCTTTGCAGTGGAGTGGTCCACCAGATATTCATTGGTTGTTTCCCTGTAATTCTTGTATGAGGTCTCACCACTATCACTGGAAAATATGCTTCCTTCCAAAAAGGTATATTCACCAGGCTTATAGAGCGATATGTATTCCGTCTCACGTTCAAAATCCGGTATTTTCAGCGTCTTTAATATATTTGCCCCAATGGCAATCTCCTTTTTTGCATCTTTTAATCTGGAAATAATCTCTTCCAGTTCTTTCTTTGTGGGAACCTTTGAAACAGCCTTAACATTCATTGATATGGAATGGATCAATCGACCACCAATAATATTTCCGATGTCATGCCCCAACTTCTTTAGCTTTAAGGCCTGTATAACTGTATCTTTATGTGTCTTCACAAGAGGCAGCACGCTCTTGGCACCAACAAAATCTGGAACGGCAAGAAAGTATACGTGCAGTACGTGGCTTTCAAAAAATTCACCGCAATTTAAAAGCATTCGAAGTTTCCGTTCCTGATCTGAAATGGTTATTCCAAATGCATCCTCTGATGCCTTTAAAGAGGCCAACATATGACCCGCAGAACAAATACCGCAGATACGGCAAACGATTAATCCCACATCGTTGTAATGACGCCCCTTTAACATGGCTTCAAAAAAACGAGGGGCCTCAACAACGTGTAGCTTACACTCTTTCAGTTCTCCGTTTGATACATCTATAGTAATATTTCCATGCCCCTCTACGCGAGTAATATGATTAACGTTTATCTTTACATTATTATTGGACATCTTGAAATATCTCCTTATTCCTTCCTAAGAACAATTTGAATCTATCATCTATTTGATCATAGGGCATATTATATTTGTTCATAATCTCACGCATAGAGTCCAGATTAGGGTCAGGAACCAGGCCCCTGCATCCAAAACAATACCCCCCCTTTTCAGGGCATATTGCCCCACACCCTGCCCTTATTACAGGGCCAAGACAATGGATACCTTTCTCATACACGCAGATATTTTCCTTCTTTTTACACTCTATGCAAACCGGATAAGTGGGAATATCGGGGTCTTTACCCAGCACAAGATTCTTTACGACCTTTACAAACTCTAAAGTGTTAATGGGACATCCTGGGATAATTGCATCAACTTTAACAATCTCATCTACTGCCCTGGCTACGGAGGTTTCATATCTATGAGGGGCATCAGGATAGACCTCGTTTTGTAACTCTTCTGTTTTCTGGAAGTTTTTTAATGCATTAATGCCTACTATACAGGAACATGAGCCCAGGCAGATCAACAGATTTGCAGTTTTCCTTATCTTTTCCAACCTGGGAATATCAGAATCCCTCGTTATGCTGCCTTCCACTATGGCAATGTCGAAGCTGTCAGATTTTTCACTAATTGCCTCCCGGAATTCAACGATATCAATTACCGCCAGCAGGTCCAATAACTGTTCCGCTGTTAAATCCAAAGCACATAGTTGGCATCCTTCGCAGCATGTAAAGTCAAAGAATGCGACTTTAGGTTTTGGCATTAGAATATCTCCTTGTTATTGGCCACATAAGAATAATTAAACACAGGCCCTTCCTGGCAGACGTATATCCCTTCCATCTGACAATGGCCACATTTTCCAATTCCACATTTCATACGTCTTTCAAGTGAAATATAAATACTCTTTTTTGGCATTTTTAGATCCAAAAGATCCATTATTACAAATTTATACATAATAGGCGGGCCAACTATGACGGCAATACAATTCTCAGGATTTATACTAACTCTGGGGATGAGATTAGTAATAACACCGCTATACCCTTTCCAGTTATTATCAGGTCTGTCAACTATTTCCAGCAATTCCACATTACCACCAATAGAGTTTATTTCGTCCAATTCGGAAGGAAACATCCTCTCTTGGGGCGTTTTACAGCCATAGAGGATTGATATCTTCTCGTAAATCTCTTTCTCTTCTAATACCATATTAATTAATGAACGTAGGGGAACATAACCTATACCACCAGCTATAAACAGGAGATGTTTCCCACTTAATTTATCTAATATATCCTTGTCAAACCCATGCCCGAAGGGACCTCTGATAAAGATATTGTCGCCGACACCAAGGGTGTGTAGTTTTCTTGTAAGGGGGCCAACCGCCCTTATACACATTTCAAACCTGCTCCCTTTCTCGGGTGGAGAGGAGATAGAGATGGGGGCCTCACCAATGCCAAGCACAGAGACTTGAACAAATTGACCGGGATCATGGTTTAAGCTCCTTCCACTAGCAAGTTCCACTTCAAAAAACTTCTCCTGATCAGTAAAACTCTTAACCTTGGTTACTTTTGCAATTTCAGGTAGATAAAGCTTTTCGTCTTTTTCATTAATATTTAATTGCGGACTCATTTTTAGCTTCCTGTTTATCAATATTGGATTACTCTATTAGATTACTCTCTCTCTTTCTCACCGGTAATAATTTCTACAATCTCTTTAGGGCTAATGTCAGCCAAGCAGGCCCGTACGCAGCGGCCGCAACCCACACATGCAGGTTGATGGTGCTTTCGCATCAGGAAATTAAACTTTCTGTTCATGCGGTGTCTAATCCTATTGGAGACTTCTTTTCTAAAACTCTCCCCTGTCGCAACGTTGGCAAAGTCACTAAGCATGCAAGCATCCCACCGGCGTAACCTCTGCCCCTCTTTCAGATTTAGCGCAAGCTCATCTGCGACATCAAAACAGTAGCATGTGGGACATACCATAATGCAGGAACCGCAACTTAAACATCGCTTTGCTTCTTCTTCCCAAATGGGATGATCTTTTGTGTGTTCAAAAACACCGGGCAGGTATTCCAGATCTTTAAACGGGCCTTCGGTCTTTCCAAAATTCGACTCTTTTTCCTTTAGAAACTTATCGTATGCGCCATGATCTGATCCTTGTGATCCAAAGTATTTTATGGCGAATTCCCTGCCTTTTTCATTTTTGTATTCAAATATATATTTTTCACCCAGATCATAAAGCAAGATATCACAGCCGGTTGTCACTTCCTGGGAGTTTACACGGTAGCAAAAAGAGTCTTCATCACACACCTGCTTACAGTCAATACCTATTATAACGGAATTCTCTATTTTGCTAAGATAGTTTGCATCTCCATTACTTTCCGCAAATGCCTCATCCATCACTTTTTTTGCATTTATATCACACGGCCTGATTCCGAACAGTACCATGGGTTTCGACTCTATTATCGCTGTTACCTTTCCTTCTGCCGTATACTCAAGGATCACCTCTTCCTGAGGAAAAAAGAATTTTTTGGGCGAAAGAATTGTTGGTTTATAGACATTTGATATCTCGGCGCTACTCTTAACAAAATCAAAAACAACATTTTTGTTTTTTTCTGTAAGAGCGGCAACACTATAGTCCTGCAACATTTTATCAATTGCCGCAAGCATTCCATCTTTTGTTATTTGGAAAAAAGGTCTATTGATAGTTTTATTCAAATCAAGAATCTCCCTATAAATGTCGCTTGTGAAAGTCTGTATTTTTCATAGATTTATACAAAAACTTATTACGTCCCTTCAGTGGTTATATGAACAAAGATTTGGAAAAGTATTAAATTGGTACAGCTATACCTGTCTTATTTCTGATGCTCTCTTCTAACCAATCAATCCATCCCTCTAAACTGTTTTCATCAACACACGAAACCTCATATATCGGCAGCAATCCATTTAGCTTACGAACACTGCTATTAAATATTTTTATATCAAAATTCGTATACGGTATCAAGTCTACTTTGTTTAACAAAACCAGGCCGGCTTCTCTAAACAAAAGGGGATATTTTTCCGGTTTATCATCCCCTTCTGCTGTACTTGCAACTGCAACTTTAATATCCTCACCGATGTCAAATTCAGCCGGGCATACCAGGTTACCCACATTTTCCACAAATATCAGATCCAAACTATCTAAATCTAACTCTAAAATAGCCTTTTCGACAGTTGCAGAATCAAGGTGGCAGCTACCATAAGTATTTATCAAGACCACGGGTATTCTATATTTCTGTAAACGCAATGCATCTTTATTTGATGCTATATCGCCTTCTATTGTAGCGATATTATATTTCTCTTTCAACCTGACTAACGTTTTCTCTATAAGCAGTGTCTTACCCGCACCTGGGGAACCTATTAGATTTACCATTAAGATATTTTTTCTATTCAACAAATCTCTTATCTCTGTTGCCTTCTCAATGTTTGCTTGCATCACCTTTTTCATCACCTTTATTTCCATCTTTAACGATCCCCTTCAAGAGTTTCAATAATTATTTCGTCCCCTTCAATAATCTTCAGGCGGTAATCTCCACATTTTTTACAGCAATAACTGTTGTTTACAAAAAATTCATGGCCGCAATGTTTGCATCGCATTTTTACGCGAATAGGTTTTATGTGCAAAACCGCATTCTCTGCCTTTGTATCCTTTGAAACGATTTCAAATGCATTTTGGAGCATCTCCGGATAAACATGCCGCAGTTCGCCAATTTTAAGCGTAACTCTCGTTATTTTGGTAAGTTGATTTTCTTCTGCAATTTCATCTATAATAGAAAAAATATTAGTAATTATCGTTAATTCATGCATAGATATTCATCATTTTTCGAAAAACATGAAAAACATAAGGTTAGATGAACTTTCAAAACGTCTATATTGGTTTATAAACATTAGATGGCTTGCAATTATAGGAGTTATTGCTTCCATTAATTTTGCCAAGTTTTTTTTGCTCCTTCAGTTACCATATACCTTTCTATATCTAATGTCCGGCATCTTAACCATCTCCAATATCTCTTATCTAGCGTTCTATAGTTATAGTAAAAATAGTAAGAGCCGACAGCTTAACAAGAAACTAATAAGCAGTTTTGCAAACCTTCAGGTTTTTATTGATTTAATCATTTTAACGCTTTTATTATATGGTACAGGAGGTCTCCACAGTCCTTTTATATATTACTACCTTTTCCATATGGTAATAGCAAGTATGCTTCTCGCCCCTTTTTGGGCATTTGTGCAAGGCGGGATCGCAATAGGTTTCTTTTCCATATTAACAATGTTAAGTGTTTATCATATTATACCACATTATTCCCTACCTGGTTTTGGACCGGATCCGGGTGATGAAGTGTATGTTTTTTACTTTGTAAGCAGACTCGGGGGATTGGTCAGTACAATGTTTATTATGATATTTATGGCCTGCTCGATTTCCAAACGCCTCAACAGGGATGAGGAGTTATTGAAACAGGTAAACGAAGAGTTAACACAAGCAAATGAAGAAAAATCTAAATATATCATTCAAGTTACACATGAATTAAGGGCACCGTTAGCAGCTATTCAAGGATATTTAAAAGTCGCATTAGAAGGATATATAGGCCCTGTGGAAGGGAAACTGCGGGAAATGCTGCAAAACATAAATAATCGTACTGCAAACATGTTATCAATGGTTAACGAACTCCTTGACCTTGCAAATCTAAAAAGGCCCGGTAGAACTAGCATGGAAAAAGAGCCATACAGTGCAAAGACTTTGGTAAATAGAACAATGCACCTTTTAGAAAACCAATTCTCCAAGAAAAAGATTAATGTACAAACCCAAATAGATGATAAGATTGAGATCTTGGTTGATGCTGAACAGTTCTGTATAGTGTTGTCAAACATCATTAACAATGCAATAAAATATTCCAGACCGGAAGGGGTCATTAATATTAATACGCAAAAACGCCGCCATCATGTATTATTTGAAATTCAAGATAATGGAATTGGAATCCCAGATAAAGATCTAAAACACGTTTTTCAAGAGTATTACAGGGCACAAAATGCAGTTAGTATGGAAAAGGATGGGTCGGGACTAGGCCTTGCTATTGCCGAAAACATCATAAAAAAACACAATGGCAAGATATGGGTTGAAAGTGAGGAAGAGAAAGGTACTACATTTTTTATTGAATTACCAGTCTAATGATTAAATATTATATGAATTTTTATTTTAAACTGTTATAAGTAAAACTGTCACAAGTAATAGACAAAATATGATTACACGGATTAAAACAGATTACACAGATTTGGATCAGAGTAATCATATTTAATTTAAACTGTCACAAGGGAATATTTTTGATAAAAGAATTAAAAGCATGCGAGATCACTGTTAATGGATTAGTCCAGGGGGTAGGCTTCCGGCCGTTTATTTACAGAATTGCCAAAATTTATGACCTTGTTGGTTGGGTAGAAAATAGAAACGATTGTGTAAAGATAAAAGTACAAGGTAATTCAAAAAAAATTAGAGGCTTTATTGCCGCAATAAGAGAAGAGACTCCCAGATTAGCACGAATAGAATCACTGATTTATAAAGATTCAGAGATTGAAGAGTTACAAGGATTTAAGGTTGCAGTAAAAGATAACATAACTGACAGATCAACGCTTATCTCTCCTGATGTCTCCGTCTGCCATGAGTGTTTAAATGATATAAAGACTCAATCCAACAGATTAAACTATCCTTTTGTCAATTGTACCAATTGCGGCCCTCGCTTTTCGTTAATAAAAGCCACACCATATGACCGAGATAATACAACGATGAATGAGTTTCTAATGTGTGCAAAATGTAAGAAAGAGTATGAAAATCCTCTGGATCGTCGTTTTCATGCACAACCAAATGCGTGTTGTAATTGCGGTCCTAAATACTTGCTTGTACATAAAAGCAGAAGGATGGAAGGGGTTGATTCTATAATAAACGCTATTTGTACATTAATAAAAGATGGGAATATAATTGCTATTAAAGGAGTCGGTGGTTTCCATCTTGCCTGTGATGCTCAAAATGAAGAGGCCGTAAAAAAGTTGCGAACGCGGAAGAATAGAGAATGCAAACCCTTTGCTGTTTTAATGCCAGATGTAGATACTGTCAGGAATTATGCCCATTTAGATGAGCATGAAGAGCAGTTGTTGTTATCATATCAAAGGCCTATAGTGTTATTAAAAATGAAAAGAGAACTGGCTTCGTCTGTTTCCGTAGGGTTAGACAGGGTAGGCATAATGCTACCATATACACCATTACATCATTTAATATTTGAAAGTTCACTATTTAAATCCTTAGTGTTGACGAGTGGGAATGTAACTGATAATCCCATAGTCATAAATAATAATCAAGCCCAAAAGGAACTTATTCATATTGCAGACGCTTTTCTTCTTAATAACAGGGAGATTTATAATCGTAATGATGATTCTGTAACTGTGGTGGTAAACTCTAGGCCTAGATTAATGAGACGTTCTCGAGGTTTTGCGCCCGAGCCCATATTACTCAAATTTGAAAGTAACGGCATAATTGCCGCAGGGGCAGAAAAAAAGAACTGCTTTTGCATAGGAAAAAGAAATCAGGCGATATTAAGTCAGCATATGGGAGATTTAAAGAATATAGAAACATTTGAGTTTTACAAAGAATCAATTATAAAATTCCAACGACTTTTCAGGTTTAAGCCCGAATTAATTGCCCACGATTTGCATCCCGACTATCTTTCCACAAAATACGCCATAGAGTCGGGCATAGAAACTGTTGCTATTCAACATCACCATGCCCACATTGCATCATGCATGGCAGAGCATGGTTTAGATGAAAAGGTGATTGGTGTCAGCCTTGACGGAACGGGTTTAGGAGACGACAATAATATATGGGGAGGTGAATTTTTTCTTTGTGATCTTGCAGAATATGAACGATATGCCTACTTCGACTATGTGCCAATGCAAGGGGGCAATAAGTCCGTAGAGGAACCTTGGCGGATGGCGGTTTCGTATCTTTATAAGACATATGGAAAAAATTTTGTTAACATGAAATTGCCTTTTAGAGATGAAATTCCCAATGACAAGGTGGATCTGTTAATTTCTGCAATTGACAATAATATTAACACTACACTTACTTCCAGTGCCGGAAGATTATTTGATGCAATCTCGGCATTGATGAATGTATGTTTGATCTCGTCATATGAAGCAGAAGCCGCCATGAGGTTGGAGTGTTTGATTGATGAAAGGGAAAAGGGATGTTATCTCTACGAGATTAATGAAACCATAATGGTTAAGGAAGTTATCAAAAATATAGTAAATGATTTAACCGCCGGCATTAACAATAGAACCATCGCAACTAAATTTCATAATACCATAATCTCAATTATTGTTGATGTCATAAAGCGAATGAACAATGTAAGTAAAATCAAGGTTGTTGTTTTGTCAGGCGGCCTTTTTCAGAACAGATATATTCTGGAAAACCTTGAAAATATTCTGGAAAAGAATGAATGCAGAGTCTTTACACATAAAAGGATTCCTACTAATGATGGAGGGATCGCTTTAGGTCAGTTGGCAATAGCTGCGAAAAGGAGGGAACTTCAATGTGTTTGAGTGTACCGGCAAAAGTTGTTTCCATCTGCGGAGACAAAGCAGATGTTGACGTTGGCGGTGTTATCTATAACGCGAGTCTATACCTTGTTGAGGATATCAAGATTGGAGATTTCTTATTAATACATTCCGGATATGCGATACAAAAGATCGACAAGAAAGAAGCAGAAGAGACATTGAAACTTTTTAAGGAAATCCAGAAAAAGAGCTAACAATGGAATATATAGACGAGTTTCGTGACAAAAAATTAGTCTTGCAGATCGCCGAATCAATAAACTCGATTGTTGAAGACAAACTCACTTTTATGGAAGTTTGCGGTGGACACACCATGGCGATCTACAGGTTTGGCTTGCCGTCATTGCTGACAAATAAGATAAAACTGTTGTCGGGGCCCGGATGTCCTGTTTGTGTTACAGGTAAGGGATATATTGATAAATTAATTGCCCTTAGTAAATTGAACAATGTGATTATTGCGACATTCGGGGATTTGGTACGTGTACCTGGGTCAACAACCACGTTGGCAGACAAGAGATCCTCAAACAGCGATATCAGGGTTGTCTATTCTTCGCTGAAGGCCCTTGAGATAGCCAGATCCAATCCGGAGAGAAAGGTCATATTTGCCGGAATAGGTTTTGAAACAACTGCGCCCACAAGTGCCGCAACAATTTTAGAAGCGGACGCTGAAGGAATTAATAATTTTTACCTCCTCAGCTCCCATAAAGTGATGCCACCGGCAATGTCTGCAATTATTGATGACGGTGTAGAAATTAACGGTTATCTCTGCCCTGGCCATGTAAGTGCAATAACAGGAAGCAGGATTTACGAACCCATTGTAAGTAAGTATAAATTAGGTTGTGTGATCTCAGGATTCGAACCTCTTGACATGCTCCAATCTATATATATGCTGATTAAACAGAATAAGAAGAACGAACCTAGGGTAGAAATTCAATATAAAAGGGCCGTACGTCCTGAAGGTAATCTGAAGGCAAAACAGATAATAAATGAGGTCTTTGAATATCGTGATGACAACTGGCGTGGGTTTGGGACCTTAAAACTTAGCGGATTGACTTTAAGGAAAAAGTACAAGAGGTTTGATGCAGAAAAAGCATTTAATATTAAGGTCGAAAAAACCGTAGAAAATCCTGGATGTATCTGCGGTCAAATCTTGCGAGGGGTAAAGAATCCTAAAGATTGCAGACTGTTTGCTAATATATGTAAACCGGAAACTCCAGTGGGGGCCTGTATGGTGTCAAATGAAGGGGCCTGTGCCGCTCATTATAAATATAATCTTGTGAATTTGACCCTGAAAGGGTCAGATATACCAGCCCAGGGCAACGCCCTGGGACAAGACGCAAGAAAAATATAGCCCTGTAAGGGCGTGACATACATTTTATTTCGTGGTCTATATATGTTGCACCCATGTAGGGAGCAATTTGATGGTTATTATTGACCCAGGGCGTTGCCCTGGGCTGGTATGTTTAATCCCGTTGGGGTATTCTACATATTTTTAAATCTTTTTATTTGAACTTACAATCTTTCTTAAAAACAAGTTTTTACGGAGTAATAGTATAAAATAAAAATGGATAAAAAACATATCCTACTGGATCACGGTAGTGGAGGAAGATTAACTCATAATTTAATAAACGATCTTTTCTTCAAGTATTTTGATAATGACATAATAAGGAAACAGACGGATTCTGCGTTACTGCAGTTAGATTCTGGCAATGTTGCATTTACTACTGATTCGTATGTGATCCAACCAATCTTTTTCCCAGGTGGTGATATAGGAAAGCTAGCTGTTTCCGGTACCGTTAACGATATTGCTGTAACCGGTGCAGATCCTCAATATTTAAGTTGCGGATTTATTATCGAAGAGGGGTTGCCGTTTGCTGATCTTGAGAAGGTTATTAAATCAATGTCCGAAGAGGCAGGCAGGTGTAATGTTCAAATTGTTGCAGGGGATACAAAAGTTGTTGAAAGAGGCGCATGTGATAAACTGTTTATAAATACAAGTGGAATCGGCGTTGTTAATAAACGTTATAAAGATATTAGTTGTGGCAAAAATATCCGCACAGGTGATAAAATTATTGTAAACGGATTTATAGCAGATCATGGTATTGCAATCCTGGGAGCACGTAACGAACTTGATTTTAAGGCAGAAATCATATCAGATACGACTGGGTTGAATCTCTTAATTAAAGATCTATTAGACGACATGTTGAAGATAAGGTTTATGCGTGACCCAACTAGAGGCGGAGTGGCAACGGTATTATGTGAACTCACAAGAAAAAGGGAGTTTGGAATATTGTTAGATGAAGAATCTCTTCCCGTCAGAGAAAGTGTAAAAGGTGTCTGTGAACTTTTAGGTTTTGATCCATTGTATGTTGCAAATGAAGGGAAGGTCATCTTTGTTGTTGCCCGGGAAGATGCCGGAAAAGCCTTAAGAAGATTACAAGAAAATGCCTTGGGCATGGAAAGTCGGGTAATTGGAGAAATAGTCCATACCAACCCTGGGTCTGTTGTTTTACAAACCAGTGTCGGTGGAAAACGTTTAGTAGAAATGTTGACAGGCGCGCAGTTACCGCGGATTTGTTAAAATCTTATCAACGTACTATACTTGAATAGTTAACAGTATGTAATTAAATTCATCTGCTTTGCTCCTTTAACGTAATGCCTTCTTCTAGATTTAATAATGTTATTGCTGTGCGTAATGACATTATCCTTTCCTGTTTTTTATTTTCCATTATGATTATATGCTTAACCCATGCGTTACAATACCAACTGTTACAGTTATAACATCTGACTAAATGTGTATTCTGTACAATAACAATGCGTTAGCGCAAACGACACGTTACACCAAAGGCGCATATCGTTACAATTCTAACGCTCAAAATCGCAACCATACGTTTCTATGAACCACAGCGATTTAATGGAACTTCTTGTTAATGAAGTAGTTATAGTGTTTCTTTCTTCCATGCCTATAAGTGGCACCAGATTTGCGTGGCAAGAAAGTAACACTACCACCTCAGGTTATCATGATAAAATCAATAAACAATGGTACTGTTGATTTATCTAAAAGTAATGGATTATTAATAATATAAACAGACTAAAGGTGCCTAATTGAGCATAAATAATAATCATTTTTCAGGACCAGAGAATAGTTTGGAAAAGGAACTATTCAGATCAGAAAAGCATTACCAATCACTGCTTGAAAACATTCACGAAGTGGTGTTTCAATGTGACAACAGTGGACGCCTAACTTATATTAATCGGTTCTGGGAAGAAGTTCTTGGATATTCTGTAAAAGAATCACTAGGGCATTCTATTGTTGATTTTCTGCATGAAAAAGATACCGAGACCATCCTCTCCTTTATTTCAAGAGAAGAAAAACACGGCGAATTACGTTTTCGACATCGTAACGGGAAAACTGTATGGCTTGAAATGTCTGTATCTAATGACCATAAAGGGGAGAACATAGGGTTGTTATATAACGTTACGGTTCGTAAATCGCAAGAAAATAAACTAAAAACTGAACAGAAGAAACTTTACGCAATACTGGATAGACTTCCGGCGTTTGTTTGTCTTAGGAACAAGGATCTTTATATAACATTTTGTAATAGTTTCTTCATAGAGCAATTTGGTGATGGGGTTGGGAAATTATGCCATGAAGTAATGTCGTGCGGTGAAAATCTATGCAAGACATGCCGTACCAATGAAGTCTTTAAGACTAATATTCCAGAGGTTTGGGAATTGGCAGATCCTAATACCAATCTAAATTACCAAATATATGATTATCCATTTAAAGATATTGATGGCTCTCCACTTGTTTTAAAACTTGGTATTGATATTACTAACCGCAAAACGGACAAGGCGGCCAGGAAAGATCTTATTAAAAATTTAGAGAAACCTCTTTCATCCACTAAGACCTTAGGAGGATTTCTTCCCATTTGTGCCTCATGTAAGAATATACGAGATGATAAAGGTTCCTGGAACCAGGTTGATGATTATATTAGTAAGCACACTGATGTGGAATTTACACATAGTATCTGTCCTAGCTGCAAGGATGAACTGTATCCTGAATTAAAAGGATTGAACTAAATCTACAAGTTTTCCATCCATATATCCCATATCTAAACGGCACCAACCACATAGAGCAAACACTCTTTATAAAGGATAATCATTTCTTTAGAATGCACCCTCTTCCCCATTGCTTCACATTGGATCTACATAGAAAATCAATAAATTTGCTTATTCTGCAATGTTGAATTATCATTATATAAGAGAGGTAGGAAGGCGGCGTTTTATAATTGCCATCTTGATTTTATAGACATGCCAAAAGTCATTATCTTATAAAAACTATTTTATTAATGACTTCTGTTCCAGATTATCAAAATTGCTATCTTAATTCTGATGCTTAACAGGAATTTATCTATTACTTGTCATGCTCCTTCCTAAAGTAAAAAATGAAAACATCAGATATGCCAAGTATCGTCTCAACAATAAAAAGAGATTTTATCTCGAAATTGTTTAGTTTTATTTATGCCCGAGACAGAAGAAATAGAGGCGCGAAATTAGCGAAGGAGCTACTAAAAGGTGAACGCGGGTACAAGAGTATAAGAAAAATACTGGAGCATCTTGATGATATGGAATCGATTTTTGTCCTTCTTAATCGAGATGAGAAAGTAGCCTATATCAATATTGCCGGGTGTGAAGCTCTTGAAGCAAAATACAATCAGGTTATTGGGAAAAACTGATTTGATAACTTTCTTCCTGAATCTGCTCGGCAACACGTTAAGAGCGGATTCGATGAATTAATGGCAGGAAAACTGGAACAGTTTAATTCTTACACAAACCCAGCACTTACAACAAAAGGTAATGAAGTCAATATACGTTGGGATAATTCGCTTATCAAGAGTAAAAATAAACATATAGTCGGCTCCTTTAGCTTAGGAAAAGAAGAAATGGTATCTGAAAATAAAGATACCTTTATCCCAATTTGTTCATACTGTAAAGATATTCGAAATGCGGAGGATCAATGGGAGAAAATTGAAACATACTTTACCAAGAAGTACAACCTAACATTTTCTCATGGAGTCTGTTTTGATTGCTTTAAAAAAGAATTCCAAAAAACCAAGTGACAACAATGAGTCTTATAACGATTAACATCACTAACGTAAAGCCCTGCAAACGAGTAAAGATTAAACTTTTTTTATATCATTAAATGGGAGAAAATGAGATCGTAAAAAAATGACACCTGAGACGACCACTTAGCTTAACAATCAAAATCAGCAATTTTTGATAGGTTCTTTTTTAGCGGTTTATGTTAAAATATAATGGAATTCGCTACCCGCTAACCAGCTCTGGATATTGCTACAAAAGTTTTAAACTCGGATTTAGTTTTTACCATAACGGAACCATCTTAATGAACTTCGTAGTAGATGGATCTATTATCTGCAGAACTTAACCTGAAAACTCGGATTTCCTTAAATGCACAAAAGCTTTTCTCATATTGGAGAGTTCCTGAAAGAGTGTCACTTTAAAGGCTCTGATAACTTTTTTCACAAAGCTGCAGATTCTTATGTAATTCTTGTTCAACTATCTGGCTGCTCTGATGGGACAGGCTTTACTGTGACCTATGGGCTGCATCCAATACAGCCAAACATCAAAAGAGTACACCATCGAGACTACTTACTTGAAAATTGCGTATGCAAAGGTCAGGTTCTCAATTCTAAAAATAAACCTGTTTGGGATTATCACATGAGTAATGATGCCCTTGCTATTTTGACTAAACGCCTCCTTGGTGGAATTGCAGCACTTGAAACCAAACTAAGCAACTCCTGACATCATCCACACTGTTTTTATCTCTTCTTATGTAACAAACTGCCATAAAACCAGCTATAATATATATAGTGTTCTTCTTTATTATGTAACGAAGATTTCCATGCTCTCTTGTTTTAGTTTGTAATATGTAATAGGGAGAGAAAGGAGGTAGCTATGTCTATCGGTGCTATTTGTAATCGTGAAGTAGTTATTGCCAGTAAGAACGAAACAATTTTAGAGGCCGCAGATCTAATGCGCAAATTCCACGTTGGTACCCTTGTTGTTGCAAAGGAAAGCGAGGCAGGGCGCATTCCCATTGGAATACTAACAGATAGGGACATCGTTGTTGAAGTTATTGCCAAAGGCATGGATGTTGGCGAACTCTTTGTTAAAGAAGTAATGAGCTCCAATCCGGTAACAGTAAGGGAGTCTGACGGGATTAGCGAAACATTAGGATTAATGGTTGCAAAGGGAATAAGAAGAGTTCCTGTTGTGGACGATAAAGGCAATCTGACAGGTATTCTCTCAACTGATGATGTTCTTGATCTTCTGGCTGAGGAGTTCTCAGATATTGCCAAACTTATATCACATGAACAGGAGTTGGAAAAGGAGACTAGAGTATAGGGAAGAGGAAGTCAAAAAATTACCCATTTTGCACTAATCTTCACATTATCTTTGTACAAACTTCAATCACTAAATTCTCAATACGGTTAAGATTGTACTTCAGGTTTAGCTCAATCAGTTTAAACAAAGCTAACTTAAATTTGGGAGGATGGAAAGATATTTGACAAAAACCAAAAGTTTAAAATACTTTCGTCCTGATATCAGGATGACAAAAATTCATCAATAGATTTCAGGCTGTTTGTGACCTTTTAGAAGGGGCTAAAATACTTTGTAGAATTAGGAGTTATTTATCAACTGCAAAAAAGAATCCAATGACATTTGTTCAGGCGTTAACGTTATTATTTAATGGTGAAATTCCTGATTTCAAAAAAAAGTATATTAATTACGCTGGATAGATACTACTCATTAGGACTTTAATCAATAAACACTTTACCGCCTTAGAGGGAAGAGGAGCGATAGTCCTCATGGAAAACAATAGTAACGTTTGGAAATCTGAAAAACTTGCCAAGTCATTTTTAGAAGGGGTTCGTGGAGGTATCCCTCTCGCGGAGGAACAAATTGCTATTTTCCGGAGGATTATATTAAAATGGAAGCCGAAGATCAGGAACTTTATAGACCTTGGTTGTGGTGATGGTATTTTAGGAGCATCAATATTTACCATTAACCCAAAGGCAAAAGGCTCTTTCATTGACATTTCCAACAAAATGCTTGAAACGGCAAAAATGAAATGCAAATCTAATGTTTATGCCAGATTCATAAATGCAGATTTTGGAAATCCTGATTGGCCAAAATCCATAAGAAATCGTAAGCCGTTTGATCTCATTGTCTCCGGTTTTTCCATACACCATCAGCCAGATAAAAGAAAAAAAGAGCTATATTCTGAAATTTATAACCTTCTTGCACCTGAAGGGATATTCTTAAACTTAGAGCATGTTGCTTCTCCATCTAAGGGAATTGAACCACTCTTTGATGACTATTTTATTGATTCTCTTTACGCATATAATGCAAAATCCAACAGTGGAATAACCAGGGAAAAGATTATGAAAGAGTATTATAATAGACCAGATAAGACAGCAAATATATTGTGCTCAACTGAAACCCAGTGTGACTGGTTGCGCAAGATTGGATTTAAAGATGTTGATTGCTTTTTCAAGGTATTTGAGTTGGCCCTATTTGGAGGGAGAAAATAAAGTAGTAATAATTATCCAACTCATTCCACTACGGTCTTGTAAAGATAGTAGCTGAATATGCCGTCAAAGTTATCTCTCCTTGTAAAATTGGCAAATCAAAATGTGGTTCAGGGTAACTCTCCATTGCTCGGTCTAATACAGCCCTACGTAATACCACAACTATCGAAAAAGGCTTGACAACTATCATGTTTTATAATACACTTCAAAGCAAAAAGATTCCTGGAACATGGAGGTTGTATGGCAGATAATAAGGGGAACAGAGAATTTTTTGAAGTATATAGATCCTCACCCCCAAAAGGAAAATCAACACCGGATAAAGAGGAGATATCGCAAAAAAAGAGCAAAGAGCAGATTGATGATGCCCCGATCAAAAAAGACGGAGATAAGTTTAAGAATGAGTCTGATTTAGACGTAGAAGAAGGAAAAAAAGCGGAAAAAGTAGTTAAACCTTTACCGGTAAAACCTATTACCGTTAGGCCGGCGTTTCCACCAAAACGGCCAACACCTACAATACCTAAATATAGACCTGGTGGCTGGGCCAAAAAGACACTAAAGGCAGAAGAAGCAGAAAATCAGCACGATAAAAAGAGTTCGCCTGAGGAGACACCTAACCATAAAGAAGAAGATTTCACGAAGAAAACAGGCATCTTAAAAAAAGATGGAGTACACTTAAGTCAGGAAACTATAATAATTTGTGTAGTGGCCGTAACTTTTCTGACTATTGCGTGTTTTTTTATAGGGTACAAGCTCGGACATAACAAAGGTGTGGTACAGAAGATTGCAGAAAATACAAATCCTGAACCTACTAAAGCTCAAGAAAAAGAAGTAAGCCATAAAGTTGAGAAACCAAAAAAAGAGAAGAAACCGTCAAAATTGTTTTCAAAAAAAGAGGACAGTAAAACCGATATTTCTACAATAGAGAAATCAAAAGAGAATTTATGGACGCTGAGAATAATTTCATATAAAAATACCAGGCCGAATTTTTTAAAGGCGACAACACTTTCTAACGCGGTAAAAAAGATGACTGGCGCACATTCGTTTGTTGCAAAAACGGGTAAAGAATTAATCGTTTGCGTTGGTAAATTTAAAGGCGATAACGACCCAAAGCTAGCCGAGTTACAAATAAAGATGTCTAGTCTCGTATATGAAAATAAAAAGCAGTTTAAAGGCTGCTATCCGGTTAAATTAAAGTAATAGTTTGTTTAAATTTTTAATAAAACACATATCATAGGAGAAAAAATGAGTATCGACAAAAGCCTTGTTTCTAGAAATAAGCTTAGCAGGGAAAGAAGTGTATACAAGAGGGATGAAAGGGTCAACATCTTAAAAGCTGACAATAACTGGAATGAAGAAGATTCTGTTTTTGGACTAAAAAAGGTTAAAGTACATCACCGTCTAAAACGTAAAGGAAAAAAGAAAGAAAAGGAAACAACTGAAGAGAAAACGTAACAATTGGTATGGACATGTTTTGCGAGGCGCATTATTGTTGTGCGTCTCTGCTAAAATATTTCTTTAAAAACCAGCCCGTGTCATTAAGTAACTCTGATAGCAAAAATAAACTTAGGAGAAACTTAAATTTACAACACGTTTAAAATAGTTTTGCCCTCCTCTAACTCTGCAACAACGTTATCAGGATAAGGTTTTATCCTTTTATCTAACTCTACCATTTATCATAAGCTCTTTTGAACATTTTCTTTGTTACCTACCAGACCATCATTTACCCACACCTTTTGTAAGTCCTAACAAGTAACAACAAAATGAACATTACACCTCCAGCCCACATTAAATTCTTGCATTTCCAGCGGAGCATATGAAAAGAGCTTGATCGTATAATACCCTGGCCCTATGACAATAAGCATTGTAAAGTTCCTTTAAGTTTCAAAAGAGCAGTTTCGATCTTGCTGCTCTCCTTTTTAAAGTTTATAAATCCATATCACCTAAAAGATCTACAAGGAAGGTAAATGGCTTGCGTTCTTGAATTGCAATTGTAAAATCGACAGTGACTGATTCTCCAGGAGACAGAACATCGTCATCCAGGTTTAGAGTTAAAGTAGACCCAACACTGCCAGCTCCAACATCCGCATTTAGAAGCAGATTACCGCCAGATAGCTCTAGAACTCGAAAAAAAGGATTAAATATAGAAACTAGAGAGCTACTTGTATTAGTGAAAATTGCCATAATTGAAAAAGTCCCTGCAGGACCATTAGGTACGGGTGTAGAATTAAACCGTCTGACAAGTTTATCCTCATCAAGTTTAACAAGATCATTAACGACCGCAGGTTCTATTGTTCCTCCACGTACTGGCCAAACATAATCATTGCCCAGAACCGTACCGCTCTTAAATTCCTCCTGTATACCGCCTTCGAAAGAGAAACATGCCCAGGCTCCGTTAATGTTACTTGCACTATGTGTTGTAGAGGTCCAATAATAGTCCGGGCCAGGTGCAGGGGCGGGTAAAGAGTGCACATTTATAAAGGGGTGTTTATCTGGCAAGATTGGATTGAATTTCGAAAAATCAGTAATACTTTCGAATTCCTTGCGGTTTGGGAGACGCCAATCACTATGCCCAAGATGATTGAGACTATTAAGGCAAGCAACATACTCTAACGCCTCTTGCCATGTCTTACTCCCTCCCGTGCATAATCCAATGCTTGGAGTTCCTGCGTTTTCCATCCACATTAAACCGGTCAATTTATCTGTTATTGTCGCATCTCCGTTGTTTAAGAACCGTGGAATTGGCCAAGATTGTCCCTCTTGCGTACTTCCATCATCTCCAGGTGCAAAGCTCGTCGTCTGTCCAGTACGCCAAACCTTTGAGGGACCGGTACTCTTACCACGCACTGCCCAAGCTCCGTATGCGGCCATATGTTTAGAAAATGGATGCATTATCCCAGAAGGCTGTATAGACCATGCAGAACTAGATTTATGAGAAACCGTTGTGGAGGTAATGTATCCATCTCGCATATCAACAAACCCTTGTTGGTTTAACCACTTTAGATCACTCGTTTTCAGTAAACTCACAATCTCATTTATGTTTGGTAGTCTCCAGTCATTATATGTAGCTGAATAGCCGGCACAACCAAAATTCCCCGGTTCTAGATTGAGAACCTCCACATTGCTTAAAGCATCTTCCCAGTTGCTGATCCCCAAGCAGCTTCCATCTTTAATCCACATTAGCCCTGTAAGATTGTCCGTAATTGTCCCATCTTTATTATCAGTAAACCTTGGATATGGCCAAGAAGAACCAGCCTGTATGTTACCATCATCTCCAGGAGAAAAAAGCAATGTCTGTCCTGTCCTCGGAAGATTAATAGGTTCTGAAAAAGCAACATCTGAAAAAGAAAATAGGATAAAAACAAAAACTATTGTCTCTATTAGTACAGGATAGTTAGGCATTATCAAACTATACCCTGTTACTCTTTTCGTTTTAATATTCATTTTGTACAAATCATAAATGTTTTTTGAAATAAAGTATCAGAGGGGGTTACAATTTTTAACCTCCTGACGCCTTCTTTTATCATATATCTTTTCTATTGCAGTGCAATTTAAAACCGTGACAACCACTTTTTTTAAGGATAAAAACATGCCTAATCTTTTATGCTCTTAAAATCTAGATAAAGTCAACTTTGGGTCCGGATTGACTGCATAAATTGTCCAAAATGAGCTAAAATTGTAGAATTTTATTTATTATAAGAAAAGTACTTAAGGATACGAACCAGACAATTATAAGGATTCCATTTCTATTGCCTTTGAAAATATCATGTGCAACTCCTCTTTGCTTACTTCATATCCATTGTTTATGTATGAACAGCAGGCGTATAACGTTAAGTTGTTCTGTTTTATTTTAATAGAAATTCAAATCTATCTATTTGAATTTCTATTAGAACCTGGTTTAAAGAAAAATCTCATCTGGTCTTATCTAGGAAGGTTCCCTATTCTGCTTTTTCTCCAGCTCATGATAAAAGTGATGTCTTTGCGTTATAAATTTAACATAATAGCCATTTTTTTTACGTTAGCAATTTAACATAATATTCATTTAGACGTTAGATACATAACATTAAACAACCGTATAACAAAAACTGTCATCCGCATCCAATATTGCGCAACATATAGCTAATATATACGTTAGAAGAGTAAACACAGCTCAACACAGCAAATGTTGGCATATTATTTGCTTTATTAAGTTAAAGGCCACTTTGGGTTTTAAGTACGTAAATAATGTTTATTAAATTTCAGCATTGTCCGGTTAGCCTTTTGCAGTGCAATAATGTTCCATATTTATGAACATTTTGCAACATCATGATGCGAAAAAGTACCTAAAGTTAATAGCTTTGTTTTTTATTAATAATAAATTTCTATAATTTTAGGCATT
>JAIQZO010000011.1 GCA_021777055.1 Candidatus Anammoxibacter sp. | reverse complement strand
GCTAACGCATTAAGTGCCCCGCCTGGGGAGTACGGTCGCAAGACTAAAACTCAAAAGAATTGACGGGGGCTCGCACAAGCGGTGGAGCATGTGGCTTAATTCGATGCAACGCGAAGAACCTTACCGGGACTTGACATGTTGGAAGTAGGAACCCGAAAGGGTAAGCAACGGTATCCAGTCCGTAACTAACACAGGTGTTGCATGGCTGTCGTCAGCTCGTGTCGTGAGACGTTGGGTTAAGTCCTATAACGAGCGAAACCCTTGTCTTTAGTTGCCAACAGGTAATGCTGGGAACTCTAAAGAGACCGCCGTCGTTAAGACGGAGGAAGGTGGGGATGACGTCAAGTCATCATGGCCCTTACGTCCCGGGCTGCACACGTGCTACAATGGTAGGTACAAAAGGAAGCAAGACCGCGAGGTGGAGCCAAACCTGGAAAGCCTATCCCAGTTCGGATTGAAGGCTGAAATTCGCCTTCATGAAGTTGGAATCGCTAGTAATCGCAGATCAGCCTCGCTGCGGTGAATATGTTCCCGAGCCTTGTACACACCGCCCGTCAAGCCACCCAAACAGGGTGTACCCGAAATCGTTGACTTAACCCTATGGGAGAGAGGCGCTGAAGGTATGCTTTGTGAGGAGGACTAAGTCGTAACAAGGTAGTCGTAGGAGAACCTGCGGCTGGATCACCTCCTTTCTAAGGATAAAAAAAGAAGACTACACTTGTGCTCGTCGTTGTTAATAATATATAAGAAGTAATTTGGTAAGAAGTATATAAGCCAAATGGAGACTGACCCCTTTTAAAGAAATATACTAGCTGTATTAACTAGATTTCTTTAAGGGCCTATAGCTCAGTTGGTGGAGCATTCCCCTGATAAGGGAAAGGTCAGTGGTTCAAGTCCACTTAGGCCCATTAATATAGAGTTGTAGTGAAATAAGAGGGGGGTGTAGCTCAACTGGGAGAGCGCGGCCCTTGCAAGGCCGAGGTTAGCGGTTCGATCCCGCTCATCTCCATAAAAAGTAAAAAAATCTTTTCTAATTGTAGGGAAGATAATGTTCTTTGAAAAAAGTATTTAATTATAATATATAGATGTGATCAAGCTACTAAGGGTATATAGTGGATGTCTTGGTACTGAGAGGTGACGAAGGGCGTGGAAAGCTGCGATAAGCCTCGACGAGTTGCTAAACAAACGTTGACTCGGGGATTTCCGAATGGGGCAACCCATCGTAGAAGAGTAATCTTCTTTAGGTTAATACCACGATATTAATATCTCAATAAATAGGATATTAAAATGAACGAAGAGAAGTGAAACATCTCATTATCTTCAGGAACAGAAAGAAAAATCGATTTTCTTAGTAGCGGCGAGCGAAACGAAAACAGCCCAAAACAAGTACATGTAATAGCTCTTGTGCGTTGTGTATTTGTGGTCGTGGGAATTACAGTGACAATAACAAGACGTTGTCGAAAGAGTCAAAAAAGAGTTTATTAGCAGAATAAAACAGGAAAGGTTAACCACAGAGGGTGACAGTCCCGTATGTGAAAATAAATTCTCTCTTTTTGTGATCACCCAAGTAATATCGGTCTCGTGAAAACCGGTATGAATTCGGGAGGACCACCTCCTAAGGCTAAATACTACTCAGTGACCGATAGTGAAAAAGTAGCGTGAGCGAAAGATGAAAAGAACCCCTTTAGGGGAGTGAAATAGAACCTGAAACTATATACTTACAAGCGGTAGGAGTATTATGATAGAATTCGTTTTATCAAGTATGACTGCGTACCTTTTGTAGAATGAACCGACGACTTACTGATTAATGCAGATTAATCTCTTCCGGAGAGTAGTCATAGCGAAAGCGAGTGTTAACTGCGCGTTAGTATTAGTTAGTAGACCCGAAACCGAGTGATCTACCCTTGGTCAGGATGAAGTTAAGGTAACACTTAATGGAGGTCCGAACACATTAACGTTGAAAAGTTATGTGATGAACTGAGGGGAGGAGTAAAAGTCTAATCAAACTCGGAGATAGCTGGTTCTCCTCGAAATAGCTTTAGGGCTAGCTTTGTGTCACTATGCAATAGGGGTAGAGGACTGAATGGGTTTCGGGGCATATATATGTTACTGAGCCCAATTAAACTCCGAATACTATTGTAATTACCACAGAAGTCAGACTATGGGGGATAAACTCCGCAGTCAAGAGGGAAACAGCCCAGACCAACAGCTAAGGTCCCAAAAATATACTAAGTGAAAAAGGAAGTGAAAATGCTAAGACAACTAGGATGTTGGCTTAGAAGCAGCAACCATTTAAAAAGTGCGTAATAGCTTACTAGTCGAGCATTTTTGCGCCGAAAATACACGGGACTAAGTATATTACCGAAGCTATGGATTTTCTTAGGAGACTAAGGAAGTGGTAGAGGAGCGTTCTATTTGAGCTGAAGAGAAACCGTAAGGATTCTTGGATCGGATAGAAGTGAGAATGTCGGTATAAGTAGCGATAATATAAGTGAGAATCTTATTCGCCGTAAACCTAAGGTATCCTGGGGAAGGTAAGTCCGCCCAGGGTTAGCCGGGCCCTAAGTCGAGGCTGAAAGGCGTAGACGATGGAGAAGCCGTTAATATTCGGCTGCCACCTGTTAATGTTTGAGCATGGGGTAAAAGAGATATAAGAGTCAGCAAGTCTAATAGACACGGCTTGTTTAAGCCTAATGTGCTGTCCATAGCAAATCTAGGACACTAAAGTGCAGAGGGTGAATACGTCGGCGTATGCCAATAAGTGACTGGAGTATCTTTCAAGAAAAACCTCGTTTGTTAGTTAACACGGTGTCCGTACTAAAACCAACACAGGTAGGAAGGGTGAGAATCCTAAGGCGCTCGAGAGAACTCTTGTTAAGGAATTCGGCAAAAATACTCCGTAACTTTGGAATAAGGAGTGCCTGTAAGCATAGAGTAATTTATTATTTTGTGTGATTCAGGTCGCAGCGAAAAAGCCTGGGCGACTGTTTACTAAAAACACAGGTCTCTGCCAAGATTTATAATCAACGTATAGAGACTGACACGTGCTCGATGCCAGAAAGTTAAGGGGAAATGTTATTTTTAATTAAAGAAGCTTTGAACTGAAGCTCTGGTGAATGGCGGCTCTAACTATGAGAGTCCTAAGGTAGCGAAGTTCCTTGTCGGGTAATTTCCGACCCGCATGAATCGTGTAACGACTTGGGCACTGTCTCAACAAGAGACTCGGCGAAATTGTAGTA
>JAIQZO010000002.1 GCA_021777055.1 Candidatus Anammoxibacter sp. | reverse complement strand
CAGAACACGTTAGATAGGTTGAGATACCTACGTGGCGAAGTGTGCAGGACACCACCGGGGTCTTAGACCATGGCATGTATTCACAGGGGTAACTTGGGAACTTGGGAGAGCCAAACTGTCTCCTTGTGTAAAATATGGTTTGTCGGAGTACCATCCGTGCGGTAAAACTCCAGGCGTTTAGAAGAAGCCCCGCTTCTGGTACGAGCCTGTAAAGGAACACGAATAAAGACGGGAGATGCAAGGTATCATGAACCGATAGTGAATAGCGAAGGGACATGAGAAGGACATTTGGCAGTCTTAGCGGATCATAGTACCGGTAGCCACAGGAAATCGTGGTTGAGAATGTGGGGAAGTGTTAACCCAAGCGACCCACAGTAGGGAAGGTGAAGTCGGGTATAACGTTTTGCATAAGGGAAAGATGGGAGATACTTTGAGATCACAAACCGTATCAACACAACTTAAGCAAATTGCAGAGCAGGCGGCTGACTATCCGGAGATGGTGTTCACTACATTGGCACATAAAATAGATGTGAACTTTTTGCGGGAAGCATATCATGGAATCCGCAAGGACGCAGCTCCTGGTTTTGACAATATGACAGCCAAAGAGTATGCGTCAGACCTTGAGAAGAAACTGTTCAATCTTCATGAACGTTTACGAAAAGACAAATACATAGCTCCACCAGTAGAACGTGTATGGATTGAGAAAGAAAATGGGAAAGATCGTCCGATTGGTAAACCAACGATTGAAGACAAAATAGTCCAGAAATCGGTAGAAATGCTAATGAGTGCGATCTATGATCAGGTATTTTATGATTTTTCCCATGGATTTCGTAAAGGTCATAGTCAGCATCAAGCCATCCATGAGGTACGTGAACAATGTAGAGTACTGAACATCGAATGTATAGTTAGCGCAGATATTACAGGATTATTTGACAATATCGAACACAGTATCTTGCGTAACATCATCAAAAAGAAGGTAAATGATGGGGGAATACTGCGTCTGATCGGTAAATGGTTAAACGCAGGTGTAGTGGAGGACGAGAGAATAACTTATCCTGATAAGGGAACTCCCCAGGGAGGTGAAATTTCACCATTGCTAAGTAATATATTTCTCCATTATGTTCTTGATGAGTGGTTTGTCAAAGAGGTTAAAGGGCGGATGAAAGGGCGGAGCTTTATGAGCCGTTGGGCAGATGATTTCATTATAGGCTTTGAGTATGAAAGTGATGCTCAAAGAGTGTTATCTGCGCTATCAAAACGCTTTATGCGTTTTGGTTTGACTTTGCATCCTGATAAGACCAAACTGACACCATTTAGCAAATCGTACACTCTGAAAGATGGAGACAAAGGTAATGGAACATTTGATTATCTTGGATTTACCTTTTATTGGTCGAAATCTCGTCAAGGATACTATGTGATAAAGAAGAAGACAGCAAGGAAACGGTTGAATCGTTTCATGCAAATGCTGTGGAGCTGGTGCAAGGAAAATCGTCATAACACAATAGGGAAACAATATAATATGCTTAGCATCAAATTGCGAGGTTTTTATCAATATTTTGGAGTGCGTAGTAATTATAAATCTCTTGAAGTGGTATATGAATACGCAGAGAAATCATGGCGATATTGGTTAAGTCGAAGAAGCCATAGAGGTGAAGTTATGTATGAGGAATTGCGTAAAAGTTTTCCGCTACCATTTCCTAAAATAGTCCATAATATTTGATTAGTCTGAGGGGGTGTAAAGTTATACACCAAACGGGGTGTCGCCTGTTTGGCTTTTAATTTGGTAATAAGAATTAGAACCGAGGAACCGGATGAGGGAAATCTTCAAGTCCGGGACTGTGGGGGGAGCGGAGAGTAATCTCTGCTTCTACCTGGAAGACAGATGCGCTAGGGCGCGCTCCTCAACCGGACATTAGTTTTTTGCTGAATCAAAAAAAAACTCATTTGTGCAATTCATGAATATTGGTTACAATATCATGACAGGAGGTTACAAAATGGCCAATTTGCAAATTAAAGGTATTGAGGATAACTTTTATTCACAAATAAAAGAGTTAGCCGCTTCAGAAAATAGATCAATCAGCCAACAAATTATATATTTAATAAAAGAATATTTAACAAAAGAAAAATATATAAAGAAAACTAAAGCTCCAGCACAAGTGCTATTAGAATTATCTGGATCATGGCTTGATTCACGAGATGAAGATGATATTATTAGTGATATAAAAACGCATAGAAAAAATTCACATAAACTATCTAACGGTTTCTAATGTACCTTATTGATACAGATACAATAATATATTGTTTAAAAGGCAATGAAGCGATAAGAAAAAGATTGAAGCTTCACTTAAATTATCCTATAAAAATTAGTGTAATAACACTGATGGAATTATACTATGGTGCATATAAATCGCAGAAAATAGAGAATAACCTGGCAAAAATAAAGACATTAGAAACTTGGTTAGAAGTTTTACCTGCAAATCAAGAAATAGTCGAGATATTTGGAATGTTAAAATCGAAATTAGAGAAAACCGGTAAGGCCATAGATGATTTTGATCTTATTCTTGCGTCAACTGCGCTCTCACACAATCTAATAATAGTAACTAACAATACAAAACATTTTCAACGGATCGAAGGATTAAAGATTGAAAATTGGACTAAAACGTAAACGGTAAAGGGATATACCACAAGAACTTTATTTTTGTTGTTTGAAAAATGATGATTTTCTTGTAGCTTTTTTAATGTGGAAAACTATCTTTTCTTCAAAAATCAAGGTTGTATCTGAGCCATTCTCTAAAATTATTTTGTTCGCTTTTAGGGATATTTAATTTAGCAAGGAGCAGATTAAGTCTGGTATTAATATCCTCTGGAATATTCACAAAGAAAAACATTTTGTAGAAAATCGAAAAGTATGGAAAAGTACAATTTTCCTACAAAATCATTTAGTTAACTTCACGCAAAAGAAAAAATAGGAAAAAATAGTGAAAAAATAGGGACAGGTTGTTTATTAACTTTAACAGCAGAATTGAATGCAATTTTCAGATAAAAATATTAAAATTTAATATAAGTTAGATAAATGGAGGGTTTAATTATGGCAAGAATTCCACGATTGTTAGTAAAAGGTGAAGATACGGTATATCATATAATTTCACGTACTGCATTGCCTGGTTATGTTTTAGGTGATGTGGAGAAGGATTATTTGTTGAGCCTTATAAAGAACTTAAGCGGTATATTTTTTGTAGATGTGTTTGGTTTTTGCATTATGGGTAACCATTTTCATTTGCTTGTCAAGATGAAAGCTGCAGAAAACTATAGTGATGAAGGGGTTAAAAGAAGGCTGTCTCTTTTTCGTAATTGTGAAGTAGGGGTTATTACTGATGGTCAAGTACCATTGTTCAAAGAGAAGTTCTCAAATTTATCTGAATTCATGAAAGAGCTGAAGCAGAGGTTTTCCAGGTATTATAATAAATTACACGAACGCAGAGGTTATTTCTGGGGAGATAGGTTTAAGAGTGTAATAGTCGAAAACGGTGATACCCTTATTAACTGCCTTGCATATATTGATTTGAATCCCATCAGGGCAGGGTTGGCGGCAAAACCGGAGGATTACAGATGGAGCTCAATGGGTTATCATGCCCAAACTACTAACAAGGGCAAATTTTTGTCTACAGACTTTGGATTAAGTTCTTATGGTAAAATGTCAGAAACAGAGAGGTTAACTTATTATAGGGAGTTCCTTTATGAGAAGGGTGCAATAGAAACAGTAAAGGGGATGTCAATTAATGAAGCTGTTAATAAAAAGGAGAGGGATAAGGACTTTAGATTGACAACTATCGACAGACTTAGATTCAAAACAAGGTACTTTACAGACAGCGGTATAATTGGTACAAAATGTTTTGTTTCATATTATTATGAAATGTTTAAAGGGTGTTTTAATACAAGCAATGAAAAAAAACCAAAAAAGATATCAGGGCTCAATGGTATTTATTCGCTTAAACGTCTGTCAAATGAGACGTAAAGTGCAAAGTAAATCAAACATGGGGAGAGTGCAATGTCTTTGTTAAGAATAATCAGAAAACGCTCCATATTTAAACCTTTTTTATTACCATGAAAAGGAATATGCATGTTGTTTTATTGTTGACGATTAAACAGCCAAGAGTAATAATATTCTAACCAGTTCATAGAACTAATGGAGAACTTCTTGAGTATTTTTCTCTCTGTGAAATTCGTCGTCGCACATTCTTGCATTACAAAAATGAATAATATAAAAAGAAAAGTCTATATTGAGACATCTATAGTAAGTTTTTTGACTGGAAGACCATCTCATAACCTTCTTACTGCAGCATGGCAAAACTTAACAGTTGATTGGTGGGACAAACGAAAGCAGTTATTTGATTTATACGTCTCAGAGCTTGTACTTGAAGAAGCTGGAAGAGGCGATGTTGAAGCCGCTTGTAAAAGATTGAAGAGTCTTGAAAGTATTCCACTACTTTTAGTAACAGATTCAGCTATAGAACTTGCAAAGAAGTTATTACAGCAAGGTGCACTTCCAAAAAAAGCAACAGATGATGCATTACACATCGCCCTGAGTTCGGTTCATAATATTGATTTTCTATTAACGTGGAATTGTCGTCACATTGATAATGCAGAAACCAAACCAATTGTTAGGTCTGTTATTATCTCAAATGGTTATAATTGCCCTGAGATTTGTACACCTCAGGAACTAATGGGAGAAGAGTATAATGAAGAATGAAATTCTACAAGAGCTTTGGAAAATAAAAGACCAAGTAGCAGTTGAGAGCGATTACGATATAGAAAAATTAGCAAAAAAATTACGGGCGAAGGAAAGAGAATCAAAAACTCCTATTGTTGACCTTACAACAAAAATGCAAATTAAAAATAAGAAAGCCTTATAATTGATCAAGCAGAAAATTTAGGGTCAGAAAGAAAATGTAGGGCCATGTCGTAATTGTTAAGTATTGTGATATTGACTAAATAAGACAGCTAACAATTGCATCAACCAGTCAAGCTGGTTATGCTGTTGTTATCCTCAGATATGCAAATCTACGAAATCAAACTTCTTTGTTGATCCCAAAACGGTAGCAAGGTATGATTTTTATATGAGAATAATTGCAAAAAGTACATTGCGTAAGTTTTGGGAATCATCACCGCAATGTTTTGAAGCAAAAGCTCCTATTGAGGCATGGTATGCTGAAGCTAAAAAAGCAAAATGGCAAACACCACAAGAGATAAAAGAACAGTTTCGTTCAGTTAGCATCCTAAAAAATAGTCGAGCAGTTTTTAATGTCGGAGGAAACAAATACCGTTTAATCGTTGCAATTGATTATTCTCGGCAAACAATATTTATTAGATTTATTGGTACTCATAGCCAATATAATAAAATCAATGCAGAGGTTGTGTAATGGACATTTATCCAATAAAAGCAGAATCAGACTACAAGAAAGCACTCTCCGAAATTGAAAAACTTTGGGGAGCGAAGGAAAATACAAAAGAAGGAGATAAATTAGATATTCTTTTAGTTTTAGTGGAGGCGTATGAAGAAAAACACTATCCAATTGATCCCCCTGATCCAGTAGAAGCATTAAAATTTAGAATGGAACAAATGGATTTATCCCGAAAGGATTTAGAACCATTTATAGGAAAACGTGGTCGAGTGTCAGAAATTTTTAATCATCAAAGAAATCTTTCTTTAAATATGATTCGAAAGCTTCATTTTAATCTTCATATTCCTTTAGAAAGTTTAATCGGAAAACCAACATTAAAAGCATAACCAGCAAATTTAGCCGACAGCAAAAAGCGTGGCCACTGATTATTTTTTTAAGCAACAAAAATTTCTTGATTCATGAAAATTGTGAAAAGGTTCGCAGTTTTATTATTACGCTCAGAATTTCCACTATTTTTGGTCATAATTTTGTTTTTGGAATACGTTAAACAATTCTGTTACGGTTTCCGTCTCTCGTACTAAGGCAGACGTTCCATTTCAACTGATAAAGGTTTCTGGAAATATAATTCAATTATTCCTGTAACCATTGAATACAAAGGGTGGTTCAGGGTATGGTGGTTCAGCAAGAAGTACATTCAAGAACAAAAAATCCAAATCATTGATAGTGAAAGTTTCACTGGTTTTATGTGGGGTTAATAGCGCATAACAAATCGTTTAACCGAATTAGCTACATCTGGTTTTCTGAACTTTATTGCTGCTATTTAAGTTCGTTTCCTATGCAATCTTGGAGAAAGTTTCGGGTACATCGTAATTATTAAGTATTGACAAGTTGAAAATTGACTGGCAATATTTTTCAGTGTGGATTAAAATCCATAACCAGTCATTTGTCGTGCCAAGATAAGTCCAAGTCATTGGGATTGAGCTAAAACTCAGGAAATTTGATATTGTTACCCATCGGGTGATTCTCAGAAGAATTGGGAAAATTCCCGACTAACGAAAGCTTAGCCCGCAGGTTAGTAGTAAC
>JAIQZO010000001.1 GCA_021777055.1 Candidatus Anammoxibacter sp. | reverse complement strand
GTAACAGTTAAGCTGCCTAATGCAGATTATGAGGTGTCAAGTAGCGATTTTGTGATTTTGTGAAGTTGATTGTCTGGAGTTACCAAGACATTTTGTAGAAAATCTACAAGCTTATTGCCTTTTAGTTTACACGTCTCTAGCACTGAGGAAATTATTGCATAGTTTTGTGCCCCTTGGGATGTTCTGTTCCCAAATGATATTTTTCTGAAAATCACAGCTGATCGTATTGTCCGTTCCGCTCTGTTGTTGTGATATTCAACATCATCATTTAAGGCAAAGCGAAGCATATCTTGTTTATGTTTTACTATCCTCTGGATTAAAGTATTTGTCCTTTTGTTTTCTGTCTTGATTCTTGTTAAATTGTTGAGCTTGTTTTCTAGCTTTGCAAATTGTATCGCTTTCTCTTCTGTCTCTTTTATAGTTTTTATAATGTTACCCTTTTCAATGATCTTCTTCATCGTATTCTTTAATTTTCTAAGAGGCTCATCTTTTGGTTTAATTTCTAGCTCTTCGTTTATGTCTCGCATAAAATGAACAAGGCATCTTTGTTTATTACCTATAAAATTATAAGAACCATAAAAATCAGAATGAAATATTCCTGGAAAATCATCCCCGATTATTGCTTTGGGTACTTTTGTCCCACGACTTGGATCTGGATGGAAATAAACTATCTCTTTATTGCAAAAACACCATAGATACCAACGTTCTCCATCCATACGCCATCCAGTCTCATCTCCATGCAAGACTGATTGGCTCCGTAAAGATATTTCTATTCCTTTATATATGGGTTCCATCTTTCTGCTAACCTTGTTTAATACTCCCAAAACCCCTGATTGAGAAAGACTTATTTGTAATGTTTCTGATACAAATTGGCTTAACTTTCTTAATGATACTCCCATCTGTTCCCGCATGACTGTAACTATTGATTTTACATTATTACCTATACTTACCGGAGGGCCTGTTGTTGCCGCTGATGCAATTACTGCTGATTTGCAATTGACACAACTACCTTTGATATATCTGTTTTCTGTCGTTTGTTTGACTATTGGAGCTATGTCCTCAATATACTTACTGATGTAAGTGTTGGTTGGAATGATTTCGGTACTGCTGCAGCATGGACATATACTCGGCGGTGATAGTATATGCACTTTGTCAACCTTCCTCGGTATCGGCCTACTCTTTCCTATATGGCCTTTCGGTGCTCCTCTTTTTTTTCGCTTCTTCTTGTTGTTAGGGGCTGTCTGCTCTTTTGGTTTACTTGGTTTTAGCCCTAACGTTGATTGTATTTGATTATAGGCCCTTTTGATCTCATCTCTTAATGTCTTGTTTTCTTCTTTAAGGTTTTTGTTCTCTGTTACTAAATGTTTATTTTCTCTTCGTGCCTCTCGTTCTAGTATTTCATAAAAGAAACATAAGGTGCTGATATGCGCTAACCTCTCCTGAAGTTTTGTCACTTTTGTTTTATACTCTTCTAATGTCGTTGGAATGTACCCAGGGTGATCTATTCCTAGGCCGGAAAACGAAGGAGCGCTTTCTCGTCGCCTTTTGAGTTCTTTTTGAAGGTTATCATAGGATTCTTTTGAAAGTAAATTTTCCACCGCTTCTAAATTATCTCTGTCTAAAAACTCTAAATCATTCTCTTCTGGTACTTTCATCGCTCATTTATGAGACGGTTCTTTTAGAATCTTCTTCTTTAAAGGATAAATATAAACGTCCTTTTGTGACGTCTTAATCTTTCTGTATCTATCATTGCGGCTTCGTCCTTTGCTACGACCTACACATATCCAATTCGACGCTTTATAACATGTTCCTTTATATTTGTCACATTCCACAAACGTCTCTAGTGCGTATATAGGATGTCCATAACTAGTTATCCAGTCTCTGCTGATTTGTTTAGTTACTTTTGATAATATATGGCTCGCTAAATGGGGAATCTTTACCCAGGGTAGGATTAAATACCTCATATTGTTCGTTATTAAGTGTAGATGCGCTTCGCGCGTTACAATGTCCCAACCTATAAATTTATCACGACTTTCTACTTTCCAGGCGGAAGAACCAAATAAAAGGCAGGACAATATGCGGTTGTGACGATCTAATACCACATATTTCATGTTCTCTCCCACTACTCCTTTGTAACCCTTATAGTGGTACTCCTGTAATAAGTGGCTGAATAACTCTTCGTACTCTTTTTCTTTTCGCAGGGATAACAATTTGATTGGTTGGATTTCTTTAAGCTTTCCTTCTATAAGGCTTTGGTCATGTGGGACGGATTTTATCTTCTTCGCCATCATACGATTCACTGGTATACATCTGCGTGGCGGTTGAATTATGTAACCTTGTTTCTCTAATTTTAATAGCATGGAGCGGCATGCCATGTCTTTTAACTGACCTGCCGCATTACGCCAGTTCCACTCTTTGCTTAATTCTTCTGATATACGACGACGGCTCCAACTTGGGTTATTATGAATTAGTTCCCTTATGTACGATATGTCATTAGGGCTGAGTTGTCGTCCTTGAACTTTTATGTGATTGGTGTTCATGGACAATATTATAAGGGA